>NZ_NKHP01000099.1 GCF_014467235.1 Xenorhabdus indica | reverse complement strand
TTTATCCAGTGTTGTCAGTGCCAACAAAGTCGAATTATTGAGCAATAGCCGCTGATTAGGGTAATCCAGTCCTTTTGCAACCAGATAAGGAGATTGCCCGGCAACAGTTTGCGCCATCAATGCCGCCACTTTTTCGGCAATCAGTTGTGTTGTTTGAATGGTTTTCGTGGCTGGCTTGGGTTCTGGTAAAGGTAACGCCAGCGCATCCGCAACCACTTTTGCCGCCTCAATGATGGACATTCCTTTAGTTTTTGCCACTAAATCCAACCCATCACCATAGTTCGGGGTATCACACTGGCGGCAGTGCCAATTGCCATGATGGTGATCATCAATAAAGTGAAAACGGTCAGTGCCACCGCAAACAGGGCAAGCACTATGTTTCCCTTTTGCAGGAATATCGATGCCACAGACAGGCAATAGGTTTTCCCAATGATACATAGCGGATTTTTTCACGGTCTGGATCAGGTCAAGCGGTTTTTGGTTGCCTGTGATATCTGAAGATGTAAATTTAGGGTGAGTTTGGTTAGACTGTGTATCAGCCATATCGTAAGTCTCCTTTACGTTGTGGTCAGACGCCTCAGATGTGTGTCACCACACTGGGGCGTTGTTTTTTATATTACGTTTCTTATGTCATGTTCTTTTATCTGTTATGCCGCCCGTGATTCAGCGATCCGCTGGGAAATCCAGTTATCAATTTCTGATTCAACAAAGGCGATTGAGCGGGAACCAAGTTTGACTTGTTTCGGAAATTCTCCGGCACTAATCAGTTTGTAGATCCACGCCTTGCTATAACCCGTCCTGCGTTGAACTTCCGGCAAACGAATAAGATTTTCCTTC
>NZ_NKHP01000098.1 GCF_014467235.1 Xenorhabdus indica | reverse complement strand
TTTATCCAGTGTTGTCAGTGCCAACAAAGTCGAATTATTGAGCAATAGCCGCTGATTAGGGTAATCCAGTCCTTTTGCAACCAGATAAGGAGATTGCCCAGCAACAGTTTGCGCCATCAGTGCCGCCACTTTTTCGGCAATTGACTGCGTAGTTTGAATGATTTCTCTGGCTGGTTTGGGTTCTGGTAAAGGTAACGCCAGCGCATCCGCAACCACTTTTGCCGCCTCAATGATGGACATTCCTTTAGTTTTTGCCACCAAATCCAGCCCATCACCATAGTTCGGGGTATCACACTGGCGGCAATGCCAGTTGCCATTATGATGATCATCAATAAAGTGAAAACGGTCAGTGCCACCGCAGACAGGACAAGCACCATGTTTTCCCTTTGCGGGAATATCGATGCCACAGGCAGGCAATAAATTTTCCCAATGATACATAGCGGATTTTTTCACGGTCTGGATCAGGTCAAGCGGTTTTTGGTTGCCTGTGATATCTGAAGATGTAAATTTAGGGCGAGTTTGGTTATGCTGTATATCAGCCATCATCGTTACTCCGTATAACGGTTGTTGGTCAGACGCCTCAGATGTGTTGCTGCACACTGGGGCGTTGTTTTTTTATGTCACGTTTCTTATGTCATTTTCTTTAGGTGTTATGCCGCTCGTGATTCAGCGATACGTTGCGCAATCCAGTTATCAATTTCTGATTCAATAAAGGCGATTGAGCGAGAACCCAGTTTGACCTGTTTCGGAAATTCTCCGGCACTAATCAGTTTGTAGATCCACGCCTTGCTATAACCCGTCCTGCGTTGAACTTCCGGCAAACGAATAAGATTTTCCTTC
>NZ_NKHP01000097.1 GCF_014467235.1 Xenorhabdus indica | reverse complement strand
ATGGTATTTCTAATTCAGGCACTATTGATGGCGATGTGGAACTTGGCAACGCCAGTCTTTATATGTCTGGCCCAAATGCAACCCTGAAGGGCAATGTGTCCGGGTCGAAAAATTCAGTTGTCACCATCGGGGGAAAAGGGGCTACAACGGAAAATCTGGATCTTACCTATACCCACGATATGAATGTCGGTACTGTCAAGATATTATCCGGCAGTGCGTTACGTCTGGGTGACAGAAATAAAATGGGAAGTATCACCAGTAATATTGATAATGCGGGTAATCTTTATTTCAACCATGACACAACAATTTCCGCTTTGAATAACAGTGGCAGAGTGTTCTTTGGCGGAGATAACAAAAATGTCGGGCGTACACTGACTATCGCAAGTGATTACAAGGGCAATAACGGCACAGTGACTTTATCAACCGTGTTGGGCGGGGATCACTCAAAGACTGACAAACTTGTAGTGAAAGGCAGCACATCGGGTTCAACCCATCTTGTGATCAAAAACGTCGGGGGAGCGGGGGCACAGACGACTGAAGGTATCAAGGTTATTGATGTCCTGGGGGCATCAAATGGTATTTTCAATCTGGTTGGCGACTATAATTATAGAGGAGATCCTGCCATTGTAGCTGGTGCCTATGCCTACCGTCTTTATAAGAATGGTACTAACAATGCGGATGGAAACTGGTATCTGCGCTCATTATTGATCAGTTCAAAACCCAACACTAAACCGACACAGCTTTATCAGGCTGGTGTGAGTGTTTACGAGGCTTACGGACGAGTTTTACAGACGCTGAATACGCCAGCGTCCTTGCGTGACCGGATCGGCAGACGTAAGCGCAAGCCGATTGACAT
>NZ_NKHP01000096.1 GCF_014467235.1 Xenorhabdus indica | reverse complement strand
AACGTCCGTGTGATTGACGACAGCCGCTGGGGGCAAACCCGCTACCGTTATAATTCCAATGACCAGATACTGCATACCCTGTTTGATGGCAACCGTCCGCATGAAGAACAGTTCCGTTATGATGCCAACGGTAACCTGAGCCAACATCTGCCGACCGATGCGCGGGGAGCGGTGGCACAAATCAATCAACGCCAGAAAGCCGGACGTGTTGTGCAGCAAGGGGATAACCGTTATCGCTATGATGACAACGGTCGTCTGGTGGAAAAAACTGAACACCGTGATGGCTTCCGTCCGCAAATCTGGCGCTACCGTTGGGATACGCAAAACCAGCTTACCCACTGCGAAACCCCGGACGGCTCGCGCTGGCAGTATAAATACGATCCTTTTGGTAGGCGACTCCAAAAACTGAAAATTCACGATGGAAAATTGGCTGCCACAAATTTAAAATTGTGGCTAGATGGCAAACCGGATTTAGCACTGAGAGCGGATGCCATCGTCGGACAGGATTACCTGTGGAGCGGTGACCATCTGGTTGAGGAAACGCCGATTTATGCCGATGGCACACCGGCGGAAAATCAGCGTGTCCGCTGGCTCTACGAACCGGGCGCACTCACACCGTCAGCCCGTTTTGAGCGAGGCAAGCTGCACTATGTGGTGAGTGACCATCAGGGGACGCCGCGCGAGATGCTCAACGAGGCCGGCCAGCTTATCTGGGCGCAGCGGCTGAGAACCTGGGGGCAGGCAGATCATTCTCAGGTGATTGCGTCCAATGATGCAGATTATCATGTTGGTTGTCACTTCCGGTTTTTAGGCCAGTATTTCGATGAGGAATCCGGGTTTTGTTATAATCGCTTTAGATATTACAGTAACGAAACGGGGCAGTATATCTCGCCTGACCC
>NZ_NKHP01000095.1 GCF_014467235.1 Xenorhabdus indica | reverse complement strand
TTCCCGATTCATCAGTGATTGCCCAGGTGCTGAAACATTGTCCGCCGCAACAACTGTTGCAGGCCTATGGTCCGACGGAAGGCACCACCTTTACCACGACATATCCTATTGAGGCGCTGGAAGAGGGTATAACCCGACTCCCCATAGGCCGGCCTATTGCCAATACGCGGGTTTATTTGCTGGATAATCATGGTCAGCCCGTACCGTTGGGGGCAATCGGTGAAATTTATGTGGGGGGAGACGGAGTAGCCTGTGGTTATCTGAATCGGCCTGAATTAACCGCTGAACGGTT
Organism: Xenorhabdus indica; assembly: GCF_014467235.1. Taxonomy (GTDB): domain Bacteria; phylum Pseudomonadota; class Gammaproteobacteria; order Enterobacterales; family Enterobacteriaceae; genus Xenorhabdus; species Xenorhabdus indica. The sequence continues at coordinate 643 of NZ_NKHP01000095.1, read as the reverse complement.
CCTTCTCGATCCGTTCAGTAATAGGCCGGATGCGTGCATGTACCGGAGCGGGGATTTAGCCCGTTACCGGCCGGACGGTAATCTGGAATTTCTCGGCCGTAATGACCAGCAGGTGAAAATTCGCGGCTTCCGCATTGAACCGGGGGAAATAGAAGCCCGGCTGGCCGGGCACCCCATGGTGCGTGAATCGGTGGTGCTGGCGCAGGGAGCAGGGCAGGATAAGCGGCTGGTGGCCTATGTGGTCGCGGCAGCGGATGAGGAATTGGTTAACCGCCTGCGCGCTCACCTGAGCGCGGTGTTACCGGATTATATGGTGCCGACAGCCTTTGTGCGTCTGGATGCGTTTCCACTGACACCCAACGGCAAACTGGATCGCCGGGCGCTGCCGGCCCCAGACGGCGAGGACTTTGCCCGGCAAATCTACGAGGCCCCGCAGGGAGAAACAGAAAACGCATTGGCAGCGATTTGGCGTGAATTACTGGGTATTGAGCCGATCAGCCGTCATGACAGTTTCTTTGCATTGGGCGGTCATTCCCTGCTGGCCGTGCGTATGATTGAGCGCCTGCGTCAGCAGGGATTGGCCCTGACAGCGCGAGAGTTGTTCCGGTCGCCGGTATTGTCCGAGCTGGCACAAACAGTGGGG
>NZ_NKHP01000094.1 GCF_014467235.1 Xenorhabdus indica | reverse complement strand
GGGCAATCTCCTTATCTGGTTGCAAAAGGACTGGATTACCCTAATCAGCGGCTATTGCTCAATAATTCGACTTTGTTGGCACTGACAACACTGGATAAAAAAGTAACAGGTGCGCAGATTATTAAATCCAATGGAGAGAAAAAATTACTGTCTGGCAGCCAGAAAAAAGGGGCGTTCATTTCTGTCTCAGAACTGGAAGAAAACACCGATACGGTGATCATTACCGAAGGCTATGCTACGGCACTCACTGTCAGTCAGTTATATAAAGGTGCAGTTCTGGCGGCGCTGGATGCGGGCAATTTACTTTCTGTCTCCAAAGTGGTTCGGGAACGTTGGTCGGACACCAAAATTATTATTGCAGCGGATAACGACTGGCATCATCCCAACGAGCCGGATAAGCACGGCAAACCAAAAGTGAATATCGGCAAGATTTCAGCAGAAAAAGCCGCTCTTGCGGTGAATGGTTGGGTGACGTTACCACCGACAGAGCACAAAGCTGACTGGGACGATTACCGTCAGCAAAACGGTGTGGACATAGCAAGACAAGCCTTTACTCAGGGGCTCTATCAGCCGGCATCAACCAAGAAAAAAGCAGCCACTCAGCCCAATGATGCTGAGCCTTCCAAGCTGACATTATGCCAGATGGGAGCCAGCCAGCGCGGGGAAGTCTTGCTGGCGCGTTATGATGGTGATTTAGCGCTGGATGGCGCTTCGGAAACCGTGCATCACTATAACGGTATCATCTGGCGTCCGGTCAGTGATCGCGATTTAAAGCGAGAAATGGTTGCAGCCTTTATGGAAGAGAGGCAACCCTACTCACCGAATGGTATCAGTTCTGCGGTGGATGCCCTGAAATTACAGCTTCCCATGATGCAATCGCCAAAACGCCACTTAATCGGGTTCAGCAATGGCGTGTTTGACCTGAAAGCCTGCCAGTTCC
>NZ_NKHP01000093.1 GCF_014467235.1 Xenorhabdus indica | reverse complement strand
GACAGTCCCTTACCCACTGTCGTGCTTGATGCCCGCTCACCACGTGTCTTTGACAGAGAACCGGGCAGCAACCCTGACAGCCGGGCACGGGGACTGACTTCACGCCATCTGGCTTATGTGATCTACACCTCCGGCTCCACCGGTCAGCCCAAAGGGGTGATGGTTGAACACGCGAATGCCATTCGCCTGTTAGCGGCAACACAAGGGTATTTCCAGTTCAATAGCAACGACGTCTGGACACTGTTCCACTCATTTGCTTTTGATTTCTCGGTATGGGAGATATGGGGCGCCCTGTCTTACGGTGGCAAGCTGGTTATCGTCCCGGCGGTCTGTGCCCGCTCCCCGCAGGCGTTCTATGCGCTGTTGTGTCAGGAACGTGTGACCGTGCTGAACCAGACCCCCAGTGCTTTCCGCCAGCTTATCCCTGCGCAGGATGACACGGCACATTCCCTGCGTTGTATTATCTTTGGCGGGGAGGCACTGGACTTGCCGATGCTGGCCCCCTGGATTGCTCATAACCCGGTTCAGCAGACCCGTCTGGTGAACATGTACGGCATCACCGAAATCACCGTCCATGCCACTTATCGGGAACTCACCGGTGAGGATATTACCGAAGGCCGTGGCAGCCTGATTGGTCAGCCATTACCTGACCTGCGTGCTTATCTCCTCGATCATCACGGTCAGCCAGTCCCGATTGGCGTAACGGGCGAGCTGTATATTGGCGGGGCCGGTGTTGCCCGCGGTTACCTTAACCGTCCGGCACTGACGGCGGAACGCTTTATGGCTGACCCGTTCTCAACAGCACCGGATGCCCGCCTGTATAAAACCGGTGACCTCGGCCGCTGGTTGCCGGATGGCAGTATCGAATACCTCGGCCGCAACGACTTTCAGGTCAAGATCCGCGGCTTCCGTATTGAGCTGGGGGAAATTGAAGCGCGTCTGGT
>NZ_NKHP01000092.1 GCF_014467235.1 Xenorhabdus indica | reverse complement strand
GTAGCCGAGCGACTTGTCCTTATCCGTAGCAAACGGATTTGCCACAAACCGCCCGGCGGTCAGTTCAGGCCGGTTTAAATACCCCCGCGCCAGCCCGGCACCGCCGATATACAGTTCTCCCGGTGCGCCGACGGGAGACAGATTGCCATCACTATCAAGCACGTAAAGGCGGACGTTATTATTCGCTTTGCCGATATTGGTTGCAGCGTCTCCACGTTGATACACATTCCCGCTCGCAACAACGGTCACTTCTGTCGGGCCATAAGCATTCAGTACGCTGCTGTATTGGCTGAAATATGCCAGACAATCCAGGGAGGGGGACTCTCCCGCTGTAACCAATAATTGCAGGGAGGGTAACTTCGTGCCGATTAACAATTTCAAGATGGCCGGGGGTAAGGTGGCAATCTCAATCCCTTCCCGTTGGATGAGTTTGGCAATGGCAGGCGCGTTACGTTCTGTTTCGCTGCAAAGGTAAATGGTCAGGCCATTAAATAAGCCAGGGAATAATTCGAAAACAGAACCATCAAATACATAAGCGGCAAACATTAAGACTTTTGTTCTCTTTGCCGCATCAAAGACTTCGGCCTGTGCTGCCACCATATGCGCCACACTTTTGTGCTCAATCATCACCCCTTTGGGCTGACCCGTGGTGCCTGACGTATAAATAATATAGGCCAAATCGGTTGGCTGGTTTATCCGCACCGGATTTTCCACAGGCTGGCCTGCGGTGATTGTCCGGTCATCCGCCGCGATGAGTATAGGTTGTTTCGTGAGTGTTTGGCTGTATTCTGCCAATGTAGCCAGATGCTGCTGTTGCGTCAGTACACAGGGCGTTTTTATGTCAGTCAGAATAAACTGAACTCGTTCAGCGGGATAAGCGGGGGAAATCGGGACATAAGCTCCCCCGGCTTTCAGCACTGCCAGAATAGCGATCACCATTTCCGGGCTGCGATCCAGATACAGGGCTATCGGTGTGTCAGCCTGTATCGTTTCATGATTC
>NZ_NKHP01000091.1 GCF_014467235.1 Xenorhabdus indica | reverse complement strand
TCGTGGTAAAGGTGGTGCCTTCCGTCGGACCATAGGCCTGCAACAGTTGTTGCGGCGGACAATGTTTCAGCACCTGGGCAATCACTGATGAATCGGGAATATCGCCGCCAAAAATCAGTATTCTTATCTGCGGCAGCGCCGGGGATAGCTCTACTGCCAGCCGGTTAAACAGCCCGATGGTCAACCACAACACCGTGATACCGTAGGTCTGTAAAGCCCGGATTAGCTCCACTGGTGTCAATAAGGTGGTATGATCAATCACCACCAGCGTGCCACCGTTAAGCAACGGCGCCCAGACTTCAAAGGTACTGGCATCAAACGCCGGGTTCGCGGTAAAGGCCACCCGATCATCCGGTTCGATGGCCGCATAACCATTATTGATGACCAATCGAACCACAGCTCGGTGCGGCACCAGCACCCCTTTCGGGGTGCCCGTCGAGCCGGAGGTATACATGATATAGGCTAAATCCGTACTGACACGGGGCAAATCAGGGTTAACGCTATATTGTTCACTGTTTGTATTGCTCTCATTGGCAAGACGCAGCAGCGGCACCGCCAGATCAGCCGGAATATCTGCCTGTGTATCGGTGAGTAACAATTTGGCGGCACAGTCATCGATCAACCAGTTTTTCCGCTCATCCGGCACACTGGGATCCAGGGGGACGTAAACGGCACCGGCTTTCAGTACTGCTAGTTGTGCCATCACCAGTACCACGGAGCGCTCAAACATCAGCACAATCGAATCGCCGGGGCAAACGCCTTGTCCGATTAACTGGTGAGCCAACTGATTCGCCCGTGTATTCAACTCGCGGTAGCTCAGGGATTCATCACCCATTATTAAAGCGGTCGCCTGTGGGGTTTTCGCCACCTGCTGCTCAAATAACTGATGGAGACACCATGCCTCTGGATAGGCAGTTTCCGTTGTATTCCAAGTAGTTAATAACAGTGTACGTTCTGCTTCCGGCAGGATTTCAACTGCCCGTACCGGGGTTTCCGGCGCCTGTTCCAGCGCCGCCACCAGACTTTCCAG
>NZ_NKHP01000090.1 GCF_014467235.1 Xenorhabdus indica | reverse complement strand
GTCACTTTCATGTTGATGTTATCACCTGGCATTACCATCTCTACGCCTTCTGGCAGTTCGATAGTACCGGTTACGTCAGTGGTACGGAAGTAGAACTGTGGACGGTAACCTTTGAAGAATGGAGTATGACGGCCACCTTCATCTTTGCTCAGGATATACACTTCAGATTCGAACTGGGTGTGTGGGTGGATAGAACCGGGCTTCGCCAGAACCTGACCACGCTCAACGTCATCACGCTTAGTACCACGCAGCAGAACACCGACGTTCTCACCTGCACGGCCTTCGTCCAGCAGTTTGCGGAACATTTCAACACCGGTACACGTTGTTTTGGTGGTTTCTTTGATACCAACGATTTCAACTTCGTCACCCACTTTAACGATACCACGCTCAACACGACCAGTAACTACAGTACCACGGCCGGAGATGGAGAATACGTCTTCGATTGGCAGCAGGAATGGCTTGTCAATGTCACGCTCTGGTTCTGGGATGTAAGAATCCAGTGCTTCAGCCAGTTCGATGATTTTCGCTTCCCACTCTGCGTCGCCTTCCAGCGCTTTCAGAGCAGAACCACGGATGATTGGAGTGTCATCGCCTGGGAAATCGTACTGAGACAGCAGCTCACGGACTTCCATTTCTACCAGTTCCAGCAGCTCTTCATCATCAACCATGTCACACTTGTTCAGGAACACGATGATGTAAGGTACGCCTACCTGACGGCCCAGCAGGATGTGTTCACGAGTCTGTGGCATTGGGCCATCAGTTGCAGCCACAACCAGGATCGCGCCATCCATCTGAGCAGCACCAGTGATCATGTTTTTCACATAGTCGGCGTGGCCTGGGCAGTCAACGTGTGCATAGTGACGAGATGGAGTATCGTATTCTACGTGAGAAGTAGAGATGGTGATACCACGTGCTTTTTCTTCTGGTGCGTTATCGATCTGATCGAATGCACGCGCGTTACCGCCGTAAGTTTTCGCCAAAACGGTAGTGATTGCAGCAGTCAGGGTAGTTTTACCGTGGTCAACGTGGCCGATAGTACCAACGTTAACGTGCGGTTT
>NZ_NKHP01000009.1 GCF_014467235.1 Xenorhabdus indica | reverse complement strand
GTGTGCCAGCCAGAACCGATTGCAGCACGGTGATCTGGCTATTGGTCAGGGGATTGATAACACCCGTCTGTATGTGCTGGATGGACAGGGCAATCTGTCTCCCGTCGGCGCACCGGGAGAACTGTATATCGGCGGTGCCGGGCTGGCGCGGGGGTATTTAAACCGGCCTGAACTGACTGCCGGGCGGTTTGTGACAAATCCGTTTGCTACAGATAAAGACAAAGAATACGGTTATACCCGCCTGTATAAAACCGGTGATTTGGTGCGCTGGCAACCGGATGGCAAGCTGGACTATCTGGGGCGCAATGATTTTCAGGTCAAAATCCGTGGTTATCGCATTGAGTTGGGCGAAATCGAAAGTGCCCTGACTTCCCACCCACAAGTCAAACAAGCGGTGGTGATTGACCGTGTGCATAACGGCCATAAAGTACTGGCCGCTTATCTGGTCACAGAGGCCATGTTATCAAATGAAATTCTGGTTAAGCACTTATCTGAGCGTTTGCCGGAATATATGGTGCCGGCCAGTTTTACCCGTCTTGAGTCTGTCCCCCTGACCCTGAATGGCAAAATAGATCGCCGGGCATTACCAGAGCCTGTCTGGGTAAACAGAGACAGTTATGTGGCGCCCCGCACTGCACTGGAAACCCAGTTATGTACTCTTTGGCAAGAAGTATTGGGGCTGGAACAGGTTGGCATTGAGGATAACTTCTTCCGTATCGGTGGTGATTCGATTGTCAGTATCCAGCTCGTCTCCAAACTGCGGCAAGCAGGTTTTTCACTGCAAGTTAAATCGATTTTTGAAGCACCGACCGTGGCCCGGTTAGCTCTGTTGCTGACGCAATCAGCATCCACAGAACAATCATCATCCACAGAAAATGTAGTTGCCGAACAGGGATTATTAAGCGGGGAATTTGATTTATTGCCTATCCAACAGACTTTCTTCGACTGGAATTTATCGAATCCACACCATTGGAATCAGGCATTTATGATTCGGATTCCCGGTAACATTAAGCCGGCACAGATTGAACAGGCTTTGATAATGCTGGTTGAACGACATGATATGCTGCGTACTCGTTTTATCGATACCGGAAACGGCTACCGTCAGTATTATTTCGAGATTCAGGACTATTTCGGAGTTCAGGACTGCTCCGGGAAAATGCCACCTTCACATCTCCTTTTACAGAACTGCGATATCCGAGGATTAAATAAGGAAGAGCTACATCAACAATTGACCCAATGGCAAGATAGGTTCGATTACAACAACGGGCCATTATGGCAAGCCGGACACCTTACCGGGTATGCTGATGACAGTGCCCGGTTATTCTTCGCATTCCACCATCTGATTATTGATACCGTATCCTGGCGAATCATTGCTGAAGATATGCGTTTGTTATTACAGGGCATGACATTACCTCCGAAGACCAGCAGTTATCGGCAATGGGTAACCGCTGTCCATCGCTACGCACAGCAGCATCAGGATGAAGTGCCCTACTGGCAACAGGTGATAGCAGCAAACAACATCGAACCCGCGCAGAATGACCTGACTCGTCACCTGTTGAGCATTTCTGCTGAGATGACGGACATACTTCTGCATGAAGCTAATACCGGTTACCATACTGAAATTAATGACTTACTGCTAAGTGCGCTGACACTGGCCCTGCAAGAAACGTTCTCCCAAGCCGTAAACCACATCCTTCTGGAAGGACATGGACGAGGATCCATAGATAACAGATTAGATATTTCTGAAACTGTGGGCTGGTTCACTACAATGTATCCCGTTCGTCTGGCAATGCAGACAGATATTGCTGAAACCATCATATATACCAAAGAGATGCTTCGTACTGTACCGAACAAAGGTATTGGTTACAGTGCGTTATATCAAGCAGGACACCTGGCTGGCGATTTACCGACTATCAGTTTCAACTATCTCGGCCAGTTAGGAGGAACCAGCCATCAAGACTGGTCCATCACCAACGATGATTGTGGGACTGTGATAGCCAGCGAAAATGGCAGTCATTTACTGTTGGGTATCAATGGGGCCGTTCATATGGGAAAACTGCAATTTAGTGTGGATTCCCGCTTGCCACAGACCCGGACAGAGAGGTTTATCACCGCATTTGAGCAAGCACTCAACAACGTCATCGCTACTGGTCAAAAGCAGGCCCAATCAGGAGGAGTAAAAACGCCCAGTGATTATGGTGTTGAAGGGCTTTCAATCAAACTCTTGTGCAATCTTCAACAGAAGTATCAGATTGAAGCACTGTACCCTGCCACCAGCTTGCAGCAGGGATTTATTTATCACCATCTGGCTCATCCACAAGATGATGCTTATCGTGTACAAATGCTGTTGGATTATCACACCAACGTGAATTTTGCTGTCTATCAACAAGCCTGGTCTCTGGCTTCGTTGCGTTTTCCTATTCTCAGAACTGCGTTTGATTGGGAAGAAAAAATATTACAGATTGTAACAATGGTCGCCAGCATTGGGCCAGAGAACTTCAAGATCAAAGATATCAGTCAGTTATCAAAAGAGAACCGAAACAAGGCGATTGATGAAATCCAACAACACGATCGAACCCTGCCTTTTAATTTAAGCCAGCCCGGCTTAATTCGTTTCACTCTCATCAAGCAAGATGAACAGTTAGTCACAGTATTGATCACACAACATCATTGTATTGCCGATGGCTGGAGTAATCCGATTCTATTGCAAACTGTGCATGAGTATTACAACCAACTGATAAGCGGGCAAACGCCCCTGATTGTGATGGAGCAGGCTTATCTGGCAACTCAGCAATATCATCTGGATCATAAAGCTGAGTCAGATACCTATTGGTCGGAACGTAAAGCACAATTTCAAGGAGCCAATAATTTTTCTGCTCTGTTAAGTCATCACGTTGATTTAAAGCAGATAAAAACGGTGGAAAAACCTGCTGAACAACAACTCACTGTACAAGGAAGCGCTTATGAGCAACTTAAGAACCTGTCCAGGACACAAGGCGTTACTCTGAATGTGATACTGCAATTTGCCTGGCATAAATTACTGCACAGCTACACGGGTGATGAACAAACCATAGTGGGTACTACCGTATCCGGCCGCGATGTACCAGTGGATGAGATTGAATCCAGTGTTGGCCTGTATATCAATACATTGCCGCTGATGGTGCAATGGGATCAGGCAAACAGTGTAGCGACTGTTTTACAGGACATACAGAAAGATATCGCCTCACTCAATAGCCACAGTGCCGTTTCACTTGCCAGTTTACAATCTGACGGAGAACGATTGTTCCACAGCCTGCTGATCTTTGAAAATTATCCAGTTCCAGTGGCGAGCGAAAACAAGGAAGGTATAGAACATACTCTGATGTTCCGTCAGGCCGTCGAAAAAGTGGAATACCCGATTTCGTTGATGGCCTACGAGCAGGGCAACAGTCTAATAATGAAATTAAGTTATGGTGAAGATTGGCTGACAGAAGAACAAGCCCGACGTTTGCTTTGTCAACTCGAACGTATTCTGCACGTGGTAACAGACAACCCGAATCAGTCACATACGTCAATAACATTCCTCAGTGAAGAAGAACGCCATACCCTGCTGCATACCTGGAACCAGACCGATGCGCCTTACCCGCAGGACAAAACCCTGCAACAACTGTTTGAAGCTCAGGTGGAAAGAACACCGGATAATATCGCGCTGGTGTTTGAAAGCGAAACATTGACCTACCGTCAGCTTAACGAACGGGCCAATCAACTGGCTCATCATCTGATTGCATTAGGCATTCGCCCGGATGACAGAGTGGCAGTTTATGCCGAGCGCAGTTTCTATTTGGTGGTAGGATTGTTAGCTATACTCAAGGCTGGCGGTGCTTATGTGCCGCTTGATCCGGCGCAACCAAGTGAGCGGTTGGTCTATATGCTTAAAGACTCCGCCCCCGTCGCATTGCTGACCCAAACAGCATTGTTTGATGCCCTGACCAGCACCATGTCTGAGGCATCCTTACTGGCCAGCACCTTATCAGTAAATTCATTACCGATCATCACGCTCGACAATCAGGGATCGTTAATAACAACCCTGCCGGATCACAATCCGCATGTATCAGAGCTGACTACCACTCATCTGGCTTATGTTATCTATACTTCTGGCTCAACAGGTCAGCCCAAAGGCGTGATGAGCAGTCATCAAGCCCTGTGTAACCGGTTATTGTGGTTTGTTCGTGATATTGCGACATCGCCGCTGGTAGCCGCACTGAAAACCAGTATCAGCTTTGTCGATTCAATCACCGAAACACTGGGTACGTTGCTGGCTGGAGGCAAACTGGTGGTGTTCAACAATCATGATGTGAAAGATCCTATCCGTTTCAGTCAAGGTTTGCGCCGTTTCGGGGTCAACTATCTGGTGGTTGTTCCTTCACTGCTCAAACTGTTGCTACAAAATCGTGATGACAGTGATTGCCTGAAACCCATTCGCCTATTAATTTGCAGCGGTGAACGACTCGCGCCTGAACTGGCACAACAGGTTGTGACACATTATCCTCAGCTTCGGTTGCTTAATTTTTATGGTTCTTCCGAAATCAACGGCGATGCCACATGGTATGAATACCATGCTGCTGAGGGGATACCGGAAGTCTCCGTGATCGGCAAACCAATCGCCAATATCCAAAGCTATATCCTTGACGGCTCTGGCCAACCCGTTCCCATCGGGGTCACGGGTGAAATTTATATTGCCGGCCGAGGTGTTGCCCGTGGCTATCTGAATCGCCCGGAATTGACGGCCGAACGTTTCCTTATCGATCCATTCTCCCCGCAACCCAATACACGTATGTTCAAGACAGGTGATCTCGGTCGCTGGCTGCCTGATGGTAATATCGAGTATCTCGGTCGCAATGACTTTCAGGTAAAAATCCGCGGCTACCGCATTGAACTGGGGGAAGTTGAAAACGTCCTCACTTCTCACCCACAGGTAGAACAAGCGGTGGTCATCGACCACAATCACAAAGGGAATAAAGTCCTGGTCGCGTATCTGGTGGCAGATGGCGCACTGTCTGATGACAGCCTGATCAGGTATCTCTCTTCCCGTCTGCCGGAATACATGCTGCCCGCCAGCTTGACTCGTATTGAGTTCATCCCACTGACCCTGAATGGTAAGCTAAATCGCCATGCCCTACCTGAACCAATCTGGGGGGATCGTGACAACTATGTCGCGCCCCGTAATACACTGGAAACCCAGTTATGCACTATTTGGCAAGAGGTATTGGGACTGGATCAGGTTGGTATCGATGATAACTTCTTCCGCATCGGTGGTAATTCTTTGATGGCAATTAAGCTGACCACAGCGATACGTTATGAAATGGGAGTTGATATTCCTTTAAATATTTTATTTAACTGCAAATGCATTTCTTTGTTATCTCAATGGCTAAAAACAGATAATACAAAATTCAGTTTACTTAATTCCTTAACACCAAAATCCATTGCTAGCAATAAATTGTTTATGATTCATCCTGCTAATGCCGGTAGTGAAGTCTATGAATCTCTGGCAAATACCTTATCTGGTGTGTATAAATGTATAGGCATCGATAACTATAATCTTTACACAGATAATCAAATAGATTCACTACACCAAATAGCTCAAATCTATCTGGAATTGATTCTGACAGAAACGTCTATTGATCAACCTATCCACATTTTAGGATGGTCATTAGGTGGACAATTAGCGATGGAGATTGCATTTAAATTAGAACAGCTTGGAGCAAAAAAAATTCAGTTATTCTTATTAGATACTATCATTAATAACGATGAGCTAGGAGAGCTTAGAAACAAATTAGATATATCAAAAAAATATAAGGAGATGACTGAGAAATTGCAGGAAATGGGGGCAAGCGACACTTATATCAATAAGGTATTGAAAGCAGTACCATTTGAATTTGGCATCGCTAACTGCCATTTAAGTGGAAAACTCTCCCACACTCACATCACGTTATTTAAAGCGGGTCAAATGAGTCCGTTTAATAAAGAAGGGATTGGATTCATGATGAACCAATTACTCATAGAAACACCGGATAATAATATTTCCCAATGGGCAGTCAATCCATTAGTCATTAAATTGATTAATGATCGCTATCACGAAAATATTATCGAAGCTGTTTCCACTATCAGCACAGAAATAGTCAATACATTCGAAATTAAGGATAATGCTACTATAAACTAACTTAATTATTATCAACGAGGCTGGCACTGCTGGCCTCGTCAGTTGAATAGATAACAAATGAAATAATCAATTAATTTGATTAGCGCCGCGCAAGCTGACGGGCAACAAGGTAGCCGGAAGTTCCTGCTAACCCAGGGCCAGGATGTGTTGACGCCCCAATATGAAATATATTACTGACAAAAGTTTGATGTGCTTGCGTACCTTGCGAAGAGGCAAAAGGACGCAACCAGAAAAATTGATCCGGTGAACAAATTCCTGAATAGGGATCTCCTCCAACCAAATTGCAATTCAATGCCTGTAAATCTGCCGGAGAATACGCCTTACGGCCAACAATCGAAGATGAAAAACCGGGTATGACAGTTTCCAGACGAGACTGTACGCGATCTGCAACCGCTTCACGGACGGTTTCATTCCATTTGCCATCAGCAGGAATAGGAATTTCGCCCAAAGCATCCCCTTTCAAATAACCGGGTAATTCCTGCATCTGAACCCATAGTATCCACCCTCCTTCGGGAGCTCTGGAAGCATCAAGCGCGGTTGGTTGCCCTATAGCCAATGTCGGATGACTCGGCAAATAACCGTTATTAGCCTGTGTGACAGACAGACAAACCTGTTCCATACTCTCCGTTAAATGAATAAGCGGCACATGACGCAACTCCGGTTCACACCATGATGGAGGCGTATTCAAGGCAAAGTGAATCTGCATCCCACCACGTCCGTAACGATAGCTCTGTGCACGTTGCCGGACTGTATCAGGAATGTCATTCAATAAATGACCATAAAGCTGTTGAGGAGTTACATTGCAAACGACGGCATCGCAGGCGTGATAAACCTTTCCTGCGGCTATGACACCAAAAGCACGGCGTTTTTTTCCATGCCCTTGCGTAATGATACGGTCAACCTGGGTATGAGTAAGAAGCTGACCACCATGTTGTTCGATGATCGCCTGTGATGCTTCAACGATGCGACTACCACCGCCTTTAACCACTGGCATTCCTCCGGCTATCACAGCAGCAAAGGTCAATTTACCAATCAAGGCAGAGCCAGCATCATCCGGCCCCAGTCCGGTATGTAGTGCCCACGGTGCAATGAGCGCACGACTGAATTCAGACTGCAATTCACGTTCAGACCAGCGCCGGAAAGTTTCCAGTGAGTTGCCGAGAAATTCAGTTAATCCATCAATGCCACGTTTTCGCCATTCAGAAAACAATAACTTGAGTATGCCAAAACCATAAGGGTTTTGTCCCAGTAAGCCAAAGATCAATGCAGCATCATCATGAAGAATCTGTTGTGCCATGCGGCAAAATGCTACCCCATCTTTTGGCGCAATGGCATCAAACTTCAATGCCGAAGCCAAGATACTCTGCTTTAAGGCGATTCCCCTGCCATTCGGTTGAACCAGCCCGGTTGAATAATCACTGTATATAAATTCCACCCCTGCTTTTTCCAGTGCAGGCTTCAACACTTGATAAGCCGGGCTGTTTAGGAATAGTGGATACCAGCAGGAGAACACATCATGGGTATAACCGGGAAAAAGTTCTTCTGTACGGATACAACCGCCTGGTATGGCATTCCGTTCCAGTACCAGAACAGATTTCCCCCATATAGCCAATAACGCAGCACATACCAATGAGTTTATCCCACTGCCAACGATGATCACTTGCGGTTTAGTACTACTCATGGTGCCACTCCTGTAGGCTGTTCGACCAAAGCCAGGACACGCAGTGGGCTTCCTGATCCTCCCTCAATCTTGAGAGGCGCGGCAATAATTACTACGCCGGTTGGCGGTAATAAATCGAGGTTTCTCAGACACTGCAAACCGTATTTATTCGCCCCATGTATCAAGGTATGACAGGGATAAACCACCGGCCATGAATAGGATTGACCCGCATCGGTATTAATCGTTTCTACTCCAAACCCCCGGATATCACGTTCATGGATCAACCACTCTACCGTTTCCTGACTTGGCCCCGGCGTGTGAGCACCATCATCGCGCATATTAAGGAAGCGAACCGGATCATCAGCCCGTTTCGACCAATCCGTTCTGAACAGTAACCATGCCTGGGCAGGAATACGTCCGTATTGTTCTTCCCATGCCTGTAAAAACTCAACCGTCAGTAACCAATCTGGATATCGTGCCACCTGTTGACTGGCATCCACCACCACCGCGGGTGCGATAAAATTATGCAAGGGGATTGTATCAACCGTATTATCTGAGTAATCTTTACCGCTTATCCAGTGTACCGGAGCATCAAAATGGGTTCCCGTATGCTCACCGCAACTGAAATTATTCCAATACCAGGCCGGGCCATTCTCGTCATAATGAGAAATACGCTCCATTTTGAATGACCAGACTTGCCCAAACTGTTCCGGTAACTGCAAGGCCGGAAAACCAGAGGACAATGTCTGCGTGAGATCGATAATCCTCACACTTCCCTGACTCAGCGCAGTAACAAACGCATTTAGTGGGCTTTTCACTCATCTTCTCCCAACACTGAGTAACACGATAGATAGAATGATCGATCCTGACTCTGCGGATCTCAGAATGCCGCGCAACCAACGAAACTGTTATTTGAAAAACGATGGATGACAATCGACTGTCATATTTCCCGAATATCATGTAACGCAGTAAACATGCCAGCATGAAAAACCAATGGTTTTCCTTCAATGCTGGCAATACGCTTTACCTGCCCAATCATCAACATATGATCGCCAAGATGGGTTTGCTGACGATTAGCACAAACCAGTGTCGCTATTGCACCATCAATTGATGGCATCCCTTCCGGTGTTTCCTGCACGGGAATACCCTGAAACTTATTTTCAACTCTAGGATTGGCAAAACGCAGAGCCAGCTCCTGATGGTCACAGCCAAGGATACTGATTGTGAAATATTCACAGTTACGAAATACAGACAGATTGGGAGAATGATTAACCAGACTCCAGAGTATCAAAGGCGGTTCCAGTGAAAGTGAAGCAAATGAGTTGATGGTCAACCCGACGTTCCTTCCGTCAGCAGTGCGTGTTGCAACAATAGCCACCCCTGTTGGATAACATCCTAAGAGTGTGCGCAGCGTTCTTGTTTCAAATTCTGCCATCCCCCACTCAACATCAGGCAACGGTATTTGAATGTTCTCAATATTCATCGTCATATCGGATACTCCGTTCAGAGCCCGCTCTTCTCAACAACTTGCGAATGAGCGGCCTGCGCATTATTAGCAACCAGCACATCATGGATATATGCTTCACAGGCATCGCTATCCCGCCACCACGGAAACAATACAGGAGGATGATTAAAAGCATTGGCAATCGTACTGGCGAGAGCAGGTAATTGCTGAGCCGCGCCCAACAAATTCAGAATATGGGGTTTTGGCGGGATAAGCAGGCTGTTTGTCCATTCCACAACGTACTGACTATATTTCCAGGACTGTTCGAATGTGTCATTCATCCATTCTGCCGTAAAGGGTTTGTCACCACGGGTAAGAATAGCTTCGTAATAAACCTTGCAGGCCTTAGTTGCGTTATTGGAACCCTGCCCGGTCAGCGGATCATTTGTGACTACCGCATCCCCCAACCCAAAGACCTGGCGACCAGAAGGCAATGTCAATACTGGTTTGCGTACAACTGGTGCAAAACAGCCAGCCAGAATGCCATTTTCATCAGTAAGTTCTATCTGTTCACAACGTGCCGCTTCCCACGGCAAGAACGTTTTGAGGATATGCTTGCTATAAGCCAGATGTTCCTGCGTTGTTCTGACCTCTCGCCAGCCATCCATTGCTCCTCCTGGGATCCCTTCAAAAACCATAATGTCACAAGGGCCACTCAGAGTCAGAGCAGGAAAAACGAAATATTCCCCCACTCCTGGGATCAAGTTAAAAGAAACACGGGAATATTCGGGGACTGGCAACATACCATGCACATAAGTCAAGGCTAATGCGCGCAGAGGTTTATCATAAGGAGAGCGCGAAGCGTCACGCTCCAATAATTTCACAATGTCCCCCTTTCCTCCGGCCAAAATAACCAACTCATGACTGGCTGTTAGTTGTTCCAATTCAGTAATCCCTACATCACGAATTTCCAGATTACCGCCGCGAGAAGCAAACTGTTCCAGCCAAAATGGCATCTTGATACGCTGATCAACAGCCTGTGCGTAGTTATTAAGTCGTGCACTCCAGTCAATCACCTTTTTATGCGGAATTTCAGGATGAGGAACAGTAAAACCGATACCTTCAACGGGCGGGCATTGTGTTTCCCACTGATCCAAAGCTAAATCACGTTCAAATTGCAAAGAGGAATCGAACATACACTGACTCGACATCACCCGGCCAGTTCGGACATCATCAGGCGTGCGGTTGGTAACAACAGTTACCTGATAGCCTTTATCAAGCAGACCAAGAGCCAAAGGCAGTCCAGCCTGACCACCTCCGACAATAGCTATACGACGCATAATATTTACTCCTTCAGATTGTGTTAGATCTGGAATCGCGACTATTCCTATTTCTCCTATTCCGCCAAACGAGAAATAGCAGGTTTGGCTTGCTCAGGCCCCATTGCTGAATAGCCGCCATCAACAGCGTAGTCAGCTCCGGTCACAAAACTCGCTAAATCAGAAAGAAGAAATGCAACTACCTGAGCGATCTCTTCAGGATCTCCAACACGGCCAAGCAAGTGATAATCTGCGGCAACTTCATCCGTTTTCTGGCGATTGCCCTGAGTCAATTCATCCATGACCCGTGACCAAGTCCAACCCGGAGAGACAGAGTTCACACGAATGTGATCAGCGGCATAGTCCATTGCCATACTGCGGGTGACTTGCAATAAGGTGGCTTTTGAAGCGGGATATAACCAACGGCCTGTCTGGGCAATAGAAGATGAAATACTGGTGAAATTGACAATCGCCCCACCTCCGGCAACCATAAAATAAGGGTGTACAAGCTGAGCTGCCCTGACGGCACTGACCACATTAATATTGAGTGCGGTCAGCCACGTTTCGCGACCAGAAACTACACCATCATCCAGATAAGTTGCAGCGAGATTAACGAGGCAGTTAAGACGACCATAATAAGCAGCAACCTCATGCACTCCCTGAACAAGTTGCTTATCATCGGTAATATCGACATGCCAGAAGCGAATGGAATCCGGTCGGAAATTACAGGCTTTCTTTCCCCCTTCCCGGTCAATATCGAAAATCGCAACTTTAACACCATATTCACTCAATACGCTGGCAACCGTTGCACCAATTTTAGTGGCACCACCAGTGACAATAGCGACTTTATTATTTAAGCCTTTCATGAGTGATCCCCTTATATCATATATATACCTAATCCATTGTTATTCAGTGTATTAATCAGTAACTAATGAATCATGAGGGATATCATTACGTGAAATAGAGAAAGTCAAATAGCCTATATATGCAGAAAAGATCCATTTAGTGCAGGTATGTATAAATTCAAATACATAAACTCAACGAATTCTCATATTACAACCATTGGAATGTGATTGCTGGCCAAAGGCCAGTTTATATTCTTCCAACTCATTGCTTACACTTTTCTTATTAGATGATTTGTAAAATAGCCGTTCTCTATATTCACCATCATTAATATCAATAGTTATTTAATTGGTAACTATACAAGCCACTGGCTATGTTATATGTTCAACTTTTAGTTAGATTTTTTTTATTAACCAACTCATTTTTATTATGGATATATTATATTTTTTCATGATATTACCTCAGTTAAATTTAATGTTTCTTCATTGTTTAACTTCTGTTACGCATTTGTTCTCAATTAAACTGTTATAGTAAATAAATAAAAAATTGTTACTGTTATATCGAAAATCCGTGTGCTCTACTTGTCCTCACTCTTTCACTTCTTTTACCCAATAGGGTTCAGTCAAAAATAAGAGGTCACTATGTTCGGGTTAAGTGCCCTTGAACTCGCAAGGATACAATTCGCATTTACAGTGTCTTTTCACATTATCTTTCCTGCCATTACGATAGGCTTAGCCAGTTTTCTTGCTCTGTTGGAAGGTTTATGGCTGAAAACGCGCAATACAGACTATAAAACGTTATACCACTTTTGGACGAAAATTTTTGCAATTAATTTCGGTATGGGAGTAGTTTCTGGTTTAGTCATGGCCTACCAATTTGGTACTAACTGGAGCTTCTACTCAGATTTTGCAGGAACTATCACAGGCCCCTTGCTGGTCTATGAAGTATTGACCGCATTTTTCCTTGAGGCAGGATTTCTTGGCGTTATGCTGTTCGGTTGGCATCGGGTGGGTGAAAAACTTCATTTTTTCGCTACCTGTATGGTCGCTCTCGGAACGATTATCTCCACCTTTTGGATCCTGGCATCCAATAGCTGGATGCAGACGCCACAAGGTTACGAAATTGTCAATAATCAAGTCGTTCCTGTTGATTGGCTGGCAGTTATCTTTAACCCTTCTTTCCCTTATCGCTTGCTGCATATGGGAACCGCCGCCTTTCTTGCCTCAGCATTCTTTATTGCTGCCTCTGCTGCCTGGCATTTGTTGAAAGGCAATAATTCATCAGCCATGCAGAAAATGCTGTCTATGGCGATGTGGCTGATCCTGATTATTGCTCCGTTACAAGCTATGATTGGTGATTTACATGGACTGAATACACTGAAACACCAGCCTGCCAAAATTGCTGCGATGGAAGGTCATTGGGAAAATCATCCCGGTGAGGCGACTCCACTCATTTTATTCGGTATTCCTGATCAAACAGCAGAAGAGACACGTTATGCCGTCAAAATTCCTTACCTGGCCAGTCTGATCCTGACACACAGTATTGATAAACAAGTTCCGGCATTAAAAGAATTCGTACCAGAAGATCGCCCCAATGCTTTCATGGTGTTCTGGTCATTTCGGGTCATGGTTGGGTTAGGGCTCTTAATGATTATGGCGGGCGTTTGGGGACTGTGGTTACGTTATAAAAAGCGCTTATACCAGAACCGGGCTTTCCTCC
The DNA here is from genome assembly GCF_014467235.1 of Xenorhabdus indica. GTDB lineage: Bacteria > Pseudomonadota > Gammaproteobacteria > Enterobacterales > Enterobacteriaceae > Xenorhabdus > Xenorhabdus indica. The sequence continues at coordinate 145,442 of NZ_NKHP01000009.1, read as the reverse complement.
GTTTTATGCTCCTGATGGCACCTTCTGGCCTGATTGCCATCTTGGCCGGATGGTTCACCACTGAAATTGGCCGCCAGCCGTGGGTTGTCTATGGTTTGATGCGCACAAAAGATGCGGTTTCGGCCCACGGTGAAATCCATATGAGTATCAGTTTGCTGATTTTCTTTATTGTCTACAGCGCCGTATTCGGTGTCGGTTATGCCTATATGATGAAACTTATCCGTAAAGGTCCCAATAAGGAGTTAACCAATGGGCATTGATCTTCCTCTGCTTTGGTTTCTGATTATTACCTTCAGCACGATGATGTATATCGTGATGGATGGCTTTGATCTTGGTATCGGTATTTTGTATCCCATGATGAAGCAACAATCAGACCGTGATTTGATGATGAATTCGGTAGCACCTGTTTGGGATGGTAACGAAACCTGGCTGGTGCTCGGTGGTGCCGGGTTATTTGGCGCTTTCCCTCTGGCATATGCTGTTATTTTGGATGCGTTGGCGATCCCATTAACGGTTATGTTACTGGGGCTGATATTCCGTGGCGTGGCTTTCGAATTCCGTTTCAAAGCAACGCCAGCGCATCAACCTATTTGGGATAAAGCGTTTATTGCCGGTTCTATTATGGCTACTTTTACACAAGGCATTGTTGTCGGCGCAGTTATTGACGGTTTCCCAATCGAAAATCGCACCTATACTGGCGGTGTTTTCGATTGGTTCTCACCATTTCCGCTATTTTGTGGTTTTGGTTTGCTTATTGCTTATGGACTATTGGGATGTGGCTGGTTGGTGATGAAAACCGAAGGGCATTTGCAACAACAAATGTATGGTCTTCTACGCCCGTTAACCTTGTTGATGCTGACAGCCATCATTATCATCAGCTTTTGGACACCGGCTTCTCAACCCGCTATTGCCGAGCGATGGTTCAGTTTTCCTAACCTGCTATTCTTTATGCCTGTACCATTACTGGTCTTATTTTCAGGTTGGAAACTGCTGACTGCCAATCAGAATAGCAGCCATTACACACCATTTTTGGCCGCACTGTTATTAGTCTTTATGGGCTTCAGTGGATTGGGGATCAGCATCTGGCCAAATATCATCCCTCCGTTTATCAGTTATGAAGAAGCCGCTTCCCCTTCTCAATCACTGGGTTTTATGCTCGTTGGCGCACTATTTATTATCCCGATAATCTTGGTTTACACCTGTTGGAGTTATTATGTCTTCCGAGGAAAAATTACCCATGAACAAGGCTACCACTAAAACAGAGCACACCCATTCTCCATTATGGAAAAGATTGGGCTGGATGGTAATAATTTGGCTGTGTAGCGTATTAGCACTTTATGCTGTTTCCACTTTATTTCGTTTTTTAATGACAGCAGCAGGTATGAAAATTAAGTAATTATTAGATTTTCTACCCATTCAATATTGGCATATTTATTTCTTCGTTATACCCATTTTTTAATTTTTATCATATTAACTTATTTTCCCCAGTCACAATGGATTCTGTGTCTGGGGATTTATTAAAACTCTCTTCCAGAAAAATAATTTACCCACAAACTTAAAGACAGATTTAGAAAACAATCAGTAGCAACATATCTATTTTAGATATTCATTCAAATAATTTTAATATTAACAAATATATATTTTTACACTATAAATATATTCTCAACCATATTGTGTTTTTTGGGAAAAATAATATTCATACTAAATTTATATACGGAGTTTGATATGATCAAAATAACATTACTTACATTTTCAGGGCGGGAAAATTATCAATGGTTTTTTGACGGAACTGATATCAAACCATTATTAGATTTCATGCGAGATAAGAAAAAGGGAATAAACTTTGGCATAAGTGAAAGAAGGCTTGGATTTTCTGGTTTTTTTGTCGAAATTGAAGATTCTGCACAAGGGTCAGCACTTCAATATGGGCTCATTAATTCATTTCATATCTGTGATGGTATGGCGGAAAATTTACAAGACAGTAAAGAGCTTGGCTTAGTTTTACTTGAAAAATTTACCCAAGATGATCCACTCAAAAAACATGTAAAACAGGAAATACAAAATCTCCAGTCAGATAACATTGATACTTCCCTAAACGCTGAACAACAAGATGAAGAGCAAGAAGAACAGGAATACAAAGAGACTGAATTTAATCAAATACACGAACCAAGTTGGCATATGTCAGCAAAATTTACCAACCCATTAACTGGACGAGTTTATGATGTAGACGCAGCCAGGTATAACCAGGGTTTCTGGAATGATCCCACACGCATTGCTCTGAATAATTGTTATGCTTACGCATGTAACTACGCAAGTAACGATTACCCTCAACCCGGCAGTTACGGTGGTAAACCAATCACATTTCCTTATACAAAACGTTATCTTCAAGCTGTTATAGATGGGGCTATAGCTGATGGATTAGTTAAACTTGATGAATTTACAGATGCACAATATCATCCCAATTATGTTATTGCTCTCTATACTATGCCAGATAATTCATACAATTGGGATTACCATTGGTATCGGTTGGTTTTCGATCAGTACCGAACTCAGATGTGGGCACATAAACTTGGCAAAGAAAGGGTCAGAAAAACAGATAATCAGAAAAAAATTATAAGAGATCCTAACAAAGCCGACCGAGGAAAATATACTGTATTCGGAGGGTACTTTATCGTAAATAACCAGGTGAAAATAAAAGCTTAAAATAATATATAGCAGCAGAATCGGGGCGATCATTGTAATATAATTATTAACGGCTTCACTCTCGAACAGAATATATTACAACAAGTATCAATAATGAATGAAGCCGCTTTGCTTTTTGAAATTGCTCTTTTTAAAACCTCTCTTCTGAGCAAATTTTATTTCAATACTAAACCACCGTGTTATAAGCCAATAACGCTTTTTGGCACAATCTGGAACGCACACAGTCTTCCTGAGAAAAATGAATGACACTGATCGCTTCATCATCGGAGAACCTTTCTAATGCATCCAGCAATCCTGATGTGATATTGTCCGGTAAATCACACTGACTTACATCCCCATTCACAATGACGGTAATATTTTCCCCTAAGCGGGTTAAAAACATTTTCATTTGATTGATAGTGACATTTTGTGCTTCATCAAGGATCACAAACGCATTCTCAAATGTCCTGCCTCGCATATAAGCAAAAGGCGCTATTTCGACCTTTCCTATTTCAGGACGCAGACAATACTGTAAAAACGATGCTCCCATACGTTTTAATAAAACCCCATAAACAGGACGGAAATAAGGTGCAAACTTTTCTGCCATATCACCCGGCAGATATCCCAAATCTTCTTCTGCCTGCAATACCGGACGTGTCACAATGATTTTATCAACCTCTTTATTGATAAGTGCATCAGCCGCCATCACCGTACTGATAAAAGTTTTACCGCAACCTGCTTCACCATTAGCAATAACCAATTGTTTATTATTGATAGCCCGTATATAGCGATACTGCACTTCATTGCGTGGATGAATTTCAGATATGTCCTTGTTTTCGCGCGCCATCCCAATGGCTTCTACACCGCCAATTTGGACTAATGAAGTAACATTATTATCATTGTGATAACGAGATTGACGCATATCTTTTTTTAACATTCTCCTGACTTCACGACGAGATTTCATCACTGCTTTCTGTCTACTCATAGTCACACACCTTATCGTTGGCTTCACACTTGTCGTGTTCTATCACCGATGGCTCTATCACTGATAGAATAATTGCATTATATAGAATAGATGGGAGCTCCCTTTTCAGCTCATTAAGGCTCATAAAAAAACCGGTGCTAAAACGACCACCTTTTTATGGGTAGTTCAGTCTCAATCACCGGTTCACTTTCTAATTGAATTGTCATTGTTTCAGTGTCTGTCATCAGCATTCCTCGCATTGCCCGCTTTTTTATAACATTTTTTATAACAACCAGACCAAATCTAGCGGGCTATAATGTCAGTATAATGACAATTTTTTATTCATGACAAGGTAGCAATTTAAACTTTACTGAAACATTTTTTAACTTTTTATTGATAAAATAATAAACCAATGAAAGCCATAAAATAACAGACCAGAATATTTTAGTTATTTTTTACAATTACCTGCCAAATAATACCCGGCCTTCTGAGCTTCAAATTCCGAACGAAAATAAACAGCATTTTTATCAGCTACTGTCTTATATCCTGAGCAATGTGCAAAATGATAAATCTGGCTGTTTTTATTGCCTTTAATTATTTCACTTTGAGTAACTTTCGTCGTTGATTTTTTAACTGAAACCGGCTCAGTAATTGATTGGTATGAATTTAAATTTTGACTATTATTTTGCCTATTAATCCTTTGACCTGAATCTTTGTGCCCTAATTGCCATTTTTTACTTCCTGTAACAAATGGGTTATGGTGCCCCATAATACGGGCGATTCGATTATCCCGCTCCTGCTCCCAGGCTTCTACCGGATATTGGCGATCCCATGCCATCATTAATTGCTGTTGCTGACGTGACATCGTTAAATTATAGCGATCATGCATATAAAAATAGACTCTGGCGACCATCCCTTTCACTTTGTCACGCGGTTCAAAAAGGCGTAATTTGAAATCCACTTTGCTGCTACAAGCACCGTACATATTAGGCAAATTTTGGGAAGCCATTCCATAACTTAAATTACTGCGATCTCCATTAACTTCACCAATGGAAGGTGCCAGATTGTGCATATCCGATTCTATCGCGCGAAATACCGGATCATTTTCAATACAATTTTTTCTTCCGCCATTCTGCCAACATTGTCTCTGATGACCAAATACCCACGCTGGTACAATATGTTCCCACTCGATACGCTCAGCACGAGTTTGTTGTGCTCTGACTTGATAATGACAAGAGGCCAGATCAACACGCCCACCACTTTTACCTACCCATTGCCAATTACAGCCACAATACAAAGTACCAATGCCTGATTTTTCTTGCCCGTCATAAACATATTTTCGTGATTCTATTTTAGCCTGTTCAAAGTTGGCCGGCATACTCCATGCGCTAAAAGATGCAATGAATGCCAAAAATAAAAGATAATTTGTCCAAAGGCGAAATTTATTGTTCAAAATAATACCTATTCACTTGTTGTATCACACCAATCTGGTATCCTGCCTGATCAGACAAATAAATGATACATATTATTTGTTGAATTTCTCTTAAATGACTACTGTAGGATCAGTTTGCTAACTTAGTTTGTTTAAATCAATATCACTTAATTCATGCAATAAGTTAATTTATTGCACCTTTAAAGACTCAAATATTCTGTTTATTAAGCCATTGAATTCTATTTATTTGAGTAAAATTAAATCAACTTTACGATATTTAATAAAATAAATGACGATCAATACTAAATTTGAACAGCTTGAACACGAGCTACTGGATGTTGTGAAAAAATACACAGAAAATGAAGAGGTTACTATCAATACTATTCATACTTCAGAAAATCATTTACAAATTCAGGTTATCATTGCAGGTAAAAATCAGCTAGATATTACTTTAAATTCATTTTCTGATGAACTATAACCCTGTCCTATGTTTAAAAAACAAACACAAAAAACCATCTATTTTTCTAATGGTTCTTTGTGTTTTATTATTAACACTCACCGCGTTTCTTTTTGGGTGAGAAATGGCTAATGATAGCTTTTGAAATTCTTTAATCAGGAATTTATTATTCCTTTTTCAAGAATTAATTTCCAAAAAATTGTTACATGCATTCATTTTACTTTATTATCATCACGCCTTTTTTCCTATTGAATAAAATCATCTTTTTATAAAAATCAAATTAGAAAAGAATTAAATTCATATTACATATAAAAACATTAATCATGGTTTATAGTTTAAAATATTTCTTTATCGAAAGAAATATTTTAAACCAATAAAAATAAGTTATTGGCTGATAAAAAAAAGTGATTTGAAATAATCAAATAAAAAACACACCTTATACAAACCACAATCACTCTAAATTTAAATTTCATTAAAGAGGAAACAATCAAAAATAAAATCACATACAAATTCAGGAGGGGTAAAATCATAATAATATCAAATAATTATAACAACATGACCACTTAAATAATGCAGTCAACCTAAAACAATTTATAGTAGCCACATATTATTATCTAAGTCATAGGTTATAAGATACTTTAGATCTCAAAAACCATCATTAACCCCCTTATTAACTCTGTAAAATTATAGATAGGGCAATAATAATATGAAAAAAATAATTTTACTTACCAAAATATTTCTACTCAGCTTTTTTATTCCTGTTGTTAATGCTGATCCAAATCATAATGGTTACGATGTTGCCAACAAAATAACTCAAAGGTACTTTGATAATCAAAAATATTGTGGAGATGACGGTCTTCCTGCATTTTTATGTTCAGGAGTTTTACTGAGAGGAACCGTTGCTTCGGATAAATATCACTCATGGAATCCAAGCCCACATTCCCAGGAAAGTGGCGGTGTTTCATTCTCCTATTTGAGACATGATGTTAAGGATCTTGAATTAGCCAGTAATCACGAAAATGGTTATATTTTTTCTCCATACATTGAAAATCCTGCTGATAAAGTTCGCCCCGAAATTCTTTGCTATTTTCCCATTGACGGAGATACGGTAAACAGAAGTGACAAAGGATGTGGTCCTGATTCAGGAAATCCAAACAGCATTCCTTGCCAACAACAGGGCATTACCACAGCAGAACAGTGGGTCAATCATTATAGAAATGTTGTTCACTCCAGCCGCTTCGCCCAATGTGGTTTTGATGTCACAGGAACAGGAAGCGCAGATGCATTTATGCAAGGAATTAAAGTTCGCTCACTGATTCAGTTACCATTAAATAACGAACTCATTTTGGCTACCTGGCCCCAAAATATCCCGGATAAATTACCTATCGAAGCCTTCTTTTATCGTGATGAAGGGTTAAATAGCGCACAACATGATCAAAGAGATTTTTATCAGGTTACAGGGGTAATCATACCAATAATACAGATGACACTCCCTTCTGATAACAATCAAGGTATTAGCTTTAGCTATAATCCAGAAGATCAGGCTATTAATCCTTAGAATTAACAAGTTGAAATTAAGTACATCTAATTAAAAACAACAAAAATTATATCTTCATGCAAGATAAATTTTGAATAAAAAACCTAAGAGGCTATATAGAAAATCAACATATAAAAAACCAACAAAATTTCACATTAAATAATGTAGAAAGTACAACAATCAAACTAATATTTACATAACAGAAACAAGAGGTATTCAATGAAAAGTTTATATGATGTAACACTTGCTCCACCTACTTTTCCACAAGCAGATGAAACGGGCACTATCTATATACATAATCTCCAAGCAATGGAAAATGAATTCATAATAATGTATGTACCACACTACCCTGATGCTGATGTTGGGGATGAAATAATTGGCTATCTTTGTTTTCATGGTGATTGTTCAAATAGTGAAAATGGTGCTGTTATAAAATCATCGTCATATTATATGACGCCTGATAGGGTAGATCTTCCCCCATATGTCTTATTATTTCATATAAACGAAATCTCTATATATGGTAAATTTCAAGCTCATTATAAAGTAATCAGTCGTGGAAATGTTAATGAGTCACAAAGAGTAAATATAAATCTTGCATATTCGGATATATCCAGCTTGTCAAACTATATTCCCAGAGCACCTGAAGCGACAGGAAATCAAGGTAATTTACTGACAAAAGATGATTATTATAGGTTAGATCAATTGAGAATAGATGTGCCAGTTTATGATGGAATGGCTTCTGGGCAGATAGTCAATGTACAATGGCAAGGTCGTAAAGGTATTATATACTCAACACTACCTCAGACAGTATATGAAGCCATGCCGATGATATTCTATATTCCCCGTATGGAGTTCATTGATACAATTGGCAATACAGCAAAAGTACAATTTAAGGTAGAGAAATTAGTCAATAATACTGCTACGTATTCAGGAATTTTACATCTTGAAATTGCAGGACAAGAGCTTAATTTACCGGTACCCACCCTTTTCTACCGTGGTGATGGCACTATTCATGTTATAATAGAATATTCTGGTATGTCATTTGATCAAACAGTGGAAATCCGTGCGGTAGGTAAAACAGAGCTACAGACCCATTATAAACAGGTTGATGATCAAAACCAAATGGCAGTACCGCTACCCACTGATTGGATAGAAGAAAATCGAGGGCATCTGGTATTGATTGATTACGCAGTCGGTAGTATGTATCCCGGAAGGGAATATAGTTTTTCTCGTGTATTACGACAAATTCTATAAAACAAAATTCTGTGAAATAGAAGTTCTTTAACTTCTGACAAACCTCGTTGGATTAAACGAGGTTTTTTTGCATTTTTAACTGAAAACTATCTTCTGATAACCATAGCTAACAATATATTTTTTATTAATAGTACCATAATGGAACTTTTTTTGACCATTAAGTCAGGGTGTAATCCATGAAAATAGAAACCATCGATTTGAGTGCCGTAACAAATTGGATTCGTCTTTTTGGCAGATTTCTTGTCAAAATTAAAATACTTAACTAATATCAAACATAAATATATTAAATTATTTAATGGATAAAAATACAGTTAAGACATTTCTAATTCTAATATCAAAATCTCTAAGGTGCTTATATATGCTATCATATATTGGTAAATTCATTATTCTTCTCTCTGTACTTTATACATTACTGATACCATCTGCGATAATAAACGCCTTTGCTGATGAAAATCTAACAATTGAAAATTCTCTTCCCCAAGAAAGGGAGAGAAAAGATAACTTAACTATCCGTGTTAACGAATCAAATAAAAAAAATGATATACAGAAAGCAGATAACATTTCAGAAACAGAATTACCTGTTTTTTTTACAAAAAATATCCAGACAGTAGGTAATATACTGTCATCATCCTCTTCTGAACTAGTTGAAAAAGCTAAATCTTATGCCTTAGGTAAATTTAACAGTACCATTGCCTCCGAAGCCCAAAAATGGTTATCTCAATTTGGTACAGCAAAAATTAACTTTGGCCTTGATAGAAAAGGTAAATTAGAAAATAACTCATTAGATCTGTTATTACCCCTTTACGATAATAAAACGGATTGGCTCCTCTTTTCCCAATTAGGTTATCGCAATAAAGACAGCCGGAATACAGTTAACCTTGGTTTGGGAGGACGCTATTTTTATCAAAACTGGATGTATGGCCTGAATACATTTTATGACCATGACCTCACAGGTAAAAACAAGCGAATAGGATTTGGAGGAGAAATTTGGGGTGACTATATCAAACTTTCTGCCAACACTTATCGTCGCTTAAGCGACTGGCAGATTTCACGGAATTTTGAAGAACACCATGAACGCCCCGCCAATGGTTATGACATCAATGGAGAGTTCTTTCTGCCTGCCTACCCTAATTTAGGGGGCAAACTGTCTTATGAACAATATTTCGGCGAAAACGTAACCTTATTCAATCGGCATACCAAACAGAAAAACCCCAGTCTGGTTAAACTAGGAGTGACTTATACCCCAATCCCGTTGATAACAATGGGTGTGGATTATAGACAAGGTGAAGGTGGTCGCTCTGAAACGCAATTTTTGGCGAATCTAAATTATAGACTGGGAGTTCCTTTAGGCACTCAGTTATCACCAGAGAATGTAGCTGCTATGCGTACATTGGCAGGAAGCCGTTATGAATTGGTCGAAAGAAATAACAATATTGTACTTGACCATAAAAAAATCCCGATTGCTCAATTTTCTGTTCCAGAAACGATTGTGGGTTATAGCCATATGCAAAAAAACATTTCAGCTATATTCCCTGCTGATGCATCTATTAAACAGGTCCACTGGGCTATCAATGAAGAAAAAATATTTGAAAGCAAAAATGGAAAACTTTCTTCCAAGGTAGGTAAATCTATTCAGATTACATTACCGAAATTTTCACTTGATGAAAAAAATAATTATTCTATTTATGTTTTTGCTGAATTAACTAATGGTAAAAAAATAGGACCTAAGCAGATACAAGCTCTTGTCATGCCTTTTATGGTTAAAAAATGGAAAGAAGGAGAGCCTGTTTACATTATTCCAGAAAGAACTTCAAGAGATGATGGTAAGGCAACTTATATTCTTAAGCCTGTAATGACTTTTGATACAGAAATAGGAGCTCCAGTTCCTTGCGCTATTATTGAAAATTATCAATGGGCGACAGAGCCACATAATGATCTGGAGATTAAAATTGAAAAAGGCACAGCATCAGACGATTGCCCGAATATTGATAATTCTAAAAGCTCAGGAGATAAAATTCCTCTTACAACTGATAAACATGGGCGTATCACACAAAAAGTGACCTTAACTAGTGATAAAAATATTGGTAATGTAAATGTTTACCTGACAACAGATGGTGTACGTAAATCAATAGGAAAGATAGGGCATGAAGAAGGCAAAAAACCAACCATTCAGAGTATGACATTAGAACCATCAAATGGGTCTGTTCTTCCTGGTGGTTCATATAAAATTATAGCAACCATATCAGGTACGGATGATAAAAACAAAATCCCAGTTAAATGGAAACTCATGAAACCACAAAATGCAGGTCTATCGCTATCACCTTCAGAAGAAACCACAACTGTATCGAATGAAAAATTAACAGCAACATTGACAAGCAGTTCACAGAATACTCCCCCAGGCACTGTTGCTGAGGTGTGTTTGACTATTAACGGAGTACCTGAATCTCAAAAAACACATAAATGTATAGAAGTTAAATTTAAATCTCCGCCGGTGGATTTTGATATAGCATGGGTCAAACCGATCAATTTTGATAAAGATAAACCATTACTTGGTGATGGAAGTAGTGCATATACATTTGAAGCATTGATTGTTAAAAAAGGCACAGCAGGAACAACAAATGAGCCAATTGAAGGAAATACTTTCAGTAATGTATTATGGACTACAGAACCTGATCAGAAAAGTATTCATCAATTGCAGTTACATTCTACAGCTAACAGTATGACTACCGGGACTAAAAAAGATAATAAACCTGGAATCTTAACAATTACGTTAACAAGTAAAGTCGGGATTGGGTATATTTCAGCTTACAATAGTGATTCAAGTAAGGTTGGTCCTGGTGTTAACGTGACACTAACCATGCAAGATCCAAAAGGGCTTCCTGTTCACAAAACTTCCGCACATGTTATTTTCAAACCTAAAGATGAGCCAGCAGGAATACTTCTTTATAATGTACTTAGTGACAACCAAGAACCACAGAAAAAAATATTAACTCAGGACGGAAGACCACATAGTGCTTTCCCATCTATTGCAGGACAATTGATTAAATTAAATTCAGGCGATTTTGTGTCTACCGACAATGATTATGTGGGATATGATATTGATGGAGGTCATGACCTCTATTCTATTATTATAGATGGAAACGGGAAAATGCGTTTTTTATCTCCAGGTAATCCAGTAATAACCTTATTTATTACAAAACCCAATAAATCACAACACGCATATAAGTATATCGCAGACATAAAAAAATATTATGCAATAGAAGATACTACTATGAGGTCTTGGAATGATAATCCATCTTGTAAAAATTTTAATGAAGAAAATGTTACTTTAGAAGATATAACTCATATTCTTGGCGATGAGTATGGAAAAAATAAGCTTTATGATTGGGGACTGCTAGGTGGTAATACTCAGAATAAGGATAATGCAAAGATTTTGGTGACAAAAAAGAGTGTTTCTGATGAGGATGAATATGGAGTATATGATCTTATTTCTGGTAAATTCATTTCAAATAAAAATACATTAGGATTCTTATTATGTATTAGAAAACCATAAGATTGAAGTTATCACTGAAATATATGGAAATATTCAACTTCTATAACTGTCTATACCAATCTAACTTCAAGATGCGTGTGATTTCTCCCCCGCGAAGCGGGGAGAAATCAGGTTTCATATAGTGTTGTAAATTCAACTTGAAGTTTAATACGTATAAATGCTCACGTTTAACATAAAATAGCAATTACATAAAATCGGGTACAGGATCTTATACGGATTCAGTTCAACATGATGTTTCAGATAGATCTTTATCATCTTATCTGTTAACTATATACCTTTCATAAATAGTGAGAGTATTAATCCGCGGGGTATTTAGCTCGGGTTTCTTGCGGCTACAAGCCGCATGAAACCTAGATTCCTAAACAAGGTAAATTGCCACTCCGTTAATATCAGTATTTTGTGTTTCCTTACTCCGCGTGGGGTAAGGAACACTCTTATCATTTTGGAAAGCTATTTAGTCACAACAGTATTTATTGCGTTAATCCAACGTTTTTATCGTGATAAAATAAAGTTATCAACTGATAACTTATTTTCATTATACATATTTATGGTAAATGCATTATGATTGTTTAAATTTCTATTTGAAAATTTTTATTCTTTATAACTATTATAGTTTGTCTATGTTAACTATAGGGTTTTATATAAAACACATACAAAAAATAATATTAGCATAAATATAATTTATTGGAGTTATATATGAATATTGAAAATGAATTATTACAAAAGAAGAAACCTGATCTGGTTATCGTTCCATCAATAGCTAGTGGTTCAGATGTGCTTCCTGGGCAATTCCTTTCTGTGACTATAACGTTAACATCGGCTTCTGTACTTCCTGATACAATCAATGTAAAGATTATAGAAGATACTAATCATACTGTATCGTTAATTGATCAATCTAAGTGGAATACTATAGATCAATATTCTGGCAGTGTGACAGTTAAACTACAAATTGATGAGAGCTTAACACAAGGAAAGACTGCTACTTATACAATAGCACCTATCGCAGTTGGTGTTGCTTTGCCCGAAGCTCAGCCACAATCAGTTAGTTATAATGTTAAACAACTGAATGGTCGCTTTATTGAATTTAGCCCCGAAGAAAAATATATTCCGACTCCAGTTCAGGAAAACAGTATTAGTTCTGCCAGGAGTCAATATATTACACTTTCAACCACACTCAACGATATAAAGGGTGCAGCAATCAAAAATCTGGAAATTTTGGTATCAACGGATACTTTAGAAAGATTAGGACGAGTTTCCCTTGCCACAGACGAACAGGCCCCTAAACTTATCACACCCCAAATGATTTATGGTAAAGGGGCTTTTTACATTAAAAGCGATGACAAAGGAAAAATTAGTTTTCGGGTATACCCTAAACAGCATCAACCAGTACGGCTTGATTTAGATGCCGAAGTTGTAGGTCCTATTTCACCCCGAACTGCAAGTACTATTTATGTTGTCAATTTAACTCGCTATCTGCCAACAATGGCTTATCCTAATATCTTAGAAGCCGGTGAAGGTGGAGTGCTTACACAAGATTTAGGAGGTTCAAACAAATTTCATGTTGAGATTCAATCCTATCCTAACTACCAAGATACTGATAATATTATCTTCTTTATTAAAGACATGGAGACACATCAAGTTAAACAGTTAGGTAAAATACGTAAACTTAAGAGCATAACTAATCTGGATAGTTATCGTTTTTCATTCCCTTATGATGATTTAATGCTTAATCGAGACGAGTCTATATATTATGTTATTGCACCAATGAAAGGTGAACTACAGTATTCTGATATGGCGGGTTTAACTTATGTTGGAAACTCGGAATCTTCTCCGCTTGAAAATATTTCCCGAGTTTACGATGAGGCAAAAGTTTTTTCCAGTTACGCGAATGCTAATATTAATGTCTATACTGATAACGCAGATGAATTAGTTGATGGGGATGACATCATAATAACTACCATCAACCAACAAAAACAATATATTGGTGATGGGAGTGGAGAGGGTGTAACCGGTTTATATGTGACCGTATTCGGAACCAATGATTCAAATAATACTAAATTACCAAAACTTGGATCATCAGGGCATGTTAATTTGTATATTACTTCACCTACTTCCCGGAAAAATCAGCAAAAATATCCTTTTACGTTACCATCTCAAGTTGATCAAGGGCAACCGACATCACACATTATGGTTTCTATACCTTATTGCGATCTCAACCGTGTAGCAGGGCCTCATTTGGGAGGAACGGGTTCACTATATTTTGATTATTATACTGAAGATGCTTCTGGTACTAAGACATACAGTAAAGTGTGGCGAGCTAATATTGATACAGTATATCCAGAACAAGCAGAAGATGATAATGATGGTTGCCCTCCTTTGCCGACAGAACAGCGAAATTAACAGACGACTATCAGTGATGAAGTTCAAAGCAAACTCATTACAAGGAAATAATGGTTTATTTTTTACATGTGGTTAATTTAAGTTGAATTTGAATATGTTTAATGTATTATGAATATATTAAATCATTTCCTTGTAATAGACATAAATTAATACACATCTAGATATCCATAAATATAATCGGTTAATTTTTATACCTACAAGATAATTTAATAAAATATAGTTATTCATATTTTATTACTCTATATTACAATATGATTTTTAATTCATTATAATTGAGACTTCTTATCAAGTAGTTAAACTAATATTGATATTAAGAGAGGCTATAAAATGAAAAGAAATATATCAATAGATGAAAACACGATATCGATGTTTTTTGAAAAGGAATTTATGCAAGTGCCAGATAGAGATAATTCATTATCAGAAAGTAAATATATTAGAGCAATAGCATTGATTAGAGATAAGGAAGGTATCACATTACCTAATATTTCTGTTGCTATTTTAGAAACAAAATATACTAATTTTGATGATGTTAACCTTTATTCTGCTGATAAAAAAACTCCTTTGAAAATACAAAATATTGACACTAAGTCTCGCGGTTTCTTTATTGACTCAGATGATAACGGGCAATTGATTTTTTATATTTACCCTAAAAAATTAACATCATTAGTGTTTCAAGTTGAATCTTGTGTACCAGGGTTAACGGGACACGTGATATCAAAAAACAAGATATTTATAATTGATAATAATAAAGTAGATCATGAGCTTCCACCTATTGATATTGAAGGAAATGGCGAATATTTTCAAGGGGATCCTGAAACAAGTTATTTTAATATGCTCATTCCTTCTTATTTTGACGCTAAAGTTCATGATACCATTCTGTTTTTTGTTGATAATACATATACTTATCAATCAATTTCCGTAGATAACCTAGATGATTTAGGTAATAGTTATAAGTCATTGCCATATAATATTTTCCCTAATAATAAAAAAGTTAGTTTTTTTTATACTATTGTTGATCATTTAGGTAATTCTAGATCTTCAGATGAATTAACCATATATTATAGAGGGGGAGGGAAAAATAAACCATTAGACGATTTGGAAAGAACATATAGTGCATGTAAAGTTTACAATAGTTATGGTGTTTCTAGTGCTAATCTTCTTGTAAATAGTATAAATAGTAGGATACATGAAGTTGATGTGAAAAATCGTTGTAATAATGAACATCATGAGGGATTGTTCATTCTGATAGAAGGAACAAATGATCCTACAGATAAAACAAAAGTTCCCGTAGGTGCTGAAGTAACATTATATTTATATATTAACTCGGTTAGGTATCAAATTTCACAAAATTATCAGTCGGCAAAAAAGATAATGGAACTTCAAAAAGGAATTTTTGGTGATAATAAAATAACTTTCGGCATTCCCTTTAAATATGTTGGACATATTTTTAGTGGACAAATTTATTTAGATTATAAAGTCAATTATTATGGAGACATTTACTACGGGAAAATATGGGAATCACAAATTAATACAATCCTTCCTGGAGGAGATGCTCATCCAGATAATGATAATTGTCCAGATGAAAAAACTTGGTCTGGTATATGGTAGAATGGTTTTTATTAGTGAAATATCCTTTATTGATAGGTCATGATTTATCATTATTAACTTTAATATAAAAAATTATATTTCATAAAGGCGATTTATATATGATTTATATGAGGTGAAATATGTTTAAAGCAGAAAAATTAATATTTGATGATAGTATTGATTTAATTTTATCTGTAAAAAATGGAGCTGATGTTGTTATTGGTCAGAAATTTTACCTTGAAATTTTAATTAGTTCAAAGAATAAAATTCCAGACTCATTAAATATAGAAATAGAAAATCAGAAAGGATTTGAACATATAGAAAATATTCGTAGTTTTAGTTTGTCAAAAGATAAAAAATCAGCCAAAATGGTAGCTTATTGTATTGTTGGAGGTATTGACTTATTAAGTCCAGGTGATGAAATTTCCTTTACTCTTTCAGGCATTGAAAGAGTAGTAAAATATTATGCAAAGAATTTAATTAAACATACTATCCAATTGTATAAAGACAAAAAAATATGTATAACACCAAGTGGGCATAATCAATTGTCTAATAATAGTGATCATTATGTTAAATATTATACCAGATTATTTGATACTCGTGGTCAGTTATTGAGAAATACCCCTATTCAGATTTTTTCTGAAATTAAAGATCATATAGAAAAAAAAGTCATTATTACTACTGATCCTAGAGACTCAACACAGATACCTCAACGTATAATACCATTTATTCATGATGATAAAATTGAGGTAACAGTTACTAGTGATAACGAGGGAAGAATTAGGTTTAGAGTTTATGCAATGCGAAACAAGCCTGTTATTTTGGAGCTTATCAGTAAAATGGAAGGAGTTGGATATCAATATTATTCTGGTAATATATATATCATTACATCTTCACCTATAAAAGAAGAATATTTACTCGATGAACCATATATTTTTGAACTTTCTGGAGAAGTATTAAGCGGAAATGGCAGGAAATTATTTGAGGTTCAAATCAGCTCTTATACTAATTCATCAATAACAGATAGTGTGTTATTCTTTACTAAGAGCAAACCGGATGGTTCATTAGATCCTGAAGGGTTAGTTTTACCTGTAAAAAAAATTTCCGATGCTTCTAATCCAGGTGAAAATAATTACATTTTTAGAATGCCAAGAGATATTTTTCCATTTAAAAAAAATTCAGAATTTTACTATGTGATTGCTCCTATGAATGGAATAAGTCAGTATTCTGGTAAGAGAACTGTCAGATATATAGGTAATGAAATTAATGCGCCTAATAAGGATGTGAAGAGGACGTACAATATACCTACTATATTTTCAAGTTTTGCGGATATTAATAATGATCCCAAACTTGAAAATTCAGAGCAATATATCATTCTAAATAATGAAAACGTGAATTTAGAGAAGATATCTAACTATCCTGTCAGTGGATATGAATTGTATGTAAAAATTTTGGGGACTAATGACGATAATGATCCTTCTTATCCTATTTGGGGGGAAAATGTTTATTTAAGATTATATGTTAAATCGAACAATAAAAATTTTAATCAAACATTAAAATTCATAGTTTCTAATGAACCTGATAAAATAAAAGGAAAAACTTCCTCTATCATTGTAAAGTTTAAATATCCCGAATTTAATGAGATTAAATCTGATCCTAACAATGGTGCTCCAGGTGTTATTTATTTTGAATATTATACAATTGACCCATCTACTCAAGAAAAAACGTATAGCCATTACTGGAAAAGTATGATTGATACAGATAGTTATGAAAAATAATTGTTTGAAGTTAATTAATTATAAGCATATTTTTTCTTATATATCAAATGGTTATCTGTTATAATATAGTATTAAGATTTTAGCGGTAAGGCATGGATAAAATTGATATTTATTATCTATTACCACAAATCATAAAGTGTCAAAAGGCATAGCAAAGAAACTCTTCTGTTATCATTGCTATGCCTACAATAAGGTATTTCAATTAAAATAATCTACCAGAACCTGCGAACCACTCAATCAGTTTAAAACCATATCAGTTACTGTTAGCCATTGAATACCACATGAGAATGTTATATATGCCATGGATCATTGAGAGTATAATAAATAACACTATTTCCTAGATCCTAAATCATCATCCTGTTCACTGCCGCTAATTTTTCTGTTTAACTCATAGCAACGTATTATTTTGCTTTCGTTAATCAAGAATCTGGCAAATACTTCAAATTCAACATGTTCACCATCCTTTTTTATTGCTTTTACTATATGGTGTGTATGGACATTATTTTCTTTTTCCGCAATGGATAAAATATTGACCTTCGTACTTATCAAAGTTTCTTTTAATAAATTTATGTGAGAAATAAAATCATTAAAATTAAGTTCATTACCATTTACTACTTGAACATAATTCTTGGGAAAATATTCCTCAATGGTTGAATTATTAACATCATTATTTTCAAGTATACGTTTTAAAGAATTTATCACTATATTAGAATAAGACAAAATATATCCTCCATAAAAAAGAAAATAGTGGTTACAGCCCCGTTAATGATGATGATCTTTGAAAATTACTAGAGTAATCACCCAACAGATAAAAATTCTGCTGGGTATATAGTATTTTAATATCCGCTAATACCAAAATAGGTTAGGTTAGCGAACGACTAATACAGAAATATTTGCATACCCTACGATACCCGATGCATTCGAACCCAGCAGGTGGGTTGAGATATCAGGTCTTCGCGAACCGACGACAATCAGGTCGGCATCAATCTCACGGGCAGTAGAAAGCACTTTGTCACGTGGAGAACCAAAGGCAACAGAGTACGAAACTCTATCCTTCGGCAAATTGATTTTTTCTACCACTTTTTTGAGTTCCTCTTCGGAATTTGCAATGGCTTTTTTCGCAAAGGCGCTCAGTAAATCATAATGATAGCTATAGCTTACAGAAAATCTCGAAATATCAGGAACTGAGTGAAAAAGATGCACTTTTGCATCAGAGATTTTTGCCAAAAATTCCGCATGCTTAAGCGCATTGTCAGTCAGATGATCTTCAGCAATATCTATTGGAACTAAAATCATTTTATACATATTTACTCCCCTGTAATCGAATATATACCCATTGTCTCTCAAATTACGCTTTATCAGCAATCTATTGAAATAGATAGGGTATAGCCGCTAACCATTACGTTTTAACCATCAATAAAACCACAACAAAAACCGATAATAATTATCAATGCGAATAACTATCTCACAACCAATACAGATGTTTTCGCATATCTGACAACTGCCGCAGAGTTAGAACCTAATAAATGGGTAGTAATATTCGGCCGCCTTGAGCCAATCACTATCAGATCAGCTTCGATTTCATCTGCTGTAGAGGTGATTTCGTCTCTCGGTGAGCCAAAAGCAATTGAATAACTGATACGATCATTCGGCAAATCAATGGAAGCAGCCAACTTACTCAAATCTTCTTCAGCCTTAATCGTCGCTTTGTCTTTAATTTCCATGTACCCTAATGCATAAGCATTAATAATCGCGGATGAAATAGGTAATACATGTAAAATATGCAACTTAGCACCTGTTTCTCTGGCAATGTTAAGCGCGCAGTGAACAGCCTTGCTTGTCAGTTCATCTTCAGAGATATCTACTGGTAATAAAATAGTTCTGTACATATGCACGCTCCTATTATTTAACTACCTAAAATTAACTGATTCTCCAAGTATATTAAGCTCCAGAATAACTTACTGTGAGTTGTCTAACAACTCAACATCTTAGCGCTTATCCAAACCAATAAACAGGGGTTTAACCTGACAAAATCACAAGCATAACAATTTGTTTTAAATTAAAAACATTGGGAGATTATGGCGGCACATCAAAAAAGTCTGGTACACAAATTTTAATCTGTGATGTATTGAAAAATTGGTTCAATCGCAAAAATTAACATAAAAAAGCGCTGAATATCAGCGCATTATAATAAGATAAAGATCGCATTAATCTTTTTTTTCTAACGGGAATGGAGCTGGATGCTTTGCGTTGTAGTTAAAGGTATACATGGCTGTTATAACCATCATTACCACCAGCGTCCAAACTACTTCTTTTGCACCTGTCCCCAATACGGCCCAAATGCAATAAATAAAGGCAATGAAGGTGATCACAATATAACGCGTTTTTTCCTGTCCAAAGTGACCATGACCAAGCAGCAGCAAGGCCGCACAAGTGTACAAATAAGGTATTAGGGTAAAAATCACTGATACGGATGAAACCAGGCTGAATTCTTTCGCCGCATCAGGAGAGATGCTACTGAACTGCACAATCGTCATCAAAACACCCAAAATTAATAATCCATCCACAGGCGTTCCGGCCTTGTTCACTTTGGCAAAAATTTTAGGGAATAAACCATCATCTGCCGCAGCTTTTGCTGTCTGCCCGGCAAGCAATGTCCAACCGCCTAATGATCCTAAACATCCGGCTGCTGCACAAAATGCGACTATTGCACCGGCAGTATCGCCCAGTGCCAGACGTGCCGCATCACCAAACGGAGAAGATGAAACGACTAATGTTGCGTTGGGGATCATCCCCATAATGACACTGCTGGACAACACATAACACACAGCAGCAATCAATACACCGCCGATAGTCGCAATCGGCACGTTCCGCTTTGGATTTTTGACGACTCCCGCGGCAACTGAGGCACTTTCAACACCAATAAAAGACCATAATGTCACGTTTAAGGTGCTTTGAATGGCACTAATAGTATCTAATCCACTGACATTCCAGGCATTCATGTAGGTTGAGCCACTAAACCAGAACCAGCCAAATACAGCAACTGCGACAATCGGGATCAGGGCGAGTGTTGTAGCCACGGCCTGTACTCTGGTTATGACATGCGGGCCGATAATATTCAAAAACACAAAAATCCACAGTATCGCTATACAGGTGAATGTAGAAATGATTGGATCTTTTAGGATAGGGAAAAAATAACTGATGTAACCTACCCCAATCACGACCATAGCAATATTCCCAATCCAACAGGCCAGCCAGTAAAGTACGTTGGTCTGATAACCTAAAAATGGCCCAAAAGCCCGTCTGGCATAGGCATAAGAACCACCTGGGCTATCATCCAATGAAGACATCTTGGCATATACCATAGATAGCCCGACCGCACCAATGATGGTTACCAGCCATCCCAGGATAGCAATCCCTCCCGTCGCTGCCAAGCTCGCCGGTAGCAGGAAAACTCCCGATCCCATGATGTTCCCCGCTACCATCAGCGTAACGGGGATTAAACCCACTTTTTTGGTGTCTGCAATCGTAGCCATAGTTTATTTTCCCTTACGCTTAATACACATGACATGATAAATACCATCAATAATCTCCGTTCCTTCTGTTTCATGCTCAAAGCCAGGGAATTCACGATCCCATTTTTGCAACGCATGCAAGTAACCAATTTGCGGGCTGTTTTTGTCACCGAAGTTTTCCCCTGACATCAACATGGGAATGCCGGGTGGATAAGGAATAATTGAGTTCGCCGCAATGCGGTGAGGAAGTTTATCGAGTGCCACCAATTCCACATTATTGGTCACAATCGCCTGATAAGCCGTTCGTGGTGTCATATCAACTTCAGGTAACGCAGCATAAGCCTGATTCAGTTTTTCACCCGGATTATTCTTATATAAGTAAGCGAACATTTTATCGCCTAAATCTTTTACTCCTAACTTGCCATACACTTCTTGATGTTCGTTCACCAAGTCAGGTAATACTTTACTCATAGGTGTATTCGCATCGTAGTGATGTTTGAAAGACAATAAGGTATTCAGCAAAGTCCCCCATTTCCCTTTGGTAATTCCCATTGAGAACAGGAACATGATTTGAAAATCAGTCGTGCGCGTCGGGACAATACCATGTTGACTTAACCATGCCGTCACTAACGCTGCTGGTACACCCTGTTTTAATAACTTACCATTATCTCCCATACCCGGTGTCAGGATGCTGACTTTGATAGGATCAAGCATACTCCAGTCATTGGGCAAATCCTCAAACCCATGCCAACTATCACCCGGATCCATCGTCCAGCAGCTTTGTTCTTTGGTCAGTAACTCTTTTGGGGCATCAGCAAAAGCAATTTTCTTACCAGTCGCAGGATCTGTTACTTTTTCCTGATTCCAGGGCTTAAAGAACCAATCGCCCTTTTTACCAAAATCCCGATACAAGTGCGCCAATGCCTGACGAAAATCGACCGCTTCCTCAATCACTTCCTGTGTCAAAGAATAACCACTGTTACCATCCATCATTGAGACAGCAACGTCATTTGAAGCACAGATCGCATACAAAGGTGATGTTGTCGCATGCATCATATAAGCTTGATTAAATCTTGAAAAATCAATCGGATTGCGGCCATCACGTACATGAATGAAAGAAGCTTGCGAAAGGGCATTCAATAACTTATGAGATGAATGAGTGGCAAAAACAGTTGGCCCTTTATGCTTTTTAGGATCACCCCGCATGGCATAATGATCATGATAGATAGGATTAAAACGGGCATAACCATACCATGCTTCATCGAAATGTATTCTATCGACACTTTTATCCAGCAGGTTTTGTACATGTTTGGCGTTATAACAAACACCATCATAAGTACAATTCGTCACAACGGAATAAACGGGTTTTTGCTTCACTTTATCTTTGGTTAGTGGGCTCTGTTTCAGTTTTCTCTGGAGTGTCTTCGTCTCCATTTCCTGCGGATAAATGGGGCCAATAATGCCATATCGGTTACGGCTCGGCAGCATATAGACAGGCTTTGCCCCTGTTAAAATAAGCCCCTGCTCAATGGATTTATGACAATTACGGTCGATGATAACGATGTCATCTTCTGTCATACAGGCTTGCATTATCGTACGGTTAGAGCCTGATGTACCGACAACAACAGAATAAGAATGGTCTGCACCAAATACTCTGGCAGCGTTTTTTTCACTCTCGCCAAACGCCCCACTGTGATCCAACAGCGACCCCAGTGAAGATCGCTCAATTCCCATATCCGTACGAAAAAGATTCTCTCCGTAGTAATCATGATAAATGCGACCAACAGGTGTTTTATTAAACCCAACACCACCCTGATGCCCTGGCGCTGCCCAGGAATATTCATAGACTTTTCTGTAATTCATCAAAGCTGACATCAATGGCGGTAATAATTGTTGGCGATAACGGTGCATGGCTGCAATAGCCCTACCGGCAATAAAATCTGAGGAATCTTCAAGTATCCAGGCAAATTCGGCTAATTGTTCCAACATCTCATGATTCAATAAAAATACCGTTTTTTCCCGATCGCTTAATAGAAATACCGGTACATTTTCTTGACGCTCAAACAGTTTATTCAGTAATTTTTGGATTTGCTGAAATAAGTCATCATCCATCAATGCACAACTTACCATTAAACAATCAAACGACTCGTTGGCTGCAATTATCGTATAACTGTCATCAAAAGAGTCTGCAATAACAACGTCAACGTCCCGTTCAATTAATTTATCTGCCAAGCGGTGCACTGCATTTTCGATATAGTAGCTATAATGCCTTGTACCCACTTCGTTTTTTGCTATCAATACCTTCATGATGTTTTCCTATCAAAATGACAAATGAACTGAGTGTTACCTGGCGCTTGCCATAGAATGATTAACATAATCAGGAAAATTACACGGTTATCACTGCTATAACATTGCATCAAAATTATTTTTCACAGTACTGTATGAGTCGTAACATGAATATCGATTATTTGATAACATTAACTAACTATTTGCGAGAATATAAATTTCCAGCTTAAAATCACATTGATTAAATATAGTGGTTATTTTTGATTGTGCAATCCAACGATAGTTATACTTGAGGGAGAATCAGACATTGGAAGTAGCGCAAGGGGCCATCAGTTATATACAAAGTTTAGTGACGAATAACAGCGATAAAATGGTATACCTGTTTACACACGACCGTACGCTACAATCACTGATATGGCAGCTAAAAGGAGGTAATTTACGGGAAGATACAACACAATATCATCGCCAAAATTATAGTTATTCAATGATTGATATTACAAAAAAGCATACCAATGTGGTTAACTGGGGTATTGCAACCCAGTTAGCAAGAATATAAAAGATAATATATTCAATAGGATAATCCCAAAATCACCTTTTCTGTCTCATTTCATAAAATCTTATTACCATAATAAAAAATCCCAAAAAGAATTATATTTTAATATTGGATAGAATGCTCCAGGGACGATAGCATTCTACTAATGAGAAATCAGAAATAATCAAATCTGCTTATTTTAATCTACCTAAAAAAATAATAATGGGATCCGATTGTGAACAAAGACTACTCCCCTTGTTTTATTAAACTAAACCATGTTTTTAATCCAGAAATCAGGATATTTTGTTTTCCTTATGCCGGAGGCGGTAGCTCAACTTTTGTTCCTTTTGCCAGAAAAATCAGAGCAAACGTAGAATTTTTAGTTATTCAACCACCAGGTAAGGGAGCAAGATTCAAGGAAAAGCCTTATGACGATATGAAAAGCCTGATTGAAGACTTATATGTCAATATTAAGCCACTATTGAATGTACCGTACATCTTTTTAGGACACAGTTTAGGCAGCCGGATAGCTTTTGAACTGTTAAGAAAAATCGATGCAGAATCATTACCGTTACCCATTGAATTTATCGCCTCAGGTAGCAGAGGGCCGCAAGTTTCCGCCATCCGAAAACCAATAAGTGCTCTAGAAGATAAAGAGTTTACTATTGCATTGCAGGAATTTGGGCGTGTTAATCAAGAGATTATTGATAATGATGAATTACTTTCACTGATTTTACCTGCCATAAAGGCTGATTTTAAAATATCAGAAGAGTATTACTATTCCGGTACAGCATCTTTGGCTTGCCCTCTAACGGTATTCGGCGGAACAAATGATGCTCTGGTAGCAGAGCAAGAACTTTATTCCTGGCTTGATTTTTTCGAGCAGGATAAAAAAGTCATCATTTTTGAAGGTAGCCACTTCTTTATTGATGATAATAATGACCCGGTTATCGATGCTGTAGCAAATATCCTTGAATTAAAATTATCCAGACGGCCATACACACTCCTGTCAAGTGCTTAACTAATACTCTATAAAAGAACAAATTCCTGGTCACATATTAGTCTATGTTTCTGGGGTTTTGTTCTATTGCCGCCGTGATGAAACTTGAAACTTATTAGGCATATTATAAGAGGCTCAAGGCTATTTTTCGAATCACATGAAAATTATCTATATTTTTGTAATGATGAGAAAACAGATAAACCCTTCTTCTATTTTTCCTTTCAGAAAAAGGAAATTTAAACAATGAAAGAATAAAAATAATATTAAACAGTCTATAATATTTTTACTGGCGAGTTTACTTAGATAATCATCATTGAAAAGATAAAAGATTTATTGGTGGAGGTCTCAGCATGGAGAAATTTACTGACAAATTAATCAGTCTGGATCGTTTTCTTTTACGACTCTTACGTTTCTTTCTTCATGCTCTTATCATTTTTTTAATCGGTATTATTCCCGGAGTATTAGGCTTTTTCCTGATTGAAAACCATGCTATTCCTGATGCGCTTTTAAATTCTATTTCAATGATTGGAACGCAAAGCCTACATATTGAGCCAACCAGTACACTGGGAAAATATTTTGCGGCTGTTTATGGCTTATTTCTACAAGCGATCTTTTTCATTGCTGTCGGATTGGTGGTTACACCATTTGTTCATCGTATATTACATAGCTGGCATATTGATGATGAAGACGAAGATAAAAAGAAATAATTCATCATTCTTACTTTATGCCGCACCTAACCAGCAGATTATTGTGATAAATGTGACAATTACGACAAAACAAAATAGCTCTTCCCCAATCATATTTGTATAAAATTTCAAATAATCATCTCAAATATATAAGGCAGAATAATGAATAAAGGCAATTGCTTGTGTGGTGCAGTAGAAATAAAAACTAACCAAAGTATTGAAAATATCAATGCCTGCCACTGTGAAACATGCCAGAAATGGAATGGAGGCCCGTTTTTAGCTGTAGATTGCAAAAACGATTTGCAAATAGCGGGTAATGAGAATGTTTCAATCTATCCATCTTCAGAGTGGGCAGAGCGGGCTTTCTGTAAAAACTGTGGAACTCACCTCTTTTACCATCTGCATCAACCTGGTACTTATATCGTCCCAGTTTCGCTATTTGAAAATAGTAACTCAGGAAAATTATCTAAACAGATCTTTGTCGACAGCAAACCCGGCTATTACAACTTTGTTGAAAAAACACCAATGTTTACTAAGCAAGATATTCTTAACTTATTTAAATAACCATTAGCATGAGGGGAAATTCCCCTCGTTGCATTTTTCAGGACAAACAAGCTTTATAACAAATACATCTCATAAAAAATAATTGCTTTTACATTTACTCTATTGATATGTAACAATTTTATTTCTGTTTTACACTAATCCCAGTATAATATAGTCTTTATCAAGAACAATTTAATTTGATTTGAGCGTCAGAGTAACTCTATGTCGAATTATATTATAAAAATCATAAAGATAAATTCAGTTCATCCATTGGGATTTTCTTAATTTGTCACTATTTTCAGTAGGTATTACGTTGGTGGAGAAGTTGTTTGATTAATGTTTTATTAGTTGATGATCACGAACTAGTTCGCATTGGCGTGAAAGGCATACTTGATGACGTACGGGGAATTAAAGTTATAGGAGAAGCCAGTAGCGGAGAAGATGCCGTTAAATGGTGCAGGTCAAACAACACGGATGTCGTTATGATGGATATGGGAATGCCGGGAATAGGAGGCCTTGAAGCCGCGAAAAAAATCATTCGCTATTCACCGGATACCCGCGTAATTATGTTGACTATCCACACAGACAGCTCCCTGCCGACAAAAGTGATGCAGGCCGGAGTCAGAGGATATTTGAGTAAAGCAGCAACGCCTCAGGATATGATCAACGCTATCCGAACAGTTTATGCAGGGCAACGCTATATCTCTCCTGATATTGCCCAACGGATGGCACTCGATCAGCTATCCCCGCAAAAAGAGAACCCGTTGGATGAACTGTCTGAGCGAGAGCTCCAAATTATGACAATGATAACTCAGGGTAAAAAGGTGAATGAGATATCGACGTTACTCAACCTCAGTCCGAAAACAGTAAACAGCTACCGCTATAGGATGTTTAACAAATTGAATATCAAGGGTGATGTAGAATTAACTCATATAGCAATACGCTATGGTTTGCTTGATGCACCCAATATGATAAATCATAGTGGATGATAACAGTGATGGGTGGTAAATCGTGGCAGAGCAATTTGATTCAAAGGCATTTTTAAAAACAGTAACCAGTCAACCAGGTGTCTATCGAATGTATGATACCACTGGCACGGTGATTTATGTCGGTAAAGCCAAGGATCTGAAAAAGCGGCTATCCAGCTATTTTCGTGCACAAGTGGGCAGCCGCAAAACAGAATCGCTGGTGAAAAATATCGCCCAAATCGATGTCACCATAACCCATACAGAGACAGAAGCACTTCTACTTGAACACAACTACATCAAACTTTATCAGCCTCGCTACAATGTATTACTGCGGGACGATAAGTCTTACCCGTATATTTTCTTAAGTGGTGATATACACCCTCGTCTGGCTATATACCGTGGTGCCAAACATGCTAAGGGGGAATATTTTGGGCCATTTCCAAATTCCCATGCAGTACGTGACACATTAGCACTTTTGCAAAAATTATTTCCCATTCGCCAATGTGAAGACAGCGTATACCGCAATCGTTCCAGGCCCTGCCTGCAATACCAGATTGGCCGCTGCCTTGCCCCTTGTGTCAAAGGATTTGTGACAGATGAAGAGTATCAGCAGCAGGTAGAATACGTCCGCCTGTTTCTGTCCGGCAAAGACCAGCAGGTACTGACCAAGCTGATTAAAAGAATGGAAGATGCAAGCAAACAACTTAACTTTGAAGATGCAGCACGTTATCGTGATCAGATTCAAGCTGTCCGGCAAGTTACTGAACGGCAGTTCGTCTCTGGTGGAGAAGATGATCTGGATGCTATCAGTGTTGCTTTTGACGCCGGTATGGCATGTGTGCATGTTTTATTCATTCGTCAGGGCAAAATTTTGGGTAGCCGTAGTTACTATCCCAAAATCCCAATCGATACTAAATTAGATGAAGTAGTACAAACTTTCCTTGGTCAGTTTTACCTTCAGGGCAGCCAGAACAGAACATTACCAACAGAGATTTTGTTGGACTTCTCATTACCGGAGAAAGAATTACTGGAAAGTTCCCTTTCTTCCTTATCCGGCAGAAAAGTTCATATTCAACCGCGCCCAAGAGGTGACAGAGCCCGCTACCTCAAACTGGCACGCACCAATGCAGCCACAGCATTAACCAGTAAACTTTCTCAGCAATCGACAATTCACCAACGCCTGGCCGCACTTGCTGAATTTGCAGGCATTGAAAAAATTCACAGAATGGAGTGCTTCGACATTAGCCATACTATGGGTGAACAAACTGTTGCATCCTGTGTTGTATTCGATAGCAATGGCCCTGTACGTTCTGAATATCGTCGCTATAACATAACGGGAATAACAGCAGGAGATGACTATGCTGCAATGAATCAGGTTTTGCGTCGTCGATACAGCAAAGCAATTGATTCAGCCAAAATCCCTGACATTATCTTTATAGACGGCGGCAAAGGACAGCTAACGCAAGCAATAGAAGTTTTTCGCTCATTAAATGTCGAATGGGATAAAGAACATCCCAAACTGATTGGTGTAGCAAAAGGGAGTGACCGTAAAGCAGGTTTGGAAACTCTATTTTTCACAGTAGAAAGCGAAGGCATAGCTCTTCCTCCTGACTCTCCGGCATTACACGTCATTCAACACATTCGTGATGAATCTCATAACCATGCTATAACAGGTCATCGTCAACGTCGGGAAAAAATGAAAAAGACCAGCACACTGGAATCTATAGAAGGAATTGGGCCAAAACGTCGACAAATGCTGTTAAAATATATGGGAGGATTACAGCCCTTACGCAACGCAAGTGTAGAAGAGATCGCAAAAGTGCCTTCTATCTCTTATTCACTGGCAGAAAAAATCTATAATGCGTTGAAACACTAAGAGTATTGATGCACCATACTAATAAACTTTACATGGCCAGATAGTTACTAAGCATTATGCAATTAAATATTCCAACATGGCTTACCCTGTTTCGTATTGCCTTAATCCCGTTTTTTGTTTTGGCGTTTTATCTGCCTTTCCAATGGGCACCGATGTTATGCGCCATCATCTTTATTATCGCTGCTGCGACAGATTGGTTTGATGGTTTTCTTGCCCGCTTATGGAAACAGACAACACGTTTTGGTGCATTTCTCGATCCAGTTGCAGATAAAGTAATGGTTGCTACCGCATTGGTATTGATAACTGAATATTATCACACCTGGTGGATAACCTTACCGACAGCGACAATGATTGCACGAGAGATCATTATCTCTTCCCTTCGGGAATGGATGGCTGAACTGGGAAAACGCAGCAGTGTAGCAGTTTCCTGGATGGGAAAATTCAAAACAACCGCACAGATGGCTGCATTGGTTGCTTTATTATGGCGTCCTAATGTTGAATTAGAAGTTAGTGGATTCATCTTATTATACGCTGCAGCAATCTTAACATTCTGGTCAATGTTTCAATATTTGAGCGCGGCATGGGGTGACTTGCGTGAAACCTGATCTAAATGACGCAAAAATCACCGAACGAACCGATTTTATAAATAATTGTGTTGACTCATTTCGTGAAATAAGTAGAATGCAACGCATCGAACGGCACATGAGGTTTACAAAATAAATTAAGTAAATCAAGCGGTTCGGAGGAAAGGCGGGAATAGCTCAGTTGGTAGAGCACAACCTTGCCAAGGTTGGGGTCGCGAGTTCGAGTCTCGTTTCCCGCTCCAAAAAAGGCGCGTTGGCAGAGTGGCCATGCAGCGGATTGCAAATCCGTCTACCTCGGTTCGACTCCGGGACGCGCCTCCAGATTCAGCCCAGGTGGTGAAATCGGTAGACACAAGGGATTTAAAATCCCTCGGCCTTAAGGCTGTGCGGGTTCAAGTCCCGCCCTGGGCACCAAACATAGGTTTACTAACGTCTACACTAGTAAACCAACTCTTAGAAAGACCTGATAAATCAATCAGGTCTTTTCTTTTTAGGCCTACTCTAGTCTATTGCAATCAACATGCACGGCGGGGCATAATCAGGGGCACCTACACTTCTATTTTAAATGTGCCCCTTATAATGAAACTAAACGCACGACAAATCGAAACAGCAAAGCCCAAAGAAAAAACCTACAAACTCGCCGATGGCGGCGGTCTCTATTTAGAAGTTACGACACGCGGCTCGAAGTACTGGCGTATGAAGTACTACCGCCCCACCGATAAAAAAGAAGACCGACTGGCGTTCGGTGTCTATCCAACCGTTTCTTTAGCCGATGCGCGAGCTAAGCGAGACGAAGCCAAGAAACTGATTGCTCAGGGCATTGATCCCAAAGCCGAGAAAAAAGACGCACACGTTGGAGCAAAAGGAAAACATACCTTTGAAAAAGTCGCCCGTGACTGGCACGCCAGCAATAAACGTTGGAGCGAAGATCACGGCAACCGCATTCTACGCAGCCTTGAACATTATATTTTCCCACATATTGGCAGGCTTGATATTTCCACTTTACGGACAAGCCAACTGTTAGCGCCGATCAAAACCGTTGATGCTGATGGAAAACATGACATTGCCCAGCGACTGCAACAGCGTGTCACTTCCATTATGCGTTATGCCGTTCAGAATGATATCCTTGATTCCAACCCGGCTAATGATATGGCTGGCGCACTTTCCACCGTTAAATCTAAACATCATCCCGCCCTTCCCCACGAACGTTTACCTGAATTTTTAAGCCGACTTTCTCGCTATCGTGGACGCTTAATCACCCGTATCGCGGTGGAACTGACTTTATTAACATTTGTCCGTTCCAGTGAATTGAGATTTGCCCGTTGGGAAGAACTCGACCTTGAAAATGCTGTCTGGAAAATCCCTGCCACAAGAAAAGCCATTGAAGGCGTTAAATTCTCCGAACGGGGCATGAAAATGAAAACGGAGCATATTGTGCCTTTGAGTCGTCAGGCTGTCATTTTGTTCAAATCATTACGCGAACTGAGCGGTGACTGTGAAGTCATGTTCCCTAACGATCACGATCCACAAAAGGTCATGAGTGAAAGCACGGTTAATAATGCCCTTCGTGGCATGGGATACGACACCAAAACCGATGTTTGCGGGCATGGATTCCGAACAATGGCACGTGGTGCAATGGGAGAATCAGGATTATGGAATGATGATGCCATTGAACGCCAGTTAAGCCACGTAGAAAGAAAAAACGTCAGAGCTGCCTATATTCACACCTCTAAGCATCTGGATGAACGGAGACTGATGGTGCAATGGTGGGCCGATTATCTGGATGCAAACCGGGAAAAACATATCACACCGTATGATTTTGCTAAGAAACACCGGAAGTAACATTAATTAATATTTATAATATATTGAATAAAAGATGATTTTTTAGACTTTGTTGGCACTGCCAACAAAGTCTGCTTTTTATACAACCCACAATTGCATTATTTCATCTTTAATCTGATAGTCAGCTCAGTATCAGAAGCGGACACTACAAGCACCATGACGAGTTAATAAATGGGAAGCAAGTCAATTCCGCAATATATACATGTGGATCTTGCTATGCTGCTTTATAATGATTTAGCCTTCTTCCTAATTTCATTTTCTTCCTTTCTGAAGTGCTCCGGAGCCTCTGCCCGGAAAACGCCACATTTCACCAGTTCCTGAGCATCGCTGTCCCTTCCAAGAAATGACATACCAATGCTACGCATCAGAACATCATTCCAACGAAATTCCTCGACAGGATCTGGAAGTGGGACTGACATTTTAATGTCACGACTACTATAGATTTTCATCACTGACAAGGTGAATGGAGTCTGGGATTTATTAAGCTTGTACTCAGAACGCTCTTTCAGGATCCCACTAAGACGATTTGCCTGATCAAGCATGCTGTGAGGAACTGGTTGGTCATTTATCTGTCGGGCAGATGTTAACGCAATGGCTTTCATCGACTCCATCCCCGGAAGGATAAAATCATTCATAACGTAATAAAACTGCAATTGCTGATTTACAGCATTCTCTGCTGCTGTTCTCGTTTCTTTGAAAACATCTTTGCTCCGCTGTTTTTCGGGTAAACACATTTCCTTCTGACTGCGAATGATATTGTCTTCAAAAAATCTAGTCATTTCCACGGCAATTAACCCCTGCCGATGATCCTCACGCAAAACTTCAATCATTCCTCTCATGTTGTCATATGCCTTAGCATCAATGTTCAGGCTTACTTTTTGAACAAACTTATCAATAGAGTCAAGTTGCTTTGCAATGGGGACAGTACAGAATTGTTTAAGCTCAAATGAGGATGAAAGTATGTTGGTATTCATCATCTCATCACAATGATTATAGATCTTAATGAGCTTATCATTTAGTGCCACGAATTCTTCAGTATCTTTAGATGTTGCTTTTCGTTGTGCTGACGTTTCACTGTAATAATTCACATATCTGTAGACACCCAAAATACTTAAAGTAATAAGCAAGCAGCCTGTGGCAATCAGTGTGCTGCATTGCTTTATGGAGAATCTTTTAAAAAATCCGCTATAAAATGCACGTTGGATAGACTCATGTTCGCGGATAATATTCTCAAGCGTTTGCCAGCCAAATACATGTACGGTGAAACTGTCTGTCTCGCTGTGAGAACAACTGAGCTCAAAAGCTCTTTGTTCGAGGTTTTTATCGTCCGGCCCCGTAGTGAGAATATAAAACTCGTCAATTTTATGCGGGAATTTTTCTGTACTTTTTACAGCATTGTTGATGTCTTCAGGAGACAGGCGACTGCCATATCCCTGATTTCGCCCTTTACACTGAACTGCGATAAATGTACCGTTATGCTTACAATATAGATCCACGCCATCCTGACGCTGTCCACTTCTACCGTACTGACGGAAACGTTTTTGGAAGATTGCGCTCATGATTGCAACGCTTAAACGTTCAAAATGTTGCCAGTCTGCTGGGATCGGATAGTTTACTGTGTTTGGTGTTGTCATTGCATATCTCAGAAGATTCGAAAATGTACTTTAAATACTTACATTATTTTCATAGTGTTATTGTTTGAAGATATCATATCTATTTATCAGTGTTTAAATTTATCTTAACAGTAAGATGCATTGTTTCAGCGCTGTGAACAGTTTTTTTGGTCTGATAGGTATACTCGATTCGTTATACATGTTGCATTGTCCAACATGCTAATGCTCCGTGATCAGAAAGGGACGTCATCAAGTACTTTAAGCATTATTTGGGATCAGATGTCTTGCTACATACATGTGTCTAGCGATGTCAGCTCCTCACTCATAGCTGACTTTCAGATTTAGCTGTACCTTTCTACAGAATCCTGCCAAATAGAGTAACGGATAAATCCATCATAGTATAACAATCATCATATGGTGATTTTTATCCTTTTCTGACAGTGCCAGCAAAAACTATTTACGTGCAATTCATAAACTATGAAGAATTTTATGTTCTGGTCTTGTCAACAATTTATTTTACCCTTCTTTTGATTGAAATTTACACGGATGATAGTTTTTTAGACTTTTTTGCCCAAGACAACAAAGACTATTTTTCATACAAAAAATAAATAATTAAAGCTCCACACTCTGCATAAATAATATATTCCCTTATTTTTCAATTCATTAATAAAAAGCATTCATTATACATATGATTGCTTTTTAATCTCCTGTGCCCGTGGCACGCAGGACTATTTTTCATACAGTCAATCCCCCGCATTTAATTTTACGAATTGCATAAAGAGTTTACGCTTTCAATTAAACAGAATTTTTAAATAATCCTCTGTCATCAAATAACGTCTACCAAGGCATTTCAAGGATTCGATAACAGGGGGTATACATGCCAACGATTACAACATCTAAAGAAAGTCTTATTCGCCTGCCAGAAGTTCAGCGCAGAACGGGCTATAGCAAGGCATGGATCTACAGGCTGATTAAAGAAGATAAATTCCCGAAACAAGTCAAAATCGGCCCTCGTTCGGTTGCGTTTGTTGAATCAGAAATTGATGGCTGGGTAGATCAGCGGATTGCTGAATCTCGTGGTATTTAATGACATGCACCTACCATTTGATAAGAATACAAAAGCTAAGGGTAGCACTTGCCTACCCTCAACTTGCTTTTTTCAGGGGTTAGATTCAATACCTCTTGACTGCAATTCTCTACGGACAATGCGCTTAATCCACGCAGCTAAAGACTCATCGCCATCTTGTGCCTGGGCTATTTCCATGAGCGCCCGTAGTTCAGGATCAAGTCTGAATTGGAATGGGGGATTGCCCCGACGAGTATTTTTGTGTATTGACATGTCAATTACACTCACTGTAATGTATTTATGTGTCATTACACATTACCTATATCAATATGAAAAAACAACGCCCCAGTGTGCGGGAACACATCTGAGGCGTCTGACCAATAACCGTTATTAGGAGTAACGATAATGGCTGATACACAGCATAACCAAACTCGCCTTAAATTTACATCTTTGGATAAAACAGGCGAACAAAAACCGCTCGAATTTATCCAAACCGTGAAGCAATCCGCTATGTACTATTGGGGAAATCTGTTGCCTGCTTGTGGCATTGAGATCCCAGCAAAGGGTAAACATAGCACTTGCCCTGTCTGCGGCGGCACCGACCGTTTTCACTTTATTGATGACCATCATCACGGCAACTGGCACTGTCGCCAGTGTGATCTTCCGAACTACGGCGATGGATTGGATTTAGTAGCGAAAACCAACCGTATCTCAGTTTTTGAGGCTGCTAAGATTGTTGCTAACGTACTGGCATTACCTTTGTCAGAACCTAAGTCAGCCAAAGAAACCACTTATCCAGTACAGCCGATTGCCGAAAGAGTCGCAGAACTGATGGCACAGACTACCGTGGGGAGATCTCTCTATCTGGCTACAAAGGGACTACAACACCATGATCAACGTTTACTGGAAGATGGTTCCTTATTATTGGCACTGACAGCGTTAGATAAAAAGGTCACTGGTGCACAGATCATCAAACCTGACGGTGAGAAAAAATTACTGTCTGGCAGTCAGAAGAAAAGCGCGTTTATTACTGTATCAGAACTGGAAAAAAAACCCGACACAGTGATTATTACCGAAGGTTACGCCACGGCACTCACGGTTAACCAACTCTATGAAGGGACTGTTCTGGCGGCGCTGGATGCAGGCAACTTACTTTCTGTCGCTAAAGCAGTTCGTGAACATTGGTCAGACACGAAAATTATTCTGGCAGCAGATAATGACTGGCATCATCCCGACGAACTGGATAAGAACGGCAGACCAAAGGTAAATATCGGCAAGGTTTCAGCAGAAAAAGCGGCTCTTGCAGTGAATGGTAGGGTTACGTTGCCACCAACGGAATACAAAGCTGATTGGGATGATTATCGTCAGCAGCATGGCATTGATGCAGCAAAGCAGGCATTCAGTAATGGGTTATATCAGGCGGCAGGGAATGTAGCAGTGCCAAACTCTGTAACCACTCATTCAGATGAATACCAAGAGAAAGAATACGATCCGCTAAAACCTCATATCGATATCCGCAAGAATGGAATTTACTGGGTTGAACCGAAAGAACAAGGTGGCGAAATCGTCAAAGTTGAAAAATGGCTGAGCGATTACATGGAAATCGTTGGCATTGGCAATGATGGCAGCGAAGGTTATCTCATTATTAAGCTACGTCAGGAGGGCACAGGACAATGTATTGTTGAAGCGCTTCCCCGCCGTGAAATCGGGATGCCGGTTGGCTGGGCAAGATTGCGTTCACGAGGAATGAACATCACCGTAAAAAACAGTCTGCTGCCTGTTTTGGCTGAACATCTGCAACGCAGCGGCGATCGCCGTGAATGGGTTGTGACACAAAAAGCAGGCTGGCATTGTGGGGCTTATGTGATGCCGGACGGTGAGATTATCGGTCAGCCATATATGCCTGTCGCGTTCAGTGGCGGCACATCTGCCATTGCCGGTTATGTGGTCAGGGGAAGCGCCGAACAGTGGAAAACACACGTTGCGTCATTACTGCAAGGCAACCGCTCAATGATGCTGGGCGTACTGGTGGGATTGTCTGCCCCACTTAACTCACTGACAGGCGGGAGCTGCTTTGGTGTGCATTTATTCGCCCAATCCTCCGCAGGGAAAACCACCACAGTTGAGGCGGCCAGCAGCTTATACGGTGATCCCGAGGAATTGAAATTATCATGGCATGGTACTAATCACGGTTTAAACAATGAGGCCGCAGCCCGTAATGATGGCTTTATGTCGATTGACGAAATCGGACAAAGCTCGAATCCGAAGGAAGTCGCTAACAGTGCCTACAGTCTGTTTAACGGTGTCGGTAAAATTCAGGGAAAACGGGAAGGTGGGAACCGTGCTGTGATCCGCTGGAAGATTGCTGCTCTTTCAACAGGCGAGGAAGATTTAGAAACGTTTCTGATAAAAGGCGGGATCACCCCAAAAGCCGGACAGCTTGTCAAGCTGCTCAGTGTGCCCTTTATTGATACGGCATGCTTCAATGGCTATGAGGATGGTGATTCCCACGCAAGAGCCATCAAACGGGAATCCAAACGTTATTGTGGTGCAGCGGGTCGGGCATGGGTTCAATGGTTGTCTGAGTATCAGGAGCAGGCAATAGAAATGACTGCCCGTAAAGAAAAAGAGTGGCTTGATAACCTGCCAGAAGAAGCCTCAGCTCAAATCAAGCACGTTGCCGTGCGTTTCGCGTTACTGGATGCCGTTGGAGAACTGGCAACCCATATCACTGGCTGGGGTAAAGAAGCGTGTCATGCAGCAGTAAAGCAAAGTTTCGATGACTGGTTAGCTGATTTTGGCATCGGAAACCGGGAAAAATATCAGGTAATAACGCGAACTCGTGACTTTATCCAGAAATACGGGCTGTCACGCTTTCAGCCTTATACCTACGGCAGGCCAAACGGGGATATTGATACCTCACACGCCATGAGGATTAGTGATCTTGCCGGGTATCTGGTGCATAACCGTCGTCATGATGGACAGGCTGAATACCATATTATCCCCAGTGTATTTGAAGCAGAAATATTACAGGGATTACAGAAAAAATCCGGCTTTGAAGCCTTAGAAGAGGCCGGAATGCTGGTTAAAGCGGAGAAAGATCGCTTTATCAGCAAAACCATCTCAGTAAATGGTACTCAAGGACGGTTTGTGGTGCTGATTTTCAGAGATGAGGATTAACCTCACGCAAGAGAAAAAAACGTTGGGATAACGGGATATTGGGATAAGAAAGATTTATTTTAAAATATATCAGTTAGTTATAGATATTTTATTTATCCCGTATTATCCCGCACTATCCCGTAACATTAGGTGATTACAAATAAAGTGATATCGTGGCAATGGAAGTTATCCCGAAAAAGATTTTTCTCTGGCTGGTATTAATCATTTGAATTTAAAGTAATTTAAAACTGTGAGGTTATGTCACGGGATAAGCTGGGATAACATGGGATAGAGTAATACAATGAAATACATAATAAATATGTCATTTGCCCCGTTATCCCATGAAAATTGGCGCAGTTATATAAAGATAATCGATAGTAACGGTTATGTTTTTTCAGCTCTCCGAACTACCGGGTTAATGTATTAGCCCGGTAGTTCGGAGATGACAAGCGTAGCGCGTCAGTGTCAATCTGAATAATTCTTTATCCACGGTTTGGCAATCGCTAACGTGATCAGATATCGCTCTTCGCGTGGGTGTCGGTCATCTCTGAAACGCCTCATAATCAACATGACCTGATACTGTTCTCCCGCTTGCCAAATGGTCGATTCAGAACCTTTTAAACTACGAAGCTCAGCACGTAATTCGGGCGTATTGGCTAAGGCTGGAGACTCCGTAGCTCGAGTCAACACCCATCCCGTTTCACGCCACTGATCTTGTAAATCCAGTACAATCTTGATTGCATCGTCATAGAGTAACGGTTCGATTTGTGGAGACATGCGCACGTTCTCGATTATTCCTTTATTATAGGAAACAGTAAAAAATCGTGCAGGAGGGGTAATAAACCCGTATTTCGGATCGGTTAAGCGTAAGCGTGCATCCATTTTTGGGATTCTGAACCCGATGCTATTATCATATGGTGGGCTAATTTTAGCACTGGAGCGTTGCCGCATCGCCTCATAAGGTTCACCGATCACTAAGGCTATTTCGGCTGGTTCACGGGAATTAAAAGAATGGTAAAGATAGATGCCAATCAGACTCAGAACGATTAATGATGCCAATATTAAACGCCCACGTTTGCTGCAACACGCGTTGTAACAGATTCATTTGACACCTCCATATGACACAACATCCTAGATAGTGGGTGTGAAAATATTATCTTCTCACACCCACCTGAGATTACGCTATGGCTTTATCCACGGCTCGGCAATCTGCAATGTGATCAAATAGCGCTCTTCATCAGGATGATCATCATCGTGGAAAAGCGCTATATTTAACATTATCTGATACTGTTCACCTACTTGCCAAAAAGTTGTTCCAGCCCCCCCTTTCATACTACGCAGTTGAGCATGCAATTCTGGAGTGTTGGCTAAAGCCGGGCGTTCTTTAGCTTTGGTAAGTACCCAACCCGCTTTGTGCCACTGATCTTGTAAATCCAACACAATTTTAATCGCATCGTCGTAGAGCAAAGGTTCGATTTGTGGTGACATGCGTACGCTATTGATTATTCCTTTATTAAAGGAAACAATAAAAAATTTGGCTAAGGGAGTCACAAACCCATATTTCGGGTCGGTAAAACGCAAGCGGGCATTTGTCTTGGGTTCGTTGTACCAAATTTCATCAGGAATGTCTGGATCAATAGCGGCACTGGAGCGCTGTCGCATCGCCTCGTAAGGTTCACCGATCACTAGGGCTATTTCTGGATCACGGGCATAAAAGACATGATATAAGTAGATAATCGTCAGACCCAAAACAATGGATAGTACTATGATTAAACTACCACGTCGTAGGCCTAAGCGCCGTAATAGATTCATTTTACACCTCCACCTGAAGCAATAGCTTGTATCGATTTTTCGATCACATTCCGTTTATTGCTATGTAGCAATTCATCAAAGCGTTGTGCTGCCTTGAGAACGAAAGGCATACGTTGCTTAACCTCAGCGAGATTAGCCAGCGGATCATCGCTAAATTGAATAGCACGCTCATCTCCATCAGGAAGTTTGCACTGACTGGCTAGCGTTAATTCAATAGACTCAGTTATACCAGCAGGAAGAAGATTTGTGACATAGGCTGCATGATTACTACGCAATAACCCAACTAAAGTGAGATCACTGTACATTGAAGTTTGTAATATATTGACCTGCTCGTGGTAGGCAAGGAATTTAACACTTTCAGCAATGTTATCCAAATCTATCGCTTCAAAGGTTTGTAGAATCTCTTTGTAAGGGAGACCAAATTTCAATTTTTTTTGCTCTATTGGCCACAATACTGGGAATTCACTATTGCCGTAGATACCTTGCCGTATATCTAGGCAAGTTTTGAGTTCCTCTAATCCACGTTGCTTGTAGAAAGCATGTAGTGGGTATACATCCAAAAATAACGCTGTATTACCGAGTGCCATCATCGTATAGACATAATTAAACGACTCCTGTGCTGCCTTTGACATTCCAATACGCTTAAGTTCATCGGGTGAAGGTACTGATGGCAATAGCGATGATGGTAATGAGGATAAATCTGATACTGTTTCTGTTACTGATGATACTGTCGTTGCTCCTGACGCTGATGATAATGGAAATAATATTGTTGCTGCTGTTGTTGATCCCGATATTGCTGTTGATGCTCCTGAAAAAACAGGTGATAATGGATTGTTTTTGCTAGCTTTTTCAAGTTACTCCTTAGCCTTGGCACTGCTCTCACTTTCACGGATAGTAATCGTTGGAAAATTCAACTCAAATTCTCTTTCTTGTAAGCTTTCACGTCTACGCAGTATGGCCTTATCTTCAGTTTGCATCTTTTTGATCATCACAATGGCATGCAATAACCCACATCCCACCTGTTTCGAAGCAAAAGCAGCAAGACCAGCCCACTGGAAACGATTATCCTTTAACCATATATTAGCGTAAGTCTGATTAATACGTTTGTTACGTTCTATAGGATCGGCAATCAATTTACCACCTTGCCCCACAATCTCTTCGGCCTCTTTTTGATATCGGTGCCAGAGGCATTCCGCTGTGAGTATAGGTACATCAACCACTTTGCCATATATCTTATCAAGATAAGGCTTACACTCTGCGAGAGACTTAGTGCATCTGTTCAATGTTAAGCTGTCGTATCTATGTTGTTTAAAAAGTTTGACTTCTTCCTTTCTAACAGGAAAACGGGGAGATACTTCGACAAAAAGAGGTATGGTCGCTAAAATCTCTTCGCTACTAACCCCATTCCCATCAGATACTCCCTGAGTTACGACTGCCTCACCCTTTAGCACCGTGTATTCCTTGTTAGGTATAGGGTTACCCGTGTAATCTGCCACAAGCCGAATACGAGCAACACGCTCAGCTACTTTCGGGCAATCAGGGCAATAAATCGAGTTCTCATTACTCACTGGTCTTTCTCCTGTTCTTTTTCTTGTTCCATCGCCAGCAGATAATCCCGACTGGATACTTTTTCAATATGTTGTCCGGCTTCGAGTGTTTGTCGCAGCCACTGTTAATCCTAGGTTCCAAACTGCCTTCAGGCTTATCCAGTTGCTTCGCTATCGTGCCGTGGTTTTCCCATAAATCACAATACAGTGAACTGGTTAACACTTTCAGTCCGTAGGGAGAACGCAGCCAGACTGCCAGCAAGTGCTCACCTAATGTAAACGGGATTTCGCTGTTACCTTCGCCACACGCTTCGGGACGGCAAAACCGCATCAGTTGTGGACTGTCTATCATCAGTTCAGTGACAGGCGACAGCATCAGTGACCAGTCGCTGGGCGTAAAGGCCGGCATCAGTGCGCCCAATATCCGCGCATCCATCATGCGGAACAATACCGGTTCGCCATTCATCATGACCCATTGTCGCTGCTGCCAGTGGTTAAGCTGTTCCTGCCACGGTGTCTGGCTGCGGTAAGCCCACCCCCAGCTGTTGTCACTGAGTGCATGGTTATCCAGCACGGCCCCTATCTGAACTAACTGATTAGCCTTTGGTTGCACCAACCACGGACTCTGTTTCAACATATTGCGCATCGGGGTACCGCTATACAGCGGAAATGCCTGTTCAACCCAGTCATGGCGGTAAAATGGCTCTATCGGATTCGGTTTAGCCAGTGAATTGAGAATGAAGAAGACAGGCGCTTTACTGGGTTCATTCAGCCAGGCTTGCCAGCTTATTGCAGTTCCTGTGCTCGCCATCGTGGTAGCTCTTTCCATTGTGTTTACTCTTTAACAGGTTTAATGACTAAACTGGCATCCTGTTGCGCCAGTTCTGCACACGCGGGTTGCACCGGAAATTCCGTGACCGGAAGCGCTTCCGCCATCGGGAGCTGTCCTACTTGTCCGAGCGGCGCAACTCCCTCAGGAAGTTGCAGTGAAACCCCGTGCCCGCTGCCGCCTGAACCCTGCCCGACATTAATCATTGAAGACAAAATGCCAGCCGGCGTGACTTTCAGAAAACTGCCGCCCACTTTCAGGGTGATTTCGGCAGCCGCTTCCAGCACGACTTTGCCGCCACTTTTCAGGTGAATTTCCTGCCCGCTGTCAATCACGGTGGCATCGCCGGTCTGAATATGCTGGCTGCCGGCAATCCGATGCGATACATCGCCTTCGGTGGTGATTTTGCGCGAACCGGCAACCTGATGATGATCATCGGCGCGGATATCGTGGTAACGGTTGTTATCAATGCGGCTCTTCTGATCATGTTTGATATGCCAGTAAGCATCGTTTTCGATGTGCGCGGTCAAATCCTTCTGGCCGTGGAGATAGATTTCCTCACTGTCTTTCGCATCCTCGAAACGCAGTTCGTTAAAGCCTTTGCCTTCGTGGGTCTTGGTATTAAACGTGGTGCGGGTTTTCTGCGCCGGTAAATCCAGTGGCGGGCGGTTCAGGCCGTTATAAACACAGCCGGTGACAATGGGACGGTCAATATCACCATTGAGATAGGAGATAATCACCTCCTGACCGATACGGGGTATCGCCATAAAACCAAAACCGTTACCATTCCAGCCCTGTGCCACCCGCACCCAGCACGATGCCCCATCATCCGATTGGTCGTAGCGGTTCCAGTGAAAATGCACTTTAATCGCACCGTCTTTATTGACAAAAATTTCTTCCCCTTTCGGGCCGACCACAATGGCGGTTTCATCTCCATCGGCCAGCAGTTTATAGTGGAAAGGCGGACGCCAGTCGGCAAGGCCGTCGATAAAACTGAAATGATTACTGAGCGTGGTGCCTTCTCCGCTGTTATCGCCCATAGCCTGCGGGCAGCGACCGTGATGGCTGATGCCGACCACCTGCCAGCGGGCATTCAGCGGTTTATGCGGGTGATTTTTTATCTCAAAAATTTTGCCCGGCATCAGTTTGATGCAGTTACTGCTGCCGCTGCCGTTTTTTTTCTGGTTATCCAGCGCTTCCTGCCGGTATTTGAGAAATGGTTTAGCGGCCGCATCTTTCTGAAAACGCCCGTAACTTTCAAACACAGCATAGGGGGTCTGGCTGCCGAAATCACGGAAACCTTCGCTGCTGTGCATATGGGAAAGGTGATAACGCGGCTCGGCTGGATTGAAATCTTTATGCAGGCTGCGCTGCGGACTCATACCGACACCCAGCCGAACCTGATAAATGGTATCGGTTCCGTAGGCGGT
Organism: Xenorhabdus indica; assembly: GCF_014467235.1. Lineage (GTDB taxonomy): Bacteria > Pseudomonadota > Gammaproteobacteria > Enterobacterales > Enterobacteriaceae > Xenorhabdus > Xenorhabdus indica. Next base: position 102,510 of record NZ_NKHP01000009.1, on the reverse strand, counting down.
TTCTGGCTGTGGCTGATATTGCAACGGCAGCCCGGCGGTCATACCGAGGTGACTGTCACTGAAAAACGCCGTTTCATCCTCAAACCAGAAGCTGATGCCTTCTTCCGCTGCCAGACGGCTGAAAAACGCATAATCGGATTCACGTTTCTGGGTTACGTATTCCCGGTCCTGATGCGCATCGTAGAGTTTTGAGTCGGCCTGTACCCGGTGTTTTTTCAGCAGGATGGTTAAAATCGCCGGGACATTCTGCCAATGATAAATCCGGCTGTCCTGATTGAGTGTCAACCGCCAGCAGGCCGGCCGTACGGTCAGGGTATAGAGTGTTTTGTTGCCATCAGTGCCAGCCCAGTCAGCATGGGAAACAATGCCGGTGATTTTACGTTGCAGCCTGTCGCCGTTAAACACCTGCAATACTGCTTCCTGCATCAACAGTGAGGCCAAATCAATCTCCGTCTGTGGTCTGAACGGATTCGCGTTACCGGCTCTGACCAGCGTCATGTTCAGGGTAAAGAGTTCTGATAATCCCTCTTGCAGGGAGAATTCCCCTACAGCAAACGTGTCTGCCGGCACACCGGCAATGTGACAGACAAAGCGTAATCCACTTTTCATATTGATTTTTTCCTTATGGTTCCTGTCATGTGTTCCTTAATCCATTACATTTCCGGGCGTAGTCCATCAACATGCCAGAACTGCCACAGCGCCTTGTGGCTGTCCGGCGTAAAAATCTCCAGCATGACAAACGCAGATTGGGTGATAAAACAGGCCAGCGCCTGATTGATTAACCGGCAGAAACGGTACATCTCCCCCGGATTACGGTAGCAGTCGGGATTTAGCGTCAGCGCGAGTAAATGCCCGCGAACAGAACGCCCCAGTCGCATCCGGTCGGTCAGGCGCTCTTCGACCTGCACAATACCGTCAATGTGTTGCCGGAACTGGCGGCTCAGGGGGCGATGCGTGTCGGCATACGGGTCAAACAGCCGGAGAAACTGTTTCAGGCTGTCGGTGGCAAACAGCATCATTGGTGGGCTGGATAGGCAGGACAGCAGCGGCCAGCCGCTCTTTTCCTGTAACAGGGGCGGGTAATCGGTCATGACCGGCGTGATATTGTGGACGCTGAGATGAGATGGTGCGCCTTCCTGCGTCACGGTAATCGTGCCTTGCGTCAATGCCGGTGCCTGTTCATGGTAGCCGGTGAAAGAACACAAAACCGCTATGGCGGGTAAGTCGTTGGCCGGTTTGCCCGTCAAATCAAAAAAGTGCAGCCGGTGCTGAATTCTGCCGAGAAAATCGGGTTCGGTCTGAAGCTGGTAGTAAAACGTGTCGGGTTGCTGGTCGTCATCCCGAAAACGCCCGGCCGGAGTAAACTGTTCAATCGGCAGCCAGTGATACGGTGTTCCGCGTTGCTCACTGTCACCGGGCTGTTCCACAACCTCAATATCACCCAGCCGAAACAACTTCACCGACTCTCCCAGCGGCAGAGGATAACGGTGGTTGTCAGCTTCCAGCTCAATGGGCAGGCTTACCCGATTTTCCAGATGAATGGCCGGTACACAGCCCAATAAGAATGCTTCATCGACATCCGCCAACGGCAATTCGCCCTCGAAACGAAAAATCAGCTCAAATGTACCATCCTCATTCAGGGGCACGGTGGTACAACTTCTGCTGATATCCAGCGTGACAAAGTTATACAGTGGGGACAGCGCATAATATTCCACCAACGGTTGCAGACCGGAATACGTATTTTGGGGCACAGGCAGCACCGGACTATCAAGCAGATCATGCCAGCCATAAGGAAAACCGCGCAGCTTTCGCTGCTTACCCTGCGTGTTCAGGCTGACCTCACAAATATGTTGATCCAGCCACAGACTGAGCTGGGCGGCCTTTTCGGTGTCAGTGCCGAGGAAAAAAGTTAATGCCCCACTTTGCCAGACCGGAGATACCGTGCCGGTCTGGCACAGGGTCAGCATAATTTCACTGTGAGTGCCGGTTTTTTTCACCGTGCGTTGTTGTACGACCAGGGGTTCAATATGCAGCGGACGGCGGGTTTTAAACGTCATTACCTGCCCGTTGTGGTGAGCGGAAACGGCGGTATTCACCGGAATATCTGTGCTGCCCTGATGTTCGCCATCGGTGGGATAAAACTGAAGTATCGTGGTGGGTGGGATGGGACATAACGCTAACGGCCAGATACGGGACAGAATACCGAGGGTGATTTCGGGGAGTTCATCCTCCAGTTTATCTCGTATACTAGCAATCAACAGGGCAAAGGCTTCAAAAAGACGCGCAATATCGGGATTATGGGAGGAAATCAGAAAATCCGCCAGATGCGGTGAACTCTTTCGCCACACGCTGTGCCAGTTCCCGCAGATAGGCGCGTTCTTGCAGGTACAGCGATTCCTTGTTGTTTTTCATTATACTTACTTTTTTATGTTAGATTTTTTTATCCGGTTGGTTAATTTATTGTACATACTCATCAATAAAATTAATTAACCAATTAGATGGAATTTTCACCTGATTTTGGCAGAATATGGGGAAATTAGTCGAATAGGCACGGAAATATAGAAAAAATAAGGTTAACACGAACTGCCACGATTTGACTCGCCTCTGGCTAAACGTTAATATCTCTTCTACAAAAATGATCCATCGCCTGTCAGGATCGCCTTCGGGTGGCGAAACAAAACTCCTGTAGCCTGAAAGGGAGAGCAAGCATTGCGGTACATCTGCGCACTTTTGGAAGCAGATATCGTCAGACACCTAACCCCTCGTCTGGCGGTGAAAGTCTCTTAAACTGAAAAAGACCTCAAAAAGGTGTTTGTATATTGTCTCCCAAGTGCATTGAACATTGAGCCATGCACTTCTTTCATATCAACATCAGACCTCATCTTCACTTAACTTTTGCATAGTGAGATCGAGTGACGTCCTGAACTCATTTCACACCCTACATGCAGGATAGTTTTCACTTTTGATTCAACGTACTAACTGCTCTTATTTGAAATATTCAGCAGACAACTTTTTACACCTGAACAATTACCTCATTGCTCCCGTTTGACACCGAACCTTGCGGCGTTTTGCTATGCCTGTTGGCATTTCAACACTTGCACGACTTTTGCTGACTGTTTGCTGAATTTAAGGCGTCACTTTTTGCCGGTTTACCGCTGAAAGTGACGCCGCAACTAAAGGGCAACACAACTCTGACAGGCTCACGTCTGCTTCACCACACAGTGAATCTGACACTGCATTTTTAGATTGAAAAGGAGAACTTGACGATATCGAGGCTGGCTTTTTTGCCGGTGGGGATGACCTGCTTATGCAGGCGGCAGTACCGTGTACTCAACCGATACCCCGCAATACCTCAACCTGCGTTCACTCTGGCGCACAGATATCGATCAAGGGCAAGGCAGTTATTTTCTGTTTTGCCAGAATGGTCGCGCGCCAGAGATCGCATGTTGTCAAACATCCGCAAGGGGAAACCAATGAGTCGATTGATTAAAGAATTAAAGTTTTTTGCCCGACAAGGCGGCGGTAGTCATAAAACCTGTCATGACCACATTCGGATCGCCGGGCGTTTAGGTGCGTTGTTATTGAGCCTGAATATTCAGGTGAAAAGCCTTAAGAATTTGAAAGCCAAACATGTAGAGCAGTACGTTGATACTCGTTTATCTCAGGGAATTGCCAAACGAACAGTACAAAATGAAATGTCCGCGTTGCGTAATATCTTTCGCATGGCAGGCCGAGAAAAACTGGAGACCGCGCCGCGTTTGAGTAATCAGGCATTGGGGTTAAGCGGCACCAGCCGCGCCGGAACGAAACAAGCTATCCCTGATGCCACGTTTCAGGTTGTTTATCAAAAAGCACTAGAACGTGATGTCGGATTTGCCGTTACACTGAAACTCGCCCGATTGCTGGGGTTACGTTCTCAGGAAGCGGTACAATGTAGTGCATCATTGAAAAGCTGGCGTAAACAGTTAGAGCAACCAGAGCCGAAACTGCATGTTGTTTTCGGTACAAAAGGTGGCCGACCAAGACAAACCCGTGTATTGGATGTTACTTCTGTAAAAGCGGTTGTTGAGCAAGCCATGGTTATTTCAGAGCAACGCGGCGGTAGATTGATTGATAAGCCCGACCTCAAACAGGCCATGAACTACTGGCGAACACATACCACAAAGATTGGGTTAACCGGTTGTCATTCTCCCCACAGTTTGCGCTATGCGTGGGCACAAGATGCTTTGAATTTTTACCAACAGAAGGGTTTTAGCCGTCAGGAAGCAAGAGCACTGGTATCAATGGATTTGGGGCACGGTGATGGTCGCGGGCGTTACGTTGAACGGGTTTATAGTCGTTCAACTTAGTTGTTCGGTTATTGTGTTAGGTAAAACAATCAGTTAAAGTATTCCTGCCATTAGCAAAATCTAGTGGTCAGGGCTTCGCATCCCTGTAGTATCCAAACACTGGTAGGATTTTTCTACCAGTGCGTCTGCTATCACCCTTTCAATGGTGATTCAGGCAGGGGAGGCTTCGGCCTCACCGGTGGATACTCCGGTAATGCGAACCTTGCTTGAATCACCACCATCAATATTAATTAATGGAAGGGGTAGCAGGAATGAATAATATTAAAAATGACTGGCATCAGGCCGATATCATCGCAGCATTACGTAAGCGTGGAACAACCTTAGCAGCTGTTTCTCGTGAAGCAGGACTCAGTTCATCTACACTGGCAAATGCCTTCAACAGACCGTGGCCTAAAGGTGAATGGATTATCGCAAATTACCTTGGCATCCATCCCTCAGAGATCTGGCCCAGTCGTTATTTCGATTCTTATACCGGAGAATTATTAGAAAGAAAAGCCCGCTCTAAGCCACAGGAATAACCGACTTTAATTTGTGATCGACTTCGTGAAAATGATAATTTTTAATATGAAGCCCTGAGTGTGCAGTAGCAACCTAATTAACTATTTTAAAACCTCACGGCTTTTTTTGATTTAAATAAATAGTAAAACACCCATTCTGCTATCCCTCCTAAAATCAGGTCTAATCCTATTACTTATCGTAACGAATAACGTAAATTATATAAAATAACCAGAATAGTCGGAAAATTGAAATCTAAAAATCCTCTACTATCATTTCTTAAAACGGAATGGAGAGCGGAATGTGGCGAAAAAAGAAGCACAAACAGATTTATGGGTTCACGGCTTACTAAAAGAAGCTGGAATTAAACACGATGCTCAGGGCAGTACAATACTTGAGATTGATAACGCTTTAAAAACTGCTTCCAAAAGCGGGTCTAGGAAAGTCGGTTTTCCTGAATTTGTTGGTGTTGTTAAAGATTTCATTCTTGTTATAGAAAATAAAGCGGATATATCTAAACACGTAAAATTAGATGCTAAAGGTGTAATAAGCCTTGAGCCGAAAGACATTAAAGACTTTTCTGTAAACGGGGCCTTGTTCTATAGCCAGCATTTAGCTCAAAACACATCATATAAAAAAATCATTGCGTTTGGCATTTCAGGCGATGAGAAAAGACACAGAATAAGCCCCTACTTTATTGATGAAACCAAGTATTACCGTGAGCTACCAGAAGTCGAATCTTTTATCTCATTCACTGATAGTAATATTGTCGAATACTATACTAGAGAAATTCTGCAAGAAAATACTGAACAAGAAAAAGAGCTTGCTGAGATTCTAAAAGATGCTGCTGAACTTCACGAAGATTTGCGTAATTACGGTAACTTAAAAGATATTGATAAACCTCTTATCGTTTCGGGAATCTTGCTGGCGTTACGAGAAGAAGAATATCGTGGATTTGATGTGCTCCATTTAACGGGTGATGATGTTGATACAGATGGCGATAAAATTTATAACGCTATTGAAAATAACTTAAAGCGCTCAAATGTTGCTCCAGATGTTAAACGTGATAAGATTTTAAGTCAGTTCTCTATCATTAAAGATACGTTTATCCTGAATGAAATTAACACCACCCTAAATAAAACTCCTCTTAAACACTTCACCGAATTTCTACGTGAAAAAATTTACAAAAGCATCAAATACACCCGATCGTCAGAAGATTATTTGGGTCGTTTCTACGGTGAGTTTATGTCTTATTCTGGTGGTGATGGTCAAACACTTGGGATTGTTTTAACGCCCAAGCATATTACCGATCTATTTTGTGATTTGGTGGATATTAAACCAGATGATGTCGTGTTAGATCCTTGCGCAGGTACAGCAGGCTTTCTAATTGCCGCTATGTACCATATGCTGGCTCAAACTGACAATGAAAATACCAGAAAAAACATTCGTCAAAAACAACTGCATGGTTTTGAGTTGCAGCCCTACATGTTCACCATTGCCACTACAAATATGATTTTGCGTGGTGATGGTCAAAGCAATCTGATTAATCATAATTTCCTGAACGAAGACCCAAACGTGCTTCAATTAAATAAAGCTACAATTGGGATGATGAATCCACCATATTCACAGGGTTCAAAGAAAAACCCTAATCTTTATGAGATTGCTTTTACTGAACACCTGCTTGATTCTTTGGTCAAAGATGGATATGTGATTGTCATTATTCCTCAGTCTTCCGTTACGGGTAAAACCAAAGAAGAGCAAGCTATCAAGGCAAACATTTTCAAAAAACATACCCTACAAGGCGTCATTACGCTCAATAAAGACACCTTCTATGGAGTGGGAATCATGCCTTGTATTGCTATTTTTACCGCAGGAGAACCCCATCCTGTTAATAAAGAATGCAAGTTTATTGATTTCCGTGAAGATGGTTTCAAAGTAAGCCCTCATATTGGTCTGATTGAAACAGAGCAGGCGAAAGATAGAAAACAGCATTTATTAGATGTTTGGTTTAATCGTATCGAAGCCGAAAGCAGTTTCTGCGTAAAAACTACTGTTGAAGCCGATGATGAATGGCTTCATAGCTTCTACTACTTCAATGATGAAATTCCAACTGATTCAGAATTTGAAAAGACCATTGGTGATTATCTGACTTTTGAGTTTTCAATGATTATGCAGAATCGAGGATACTTATTTGAATCGAATGATTCCGAGGAGATAGATAATGCTTCTGAAGATTGAAGATAAAGAATGGGATGAGTTCTTTATTGAAAATATAGCTGAAATTGTTTCAGGTAAAGATATTTACGATGCGGAGCGTTTTTCTGGAAGAACACCTTACATATCTTCAACTGCCAAAAACAATGGAGTTGGTCATTTTGTAGGAAATAAAAACAATACATTAGAAGATAACTGCCTTTCAGTTAATCGAAATGGCTCTGTGGGATATTCTTTTTACCATTCTTATAAAGGTCTTTTCTCTAACGATTGTCGTAAATTGCGTCCTAAATTTAAATCTGAATATGTTGGCTTGTTCTTATCCAATCAAGTTAGTTGCCAGCGTGAAAAATACAACTATGGATACAAAATGGGAACAGGAAGATTAAAACGCCAAAAAATAATGCTTCCCATCGACGAGAACGGTAAACCAGACTATCCATTCATGGATAAATACGTTAATAATTTGATAAACAATAAAAAAAATGAATATATTGAACATTGCCATAAAGAATTAGCTGAGCTTGAATTTAAAGAGGTCTGTACACTCGAGGATAAAGAATGGCGTGAGTTCTTTATTAGTGAGTTGTTTGACGTCCAAATTGGCAAAAATATTGATGGGAATAAAGTGGATAAATGCTCTGGAATGTATCCTTATATTACCAGAAAAGAAGTTCATAATGGCAATGATGGTTTCTTGGATTATGACCAAGAGTATCTATTTAAAGATACTCCAGTAATCACAATAGGTAATGAAACAGCATCGCCATTTGTTCAAATATACACATTTTTTACAGGGACAAAAGTGAACATATTAAAACCTAAAAATGTGATTCAGGAGAAAGCATTATTTTTCATTGCACAATCATTGAGACAGCATAAAGACAAGTACTCGTTTTCTTACACGATTAATTCAACTCGTTTAAAACGACAAATGATTCTACTTCCTGTTGCTGAAGATGGAACGCCAGATTATAAATATATGGCGCAATATATGATGAATTTGGAGTATCGGAAGCGCAAACAGTATATTGAGTTTTTGTATTCTCAATCCAAGAGTTGTGATAAGTGAGTAATGTTAGTTTTGTGATGAAAGTCATAAAAATGACAAATTATTATATAGATCCCTGAGCATAAAACGGCATCTTAATTTGACCATTTTTGAACCTCATGGTTTTTTCTTTAACGTAAAGAAAATACAAAAAACAAATAAAATCAATAAGATATGAAACATAGAAAACGGGAAATTTTGGGGGCATTAATAGGGGCATAAAAACAATATGTGAAAATAAATTTAATATATTCAGTAGATTGCATCAACTCACTAGTCCCGCCCTGGCACCAAATTAAAAACCACTGATAAAACAGTGAGTTCGGGAATAAAAATAGCCACCGTACGGTGGCTTTTTTCTTAGGTTTTTCGTGCACGAAAAATCGAAATTGGCAGCACTTTGGCACCACTATATGAATACACAGCATTTATTCCACCTCTGTTTTCCCTCAAAAACCACTCTCGAAAAAATATTTTTTGGTGTCGCAGAAGATGCACTAATTTGCATCATGAAGCGTTTCTTTTAATAATTATTCAGCGATGCCAGACAGAAAATACACCAATTTGATAATCACTATCAGTGATAGGTAGTTTCGATTAATTAAGGAATAATTTTTATGGCTAGAACCAGAAGAGCCAGATGCAAAAAATGCACTAAAATAGTTTTTGAAAGAAATAAGGTATGCCCTCATTGTGAAACATCTAAGCCTGCTTCAATGCCTTTTTCAGCGCTTTGCATAACCATTTTGATAGGCGCGATCCCTTTCATCATCATAATCGCCATTATCTACGGTGTGCACTCTTTCCTTTTCGGCGGCAGCACTAAAGAAGAGCCACCGATTGATGCTCAAACATTCCTCCAACAACATGCCACTAAAACACTTTGGGAATACTCACAGGAACCTCAGTATAAAAGAAAAGATATTGTTAAAAGCTATATTTATTACAAAGATATAGACAGACTTAAGACTGACGCGTTCTACAGCTGTTTAAGTGAGATGTCTTATAAAAAACCCGGTGATTTAAAATTAGATGAAGTGCTTGGATGGTGCTACGCCGACTATAAGAAAGACCCCAATTCACTCGATAATCGAATCAACTTTGATAAATTTTTCTTTAATTTTAGTCAGTGGGATGGCTCTTATACTCCGCTAGAAAGAATTATTAAAATGAGTATGAATGATGACTCAAGCTATAAGCATGTTGACACAACATATTCATTGGTGCTGAGTGAACCGTCTCCTTATGCCATAGTAAGAACAACTCACCGTTTATGCCCATTGATAGGGTGAGAGTCATCAGGAAATTTTTTACTTAAAACAATCCCGCTATTCTTCTGGCGGTATGTAATATCCTGATAATTTTTATATTTTCAATTTCTTCATCGTAACGGTAGAGCATGATAAAGGGAAAATGCGGGACAACAAGTTTTCTATAATGCTCATCCGGGTTGTTACGGACTTTCATACCGGCATACGGAGTGATTTTCAGCAGTCCAGTCATTTCCACGAACTTTGCGTCAATTTCATCAGCCAATAACAACCCAGCCTGTTCAAAGAAGTAAAGATAAATTTGCTCCCGGTCAGTTTGCGCGGTTTCTTCCCATGAAATAGTGATCACGTTATCCCCTGCTCAGTTTATTGCGCAGTAGCGCCATCCGGTGCTGACTTTCAGCCTCATCCATAAACTGAGCCGAACCGTTTTCACACCGATCAATGGCTTTCTCAATTTCCGTTTCTAACCAGTAAGCATGGGTATTTTTTTGATACTCACGTTCTTCATTTGCTAGCTCTTCGGCTTTTTGCCGCATTAACTTAGTTAAGTCTGTCTGATGGCGTTTAGCAGCCTGCATAGCTAGGCGCTTGGTTTCTTCATCAATACGAAAATGAATTGTCTCCATTCATTCCCCCTTAGTTCGCTATCACTTCAATAGCATGTTGTCATTTGTGTTGTCATGTTAGCATAGCAAACTAAAACAACAATGCTGTTTTAAAAAAGAACACTGTTAATGGCTGAGTAAAATTTGGAGGCAGTTGTTTGAATTAATTGAAGGGACATTCAGGAAGCCCCCAAGGATCAGGGGCTAATAATTATCTTAAGGGCTATCAAAGCACATGACCGTTTGTTGTCCCTTTTCTGGATGCGGCGGGGCGAACTCAACTAGTGTCGGCTTAGCCACCCAGCGGACAAACGTTTCATGACTGACAAATGTGGCACTACAATTGATATTCTGGCACTGGTTATAACGTTCTTTGGTTTGAAGGGTATGTTCAAAACTGCTGCGTGTGTGAGCCACATGGCTGCAAAGGGGGCATTTCATCATAAGATGAGCACCTCAAAATCAGGAAAGCGCCAGCTGTGTTAGGCGATAGCGCGATTATAACAAATCAGACGCCCATGTCAGCATCAGATATTTTTACTTCCAGTTCTAACGCCGAGGTTAACCCACTGTCATTTAAGGTATGCGTGACGGTAACCAGCGTCCAGTCTGCGCCGTCAATCTGCGGTTTAAAACCACTGACCCTGACCAACATTTCAGGAAACAGCTCCGGGCGGCCTTTTGCCAGTTGGATGGAGAACGAGGCCACACCGCGCTGGATTTTCTCCCACTCGGCTTTGGCAGCGCGTTCGGCATTGGACTTGTTGGCATAGGTGTGTTTCATCACCAAGACATTCCCCTCGCTGCCGACCAAATAATCACCCTGTTTTTCTTCCTGTTTTTGAGGATTCACTTTGCGCCGTTTGCGTTTGACCGTCACCTGTGTTTTTTTTCTTCGGGTCACGGGTATTCAGCCAGCTGGCCGATACGCCAGTGTAAGCGTTCCGGCCGGCCAGTGAAAAGCGGTAACCGTCACCGGACTGGCGGGTCAGGATCACTTTCGGTAACGGGCGACCACTGGCGGCCTGATTCTGCCCCTGTCGGATAAACAGCAGGTAACCGTTTTTGACGGTAGCAATGGTCCCCTCCTGTTTTGCCAGCCGAGTTAAAAAGCTGCCGTCGGATTCATTGGTCTGGTCGATATGATTTAGCATAATGTCAGCCAGCATTTTATCAATTTCAGGTTACAGATTATTACGCTTCGCAATAGTACGGACAATATCCCCAATCGTTTTCTCATGATAGGAAAGTTCACGGCTGATATTGAGGGTTGCCCGAAAATCGGCACTGCGGGCGCGTAGGGTGATTTTATCCGGCGCACCACTGTATTCAATTTCATCGACAATAAACTTGCCCTTGTGAATGAGCGTTCCCCCTGCCAGCCTAAATACAGTGAGAGTTCCATGCCCCGCCGCGGCAGGGACAGCAGTTTGTCGCTGTCGTCCAGTTCGATATCCAGCTGGTCAGCTTCAAAGCCGCGGTTATCCGTCAGTGTCAGAGCAACCAGCCGATGTTGAATACGGGCGTTGACCGATTCATCTCCGGCACTCAGCACATAAACCGGTGTTTGGGTTTGACCAGTGACCCAGTCTAACTTAGGCGGTGACATTATGAAAATACCCCGCTGAGTTTATCGGCCACCCCGTTTTTCATCTCCGTTAACTGGTTGCTCAGATCGCCGAACATCTCCCCCAGATTTTCATCCACCCGGCGCAAGGTGACGGTAAATTCAATTGTGCGGGCAGCACCATCAACAAAAAATTCGGTTTTGGTCTGGTCCAGGCTTCCGATGATAAACATACCGTAAATCATGCCGTGACCGTCCAGAAACGACCACGCTTTGCCGCTGTCGGCCATCATGATCAATAATCCTCTCGGTCAGAAAAAGCACTGCGGGCATGGGCACGCTGTTGGTGTTCACAGCGATCCAGTTCACGGGCCACCGCACGGGCAAGATCCTGTTCAGACCGGCTTGGTGTAGCATGAATATGGATTTCATACGCCGGGCGATTGTGCTGTTGGTGCTGATTGATAACGGTCACGCCGGCGCTTTGGTATTGGGCAGTCGGCAGGCTGTAGGGATGTAACGGAGTTTGCTGGGCGCTGACCGTGGAGGCGGCACCCAGTGATAAGGCGGCCATAGTGGCGAGGGCAGCCGTCTGTCGGCGACTGGTCACCCGCGCCGGGCCGTTAATCAGTTCCGGGCCATGTTCACCGACCAGCCCGAATTTTCCGGCAGGCAAATAACCCCCGCTATCAAAAGCGCCGCCAAAAAAACCGGCCATCGAGTTACTGGCTGTATTGTTATAGGCCTCCAGTGCCTGCTTCACTTCCGGCTTTTGCGCCTGCGTTTTCATAAAATCCGGGGTGATGGCGTCTTTAAATTTCCGTCCCCAGATTGGCAATGCTCTGTTTCAGGGCTTTCCATTTATCTTTAATCCCGGTGATGAGTTTTTCGATAATTTCCGTGCCAAACCGCTTAAACTTTTCCGGCAGTTTTTTGGTATCTTCGACAATTTCATCCCATTTATCTGGCAGAGTCTTCTTGATACCGTCCCATTTATTTTGGGTATCCTGTTTGATTTCTTCCCACTTATCACGGATTTTTTGCTTAATATTTTGCCATGCGGTCGAGACATAATGGGAAATGCGATCCCACAGGTTTTTAAACCACGGCACCAGTGTTTCCCAGTTGTCGTAAATTAATCAGGCTGCCAATGCAATCATGCCGAGGATCGCCAGAATCGGGTTTGCCATCATGAGCGCGGTCGCTCCGCGTATCACCCCGGCCAGTATTTTAAACGCACCGCCTAATAAACTCAGACTGCCCGCCCCTTTAATACCCAGCAGAGAAAAGCCCAGCCTGACCATTGCCAATGGCCCCAGTAAGGTCGCCAGCACCAGTGTAATGGCACCCATCACTGTCAGAATGATCCCCAGACCGGCCGCCGCAATGGAAAGATATTTAGCAACAGTTGGGTGGTCATTAAAGAACTGCTTCACGTTGTTTTGTCAGGCCCTTGATATACAACGGTAGTAGTTGATCGCCGATCTGTTTGTACAAATCGCGTTTACGAGCGTCTAGCTCCAACTCTTGCCCCTGTGCCGTCGTCTTACCTTCCTTCACCAGTTTATCTACACTGTAGGCTTCATGTCCGGCCTTGATCTGCTTCTCTATATTGGCGTGTTCGCGGTACATGGTGACAAACAAGTCAGCGCCCTTGCGGTCAGAGAACAATTTGGCAACGGCGGTTTCCATACCTCGTTCATCTAACTGCGGATGTTTCTTACGAATACGCGGCACTATTTCTTCCATTAAGTAACGAAATGGATCCGTCTGGAATTTTTCCGCATTCACCAGCGCACCGGGTTTTACCTTAGTAATATGCCCGGTTTTACCGTATTTGACCGCGCTTTTTTTAACAATCCCAGTGCGCTCAACTCTTCCGCAGCCCCTTGCGTGGTGCGGCCCATTATTAAGTTCTGATAAGCACTGGCAAGGGATGTTCCTGTCCGATCACTACCAATCTGCTGAATAATATGCGACATGGAGAAATAAAATGCTTCATCGCTCATCTGCTTAGCCGCCACGTTTCCCGTTTTGAGCATCGCCATATAATCGCTGGGTAACACTAACCCCCCACTGGCTGCCATTGCCTGAGCAGACAGGTTCACAGATTTTTTAAAGTCTTCGGGGCTGTTAATCATGTTACGCATTTCAGCAATTTTCAGCACTTCCTGTGACTGGTCGCGCAGTTCCTGTGCTTTCTCGTCACTGATCCCGTGCATATCCAAAAAACGAGTCGCATATTGCAATTTCAGCAACTCAGGCGTCACCATTTTGGCTTCATCATAATGCCGCAATACTGAATGCGCTTCTTTCAGGGCTTTCAAGTTATCACTGGTGCTATTGCCTATAATGGTCATACCGTTAGCGAATTTGTCCGCGTCTTTCAGAATTCTTTCGCCAACACCCAGCGCCCGGAATTCGTCCATTTCCTTGTGGTAGATGGATGCCTCGTTCAGCATCGGCTTCACACCCATCAACATAGTGAAGTGGTCAATAAAAATTGGTCACTGACTTAGAGGCTTCCAAAATAATCTTTCTGATTCATTGGGCGTTAATCCGTTGTTATACCCGTGAGGGCGAAGCTGGCTGTAATAACCTGTTATATACTGAGTGATTGAATATCTGGCTACCATAAAATTTGCATATCCCTCTAAAGGCACCCATTCACTTTTCAAGCTCCTGAAAAACCGTTCCATTGGACTGTTGACGCTCCTATGTCAAGCATCATTATGAAAGCGATTTTAAATCAGCCAAAATTAAGGGATACAGCTCTCGTACAATATAGCGTTTTAAGCAACGTAATATTTCTTTCGTTGACAACCCTTCATTTGTTCGGCGTTGAGTATAGATCTTGGTTCTGGGATCACTACGCATACGAACCAGCGCAATTGTCCAGAGTGCATTATTGGCTTCACGTGCTCCTCCCCGATTCAATCGATGTCGTACCGTTTTTCCCGATGATGCAGGTAAAGGATTAACGCCACAGAGCGCCGCTAATGCGGCTTCATTTTTTAGCCGTTCAGGATTATCACCCGCCACCGCAAGCAAAGTCGCCGCTGTCTGCGGGCAGACACCATACTGGCTCCGCAAATTTTTTGCATATTGTTTTGGGGGCAGGGGCAAGGCTCCTATTAGGTCACTGACTCTGGGCCCGGTAATCAGGGGAAACCGAAGTAAACGACAGGTCAACAGAAAGGCACGTAACCAATCCCAGCACGGGTCAGTTCACTCCGGTATTCGTCAGTATAGTAAACTGAGTATCCCAACAGTTTCCCCGTCGGCTCAGGCTTTGTTTGATACCATATCGCTGTCATAATCGTCTAAATGCTTTGCTGGTATACTGGCATCCCTGATCACTGTGAAACATCACACCTTGTGGCTTTCCTCTTGATTCAAATGCCATGGTTAAAGCTTTCTTTGTTAACTCAGCGTCGGGCGACAATGACATCGCCCAACCGACGGGTTTACGCGCAAATAAGTCGAAAACCACCGCTAAATACGCCCAACGTTGACCTGTCCAGATGTAGGTGATGTCACCACACCAAACCTGATTGGGTGCCGTAACAGTAAATTGGCGGTCAAGATGGTTTGGAATATCAACATGTTCCTGCTCCTTTCGTGAATACCGATGTTTGGGTTGCTGACGACTCACCAGTCCGAATTCAGCCATGAGTTTTCCGGCCCGCCATCGGCCTAGTGGGAGCCCCTCACGGGTGACTATCGAGGCAATTGTTCGTACTCCGGCAGAACCATGACTCTTGTTAAACGCTTCACGAACCCGGCTTTTTAGCGTCACACGAGCAGAGTCTGGCCGCTTGACTCGCTTGTGCCAGGCCTGATAACGACTGCGATGAACCCTGAACAGTTGGCAAAGGAAAACCACCGGATAATGCACTCTGAATTGCTCGATTAACGTGCACTGTTCAGGTAGTCCGACATCAAGAGTGCTGAGGCTTTTTTTAATACATTGTCCCATCCTAATAAAACTGTCACTCAGTCTCAACTTGATAAACTTAGTGACAGAGTCTCTTCTCTTTCGCATACCGGGTTGACCCTTTTGCATACTTACTCTCGCAGATAACATACCCGGCATCCAGCAACCTGAAATGCATATACCAAGACAGTGGAATACTCACGACAAGCCCGAGGAAGGCAATGGCGAGAAAAAAATAAGCACGAACATGACGTAAGAGGATTTCACCCGGTCTTCCATCTTAAACGCCGCTATTAGCTCGCTACCTGAAGTAAAGACTGCCAGCCCCCCCATCATTAAAACGGCTAATGACACCAAAATAATGCCAACCCTTTTTTCTATTGTCATGACTCTTATCCCCTGTGCACGTAACGTATTGCCCTAATTATTCTGATAGTTATCAGAGTTTCAAAAAATTAACTTATTATCAATATTGACAATGGACTAAATAGCATAACAACCTGCCCAGTGAAAACTTAAACCTGCCTTCGCCACAAAAACACGCCCCTGTCATTTTGAGCCACACTGAATGGATTTCTGCGTTCTCGCATTTTACTGTGTTAATTTTTGGCAGCTGGCACAGCCAATAAACCCCGCTGCGCGCAGTCGTGACCCCACCGCGCCTGCCCACTAAATGTGTCGCTTTTTATGCACCTGCAAGGGATCGTTCCAGAGGCGCCCGTACTGGCGCTTGGCGGGGTATGGGATCCTTGTTTGATTTTGCGGATTGGTGCGCAATCATGGTCGTTTTATGCATGACTAAAATATCAACTAAAATAGCTGCGATTAGCTTTGGACTATGATAGTTTCATTTTGTGATTATTCATGGGTATCTATGATATCCATTATGGCTAAGGAGAATTTTATGGCTGGCCCACTCACAGCACCTGTCCGTATTAATAGCTTTCTTGAACGAGAAAGGCGCTCTGGAAGACATTGGAGACAATACCAAGCCGTAACTGAGTATTATTACGCTGGCCCTGTGCCTGTCGTTGATGATCCACGCAGGCACTATCCACTTTTACATTTAGCTTTTACTTTAGACGGCATTCCAAATAGTTTAATTTACTTTATTAACCAAAACACACATTTGATATTATTTCTCTCACCCAATTTTGATCAAAACAATATCAACCAACTTACCAGAAGAGATATGCAGGACGCCGTTCGGGGTTTTAGGCAATTTTGGTTTTGAGTAGGGCATTAATATTTATAGTGTTAACTTTTATTGATATTTAATCCCTTCCGTTAAAGGTGTGACATGTCACACTCTCACAACTTTACTTCATGCCAGCCTGACGTCACCCAGCAAGCTGAATCACCGAAAAAGCAGCATTCCTCCACCGGAAGCGCCTCACCGCATTTACCACACCGCTTCGCTGATAGCGCTTGCAACTCAGCATCATCTTTGCGAATAAGCAGGGTGAGATATTCCACCACGTCATAAGGCTCGCGCCCCGATCTTCTCAGTTAACAATTGCGCTTCAGCATATCCAGTTCCTGATTATCAAGCAGCAATTCCATTTTAGTGACACCAGCTTCCTGCTGGTGTTGGTGTTGACGTTGAGTGGCTTTGCGTTCTGCGGCGGATTTCGCCATTGTGTTTATTCTCCCTGATTACCCGCGTGGATGGGGCAACCGACACAAATACAGCTCTTCAAACTCCTTTCGTGAATAGTGCTCAATAATCCTCTTTTCATCCAAGAAACCTTTATCAACATCAAACAACGTGACCGTATCGAAAAAAGCAGGCGAGCCAAAAATACGATTCAGGGTAAAAAGCCGTTTATAAGCCTCCTCGCCGTAATCCCCTGAACATCGGGAGGAATAAAACGTTCTATGACATTTTTTATTTATTGATAAACTCAACGCCGATTGTATCAACTGAACGGGATTATCCGACCAAGCCCACTCTGACACATAAACATCATCAGACAAGGCAGCAACATGGCTGTTGACCTAAATCGATTCTCATAGTTTCCTCATTTCCCCAATATTCATAATCCGCGCTTGCAATGCCTCACGGCGCACCTGTTTACGAGCCTCAAACTCGCGTTGCTTCCGTTCCTGCTCCTCCGGTAAATCCATCAACTGCACAGTGCCGTCACGCACTCGCAGCCGCTGACCCTCAAAGCTGATACTCATACCCTTGATAAACATCGTTTCCATTGACTGATTACTGATTTCGAACGCCATTAACCCAGTCAGCCGCCTGACCTCCGGCAACTTCGCCTCTTCTTTTGGCGTTAACATGATGCGGGAGATAACCCGCGGCCCTGAAACGCCTATTTCCTCACGCTGTACGTGATTTTCAGCGGCGTTGAGTTCCGTGGCCTCCCCATTAGAGAACATCCGATAACGCCTTACCGGTTAAATTAGGCGGTAATGCCGGGCTGTCCTCCAACCCCTGCCAATCCCCTGATCCACAGTTATTGACAGGACTCCGAGACACGCCGATGGCGCTCTTTAAAAGATCAAAACCCTCATCGGCGGAGGCTGAGGCTTGGCTATCGTGTTTTTTGACGATGCGGTATTTCCGCTCGCGTGTTTTCAACACACCGGCGGTCGGATTGAGTTGGGCATAAATCCCGACGACATTAGAAACAGCTTCGTCATACGAATTGAGCTTGTCGCTGACTTCACGGGCGACACGGATAGTCTGTTGATTACGCGGGGTACAAGGGCCATCCTGTGACAGAATGTAGTTTTCAAAGTCGCCCAAATCGACGGCGGCGCGTACCTTTTCGGCGATCTCATCCAATTGGTTAGTAATGTTAATGCTGCGCAGACGGTGCTGAAATTTGGTGGGGAGACGAGACGGGCATAAAAAATACCTGTCATTGATGTGAATGCAAAACGTTTTTCTCTCAACATGATATCGGCCATCAATAATCGTGGCAGTCTGAGATTCATGTTGTACAAGGAGACGATGACCGCCCGAACATTATTACATTTTTTTCAACAGCTCATATAAAGAAGCGGGGCGAAAAGTGTATTTGATATTGGATAACCTGCGGGTACACCACGCGAAGCTAGTAACACGCTGGTTGGAAAACATCAAAACCGTCTTGAGGTATTTTATCTACCTCCCTATTCCCCAGAGTGAAATCCCGATGAATACCTTAATGGCGATTTGAAAAGAGCCCTTCGTCACTCATCACCCGCAAGAAATTAGCAAGAATGAGAAGGAAAGACAAAAAGCCATATCAGAAAGCGGCAAAGAAGAAATACACATGTTGCCCGCTTTTTCCGACATCCCAAAATTTGTTATGCTGCATGATGGAAATAGGGGTATTTGCACACCGGGTTAATAACTAAATGCCTTTCTATTACATCCTCACGTATTTTCATTTAATTTATCCCTGTGATATTGCTTTAAACAAAATTCGGAGCGAATTTCAGCCCAGGCAATATTTAAGGTATTTCGGGAATGGCGAGCGGCTTTATTCCAAACTTTCGATGCCCGTAAATAATCGCCCCCACGTTCAATTTGCGCGGCCTCACGCGCAGCCCGATAAAATAACGGGCTGTCTCGGTATTTAAATGCCATAGGGGATTTCTCAGCGACAGGTACAATAACCAGCAAACACGAGCGTAAGCGGTGATGGATCATCGGGGTGGGTGATGTTGTCAACATAATATATGGTTTTACGGTACACGACAGAATAACAGCTATCACCATGTATATATGTTAGTTTCCCTGTTACTCCTCGGAGCTTAAATGATTTTCCATTATAGGTTTTAATGGTAAAGCAACATTTTTCACCAACATTAATTTTCTTCGGCTCGCCGTAGTAGCCACCAAATTTTTCACAACGTTCCATAATTTAATCCTTTCTATATTGATATGCTTCAAACCCGCCAGCATTCAGAGGTAAATCCGGTGCCCAATCGGGGTTTGTAGCTAACAATGAACTGAGATGTTCGGGTGAGTAATAAGATGTGTCTGGTGCTTCACTGATAATTTCGTCGTGTACTATCAGCACAATGTCATAACCCGCCGCTTCGATAAGCGGCATATTGCCAGCAAGTACATCACATGCTGCCGCTTGTGTGACGTTTTCGACCAGTTTCCCGCCGTAGGTTTTGAGCCGTTGCCATTTGCGACTGTACGGGTTAGTACCCATGTAACTGATCTGCCCGTCTTCAAGACGCGGTGAGGGGTAACAGACTGCGCGCCCAGACGGTAAAACCACACGCAGCCAAGCCCCATCGCGACGTACTTTTAACCTACGGCAAGGAATAGTGACACTGGGGGAGCTGATCGCCCGTTTTACGGCTTCTTCCAATTCATACCAGAACGACACCGTTTCAGTATGGGCATTACGCCACATGCGTTTGAGTGAATCGCAGGTGATAAAAACTCTTTCGCTCAGGCCGTAGGTCTGCTCCAGTTCGACCGACTTTTTATACCAGCTCATGGCATCCCGCTGAGTCGCTGCCTGTACATCACCCTCGGTCATTTCCTGTGTACGCTTTGCTAATTGTTTCTGTTCCTTCTCTACGGCTTCAACAGCCTCTTTTGCCAGTTCAATATCTACGTACACCACGATCATTAATTTCTTGATCACGGTACCAGAGAGCTAATTCAGCACCCTGATAATTCCATTTGGGCAGGCGCTTGTGTACTTCGCGCATAGCTTCAATATCCAGCCCTGCGTAAGCCACAAAACGCCGCCATTCTTCGGGATGGGTCTTACTGGTGGCACGGCGAATGGCGACATTTTTTGGATGGGGTTTACAGAATAACTGAATTAACGTCTTACCTTCTTTATCTTTCGCTTTATCCTGCGGTACGCCCAACACTTCACATAATGCGCCCAATGCACCGGGTAAGCCATGTGCCAGCGCCTGCACCATCGTGTCACGCCAGCGGCTAATAACATATTCACAACCGAGCCAGTAATAGCGTAAAACAGTGCGGTCAAAGTGGCTGTTATGGGCGAATAAAATAACGGTGGGATCGAGTAAACTTTTACGTAATTCGGCAGGTATGGGATATTACCAGTGGTGCGCCCATACCTGAACAGGGGTATTGTTAATCGCCCATGCAAATAACATAATTTCGGCATGTTCGGCGTAAATGTGAGTACCGTTTCTAATCGGTACTTCTCTAATCGGTACTTCACTGTAGGTTTCGAGATCGAGCCAGAGAATAGTATTATTCATAATAATTGGTTTTAAATTGGTGAGGGATACATGGGAAGTTTGAAAGATTTTGTCGATATTAAAAAACTAGTGATTACTGTTACTGTGGTAGTTTTTGTGCTTTACTATTTTATATTTGGGAATATAACTCGTGGGAATTCAACTGCAGAGTTCATTCCGACACGGGAAGAAATATTAGCAAAATACCCAATGTTTGAAGCGATAAATAAAATCGATCCAGAAAAGTTTGAGAGTGTATATAAAGAAATAAAATCTATGCCTTATACGGAAGATAAGGAAGTTCAGAATGAATTTATATTAAAGGTTTTGGCATCTCTTAATGTGTGGTTTGATAGCAGAATAGGAAGTTTATTAAACTCTGCCTCCGATGAGGCTGTAAATGAATATGGTAGGCATTTTATTAACTCCATTGGTATCTTATTAAAAAATGATCCTACTGGTGCCCAGTGTTTTAATACCGTATATCCTGGGGTGATCGGTGATCTTGATGTATTTAAATTAAAAGATGATATTAAAGGAATGGCGTACAAGACAAATTATTTGAATAGCATTGCAGATTCAATAGCTCGCAGTGGTAAAGTTGATAGATTACCTGTTGAACAAATCGAAGAAGCAATCTCAATTATCAATAATAAATTAGTCGAAAAATATGGGGACGATTACTATATTGAAGACCCAAAAGAATTGGCTAAACAACCTAGTTTAATATGCAGGAAAACTCTAGATTTATTGAGAGAAGTGTTAGCATTGGACCCCCATCTGTCCGCAGAGATTCTTCGTTACATAAATACACCTGAATAACTATATTTTTACTATCGCCCCGTAATAGCTAGCGGGGCGGTTTTTGTATATAGCCTCCCCTACTAGGCCTAATACCGCTCGCTTAAGCAAATTAAGATAAGCCATAATCGGCCTAAGATGATTGTCTAAGGCCGATTTTTATATCTGAATTTTCTCGTGAACTCCAGGCAACTGTGGCATTGAATTACCCAGAATCCCTGGATGCCTTCAGTCAAAACATTCCAATGGAATGGGTGACTGAAGTGGTTAAAGAAACAGGGCGAGCCACCGTGCGAAAACGTCGATTCCCCGCCGAACAAGCCGTCTGGCTAGTGCCGGGTATCGGTCTCATGAGAAACCGTTCTATCAATGATGTTTGTGATAAATTAGATTTGGCGTTTCCTGACGCGAAAGGGGGAACTGCCGTCATTAGCTTCAAGCCGTATCTCAAAAGCCCGATATCGAATTGGTGTTGAGCCATTACGACACCTTTTTCATACTACAGCCACCGAATGGGAAAAAGAAGAGACGGCTTATTCTACGTGTGGCCTGAAAATCCTCTGTGTGGATGGCACCCAGTTTAAAGTGCCCGAAACCGGCGATAATCAACAACGGGGTTATGCCTCAGGTAAAGCAACTTTTCCTTCTGTGTTGGCGGTCACCCTGATGTCCGCCCGAACACATCTTATCTCCGAGGTGGCGTTTGGCCCTGTCACTCAAAGTGAGATCAGCTACGCCCAATAACGGGTGGGTTCTGCTTCCAAAAATACTCTGACGTTGTTTGATCGAGGCTTCCTCTCTGCGGAGTTATTTCAGACATGGCAGGGCACCGGCAAAAATACCCACCGGAAAATGCATCCTCACCTTGAAAAAACCTGGCGGGCGCGCCTTATTCTGATCCCGGAACCCAATGGCGAAATTAAAGGTTTTATTACCTCTCTGGAATGCCCTGTGACGTTATCCCCTCAGAGTTCCTGACCGTGTACTGGGAACGATGGGAAACCGGGGAAGGCTATGGTGAACTGAAACAAAGGCAACTCAATAATACCGCTCTCCTGAGAAGCCAGACACGGGCAGGTATCTATCAGGAATTATGGGGCATATTGATCGTCTACAATCTGGTTCGGCTAGAGGCAAGTGCTCTTCAAAGCACCCCGTTATCCTCATAAAAAAAGAACCGCTCGTGCTTAAGCGAGCGGTATTACGGCTATGCCGGGGGATACTTTTTTTAGTTATTTTAATTGGACTTAGGAATCTTGGGGATGTAGCGCTCTATTGGCCATGTCGTAAACGCAAAAAACCAGAGTGCAATAAGAGGAACAAGCGGAAATGGTAAGCTCAAGCAAATAGCCAAGCCTAAGCCATAACCTGCTTTTTTAGCAATTCGATACATCGGAATGAACATAATTAACCATACCCCTACTATTAACAAAATAGTAAACAATACACTTCCATTATTTTCCATAAACATGACCTTTTAATATTGATTGTTAATTTCCGCCATATATTTTAGTTAAAGTTTAAAATACACATTTGTATTCGTTCAAACTTAGTTTTCATATAGCATTAAAATCAAACAAATAATAGAAAGGTTTTTACTTTTTCTTCTGCCCTCCTACAACCGGAACAATTTCAACTTTCCGACCATATCGGGCTGTTTGGGTTATGTTTTTATGACCGGATATCGCTTGTTTTTCTGCCAGCGTACAGATCGGAGATACCTTTCGCCTTTAATTCGTGAAATGTGAAATTAAAATCCAGATTCGGAAATTCCTCTTTTGCTGCTTGTTTGGCTTTTTCCATTAATTGTGAACGGGTCAATGTCAGAACGTCAGCTTGTTGGCATATTTTCGGTAATCTTTTTTGGTATCAAAGACCAGATCCTTAAAGTCAGCAGAAGCCAAAAATTGCTTGATTAAATTAGACACTGAATTTTCCTCCCATGACATGTCACAAAGAATTTTTTCGTATTCAGCCCAGATGATTGAAAACGGAGCATCCAGTGGACAGAGGGAGACGGATCCCCCTCTTGCCGGATGAAATTCGTATTTGGTTTTTCCCCGATAAACACGTTTTGGTAAACATTTATCGGCAGCATTTTTTCTTGTTCTGGCCATGATTACATGTTCTCAAAATCAGTCTCTTAAACAGTATGGGAACGACGTACAATAGACATTGGACTATTGAAATGTGTCCAGGTCGTTCTGGGTTTACCATCTTGGCGAATGATAAAGAAAATGCCATGTTTAGCCAGTGATTGGCACTGTTTGGAAAGTAATTCATACGAGTGCGCATTTTGAAGTCTCCATACGTACTTTGTTTCGGTGGTGCAATAAAATAGAACCTTGTATGACCCGCGCTAAACCCGCCACGAAAATTCCTGATGAGGATCTCATCGCAGATGTTCAAAATTTTCCCGATGACTATCAGTGGGAAAGGGCAAAACGTTTAGGTGTCTCGCAGTCGGCTATTCATTACGCTTTGAAACGACGGCGGCTCAGCCGTAAAAAAAACGTTAAAACACCCTCGCGCTAACCCTCAGTTCCGTCAGGCGTTTATTGAGCGCCTCAGTGACTATGAACAGACAGGTAAACCGATTATTTATCTAGATGAAAGTGGTTTTGCGCAATCGATGCCACGTCTACATGGCTATTCGCGAAAATACCTTCGTCACCCTGAGTGTATTTGCCAGAAACATTAATGCAGGTGTCTTTCATGCATGGGTGACGCAAGATTGACTGCCAAAGCTCCCACACGGTGCCGTGATCGTCATGGGCAATGCCCCTTTCCATAAACGCAATGACACGATACAAGCGATAGCAGATTAGCAGATAACCGATGTCAGTTAGAATGGCTTCCGCCTTACAGTCCGAATTTGAACCCTATCGAACATAAGTGGGCCGACGCAAAAGCGAAAAGAAGACGAGAAAGATGTTCAGTGGATGAGCTGTTTATGGAACACATAGAATGTGTCAATCTATATTGATTTAGATATATCTGGACATGCATGAGGCAATAAGGGATATCACCGACTATTTAGGCGGGTATTACAACTACATCCGTCCTCATAGCTTTAATGGGAGAATTTCTCCGGCTGAATACGAAAGACAGTGGAAAGTGGCTAAAAATGTGTCCGAAATGACCTGCGTTTATAAATACCCGAATCTGCATTTATCTTCGCCAACCTACATTCCATTTTCTCCGAACCACAATAACTGAAAATGAAACCCCAAATAGAGTGTGTAGGCAGAGTATCCGCGAAACAGTAGAAACTCACTCAATGTACTGGCTGAAGCGCAGGAGATAACCATCCGGATCTTGCACCAGAAATTCTCTCTGGCAGGTTACCGTCTCTCCAATACTGTAGTAGTTATCCCGGAGATTCCGAAACAGCGGTACGCCATGTTCTTCCAGGCGGGCAAGCACGAGCTCAATATCGTCTACCTCGATTTGGAAATTAACACCCCGGCCTAACGGCCTGACGAGTTCTGCCGTGTTCCATCCTTCAACATGATATTGCTCGAGCATCAATTGCGCCTTGCCGAGACAGATGTAGGCAAAATCGGGATCGCTGCGTCTTATCATGACGGTAAAGCCGAGTATGTCAGCATAAAAGCGCAGGGAGGCGAGAAAATCCACTTGGAGCCATTCACTCCAGCGGTGGAATGATTTTTTTGATGATAAATAGCTTGGCATTCACTGAGTAAATCATTTTCAAACTCAGTAATATAATAGAAGCCAACATATTAAACATAAGATGCTCTGTTGATGTTGACACTGTTGCAAAGTTTTGCTGGAGATGATTCCCCTACCACATTTTGTTATTTCTATTACTACAAACGCAATATGTTGTGACAATCGAGCTTCATTTTTTATAGAAATCAAACTTTGCAACAGTGTTATTTAATTTGGTTTTAAGCTTCTTGCTTCGTGGCCGCAAGAACAATTTCTCTGATACAGATATTTTGAGGTTGTCTGTAAGCATAATTTATAGCCTTAGCTATACCAATTTGCACTCACCAATAAATGACCTTATTGTGTATGACTTTTTCTTGCTTTTTCAGGGGAAAAAATACACTCATCGCTTTTTCATCACATACCGGAATTAAAAGGCATGAATGCCGGATTTTCCAAAATAAACCAAACGTTGCAAATCATAGCAAGTTGCCTTCAGAGTCATCACAAAATTGGCTCGCAGCTGGCCTGTCGTTCGGATAAATTTTTCACCCATCTGAGAGAATAAGCCAAAGGTATGTTCTACTCGTGCCCGGGTTTTCGCTATTTTTTTATTTCTGCCTTTCTGGCAGTCTGATAAGGGCTTATTGCGTGATGCTTTCCTCTGAATATGAACACGATAGCCCTGTTCCTTCAGCGCACGTTCACGCAACTGGCTGGCATAACAGCCGCAGTATGCAGCTGTGTGATTAAGATCAGTGCTGTCTTGCTTCAAAGCAAGAACAAACTATTTTTTATCTGACTGGAGGAAATCGAAATAGTCAGGTGTGACAAGAATTGGAATGAATTGCCCATTAGACAGTGATGAATTGGAGACATCTGATAATCTGAATTTCATTTCTTTACCCAGAGCAACTCGACTAAATACTATCGGGTAATCTTTAATTTTCGAACTTGTCATATACGTTCCTAGACTGACAAGTGTTGGCAGTGGTTTTGCCCCTTTCTCAACAATTACACTCATTTTGATATCAAGTTTACCGATATCTTTTTTTGCTTTTTTGACTCTCTCAAGCACATGTGAATCAATCATAACTCCAGCAAAAACATCTTCATGCGAATAGACATAAAAATTAGCACCATCGAATTGAGCCCCTTTTTCTGTATATGCCCCAACTTCAACAGGAACAGTAAAATGTGCATAGGAATCAAATTTCTTGCGATAGCATTCCACATATTCAGCATTTTTAAAAATCGTGGGGACTTTCTGTTTTAATTCGATGAGGTTCTTTGATTCTTTCCGTGAGTCTTCATAGTCATTACACCCTGACACTTCAATATCAATATCACCTTTAACCAGTTTATGTTCAACCGCGGTGAGGTCATCCGTATTCACTTTCGTTTCAACATCCACTTTACAGCCAGAAAGGATGAGTACTGAGCTTGCAACTACTAACCATTTTTTCATTTTAAATACCTTTATATCATTAAAGTATGTCCATATCATTATTATATTTAATCACAAAAAGTTCATAAAATTCACTATGTTTGTGACACCGCAAGCCGCTCGTTATAACGATTAGTCATGACAATCTCCCACAGGTCAAACACCTCTTCCAAATCTATTGACGTTTTGAGTTTGGCGAGAATGGCGTAATCGCCAATTTTCGGCGCATTGGACAGCGGATATTTCGCCAGAATTTCATGCCCGACCGTCGTTGGCAGGCGGCTGATAATAAAAATGTGTTCATCACGGTCGGCATCTGTGATAGTGATAGACCGTAGCGTAGGGTGTCATCAGAAATTAAGACTATGCTGTGCCATTTTTGATCCCTTAAAGTGATGGCACAGCAGCTTGTGTTTAAGTTCGGGTGTTCAGGCCGATAGGAATGATTTTAACGGGTTACAACCCCGTTATGCTACCGACTATTTTTTCTTGGTATTCGTTGACTAACAAACGCATCAAATTCGCTGTCTGAATCTGAACACTGAGGCCTTGATACTCGTTGACTAACAAACTCATCAAATTCACTGTCTGGATTTGAAGATTGAGGGTAGTACCACTTATACAAACCATAGGCGGTATCATGCCTCAGCTGTCTGTCCGCCTCCTCTGAATAATAGTGACCACCTCTATCTGTCCTATCAATAAAATAACGGCTTATATTGGGTATTGAACGGAATTGCGTCGTTGGATATACTCTTGTACCCCCTAACGAGCCTTTAACTGGCATATTGATATGATTAGCTAATGCTTGAGCAAGCCCATTTGCTCCAGAGTGGCAAGCTATTATTCTGACACATTGGATGTTTTGTCCTCTGTTTTTTATATCAGTTAATAATGCATTGACTGTTTTGCAAAAAACATTCAAATTCATTCCAAGATTATACATACATGCTCCAGCAAATAATATTGAACTACCCACTGGAGATCCGTGTCCTACAATATTGAGCCTATATCCAGGCTTATGTTTTGGTTTGTCTAAAAAATAATGAAATCGCTTCTCTTGATGAAAATTCACTTCAGTCGTTTTCTGCATCAACACATCATGAGTCATTGCGATAATATTGGAAATTGTGTGACGATACTGTCCCATACCCCCTCCTACATTCAATTCAGCTTTTAATACGTGGCAGATCTATGGGGTATGACTGAATGGGGGCATGAATGAGTGAAAACAGCGAAAACCAAATCAAATTATTAAATGAGAAATTAGCTCAAAATGCCCCACATATGCCCCAAGCTGTAAACAGTATTTAACTAATATATCAATTGGTTATCATATCATACCTGCATATTCATCACTTCACGATACGCACTATCCAGCTTATTCTTGACCTGAATACCCAATTGCAACGAGATACTCGCTTTCTGCATATTGACCATCACATCATTCAATTCCACACCTGGTACACCTAGAGTGAAATCTTGTGCCAGTTTAGTCGCATTCACGCGGTTTTGGTTTACTTTTTCTACCGCGGCGGTAAGATGACTGGCAAATCCTTCCTTTACCGGCATAGGCTTAGCGATATTGGCTGCTTGTAGTGCCTGCGTCTGCATTTGTTGTAGTACACCTTCAATTGCCTGAATTGACATAAAAACCTCGTGTTAAATCACCCTATTGGTTACGTGATTAAATGC
Organism: Xenorhabdus indica; assembly: GCF_014467235.1. Lineage (GTDB taxonomy): Bacteria > Pseudomonadota > Gammaproteobacteria > Enterobacterales > Enterobacteriaceae > Xenorhabdus > Xenorhabdus indica. Next base: position 74,213 of record NZ_NKHP01000009.1, on the reverse strand, counting down.
CATATTAGCCGTGGGCTGGTTGGCAGTTTTTCCAGGCAGCCACCGTAACATAGCCCTTTCAATCTAAAGCGGGTAATTGAAGTAAAAATTCGAAGCTTATTGTGCCATTAAAAGATGTGTGAACAGCGAATAATGACGAGATTAATTATATCAATCGCTTTCAAGTTGCTTCGCAACGGCAAGTGGACGAGTTTTCAGCGGCATAATCAACCATGTCACTGGAGCAAATACTGCCAATCAAAAGGCAGCTTGAAAGATGAAAGGTATATACCCTATGGATTTCAAGGTTGCAACTTGAAAGACGACGGGTATACAAGAAAAGTTTTTTCGCTTGCGTATGGGGAGTCTGTTTTGTTACGCCACGCTTTTAGTATTCATGTTGACCAGCAAGGCAAGGATCGTCTATGAGTGCAGCAACGACCGACACTGAGAATCCACAGAAGGGTTTCAGTGCTATCATCAGTAAGATAAAAGCTGATCCGAAAGTTCCATTATTAGTTGCTGGCTCTGCTGCCATCGCTATTATCGTCGCCCTTTTTCTCTGGTTGCGCAGCCCTGATTATCGGGTGCTCTACAGCAATCTGAGTGATAAAGATGGCGGTGAGATCGTTACACAATTAACTCAAATGAATGTCCCTTACCGTTTTGCCGAAAACGGCTCTGCCATCATGATACCCACTGACAAGGTTCATGAGATCAGGCTGAAACTGGCACAACAAGGGTTACCGAAAGGAGGGGCCACAGGCTTTGAGTTATTGGATAAAGAGAAGTTCGGCATTAGCCAGTTTAGTGAACAAGTTAATTATCAACGTGCACTGGAAGGAGAATTAGCACGTACCATTGAATCACTCGGCCCTGTCCAGAGTGCCCGTGTTCATCTGGCATTGCCAAAGCCTTCCCTGTTTGTGCGTGAGCAGAAATCACCTTCTGCTTCCGTAACAGTAGGGTTACTGCAAGGCCGTATTCTGGATGAAGGACAAATCAATGCTATTGTCCATATGGTTTCAAGCAGTGTTGCCGGTTTACCACCAGGAAATGTCACCATTGTGGATCAGGCCGGGCGTCTGCTGACACAATCCGATGCTAACGGGCGTGATCTGAACACAACCCAGTTGAAGTACATACAGGAAGTCGAGAATCGCTTTCAGCATCGCATTGAAACTATTCTGGCACCTGTCGTTGGTCGTAACAATGTACATGCTCAAGTGACAGCGCAAATTGATTTTTCTCGCCGCGAAGAAACCGCAGAAGAATATAAACCTAACCAGCCACCTAATCAGGCTGCCGTTCGTTCAAAACAGACCAGTTCAAGCGAACAAAGTGGTGGGCCACTGGTTGGTGGTGTTCCGGGGGCTTTGTCAAATCAACCGAGTGCTGCACCAAGTGCCCCGATTGAGAAGCCTAAAACGAACACTAAAGGTGACGAAAAATCTGATCAAGGACGCAATAGTAATAATAGTAATAACCGCTATGAACGTATGATTAGCAACAATCGCAATAACCGTCATGATGAAACTATTAACTATGAAGTGGATCGCACCATTCGCCATACCCAGTTACAGGCTGGCGGCGTGGAGCGTCTCTCCGTTGCGGTTGTGGTTAATTACGCTACCGTTCAGGGAGAAAATGGCCCGGAAACTCAGGCTCTGACTCCAGAACAATTATCCCAGATTGAAGCATTGACCCGTGAAGCAATGGGTTTCTCTGCCGAACGCGGTGATAGTCTAAACGTCGTTAACACACCGTTCAATGACACATCCGAAGTGATAGAAACGCTGCCATTCTGGCAACACCCTGTCCTGTGGGAGAAATCATTAGAGTTGGGTCGTTGGTTACTGTTAGCGTTGGTTGCATGGTTGCTATGGCGCAAGATGATCGTGCCACAAATTGCTAAGAAACGAGCAACGGAAAAAGCAGCACTGGAAGCGCAGAAAAAACAGAGTAAGCAAAAAACTGAATCCCATGCTGAACTGGATGAAAAAATGCGCCGTCAGCTAGCTCGCCAACGTGTTAGTGCTGAGATCCAAAGCCAGCGTATCCGTGAACTTGCAGAAAAAGATCCTCGCGTAGTTGCGCTGGTGATCCGTCAATGGATGAGTAACGAACAATGAGTCTGACCGGAACAGAAAAAAGCGCCATCATGTTAATGACCCTGGGAGAAGATCAAGCAGCCGAGGTGTTTAAGCACCTGAACTCCAGGGAAGTTCAGCAATTAAGTATTGCGATGGCGGGGATGAGACAAATCTCCAATCAACAACTGGCAGAAGTACTGGCGGAATTTGAGGAAGATGCCGGACAGTTTGCTGCTCTTAGTATCAATGCCAACGATTACCTGCGCAGCGTATTGGTGAAAGCGTTGGGTGAAGAGCGGGCTTCCAGCCTGCTTGAGGATATTCTTGAGTCCCGCGATACCACAACGGGTATCGAAACCCTCAACTTTATGGAGCCTCAGACAGCAGCCGATATGATCCGTGATGAACATCCGCAGATCATTGCTACTATTCTGGTTCACCTGAACCGTGGTCAGGCAGCAGATATTCTCGCCATGTTTGATGATCGCCTGCGTAATGATGTCATGCTGCGTATTGCTACCTTTGGTGGAGTTCAGCCAGCCGCATTGGCTGAATTGACCGAAGTACTGAATAATCTGTTGGATGGTCAGAACCTGAAACGCAGCAAAATGGGGGGTATTCGTACTGCGGCTGAAATCATCAACCTGATGAAGAGTCAACAGGAAGAAAGTGTTATCGAAGCTGTTCGTACCTATGATGGTGAACTGGCGCAGAAAATCATTGATGAAATGTTCCTGTTCGAAAACCTCATTGGTGTGGACGATCGCAGCATCCAGCGTCTATTGCAGGAAATTACAACTGATTCGCTGTTGATTGCCTTGAAAGGCTGCGATCAAGCACTACGCGATCACTTCCTCAACAATATGTCGCAGCGTGCTGCTGAAATTATGCGTGATGATTTGGCAACCCGTGGTCCGGTTCGCATGTCTCAAGTGGAAGCTGAACAGAAAGCCATTCTGCTTGTGGTTCGTCGTCTGGCAGAAAGCGGGGAAATGATCCTGAACGGTGGTGACGATACCTATGTCTGATAATTCGAATAATGGAAACTGGCAGCTCTGGCTGCCAGGTGAATTGACTCAGTGGGAAACATTACAGGCAAAACTGGAGCAGGTTAAACTGGAATCACTGGACGATGAACAGGAGCGGCTGCAAGAACAGGCCAGAATACTGGATGAGTTGAAGGAACAAGCGCGTCAGACTGGCCATGAGCAAGGTTTTACTGAAGGGCAATCCCGTGGATACGAACAAGGGATTGAGGAAGGACGACAAGCCGGGTTTGAACAGGGGTTACAGGAAGCCAGAGAGCAACAACAGGCGATTATCGGACAGTGGAAAGTACTGTTAATTGATTTTAACCATTCGCTGGATGGATTAGATACTGTTATTGCTTCACGTCTGATGCAGCTTTCCCTGACTGCTGCTCAGCACATTCTTGGGCAACCAGCAGTTTGTGATGGTACAGCCTTGCTGAATCAGATCCGTGAATTTATCCAGCAGGAGCCACTACTCAGTGGCAAGCCACAATTGCGTGTTCATCCACAAAATATCCCATTGGTTGAACAACAGTTGGGTGAGATCCTGAAACTGCATGGCTGGCGTTTGATTGCTGACAATCAACTGCATCCGGGAGGCTGTAAAGTCAGCGCTGATGATGGCGATCTGGATGCCAGTCTGGCGACACGCTGGCATGAAATGTGCCGTCTGGCAGTATCAGGAGAATTGTGATGACGGCAAGACTTGGGCGCTGGCTGGCCACATTAGATGCAATGGAAAAACGTCTGGATAAGACACCAAAAGTACGTCGTTATGGGCGTTTGACCCGCGCCACAGGTTTGGTACTCGAAGCAACAGGTTTACATCTGCCTCTGGGGGCAACCTGTCTTATCGAACGGCAAAATGGCAATGCCATCGAAGAAGTTGAAAGTGAGGTCGTCGGCTTTAATGGCGAAAAATTGTTATTGATGCCTTTAGAAGAGTTAGAAGGTATTGTCCCCGGCGCCCGTGTTTATGCCCGTTCTTACGGAACAGATGCTAGTAGTGGACGCCGTTTGCCATTAGGGCCAGAGTTACTTGGCAGAGTGTTGGATGGCGCAGGCCGTCCCCTTGATGGACTACCTGTCCCTGATACAAATTACCGTGCTCCTTTGACGACACCACCACTCAATCCTCTGCAACGCACTCCTATCAGTGACGTACTGGATGTTGGTGTTCGTGCTATCAACGCCTTACTAACCGTTGGTCGTGGACAGCGCATGGGATTGTTTGCGGGTTCAGGCGTCGGTAAAAGTGTGCTCCTTGGCATGATGGCTCGTTACACCCAAGCTGACGTTATCGTTGTTGGCCTGATTGGTGAACGTGGCCGGGAAGTTAAAGATTTCATCGAAAATATTTTAGGTGAAGAAGGCTTATCCCGTTCAGTTGTTGTCGCGGCACCTGCTGATATCTCTCCGTTACTGCGCATGCAGGGGGCTTCCTATGCTACTCGCATTGCTGAAGATTTTCGCGATCGCGGCAAGCACGTTTTATTGATTATGGATTCCCTTACCCGTTACAGCATGGCGCAACGTGAAATTGCACTGGCTATCGGTGAGCCTCCTGCAACCAAAGGTTACCCCCCTTCTGTGTTTGCTAAATTACCGGCACTGGTAGAGCGAGCGGGTAATGGTGTCAGTGATGGTGGCTCAATTACGGCCTTTTATACCGTGCTGACAGAGGGTGATGACCAACAAGATCCGATTGCCGATTCTGCTCGTGCCATTCTGGACGGCCATATCGTGCTGTCGCGAACATTGGCAGAATCCGGGCATTACCCTGCCATTGATATTGAAGCATCAATCAGCCGTGCCATGACTGCACTGATTGATAATACCCATTATCGGCGGGTACAGCAGTTCAAACAGCTACTTTCCAGCTACCAGCGTAACCGGGATCTTATTAATGTCGGTGCTTACGCTGCCGGTAGTGATCCTTTGTTGGACAGGGCGATTGAACTGTATCCGCATATGGCCCAATTCCTGCGTCAAGACATTGAGGAACGTAGTGAATACGATGCAGCATGTATCCAACTGCAACAGTTATTACCGATCTAAGATGCTGAGGAAATAAATGCAACAACACTCCCCTCTTATGACTTTGCGTGACCTTGCTCAGGACGCAGCAAAAAAAGCCGCAGTACAGCTTGCACAGGTGCGGCAGAGTCATCAGCAAATGGAGCAGCAACTCGCAGCGTTAATGGATTATCAGGATGAATACCGTACACGTTTAAACACCACACTCACCGCCGGCATGTCCAGCTCAACGTGGCAAAATTATCAGCAGTTCATGAAAACGCTGGAAATGGCAATTGAACAACACAAATTACAGCTCAATCAATGGAAAAAACGGCTTGAGCAAGCCATGTCACAGTGGCAGGAAAAACAGCAGCGTCTGAATGCCTTCGACACTCTGCAACAGCGGGCAGAACATAATTTGAAGTTACACCAAAATCGCATGGAGCAAAAACAAATGGACGAGTACGCACAACGTGGTGCACAACGGAGAATGAAACAATGAATCTCACTCTTTCGCCTACTGATTTAACATCGACGGAAAAAGCGGCAGGAAAAAATCAACAGCCCCTGTTGGACGGTAACGTGTCTAAAGACAAGGCACCGGAATTTGGGCAGTTTCTCAATAAAGAGACGGACACTTTACAGAAAGCCTCTGTTCAGACCCGTTCTGCTCAACGCAATTCTGCTAAAACCAATTCAGATCAAAGCAATAAAGTCCACAGAAATAGTGAGAATGGTGAGAAACGTTCCACTGATAACAAAATAGAAGGTGAATTAATCCCCTCATTAGTTGTAACTGGTCAAACAACCATACAGGATAAATTTTCGGCATTACCTTCAACATCAGCTTCAATACCAGACAGTGATGCAGAACTTACCTTGCTGGACGATGAAGACCCTTTGTCTGCTGAAACGTTGATCAACGCTATGCCTATTCAGCTAGCCGGATTAATCAGTCGCCAGTCAACCGGGGGCAGTTCAGAAAATCCAGATGACTTGTCAGACATTGACAACAGCATTGATGGCACGTTAACTGACAAACTTGGCAAAAAAGCCAAAGGAGATGGAGATATAGTGCTGGTGACAACAGGTCTGGCAGAGCATACCGAAGATAAGGGTTTAGATGACGAAATCCGCTCTTTTATCAGGCAAGATACTACCCCGATCAGCAATGGACAAACTTCTGTTAAAAACCGATCCGTATGGGTATCAACGAGCGGAAAAGTGAAATCAACTGCTAACAATTCTGACCAAAATTCGATTCCATTAACGAATGGAAAAGAGAATAACGGGAAAGAGTTCGCGCTCATGCAAGGGGCATCAACATTAGCAACGGCTTCTACGGAGACTTTCCCTTCTGGAGCACTACACGCCCTGTTTACTTCTCCCCAAATTTCTGCGAGCCATCAAACAAACGGACAATTTCAGTTAAATGGTACACCTGCACCTTTACTAAGCGCCCATCTTGGCAGCGAAGAATGGCAGCAGCAACTAAACCAACACGTGTTGTTTTTTAACCGTAATGGATTACAACAAGCTGAATTGCGCTTACACCCGCAAGAACTGGGGGCACTGCATGTCCGCATGAATGTTGAAGATAATCAGGCTCAATTACATTTTGTCTCTGCCCATCACCATGTCCGTGCCACTTTGGAAGCAGCTCTGCCTAATCTTCGCGATGCGCTGGCAGAAAATGGCATCCAACTGGCTCAAAGCAGTGTAGGGAGTGAGACATCGGGGAATTGGCAACAGGAACAATCAGAAAATCCACAGCAACAGGCCAATACCCGAACCCATGCTGCAAGTAATGGAACACTAGCAGCAACATCAGTGCCAACAACTCATGAATCAACGATCCGAATGACTCCTCAACAACTCGCTTCAAGTCGGGGGGGCGTTGATATTTTCGCCTGATTATCTGCCTGATTTCATCATTTACAGCAATAACTGTAAAAAAACGAAACAAGGCCGATAACAAACGCGTGAGTTAATGGTTTTTTCCACGTTTGTTCCTGCTATTGCCGGAACAAAGACGCGGGATAATTGATATTGAATTTGATGAATAAGGAGCTCCGCCACGGAATGCGCGGTATCTTATTCGTTACAGAAAACAGGAATTCGTCTGTCCATGTCTGATTATAGCTACGAACGTAAACGCACAAATCCAATTTGGATGATACTGTTAATACTGATTGCTGTTCTTAGTACCACCATCGGGGGATATAGCTGGTGGACAATGACACAATCCAGCAATAACAGTTCAGAAAAAGCCAAAGTCATTCATACTCCGGTATTCATGGCATTGGAGCCTTTCACCGTCAATCTGATCGACAACGAAGATCATTTTGATCGTGTTTTGTATGTCGGGGTGACATTACGTCTGCCCGATGGAACAACTCGTCAGCGCTTCCATGATTATCTGCCAGAAGTTCGTAGCCGTATGCTGCTGTTACTATCCCGCCAGAAATCGACTGTTCTGGCGAAAGATGACGGCAAAGTACGTTTAGTGGAAGACATTAAACAGACACTGAGCCCGACACTGATACCCGGTGAACCTGATCAGGTGATCACCGATGTATTGTTTACTACGTTTATTCTGCGATAATCACGATGAGTGACAATATTCTTTCACAGGCAGAGATCGATGCTCTGCTCAATGGTGACAGTGCTGCTGCGGATGACGTAGAACAAATCGCGTCAACAGTGGAGAGTGAGGTTCGTCCTTACGATCCCAATACACAACGCCGTGTTGTACGTGAGCGTTTGCAGTCACTGGAAATCATCAATGCACGCTTTGCCCGCCAATTCAGGATGGGGTTGTTTAATATGCTGCGCCGCAGCCCGGATATTACTGTCGGTGCCATTAAGATCCAGCCTTATCTTGAGTTCGCCCGCAATTTGGCCGTGCCGACTAACCTTAATCTGGTTCACCTGAAACCATTGAGAGGAACTGCACTGTTCGCTTTTGAACCTAATCTGGTTTATATCGCTGTTGATAATCTGTTTGGTGGTGATGGCCGTTTCCCGACTAAAGTGGAAGGCCGTGAATTCACCTATACCGAGCAGCGTATTATCAACCGAATGCTGAAACTGGCGTTGGATGCCTATCGCGACGCATGGGATTCTATCTTTAAACTTGAAGTGGAATACGTGCGTTCCGAGATGCAGGTGAAATTCACCAATATCACAACTTCACCCAACGATATCGTGGTAACCACCCCGTTCCAGGTGGAGATTGGCGACCTGTGCGGGGAATTCAACATCTGTATTCCATTCGCCATGATCGAACCTCTGCGTGAACTCCTGACCAATCCTCCGGTGGAAAATGTGCGTCAGGAAGATGGGCAGTGGCGTGAAAGTCTGGTGAAACAAGTTCAGAACTCAGAGCTGGAACTGGTGGCGAATTTTGTTGATATCCCCTTGCGGCTGTCAAAAATTCTCCAACTGAAAAGTGGCGATGTTTTACCGATTGAAAAACCTGAACGTCTTATCGTTCACGTTGATGGTGTGCCAGTGCTCACCAGCCAATATGGAACACTTAACGGGCAGTATGCCCTGCGTGTTGAACACCTGATTAACCCTGTTTTAAATGCTCTGGATGAGGAAAAGCCCAATGAGTGATGCTAAACAACCCGCAGATACCAGATCAACTGAAGACTTGTGGGCAGAAGCGCTGGAACAACAGGCCGCACAGCAGACCTCTGACAGCGGCGCGTCAGTCTTTGAGAACCTTGAGCCGCAGGATGCGCTCTCTCAGCTCTCCGATATTGACCTGATTATGGATATTCCCGTTAAGCTCTCCGTTGAGCTAGGACGCACTAAAATGACCATCAAACAATTGCTGAAACTGTCTCAGGGTTCAGTGGTGTCACTTGATGGCCTTGCCGGTGAACCGCTGGATATCCTGATCAACGGCTATTTAATTGCACAAGGAGAAGTGGTCGTCGTATCTGACAAATACGGTATCCGTATTACAGATATCATCACGCCTTCTGAACGTATGCGTCGCTTGAGTCGTTAACCATGATGGCGAATCAACCTGCCTTTCATGCTTCTTTTCAAAATGGTGCGGCATCAGATGTCGCACCGACTATTCCAATGACTTATTTCAATGAATTATTTCAATGACTAATGCAAAGATGCCGACGCTATGATGACCAGTACAACAACAGCCAATACGTCGATAACCAATACATCAATAGCAGGCACAGCAACAAATGCCCCTTCCCTTTCAGCTGGTCAGACATTTATGCAGATCAGCAGTGCATTGGGTGGGATCTTATTGTTGATTTTTTTCATGACATGGTTGATCCGTCGTCTGGGGCTTTCGCCTGCTAAGAACAAAAATCACCGATTGCTTAATGTCAAAGCAAGCTGCTCACTTGGGCCAAAAGAACGGGTTGTGGTGGTTGAAATCGAAGATAGTTGGCTGGTTTTGGGGGTAACATCCCAACAAATTAATGTATTACATCAACTCCCTGTATCACCCGATAACAAGGAAAAGGAAACCGGACTTAAAACACTTCCTTTCGGTCAGTTATTAAAAAATACGCTCCAGCGAAAAAGTAAACACGACAAGGATGGCGATGAAAACTAGAGTTTTTTTTATGACAGGCAATCAAAAAACAGGCCGAAAATTTGTCTCGCGCATTCATCTGATGCATCTGGCAACGGTATTTATGGCATTTTTGCTACCATTGTTTTCCATGAATGCTGCCGCGGAACTACCCGGTATCATTAGCCAGCCACTGGTCAATGGTGGACAAAGTTGGTCACTGCCGGTTCAGACCCTGATTTTCATCACCGCACTGGGGTTTATTCCCGCGGCCTTACTGATGATGACCAGCTTTACCCGCATCATTATTGTGTTAGGTTTGCTGCGTAACGCACTGGGAACACCTTCTGCTCCACCGAATCAGGTCATGTTGGGATTAGCACTGTTTATGACCTTTTTCATCATGGCTCCGGTATTTGACAAAGTTTATCAGGATGCTTATCTGCCTTTTAGCGAAGATAAAATCTCGTTGGAAGCTGCACTGGATAAAGGCTCTCAACCTGTACGCCAATTTATGCTGCGTCAGACACGGGAAAATGATTTGGCACTGTTTGCCCGCCTTGCCGATCAACAGGCATTTGAAACGGCAGATTCTGTCCCGATGCGTGTTCTGGTGCCGGCCTTCATGACCAGCGAATTGAAAACTGCGTTCCAGATTGGTTTTACGCTTTTTATCCCTTTCCTGATCATCGACTTGGTTGTAGCCAGCGTCCTGATGGCTTTGGGTATGATGATGGTTCCACCTGCCACGATATCACTACCATTCAAACTGATGTTATTTGTTCTGGTAGATGGCTGGCAATTATTGCTTGGCTCATTAGCTCAAAGTTTTTATGTCTGATTCGTTTCTCTATCTGAGTTTGATGAACGTGTCAGACAAAAATATTTGGCGTTAAATATTATTGAAAAAGCTCAAGACGGTTTGAAAAATTATGACTCCTGAATCGGTAATGGCTCTCGGTGTTGAAGCAATGAAAGTCGCATTAGCGCTGGCTGCTCCGCTGCTTTTATCAGCGCTGATATGTGGTTTAGTGATCAGCTTGTTACAGGCGGCAACACAGGTAAACGAAATGACCTTATCGTTTATCCCCAAAATTCTGGCCGTTGTTGTCACTATTATTATTGCCGGGCCGTGGATGCTGAATCTGCTATTGGATTACATGCGTACACTTTTTAGCAGTATTCCAGCCATTATTGGTTAATCATGATCCCGTTTGATAGTGAAACACTTTCCCGCCTCGTCAGTGATTTTTTCTGGCCAATGGTGCGTCTTTTGGCATTGTTCAGTATTGCCCCGATTTTCAGTGAAAAACAGATGCCGATAAAAGTCAGAATTGGCCTGGCATTAGTGATCACGGCTTTATTGGTTCCAAATATTCCTTCTCCCCAAATCCCGATTTTTTCCGTTGCCGGGATTTGGGTTTTGGTACAGCAGATGCTAATTGGCATAGCTTTGGGATTAACCATACAGATTGCGTTTGCGGTGGTGCGTCATACCGGTGAAATACTTGGTTTACAAATGGGACTCTCTTTCGCCATATTTTTTGACCCTACCGGTGGCCCGAATATGCCAATCCTGGCACGTATTCTGAATATGCTGATGATGATGCTGTTTCTGGCTTTTGATGGTCATTTATGGATATTGTCTATTCTGGCAGATACCTTTTATTCCATCCCGATTCAATCTACCCCATTGAACCCCAGAGGTTTTCTATTGCTAGCACAAAGTGCCAGTCTGATATTTATCAATGGCATGATGCTGGCAATGCCAATGATTACTCTGCTTCTGGTATTGAACTTTTCTTTAGGCATGTTGAACCGCATGACACCTCAACTTTCTGTGTTTGTGGTCGGTTTTCCCCTGACTCTGACAGTTGGTATTTTCACACTTTCCCTGTTGTTCCCGATGCTGGTGCCGTTTACTGAGCGGTTATTTGGTGAGATGTTCGATCGTCTGGCATTAATCATTAATAATATGGTGCTGTAGATATTATTTGTCTGATAAGCCCGTCATTTGGCGGGATAATTTTCTCGTATTTTCCATTCCTGCTACTGTCCCAATAAATATCACAGTCACCCACTTTGCCCTGTATTTTTTCATCCAAACACCATTCAGAGCAAACACCATCCAGACATCGTCGTATCCGCATTCACGATTAATATTACCATTATAAAACTATCGACATAGGGTATTTATTTCAGTTAATTTAGTTACTGAAAGTTATAATAATGTGTGTATTTAATGTGGGAATTCCCCCACCAACCATACCCAGTTCATTCTTATCGAAGGGCAATTAAAAGAAATATTTTATTTATTTTCAAGTGGATGAAACAAACCAAAACCGAACTATTATCAAGGAGAAATGAAAATGTTACATAATAACTCTTCACATACTTCCTCAGCAGTTCGTAATAATAATTCCCTCCCCCCGCATACATACCCACTTAGTTCTCCTCAGCAAGCCGTCTGGTTTGATCAGGCCATTCACCCCGATGCTTCCCACTACAATCTCAGCCTTTTTATCTGTATCGAAGGCGATCTGAACGAAGAATTATTTGCCCGTGCCTTTGAAAAGGTTGTTTGTAGTCACGACACTCTACGTTTACGGTTTATCAACACCCACGCTTTGCCCACCCAGAAGATTATGCATTCTCTCCCTATCACCATGGATATACTCGATTTTTCATCGTATTCAGATGTTGAAAACAGAGTACAACACTACATGGATACTGAGTTTATGCGTCCATTTCAACTGAATGATGAATTGTGGCGTTCCAAGTTATTGCGGGTCAGTCATACCTGTCGGTATTGGCAGTTTTGCAGTCATCATTTGATCATTGATGGGACTGGCCTGTGCATACTACTTGACAAGGTTATTGATAACTATAACCGTTTGAAAAAAGGAGAAACACTGAATAACTCAGTTCACTCTTATCTGGATTTTATTACGGATAACCTCAATTACCTTGCTTCTGAACATTACTCACAAGATATGCAATTTTGGTTGAAGCGCTATGAAAACCTGCCTCCTCCCTTACTCCAGCACGCTAATTTCAATAACACCGATGCCAATAATATCAAGAGCCACAAACAAACTAAGCCTATTGCTTCCAAGCCTGTGATTTGGTCAATTGACCAGACACTGTTTAAACGTATTAAAAAGGCCGGCGGTAAACAGGGATTACCCCTTCTGCATTTCATGTATGCCCTTCTGGCCTGCTACTTCGCTCGAACAGTAGATGTGGATGAAATTGTTATCGGTATTCCCTTACACAATCGTAAAAATATACAACAGAAGCACACAATAGGCATGTTCGCCTCCGTACTCCCCATACGCATCACCCTTTCACCAGAAGATACATTTCGCGATGTCATACACAAAGCCGCAGCCGAATTGAATCTTTGCTATAAGCACCGAAGCTTTCCCATCGTAGAGCTAAACCGACAAATACATACCCGACAAAAAGTCTCGTCTCCTCAATTATTTGATGTAACCTTATCTCTTGAACCGTTCAGCGCTAATCTGCATATGGAAGGAGAAAGTACCAACGTCAAACTCTTCGATCTACATTCTGGTGTCCCTTATCCTCTCTCTATCAGAATCAAACAATACACAAACACCGCCCGTCATGAAGATGCTGATTTCCCACTTTCTGTTGAGTTCTATTTTTCGCCTGATTACCTGAATACGAAGGAAGTTATAACGCTTCAGTCCCGCCTTGCCGTTTTGCTTGATGCCGCTCTCACTTCTCTGGAAACACCCTCCCTTACAAATACGAAAATAGTCAATCTGCCTATCCTGCCCGACATTGAACGCCAACAAGTTTTGGTGGATTTCAACGCCACCCAAACCGAATTTCCACAGGAGGCACTGATTCATCAACTGTTCGAAGCACAAGTGCAGCGCACACCAGATGCCACCGCTGTGCTCTTTGAAGAGCAATCATTGAGCTACGAAGAGCTGAATAAACGCGCCAATCGTCTGGCACATCATCTGATTGCGCTCGGTGTGCGTCCTGATGATCGGGTGGCGATTTGTGTTGAACGCAGCCTGGAAATGGTGGTGGGTTTATTAGGTATTCTCAAGGCTGGTGGCGCCTTTGTCCCCCTCGATCCAACTTATCCAGCCAAACGACTGGCATATATGTTCAATAATTCAGACCCCGTAGCGCTGGTTACTCAGAAAGCATTTATCCAGACAATTTTTACCCAGACAGAATTTACTCAGACAGAATTTACTCAGAAAACAGTGGCAGAAACGTGGAACAGTAACCTGCCAACTCTATTACTTGATACACCAGAACATTCTGTTTTGGATGAAGAATCAGAAAAAAACCCAGAAGCCCGGTCACTGGGGCTGACTTCCCGCCATCTGGCTTATGTCATTTATACCTCCGGCTCTACAGGGCAACCCAAAGGCGTCATGATAGAACATCGCAGTTTGTGTAATTATATTATTACCCGGAAAGACGTACTCACCATCACACCAGATCATCGTATCCTGCAATTTGCCTCCAACAGTTTCGATGCCTGTATGTGGGAATGTTTTATGGCACTCATGGCAGGCGCTCGCCTTTATCTTGCCAAACGGGACAACCTTCTGCCGGGTACAGCGCTGTCTGACTATTTAGAGGCACATGCGATTACTCTCGCCATCTTATCCCCCACGGTTCTGGCAACAATGAACACTGTTCCGGCAACCCTGCAAACTTTAATCCTGGGAGGGGAAGCGTGCCCGCCTACGCTGGTCAAACGCTGGGCACAAGGGCGACGGATGTTCAATGCATATGGCCCGACAGAAACCACCATTTGTGCCACTTTTTACCAATGTGACAGTCAAGAAGACAAAGCACCACCGATTGGTTATCCCATTGCTAATACCCAAATCTATATCCTTGATATTTATGGTCACCCCGTTCCGATAGGGATTGCCGGAGAGATTCATATCGCAGGTGTCGGCGTTGCCCGCGGCTATCTAAACCGTCCCGAACTCACTGTTGAACGTTTCCTCTCCAATCCGTTCTCTTCTGAGCCTGACGCCCGGATGTACAAAACCGGCGATCTGGGGCGTTGGCTACCCGATGGCAAGATTGAATATTTAGGCCGCAATGATTTTCAAATCAAACTACGTGGCTTACGCATTGAACTGGGAGAGATCGAAGCAAGATTACGGCAATGCCACGGTGTACATGAAGCTGTAGTGCTACCCTATGAAAATTTTTCCCATGAGGATCTTTCTCATCAGAATACGCCTGATGAGAATAGGCCAGCTTCAAAACATCTGGTCGCTTACTTACTACCTGAAACAGGTATTGAATTAGAACCCATGGCATTGCGGCAACAGCTTTCACAACATCTTGCCGAATACATGATACCCAGTGCCTTTGTGACACTCGATGCTTTTCCTCTGACCCCCAATGGCAAACTCAACCGTCAAGCTCTTCCGAAACCAGATCACACCGCAATCGTCGCCCGCAGTTACCAAGCACCTATAGGAGAAATCGAAATCACCCTGAGCCAAATTTGGCAAACACTGCTCGGAGTGAAACATGTCAGCCGCTACGACCACTTTTTTGAGCTTGGTGGCCACTCTTTGATAGCCGTTAGCCTGATAGAACAACTGCGCAATCTGGGATGGGTTCTTGATATCCAGATCATATTTACCAGACCAGTATTACACGAGATGGCAAACGCAATACTGTCGTCTCAGCAAGAGGCCATTCAGGGAAATATAGGGCAAGAAAAAGCAGTGGTATTCACTGTTCCGCCTAATCTCATCCCTGACGGCTGTACTACTATTACACCCGACATGCTAACTTTAGTTTCCCTGTCTCAACATGAAATTGATGCCATCGCCGCAGCTATTCCCGGAGGGGCTGCCAATATTCAAGATATCTATCCACTCACACCATTACAGGAAGGCATTTTTTTCCATTATCTGTTGCAGAAACAGGGGGATATTTATCTGTTACGCAATTTACTGTCCTTTAATTCCCGCGAACGGCTTGATACCTTTCTGGCAGCCTTACAACGGGTCATTAACCGTCATGATATTCTGCGCACTTCAATCTATTGGCAGGAATTAGCGCAACCAGTGCAGATCGTTTGGCGGCAGGTCTCTTTACACATTAATACGTTTTCGGCAAATAGCGAGCAGGAGATCTCTTCTCAACTACTGGCACACTCAGATCCCCACCAGCACCGTGTTGATATAAGTCAGGCTCCGTTAATCTCTGCCGACATTGCCTATGATCCAGCTCAGAATGCGTGGTTACTGACACTGTGCATCCATCATTTAATCTGTGACCATATAACACTGGAGCGTATTATTGATGAAATCGGTGTATTATTACGTGGTCATTCCGAATTGCCCAATCACACCGAAAGCGGGTATCTTGACAGCCATCATTCTGAAACATTGCCCCCAGTATTACCTTATCGTAACTTTGTTGCGCAATCCCTGCATGTATCGACTTCAACTCACGAAGCCTATTTCCACAAAGTACTTTCTGATGTCGATGCACCAACAGCCTCTTTCGAAATATTGGATCTTCATAGCGGTGAGCAGAAAAATAGCAGTAAGCAGCAAATATCGGAAACTAAACAGTCACTTGATACTGCATTGTCCAGAGCGATTCGCACACAAGCCCGACGTCAGGGGGTCAGTCCCAGTATCTTATTTCATGTTGCCTTAGCTTTGGTGCTGGCAAAAACCAGTGGGCGTGATGACGTAGTCTTTGGTACGGTATTGTTGGGGCGTATGCAAGGCAGTTCTGGCATCGATCAAGTCATGGGATTGCTTATTAATACCTTACCCATTCGGATTAGGCTTACAGAGAATAGCGTACAGACAACC
The DNA here is from genome assembly GCF_014467235.1 of Xenorhabdus indica. GTDB lineage: Bacteria > Pseudomonadota > Gammaproteobacteria > Enterobacterales > Enterobacteriaceae > Xenorhabdus > Xenorhabdus indica. The sequence continues at coordinate 57,679 of NZ_NKHP01000009.1, read as the reverse complement.
CTTCAAGAGACCTACCTCAGCCTGATGAGATTGTTAGAACACGAACAGGCAACACTGACGCTGGCCCAACGCTGTAGCGGCGTTATACCACCTTTACCACTTTTCAACACCCTGCTTAACTATCGTCATAGTCAATCGGATGCCACTTTTGCTAAATTAGAAGGCACACGTCTGTTGATGCAAGAAGAGAGGATTAATTATCCCATCGGTTTGTTTGTCGATGACTGGGGTGATGAGTTTAGCCTGGTTGCCCAAACTGTACCGAACATCGATTCGGTTCGTCTGATTGGCTATATGACCACGGCCCTGGCAGGCTTGGTCAAAGTGCTGGAAACCTCACCCCAACAGCCAATTTTAGAGATTTCGATTTTGCCCGCTCGCGAGCGTCAACAGTTACTGATGGATTTCAACACAGTTCAATCCCGTCAAGACTTTTCATTGTCTCAAGATACAGCGGCGGATTTCCCACAATATGATGCACTTATTCACGAATTATTTGAAAAACAGGCACAACGCAATCCTGATGCAATTGCTGTTATTTTTGAAGAACAGTCGTTAAGTTATGCTGAATTGAACCGTCAGGCCAATCGCTTAGCACATCGTCTGATTGCCTTAGGTGTCCGTCCTGATGATCGGGTGGCAATTTGTGCTGAACGCAGTCTGGAAATGATCGTGGGATTACTCGCTATCCTTAAAGCTGGCGGTGCTTATGTTCCCCTCGATCCAAGCTATCCGGCCGAAAGGCTGACCTATATACTTGAGGATGCGGCTCCCGTTGTCTTACTCACCCAAATACCGTTAATTAACCGGCTGGTCAGCACTGTGCCTATTATTGACCTCTGCAATCTTGCATTCCTCATTACGGATATGCCAGCCAGTAACCCTGATCCTCTGCTCCTTGGTCTGACCCCACACCATCTGGCTTATGTGATTTATACTTCTGGTTCGACGGGTTTGCCAAAAGGGGTAATGAATGAGCATCGCGGGGTTGTGAATTGTTTACTCTGGGCACAGGAGACTTATCAATTCACCTCGCAGGATCGTGTCTTGCAGAAAACACCGTTCAGTTTTGATGTTTCCGTTTGGGAGCTATTTCCGCCCCTGATGTTTGGTGCTCAATTAATCCTGGCATGTCCTGATGGTCACAAAGATCCGCTCTATTTATTGTCTGAGATAGAAAGGAACAGGATTACTATCATCCACTTTGTACCTACCATGCTACAACAATTTCTCTATGCTATTCCCATCGGACGTTGTCTTTCTCTACGTCATATTTTCTGTAGTGGTGAAGCGTTTCCTTATACCTTGAAACAGAAATGTTTGTCTTACTTTACCCATTGTCAATTACATAACTTATATGGCCCGACCGAAGCTGCGATTCATGTCACCGCCTGGCAGTGTGTGCCAGATGGTTATATCGGACGAGTCCCCATTGGGCAGCCGATTACCAATATCCAAATCTATCTTCTTGATCGTCATGGGGAGCCGGTTCCAATTGGTGTTACCGGTGAAATTTATATCGGTGGAGTCGGTGTTGCCCGCGGTTATCTGAACCGCCCAGAACTGACAACTGAACACTTTATTGCTGATCCTTTTTCTTCAGCCCCTGATGCCCGCCTATACAAAAGTGGTGATCTGGCTCGCTGGTTACCTGACGGTAATATTGAATACCTTGGCCGGAATGATTTTCAGGTCAAAATACGCGGTTTCCGTGTCGAACTTGGCGAAATTGAGGCCAGACTAGCGCAATGTCACGATGTGCGCGAAGCCGTTGTACTTGCTCAAGAAGATACTTCTTATGAAAAAACAGGGGGTGAAAAAACAGGAAGTGAAAAACGTCTGGTTGCTTATCTACTCGCTAAACCAAATGCGATACTGGTGCCGGCAGAACTACGCCGGCAACTTGCGCAATACCTTGCCGAATATATGCTACCCTGCGCTTTTGTGACGCTTGATGCCTTTCCGTTAACACCTAATGGCAAACTCAATCGTCAGGCACTGCCAATACCAACGCAGATGGCACGGGTGACCCGTAATTATGCAGCGCCCATCGGAAGTATGGAAACGGAATTGGCCGAAATTTGGCAAGAACTGCTGAAATTGGAACAAGTTAGTCGTCATGACCATTTCTTTGAACTCGGTGGTCACTCCCTGCTAGCTATCCAACTTGCTGCACGAATACGCCAGAAACTGGCGCGGGAATTGCATTTACAACAACTCTTTTCCCACCCGGTTCTGGCCGATTTAGCAACCGTGCTTATCGACACCCCGGTGACAAACCAAGTCATTATTCCTGTGACTGATCGTAGTCAACCTTTACCGCTCTCTTTCTCTCAACAACGCTTATGGTTCATCACCCATCTCAATACCAAAACCAATCTGGCCTATCACATCCCGCTGGCTCTGCATCTCAGCGGACATCTCGATCAGGCTGCGCTTAAGACTGCGCTTGATCATCTCGTCAGCCGACATGAAAGTTTACGTACCCGTTTTGTCCTGATTAATGAACAGCCTTACCAATATATTGATAGTGCAGATATTGGTTTTTCCCTGGCCTATCAAGATCTGCGCAGCTTAGACGAAACATCTCGCATGATCCGTATTAACCAATTGGCAGAACTCGAAACTCAAACGCCGTTTGACTTTGCTAATGAGCCAATGATCCGAGGCCAATTACTGCAACTATCTGATGAAGAACATGTATTGCTTCTGACGCAACATCACATCATTACCGATGGCTGGTCGGTAGGGATACTGCTTCGGGAACTCAGCACTCTTTACCGTTCCGCACTGGGAAAATATAGCGCTCCTTTACCTCACCTCCCCATCCAATACCCGGACTATGCCGTCTGGCAACAGAAATGGTTACAAGGTGTGGTCTTCACCACACAACGGGATTTCTGGCAAAAACAACTTCAGGATGCACCGGCATTGCTTGATCTTCCTACAGATTATCCACGCCCGCCGGAACAACGATACACTGGCAGTCACGTCCCTGTTCATCTGAATGCTGACTTACTGTCTGCTCTCAAAGCGCTCGGACAGCGTCAAAACACGACGTTATTTATGACGCTGCTTGCGGCCTGGGGGATCGTACTTGCCCGTTTAAGCGGACAGGATGATATTGTCATCGGCACACCTGTCGCTAACCGTTCGCAGAGTGAACTTGAAGGATTGATTGGCTTTTTTGTCAATACCCTGCCTTTGCGCGTTGAGTTGAAATCGTGCGATTCTGTGGCCAATCTGCTCACCCACGTCCGTGAACGTGCACTGGCAGCTTATGCACATCAAGACTTGCCTTTTGAACAATTAGTGGAAATTCTGCAACCTGAACGCAGCCTGAGCTACAACCCAATTTTTCAGGTTATGTTGGCCCTGAACAATATTTCCACTCAGTCTCTTGAATTACCAGGTTTATCTGTTTCACCAATAGAACAGCCACATCGCAGTGCGTATTTTGACCTGACATTGTCACTGTCCGAAACATTGGATGGCCTCAGTGGTTATCTGGAATACGCTTCGGATCTGTTCGAGCACACGACCGCTGAACGCATGGTCGGTTATCTCATCAATGTACTAGCGGCTATGGCAAGCGATGAAACACAAGACATTGCCCGCCTGCCAATATTATCTGCTGAGGAGCGCCAACAATTACTGGTGGATTTCAATACTCCTCAAACCTGTCAAGATGCCAGGGTCAACTTGCCGGATAATACGTTGATTCATCAACTATTCGAAGCACAAGTACAACACACACCAAACGCAACAGCAGTGATCTTTGAAGGCCAATCTTTGAGTTATCATGAACTTAACTGCCGCGCCAATCAACTGGCACATGGGCTGATTGCTTTTGGTATTCGCCCCGATGATCGTGTCGCCATTCATGTTGAACGGGGTTTAGACATGATTATCGGCCTATTCGGGATTTTAAAAGCCGGTGCCGGTTATATTCCACTTGATCCAGAATACCCCACCGAACGGCTGGTTTATCAGTTATCGGACTGCAAGCCAGTAATATTGTTGACCCAGAAGCAATTACAGACACGTTTGCCAATACAAGATATCCCCATCTGGCTGCTGGACGACAAGATTCACCAAGACAACATGCAAAAACTGCCTGCCTATGATCCTGATAGCCAGCAAATGGGGATCAAGCCGCACCACTTGGCTTATATCATTTACACCTCTGGTTCAACCGGAAATCCAAAAGGTGTTATGTTGGAACATCACAATGTTGTTAGCCTTATCCATGCTCAATGTCAGGTGAGTGAGCCTCACTTGGGCGATCGAGTCTTGCAGTTTGTGACCTTCGCGTTTGACATTTCAGTGTCAGATATTTTTCCTACTTTGGCCTCAGGTGCCACACTGGTTCTGCGCCCACCCTATATCAAAATACCGGATGTCACCTTTGTCGATTTCTTGTGCGAACAGAAAATAACCATCATCAATATCCCGACCGCCTTCTGGCACCATTGGGTACAAGAAATGATAGTCAGACGCAGTGGTTTCAGCCCCTACCTGCGCATCATTATTGTTGGAGGTGACAAAGTAGAACACCGCTATTTAATGGACTGGCTATCGTACCCGGAAACACAATTCTGCCGTTGGATCAATGCCTATGGCCCCACCGAAATAACCGTTACTGCAACGACTATGCCGATAAACCATATGCTAATAAACAAGGACATAGCAACAGACAAAATCACCAACAACATTCCGATTGGGCGCCCATTGGCTAATACTCGTGTCTATATTCTGGATGTACTTGGTCAGCCAGTTCCTATCGGCGTCAGTGGAGAAATTTATATCGGAGGCATGGGAGTCGCCAGGGGTTATTCAAATCAACCAGCGCTGACAGCAGAGAAATTTGTTGTTGACCCTTTTAGTGAACACCCCAACGCACGCATGTATAAAACCGGTGATCTGGCTCGCTGGCGATCTGACGGCAATATCGAATACCTCGGTCGTAATGATTTTCAAGTCAAGATCCGCGGATTTCGTATTGAACTGGGAGAAATCGAAACCAGATTGCTACAATGTCAGGGCGTACGGGAAGCTGTTGTACTTGCCCGCGAAGATGCGTCTTATACAAAAACAGGTGGTGATAAACGCCTTGTTGCTTATCTGATCGCCGAACCCAATACAAAACTTGTGCCCGCAGAACTGCGCCAGCAACTTGCACAATATCTTGCTGATTATATGCTGCCCAGTGCATTTGTGATACTGGATGCTTTTCCGTTGGCTCCCAATGGCAAACTCAACCGTCAGGCCCTGCCGATGCCGGATCAGTCATCAATCGTGACTCATGCTTATGAAACACCGCTCGGTGAAGAAGAAAAAGTTCTGGTGGAGGTCTGGCAAACATTATTAGGGGTGGAAAAAGTTGGTCGTTATGACCATTTCTTTGAACTGGGTGGTCATTCTCTGATGATTATCAATCTGATCGAACGACTGCGCAGCCGGGGCTGGAGCCTTGATATGCGCACTGTGTTTGTCACTCCGATATTGGCTGAAATGGCAAAAGTCATGCAGGATATTAAAAATAATGCAGCCACATCCTCACCACCTAATCTGATCCCTGATAACTGCACCGCCATTACTCCTGAAATGCTGCCACTGGTTTCTCTGACACAACCCGAAATTGATACTATCGCCGCCGCCATTCCCGCTGGCATCACCAATATTCAGGATATCTACCCACTCGCACCATTACAGGAAGGTATGTTGTTCCACCATCTGATGCAAACACAAGGAGACGTTTATCTGTTACAGACTTTGTTTGCATTCGACACCCGCGAGCGCCTTGATGCTTTTCTGGCGGCCTTGCAACAGCTCATTAACCGCCACGATATTCTGCGCACAGCTATCTGTTGGGAGGGTTTAACACAACCCGTACAAGTTGTCTGGCGTCAGGCTTCCCTGCCTATCAACACTTTTGTGCCAGACGGTGATAAAGATATTTCTTCCCAATTGCTGGCGCATACCGCCCCACGCCAGCGCCGTCTTGATATAAGCCAGGCACCGCTATTCTCTGCCGATATTGTCTATGATCCGCATCAGGGTGAATGGTTACTGGCTTTCTGCTGCCACCATATCCTTAATGATCATATGTCGCTGGATATTATCGTCGCTGAAATCAAAGAACTTCTGCACCCGCGTACCAAATTGTTACCTCCTGCACTGCCTTATCGTCACTTTATCGCTCAGTCTTTATGCGTACCGATATCAGATCACGAAACCTTTTTCCGTGAAATGCTCGCCGATGTGGATACACCCACTGTGCCTTTCGGAATAGTGGATATCTACCGTGAAAATAGGCAGATAACCGAAGTCATCAAGCCACTTAACGCCACCCTATCCAGAGCTATCCGCAAACAGGCGCGTCGTCAGGGAGTCAGTCCCGGAGTATTGTTCCATGTCGCGCTAGCACAAGTTCTGGCAAAAATAAGCGGGCGAGATGATGTCATTTTCGGGACAGTCTTGCTCGGACGCATGCAAGGAAATGCTGATATTGATCAGATCCTGGGGCTGTTTATCAATACCCTGCCTGTACGCATCCGACTTGCAGGCAACAACGCACAGGAAACTGTGCAAGCGGCTTACCACAGTCTGACGCAGTTACTTGAGCACGAACAGGCACCACTGGCGCTGGCTCAGCGCTGTAGTGGTGTAACACTGCCTCTGCCACTGTTTAATACACTGCTTAACTATCGCCATAGCCAATCAAACCTTACCAACACCCTATGGGAAGGCATACGTCTAGTGACAGGGCAGGAAAGAACTAATTACCCTCTCTATTTAGCAATAGATGATTTGGGTAGAAGTTTCCTGTTGACGGCCCAGACTGTATCGGGAATCGATCCGGCGCACTTGATTGCCTGCATGACAACGGCCCTAACAGATCTGGTAAAAGTATTGGAAAATGAACCTCATAAACCAATCATGGATATTTCTATTTCGTCTGATAAAGAACGCCAACAATTACTGGCGGATTTTAATACTGTTCAGGCTGGCTTAGCACAAGATTTACTGATACCAGATCAATCTACCATTGCAACTTCCGGCTATTCCGACTATAAAGCGCCGATCGGTGAGGTAGAAATTGCACTGGCTGAAATATGGCAAAAGTTGCTGAAACTGGAACAGGTAGGCCGCCATGATAATTTCTTCACGTTGGGAGGCCACTCATTGATAGCGATACAAGTGTTAGCCCGTATACGTGAACAAAACATGGAGATCCCACTAGCAACGTTGTTTACTCATCCCACATTATGTGAACTGGCTAAGGCCATAAACCAAAATCACTCAACCGAATTTAATAGTTCAAACTGTAATCATTAACTGAAATAAAAATTCATCGGCTCCACAATCTGTCTATAAAATCTGTCTATAAACTGTGGAGCCACTTCTCAATTCGTTATCTAACAGCGACCTCTAATGAAAATTAGGTTGACCATTGGACGCTGTTACCCCACCATCCACTGGCAAGTTCACACCATTGATGAAACTGGCATCTTCACTCGCCAAAAACGCAATGGCGGCGGCTACTTCATGCGGCTGCCCTGGCCGTTTCAACGAAATACGGCTATCGAAAGACCTAAGAGTTTCCTCGTCAAGACCCTCGACCATCGGGGTTAATACTAAACCTGGGCAAACAGCATTGACACGAACACCTTGTGAACCATAATCCAGCGCCATAGCACGGGTGAGATTAACGACAGCGCCTTTTGACGCACAATAGTGAACGCTACCCCAATCACCTCCTAAGCCAGATATGGATGCATTATTAACAATACATCCTTTACTTTTCAGCAAATGAGGTAAAGCAAAATAGCTACAATTAAGCACGCCATTGAAATTCGTCGCTAATACCGCATTACTCTCTTCTTCTGAGATATTCAATAAATCGCCGACTGCATACAACCCTGCATTGTTCACCAGAATATCGATCCGGCCAAAATGCCTGACCGTTTCATCAACCATATTTCTGACTGATTCCCGATCTGTAACATCAGTCTGGATCACCAACGCTTTTTTTGATGATAGTTCACTGAAAACACGATGAAGTTTATCAGTATCCCGTCCTGCTAATACAACAATGGCACCCTCTTGCGAAAAACGTTTCGCTGTAGCCTCCCCCATACCACTTCCTGCGCCAGTAATAATGACAACCTTATCCTCAAACCGAACCATGTTATTACCCTCATTGATGTAATTTCAACGCTCGTTATAGATCCAGAGATAGCAATATTCTTGATCCCATTCTTCCTGACTGGAATTTATTTGCCAGTGAGCATTGCGTATTTCAGATATTGATTGAGATATGGAAACTGATTTATTCAAGATAGATATTATCTTATCGCCAGAAAATGTATTTTAAAATTTATAAAAAACAAGAAATGATTAACTATCATATCCTCCAGAATATAATTTGTTAATTACCTTACTATTTCCTTTTTTATGCCTGATTGACTATTAATTATTCAACAAAAGATTCATCAATATTTTTTCAGTGAAATTGGACAACGATATTACAAGCATCATTCTTCCCACAACTAAATCTGAGCCAATTAAACATAAGTCATATATCATCTTGTTTTTTCTAAAAAAATAATGCATTATCCTAGTTTTGTAGTTTAGTAGGTAATAAAAAGTGAAAATGAAATCATTATGCATCTCCGCAATCACAGCCTTTGCAATTATCATCAGTGGATGCCAATCCAATGCGGATTCCTTTGCAGCAGATGTTTATGACACAACTCAATTAAACGAAAAACAAGAAACAAAGACAATCAATATCATTTCTGTTCTTCCTGCCAAAATCGTTGTAGAAAACAACACGAATAAACAAGCAGCTCAAACATTTGGTGCCATTCTTGGTGCTGTGGCTGGCGGTGTTGTGGGTTATAACGCAGGTCCCGGTTCCAGAGCAGGTATTGCCGCAGGTGCAATCGGGGGTGGCGCGCTTGGTGCAGCAGCAGGATCAATGGTAGATGATAAAGTTATCATTGAAGGTGTCTCTCTTACCTATAAAGAAAACACTAAAATTTACACCTCAACTCAAGTTGGGCGCACATGCCAATTCACACCAGGGCTAGCCGTAGTCATTTCAACCAAAACAAATGAAACACGCGTTCAGCCTAATGCTACGTGCCAAGATAAAAAATAAGCAGGTGAATCATGATTAAAAAAATTCTTATCGCATCTTTACTGATCACACTATCCACTCCTGTATTTGCTTCATCTCTTCAAAGCCAGCTTTCTGCCATTGCTCAGGCAGAAAGTGAAGGTAAAGCAGAAGAACAAAAACAACAGGCCGAAAAAAAAGCTCAATTAGAAAGAGCAGCCAGAGTGGAAAGAGAAAGAAAGCAAAGAGAAGCGGCTGCCAGAGCAGAGAAAATCAGAAAGCAAGAAGCGACCCGAGAAGCTGAAAAACAAAGAGTACTGGCTGAAGCAACAGCAGATAAGAAACGGGAGCAGGCTTATGAAGATGAGCTACGTAAACTTGATATAGAGATGAAAAAACTTGAACTAGAGAAACGTTCAGCCAGAGCAAAGCGTGAAAATGAGTTCATTGATCATAAACAAATCAATAAATTATAATATATTGTTAACCGAATAACCTCAGCACACCTATCTACCTGAACACTTCCAGGGGAAATACCATTCAATATAACACATAGCAATGGACTTTATGCTCGTTAGATAGGTAAAGTTTAGGGTCACGGGTAAGGATAAAAAGGAACTACTATCACCATAGGGCAGAAATCTGCCCTTTTAATATACGGGATTATCTCGAACCCAAAATCTGCGCTATACAGGAAATTAGGCATAAAAATAGAAATTTAAGACTTAGAAATAATTAAACTCTAATTATCCTTCAAAATTAAAAACTATTTCTACCCTTCCCTTGTCTCCATTGGCAACGCTGAACGCGACTTCCTTGTTTAAACAATCGAACATATAAAGATGGCCTACGCCATTGTCTTTACTACACTTTGCACTTTTTATGGGGCAATTACTCTCAATTTGCCAATACCAACCAATGTTGTTCCATACCCATTTCGGCCAAAGAATCCATTTCAAATCGCAAGCTCCGGGACTGTCAGGGCTTGCTCTAACTCCATAATTTACTTTCCAATCTATTTCCCTCCATTGAAACACTGTACAAGCTTGTGTTTCAATAGGCATAGAGACTTTTGATATATTTGAATGTACAGGTGGAAAAATGATTATTTGATCTGAGCCAGCATTAGACATGCACCAATTATTCTTTTTCACAATATAAATATTATTAGATGTACTGGATGATTCGTTTATAAAATCTATATCAGCCTTGTGGCTAGCCATAGCTGGCTTTGTTATTAAAGATAAGGCCATTAAAACGATACTAAATAAAATTTTCATATTTCCCCCTTTTAATGAAATCATTCAAAATAAGCATTACTATTACTCATCATTAATGGAATTCTAAAATGATAACTGCTATATCATATAAGCTATTCACCTATCCGCTTTAGTATAAATAATCCCCTGTGATAAATGTAACTCAAAAATCGACAGGCTATTGAGGTGGTTAATATACTCTCGCTGATAAACAGAACGAATATATCAACGAGTGATAATGATTGAATGAATTTATTACCTTTGTGTGTGGGGGTACAAGTGGGGAAAAATCACATCTATAAATATGTAAGAATGCAAGTTATAACAATTAATAAATCATCCTTTTAAAATTCAACACTCATACTGAGTATCTTATTAAATAAGATATTTAAAGCATATTATCTATTGATCTTTTTAACAAAAAAGTTAGTTTCTATTATGTGTGAAAAATACCGCTCTTATATAAATTAGGCTATAGGGAAAAAACACTAAAGGAGATCTTAATGATAGATAAAAAATTATCTCTTTCTGAAAAAATATATCCTCTGTGGGGAAATAATAACGCTCCATTATTAATCGTCCTTGGTCAATCAAACAGTTAGGGTCATGGTACTGAATTAACATCAGATGAAGCAATTATTCAGGGTTTAGAAAACGTATTTACCTTATCCCTGCCAGAAGTTTATAGCGTTAATTTTTCCACCAGAAATGCCCCAAACTACAATGGCATAGCCACTCAATTTGGCGTATTTACCTCCGATGATATGCATTACAACGGAGAAACCCAGAAATGGTTTGCTCAGCAGGAATGGGAACGAATTTTAGCTGGTTATCAGGGTATTGAATTGTGAAGTATATGGAATCTCTTGAAATCCATAGGGTATATACCGCCTATATGTCAACACCAAACTTCTGCTGAACGACTCTTTTTCCCTGCTCTGTCAATTTCAGCTCACGGCTATCTAATTGTCTGACAGCCCACTTTTTTTGCAGAAAAGTTTTAAGCAAAGAAGCACCCAGAAAACCACTCAGATGAAAATACCGTTCACTCCAATCCAGACAAGCACAGGCAAATTTTCGCCTTGAAACTGTTTCCATATCGCAGCACACACCAAGAGAAAATAAAAACACTTTTCCTTGCGGTGTCAATTTATAGTCATCAGTTATCCAAAGATTAGAAAGCAAACTATTGTGAATTTTTACTGCCACCTCTCCTGCCATATGGTCATAACAAGTTCGGAAAAAGCGCAGTGATTTTGGTGTGGAAATTTTGATAGTGCCTATATCTTCGCTATTAGCAAAACACATCATGTTTTCCAGTAATACAGCGACGTCTTCACTGTGAATTTTAAAATAATATTCGGATACGAGTGCGATCTGCCAGTAAAGCTGCAGAAGATATGCAAGAAACACAAGGCCATATCACCCGCTGGAAAACTCATGTCACTCAGTTAAACACAATGCTGGCCCCCGGCAATCATATGACCATGTTGTCTATGCCGAATGTTAAAACATTTATTGATGAGCTATGGCTAAAGCAGGGTTAAAGACAGAGTAAAACTACCCTATCATATTTCGATGATCACCGAAGTGGCCACAAAATCTGTAAGGTATCATGGCATTTTCTATCCTTCAGAGGAGCAATCATGTTAGCTGTCATATTTGAAGTCGAAATCGCAGAAAACCAAAGTGAACGTTACTTTGATGCCGCAGCCACACTCAGGCCACTATTAAATACCATTCCGGGGTTTATTTCCGTAGAACGTTTCCAAAGCCTCAACAATAAGAAAAGACCCAATGGATTTCAAGCTGCATCGCGGCGGCAAGGGAACGAATCCCTGGAAGCATAGATAACTATGTGACCGGGGTGAGTGAGTGCAGTCAACAAAGAGGCAACTTGAAAGACAAAGGGTATAAATAGCTTTCATTATCATATTGGCATAATAAAGAGTCCATTAAACAGTGGCAAAATACTGACCAACACCGGGAAGCACAAACGTCAGGGCGCAACGGTATATTTGCAGATTATCGATTAAGCGTTACAGCCATTATTCGTCACTATGGAATGCATGAACGGGAGGAAAACTAAAAGAAGATTAAAAAGTATTTTGGTTGTTATTTATTGGGAGATAAATTCCCGTCATCTCCCAATAAATAACCATTTTTAGGTAATTAGACTGATTAAAGGCATATCAAAGATTAGTATGTCGCGAATGAACACCCAATAAATCGACCAAAGAACATCCAATACCAATATCCCATTGAAAATCCTGTAACCAGTACATAACTGATCGATTTTAACTTACACAATGAAAATGCTTTGATACCTTTCACTGCAAATACCAGCATAAATGGCAATAGAAAAAAAAGACATAATGGTGCTGTCAATATCCTGTCATCATTGATAACAAAAGAACTGACCACATCACAAACGGTATTGATCCCTTCTTCCCCGATCGTCCACTCAAAATCAACCGTTGACAAACATCCTATCAATGTAGTACTGAACAAAATAAAGGTGATACAGGCGAGTATATTTATAATTTTCATGCTCATTTATTTTTCTCATCTATTTATAAGGCATAAGACGAGATTTAATCCTTTCTTAAGCTCATTAAATTAAATCTGAAACGTTTATATCAAAAAACTTAATACGGCATTCTCTCGGCCTGCCAAAGATCAGATCTTGATCACAAGATAAGATAATATGATGAATAGAAAAACCAGGATTTGTCAGAGGCGAAAAATTTAATACACCCTAAGAGGTATAATAAATTCAGGCTATTAATAACAATACGTGATAAAAAATGCGTGATAAAAATACAGGGGAAAGGAATAAGCCCTTATCCGTTTAATTAACAAACAGATAAGAGCCAGAGGCCTGAAAGTCACAAACTCACATTAGACTTAATTATCGATACATCTCAAACAGAGACATTCCTTTTAAGTCTGTAAACGCTTTAAAAGAAGCCTGCAAAGCAGCCTGTTGTTGGTAATAGCTGGAAATAGCCGCAGTCCAATCCACATCGACCAATTCCCCAGAGCGAACTTTATTGGCAATACTACGTTCACTACCCAAAGCATCCAGTTGATCCAATTCCTGAAGTTGTAAACCAAGTACGGCCTCCACAGAAGAGAAGTTATTCTGGCTGTTACGGATCCCACGGTTAGCTTTATTCATCAACTCATTAGCTTCGTTTTTCTGCTCTTCAGTCGCCAAACTGTATGGTGTTCTCAACGCTTTGATTGCCATATCAATGGAGGCAAAAACATCAGATTCACTCGAACTGCCATCAGGCTCTTTAACCGGGCTGGATGTCGCTGATAAAAAAACCTGTCGTCCGGTATGAGCAAACACCATTGTGCGGTTATCATCCACTTTCTGGGTGATTGCTTCGCCACCTCCAACGTAACTGACTTTGCCATCTTTATCTGCTACAAAAGGGGGCTTATCCGTTTTATAACCAGCAAAAATATAACGGCCATTACCATCAGTTTTATTACCGAGATTCAACAGGGCTTGTTTAAAACCTTCCAATTGCTGCGCATAGGATTCACGATCTTGCTCACTCTGTTCATCCGCAGCCGCAACTAAAGTCTCAAACACGTTAGCTACCACCTTAACGGCATCAGAAGTAATGCTCAATTGGGATGACATGGCATTTTTGGCAAAAATACGGGCAGTCATAAACTGCTGGTTTTTCGATTCAGATTGAGAAACCATGATGTTTTGTGATGCAGCTAAAGGATCATCGGATGGATTAATTACCCGGCGACCGCTGGACAGTTGTTCACCATATTTCATCCACTTGGATTGGGCGCCCAAAATCCCATTCATTTTTTGGCTGTATAATAGATTCGTACTTACACGCACAATATCATTTCCTTTTTGTTACCGGCGAATAGCGACTAGCAAGAATAGCTACCAGAAAGAATAGTTACTATCAAAAACAGTGATCAGCGAATGCCCAAAATAGCATCAAACAAAGTTGTCGCCGTCTGGATCACACGGGCGTTTGCCAGATAGTACTGCTGCATACGTTGCAGCTCGCCGTATTCTTCGTCCATATTAACGCCGGAAATTGATTCACGGGTCGATTTCCATTTATCAACGATGTGGCCTTGTCTTTCAATGCTGATATTTGCGCTATTAGCTTTGCTGCCCACTGTACTTACCAGTGAGGCGTATGCTCCGGCAAAGGAAGCCTTGCCATCGACCAAACGTTTATCCTGTAATTCAAGGAATTTCTTCGCGTTGCGGTTATCACTTTGACCAGTTTTGTTGTCTCCCGCTGCCGCCAATTGGGATGAATCCTTAAGATTCAATTCTAACGTAGCCACGACGTTACTGACCGTTTTCAGAGTGTATTTATCGTGATCCTGTACGCGAGTAGTATCAATTTCTACTTTCAGCCCATCAAATTCCAGCGTATTGCCGTTTTTGGTCACAGCAACCATTTCACGATCAGAAAGACGTTGTACTTTCCAATCTCCACTTTCATATTTGAGAGTGTAATCACTGGCTTTCACTTTGATGGTATCGCTATATTCCACCTTGATGTCAGCCGTACCTTTGTTATCACTGTTAGAAACAACTTCCGGTTTGCTAAAGTTGAAGAAATCAATGCCCGCTTTACCTTTCAGGTCAAAGCCAGCATGTTGTACCTGGTTAAATTGGTCAGCCATGACCAGCGCCAATTGGTTTAGTTCATTACGGGTTGAATCGATAACTTCGCTACGCACGCGCAATGCACCGCCCAACTTGCCACCTGAAATGAAACGCTCATCAATTTCTCTCGTACCCACTGTGCCATTGTTATAACCTAGCGTAATACGGCTACTGTCAGTACTGGATGGAATAGCTTCCATCCGGTAGGATTTATCACCCGATACCAGTGACATACCACCACCGAATGAGATGTTATAAACTCCACCATCCTGTTGAGTGACACTCACTTCCACCAGATCATTTAATTTACTGACCGCCAGATCTCGTTTATCCAGCAATGCCAACGGTTCACCTGTACCCACACCACGCATACGAGTGATTTCATTATTCAGCTTGGCAATTTCTTCTGAGTATTTGTTGATTTCTATAACATTTTTCTCAATCTGAGAATTGATGCTGCTATCAACCTGACGCAAAAATTCGTCTGCTTCTTTAAATCGACTGACTAAACCTTCCGCTTTGCCTAACACCGTGGTTCTTGCCGCGCTGTCTTCTGCATTGCTTTCAACCGTCCCCAGGCTTTTGAAAAAGTCTTCAATGGAATTCGATAAGCTAGTGTCTTTATCTGCTAACAAGTTGTTGATTTTGTTACTCTGCTCGTTATAAGCCTTTAAGGCAGATTGTTTGGTTTGCGCAGAGCTATATTGCTGATCGATAAACTCGCTATATTCACGGTTAATGGTAGTCACCGTCACACCGTTACCCACAAAACCAGCGGGTGACAGGGCCCCATTATTTTGTGTCATTACGGTGGTCTGTCGGTTATAACCTTCGCTTCTGGAGTTAGCAATATTATTACCCACTACACTCATTGCCACCTGTGCGGCATTAATACCACTCATGGCAGTATTCATAAGGCTGTTGGACATTGTAGATCCTTTTACGTTTTCGTTATGCCTCCATCATGGGAGGCCAACTGCTGTCGTTATCGGTATATACCCAATGGATTTCAAGAGGCAACTTGAAAGACGAAAGGGATAAATTATCTGTAAAAGTTATCGGCAGGATATTCTGATCCTTGAACAAAAATGATTTGGACTGTTCGGTCAGAACAAGTTATCGAAATCATAGTTATAGGCTTTTACCATTTGATGACCGCTATTCTTTAATTGTTGGATCAGTGATACCAGTTTCTCGGCATAACCAGGATCTGTGGCGTACCCTGCATCTTGCAAGGAGTATGCTCCCTGTTCTGCGGTCGTTGACCGGGCAACTTTGGCATAGCGCGGGTTTTCCGCCAGGAATTTGACGTAATCCGTGACGGCTTCCAGATAAGAGTCATAAACCCGGAAACTGTCACGTATTATCTTCGGTTCACCCTCAATGTATTCGGTTGTCGTGATTTGAGTGACAGGCCCTTGCCAGCTTTTGCCTGCTTTGATGCCAAACAGGTTATGACTCGGCTTACCCTCTTCGGTCAGAATTTCCCGTTGCCCCCAACCAGATTCCAGTGCTGCTTGTGCAATGATCAGTAAATGGGGGATACCACTTTGCTGACTGGCTATCTGCGCAGGCACAGAAAGCATAGAAACAAAGCGGGCACTGTTTATTGGTAAAGACCTGGTCATTGGCAGAGTTTTCGACTGTGCTGCACGGTTGGGTGATTGATCAGGCATTGTCCGACGTAGAAACTGTTCCAAAGCTTGTTTTGGCAGGGTATGCAGGATTTCATTATCCAATGGCATCGGTACAGTTCCGGCCAGTTCACTGGGAGCGCTGTTAGTATTAGGAATAGTGATGTTAGGAATAGTGGTGTTAGGAATAGCGTTGGAAAACTGTTTGACGATCATATCGGCAAATCCCAGTCCTTTTTGAGAAAGATCCTGGGCAATCTGCTGATCGTACATCGAAGTATAAAAACGCGTCTGATCACTACTCAACATGCCATCCTGTGGCAATGAGGAACGCATACTTTTCAGCATCATCTGAACAAATACGCCTTCCAGTTGTTGGGCTACCTGCCGTAGCCCCTGTTGTGGTTCCTGTGACAATTTGGCTTTCAGTGAATGGAGTGAATTTACATCGTAAGCAACATTCGGCATCGTCAGAAAATCATTCATCAGATAATCTCCAGCTTCGCCCGCAAGCAACCTGCACTTTCCATCGCCTGCAAAATAGACATTAAGTCTGTCGGTGTTGCTCCCAAAGCGTTCAACGCACGAATAACCTGAGTCAGGTTTGCACTGGCATTAACTTTCTGTAGCACACCGCCCTGCTCTTGAATACCAACCCCGGTATTGCGGGTCACAACCGTATTTCCCCCTGCCAGTGGTGCATTTGGCTGATTGACTACCGTCTGACGCTCAACAATCACAGACAGGCTGCCATGAGCAATTGCACAGCTATCCAATGTGACATTGCGGTTCATCACCACCGATCCTGTACGGGAGTTGAAAATCACTTTGGCGTCGCCGGCATCGACACGAATATTCAGGTTCTGAACCTGTGACAGGAATTTCACCTGTTCGCTGTTCTCTATCGGCAAACGTAACTGTACCGTGCGGGAATCGAGCGCTGTCGCTGTGCCTACACCTTTCAGGCGGTTGACAGCATCACTGATTTGCTGAGCCAGACTAAAATCATCTTCATTCAATTGCAGATTCAGAATACCTTTCTGACCAAATTTCGTTGGCAATTCCCGTTCAATAACAGCACCATTGGAAATTCGCCCACCGGCAAGTTGATTGATTTTAAGGCTGTTGCCACCTGCACTCACTCCCGCACCGCCGACCAGAATATTGCCCTGTGCCAGTGCATATACCTGATTATCAACACCTTTCAGTGGGGTCATCAGCAATGTACCGCCACGCAGACTTTTGGCATTCCCCAGTGAGGAAACGACCACGTCAATGCTTTGCCCTGAACGCGCGAATGGTGGCAGCTTGGCTGTCACCATAACGGCAGCAACGTTCTTAAGTTGCATATTTGTACCGGGCGGCACAGTGATCCCCAACTGCGATAACATATTACTTAAACTTTGGGTGGTGAAAGGCGTTTGCATGGTCTGGTCACCCGTGCCATCCAGTCCGACCACTAAACCATAACCAATCAGCGCGTTATCCCTGACCCCCTCAATGGTCGTCAAATCACGAATGCGTTCAGCAAAAGCGTTGTTCGGCGCAAATGTGTTGAACAGTACCAGCAAAAACGTAAAAAGGCTGGCGACTAATTTTTTCATTCTGACCATCCTCTTTTAAAACGGTGAGATATTCATAAAGAAACGCTGTAACCACCCCATGTGCTGCGCTTCATTGATATAACCATCGCCAACATACTCAATGCGGGCATCTGCAACCTGATTAGAGCTGACTGTATTGTTGCCAGTGATGGTGCGCGGGTTAACAACGCCAGAGAAGCGGATAAATTCCGTTCCCTGATTGATAGCAATCTGTTTTTCCCCGACAACATGCAGGTTACCGTTTGCCAACAATTGATCCACGGTCACCGTAATTGTGCCCCTGAAAGTATTGTTCGCATTCGCCCCGCCTTTACCGCCAAATTCATTATTACCTTCCATGCCCAAATCAGTTTTATCACCGCCCATCAATCCCTGTAAAAAACGGGGAGTCAGGGCAGCAGCGAAACTGGTTTTACCATTACGGCTGGCATTGGCTGAGGAGTTTTTACTGGCACTGACATTTTCTTGCAGGATAATCGTCAGCGTATCGCCGATATTGCGTGGACGACGGTCTTCAAACAGTGGCTGATAACCGTAATAGACTGGCTGGACAGTCTGAAAAATAGAACCATTCGGCACTGGGGCAGGTGTTTCAGCGGGGTTTGCGGTTGTTTGTCCTTTCACCAGTGGCTTGTGTGGCATATAAGCACAGCCCCCCAATGTCAGTGCCGACAATGCGAGTGCCGCCACAGGTATGCTGATACGCCACTTATTTCTCTGGTTTTTCCGTAAACCAGTGGAGCCATAAGCTACATGGTTTTTAGCATGGCTTTCGGCAACGGGCATTGTATCCATCTTCTATGCTCTTAAGTTTATCGTAGAAATAGTGGAGGAACGTGTTCCCCCACCATCAATGGTTAGGTTATAGCTGGGCCAGTTTTTGCAGCATTTGATCAGAAGTTGATACTGCCTTGCTGTTGATTTCATAGGCTCGCTGCACCTGAATCATATTGACCAACTCTTCTGCCACATTGACGTTAGACGTTTCGACAAAACCTTGACGAAGCGTTCCAGCCCCATTGAGACCTGGCGTGTTTTCCACCGGTACACCAGAACTGTTGGTTTCCAGATACAGGTTCTCACCAATGCTTTCTAAGCCACTTTCGTTGATGAACGTAGTCAGGGTGAGCTGCCCGACCTGTTGCAGAGCGGCTTGTCCCTGTACCTTGACACTGACAATCCCATCATCGGCAATACTGAGCTTAGTGGTGTTGTCTGGAATGATGATGGCTGGCACGACCTGAAAACCCCCGGCAGTGACCAACTGGCCGTTCTGATCTTTCTGAAATGAACCATCACGGGTATAAGCAGTGGTTCCATCAGGCATCTGGATCTGGAAAAAGCCGCGTCCTGAAATTGCCACATCATTAGTACTGGCTTTCACTATATTACCCTGGCTATGCAGCCGTTCCGTCGCGACTGGACGAACCCCCGTACCAATCTGCAAACCGGATGGCAGATTGGTCTGTTCAGATGACATGGCACCTGGTTGACGTTCAGTCTGGTAGAGCAAATCTTCAAACACTGCACGCTGGCGTTTAAAGCCGTTAGTGTTGACGTTTGCCAGGTTATTGGCAACAACATCCATATTGGTTTGCTGAGCATCCAGCCCAGTCTTGGCAATCCATAAAGATCGGATCATGAATTTATCCCCCCGATTAGCTCATAGCGAGAATTTGGTTAGCCCGCTGCGCATTTTCATCGGAACTGTGTATGACTTTCATCTGCATCTCAAAGCGACGCGCGTTGGCGATCATGTTCACCATACTTTCCACTGGATTAACATTGCTGCCTTCCAGGACACCTGGCATCAGTTTCACTTCGGTGCTGGCCGCCAATTCATTGCCCTGCTGTTCCCGCGCCTGTGGCGTTAAATGAAACAAACCATCGTCGCCCCGCACCACTTGGTTGGCTTCCGGTTTGACGATTTTCAGCTTGCCAATCTGCCCCAATAACGTGGGTGGATCGCTGGCAATCAGGGCAGAGATGGCACCGTCTGTCGCAATGGTCAGTTCAGCCTGCGGCGGAACATCAATCGGCCCGTTTTCGCCCATCAACATGCGCCCCTGCACCATCAGTTGCCCTTCGGGTGAAATCTGGATGCTGCCGTTGCGGGTATAGGCTTCTGTCCCGTCTTCAAGCTGAACAGCCAGATAGCCACCTTGTCCAACCGCCACATCTAACGGACGGGAAGTGTAATTCATGGGTCCCTGACGGCTATCCATGCCGGGAGTGGAGGCAACAACTAAAGTACGGGTAGGTAGTGTTTCACCTTCAATTGGCACAGCACGCAAGGCAGCAAGCTGGGCTTT
The DNA here is from genome assembly GCF_014467235.1 of Xenorhabdus indica. Lineage (GTDB taxonomy): Bacteria > Pseudomonadota > Gammaproteobacteria > Enterobacterales > Enterobacteriaceae > Xenorhabdus > Xenorhabdus indica. The sequence goes on along the minus strand of NZ_NKHP01000009.1, from coordinate 37,074 downwards.
AAAGCCCGGTGTTGACGCATTGGCCAGATTGTTGGTGGTCACAGCCTGGTGCTCCAGCGTCTGGCGTGCAGCGCCCATAGCGGTATAAATGACGTGATCCATAAAGCTATCCGCCTGAGCCTATTAACGCATGCTGACCAGCGTTTGCAGAATTTGGTCCTGCGTTTTGATGGTCTGGGCGTTAGATTGGTAGTTACGCTGGGCGACAATCATGCTGACCAGCTCCTGGCTCATATCAACGTTTGATGATTCCAGCGCACTGCTAATCAGCTTGCCGAAGTTACCGGAACCCGCAATACCCACTACCGGACTACCGGATGCACCGGATTCTACCCAAACGTTATCGCCTTGCGCAGTCAAGCCTTCAGGATTAGAAAAGTTTGCCAGTATTACCTGACCTAATACTTGTTTCTGGTTATTGGAATAGGTAGCGTAAATCTTGCCGTCATTATCCACACGGTAATCAATGAAACTACCCGCAGCATAGCCATTTTGTGTTGGATTAGAGGTAAAATCTTGTGCAATGTTCTGCTGTTTACTCCCCGAAAAATCGATGGTGATTGGCGCAGCAATTGAACCATTCAAAGATTCTACATCGAATTTAAATGTATTATTGATGCCGTCCATTTGACCATTACCGTCAAATGCCACATTACCCAATTTATGAGCGGCAGAGCCTGCGACAGAAATATCCTTAGCATGAAACTCCCACGTATTGTTGGCTGTTTTCACGAAGAATATATTGAGGTCATGTTGATTCCCTAAACTGTCATAGAATTGCAGAGTTGTGCTGTAGTTAAAGCTATCTTTATTATTCGGATCAAAGGGATTTTTTCCCTGATCAATTGCTTTGTGCATTGAATTTAGGGTAGCTTTCAACTTAACTTCTGTACTCGCTTTCGCATTCAACATATCCGTTGGAATTGAAAGTGGTACTACAGCTCCGCCTTCCTGAATTTCTCCGTTTACCGCCGGATAACCCGTCAACTTCATGCCCTGCATATTGATCAGATTACGCTCTTTGTCCATTTGGAACTGACCGTTACGGGAATAAAAAATATTACCGCTGGGATCCTGCATGCGGAAAAAACCACCCTGGGTAATTGCCATATCTAATTGGCGATTAGTCTTAGCGGTTGAGCCATCTTTAAAGTTCTGAAACATACCAGAAACCTTAACCCCCAAACCCACGTCTGAACCACTGAAAACATCCGCAAACGCGGCAGAGCTAGATTTAAAGCCAAATGTCGCTGAGTTTGAGATGTTATTACCAATAACATCCAGATTGCTCGCTGCAGCATTCAAGCCACTGACCGCTTGTGAAAAAGACATATGTCCTCCGTTTAATTAAAGAATCTGACGAACTTCGTCCATGTTTACCGTACCTACCAGCCCTAAATCCAATTTAGTGCCATTCTCTTGCCGCACAACGCCTTCAACCTTGGCAGATCGCAGGGAATTGACCATCAACGCTTGATCCTGCTGGCTTGCGGAAACGGTGAAGTTGTAAGCGCCTTGTTCCACTGCATTGCCGTCTGCGTCTTTACCATCCCATCCGAAGCTGTGTACACCGGCACCCAAAAATTCGGATGAGCTGGGATCTAATTTATTGAATTCCATCTCCCGAACAACTACGCCACTTTTATTTCTGATGGTCACTTTGACGGTATCGGCGGGTCGGTTTAGTTCAAAGCCAATTGGGGTTGCACTGTTTTCACCAGCCCCCAGCAAAATCTCATTGCCAGGAACCATGACATCTCGGCCAATCAGTGCTACCGTTTGCATCGTGTGGTTACTGTCCATTTGTCCGACAATGGAACCCAACGTCTTATTGAGTTTCTCAATCCCCTCAACGGTACTGATCTGCGCAATCTGTGAAGCCAATTCACTGTTTTGCATTGGGTTGGTTGGATCTTGGTTTTTAAGCTGGGCAACCAGAATATTCAAGAAACTGTCTTTGATATCACCACTATTTTGCGGTTTTTGGTTGCCCAATTTAGACAGTTCACTGACTGCTGAATTATCCAATGATTCATTAATTGGAGCGGTAATTCCCATAACGATATTCCTGTTACTGGCCCAGCGTCAGCGTTTTCAGCATGATGGATTTGGTGGTATTAAGTACTTCAACGTTCGCCTGATAGCTGCGGGAAGCCGAGATGGTATTGACCATTTCCCCGACGACATCCACATTCGGCATACGTACATAACCTTTTTCATCAGCCAACGGGTTACCCGGCTGATATTCAAGACGAAAAGGTGTGGGATCATCCACCACTTCACTGACGCGCACACCGCCGATCTCCTGTCCTGCTGGTGCAGCGACACGAAATACGACTTGTTTGGCACGATAAGGCTCGCCATTCGGCCCAACGATACTATCGGCATTCGCCATATTGCTGGCACTGACATTCAGCCGCTGAGACTGAGCAGAAAGCGCGGAGCCGGCAATATCAAAAATACTGAGTAGAGACATTCCCATTATCCTTGTGACTGTAGAACTGACATCATGCTTTTGATCTGAGCATTCGTCATGGTCAGTTCAGCCTGATATTTCAGACTGTTATCTGCAAAATTGCTGCGTTCCATATCCATGTCAACGGTATTTCCATCCATCGCCGTCTGGTGAGGCACCCGGTACAACAGATCCATCTCCAGACGTTTCTGAGGCTGAATGGGAATATGTCGATTGGAAGTCAGAGTCAGCCCAATTCCATTCCCCGTCACACGACCATGTTCCATCACCTTTCTTAATTGGGCGGCAAAATCGATATCGCGAGCCTGATAGCCAGGGGTATCCGCATTGGCAATGTTTGCCGACAGAATTTCCTGCCGCTGGTTGCGGAGTACCAGGGCTTCTTGTCGAAAATGAAAGGCGGTATCTAATTTATCGAGCATATTCCTCCCTCGCCTGTTTTATAGCCAGCTTTATAGGCCAGTTTAGGGTAAGTCCCGCAGAACCAAGCCCCGTAACGCATTAAGAGCGCTAACAGCATAAACGCAGAAGAAAAAGCCGATTCGAAGAATAGACACAAATTGATTTGCTATTTATCCCATTAACTAATAATCAAGCGCGTTACACTATTAACCTCCAGCAGATACTGAATATTTTTGGCATCATGGTTTACCTCACTGGTGTCAGGTAATAGAAGAGTAAGGTAAGAATAAGAGAGATAAAGATGATTAAAATGCCTGCATTAAAATTTATCGGCTTCCTTACCTTTTTTCTTAACCTGTTTTTTGCTGGTTCTTTGGCATGGGGGAATGATTTACCCCGTTCAATCAATGATTATTTCAAGCAAATTCATCACGGCACGAACTATAAAGTTTCCGTAGACATTAAAACACCGGAACAACAATGGCCAACATGTGAATCTCCTGAAATACATCCACCAATGGGCAATAAAAATTGGGGAAATATTTCGCTGCCGGTTAACTGTGGTCAGCAACGTCGTTTTATGCAAATCTACGTCCGTGTTATCGGCCCATACTTAGTTTCAAATCGTGCAATTCAACGTAATTCGGTACTGAGAGAAAAAGATTTTCAGGTCAAAACAGGCGCTTTAGACAAATTGCCAAACGACATCATTCATAACAAAAAGGTTACACTTAATGGTATTGCCATTCGCAACATACCTGCCGGGCAATTCATCACACGTAATATGCTCCGGCGTCCATGGGTGATTAAAGCCGGACAAAATGTTGTCATCACCGTAGATGGGCAAAATTTCCGGGTACGTTATGAAGGAAAAGCAATTAACAATGCTGCAAGTTTTGATAATATTCGTGTCCGCTTGGTTTCTGGACAGGTTATTACCGGAGAAGCTCAGGAAAATGGTAGTGTAAAAATGATGTTATGAATGGCTAAAGTTTTATGTTTCTACGCCGATATAACCATCAGACCATGATTTACAGGCATGCCAGCGGTATATCGCCTGCTACCTCTACCCAATAGAGTTAAGACAAATAAATAATGCCTGATTAAAGGATTACGATTATGAGTATTGAACGCACTCAACCTCTACTGGCTATTGCTGCTTTACAGCAACGCAATGCCAATGAAACTGCCCAGAGCACTCGCAGGATTGTGGCTGTTGCAGAAAAAAGCGCCGATACGCAAGTTAGACTGAGTGAGGCGCAGAAAAAACTGGTTCAGCCAAGTAGTCAAGACATTAATATTCAAAAAGTACAACAACTGAAAGAAGCGATTGCAAAGGGAACCCTGACCATGGACAGCGGTAAAATTGCTGATGCCCTGCTCAGAGAAGCCCTTGAAAACTGATTAATTAAAACTTATTACCTTAATAACAAGGAATATAAGCAATAAACCAGCAAAATCATAAAGGCCATAAATGGAAGAACTTCAACTCTTGCTTGAGCAGCAAAGTGCACACTTACATTCGCTTTCGACAACGATGGCAGAAGAACAACGTATCCTGAGCGAAGGCTTTATTGAAGCGAATCAACTGCATCGTGTCACAGAGCAAAAAACATTTTTGCTTTCGGCACTCGATCATGCGGAAAGAAAGCGTCAGCAACTAAATGAAACGCTGAAAGTGAATGCTCCTTATGCTGACCATGAAATATTGGCGGTGTTGTGGGATCAAATCAGTCAGTCGGTTGAACGAATTCGTGATTTAAATGCGCATAATGGATTTTTGTTGGATCAACATATTGAGTTAAATAGTCAGGCAATTGCTTTTTTGAAAAGCCATCACAGCCCTTCTCTTTATGGTGCTGATGGTCAGGCCCGTCACAATTCTGCCTTATCGGGCCATAAGATCAGTGTTTGATTATTCTCATGCTGCTTAAGCAGCAATCTTTACAGACCTCTTGGTATATCCGTAATAATAAGAGGTCTGTTTCTGTGTCGTTGTATTAAAACCCTATCTTTTTCAAAATCCCCCTATCTTAATGAGATGGCCGCCCTCACCCTAGCGGCAGTATATTAACAGGGTGATTATCTTTGATAAGAGGCTACCATCATGAACACCATCGCACTGATTGGCATCGATCTCGGCAAGCATTCCTTTCATATCCATTGTCAGGATCCATCGGGGAAAGCCCTGATGCGTAAAAAATTCACCCGTACTAAGTTGATGGAATTCTTAGCCGACTGTTCTCCGGCAACGGTTGTGATGGGAGCCTGTGCGGGCGCGCACTTCATGGCAAGGCGGATCGCTGATTCGGGATAAAGTCAAAACCACCAATCAGATGCAGGTATTACTGCGTTTACAGGCGCATTATCACTATTTGGTTGAACAAATCACCGAGATTGAAACCGCCTTGTCACAGGAGATTGCTCAGGATGATACCGGGCAGCGGCTGATGACTATTCCCGGTGTTGGTCCCATTACGGCGAGTGTGCTTTCCTCGCAACTGGGTGATGGCAAACAATACGCCTGTAGCCGGAATTTTGCGGCCTCGACGGGATGGGTTCCCCGCCAGTACAGTACCGAAGGAAAGACGACCTTATTGGGGATCAGTAAACGGGGTAACAAGACACTCCGGCAACTGTTGATGCTCTGTGCCCGGTCGTTCATGCAGCATATCGAGCATGGGCAGGGAAAACTGGCTGACTGGGTTAAGCAGCAACTTGAACGAAAGCATTCCAATGTAGTGGCCTGTGCACTGGCTAACAAACTCGCCCGGATAGCGTGGGCTATTACGACACAACACACGGTATTTGTCGCCTAAAGCAGGCGTCATTGTGAAGCTATTTAACTGTTACCCCACTGGTTTTGCGAAGACTAATAATTGATGACATGAACGGCCTGCCGGCCTGATGAGAAACCTAATTAAAAAAATGGCTCTTTGAAGCCGTTGTCTTTTTAAGGTTCATCAGACGCGGAACTCATCGAGGCGCAGGCATCCTTGCCTACAGTGACGCCGGATAGATTTAAGCAAGCCCCAAACTCATCAAAATGAGTGTTGCAAAAAGGAGGGCAACCATAGATTTTTCAAAGCAATAGAAATGCATGACAGAATTACAATTATCATAATAACGAAAATTCTGAGTCCAAGTGATAAAACGTCGCCAGTGGTATTTAGCCTGCCTCCAGACGATTTCAATCAGATTCAGCTCTGAAGAGATATATTTTAAAAATAATCAGACCAGATATTATTTATAGAACACTAATAACGGGCTATGTCCGAATGCGCTATTTCATTAAAGAGAGCATTAAAATGCTATTTTGAGTTAGTTACAGATGAAATGGAAAACAATTGCAATGGCAAGAACCAGAGGATTGATTATTTTTATGATAAGGTGATCACCGTAGTGATCGCCTTATATTTATTATTATTCAGAAGACTTCACTGCCAGTACTATCTTGCACCACCAATCGTCGCTGTCATTCTTATCTGACGGTTATCGGTAATTTCAAGATTGGAAAGTACAACCAATCGGGGCAATACACGGCGCAGAAAACGAGACAATAATGGACGCAGTGCGTGGTTGACCAACAACACAGGCGGTGCACCGAGCATTTCCTGACGCTCCAATGCTTCTGCCGCCTGACGTTCCAGACTTTCAGCCAGTCCCGGCTCCAGTCCACCGCCACCCTGCAATGCCTGAAGCAGAATACGTTCAAGGTTCGCATCTAAGCCAATCACTTTAATTTCATCCGCACCGGGGAACCATTGTTGAGCAATCGCCCGGCCAAGTGCAATACGGATAACAGCAGTCAGTTCATAAGGATCAGTTTGTACCGGTGCATGTTCAGCCAGTGTTTCAATAATGGTGCGCATATCACGGATCGGCACTTGCTCCGCCAACAGGTTTTGCAGAACTTTATGCAACGTGGTCAAGCTGACGACACCAGGAATAAAGTCTTCTGTCAGTTTCGGCATTTCCTGACTGACTCGCTCAAACAGTTGCTGTGCTTCCTGTCTGCCAAACAGTTCACTGGAATGCTGTGACAACAAATGGTTCAGGTGAGTTGCCACAACGGTACTCGCCGCTACAACAGTATAACCCTGTACCTGTGCCTGTTCCCTTAAACTGTCATCAATCCAGACAGCCGGCAGTCCGAAAGCCGGATCTTTGGTCAGGTCACCCTGCAATTCACCTACCGCACCGCCCGGATTAATCGCCAGCCAACGTCCCGGATGGGCTTCACCACGGCCTATCTCTACTCCTTTCATCATGATACGGTAGCTGGCTGGTGCTAATTCAAGGTTGTCACGAATATGAACAACAGGGGGTAAATAGCCCACTTCTTGCGCAAACTTTTTACGAATACCACTGATACGCCCAAGCAGCTCACCATTCTGGCGAAAATCTACCATTGGGATTAACCGATAACCGACTTCCATGCCCAATGGATCTTCTAGTTGCACATCAGACCATGAAGCTTCTGCGGTTTGCTGTTGTTCTTCTACTGCTTTCATCTCTTCATGTTGTACCATAAGCGGATCTTTATCCTTACGAAGCAGGAAGTATCCTACTCCCGCCAATGCCGCGGTAAACAACAGGAAAACAAAATTAGGCATTCCCGGCACTAAACCAAGCAACCCCAATACACCAGCACTCAACATCATCACTTTGGGGTTATTGAAAAGCTGTGTCACCATTTGCTGGCCGACATCTTCATCGGTCGCAACACGGGTCACGATAACACCCGCTGCTGTAGAGATAATCAACGCCGGTAACTGAGCAACCAAACCATCACCGATGGTCAGCAATGTATAGGCTTCTGCTGCATCCCCCAAACTCAATCCATGTTGGACAACACCGACGATCAAACCTCCAACGATGTTGATCACCAGGATCATCAACCCGGCAATGGCATCGCCGCGCACAAATTTACTCGCACCATCCATCGAACCATAGAAGTCTGCTTCTTGTGTGACTTCAGCGCGCCGTTTCTTGGCTTCATCTTCGCCTATCAATCCGGCATTCAAATCGGCATCAATTGCCATCTGTTTACCGGGCATCCCATCCAGTACAAAGCGGGCACCAACTTCAGCGATACGTCCTGCACCTTTGGTGATCACCATAAAGTTAATCAGGATCAAGATAACAAAGACAACGATACCAATGGCAAAATTACCCCCGACAAGGAAGTGACCGAAAGCTTCTACGACTTGTCCTGCCGCTGCCGATCCTGTATGCCCTTCCATCAGAATGATACGCGTCGATGCGACATTCAGTGACAAACGCAACAATGTTGAAAACAGCAAAATCGTCGGAAAAGCAGCAAAATCCAGCGTCCGACGCGTAAACATCGCTACCAGCAAAACCATGATGGAAAGTGCGATATTAAAAGTGAACAGTAAATCAAGCAGAAATGGGGGTAACGGCAGTACCATCATCGACAAGATCATGAGGATGAGTACAGGCCCCGCAAGCATTTGCCATTGGGAGCCTTTTATATTTCCCGGTAAACGATTCCCCGATAAACGGAACAATGAGGCCAGATTAGCCATGACGATTATTCTCTCCAGCAAAATCCAGTGCTGGCGGCACTGGCAGATTTTCAGGTGTTTTTGGTTTCAAGCCACCTTCCCGTTTCCAACGTTTCAATTGGTAAACCCAGGCAAGCACTTCAGCAACGGCAGCATAGAGTGCCGCCGGAATAAAACCGCCCACTTCAGCATGGCGAAACAATGCTCGCGCTAATGGAGGGGCTTCCAATAGTGGAATGCGATTTTCCGCGCCAATCTCTTTAATACGCAAAGCGATGAGTCCCGCTCCTTTCGCCAATACCTTAGGTGCACTCATTTTTTTACTGTCATACTGTAAAGCAACGGCATAGTGGGTCGGGTTAGTGACAATAACATCCGCTTTTGGCACATCCGCCATCATCCGTTTACGTGCAGCCGCACGTTGTTGTTGGCGAATTCGCGCCTTTACATGTGGATCCCCTTCTTGTTCCTTAAATTCATCCTTGATCTCCTGACGGGTCATTTTCAGTTTTTTCAGATGGCTGCGGATCTGATAAAACACATCAAACGCCACCATTGGTATTAACATAAACAAAACAACGTAGCCTGCAAAAATCAACATCAGCATGGCATCACTCAATGCCACCAAGGGTGTTTGGGTAGTCAGGTTTAACATGGCAGGCCAATTCGCCCAGATAAACAGGGCGGCTCCCCCTCCGACCATTGATGCTTTCAAGATGGCCTTGAACAGTTCCGCCAATGCGTTCATGGAGAAAATTTTCTTCAGACCAGCAACCGGATCCAGTTTCGCCAGATCAAATTTGATAGATTTTGAGCTGAATATCAGCCCTCCCATCAATGTCGGCGCACTTAAGGCAATCAGGATCAGGCCGACAAACACAGGTAACAGTGCCCAAACTGCCTGTTTTAATAAGCGACCAACCTGCTGTACCATCTGCTTATCATTACTGACCATGTTATGATCAAAGTTGAATCCCTCGAATACCATCAATGAAAGCTCATGAGTGATCGACTGTCCGCTCATCCAAAGCAGACTGACGCCTCCTGCTAACATCAGGATAGAAGTGAGTTCCTTTGAACGTGCTATCTGCCCCTCTTTACGCGCTTTTTCCCGTTTATGGGGCGTGGGTTCTTCGGTTTTTTCGAGATCGCTATCTTCAGCCACGGCTTTCCTTGGTGAGCATTCGTTATTACATGCAGGAAATTTGCCCTCAACAAATCTCAGCAAAGAGCAAATAAAATTGTGCTAAGCATGACAAAAGCCAGGAAATTCAATGGCAGGAACACTGCAAAATTTGCGGGGGTATTTGCGGCATTATACCTGATGGGTTTCAAGATGCCGCAACGTGAAAAACAACGGCATATGAGATTTATGCCTTACTGGAAATATAACGTCGCCCCCATACCAGAATGATGACCAATACTGTTAGCGGCAAGCCGTGGAAGATAATGATAACGCTGGACGGCGGCAACCAGACGTAAAAAGGGGCAACCAACAGCATGCCTATTCCAAAACCCGTCATCTGTAATAGAGTCAGTAAGCTGAAAATAGGCAGTCGCAGACTTTCCGGTTCACTTTGCACACGGGATATCAGACTAACTTCCGCAATTCCATCACCAATTCCTGCCCATACTGCGAACAACAATAACCAAAACGGGTTGGTTTGTTGGAAGGTAAGGATAAAGCCCGTTGACATCAATGCAATGCCGAGGAAGAACAGTTTTTCCATTTTCAAGCTGCCGTGATTGCGTAACAGGTAACTGGTCAGGCGTGCACCGCTGAATTTTCCTATCGCCCATGTCGCCAGTAACAGCCCCATTACGGTACTGGCATTATCGGGGTTCAAGAGCTTAGAAATAATGGGAAAACCGACATTATGGGCAGCACTGCCCAGTGTATCCGCCAGACTCAGAAACAACATCCCGGCCAGTATAGGTGTGCCGCGTAATCCGAGGCGTAATTCTCGCCATTCGTTCCCCAACACCCGCAATCCCTGCTGTTCAGGCTCAGTGAGAAAACGCAGTGGCATAATCAATATTGCGGCCAACAGATAGGTGATGATATTAACGATAAAAACCATTTCATAGCCGCTACTGGCAACCAGCAAGCCGGATACCAAACTGCCGAACACTGCACCTGTAGCAGCGACCGATGTCAGCCAGGAATTCGTCGATATACGTTGTGAGGCATGTACCCAATGCGGAAGTTGACTGTTCAACCCAATCGCAAACATTGAGTTGCCCAAGCCGATCCCAAAAGCAATGATCGGTAAGATCAATAACTGCTGTGAAACCGGGAATACCAATAACAAGGACAGCAGCATGACCCGCAATAAATCGAAACAGATCAAAGGCCATCGCCCTGCATATCGCCGGAAAAACGGTGTACCCATTAAGCTGGCAATAACACCTCCCGCAACACGACAAGCAAGAAAAATACTGACGTGCATTACGCTATTGCTGAGCAGATAAACGTAAGTGGATAACGCTACCATATTCAGGAATGCGCCAAAATCGGATATAAATCTTGCACTAACGATAAAAAAGGCATTACGACCAGAGCAACGTAAATTCAGACTATTTTCCTGGCTTGGCATTATTATTAGTTCTCTTGTTGTTCAGGAAGTTGCCGGAAAGTCACCAGCAATAGATCCCGAAATGCCACAATTGCAGGAGATACTTGTCGAACATGGCTGGCTCGATGATAAAGTTGCCTATCATTAATTGCGAGCGTTTCAAGAAATTGTTGCATTGCTGTTTGCAATAAAGGTGGGGCTTCATTCTCTGTTAAGTGCACTTCAGAAATAACAGGTGCAATATTGTGGCTTTGAATAAAGTGCATAAAGATCCAATCCTGTCCATCCTGATGAATACCAGAAGTTGTCGGGCTCTCTTTCCCAGAAAAAGCTTTTACCCGGAATTGATGGATATCAATCGAATAGCGATAACCTTTTATTAAACGTTCACCTAAGATGGCAATATCTGTAGCAAGAATATATTGCATAATAGGGTGAGTAATAAAAGTTTCTTCCGAATAACTCAGTTGATTAGCGCCTTTTTTATATTCAATATCATAGGTTACTGGTGATTGATATTCACTACTCCGATTAAGTTGCAGTGGGTTTTCTGTGCCAGGGTGATAACAATAGCGTAGAATACGTCTTTCCCGATGAGTGTAATTTTTGAAATTCTGATCTAATACCAAATTATCCCACTGGTTTTTAAATGTATTGGCTTCTTCTTCCTGATATGAAATCAGTTCATCAAAATGTGGAATATGGCAATAATGATTATTCATTAAACGTGCCGAAATCTCTGCAATTCGCATAGAATAACACCCTTATGAAAATGGAATAATGATCGGTTTTACATGCTCTATCATTTCGTTGTGTAGTGTATGAGCATGAGAAGCATCATTAACTTTTGCCCAACACCTGAGCAGGTAATGTTCTTCTGTTTCCGCATTGATGTCGTAACCAGCGGGTTGAGACAAGCATTCGATAACATGTGGATTATTTTTAATGTACTCAATATTTTTTATTCCCAAAAAATGACCACTATTTTCTGGGTACATAGCTATCATAGAGTAGTGCTGTTCAGCAGTTGCTGCCCGCTTTTGCCCTTGTACGATCTGCGTATCAATATCTTTTTCTTGTAAAAGAATAGAGAGATAAAGCTGATAAGGATCTAACCCGGCCAGATCACGGAATGCAGAGTTCACAAACAAGCCGCCAAGGCGAGGATTAATCTCAATGACCATCGGGCCATCAACAGTCATACGAAATTCAAGATGAGCAATGGCATGATGCAATCCAACTGCTTTTATACAATCGATAGCATAATTTTTGATTTGTTCTTGCTCTGAGGCAGTAAATGAAACCGGAGGAGCAATGAGCAGATTTTCTAATACCGTATTATCTTTTTCTGTCAGAATAAGTTTTTCGTTTATTAAAACCGGATGGACAGTATCCTGGGTAATAACGCATTCGACAGTACCTTCAATACCTTGGATATATTCTTCCAGTAACATACTTTGCCCCGGCTGGTTCAGGTATTCTGTACCGTCAGGAGTAGAATATGTTTGAGTATTTCCAAGAAAATCTACTAAGGCTGAGTGCTTATAGTAAGCTGTGAATGTTTGGTAATGAGCTTGCAATTCAAACCAGTTATAACACTTTTTAATAAAAGCTGAGCCTGCCCCAAAAGGCGGTTTTGCCATCACCGGATAACCAATCCTATTGGCTTGCTTATATAACTCCTTTTCACTGTTACATAGTGCATGGCGTATTGTTCTAATTCCATGCTTTTGCAGTGCCTGACGCATAAGGAATTTGTTGTTGCAGGTAGCAATGGAGGCGGGAGAAGTATAAGGCAATCCAATTTTTTGACATATTTCGGCAACAATACAACCCATTTGTCCGCTGGCAGAAGCATGCCCTGCGTGACAAAAAATAGCACACAAATGATAAGATTGTTGCAAACGGGTAACGCAATCTTGCAAAGATTCAAACGATAATGATTCCAATAAGAAAACTTCATCACTATCCGTAAAAAGCCGTTCTGCATGCTGACGTTTTTTTCGAGCTACAGTCAGACAAAACAATCCCATCTTTTTTGCTGCTGCAAAATGAGGTTCCCGGTAGGTATAGTGTGTAACCTCAGCTTCATCAATATCAACAAACAAAATTGCATTAGGTTTCATTTGATGTCCTTGAAATACAATAAATAGAATTAATTATCTAACCATTCACATTGTTCATTCTTCCAATTGATAAAACGGTAATAACGTTGACTACCACGAGTTTCGAAATATGGTACTTCATCAGGATCAGTGAACAGGGGTACGGTAAATTTTCCCTGCATATGGGGCAGAACATATTCCGGCAAGGCAATATTCGAAACCCGACGTTTAAGTTTTTTCATAATAGTAATAGCGTCATTAATTGAGGCTTTATATTCTGAGGATCCCGGCGAGAAAGGCATAAAATGATAGAGATAGTAAGGTTTCACTCCCATCCGATAGAGTGCGAGAAACAACGTGTGGAGTGTTGCTTCATCATCATTAATTCCACGCAAGAAAGGCATATTGGAAAAAACAATCGGTACAACACGTTGGATACGACGTACAGCAGACTGGAATTCTTCACTTAACTCCAATGGGTGGCAAACATGCACACCAAAGGCGTTAACACCATATCTTTCCAAAATTTCTATCAAAGTATCGGTAATACGATAAGGATTGAATGTAAGAGCACGGGAATGAATACGGATCAGCAAATCATCCCTGATTTCTCGGATTGCAGCGAGTGTCTCAGATAACTTGTTATCCGTCAGCATGAGGGGGTCACCACCACTCAGGATAACTTCTTCGATTGAAGGTGTATTTCTTATATATTCAAGAGATTGTTGGAAAGAACTGCGGCCTGCATTGGATTTATCTGAATCAACTTTCAATGTCCGCAATGCTTCAAAGCAAAATTGACAGTAGGTGTTACAGGTATTGACCATACGTAAAATGACACGATTATCATATTTATGCTGACAAATGGGCGTCTTCATATCTTCATGAAGTTCCCAGTTTTCTGATTCGCCATCATAACCATTCAACTCTTCTTCACTCCAGAATGGTACAACCTGCCGCCAGAGTGGATTTGCCGTGGTATCCTCAGATTGGTTGGTTGCTAAAATTAGACGCAGATAGTAAGGCGTAATCTGCATCTTCTGCCCCTGTAAATTTCGTTGGATGCGCTGAGTTATCTCTTCACTCCATCCACCACAAGCAGAACGTAAAACAACTTCATCACGTACAGCATTTTTTTGCTGCCAACGCCAATCAGCCCAATTTTCCGTAGGATCAGCCAGAATCAGCTGTAAATGAGGTACTACATTGCTAGTATTCATTGTCGTTCCTTAATAGTTATTATTTTACTAACAGCATAAACTGTATATCTCCCTCATAAAATAGCATGTTCCCATATCCCAATCCGTGCGTTCAGGCTGATAACGCCCTGCTTGAGATATGGAAACTATTCCAATTTATATTGGTTTGATAATTATTAATCTGTTTTCATTGCAGTTTTGATCTCAACACGACTTGCCTTAATCTCAATACTATCCGCATTAACATCATGGATATGATCTTTCGTCAGGCGGTATACAACCGGACTTAACAGCGCAATCGCAATTAAGTTAGGAATAGCCATCATGGCATTAAGTGTATCTGCGAGTAACCAGACAAAGTTCAGTGATTGAGTTGCGCCAATCGGTAACGCAATGATCCAAATAATACGGAAAGGAATAATGGCTTTTGTGCCCAGTAAATACTGAATACATTTTTCACCATAGAAGCTCCATCCTAAGATGGTGGTAAAAGCAAAGATTGCCAGTGCGATTGCAACAACGTAGTGCCCCCCCGGAATAACGGACGAGAAAGCAGTTGCTGTTAATGTTGCTCCTGTCTGACCTGTCAACCAACCGCCAGTAATAACGATGGTCAACCCGGTAATAGAACATACCACAATGGTGTCAATGAACGTCCCCAACATGGCAATTAAGCCCTGACGGATCGGGTTTTGGGTTTTCGCTGTGGCATGAGCAATAGGAGCACTTCCCATACCTGCTTCGTTAGAAAATACACCTCTGGCAATACCAAAACGAATTGCAGCCCAGACGGCTGCTCCAGCAAATCCCCCTTGTGCTGCAACTGGAGTGAAAGCAGATGTGATAATCAAGGCAAACGCATCTGGAATAGCACTCACATTGAGTCCTAAAACGACCATACCTGCGCCCAGATAACCTACAGTCATAACAGGCACCAGTTTACCTGCAACATCAGAAATCCGTTTGATACCACCAATCAATACCGCACCAACCAGAAGAACCAGTGCCGCCGCCGTTATGGTTTTATCAACACCAAAGCTACTTTGCAGTACTTCAGAAACTGAGTTGGCTTGTACCGTATTACCAATACCAAAGCCAGCTATACTTCCGAAGAAAGCAAATAATGTTCCCAACCATACCCATTTTTTCCCCAATCCATTTTTAATATAGTACATGGGGCCACCAACATAGTTACCGTTCTTATCTGTTTCACGGTAACGAACTGCCAGCACAGCTTCGGAATATTTAGTTGCCATTCCCACCAACGCAGTCATCCACATCCAGAACAATGCACCCGGTCCCCCCATAACAATCGCCGTTGCGACCCCTGCTATATTCCCTGTACCTATCGTTGCGGACAATGCGGTCATTAATGCATTAAAAGGGGAAATTTGCCCTTCACCACGTTGTGTATTTTTTTGAAAGAGTAATTTGAACCCTGTGCCTAACTTGCGTATCGGCAAGAAAGACAGGCGTACCTGCATGAAAATACCTATACCCAGAAGGCCAATAAGCATGGGTACTCCCCATACAACCCCGTTTATTGCACCTAACCATTGTGTGATCAGTTCCATATATACCCTCGGAATTACACGTAACAAACCGGTAACAAAAATGTTTCAATTAAATAAAAGATGATTTTGAGGAAATAAGCGAGAACTAATTAGGGCTTGTTGGTAAGAAAACTTAATACTGTGAGTATGATCACTAACTCTAATAATATCTTAAATAATTTTGTTTATAGCAAATCTTCATAAATCAAAAAATTAAATAATAAAGGCCATTAGGCAAATTTTTATCGCGTGATCTGACAAATTTGGGGTTTTTTGTAACAAAAAAATAGGTATTATTCTCTGACAAATAGTTTCTGATGTAATTAAAGGATTATCCGTGGCAAGAATTGGTTATATCCGAGTGTCAACAAATGACCAAAATAGTGATTTACAAAGAAATGCATTGATCAGCATTAACTGCGAAATGATTTTTGAAGACAAAATCAGTGGGAAAACCGCCAATCGCCCAGGATTAAAACGTGCGTTAAAACACCTTAAATCTGGTGATACACTCGTTGTATGGAAGCTGGATCGCCTGGGGCGCAGTGTAAAAAATCTGGTGACACTCATTTCAGAATTACATGAACGAGGAATTCATTTTCAAAGTCTGACTGACAGTATCGATACCAGCACAGCTATGGGAAGATTTTTCTTTCATGTCATGAGTGCATTGGCGGAAATGGAACGTGAATTGATTGTTGAAAGAACTAACGCAGGTTTAGCCGCGGCACGGGAACAGGGGCGAATTGGCGGACGGCCTGTCAGATTTACCGCAGAAGACCAGCAACAAGCCGCCAGATTGCTAATTAAAGGCCACAGCAGAAAACAACTCTCAATTATTTATAATGTGTCGCTGTCAACCATTTATAAATATTTACCTGCGAATTTAACCGTTAGCCTTGCCTCTTCAGAGTAACACGCTGTTCCCAATTACCTATTTTTGCAAAAAATCTTTGATAACCTTTACCCACTCTGCCGGGTTTTCCATCTGTACCGCATGGCCACTCTTCACTTCCGTGTACAAGCTGTTTTTTATACTTTTATGGACTTCACGTGCCAGATAGGGCGGAATTAGTGTATCGTGACTTAACCCAATAATTAATGCGTCTTTATTTATCCGGGAAAGGTAATTTTTGATGTTTATCGATAATCCTAAAGCTATCCGTCTGTTCGCCCCTTTTTCTGACGGCCTGGCACAAATTTGACGGAGCGTTTCCTTCCCCAAAGATGAAATAAATTCAGGACTGAGAACATGGGAAAGTCCAAAAGCAGTTGCTAAAGTTTGATCGCTGTTTTCCAGTTTTAACCAGGTCGTAAACATCAACTGGAAATAGGGATCATCATTTGTGGCCCACGGTGCAGTTAATACCAGTCTATTCACCAACTGAGGATGAGTCGCTGCAACCACTGAGGCAACAACCGCCCCTAAGGATATACCCACTTTTTGGTGATTTTCATTAAAATCTTTACGGTAAGAAACAAATGAATCTGCCAAATAGATGACTTTTTCAATCGACTGCACTGTGTTTTCCTTTTATAGGATCTGACTAATGATGTCGTTTTATACATTAAATCAACCAGTAACACTGTTCTCTAACCGAAAATCTGGCATTTTTGCATATTTGGAAACATTGAAAGTAACGTTTGGGCAGCCGCCTGACTCGCCCAAACATCAAATATATTTAAGAATAAATATTGCTCGTTAACGTATTATCACTCGTTATCAAAAACCTAAACTATCCAGTAAATCATCAACCTGTTCCTGGTTGGCAATGACACCAATCCCATTCTGGTTAACCTGAGGGCCATTAAGAAGACTTTCGTTCTCTTTTTTAGTTTTGGCCACCTGATCAGAAGGCATATTTTCCATTAATACCATGACCAGTTGCTTTTCCAGTTCCTGAATGACTTCCATCATCCGTTTAATGACCTGCCCGGTGAGATCCTGAAAATCTTGAGCCATCATGATCTCAAGCAATTGAGCATTGGTGAAGGCAGCATGTTCTGGCACGAGTTTGAGATAATCTCTCGTGTCCGTTACCAAAGAGCGTGCATCAGCCAGCTCTAAATTAGTTGGGTTCGCAAACCATTCATCCCAACGCAGGGTTAAGGATTTTGCAGAGGTTTCCAATTCATTCTGGCAAGGTTGAGCTACTTCAACGCAGTTCAGCACTCTTTCAGCCGCCTGTGCGGTCATCTGGACAACGTAATTCAATCGCTCCCTCGCATCAGGGATCGCCTCAGCCGCCTGAGCAATGGTTCGATCCAATCCCAGTTCACGCAGACTATCGCGCAGCATTCTTGTTAACTGCCCGATACGACTGATTATTTCACTGGTTGTTACCGCCTCATCTCTCGGCATGACTGGATTTTCACTCATTTTGTCTCCTTAAAGCCCCAATTTTTCAAATATTTTATTGAGCTTTTCTTCCAAAATTGCCGCAGTAAATGGTTTCACAACATAACCACTGGCTCCAGCCTGTGCGGCGGCAATGATGTTTTCTTTTTTTGCTTCTGCTGTCACCATCAGAACTGGCAAAGCAGCCAATTTTTCGTCACTGCGAATTGTTTTCAACAATTCGAGACCATCAATATTAGGCATGTTCCAGTCAGAAATAACAAAATCAAATTCGGCTGTACGAAGTTTTGCCAGCGCTTCTGCTCCATCCAGTGCTTCATCAACATTGTTAAAACCCAGTTCTTTCAGCAAATTACGCACAATTCGACGCATGGTTGAAAAGTCATCAACCACCAGAAATCTTAGATCCTTACTTGCCATAAAAACTCCTTGAAATTTTATTCATCCAGCAACATCGTGCTGTAAAAGTTAACCACAATATTCCCTTTATCTTTCAAGGTGCGGCTTTGCTGACTGTGCTGCAACTTGAAATATATCAGGTATAACAACGACTAAATTCGAATCGATTGCCCGGTACTGATTTTAGCCAGCATAGTTTTACTCAGCTTTTGCAGATCCATCACTTCATCGACAGCACCCAACTGGATCGCGGCACGCGGCATACCAAAGACCACACAACTTGATTCACTTTGTGCTAATGTGTAGGCTCCCGCTTGTTTCATTTCCAATAAACCCGCCGCCCCATCACTGCCCATACCCGTTAATATGACGCCTACCGCGTTACGCCCTGCATATTTAGCAACAGAACGAAACAGAACATCGACAGAAGGACGGTGACGATTAACCGGAGGAGCACTGCTGGTCATAATTTGGTAGTTAGCTCCGCTACGGCACAGTTCCATATGGCGATCTCCCGGTGCGATATAGGCATGTCCCGGTAAGACACGCTCACCATCTTCTGCTTCTTTAACCGTAATCTGGCTCAATTTATTGAGTCGTTCTGCAAATGAGCGGGTAAAGCCGGATGGCATGTGCTGTGTAATAAGTAACGCCGGGCTGGTAACAGGTAAAGGCTGTAACAGATTCTTGATTGCCTCAGTTCCTCCGGTTGAAGCCCCAACCGCGATCAATTTCTCACTGGACAAAAGTGGTTTAAAATTTAGCGGAGCTGCAATTTCTTGTGTTGGTCTTACTGTGCTGATTTTTGCCTGTGCTGCCGCACGGATTTTCTCCGCAATCAGCTCACTATAAGCCAGCATACCTTCACGAATACCTAATTGCGGCTTGGTTACAAAGTCTACAGCGCCTAATTCCAGTGCTTTCAATGTAATTTCCGAACCTTTTGCCGTCAGAGACGAAACCATCACAACAGGCATAGGCCGTAAACGCATTAATTTCTCAAGAAAATCAATGCCATCCATCCGTGGCATCTCGACATCCAATGTCAATACCTGCGGGTTATATTTTTTGATTAAATCGCGGGCAACATATGGATCAGGCGCACAATCCACCACTTCCATGTCTGGGTGGCTATTGATGATTTCCCGCATGATTTGACGCATCAGCGCCGAATCATCCACACAAAGAACGGTTATTTTATTCATGACCCCTCCTTGCCCGGCCTACACCGTAAACGGTCTGTCCTTGCAAGTAGAACTCTCGGCTAATTTGAGTGACGTTTTCGGAATGCCCTGCAAAGAGCAGACCATCTGGCTTTAAGAAATTGACAAAGCGACGCAAAATTCTTTCCTGCGTTTTTTTATCAAAATAAATCATGACATTACGACAAAAAATTGCATCAAATTTACCTTCCAGTGCCCACTCAGAATCAAGTAAATTCAGGTGCTGAAAGCTAACCAGTTCAGTAAGCACCGGACGAACTCTGGCGTACCCTTCAAAATAACCAACGCCTTTGAAAAAATATTTTTTCTTTTGGCTGTCACTCAGATGTTGTAATTCATCCAATCGATAAACACCTTGGCGAGCTTTTTCCAACACCTGGGTATCAATATCACTGCCAATGATTTTTATCCGGTTTGAACGGTGCCCCAATACATCACACGATTTGCCATACAAAGTGTCCTTACCACATAAAGTGTCATACAGCGTCATCGCAATGGAATACGGCTCTTCTCCCGTTGATGCGGCCGCACTCCAGACACGGTATGTTCCCCCGTTTTTTCTGCCGGCATGTGCCGCCAGAATAGGAAAATGGTGGGCTTCCCTAAAAAATGCGGTGAGATTGGTCGTTAATGCATTGATAAATAGTTCCCACTCCTTACTATAACTATCCTGTTCCAGAATCGACAGATATTGACCAAAATCATTAAGTCCCAGAACACGCAAGCGCCTGACCAGGCGGTTGTAAACCATCTCGCGTTTATTTTTTGCCAAGACAATGCCAGCTCGTTGGTAAATAAACTGACAGATGCGCTGAAATTGCGCATCCGACAACGTATGCCGCTGAAACATAAAGTTCAGCGGTGCAGTAGCTTCAGCATCTGAAGCTGTTAAATTGGATTTCATCTGACCTCAGCGTACTTGATTTACAACATACTCATCGGTCATTTTTGACGCAGGATATTCCTGATGGTCATGATCATGTTCCAAACCTGTCGGTAATTCAAATTGAGCAACCGTTTTCACCAATATATCTGCCTTATCTTCAAGCGCGGATGCAGCGGCAGCGGACTGTTCCACCAATGCCGCATTTTGCTGTGTGACTTGATCCATCTGACTGACAGCTTGGGCTATCTGATGAATACCACGGCTTTGTTCGTCAGAAGCCGCAGCAATTTCAGACATAAGATCAGTGACCTGGTTTACTGATTTGACCAATTCATCCATTGTTCGTCCGGCATTATTTACCAAATCAGAGCCCTGGTTAACACGATGAACGGATTCATCGATCAACATTTTGATTTCTTTTGCAGCATCAGCACTGCGTTGCGCCAGATCACGAACTTCTCCCGCGACTACAGAAAATCCTCGACCCTGCTCACCCGCACGGGCAGCTTCAACCGCTGCATTCAAGGCCAAGATGTTGGTCTGGAAGGCGATACCATCAATCACGCTGATAATCGCGCTGATTTTCTTCGAACTATTGGCAATTTCGTCCATCGTCGCAACAACACTGCTGGTCTGTTCGCCGCCTTTCATTGCTGTTTGAGAAGCGGCTACCGCAAGTGCGCTGGCCTGACGGGCATGTTCTGCGTTTTGCTTAACAGTAACCGTTAACTGCTCCATACTGGCCGCAGTTTCTTCCAGTGATGCCGCCTGTTCCTCAGTGCGTGAGGATAAATCAGTATTACCTTGCGTGATTTCCTGGATACCGGCATACATCTGGTTGGTATTATCCCGCACCGAAGAAATGGATTTAATCAGTGAATTCTGCATATCACGCAGTTTTCTGAATATATTACCAATTTCGTCATCGGTGGTGACTGCCACTTCTTTATTTAGCCGCCCTTCAGCCACATCCTGAAAACAAGCTCTCATATTTGCAAAGGGTTTTAGAAGGTTACGTTTCAGCCACCAGTGAGCTGACAGGGAAACAACAAACACCATCAGGATAGCGCCAAAGAACATGGCAATGGAGACTTTATAATAAAATGCACCATCAGAAACTGCTTTACTAATATGAGCACCGAGATAATGCATATAGTTATTGTATGCAACCTCAAATTTACTCTGATAACTTTCTGTTGGTTGATCGAGGAATTCCTGAAAGTGCCCTTCGTAAAGGAAGGTTTTTAATTCCTTCAAGGCATTAATGTATTCTTGATATGAATGCTCAACAGCTGACAATAATTCGGCTCCATTATCACTCTGCTCTATCAGAGGTAATGCACTAAAATGTGCGAAACTCCTTTCGGCTTCATTCAGTGAACTTTTAAGTAATGCTTCCATTTCATCTATTTGCTCTCTCGGTTGCCCGACTTTATGAGCAATCGCGATCTTATTCAAGGTATTACGCGTTTGCAGCAACGCCGCCCAACTCAACCCAAGGGTATCTCTCCGTTGAGTTCCCAAATCAATTTTTTCTATATATGACTGGTCTGTATGAATTATCCCCAAAGATAAGCCACTGGAAATAATCTGCATAACACAAAAC
Organism: Xenorhabdus indica; assembly: GCF_014467235.1. Classification (GTDB taxonomy): domain Bacteria; phylum Pseudomonadota; class Gammaproteobacteria; order Enterobacterales; family Enterobacteriaceae; genus Xenorhabdus; species Xenorhabdus indica. The sequence continues at coordinate 14,759 of NZ_NKHP01000009.1, read as the reverse complement.
ATCATCAGTAATAGATACAAACTGGTTGATATGCGAAACCTGCCTAACATGTAATCACCTCGTTTAACGGCTGCATAATGCAGCCGTAGTTATCGCTATTATTTTTTTAGAATGTTTCCCAATTAGATGGGTCTTCCGCATCGCTGCTTTTTTTCAGCACGGGAGGATTTGTTTTATTAGCTGGAGGAGTCGGCGATTTTATCGTCGTTAAAACTTCATGTTTTCTTTTCTCAGGCTGCTTCCTTTCTGCCTGCTCCGGTAACTGAAATAATGATACTGCTTTGGTCAAGATCATGGCCTGCTCTTCCAACGCTGCTGCTGCGGCCGCAGACTGTTCAACCAATGATGCATTCTGTTGTGTAACCCTGTCCATTTCAGAGATAGCAACACCAACTTGTGTAATTCCCCGACTTTGTTCATCAGAAGCTGATGCTATTTCTCCCATGATGTCAGTCACACGGGTAACAGAATCGACAATTTGGTTCATTGTTTCACCAGCACTTTCCACCAGCACAGAGCCTGTGTCAGTACGGCTGACCGAGTCTTCAATCAGTGACTTAATCTCTTTCGCTGCTTCTGCACTGCGCTGTGCCAGATTGCGGACTTCACCGGCAACGACAGCAAAACCACGACCGTGTTCACCTGCACGAGCCGCTTCTACCGCAGCATTAAGAGCCAGGATATTCGTCTGGAAAGCGATGGCATCAATCACACCCGTGATATCTGAAATTTTGCGTGAACTATCAGCAATTTCGTGCATAGTTTGCACTACATTTGCTACTACTTTGCCCCCCTGACGGGCGATATCTGAGGCGTTATCCGCCAGATTACTGGCCTGGCGCGCGTTGTCGGCATTTTGTTTTACTGTTGCCGTCAACTGTTCCATACTGGCCGCAGTTTCCTCCAATGAAGCCACTTGCTGCTCAGTACGGGCAGAGAGATCATTGTTACCCGCAGCGATTTCGCTGGTGCCGGTATAGATGGTTTCAGTACTGTGATGCACACTTCTGACGGTATGGATCAGCTCGTCTTGCATATTTTTCAGGCCAACCGCTAACATTCCCATTTCATTGTTGCCAGAGACATCAACAGTCTTAGTCAAATCACCTTTCGAGAAAGCTTTAATGGCATCCAACAATTTGTGCAGCGGATCGATCAATGACTTGCGCAACCCAACCCAACTTGCTGCCATGACGACAATCAGCAATACAAATACAAAAATCAGGCTAATGATAATATTGTGGTAGGCGGCATCAGCTTCATCTGACAACTGCTGATACAGTTTTTCATTTTGATCCAAATAAAAGGCGTATTCAGCATCAAATGCATTTTGATACGTAGTGGTTGGTTGGGCAAAAAATTCTTTAAACTGTTTTTTTACCAGCAACACATCTAGTTCTTTCAGTGCATTGAGATAGTCTTGGTGGGTTTGTTTTAAGCTCTGCATACGCTCTGGCTCGCGTATAACTAGGCTTGGCAATTGTTCAAATTGCTGGAAACGACGCTCTGCACGCGCTAAGTTAACCTTAGCTTCTGCTAAAACATCCTCAATTTTGTATTCGCTCTCTCCACCATGCTCTTTCAGGATATAGATGATGCCAATACGATTCAGGTTATTACGCGCTTGTAGCAGGTTGATCCAACTCTCATCCAATAATTTCTGACGCTGCCGCATTTCATCCAGTGTATCAAAGGCTTTGGTATCATTCTTTAATGCCTTAAAGAACAATCCCCCTGAGATAAATTGCAGAGCACCAAATAATATGATGACCGAGATAAGTCCCGTCACTATTTTCATTCGGTTAAACATGACTTCCCTTGTGTAATAAATTGCTATGCCTGTGTTATCGGCATCCTTAAAGGGAACTTTACGCGTAATACAAAAAATTGAATTTTTGCTGTGTTTTTTTGATCTAAAACAAACCGGGCTGCCTTTTGCCTATTTCTGCTTTGCACCAACCTCTTGGCAAAAAGAGCGAGAATTATGGCAGCCCTGGAATATCAATCTCTGGCGACAGAATCTACCAATGCCATTTCCTCACTGTTGAGCAATTTTTCAATGTCTACTAGGATCAGCATACGCTCTTCAATGGAGCCAAGCCCGGTCAGATATTCAGTTGACAAAGTGACAGCGAATTCTGGCGCAGGACAAATTTGCTCTTCTTTCAGAGACAACACATCAGATACACCATCAACCACAATCCCCACGATGCGATTAAGCAGATTCAAAATGATGACCACGGTGTTATCGTTGTAAGTAACATCTTCTTGTGAAAATTTGATCCGCAGGTCAATAATGGGAACAATCACTCCACGCAGGTTAGTTATACCTTTTATAAAAGCTGGAGTGTTGGCAATCCGGGTAACCTGATCATAACCACGTATTTCTTGTACCTTCAGGATTTCAATTCCATACTCTTCGTCACCTAAGGTGAAAACCAGATATTCCTTTCCGGCTGTTTCCCCCGATAATTTACTAAATTCATCTATGGCTGGCATGATGTTACCTTTTACTGTGACTTAAAATTGGGCTTAACTTAAATGATTATTTTTGTTCGCAAGTTCAGCCTTACGCACGGCCAACTGCTCATGATTCAGTTTCTGCAAAGCAGGAATATCAATAATTAAGGCAACACTGCCATCCCCCATAATAGTGGCAGCCGAAATGCCCGGTACTTTGCGGTAGTTGCTTTCAATATTTTTAACAACAACCTGATGCTGCCCTACCAGTTTATCTACCAACAGTGCGTAACGACGCCCCGCACTTTGTACGATCACGGCAATACCTTTCGTTGGAGCTGTTTCTGTATTTGGAATGTCAAATATCCGGTACAGTTCAAGTAATGGCAGATATTCACCACGTACCTGCAACAGTTTTTCATCTCCCGCCAATGGATAAATATCTGCTTCTTGTGGCTGCAAAGAACTGACAACAGCACTCAGCGGTAAAATGAAGACTTCATCGTTAACTTTGACAGACATACCATCCAATATTGCCAATGTCAGCGGCAACAAAATACGAATGACTGTCCCCTTCCCTTCCTGGAAGTTGATCTGGATCTGTCCTCCCATATCCTGAATGTTACGTTTAACCACATCCATCCCCACTCCACGGCCGGAAACATCTGTGACCACTTCTGCGGTAGAAAATCCGGGAGCAAAAATCAACATAGCCACTTCTTCATTACTCATGTTTTCACTCACCATCAGCCCCTGAGACTGAGCTTTGGCTAAGATCTTCTCTCGATTCAGCCCTGCACCATCATCAATCACTTCAATACAGATATTGCCGCCCTGATGCTCCGCAGCAAGAGTTAAATTACCCGTTTCCGGTTTACCTGCTGCAAGACGTTTTTCCGGGATTTCGATACCGTGGTCAAGACTATTGCGAACCAAGTGCGTGAGCGGATCGATAATTCGCTCAATCAAACTCTTATCCAACTCTGTTGAGCTGCCGATCAATGTCAGTTCTACTTTTTTATTCAATTTTCCTGCCAAATCCCGCACTAAACGCGGATAACGGCTGAAAACATATTCCATCGGCATCATGCGGATCGACATGACAGACTCTTGTAAATCACGAGAATTGCGCTGCAATTGAGCCATACAACTCAACAATTCACTGTGTTTTGTCGGCTCTAATGCATCACAATGCTGCGCCAGCATAGATTGAGTGATCACCAGCTCACCTACCAGATTGATGAGTTGATCCACTTTCTCAACAGCCACACGAATACTGGAAGATTCCACACGTTGACGCGGTGATCCTGCTACCGGACGCGGTGCCGGACGGCCAACTTCATGTACATCTGCTTTTTTCTTTGCGTTATTTGTACTATTTACATTATTCGCATTAACAGACTGTGGTATATCTATATTGTCAGATGCCACATTATTTATGTCAGTATTTGGTGTTGTAGTATCGGATGATGTCGTACTTTCTTCAGTCTTTGATTCTGTCGGTTGGAGATCCGATACAGACAAAAAAGTTATCTGCTCAGGTTCAACCACAAAACACAATACCGCAGTAATATCATCTTCTGTTGCAGATGTAATTAGTGAAGCTTCAAGACTATCTGTGGTTTGTTCAACGTCATAAACCTCTCCAAGATGTCCGAGTTCATCTTTCATCAAAGCAACTTCACGTTCTTTCAACCCAGACAGATGAACACGGATCCTGCCTTGATCTATTGCCACAGCCGGAGCGCTTTTTTCTTCAGATTGCCCAGGTTGATCTGTTGTTACTGCTTGTACTTCCTTCTCTTCCTGACTTTCTGTCGCATGTTGGATAGTCTCTTCCATTACAGGTTCAGCTTCAGATATTGCAGTAAGAACTTCCATATTTTGCCGTTTTTCCCGCTGCTGATCTTCCTGTAACTCTAATGCAAGCTGACGCAATGTCTCGCAGATATAATTGAATGTATCTTCATCTGGCTCCTGAGAACTTTTATAGGCATCCAATTGTTGCTGCATAATATCTTTCGCTTCTAAAAACAGGTTGATAATGTCAGTTGTCAGGCGTATTTCGTCACGTCTGGCACTATCCAGCAGATTCTCCAATACATGTGTAGTTTGTTGTAGCTTGGTAAAACCAAATGTCGCAGCGCCCCCCTTAATGGAGTGGGCGCTGCGAAAGATGGCATTTAGCTGTTCATGATCAGGTTCATCGGCATTAAGCAGCAATAAATGTTGCTCCATATCCGCCAATAGTTCATCTGCTTCATCAAAAAAAGTCTGATAAAACGCGGTAATATCCATCGTTACTTACTCTGTCACCTTATTAGTATCACTTGCCGATTCTACTTTTGGCTGTCCGGGCGTTGTGATTTCATTGGATTGTCTGGTGGGTTGCTGAGAAGGCGTTCCCTCATTCGAATCCATTCTGATGACGTCTTGCATGTCCATACTACTGCTAGCAGTCATGGCGTTACCGCCACTGTTTTCCTGCTCAATCCGTTTTTCTGCTTCCTTATTCAAAACAATAATGCTGATACGGCGATTAACAGGAGCATCGGGAGCAATATCTTTCTGCATACTGACGGTGGATGCCATGCCAACAACCCGCAGGACTTTGGATTCATCCAAGCCACCAATTAGCAACTCTCGTCTTGATGCATTTGCACGATCTGAAGAGAGTTCCCAGTTACTGTAACCACGTTGTCCATTGATATATTGCAAATTATCAGTGTGCCCAGACAGGCTGATCTTATTTGGAATGCTATTCAGAATTGGAGCAATTGCCCGCAAAATATCGCTCATATAGTTTTCAACTTTCGCACTACCAATCATGAACATTGGACGATTTTCCCTGTCGATGATTTGAATGCGTAAACCTTCATCCATCATGTCAATCAATAAGTGCGGACGCAGTTCTTTGAGACGAGGATCAGTGATAATCAGTTGATCCAGTTGTTGACGCAACCGATCCAAACGACGGGTCTCCTCACTAGCCTCAACTTGCTTGTTCTGACGGAAAACTTCGCCATCCTGCTGGAAAACATCATCCCCTCCCCCAGGGATCGGGTTTGTACTATCACTACTCTGTTTCCCCTTATTGATTGCAACCTGCAAAGGGGTACGAAAATACTCTGCAATGCTAGTCAATTCTTGTGGGCTGGCGATAGATACTAGCCACATAACCAGAAAGAAAGCCATCATTGCAGTCATGAAGTCGGCATACGCAATTTTCCATGAGCCGCCACTATGACTATGACCATGTTTTTTGCGCTTTTTTATTCTGATAACAGAAACATTATTCGCTCTCATAATTAGTCTTCAGCTTCTTGTTGTACAGGAGCCTTAACCCTACGAACATGCTCTTCAAGTTCTGTAAATGAAGGACGATCTGTGAGAAATAATGTTTTACGACCAAATTCAACCGCAATTTGTGGGGCATAACCATTCATGCTGGAAAGCAGAGTAACTTTAATACATTGCATCATTTTTACCTGCTCACTACTGCGCTGACGCAACAAAGTCGCTAAAGGCGAAACAAAACCGTAAGCCAGTAAAATTCCCAGAAATGTTCCTACCATTGCGTGAGCAATCAATACTCCGAGTTCTCCTGCTGGCCGATCTGCCGAACCTAACGCATGAACTACCCCCATTACAGCCGCAACAATCCCAAATGCTGGCAATGAATCTCCCACCATTGTCAGACTGGTTGCAGGAACTTCACTTTCCTGCTCATAAGTCTCGATTTCTTCATCCATGAGGGCTTCGATTTCATGTGGATTCATATTACCGCTAATGATCAAGCGCATATAATCCGTGATGAAGTTCATCAGATAAGGATCTTTTAGTAAGCGGGGATACTGTGTGAAGATATCACTCTGTTGCGGATTCTCAATATCACGCTCCAGAGCCAAAAGCCCATGCTGGCGGGATTTGGATAGCAGACGAAACTGTAAAGCCATCAGATCCATGTACATCGCTTTATTGTATTTTGATCTACGCAATACTTTTGGTAAAACACGCAATGTAGCCTTTATCGCCTTGCCATTGTTGCCCACGATAAAAGCACCAATGCCCGCACCTGTAATAATCAAAAATTCCGCTGGCTGATAAAGTGCGCCCATGTGACCACCGACAAGCAGATAGCCACCAATTACCGCACCAAAAACCATGATATATCCTAAAAGTACTAACACGCGATATCCTTTAGCTAAGTTGGTGAGCAGATGGGATTTGAACAGGGCAAATTAGTCAATGAGGAAGAGGATGGCTGTAGATTACAGGCCAGAGTAACCAAAACCTGTAACCTAGTTTTCACTTTCCCATTTAAATTCACATAGCTTGCTGAGCAAATCCATCCAGCAGTTGTGAATTAGTATCGGCAGGTTGCGTGGAAAGTTTACGTTTTTTTACTGCTCTTGAAGGCGGCTGGCAAAGACTACAAACAAAGCTATTTACCGGTTGGTGAGCATGTGTGATAAAAGTTCCACCACAACAGCGACACTCGGTTGGCTGCAACATCCCACTGTCGACAAAACGAATGAGAGTCCAGGCTCTGGTTAGAGCCAAAACTGGCCCATCTTCACTCGCCGGAGGGCATTGCTCAAGATATAATCTATAAGCCTTTACTACAGCTTCAACACCAGCACAATGTCCACTTTTCAACAGGAAACGGTAAGCATTGTAGAACATGGAAGAATGAATATTCTGTTCCCAAGTCATAAACCAATCCGTCGAAAAGGGGAGCATCCCTTTAGGCGGAGGGCTTCCCCGCAATTCTTTATACAGTTTGATCAACCTTCCCCGGCTTAATTGCGTTTCACTCTCAAGCATCTGCAGCCGTGCGCCTAAAGTGATGAGCTCCATTGCCAACTGAATATCTTTAGCTTCCTGGACAATACTTTTCTCAACCATCTTTATGCTCTTTTCTTGATTGAAGCGTCATCCTGAGTGGATAACTGTTGAAAAAGATGGGTAGATAGCAAGATCCCTGTATGGATTTGTTGCAAATCATCTACCCGTGATTCCTTCGTCAACTGCTGTACAGTTTCGTGATCTTCAAACCGAAAATGGCAAATCAGTTGGTTTGTTTCAGCTAATTTTACTAACTGAGGCAATGTCAGCTCGGCCAACGTATCAGCCATAGATTCACTAATACCTAAACGGAACATCGCAGACGCTTTCTCATGGTTAATTAGCCGTTGTGCTAAAAGCAAATACGATAAATTTATGTCATAAATATGTTTGAGCAATTCAACCGTACTCATTTCTATATATCCCGTCCGATTACATGAAAAAATCAATTAAGTGATCAAAGAATCACTCACGACAAAATTACCAGTAGCATGAGATTCAATAATCTCCGACATAACTGAAATATACATCTTTAGCCAGAGCAGTAACTGTCCTTTGTATTACTCTTGGGATCGCCCAATTTCTAAAATATTTCGGTAATGGATTGTAAAAGTATTATTGCGTCATCTGGATAATGAACTTGCCACAATTGATTAAGAATATTCTTAATACTAATTAACTTTACTCCTGAATCATCAATTTATACAACGGAGAATATATGTCATTTTAAATACTATGTGACATACATCACAAAACTACCTTTTTTTATTATGATTCTAGCTCATTAACTATTCAAGCAAAAGAAAACAAAAAATAGTCTATAATTAATAAGTTAAATTATTTAAATAAAAATATTAGAGACCATTTTTTGTTTTATACGATCTATTAAACTTATAAATTTAAAATAACGATAAAAAATCCTTTCTTTAGCTAAATTATCAAAATATTATTAAAAATTGTTTCCTGATAATGTGGGTAAGCACTCATCTTCCACTATTAGTTGATTTAGATCATAGTTATGCCAAATTTATTAATCATATGTGAATACTAGTTATTAAAAAGATACCACTCTGATCATTTTTAATTTACGATTGTACTATTTTCACACAATGACCGAGGCGACATCGACATCACTTAGAGTACAAGTATCGCACAGATCACAAAAATAAGATAAAATACAGTATGATGTTGAAATAAAAAAACATCTGCATCTTTACCCCAGAGCAATAGCAATCAACGAGTCTCCAATCCCCCAACAAATCCCACCACATAACAATGCCAGTACCACTTTACCAAATCATCACAATTTATAAATTTTACTTATCAAAAATAGCCCACAGAAGGATAGCTTTTGACATTATTTTAACGAAAACCTCATTGTCAGTTGTTTACAGCCACGGAGCACTCCACAAGCCAAAAACATAAGAAAAAATTATAACACACATCCTCCACGCCCTCACAAATGTTAAGAATAATCGATGTTTATGACACTCATCTGACCAGTTTATAAACTAACATATAAAGTACAAAATAACCTATTTCCCTAATATTAATTTCCTTAAATAGGATAAATCCAGAAACAAAATAATTCCAAAAGGTAAATTACCCAATAAATTATTATATAAAACAAAACTAAATTTAAAAAGTAATTTACAGTTTAAGTAGAATGAGAAAAAACAATAGTTGGAATAAAAACAGATAGTGTCTTATTTTTCTTAATTTGAAATATAAATAATAACAAGTAATGTAATAATACAATTCAAATAAAAAAAATAGCATACAAAGATAATTCTATTACTCCGTTAAGTTTATAATTATTATGATAGCAGGTTCGTAGTTAAAGAATAACATCAATACCTATTCAAAATATCTGCCAAAAATCATCAATAGACAGAGTTATTGATACGAAAATTGTGATGGCTATTTTCTTAATCAAGATAGAAGAAGACATTAATTAATGGGAATTACTCACAATCATTCACCAATACTATGAATATAAAATCATTTTATCACATGAATGACAATACAGTAGCTTATAAGTTTCCTCAATTAATCAAGGAAAATATTCCCAAGGTAACAGTTTTAACCCTTATGAAAGTAGTAAATGATGATCATGATATGTAACTACCTAATGCCATTGTTATTAATGCCATCAATAATACAGGTAAAACGACGGTACTTTATACAATCAGTTTTTTGCGCAACATATGTACACCTGATTTTCATGATAACACCTGTTACACTACTCTCCAGATTGAAATACGGCTTAATGTTATACACTATTAGTTCAGATAAATACCATATAAAATATGTTGTAATATAGAAAATAGAAAGTGTCAGAGCATAAAATACCCAATATTTTTCACATCCTATTTGAGAGGTTTTCTCAAGAAACTTTTATCCATTTTATCCCATGACAAAGACTTAATGTGAAATATCGTACATTAGGTTTTGTACAAGTTAATAAATGGTTAACATAGGTAAAAATAGAATAAATGAACTGGCTACCAATACAGAAAATACATTCCCAAATTCGATCTGACCGTCATATTTAAATACCACATAATATTACCAAACGTTTTCCTTCTCTTTTTACGCCTTCTCCTAATACCATCTGATTTTTATCAAGCAAAATGATACCTGCAAATTCCTTTGCGATATCCATCCCAATCTCCACACAAATACTCCGACATACTGCAATATCGGTATATCATTTATTCCATCATCAGAAAGATCTATTGCATGCTTATTATTTTGTAGTGTCTTTAAAATGCATGATTTTTTCCGAAGAATTAAGAGATCTTAATTCCACTTCTTTTGAAAGGTTTTCATCACTCATACATTCAATATCAAGGCAACTAAGAATATTCTCAATATCTAACTCCATATCATGAAAAATTTTAACGGTAATGACAGAATTATCTTCGGCAAACACCGTAACCGAAATACTCACTCTTTTTAGTTAGTAACAGAAAGTAAATATTTCACGTCATCAAGATTTAATTCACGTATTGCTAAGATTAACACCCTGAAACCTTGTTCGTTATAACAGCTAATCAATTACATGATATTGTTACGACTTTCTTCAGTGAAAGGAATAGCTACTCCTTTTTTCTACACATGGCAGCAAACAGATCACATCCTTTTTGCTATACCTTTGAGAATCAATTGGTAGTTTTTCTGTGGTTTCTACACAAAAATTGATAACTTCCAACTAACACAGCTAAAAGGTAACTCATCAATTTTTCTGTAGCTGTGAAGAAAACGAATCTCTACTTTCTTTGACTTCCATATCTGATAATTACCTGATCCTTTAGTTTATTATCCCACTTTGATAAAAGCTTTTATCCCGATGTTGAAGTGTTGAAGTGTTGAAGTGTTGAAGTGTTGAAGTGTTGAAGTGTTGAACTATGATAAATTCTTTTCTGAAATGATTAATTAGTTTTTGTGACGGCGCTCTCAATCATACACGCGATACTCAATTTTCCATCTTAATAGTTACCTCTTCTTTGCTAATAGAGAAGAATTTATAAAGTTTTTGGGGTTGCCTAACTGAGAATAATGTTCATTATCATTAATGAAAGTATTTATAATCAATACCATTCTATATTATTAATATAATGACGTTATTTCATAGGCAACACCTTATTCATACTAAGAAATGAAGGAGGATCGTCCACATAAGCTTCTTATAAAATAATTAAATTACTTATATAAAATTATTCTAAGCGGGTAACTCAGCAGCAATTTTCCAGTTAACTGAGCTAACGCTTTTTTCTAAACTCACTCGGCAAACAATCGATTCGATCTCTTTTTGCTTCGCAGGTGTTGCCAATATTTCTGCACACACCTCAAGTCTATTTGGTTGGAGGGTATCAGTACTACTTAATGATTGTAGCCGAATGTTTAATCCATTAATTGCTTGCAGGATCAGCGTTCTGATTAATATTTCATCACCAATATCACAGATAATTTGGATTTTATAACACTGCTCTAAATCTAAGGCTAGTTGTTGAGGCTGGGCATTAATTCTCTGAGCCGCTTCTCTCAACAAAATATTTGCGGATAGAATTATTGCAGTTGCAATACTCGCTGACCAATATTGCCCTAACCCACACAAAACCCCAATACCTGCCGAGCACCATAAAGTTGCCGCTGTATTTAAACCACGAATATTCATTCCTTCTCTCATGATCACGCCAGCACCAAGAAAACCAATACCGGATACAATCTGCGCAGCAATACGTCCGGGGCTATCAGTCGAAGTTGATATTGAACAGAGAATAAAAACCGCAGCACCAGTGGCAACTAAAGCATTGGTTCTCAATCCTGCCATGCGTTGACGCCACTGACGTTCTGCACCAATTAATGCCCCGAAACACATAGCGGATAGTAAATGGATAGCAATAGATGTTAAAAACATGACACTCTCCCAATAATATTAAAATGGATAAATATATTCCTTTTCCCTGCCAGGTTATTTATTCATTGGCTTAGCTCATTTACAGCCTCTACGCTGCAACCCAAAATCTATTAGGTATAGGATCCAGCTTAATTCAAGCTTTTTATAGCTGAGTACTTATTGGCTTCAAGGTTTCAGATAATCTCAAGCCTGCAATTAAAATGATCTTACGCTTTGCAGGTACTATCTCTAATCGCTATTCATGTTTTTGAATTGAGCTAAGGTTCAACGGGTGGCCTAAAGAAATAATCTCTTTATTTTGTACAATAGGAACAGGATCGAATACAGAAATTCGATCTGGTTATTGATATGTCCCCGGAGGGAACAAGGAATGAGTATAAAATTGCATTATAGATACCCCGACATACCTGTTGATACTATATTTAAAGATTTAAAGATTTAAAATAGCAGCTCTACAGCATTGCGTGATTTTTCGGGAGAGTACAACTCGTGGGATTGAAGCAGTACTGCACACCATTTCAGGTAAGCAGTAATTGAATGTAAATGAACAGCTTACCGGATTATTTTTTATTAAACCTAAAACTTTGACTGTTCAATTATCAGCACTCCGATAGAATTTGGCCGGGAGTATAAACAGGTAAAATTGATAAGTAAAGACCTTAATTAATAAATGAACTAAAAAAAATGCTATCTTTATCACCTGTTCAATAAAAAAATTACCGTAGTTTATAATATATAAATGTTATTTTTTTATTAAAAATCATCCTATAAACAAAAAGCCCGCCAAGGCATTTTAGCATGACGAGCTTAATAAGGCATGAAGGCTAAATTAGATAGCAGTTACGTTTGCTGCTGCTGGGCCTTTGGCACCATCTTCAATGGTGAACTCTACGTTCTGGCCTTCAGCCAGAGTTTTGAAACCGTTACCTTGAATGGCAGAGAAGTGAACGAATACGTCTTTGCTACCATCGGTTGGAGTAATGAAACCAAAACCTTTGGACTCGTTGAACCACTTCACTTGACCTGTCATTTTCATGTGACTTTCCTATATATCAAAAAAAACTCGCCACCTCGGGCATGTGTTGGCCAGTATCAGCTATTACTTATGGAGGCACTAAGAAGGAAACGGTCTACAAAGGCTACTTAGGATAGCACTTTTACACATAACGCATTAACTCAAGATGTCGTACATAAAGTAGGTCTGTTTATCAGGCCAGACGCATTAACGCACGACCGCACAGGAATAGCAACCTTTTTATGTATTATCGATCTAAAAAAAATTTATACGCTCAATATTAGAACAGAATAACCGAACAAATAGATGAAATTATGATTTTATTTGATTTATTCAACTTTTATCTTAAGAAAAAATTCTCATGTTCTTTCCAGACAATAACAGTTTTGCAAATAAAAAAAAGTAATTGCTATACAGGTGGATGCACTGGGCATGGTAACCTTAAAAAGGTTAACACTTTTAATTCGATAACAGATTTCTACAATAATTGGGCTAGTATTATGGATATCATCAAACAGACATTGATTCAGGATCTTGAGCGGATCAATCTCGCAGAGCATCGAGATGGTAAGGTGCACTTTAATAGCATTTTTATTCACCAACATCCATACCTGTTTTTGGCAATGATCGTTGCTTATGCTTTCCTCGCTGTACTGATGTGGTATACCCCCTATTTTGGTGTTTGGTCACTTATTCTATTTACCATACTTTTTTTCACCATGGCTGCCGTTCTGCTGTTTGATATCAAACCGGTTTATCATTTTGAAGACATTGATGTACTAGATTTACGCGTCTGCTACAACGGTGAGTGGTTCGTTGATGAAAAAGTATCTCAGGAGGCTGTCAACACAATACTTGCTCATCCAAATGTATCTAACGAAATAAAGAATGAAATCAAACGAATCATCAGGCGAAAAGACGGAATTTGTTTTTATGATGTATTTATGATTGCGTGTTCAGAACAATCACCTTATTTTCAACCTCCTAAGGTTGAACAAAAATATGTAATTTCAGCAAAGTAGCATATTCATAGCACAATGCGCTCATATGATGAGCAACCAATAGAAAAATAGAATTTTTGCGTTGACACTCTCTGAGTTCATCGTTAATATTCGCCTCGTTCTCAGGAACGCAGCAATTCCTCCATAGTTCAGTCGGTAGAACGGCGGACTGTTAATCCGTATGTCACTGGTTCGAGTCCAGTTGGAGGAGCCAAATTCTAAAAAGCCCGATGTTAGCTCTGCTAGTCGGGTTTTTTGCTATCTATCCCCTTTATGGGTTATTTCTGACTCTAACGAACAATTTTCTATCTTGCCAAGATACGTTTTCTATCACCACATAGCCACTCTGAACACTACTTAACCAATTGAATTTATTTTCTATTTTTTCTCTTTACAACTCCTCTGTATTCCCCTATTATTCGCCTCGTTCTCAGGAACACAACAATTCCTCCATAGTTCAGTCGGTAGAACGGCGGACTGTTAATCCGTATGTCACTGGTTCGAGTCCAGTTGGAGGAGCCAAATTCTAAAAAGCCCGATGTTAGCTCTGCTAGTCGGGCTTTTTACCTTTTATTACTGGTAATAATGCTAATAACCACATCTACCTGACCCAATCACATTTATCCCAACTATCCAATCATTACTTATACCCCTATTGTACAGATAAAAAATTGACGATGTTTTCCGCTACAATCTTTCCTGTTAGTTCTATGTAATTAGTTCTACCTGTAATTTTCTCCGTGATCTTATTTCAGAAAATACAACGAAATCTTAATATTATATATAAGGTATAAAAATTATAGCATTGGTGATATTTCGTCACAAAAAATGATAAAACATCATCACATTGAATAACTATCAACCGCTTGAACTTATTTTTCATTATTTCTGCTTTACAACCCTTATCCATTCACCTATTATTCGCCTCGTTCTCAGGAACACAACAATTCCTCCATAGTTCAGTCGGTAGAACGGCGGACTGTTAATCCGTATGTCACTGGTTCGAGTCCAG
>NZ_NKHP01000089.1 GCF_014467235.1 Xenorhabdus indica | reverse complement strand
TGGAAGGTGAACTGGATGATGGACACCCCTGGCTGCCGGGGTTGTGGGTGCCAGCACGCCGTTTCCGCTTCCGGTTTCATGCCTCACTGTCTGAGCTGCCTGTTTCTCATAAAACGCTGCTGGCTGCCCGTTTGTTACCGGAGGAAGCGGTCACCTGGCTGTCTTTAGTGCCCGGTGCGTGGCAATGTCTTATGTTGCATCTTGGCGGGTTACCTTCTTCTGTTCCGTTGACGGATTTACTGCTTCAGTCAGCAGCTGAGCAGGTGAAATCGCCATTGCTGAAGCCGGTTGAATCTGCTGAAGCGAGGGCGGCTACCGCTCATCCATCGCCTTCTCCGGTTACTCCGCTTGTCACACCGATGACCGTCCCAGCACCTGACACCCGCGATGATACCCGGACATTACTGTCACTGTTTCAGACACCGGAGTGAACTTTGGGTGGGAAATAATTCAAATGATAACAATAACGATTTGAAATTGTCCAAACGCCCCGTATCAGCGTCAGAATGCCTTGTTTCGGCAATGTACAAAAGGTCATTATATAAAAAACAAAATAATTCAACATGTTAATTAATTTTTAGTTTATTAACAGGACGTGGCTGTACCGGGACACAACTAGACACACGAAGGAAACCATCATGTTCAATAATGAGGAAAAAATGGGTTGGGATGAATTACTGGAAGAATACTTTTTCTCTCATATGCTGCGACCGGCTACGGAGTGGAGTTATCGCAAGGTGACCCGGGTTTTTATCCGGTTTATGGGGGATACGGTGTTACCGGAGCAGGTGACTCACCGCGATGTACTGCGGTGGCGGCGTCATCTTCTGACCGAGAAAAAACAGTCGAGCTACACCTGGAACAATAAGGTGGCCCACCTGCGGACGATTTTTAATTTCGTGATGGAAAGAAAACTGCTGTCGCTCACTGAAAACCCGTTTAACGAGGCGGCGGTGAAAAAAGAGAAGAAGACAAAAAAAATTCTGAGTAAATCCCAGATAACCCGCCTCTATTTGCTGATGGGACAGTATGAGGAAGAAGAGCGCAGGCAGGTAATTCCCCGGGGAGGCCGCTGT
>NZ_NKHP01000088.1 GCF_014467235.1 Xenorhabdus indica | reverse complement strand
TGGAAGGTGAACTGGATGATGGACACCCCTGGCTGCCGGGGTTGTGGGTGCCAGCACGCCGTTTCCGCTTCCGGTTTCATGCCTCACTGTCTGAGCTGCTTGTTTCTCATAAAACGCTGCTGGCTGCCCGTTTGTTACCGGAGGAAGCGGTCACCTGGCTGTCTTTAGTGCCCGGTGCGTGGCAATGTCTGATGTTGCATCTTGGCGGGTCTCCTTCTTCTGTTCCGTTGACGGATTTACTGCTTCAGTCAGCAGCTGAGCAGGTGAAATCGCCATTGCTGAAGCCGGTTGAATCTGCTGAAGAGAGGGCGGCTACCGCTCATCCATCGCCTGCTCCGGTTACTCCGCTTGTCACACCGATGACCGTCCCAGCACCTGACACCCGCGATGATACCCGGACATTACTGTCACTGTTTCAGACAGCGGAGTGAACTTTGGGTGGGAAATAATACAAATGATAACAATAACGATTTGAAATTGTTCAAACGCCCCGTATCAGCGTCAGAATGCCTTGTTTCAGCAATGTACAAAAGGTCATTATATGAAAAATAAAATAATTCAACGTGTTAATTAATTTTTAGTTTATTAACAGGACGTGGCTGTACCGGGACACAACTTGACACACTAAGGAAACAATCATGTTCAATAATGAGGAAAAAATGGGTTGGGATGAATTACTGGAAGAATACTTTTTCTCGCATATGCTGCGACCGGCTACGGAGTGGAGTTATCGCAAGGTGACCCGGGTTTTTATCGGATTTATGGGGGATACGGTGTTACCGGAGCAGGTGACTCACCGTGATGTACTGCGGTGGCGGCGTCATCTTCTGACCGAGAAAAAACAGTCGAGCTACACCTGGAACAATAAGGTGGCCCACTTGCGGGCGATTTTTAATTTCGTGATGGAAAGAAAACTGCTGCCGCTCACTGAAAACCCGTTTAACGAGGCGGCGGTGAAAAAAGAGAAGAAGACAAAGAAAATTCTGAGTAAATCCCAGATAACCCGCCTCTATCTGCTGATGGGACAGTATGAGGAAGAGGAGCGCAGGCAGGTGACTCCCCGGGGAGGGCGCTGT
>NZ_NKHP01000087.1 GCF_014467235.1 Xenorhabdus indica | reverse complement strand
CTCCCATCATGCAGCATAATTAATTTTGGGGTGCAGAAAAAAGCGAGCAACATGTTTATTTCTTCTTTGCAGCTTCCTGAGATGACTTTTTGTCTTTTTTTCTAATTCTTGCTGATTTCTTGCGGGCGATGAGTGGCGAAGAGCACTTTTCAAATCGCCATTAAGGTATTCATCCGGATTTAATTCTGGGGAATAAGGCGGTAAATAAAACACCTCAATGCGACTTTTATATTTTTCCAACCAACATCTCACGACTTTGGCATGGTGTACCCGCAAATTGTCCAATATCAAATAGACTTTACGACCGGCTTCTTTTATGAGCCGTTGAAAAAATTGTAATAACTTTTTGGCGGTCATCGTCTCCTTGTATAGCATGAATCTTAGGCTACCACGGTTATTGATGGCTGATATCATATTGATTGAAAAGCGCTTTGCATTTAAATCGATAACGGGCGTTTTTCCTTTAGGTGCAAAGCCACGACTATGTTGACAGGTATTTTTGAGGCCCGTTTCGTCACCCCACCAAATTTCGGCCGCTTCCTCTGCGGCTTTTTTCTTGATAGCCGGATAGGTCTCCTGATGCCACTTTTCGATGGCTTTGGGGTTTTGTTCGTAAGCTCTTTTAAGCGGTTTTTGCGGGGTAAATTCCCAACGTTTCAGATAATCAGTCAGCGTTCTTTCGGCAATTTCTATCCGCCACATTTGCCAAATGACGGCTTGAATGGCTTTACGTCCCCAAAGGGCAAACGGTAATTGCATTTGTGTCGGGGTCTTATCGCGTAAAACTTGCTGAAGTTTCTCTTCCTGAATGGGGTTGAGTAAACGTTGTTCTAATGCGCGCCGCCCACGTTTGCCCTGAAGCAAGGCTTCATCTCCGCTGTTTTCCCAGGCTCTTATCCAAATACAAATGCTGTTGTAGCTGATACCTAATGTTTCAGCGATGGTATTCCGCGAGATCCCTTGTTGATACATGCGTATCACCAATTGCCGATTATATTGTTGTATCTCTGGAGGAAGTTGTCGAGTATCTTTTTTCATCTTTCCATAATACAACCATTATTCGTATTTGAACACCGAATTAATATTA
>NZ_NKHP01000086.1 GCF_014467235.1 Xenorhabdus indica | reverse complement strand
TAAATAAGCTTTCATAATAACGATACACTCATTTTTCTCACTCCCGGCTGTTGCCCTGATGAAAAGGCGGTCATAAATTCTTCAACGCACACTAAGAGTTGCCACATATACTGACAGCAATGATTCCGTGTGACGGTTTCATGCAAAGACTGCCACAAGCGTTCAATCTTATTTAGCCATGGCGAATAGACCGGTAAAAATAACAGGTTAAATTGAGGATTTTGTTTTAGCCATTCCCTGACTTTCTGGCTTTTGTGAATACCATAATTATCTAAAATTAACGTGATACTTTTGGCTTGGCGATACTGACGATTAATTTTATCTAACATATTGATAAATAGATCAGAGTTTTTCTTTATACCACAGACATAGGTCACTTGACCTGTTCGTACCTCAAGGCAGCCTGCAAGGTAGTGCTTTTGATTTTTCCCCGGTGTCATCACGCGTTTTTGTTGTCCTTTTAGACACCAGTCTGCCCCGATTTTAGGATTCAGATCGATATCAACTTCATCTTCATAAAAAACAGGATGTTGCTCTGATACGTTGGCTAAGGCTTCGGTGATTTTTGCCATTTTTTCGTCATATTCAGGATCACACTTTTTGACGGTAGGAACCGCTCTTCGCCAGACAATACCCACCTGACAAAAGTAACGATACAGGGTACTTTTTGACAGTAATAAACCTAATAATTCATTGATTATCTGAGTGATAAGTTCAATACTCCAACGTGAACGCAAACAGCCAAAATCTTGCGGGGAGTGTGATAATAAGAATGACAGCAAGCTAAAAATCGGGGCTAAATTCCATCGGGCAGGCCTTCCTCTTGGTAAGCTTTTTAACCCTTCCAGCCCATATAATGTTAACCAATTTATCCAACGATGGACGGAAGAACGTGAGCAATGAAGGGTTCTGGCGATATGAGAAACGGTCTGACCTTCATGTAACATTAAGAGTGCCATGAGTCGGCGGGCATAATCTTTATCCCGGGTTTTATGAATAAATTTTTTCATCTGACGTCGTTCACTTCGGGGAATTGGTGCTATGATTCGCATCACTCAGTCCATTTTGGGATTTTTTTGATTTGGCGATTAATCAGATCGCAAAAATTGGACTGAGTTCCCTCCAAGTGATCTACTATTTTGAAAGCTTATTTA
>NZ_NKHP01000085.1 GCF_014467235.1 Xenorhabdus indica | reverse complement strand
CTAAATGCCTTTTCAAAATGGTAGGAGTATCAAAGAAACTCAGTCCAATTTTTGCGAATTTTGATTTTCCACAAACAAAAAAGCAAAAAGAAGGACTGAGTTATGCCTATCCTACCACCAATCTCCCGTAATGAACGGCGCCTGATGAAAAAAACGGCACAAAAAACACGTAATAAACAGTACAGCATTCGCATTCTGGCCATTCTTATGGCTTATCAGGGAAAATCGGTCTGCCAAATCGCTGAAGCGCTTTGCGCCGCAGAATCTTCCGTATGGCGCTGGATAAAACGTTTCAAAACTGACGGCTGGATAGGGTTACAAAGTCAGCCTGCGGGACGTCCTCGCCGATGGAACTTAACCTGCCTCCTTCCTTTAATCACCTATTTGTTGACGCTTTCTCCCCAGCAGTTCAAATATATCCGCTCTCGTTGGAGTCTTGAACTTTTTGTCATACAAATCAAAAAAATAGCTAATGTGAAAATTTCAATCAGTACACTTTACCGGTTCTTTTGTCAAAATAAGATCGTTTGGCGGCGGGCTGCCCCGACATTAAACCTGCCTGATCCGGAGTATGAAGAGAAAATGGTGCGTATTAATCAGGCATTATTGCAGGCTTCAAGCGAAAATCCGGTGTTTTATGAAGATGAAGTGGATATCCACTTTAACCCCAAGATGGGTTCAGACTGGTGTTTCAGGGGCCAGCAAAAACGGATTATTACTCCGGGCCAAAATCAAAAATATTACTTTGCGGGTTGTTATCATGTCCAAACCCGAGAAATCGTTTATACCGGTTACGGAAGAAAAAACTCTCAATTATTTATCAATATGTTAGAAAAGTTAAAAGCCCATTATCGTCACGCAAAAACACTGACAATTATTTTAGACAACTACAGAATCCATACCAGTCGGCTAGTTGAAGATTGGTTGTCACAAAATCCAACGGTAACGCTGTTATTTCTTCCGGTATATTCGCCTTGGTTGAATAAAATAGAACGGTTATGGCAGTCATTGCATGAAACGGTCACACGAAATCATTGTTGCCAGTACATGTGGCAATTGATCAAAAAAATTAAGATCTTTTTGAATACAGCCTCAGCAAGTAGCTGGAAAGGAATAGGAAATATGGAAGTCTCATAATTATGAAAAGGTATTTAG
>NZ_NKHP01000084.1 GCF_014467235.1 Xenorhabdus indica | reverse complement strand
GTTAATGCCAACGACAACGCCAACCGCCGCCTCGACAAAGCGCAGAACGGGGCGGATATCCCGGATAAGAAGGCATTTGTGAGCAACCTCGGTTTAGAGAAAACCGTCGAACTGGCGGCTAACGCCCTGGATAAACGTACAGGTGGGACAGTCAGTGGCGCGGTCACCGTTGGGCAATTAATGACCCCCGCACTGACGATAGGGAGTGGTGGCGTTTATGATGGCAACCGTGATGCGGCGAGTTTTGAGGGCAACAACATAGAAATTCGTTCATGGCACGGCGTGGGCTTTAAATCGACACACAATAGTCCCAATGATGTCACCTCCATTTATTTCAATACCCGCAATGGCGATATTGCGGCTCAAGGGAGTATTTCGAGTCAGGGTGATATTGCATCTCAGGGCAATCTTTCCATTCTGAAGAATGCTTCAGTAAAGGGAAAAATAAGTGCGGATGAAGGATTGATTGCCGGGACTGCATCACAGAATGCGATACTGACTCCCTGGGGAGATCTTCATGGTAACACATGGGGTGGGTGGCTTAGCCACTGGTTGAACGCCACGTTTGCCCGAAAGAATTCTGGAGTCGTTAGTGGTAAAGGCTGGTTTAAAGATGAGTCGACAGGACTGATTATACAGTGGGGGTCTGAATCGGAAAGTAACAGGAACTTCAGTTTTCCCCACATGTTTTCCGAAGCTTGCTTTGTTGTCTTAGTCACTAATTCAACTTCACAGGGGAGAAGTATAGATAACGCGTTTGGCTATCCGGTGAATAATTCCGAGTTTTATGCCGCAACAAAACGGGAAAATGGCATAGTTAATGGTTTTCCGGTGGCATGGCTGGCAATTGGGAGGTAACAATGAAAAATATTCAACACAATAAAACAAAACGAAAATTCGATAATGACTGGTTTTATAGTGCCTCTGAAAATGGTTTTGTTTATCGGCCGTATGATGAACAGGGTGCTTATCCAGACGACGTGAAACCGATCACCGATGAATTGTACAAAAAAATGTTTGAAGGCCAATCAGACGGTAAGCGGATAGTGGCCGGTGCGGATGGCCTGCCTACCTTGATTGAGTTACCCCCGCCGACACCGGAGGAGCTACAGCAACAGGCCGAATCAGAAAAGCGTTATCGCATGTCACAGGTGGCAAATACCATTGC
>NZ_NKHP01000083.1 GCF_014467235.1 Xenorhabdus indica | reverse complement strand
TGTTTCGGAAATTCTCCGGCACTAATCAGTTTGTAGATCCACGCCTTGCTATAACCCGTCCTGCGTTGAACTTCCGGCAAACGAATAAGATTTTCCTTCGACGCTGTCATTGTCATATTTTTTCTCCTGTTACCGAGTCCTTGAGCGCTCATCGTGGACGTTGTTTGATGACAGGCGGATTATTTAAAAAGCAAGACTAAATAAACAGCGTTAATTGTTTTTCCGATTTGTTGAATTAATTTTTTTAGGAACTTCTACCTTTTCATCGATATTCTGTATAAAAATCATACTTTGCTGGCACTGCCAACAAAGTATGAAAAATCACCGCTTCTTTACGCCCTTTTGCCAAATTTTCCGATCAGCACATTTTCGCCTCGTTCCAACATCTCCATATGATCCGCATACCATTGCAGCATTTCCCGTCGACCATCCAGATATTGCGCGTGGTTGTAAGTACCCCGGATACTGTTCTTGTCAACATGAGCAAGCTGAGTTTCAATCCAAGCTGTGTTATAGCCCTGTTCATGCAGAATTGTACTCATGGTATGGCGGAAACCGTGTCCTGTGGCCCTGCCGTCATAACCAATACGCTTAATAACCTGATTGATGGCTGCCTCACTCATCGGTTTACCCGCATCGTTACGACCGGGGAAAACGTATTTCCCGCGCCCTGTAATTTCGTGCAGCTTAATAAGAATAGCTTTAACCTGATTTGATAATGGAACGATGTGAGGGCGGCGCATTTTCATTCGCTCAGCGGGAATTTGCCAGAGATCGTTATCGAAATCGAATTCAGTCCATTCCGATTCTCTCAGCTCGATAGTGCGCACTCCGGTCAACATCAGCATACGTGTTGCTGATTGCGTAACCTGACTGCCACTATAATTACTCAAAGCGATGAGGAAATCATTCATCTGGTCGGCTAAAAGGTGTGGAAAATGTTTTTGCTTGGGGGCTTTAAGTGCGCTGGCAAGGTCAGTAACGGGATTGAACTCTGCCCGTCCGGTAATGACGGCATAGGTGAAAATTTGCCGACAGGCCTGTCTGGTTTTTTTCAATTTATCCAAAACGCCGCGTTGCTCCATTTTTCGCAGCACAGCCAGCATTTCAGCAGGTTTAATCTCGGTAACAGCACGTTTACCAATATACGGGAAGATATCTTTTTTCAGATATTCCAGAATGTCTTCGGCATAGCCTTTTGACCAGTTTGGGCG
>NZ_NKHP01000082.1 GCF_014467235.1 Xenorhabdus indica | reverse complement strand
TGATAAGTGAGCTGGGACTGGCGATCGGTCAGTTGCAATTCACCATTCAATTCACCGGTCAGCAGGTAATGAGGAATATGCTGGTTACGGGCGAGCACCATGTTATCCGGTGTGCTGAAATCGTAGATGACCCCGTCTGCATCGGTGAAATTGATTTTACCGTCAGTCAGTGCCAGCTGACGCGACCAGTCATCCGCCCATTTGGGACCAAACAGACCGTTTAATTTTGCGGTGGAGCGATAGGTACGGGTCAGGGTTATCGGCAATAATCCGGGGATAGCAATGACCGGCCAGACTTGGAGAAAGTCGCCAGTCGCCATATCGACAGGTTCACCGTTGACGCTACAAGTGCCATTGCAGCTACCATCTTTATCGGTGGATTTGTTGTCAACAGGGTCTTTTTCGTTGTTTTTGGGTTTGGCCGGCGCGGGGTTGGCGGTTTCTGGCGACTGGCCTTTGATTTTAGCCCCCGCAGCGTCGGCGGCCCTGGCTTCTTCAGCGAGTACTTTGCTTTCGGTTTTAGCGGCGGTTTTTGCCGCTCCTTTTGCAGCCCCCTTGATTAATCCGCCAAACCCTGTAGCAAAAGAAAAACCGGTAAAAATTAAATCGCCGCCTTTTTCAGCATCGCTTTTCATTTCCATCTTAATCGCATCAGCATTGACCATATCAACGGCCTTTTGCTGCAATTCAGACACACCGACAGGAGAGCCCCCCATATATTCCCAGGCTTTTTCGGCAGCAACGGCCGGTGCCGTTGTCATGATTACGGCGCCCTTGCCAACCAATTCCCCCATTTCAGGAACGGTATTCCAGAGTGCTTTGCCTGCCCCGATAGCCGCTTCGCCCGGACTGTCCCAGGCGGCTTGCAGATTGTGTTTACTCTCATCCACCCATTTGTTGAAGTCATCGGCGGTTTCCTGAAACCAGTCAACGGTTTTATCCCACATCCCTTTTTCCGCCGGGGCCTCTGGCTTAATGGCCGGATTAGCGGCATGCGGAGGAGAGGCGGACTGGGGGGCCTGTCCGACAATGCTACCAATTGTATTCCCTTCTCCGGTCGGGCTATCGTCTCGTGGCTTTTGCGGCAACGCAGCATTGGGTTTGGGATGATCGTCGTCGTCTTTCTCTTCTTCCCATTCTTCCTTTGGAAATTCACCCCTTTTGAATTTTTCAACGGTATCCTGAGCCGTTTTCTTAAAAGCCTGAGCTTCGAAGTCA
>NZ_NKHP01000081.1 GCF_014467235.1 Xenorhabdus indica | reverse complement strand
TCCCACGGCTTATCGGTAATCTGAGCCAACCTTGCGTACTCAGACATTAAATCAGCGTGAATGTGTTTAGTCATCGTTATTCTCCAGTGGCATTGCACCGTCTTCTGGGTAATCAGTGCAATAGACACCCAGTTGTTCTATATAAAAACCGCCTTCGTCCTGAATCGCTAAATTAGTGCCAATAGTAAATTCTTCGCTTAATCTTATTTCTTCTACTTTCTCGTAAGAGATGCCTGCGAAATCACAAAGGCGCTGAATTTGTTGAATCGTTAATGTTATTTTATTCATTTTTATTCTCCTGTTGGCGGTTCTTGATTAATCTTGTTCCATTTTTCACTGAGAAAATGGGACATATAGGTTATTTCTCTACCGAAATGCGTTCTGATGGTAATCTGACCGCCGTCAATATTGGTTATGATGGCCTCTCCCCAATCCTCTGTTTTATGCGTTAACTTATCGCCAACATTAAAATTAAACTCGCGCGGGTGTTTCGGCATCGTTATTTCCCGAACATTTAACATTGCGTCAGCAGTTACATATGCCCATCGCGCTATATCGTCGCTGCCAAAAACACAACCCGCTTTGGTTGCATATAGATCGGTTGCGAGTGCCTGCATAGCCTTAGCCGCAAAATAATCTCTTAATGTTATTTCATCAGGTTTTTTATCATTCATCATTATTTTCCTATATTCAGGTAATAAAAAACCCCGCGTTGGCGAGGCTGTTATTTTTCTTTTACTAACTCAATTAATTCTAGCTGATATTCAGTTTCACCAACTGTAATTATCGTTGGTCTGTTCGCTTTATTATTATTGCCAACAATTAGTGATGCGGCATCTAATACTTGCTGAGTAACATCACGGCGAGCAATTGACATACACAAAACGTCAGGCATACCTTTTACTTTTCTTAACTTCCCCAAAAACGCTTTATTTGATAAATCAGATACTCTAATACTCAGAGCATCCAATGTTTTGTTGCTATTAGGCATATTACCCTCCAATTATCAACTCACCACAGCCCACTCGGAAATGAGCTGTAATTAGTTAATTGAGTGAAGACCATTTGCGATAATTCTTCCTAGCGAGCCAACATAGTTTGGTATAAAAACCCCTCGTTTCAGAGCGTGGGTCATAAGAAGTCGCCCTTTTACGATAATATTCGTAATCTTCTTTACATTCAGCGGCGAATTGCATTGGTGTAGTCATATCCATACCCTCAGAATTA
>NZ_NKHP01000080.1 GCF_014467235.1 Xenorhabdus indica | reverse complement strand
ATATATGGCAATAGTTCAGTACTACGTAGCTTACAGTAAAGAAACAATCCCCGATGAAGTATCGGAAGGTCGTCGCTACGAACTTGAAGCAGACAACAACTATAGTGCCGATGATGATGACTTTGAATCCTGTTTATATGATTGCGCCTATGATTGGTTAGATAATCATGATGGCTGGGAAAATAATTGGCCTCTGTTATTTATGTTATGGATTGGCGATTTATACATAGGAATGTTTGAAGTTGAATGCGAATACGTTCCTGATTTTTCTTCTAGTCAAGTTGGTTAGTTCAAGCCAAAACACCCAACCCTACACCCTATCACTACGCTGCTGTGCGGCGGGAGAATTATTGTGCCACCAACCATATTGGATATGTGTTGCGGCAGCCGGATGTTTTGGTTCGACCGCAATAATCCCAATGTTATTTTTTGCGATATCCGGCGAGAGCGTCATATTTTATGCGATGGCAGGGAGTTGAATATTGAACCGGATATCATCTGTGATTTTCGCGCTCTACCTTTTGCCAACAACACTTTTCAGTTAGTTGTATTTGACCCTCCGCATTTGGAAAGAGCAGGTGAAAATGGCTGGCAACGGAAGAAATACGGCGCACTAAATAAAGGTACATGGAAAGAAGATTTAAGTCAGGGCTTTAGAGAAGCGTTTAGGGTATTGCGACCAACAGGAACACTGATTTTCAAATGGAATGAAACGCAAATAAAAACTAGCGAGGTACTGGCTTTGGTATCTCAATCACCATTGTTTGGCCACCCGTCAGGAAAAAGGGCAAATACACATTGGGTGGCATTCATGAAGGAGAATTCCTCATGCAATACACCCCGTGGAACCCCAACCCCAGAGCAATTCAAAGAGTCAATGATCAACTGCCAATCCCAACTAAATGTCACTGCTGTCACGGATTGGTCACCATAGCCCATCACGAAGAAGTGTTTGGGCGTATCCAGAATAACAACAAATGGCCCTGGTTATATCTGTGCACTTCATGCGGTGCGCGAGTCGGTATGCACCCTTACACCGATATTCCATTGGGCTATTTGGCAGATAAGCAGACACGGATAGCCAGAAAAAAAAGCAAGGAAAAATTTGAACGAATGCGGCAACTCAGTAACTGGGAACGCACGGATGCGTACCGATGGTTAGCATGGCAGTTAGGTATCAGTTTCAACAAGTGTCACTTTGGCTGGTTTGATACTGATATGTGTAAGAAAGCAGAGAGTATATGCAGGAGGTTT
>NZ_NKHP01000008.1:15071-158636 GCF_014467235.1 Xenorhabdus indica | reverse complement strand
CAGGGTAATGTCATTGACCAGCTCTTTGTCGTTGACACGGCGGGTTAACGGCACTTTGCTGTCCGCCACTTTCATGACTTGTGCATCGCCGTCTTTAATCCGCGCATCGGTTTCAGCCTTGGTATAGGCATCAACATCCGCGGCCATCAGGGTAATGTCATTGACCAGCTCTTTGTCGTTGACACGGCGGGTTAACGGCACTTTGCTGTCCGCCACTTTCATGACTTGTGCATCGCCGTCTTTAATCCGCGCATCGGTTTCAGCCTTGGTATAGGCATCAACATCCGCGGCCATCAGGGTAATGTCATTGACCAGCTCTTTGTCGTTGACACGGCGGGTTAACGGCACTTTGCTGTCCGCCACTTGCAACGCGTGTTTGGCTTCCTGCATGATCGGGGTATCGCCGTCTTTAATCCGCGCATCGGTTTCGGCCTTGGTATAGGCATCAACATCCGCGGCGACCAGAGTGATGTCATTGACCAGCTCTTTGTCATTGATGCGGCGGGTTAACGGCACTTTGCTGTCTGCCACTTTCATGACTTGTGCATCACCGTCTTTAATCCGCGCATCGGTTTCAGCCTTGGTATAGGCATCAACATCCGCGGCCACCAGGGTAACGTCATTGACCAGCTCTTTGTCATTGACACGGCGGGTTAACGGCACCCATTTCTTCTTGGCATTTTCTGGATTAGCTAAATCATAGGCTTTTTGGGCTAACTCATTAGCTGATTTCACGGCTTTTGATGTTGCTGCATGGGCCTCACTGTTACTGTCTACAGCATTACTTAAAATAACAAATCCTTTGTTTTTCAATGTGGCATCTGGATGGTTACGGCTGTCTGCATGGTCTCCGATTCTGTCCCTTACGTATCTGCGAGTTGCTAAGCCAGAAAATAATTCTTCAAACGAACCTACCAAATTTATGTTATCAATAGGTAAAAGCATACGAATTGTTTGTTCATGCTTTTGTGATTTGTACAGTTCAGCACAGTTTCCGATAGCAACTAGCGTACCACTTTTATCAAATAGACCTATTTCACGGATCCACCAGCTACCCTCATCTTCTGGGAGTACCTGTTCAACAACAATTTGGTTAGGGTTTTTAGGATCAATGAATAATCTGTCAATTTCTGCACGATATCTTTCATTAATCAATTGAGTTTGATTAGCATTCGGTGTTGGCAAATTTCCGTCGCCAACTGCCATGTGTGTAATTTCAAGCTTGTTACCTGAGGTTGCAGCGTTTTCCAGTTTATTGGCACCTGAATCTGTCAACAATGAAAAATATTTCGTACTCATGTAATCCCCTTATTTATCAATGACAAGTCAATGGAATAATTCACAAACCCGCCTGTTACAACACAAGTTCCTGTAGCATTTGCCTGAGCTATAACAGTTGACTGTTTAATAAGCTCATTGTTTTGGTAAACATGTGTTCGTGGAGAAATGTAGGCAGGTCCTGCCTATATGAGACATACATTGCATCTGCAAGATTAAGCGGATTAATTATCTGGAAATTCAAATTAAATCAAAATAATGAAATTTGTCAGAAATGAAAAAACCGACACAGTGTCGGTTTTTGTCAGTAAATGATGTGTATCACGAGTGAATTATTCTTTCATCTCTTCTTCTACTTTTAGCAAGGTGATTTTCACTTTGTTAATGCGATGACTGGTGATTTCCAGTGGTTCAAAAAGATAATCGCCAATTTGTAGTTGTTCCCCTTGTTGTGGAATATGTTGTAGATATTCCATTAACAGGCCCGCCAGTGTTTGGTATTCGCGTTTTTCATCCAGTGGTAGTGGAATATAAAGTATCAGATCATCCAGCGGCATAAATCCATTGGCAATCCAATGCCCTTCTTCTGTAACCTGAATATCATGGCGAGCATCAATCTCTCCACTGCCTACAGGCAAGTTTCCTGTGATGGTTTCCATTACATCTGTGACTGTGACAATACCTTCAACGGAGCCAAATTCATCCACAACAAAAGCAAAGTGAGTTTGTGCCTGACGGAATTGTTCTAACGCCTGAAGTAAAGAGAGAGATTCAGGGAAAATCAAAGGTTGTTGTACTAATTGCCGCAAATTAAATGTCTTATGAGTGAGTTGTTGATTAAGGATATCAATCACATGAACTACACCTAGCGGTTCATCACTGGTTTTTTCATCCGTGACGACAATCCGAGTGTGTGGTTTTTGCTCCAGTAATATAGCCAATTTGTCAGTAGGTGAGTGAACATCAAGGTAAACCACGTCGTGGCGTGAGGTCATAATACTGCTGACTGTACGTTGTGCGAGACTAAAAACGCGGGCAATCATTTGCCGTTCTTGTGGTTCAAAAACTTCTTTATGCTCTTCATGATCCGCGATCAAACTGGAAGTATGGTTATCCAAATCCGCATTTTCACGTTTGCCATTTAAAATATGGAGGACAGCTTCTGCGGTTCTCTCGCGTAGTGAGCGCGAAGCACTCAGGAATTTGCGACGATTGAAATGGGCGAATTGATTTAGTGCTTCGATCATAATGGAGAAGCCAATGGCAGCATAAAGATAGCCTTTCGGTATTTTATAGCCAAAGCCTTCGGCTAGCAGGCTGAAACCAATCATCAGTAGAAAACTGAGACACAGTATAACGATGGTAGGATGGGCATTAACAAACTTTGTCAGAGGCTTACTGGCCCATATCATCAGGATCATGGCGATGATGACCGCAGTAACCATGATACCAATATGATTAACCATACCCACGGCGGTAATAACGGAATCCAGTGAGAAAACAGCATCTAAGACAATAATCTGTACAACAACCGCCCAAAAACTTGTTCCTTTACGCTGTTGATTGGTATGCAGGATTTTTCCTTCCAGCCGTTCATTCAACTCCATTGTGGCTTTAAACAGTAGGAACATTCCCCCAATCAGCATAATTAAATCACGGGCACTGAATGGATGATCCCACAAGGTCAGCAATGGTGTTGTCAGAGAAATAAGCCAAGAGAGGCTGAATAATAAGAGCAACCTCATCAGCAGGGCACAGGACAAACCAGTGAGTCTGGCTTTATCTCTCTGTTTTTCAGGAAGTTTATCTGCCAGAATGGCAATAAAGATTAAGTTGTCAATTCCGAGAACAATTTCTAAAACGATAAGTGTGGCCAGACCTGCCCATATCGTTGGATCAGCGATCCATTCCATATAGTTTATTTTACCTTTTACTGTGACGGCTTGTGCCGACCTCTGAATAATGAGGATTGATTGTCAAAATATCAATAGGCGATTTATTGCAGTTGGAAATTTTTTCAGCAAAAAAACAGTATCACAATATCGGTTGCATCAATAACTATCCCCGATACCCATTCCTGAGTTAATATGTGATCTCATTAACAAATTGTCTACTATATTTTGTTGTACGCGATATTGTTACATGTACAACGTTTTGGTAGGCAGCAAGTCATTATCAGACGGGAGTTATTCATGTCCAAGCAACAGATCGGTGTTGTCGGTATGGCGGTTATGGGGCGCAATCTGGCGTTGAATATTGAGAGCCGTGGTTACTCTGTATCAATTTTTAACCGCTCCAGCGATAAAACTGATGAAGTGATCGCTGAAAATCCAGGGAAAAAATTAGTTCCAAGTTATTCCATTGAAGAGTTTGTCGATTCGCTGGAAAGGCCACGTCGTATTCTGTTAATGGTTAAGGCAGGTGAAGCTACGGATAAAACCATTGCATCTCTGACGCCGCATTTGGATAAGGGTGACATTCTGATTGATGGTGGCAACACCTATTTTCAGGATACTATCCGCCGTAATCGTGAATTATCCGCTCAAGGTTTTAACTTTATTGGTACAGGGGTTTCCGGTGGTGAAGAAGGTGCATTAAAAGGCCCTTCAATTATGCCGGGTGGTCAGAAAGAGGCTTATGAACTGGTTGCACCGATTTTGAAAGAGATTGCTGCTCAAGCAGATGGTGAGCCTTGTGTGACTTATATTGGCCCAGATGGAGCAGGCCACTACGTGAAGATGGTTCACAATGGCATTGAGTATGGTGATATGCAGCTAATTGCTGAAGCTTATTCTCTGCTGAAGCATTCACTGAATCTGAGCAATCAGGAACTGGCGGATGTATTCAATGATTGGAATCAGGGTGATCTGAGTAGTTATCTGATTGAAATTACTGCTGATGTTTTCAATAAGAAAGATGAAGAAGGTAAATATCTGGTAGATGTGATCCTGGATGAAGCAGCTAACAAAGGGACTGGTAAATGGACTAGTCAGAGTTCTCTGGATCTGGGCGTTCCAGTAACGTTGATTACTGAATCTGTCTTCGCGCGTTACATCTCTTCTATGAAAGATCAGCGAGTAGCTGCATCTAAAGTTCTGTCAGGGCCAGAAGTCCAGTCATTTAAAGGTGATAAGTCAGAATTTATTGAGAAAGTTCGTCGTGCTTTGTATTTAGGTAAGATCGTTTCTTATGCGCAAGGCTTCCAACAGTTGAAAGCATCTTCTGATGAATACAACTGGAATTTGAACTACGGTGAAATTGCCAAAATCTTCCGTGCTGGCTGTATTATTCGTGCGCAATTCCTGCAAAAAATCACGGATGCTTACAACGAAAACCAAGATATTGCTAACCTGTTGCTGGCACCTTACTTTAAACAAATTGCTGATGAATATCAGCAAGCTCTGCGTGATGTTGTTTCTTATGGTGTGCAGAATGGTATTCCAACACCAACTTTCTCTGCGGCTATCTCTTATTACGATAGCTATCGTTCTGCCGTTTTGCCTGCCAATCTGATTCAGGCACAGCGTGACTATTTCGGAGCACATACCTATAAGCGTATCGATAAAGAAGGTGTATTTCATACTGAATGGTTATCATAATGGTTAGTTATTTATAATAAATACTTAACTTTAAAAATGATGAGGTGCTGAGTTTTCAGCACCTTTTTTGTAGCAAAATTTTTTAATAAATAATATATAAAAAAGTGATCTCTATCTCACCAACCATTCAGCAAATTGCACCAGCCAGTGAGCCATATTTGCATCAAAAGCGTGATGTATCACAATAATGCAGATAACCATCAGCCCAATTATTACCAGAATAAAAATATTATTCATAGAATAATCACCTATTTTGTCTGGTTGAATTATAGCAAAATATAAATTTTATTTAATTTGTTTCTGGTTAACTAGAGGGCATTCTGAATGTGACTAATTCCGGTATGGCGATACTTGAGTGCTATCCGGTAGCGCTTTGAATGTTTAATCCTGTATTTGACTCATCTTAAAATAAATTTTTATTTTTTAGGTTTAGTGAAATTCAGTTTATTTTTTAATCCTACACTAGGGGTTATTGATATGAGTCAAAATTACTGATGCAGATAAGTGACAGATTGTAAACCACTTCTCTTACATCAGGATTTGAGATACCTCAGTAAAATCTAAGGAGTTCCTAATGGCAATATCAACTTTCTTTATCCCGCCGGTGAATAAAATCGGTATGGGATGCTTGAATGAAGCCGTTGAGTTAGTGAAAACTTATGGCTACAAACAGGCTTTAATCGTCACTGACTGTGTACTGAACGAGATTGGTGTTGTTGGGAAAGTTCAGAAGTTATTGACTGATGTAGGGATAAAAAGTGCAGTTTATGATAGGACGAATCCGAACCCAACTACGATCAATGTCGAACAAGGTCTGGCTATTCTGCGTCAGCATGATTGTGATTTTGTAATTTCTCTGGGGGGTGGTTCACCGCACGATTGTGCAAAAGGTATTGCTTTGGTGGCGGCAAATGGTGGTGATATTCGTGATTATGAAGGTGTTGATCGCTCTGCAAAACCCCAATTGCCGCTGATAGCGATTAATACCACGGCAGGGACAGCTTCCGAAATGACACGTTTTTGTATTATCACAGATATAGATCGCCATATTAAAATGGCAATTGTGGACAAAAACGTGACCCCGATCTTATCAGTTAATGATCCTGCATTGATGATTGGAATGCCAAAAGGACTGACGGCTGCGACGGGTATGGATGCATTGACTCATGCGATTGAAGCCTATGTATCTATAGCGGCTAATCCGATCACTGATGCTTGTGCATTAAAAGCGGTAACAATGATCAGCCGTTATTTGCGTCGTGCTGTTGAAGATGGCAGTGATGTAGAAGCGCGTGAAAATATGGCTTATGCCCAATTCTTAGCGGGTATGGCATTCAACAATGCTTCTTTGGGTTATGTTCACGCGATGGCGCATCAATTAGGTGGTTTCTATGATCTGCCACATGGTGTCTGTAATGCGGTGTTATTACCTCATGTACAGCGTTTTAATGCCAAAGCCGCAGCATCTCGCTTGAAAGATATTGCTGCTGCGATGGAAGCCAATGTTACGAATATTGATGATCAAGAGGGTGCAGAAGTATGTATTCAAGAGATCAGCAGACTGGCAAAAGATGTCAATATCCCGGCGGGGTTAGCTGAACTGAATGTTAAATCAGAAGATATTCCAACATTGTCAGCTAATGCCTTAAAAGATGCTTGTGGTTTCACCAATCCGATTCAGGCATCACATGAAGAGATTGTTGCTATTTTCGAAGAAGCAATGTAGTGATTCATAATATTTTTTCTTCATAACATTTTTCACAAACTCTGCCATCTTATCTGGTAAGGGTAAGGTTTAGTAAAAAGCCACTTCGTTTTATTCAGGTAAATTAACGAAGTGGCGTATTTTCTAACTTCGATTCCTGTTCAGAAAACGATTCTTTAAAAGTTATTGCTTAAAAAATATTGCTTAAAAACTATTCCTTAATTGAATGCCTTTTTTGCAATTGGCGGATGACACAACTAAGATCCAAATCTTGATCTTGTAGTAATACCAATAGATGATAAATCAAATCCGCAGCTTCATTGGTGAGTTCTTCTTTATCATTAACAGTTGCTGCTAATGCAGTTTCTATACCTTCTTCTCCCACTTTTTGCGCAATGCGTTTTGTCCCACGGGCGTACAAGCGGGCAGTATAGGAGCTATCCGGGGACGAATTTTTTCGACTTGCTATTAACTGTTCCAGTTGGTAAAGAAAGCCCCATCCTGTTTGTGCGGAAGCAAAACAGCTTTCAGTGCCTTTATGGCAGGTTGGTCCGACAGGATTGGCAAGGATAAGGAGAGTATCGTTATCACAGTCAGAGTGAATTTCAACTAATTCCAGAAAATTACCGGAGCTTTCACCTTTAGTCCATAACCGCTGTTTAGTGCGTGAGAAAAAGGTAATTTTGCCTGAATTTAGCGTCACATTTAGTGCTTCCTGATCCATGTAACCCATCATCAACACTGTACCAGACACGGCATGTTGCACGATAACGGGCAAGAGGTTATCGACTTTTTCCCAATCTAATTTTTCAATTTCTTGTTGTGTTAATGCTGGTATCGTTAACATGTTCTTATTTCAACCCCTTGTGCTGCCAGATACTGTTTCAGTTCACCAATGTTGATGATCTGTTTGTGGAAAACGGAAGCGGCTAAGGCACCATCAACATTCGCTATTTTGAAGGCGTCTAGAAAATGTATTGGGGCACCTGCACCACCGGAAGCAATCAAGGGTACAGAGCAGGCTTCCCGAACCAGTTTAAGTTGGGCGAGATCATAACCATTACGCACCCCGTCCTGATTCATCATGTTCAGGACAATTTCACCGGCTCCACGTTGTTGTACTTCTTTGACCCAATCTAATGTTTGCCATGAAGTTGCGATAGTGCGTTTTTCATTTCCGGTAAATTGGTATACTTGATAGCTATTGTTCTTTTCATCAAACCATGTATCAATACCGATCACGACACACTGAACCCCATAGCGATCAGCCAGACGGTTAATCAAAAAAGGATCTGCTAAAGCAGGGGAATTAATAGAAATTTTATCTGCACCGAATGATAAGATTTTCCCTGCATCTTCGACGGTTTTGATCCCACCAGCAACACAAAAAGGGATATCAATCATTTCAGCTACTTTCGCAACCCAGCTTTTATCGACTATACGGCCATCAGAAGAGGCGGTGATATCGTAAAATACCAGTTCGTCTGCACCTTCCTGGGCGTAGCGTTGTGCAAGGGGAACGATATCCCCAATAATCTCATGATTGCGAAATTGTACTCCTTTAACCACTTGTCCATCGCGTACATCAAGGCAAGGGATTATGCGTTTTGCCAACATTGAATAGCCTCCCTCAGTGTAAATTTCCCTTCAAGTAACGCGCGACCAACGATCACACCTGCAACACCAGATGCAGGCAGGGGAGAAATATCGGCAAGGCTACCGATCCCTCCGGATGCTTGAAATGCGATTTGTGGATAGCATTGACTGATTTCCTGATATAGCGAAATATTAGAACCATTCAGTGTGCCATCACGGGAAATGTCGGTACATAGAACATGTTTTAGGCCAACAGGAAGATATTGTTCAACAATTTGTTCAAGTGTGGCTTTACTGTTTTCCTGCCAACCACTAATGGCAATTTGTTTAACACCATCTGTATTGATGCGGATATCCAGTGCCAGCACTATGGCTTCTGCTCCGTAATCTTGAAACCATTGCTTAACTAATTCTGGTTGGGTGACCGCAGTTGAGCCAATAACTACCCGACTTGCTCCGGCTTCAAAGAGCGCTTTGACATCGTTTTCTGAACGAATACCGCCACCGACTTGTACAGGAATGGAAATACCTGCCAGTAGCTTACGTAACAATGTCATTTGGCGTTTTGCAGGATTTTTTGCTCCGGTCAAATCCACCAGATGCAATAGCTTGGCACCTGTTTGTTCATATTCCTGTAAACGGGATAAGGGAGAATTTCCATAATCCCGGCGTCGGTCATAATCACCTTGATGCAAACGCACAACGTTGCCATCGATTAGATCTAATGCAGGTATAATCATGCGATTACATCTCCAGAAAGTTTTTCAATAGCTGTGCTCCCGCCGCGCCGGATCGCTCAGGGTGGAATTGCACACCCAAAAAATTGTTTTTTGCAATTACGCTACTGAATGGATTGCCATAATTCGTTTGAGCAATAGTGTATTCGCCAACAGGCAGGGCATAACTGTGTACGAAATAGAAATAAGCATTATTTTTAATATTGTGGAATAAGGGATGCCCGGCGAGAGCATTAACTTGATTCCATCCCATGTGTGGTAATGGCAAACCAGAAGTTGCCATTTTTCTAACAGAAGAATGGATTAACTTGAGTAATGAGATATTACCGCCTTCTTCGCTGGTTTCAGCCAGAAGTTGCAGACCCAGACAGATCCCTAATACTGGCTGAGTGAGAGAAGTGATCAGGGAGATCAATTCCCGTTGTTGAAGTTGATCCATTGCGGCAGTAGCTGTGCCTACACCCGGTAAGAGCAGTTTCTCGGCTGATTTAACAATATCTGCATCATGGCTGATTACAGGTGCATAGCCTAACCGACGGACAGCATAGGCAACGGAGGCAAGATTGGCACAGCCTGTATCCAAAATAACAACTTTCATCATCATTTTCTCTTATAAGACACCTTTAGAGCTGGGCAAGGTATCGCCTTCTATGCGGATAGCTTGTCTTAGGGTGCGGCCAAAAACTTTAAACAAACTTTCGGCACGATGGTGATCATTCTTACCTTTAGTTTTCAGGTGTAAGGTACATCCCATTGTATAAGAGAGGGAACGGAAAAAATGTTCGATCATCTCTGTACTTAAATCCCCAACACGTTGATGTTTAAATTCAGCTTTATATTCAAGGTGTGGTCGGCCGGAAATATCCAGGGCGCAACGGGCAAGACATTCGTCCATTGGAAGCGTAAATCCGAAACGGGCAATACCACGTTTATCACCTAATGCTTGTTTCAGAGCTTCCCCTAATGCAAGACCAGTGTCTTCAACAGTGTGATGATCATCAATATAAAGATCACCCTCAACTTGAATGTTCATGCGAAAACCACCATGAGTGGCGATCTGATCCAGCATATGATCAAAGAAACCGACGCCTGTATTAATGCGACTCTCTCCTTCTCGGTCCAGCCAAATGTCAATATTGATCGTAGTTTCTTTCGTTTTACGGTTTACGCTGGAATGACGATCTTTATGGGTCAACTGTTCACAAATGGCTGACCAGTCCAGTGAATCAGCTTGATAACGAATGCCTTGTATTCCCATTTTTCGGGCTAATTGCAGGTCAGTTTCCCGATCACCAATCACGTAACTGTTCTTGGTATCCATAACACCATCTGCCAGGTATTTCTCCACCAAACCGAGTTTTGGTTTGCGGCAATCACAGTTATCTTCCGGTTTGTGAGGACAGATTAATATCTCTTCAAACTGGATACCTTGTGAAGTAAGAATTTGCATCATCAGAGCATGAGGTGGTTCAAAATCAGCTAGAGGAAAACGGCTTGTACCTAATCCATCTTGGTTAGTGACCATAACTAGTTTGTAACCGAATTTTTGCAGGGTCAGTAGAGCAGGGATCACGTCAGCTTCAAAAGCCAATTTATCAAGGCGGTCGACTTGATAGTCCGTTGGTGGTTCAGTAATCAATGTTCCATCGCGGTCAATGAAAAGCAATTTCTGGCTCATGGATTTTCTGTTTCCTGTACTTGTTGAGTTTGTTTGCAAATTTGTTTGCAAAGAGTAGCAATGGCATTGACAAGCCGCTCACATTCACTACGGTTGCCAACAGTAATACGTAAGCAATTTTCTAATCCCGGTTGTTTTTGTTGATCGCGCAGGATAATGCCCTGATCCCATAATGCTCTGAATACTAATTCAGCATTGGTGAATCTCACCAGGATATAGTTGGCTTCACTGGGAAATACCTTTTCCACCAATATCAGTTCATCAAGTGCTGCTTGTAGATAAGCTCGATTAGCAATAATTTCTCCTACCCGGTTTTGCATTGTCCGAATGCCTGTTGCAGTTAGTGCCTGTGCTGCGATATCTGCAACAGGCGTAGCAAGTGGATAAGGAGCAATCACTTTCAACATTAGCGCGATAATATCGGCAGAAGCCAGAGTAAATCCACAACGTAGCCCTGCTAAAGCAAAAGCTTTCGAGAGGGTTCGCAAAATCACCAAGTGGGGATACTTTTTTAGCCAGTGAATGGTAGTATTTTGCGGGTTGAATTCGATATAGGCTTCATCAATGGCAACAATGGCACGATTGTGGGTAAGTTCGAGGATCTGGCGTAATGCAGCGGGATCAATCAAATTACCTGTTGGATTATTCGGGTTGCAGATATAGATCAATTTGACGCGATCCAGATTATTTTGGATTGCTGTAGTATTTGGCTGCCAGTCAGTACTGCTGAGGATCTTTTTCTGCTCGACACCGAAGGTTTCAGCGCTGACACTGTACATACCGTATGTTGGAGGGCAAAACAGAACGGCATCTTTACCCGGTTCGCAGAAAACGCGGATCAGCAGCTCTATGGATTCATCTGCTCCACGGCTGACAAGCACTTGTTCTGGTTGCAGGTTTGTGTAATTTGCATAACGCTGAATAACCGTTACAGGTTGGCACTCAGGATAGCGATTGAGCGTTTTTTCCGAGAATTGGAAATCAGGGGCGGTGTGATATTCGTTGGCATTTAACCAAATATCACCCTTGCCACCCAGACGACGGGCTGACATATAAGGGACTAATTTGCGGATATTTTCTCTTGCCAGTAAATTGACATCAAAAACAGTGCTCATTATTGCTCCTTAAGCTTTGGGATGAGTGTCGGCATTGTCTGCACTATCTGTACTGTTCAGAGCAGCTATACGTAATGTGACCGCATTCTTGTGCGCAGTGAGTTGTTCTGCCTGTGCCAGTGTTTCTATAGTTGGTGCAAGTTTTTTTAAACCTTGTGGTGTGAGTTTCTGAACTGTCATTCTTTTCAGGAAATCAGCCAAACTGAGGCTTGAGTAGGTTGAGGTATAACCATAAGTTGGTAATACGTGATTTGTACCAGAAGCATAATCTCCCGCAGATTCAGGCGACCAGTTGCCAAGGAAAATGGAACCCGCATTGGTGATTTTGTCTACAAGCTGTTCTGGTTGCCGCGTTTGGATGATCAAGTGCTCAGGGCCATATTGGTTACTGATTGTCACACATTGGTCAATATTAGCAGTGACAATGATACGGCTGGATTGTAAG
This sequence comes from Xenorhabdus indica, assembly GCF_014467235.1. Classification (GTDB taxonomy): domain Bacteria; phylum Pseudomonadota; class Gammaproteobacteria; order Enterobacterales; family Enterobacteriaceae; genus Xenorhabdus; species Xenorhabdus indica. Next base: position 146,483 of record NZ_NKHP01000008.1, on the reverse strand, counting down.
GCCTGAATAGCGATTTGTTGACGTGGCAGCGTGAGGAGTTGTTTCTCGATTTCACGAATGACCTGCTTGGCATAATTTTCGTCAGGTGTGACCAATATAACTTGGGAATCTGGGCCATGTTCTGCTTGTGAAAGTAGGTCTGCTGCGGTAAATGTGGGATTAGCACTATTGTCTGCAATTACCAGTACTTCTGAGGGGCCAGCCGGCATATCAATGGCTGCACCATCAAGGTGTTGGCTTACTTGTCGTTTGGCTTCGGTGACCCAGGCACTACCTGGACCAAAAATTTTATCCACTTTAGGGATGGATTCTGTACCAAATGCCATTGCTCCAATGGCTTGAGCACCACCAATCTGAAATATTTCGCTGATACCGCATAATTGGGCAGCGTAGAGTATTTCATCAGCAATCGGTGGTGGAGAGCATAAAATTACTTTACGGCATCCTGCGATACGGGCGGGAGTGCCGAGCATTAGCACAGTGGAAGGTAATGGCGCGGAACCTCCGGGGATGTATAGCCCTACTGAATCAATTGGCCGTGTAATTTGCTGGCAATACACACCGGGTATAGTTTCTACTTCAATTACTGTTGGTTTTTGTGCTTCATGAAACAGGCGGATATTGTTCATGGCCTGTTGCATAGCTTGTTTGATTTCTGGTGCCAGGCGTTTGGTTGCGGTGTTAATCGCATCTACAGAAATTTGGATGGTATTAACTGCGATATTATCGAAATGTTGACTAAGTTCCCGTAATACTTCATCTCCTCGCTCTTTGACGGTTTTTAGGATCTGTTTTACCGTACTGGTAACATTTTCAGATGCGGCAACAGCAGGGCGGGCTAGCAGCATTTGTTGCTGTTCCGGCGTACATTCTTGCCAGTGAATGATGGTGTTAAAATCAGCGGTATTGCTCAAAGTTATATTAAGATTAGCACTCATCAGGATTACTCCATCATCTTTTCAATGGGTAAAACAAGAATGGAGCTGGCACCCAGTGTCTTGAGTTTTTCCATCGTTTCCCAGAATAGAGTTTCACTGCTGACCATGTGCATGGCGACACGGTTTTGAGCTCCAGCCAGAGGCAAAATAGTTGGGCGTTCTGCGCCCGGCAGTAATGAGATAATTTCTTCTAACTTGTCACTTGGAGCATGTAGCATGATGTATTTGGACTCACGAGCCTGAATGACACCTTGAATGCGGATCATCAACTTATTAATGAGTTGTTGTTTTGTTTCTGGCATTTCACCATCACGTTGGATCAGACAGGCTTTTGAACGATAGATAACTTCAACTTCCCGCAGCCCATTTGCTTCCAATGTTGCACCAGTTGATACCAAATCACAGATGGCATCGGCCAATCCTGCCCTGGGAGCAACTTCAACAGAGCCATTGAGAAGACAGGGTTTGAATTGAATACCTTTTTGATCCAGATAGTGTTTTAATAGGTGCGGGTAAGAGGTAGCGATACGAGAGTCTTGCAAACATTCTACGCCAGTATAGTCATAATCAAGAGGGGCGGCGAGAGAAAGGCGGCAACTGCCAAAATCAAGGCGGCGCAGTGTGGTATATTGCGGACTATCTCCCCGTGCGAGACGACTAAGCAATTCTTCTTCGAGTACATTTTCACCAACAATACCTAAATCGACAACACCATCCATTACAAGACCAGGAATATCATCATCACGGACACGTAAGATATCAATAGGCATATTTTCTGCGAATGCGATCAGGCGTTGTTGTTGTAAATTGATTTTGATGCCACAGCGTGCCAGTAATGCCTGGGAGTCATCACTCAAGCGTCCTGATTTCTGCATAGCTATCCGTAATCGAGTTTTATCTAACATGTTATGTCTACCCTATATCAATATATAAATTTAAAAATTAGGCAACTCGGAATCTGTTGGGCATAAAAAAACCCCCGGAAAATCTTCCGAGGGTTTTTTTATCGCATTCACACCACCGGAAGAGTTATTAAACGTCTTCCAGCACACAACAGCCTGAAAGACTAATCAGGATGATGATGGTGATGGTTAAATTGAATACGATTCATAATATGTATGCTCTCTGTCGAGTATGTGATTAATAATTTGAGTGTATATTTATCGCCTTCCAAGTCACGGTTTTGTAAGCAATGGCATGTTTTAGCGTTACTTATGTTTGGCTTACTTTGTGACTTCAGGAAAACTTTATGCTTAACTTTATATATATGTTTGCTATATGTTAGATGTTAGCAGATATAAGAAATTAACTGTCTGCTATTTAACCTATCTGATCCTCTATATGGAAAGCAACCTTTTTTTTAAAAAAGTTATTTTTCGCTATTAATTTTTTGTTTTATATGAAAATTATTTTTATCCTCTTTAGGAAAGTGAGCGGGTGATATCTTTTACAGGCGTAATTTGCTTCAATAATCAAAATCATATGGGCTGGGGAGAATCATGGTGAAAAAGGTTTCAATTATTGGACTGGGATGGTTAGGAATGCCACTGGCACAAGCCTTGCAAGGGAGTGGTATACAGGTAGTCGGTAGCAAAACAACCCCGGATGGTGTTGAAGCAGCTTGTATGTGTGGAGTTGACTGTCATTTATTGAATTTGACCCCTGAAATCATCTGTACACCTGATAAACTTGAACAACTTATGTCAGTTGATGTATTGGTTCTGACATTGCCTGTTAGCAGAGTTGCAGGAGGTGGGGCAGAGTATGTCAGAGCAGTACAGTTACTTGTTGATACTGCGCTCTCGTATTCTGTCCCTCATATTATTTTTACCAGCTCAACTTCCGTTTATGGTTCTTCTGTCGGCCATCTCAATGAAGATGCGCCATTGTTTCCTGAAACTCAATCTGCCAGAGCATTAGTTGAGCTGGAAAACTGGTTGCATCACTTACCCAATACATCTGTTGATATCCTGCGTTTGGCGGGTTTGGTAGGTAGTGGTCGCCATGCAGGACGTTTTTTGACAGGGCAGAAAGCGATTGCTGGGGGAGAAAACGCAGTTAATTTAGTTCATCAGGATGATGCTATCTCTGCTATTAAACTCCTTATTCAGCGTTCTGAAGGAGGCAATATCTATAATTTGTGTGCTCCGGAACACCCTAAAAGATCGGAGTTTTACTTACAAGCCTGTCGTCAGCTTAATTTAACCCCGCCAGAATTTTTACAACCGGAAGATGAGGAAATGGAAAATCAGACTGGGAAATGTAAAACGGTTGATGGAAGTCGCATTTGCCGGGAACTGGGGTTCGAGTACCAATATCCAGATCCCGGTAGAATGCCGATGAGCCTGTAATTAATTTATTTCAATCATAACGATTTTTTTGAACGCTGGCCTTTCAGTCATTAATTGATACCAGCGTTCTAAGTTTGGCAGCGATAGTCGTTCTGTCACGACATTAATCCATAGGTAGACAAAGGGGGCAAGGGCGATATCAGCCATACCAAATTTATCACCGGAAAGATAGGTTTGTTTGCCCAATGTTTCATCAGCAATTTTCAGTAGTTTTTCTATCTCTGCTAATGCTTGAGATATGATTTTTTGATCGCGTTGCGCTTCTGGAGTTCTGACAAGGTTTATCATGAGCTGTTTGATAGGAGGAAAGAGATTACAGCTTATCCAATCCATCCATTTTTCGACATTATATTTTTCTTTAATATCAGTTGGATATAGAATATCTTTGCCAAATTTTTCCGCAATATAACGGACTATCACATTTGATTCCCACAGGATAAAATCATCGTCCTGTAAACATGGAATAACGCCATTAGGGTTCATGTGTAAATATTTTGGATCATCAAGTTTGCCAAATTTTCCACCAACATCAATTTGCTGGTATGGGATCTTTAATTCTTCCAGACACCAAAGAACCTTTTTTACATTTGATGAATTCTTACGGCCCCAGACTGTCAGCATCATTTTCTCCTTAATATCAGGTTGTTCTGAGTTATTGATAATATGACAATGAATTCATGTGAATGACAGAAAAATCTTTACGTTATTGGGTTGGAGACTTATCTCATAACATCCTATATTAATAGAGGTTTTATATTTTGGCTGTCAGAGAAAAAAGGCGATCGATGATGAAAAAAAGAGGTCAGATAAAGATAATAAAGTTTTTTACAGTGGGGCTAAGTGTTTTTTGGCTGGCAAGTACCAACGTATACGCGATAAATGAACCGGCTGCGCCAGAGATTGATGCTAAAGCTTATATTTTGATGGACTATGCCAGTGGAAAAATTCTGGCGTCACATAACCCTGATGAGCGTTTGGATCCTGCGAGTCTGACAAAGATGATGACCAGTTATGTGATTGGGCAGGCGATGAAAGCTGGCAAAGTTTCCCAAGAGGATTTGGTCACTGTCGGAAAAGATGCCTGGGCGACAGGTAATCCGGTACTTAAAGGGTCTTCCCTGATGTTTTTAAAACCCGGAGATAGAGTCAAAGTCATTGATTTAAATCGTGGTGTTGTGATCCAGTCTGGTAATGATGCCAGCATTGCTCTTGCAGATCATGTTGCAGGTAGTCAGGATGCTTTTGTTGATTTAATGAATAAATACTCCCAATCGCTAGGTCTGACAAATACTCATTTTAAGACTGTTCATGGTTTAGATGCCGCCGGGCAGTATAGTACTGCTCGTGATATGGCACTTTTGGGTCAGGCAATGATCCGTGATGTTCCAGAAGAATATGCGCTGAATAAAGAAAAAGAATTCACTTTCAACAAAATCCGTCAGCCTAACCGTAACCGTTTGTTGTGGAATCAAAACATGAGCGTGGATGGTATAAAGACAGGCCATACCAGTGGAGCAGGATATAATCTTGTTGCTTCTGCAACAGAAGGTCCAATGCGTTTAATCTCAGTTGTTCTGGGTGCTCCAAGTGATCGAATTCGTTTTGTGGACAGTGAAAAGCTCCTGGTATGGGGTTTCCGTTTTTATGAAACCAGTACCTCGCTTAAGGCCGATGATGTACTAGTAACAGAAAAAGTGTGGTATGGAACTCGCCCGGAAGTTGCTTTAGGGGTAGAAAAAGATGCGGCAGTTACGGTTTTGCGTGGGCAGTCGGGTAATTTGAAAGCAAGTTTTACACTGAATCAGACACCACTGGAAGCGCCATTGGCAAAAAATCAGGTTGTAGGAACGGTTAATTTTATGCTGGATGGCAAGGTCATTGAACAACGCCCGCTGGTAGTCAAAGAAGCCGTTGAGGAGACAGGGTTCTTTGGCCGCGTTTGGGATTTTATTGTACTGACCGTCAGCGGTTGGTTTAACTCAATTTTCAATTAGTGAATGAATAAGTAAAAAAATAATAATTTGAAAATACTCAGAAATTAAACAAATGCCAGTCACCTTTATCGTGGCTGGCATTTGTTTCAGGGCAGCGATTTTGTTTTAGGGTAACGATTGTAGAAAGCTGCCTGATATATACATTACATCACAGAATAAATGGCTGCTGAAATGGCGATTAAACCTGTAACAATGACAAAGATATTGCTTGGTTTGTCTGCATATTTGCGCATAGCTGGAACTTTATGAATAGCATACATTGGCATGATGAACAGGATCATGGCAATGATTGGTCCACCCAGAGATTCAATGATGTTCAAAATACTTGGGTTAAGTGTTGCAATAATCCAGGCACTGATTAGCATGAACAAACTGGTGATACGATTCAGCGTCTTGTGCTGAATAGTTTTTCCTTGTGTGCTCAGTGCCTTGTTAATGATGCCATTAAAACCTTCACGGGCACCCAGATAGTGACCAAGGAATGATTTGGTAATTGCGATAAAGGCAATGAACGGTGCAATGTATTCAATGACTGGTGCATTAAAATGGTTAGCCAGATAAGACAGAATAGTAATGTTTTGTGCTTTGGCTTCTGCCAGATTTTCAGGTGACAGGCTTAGTACGCAGCTAAAGACGAAGAACATGACTGTCAGTACCATCATGATGTGAGCATAGCCCAGAATGCGTGAACATTTTTTTTCCGCATTTTCACCGTACTCTTCACGTTTTGCTACAGCAAATGCAGAGATGATGGGGGAATGATTGAAAGAGAAAACCATTACTGGGATCGCTAACCACAGGGTGAACAGCAGACCATGACTATTGGTTGAAGATACGGCATTTTCCAGTGATAAAGTATCAAAGATAGCCGTGTTCCAGTGGGGGATCAGATACAGAGCCAGAAGCATCAAAACGGTGACAAATGGGAATACCAGGACACTCATTGCTTTGACAATCATTTGTTCGCCGAAACGAATAATGCTCATAACGCCCAGGATCAATAACAGCGCCAGCAGTGCACGAGGCGGAGCATCCATATGTAGCTGGTGGGTAATAAAACTTTCTACCGTATTGGTTAGCGCAACACTATAAACCAACAGGATAGGGTAAATTGCAAAGAAGTACAGAATGGTGATTAAAAAACCTGCCACTTTACCGAAATGTTCTTCTACCACGCCAGTGATATCTTCGCCGCTATTTTTGCCGGACAGGACAAAGCGACACATGCCACGGTGGGCAAAGAATGTCATCGGAAGTGCAAGCAGTGTCATGATGATAAGTGGTATTAACCCACCAATACCGGCGTTTATGGGAAGAAACAGAACGCCAGCGCCAATGGCTGTACCATATAATCCTAACATCCATACAGTGTCTGATTTACGCCAGGTAGAATGATCGCTTTTGCTGAAAGCAGAGGATGCGATTGAACCTGTTTGAGATGTGTCCATAAATATCTCCGAAATAACGCGGTAAAGTAAAATTTAAAAATTGCTAAACCCGCACATTAATAAAATGCGCGAGTTGGATTCGTTATATGAATAATAAATTGTCAGATATTGTTCTGATGTTTATTTAAACACTTTTATTTCTACATTAATAATATTGCCTAAAATATGGTCATTTTAAGCAGAGGATTCGAGATCCAGTTTAGTTCTAATTTTTGATGTTTAAATCAAAAAAACTTAATCACAGACTTTTGCTAGGGGGAATATAATTATTTTTAGTAAAATGTACCGTGATCGCTCTCGCAATTGTAAGATTTATATCGTAAAGTTAATATGTTATGAGTTCTTATGATGATGTTAATTAAATATTAAATAAGATGTATGAATAAAAAAATGGATAATAAATATCATTAATTAGATTTCAACATTCTGTGTTCGTTTACTATTCCTGATTTTTTATTAAAATATTAATATATTATTTTTCATGAGGGATTTCAGTTCTGGCTTAATATAATCCTTATCTCTTTAGCTATAAATTCTTTCCTCTATATTTTACTGTATCAGTATGAAATAACAGTAAAATAATAATGACTTTTATTTTGGTTTGAAATGTGTGCTGTATGATTGGGATTTTGGTTTCATTAATATTATGAATTAATAATCTTCTTGATGTTTAAAAGATGTTGAATAAAAAAAATCAAACAAGGTTTGATTTGTAAAGAAAGAGTAATCTTATTACAGTTATATAATGTTATATATAACGAAGTGCTTTATATCGATTGCTGATCTATTTATTTTTTAGATAACACAGAGGATTTGTCAAATGAGAAGTTATTGTGTACAGCCACACTACTCACTTTCTTAATCATAGTTCCCCCAGTTACAAGATCTCAAGTCTCTGGGGGAATCCATTTTCTGTTGCGATGTTGAGAGCTTGATTTAACTTTGTACCCAACCTCGTCTGATTAAAAAGGCACAGCAGAATTGGTAAAGGCAGGTTAGTTTGCTTTGCAAGCATGCTCCATAGAGGTGCCAGAATATTTGGGAAAATGCACATCCCATTAGGCTGACCAAAAATGCGCCAAGCATATCAATTGGCCAGTGAACTCCGACATAAACTCTGGCCCAGACAATAGCGCAGGCAATCACCATCAGACAAAAACCTGACCAGATGCGGTGCCAGAAGATAAATGCTAGTGCAAAAGTAAACACGGCTGTACCGTGGTTACTGGGGAAAGAAACTGTTGGCGCATGAGCAAGAAAATTATGACCAACACCTTCAACAAAAGGGCGTGCATGTGGAACCAGCATTCCAATAATTGCTGAAACTGTTATTGCAAAGGCAAATGCAATACAAGATTTACTGACAACAATGCGCTGGTGTGAGATAGCGTCTTTTTCCCCCCAAAGCCAGCAAACTACCAAGGTGATGGGGTATACATACACCAGATATTTTGCAACAAAGATTGAAAACATGATCATACCTGGTGATGAATCTGGTGTAGCATTGATAAGAGTAAACAAATCGTGGTTCAGTTGTTCTAGCAAAATGAGCCTCACACGTGCATTGAAGTAAGAATATGATAACGTGCTTTATCAAATACTGTGCAAAACAATAATTTTATCATGTGGTTTAGTAAAGAGATATCGCCTAAATTCGTCATGTTGTTTAATACTGATTAAAATTGAAGTGAGTAAATAATGTATTGATGTGTGCATGTTCCTTATGACTGTTCTTTTCTTGTAAAAACAAAAAATTCCGGCATAAACAAAAAACCCGATAGTCTTTAACCAAAGGGGATGACTATCGGGCTCCTCAATATGGGGACATCAAAGAAAAGCAGTGGCACTAATTCAGACTGTGTGAAAACATGAAAGTTCTCAAGATCGAAAAAAAATTACTGAATTTTTTCAGTGCGGCGGTAGATTGAGAAGTATGGGGCGGAGTTTTGTTGAATAATTAGGCGCATGCCGCTATCCAGAAAGAGAATTTTTCTCTCACTTAAATAGCGGATGCTACGATTATTTGTATAGTTCCAGATTTTCTTTGGCGTAGGCTTCAAAATCTGTACAGCCGCCAATATGTTTTTCATCAATGAAAATTTGAGGAACAGTCTCAACAGGTTTACCTACTGTTTTTGATAAGTCGTCTTTGGTGATGCCTTCTGCCCAGATATCAATATAACGGTAGTCAAAATCTTTGCGCTCTGTTTTTAATTTTTCAGCCAGCTCCTTAGCGCGGACGCAGTATGGACAACCGGGACGACCAAAAATGACTGTGTACATATAAAATAAACTCCTTATTGGTAATAGCCATGGACTACATAGGTATGTCATCTTGGGTTACTATGCCTGTAAGAGCGGGTAAAAAAAAGCAGGAATTTCCTTTCGCTTTAATCAGCCCCACCAATTAGACCTCATGGATTTCAAGATGTAGCCAACAAAAGAGGTAACTTGAAGGACAAAGGATATAGCAGATATTTATGTATGGTAGCCTGATGAGAACGGTTAAAAAAACATCTCACATATCAGATTTGGAAGGTAGTCAACAAATGAAGAAAAGTACATCGAAAGAGATGCGTTCGTTGGCTGATATGCCAAAGCTGGTTATTTTATTAGAAATATTGGGAATTGGGTTGTTGGCTTTAGTCTATTTGTCGATAACTGGTAGCATAATTCTATCGCCTTTATTAATGACGACAGAAGCACACATTGCTATGATCTTATTGGGTATTGGTTGTTTGATACCCGCAGCTATCCATATTATCTGGCGTGCGATCTATAATCTTTCTTTCTTAGGAATTGATCATAAGAAAGCAAGTAAAAATCATCAGATTGGCTCTGATGAAGAAAAAACAAAATAGGTTAACGATTTCATGTTGCTATCCTAGTCGTGTTTTCTGAAGGTAGCATATGTCACTTTTAGTCATATGAGGTTGATTCAATGGATTCTATGGTTATCCCAAATTTAGCAACATTACGTAATTGGCTTGATAAACTCAAAATCTCTTATTTTGAGAATGAAGCAAGTCCAGTATTACATTTGCCTCATATGCAGAACATTGATGGCTTGTTTGATGCCAAGCTTGATCTGTTAGGGGAGGTTGTCTTTTTCTCCGCTTTGGCGGAGGTCAGGCCAACTGCGATTATTCCATTAGTGGCAAATTTGAGCCAGATTAATGCCAGTTCCCTTACTGTTAAGGCATTTCTTGATGTTCAGGACGAAAATTTACCCAAACTGATTGTTTGCCAGGCATTTCCTATCGCTGCTGGTATGACTTTCCAGCAATTTTCTCATTTTATGAAGCAGAGTGAGGAACAAATTGCTAATGTGATCTTTGAAGTTCACAGTAATAATTTCCTTTATGTTAATAGTGACATGGAAAACGAGATGGAAATGGAAGTAGAAGATGAAGAATCACAAACTTCAACAAAAACATCAACGTTTACCTTGCACTAATATTTTTTAATGTGGTTTTTTACAATGCAGTGTGCGCAGTATACCGCGGGGCATTGTCACTCCTGCCAGTGGCTTGATAAGTCCTATTTAAAACAATTGTCTGATAAACAAGAACATTTACAACAACTTTTACAACTATCATCAATAACGTGCTGGCAACCTCCTGTTGCCAGTCAACTTACTGAATTTCGTAATAAAGCTAAAATGGTAGTGAGTGGCAGTGTTGAGCGTCCGCTACTTGGGATGTTGCACCGGGATGGTAGGACAGTCGATCTTTGCGATTGTCCCTTATATCCACAACATTTCCAGTCAGTACTCGAAGTAATAAAAGTATTTATTGCTAAAGCGGGATTAGTTCCATACAACGTTGCACGTAAAAAAGGTGAGCTCAAATATATTTTATTGACCGAAAGTCGTGCTAGCAGAGAAATTATGCTGCGATTTGTGTTGCGTTCAGAAACCAAGTTGGAACAGTTAAAACGTGCTTTACCGTGGTTACAAGAACAATTACCACAATTAGTGGTGATTTCCGCAAACATTCAGCCTGTTCATATGGCGATCCTGGAAGGTGAAAAAGAGATCATTTTCACTGAAAAGAACATGCTACAGGAAAATTTTAATAATATTCCGTTGTATATTCGCCCCCGTAGCTTTTTCCAGACTAATCCCGATATTGCTTCACGACTCTATGCAACTGCCGGGCAGTGGGTCAGAGAGTTGAATATAAACAGTATGTGGGATCTGTTTTGTGGAGCAGGTGGTTTTGGCCTGCATTGTGCAGATGAAGAGACAAGGCTGACTGGTATTGAAATCAGTGAGGAAGCTATTGCTTGTGCGAAGAATTCGGCTAATAGCCTTGGACTTAAACATGTTGAATTTCAGGCGCTGGATTCTACACGTTTTGCTCTTGATAAATCTCAGCTCCCTGAGTTGGTGCTGGTTAACCCTCCACGCAGAGGAATGGGTAAGGCGCTTTGCCAATATCTTAATCGTATGGCTCCTAAATTTATTCTTTATTCAAGCTGTAATGCTGAAACTATGGCAAAAGATATTACTATGCTCGAACGATACCGAATAGAGAAAGTACAATTATTCGATATGTTCCCCCATACAGAGCATTATGAAACGCTGGCATTATTAGTTATTGTTGGCAATTAACCGGAATGAGAGATATTTCCATTGTTGATAACAGCTTGTTGGTAATAGATTACTGATAACAAATAGCAATCAACAATGGAAGTGAAAATAACAATAATACAGATAATCTTAATTACGTTGCTCAAATAATAAGGTGCGTCGTTCAATCAAGCGCATGAGTAATGTTAAAAGGCCATTTATACAAAGATAAATAATACCTGCGGCAACAAATACTGTTGCATCATAGCTGCGGCCAAACTGGAGTTGGCTGTATCCCATTATATCCAGCAGCGTTATCGTACTGGCCAATGAAGTGCTTTTGAAAATTAATACAACCTCATTCGAATAGGAGGAAAGTGCTCTTTTGAGGGCATAAGGTAACAGAATGCACAGAGAATGCGTTTTTGACATCCCAAGAGCATAGCAGGATTGCCATTGTCCGGCCGGAATTGCTTTAACTGCACCATAAAAAAGTTGAGTCGAATATGCTGCACTATTTAATGCTAATGTCACCATAGCGCAAAGCCATGGTTCGGACATGAGTTGCCATAACCATGGATATGCTTTCAGTGACGGAAATTGTCCTGGGCCGTAGTAAATCAAAAAGAACTGTACGAGCAAGGGGGTTCCGGTAAACAGTGTGATGTAGCCTTTCACCAATTGCGATAATACCGGCAGTTTCATCGTCAGAATAGCAGTCAGGGTGACAGACATCATAAATGCTACCAGCAATGCGGTAACAGTCAGACTCAGGCTGGTTTGTAAACCTGGTAAAATATCCTTTACATACTCAAACATCAGAAGTACTCCGTTCAAAATGAGTAGCGCGCACTTCAAGTCGTTTGAGGATAAATTGGCTCACCAATGTAATAAGCAGGTAGATAGCGGCGGCAACCATATACCAGGTGAATGGTTCTTGTGTGCGGGTGGCAATACTTTTTGTTTGTAACATCAGATCATTAACACTTATCAGTGAGACCAACGCTGTGTCTTTCAATAAGACTAACCATTGATTACCAAGCCCCGGCAAAGCATGGCGCCACATTTGCGGCATAATTAAACGAAAAAAGATATGGCTTTGGCTTAACCCTAATGCTTGCCCGGCTTCTCGTTGCCCTATCGGGATTGCTTTCAATGCTCCCCTTAGTGTTTGAGAGGCATATGCAGAATAAAGTAGAGAGAGGGCAATAACACCACAAAGGAAAGGGCTGACATCAAAACTGTCAATTTCCATTTGTATCCTGAATTGCCACACCACAAGATTGATATCAATTCCTTCTGACAGGGTGATCAGAAGTTGTGAACTCCCAAAATAGATAAAAAGAACCACTAAAATTTCAGGTAGTCCACGGATCAAAGTAACCCAGCAGGATCCTAGAAATGCAAAGAGTTTCCAACGGGAAGATTCCCAGGTAGCAAAAAGCATTGCCAGAATCAGACCAGCTACCAGAGATGCAATAGCAAGGCCGACGGTTATACCAGCGGCACTGATTAAAGATTGAAGTTCATTCATAAAGATTCAGCTAATTATTGTTCAAACCAGACCTTGTAGATAGTGTCATAAGTGCCATCTTGCTTAATTTCAGCCAGAGCCTGGTTCAGTTTGTTCAATAAGACGGTATTACCTTTACGAACAGCTATACCTAAACCTGTACCGAAATAATTTTTGTCAGTAACTTTTTCGCCAATAGTACCCAGTTCTTTATTCTTTTTTAGCCACACATTAACAACAGCAGTATCACCGAATAATGCATCAATACGCCCATTTTTCAGATCAAGGATCGCATTTTGATAGCTGTCATAAGGAACACTTTTTAGCTCCTTATGCTGTTCCATGAGATATTTTTGATGTGTTGTGCCGTTTTGAGTACCTACTAGTTTTCCTTTAAGTTCAGTAAGTTGTGAATATTTTCCTTTGGCAGTGACAAATATGGCCGAGTTGTCATAATAAGTATCAGTGAAATCAACTTGATTCTGTCTGTCAGGCGTAATATCGATACCTGCCATCAATACATCAACGCGGCGGAATTTCAGGCTAGGAATGAGACTATCGAATGCTTGGTTGGTGAAGGTACATTCGGCATGGATCCTTTTACATATAGCGTTTGCTAAATCCACATCGAATCCCTGTATTTTATTATTTTCATCAATAAACTCAAAAGGAGGATAGGTTGCTTCAGTGGCAAAACGGAGTGTTTGTTTTTCTGCTGCGGTCGCGGATAGTGTTATTGAACTTAGTAAGGCTGCAAGTAATAATTTTTTCATTGCCATGTCCTGTAATTCATGCGCATGTGGTTGATGAATGTTATTGGTATTTTTTTGTTAACGAGTTATCCGATTGGCTGAATTAATATAGTAGGTTCAGTGTGCTAAATAATTAGCAAAAGCTTCTGTATGAGGCTCCAAAAAATGGCTTGCATCACCTTTTTCTATAATTCGTCCTTTCTCCATGTAGATGAACTGACTTGCTGTTTTACGGGCAAGCTCTACCTCATGTGTCACGATAATTTGTGTGATCCCGGTTTCTGCCAACTCTTTTATTATGTCAACGACTTGAGATGTGATTTCTGGATCAAGTGCAGCAGTGGGTTCATCAAACAGCAGAACTTGAGGTTCCATCATCAACGCTCGTGCAATGGCGACACGTTGCTGTTGTCCGCCTGACAAATGTAATGGAAAACGATTGGAAAACTCTTCCAGACGAAGACGGGAGAGTAATTTTACCGCTTTTTCCTGCGCTTGTTGTTCAGGTAGTCCTAATACTCGACGGGGAGCTTCAGTCAGGTTATCCATTACGGTCAGGTGTGGCCACAAATTGTATTGTTGGAAAACCATACCCACTTTCTGCCGTAGGACACGGATTTCTTTTTCACCAGGGGGGTGTTTAAAGTCAAATTGATGCTGTGCCACACTTAACTGACCAGAACGTGGCATCTCCAGTAAATTCAGGACTCGTAGTAAGGAACTTTTGCCCGCGCCACTAGGCCCTAGTAATACTACGGTTTCTCCTGAAGCACATTCGAAATTGATATCAAATAAAGCCTGATGAGTTCCATAGAAGTAATCGATGTTTTTTAATTGAATTTTCATGCGAAAAATATGAATGGTTAACTGATTGATGGGATATTAATCTTAAAAGAATAACTATGCAATATTGTCTGTATAAGATTGTTGTTTTAGTCAGTTTAATAGGTTAACTAATCATGTCGCTGATATTTTTTTGGTTTTTTTGTTCTCTAACATGTTTTTTCTGATTAAGTATTATGCTGTTAAATGATGGTGCGAATTTTTTATACCAAAAACATGAGCTAAGTCTACTGGGTAAAAAATGCAATAAATATAGGTGTCATTAAGCTCAAAATGAAACCATGAACGATAGCAGCGGGTACGATACTCAAACCACCACAGCGTTGTAATATGGGTAATGTGAAATCTATTGATGTAGCTCCGGTTAAACCCAATGCCGTAGAACGGTATCGATTGATTAGTATGGGGATAAGCATAATTGATGCCAGTTCACGAGCCAAGTCATTGAAAAAAGCCGTACTGCCTAATACTGGCCCATAGGCATCAGAGAGTAAAATGCCAGAAAGAGAATACCAGCCATAGCCAGATGCAACGGCAAGGCCTGTTTTGGTCGGTAGCCCTAGAAGAAAAGCAGCCAGTATACCGCCTAAAAGAGAACTGACCGCAACAACGATAGCAACAATGGTTCCACGGCGATTAATCAGGGTCTGTTTCAGGGTCATGCCGTTATTGCGTAGCTGAATCCCGACAAGAAAAAGTAAAAAAATTAAAGTGATTTCACTGGCTTTGCTGGCAAAATGAAACCATGACCATTCCGTCAGACCAAATAAAAAACCCAATATTAGAGCACCACATAATTTAATGGAATCAAACGCCATATGCAGACGGGAAGGAGGGCTTTCTTGCTTATACTCTGCAATAATCCACGGTTTTCTTTTATCCAACAGGAAAAGTGCCAGTAAATTAGTTGTAAAGATGCACAGAAAAAATGTCATTGCATATAGCAAGATAGAGAGTAGGTTATTGCCCAGATCTTCCAGCATAGCAAGGCTGATGCCCATGAAAACGAGGATGAGGTAAACCATGACATTGAGCAGTTGGTGAACCCTGGTAAGTATCATTTTATTATTTAGACGGATCAGATAACCCAGGCTCAATGGAAGGAGGATAATTAGTAATCCTGAATACATGTCACAATCCTTATTATAATAAATGTCTTTTTATCTGTTTTTATACCCTTTATCTTACGAGTTTCATTATTAGCTACATTCATACTTATGGCCGCAGCAGGTAATCTATCGGGTATACCTTTAGCTGGTCATAAAAACCCAAAAAATGATAACAACAATAAATTTACACTGTAATAACAAGTAGGATAAAGGGAAAGCCACTGAAAATCAACGCGTTTTTTACTATATGATAAGGATGAAATCATTAAATAAAATGAAGTGATTTTGATACTGAATAGAAGAATATTTTCCTGAATTGTATAGCAATTTCTGACCTTAGGTAACAATCAGTTGTTACTGACATTTAATGAAAAAACTCTCCTGATTCTTACATCTATTTCATTTACATCTAATTTATTTACATCTAACTCATTTATATCTATCGTGGATAGACAATTGGCATATTAGAGTTGATAAGAATAGAAAACGTGAGATGTTGTGCCAAGCTTATCGTTGATTTTAGATCCTTAGCCAGAGAAAAAATGATATGGATAATGGATAATAACACGCCACAGATAACGTTTGTTTACCTGTGGCGTGGAAATTAAGAATTGATTACTCTTTTCTTGATTTTAAGCCATCTTCCAAAGGAACAATAAGACTGGCATGAGTGCCTTTAGGGCCTTGATTAACACTGAAATTCACTTTTTGTCCAGCTTTCAGCGTCCTATAACCATCCATCTGAATAGTTGAATAGTGAGCGAATATGTCATCGCCACCGTCAGTCGGACAAATAAATCCAAAGCCCTTTGCATTATTGAACCATTTAACTGTGCCTGTTTCCATACTTCTCTATCCCTCGTATTATGATTTCGGATTCAGGAATCACTAAAAATTTCAGGATCATGAACAGTCGTTCAGCTAGGAATGGTGTTCATAAAATACACTGTAGTGAAATTCATTTCATCGTCAAGCATAGAAATAGCGTCAAGTTGTCTCAAATTGTTAAAGTTTGATATAGATAACGGTATCAGATTTTCAGGTGGAAGACTTGTTCTGATCGTCTACGGGAATAAGCAGAGTGCTTTATGCAGTGATAAAATATATAGAGGTAGAACGAATTAGTTCATACTAAAATCCGGTAGAAAGATAATACTCAGTGGAAAGACAATGAGTCAGTTTTATAACAGTTTGAATTTTGAAGAATTTATTGAAGATAAAGAAAAGCAAGCGTTACAGCCTCCATCAATGTATAAGATTATTCTTAACAATGATGATTATACCCCTATGGAGTTTGTGGTTGACGTATTGCAAAAGTTCTTTTCTTATGATGTTGAACGAGCAACGCAACTAATGCTGGATGTCCATTACCAAGGGAAGGCTATTTGCGGTATTTATACAGCAGAGGTCGCAGAAACTAAGGCTGCGCAAGTGAACATGTATGCGAAGGAGCACGAGCATCCGTTACTTTGCACGCTAGAAAAGGTCTGATCTGGCTTATTGATTTTGGGAGGAGGTGCTTATGCTCAATCAAGAATTGGAGCTTAGTCTCAACATTGCTTTTGCCAAAGCAAGGGATAACAGACATGAATTTATGACTGTAGAGCACCTGTTGCTGGCGTTGTTAAGTAACACATCAGCGCGAGAAGCACTGGAGGCTTGTAAGGTCGACTTGGCAATATTACGCCAAGAATTAGAAAATTTTATCACTCAAACAACCCCTTTACTATCTGAGAATGATGATCGAGATACACAACCAACGTTGAGTTTTCAACGTGTTTTGCAACGTGCGGTATTTCATGTTCAATCTTCAGGGCGCTCAGAAGTTTCTGGGGCAAATGTGTTAGTTGCGATTTTTAGTGAACAGGAATCTCAGGCGGCTTATTTACTGCGTAAGCATGATGTTAGCCGACTGGATGTTGTGAATTTTATATCTCACGGAACACGTAAAGATGAACTCGATAGTGAGCTTCATCACAACGTTAATCCAGTTCAGGAAGAACAAGTGATAGGTGAAGATCGATTGGAGAATTTCACTACAAACCTGAATCTGTTAGCGCAGAAAGGGCAGATTGATCCACTTGTCGGACGTCAGCATGAATTGGAAAGGACAATTCAGGTGCTATGTCGTCGGCGTAAGAACAATCCTTTGTTTGTGGGTGAATCCGGGGTTGGTAAAACAGCGATTGCGGAAGGGCTTGCATGGCGTATTGTACAAAAAGATGTCCCTGGGGTGATGAAAGATTGTACGATTTATTCATTGGATATTGGTTCGTTACTGGCAGGAACAAAATATCGTGGCGATTTTGAGAAGCGCTTCAAAACCTTGTTAAAAATATTAGAACAAGATAGTAAAAGTATTCTCTTTATCGACGAAATTCATACTATTATCGGAGCTGGTGCTGCTTCGGGCGGGCAAGTGGATGCCGCTAATCTGATTAAACCGCTTTTATCCAGCGGTCGTATTCGGGTAATTGGTTCAACAACTTATCAAGAATTCAGCAATATCTTTGAGAAAGATCGCGCTTTGGCTCGGCGGTTTCAGAAGATTGATATTCTTGAACCTTCTTCTGAAGAAACGATACAGATTATTCATGGCTTACGAGCCAAATATGAAGCACATCATGATGTCCGCTATACATCGAAAGCTATTCGGGCTGCTGTTGAGTTATCCGTGAAATACATTACTGACCGCCATTTGCCGGACAAAGCTATTGATGTCATTGATGAAGCAGGAGCTCGAACAAGGTTAGTCCCGGTCAGCCGTCGCAGAAAGACAATCAATGTTTCAGACATTGAATCTGTTGTGGCTCGTATTGCCCGTATTCCTGAGAAAACAGTTTCAGCCAGTGATAAAGATGTATTGAGAACACTGGATGATCGTTTGAAGATGTTGGTTTTTGGTCAGGGTAAAGCAATTGGAGCATTAACAGAAGCCATTAAAATGAGTCGTGCTGGTTTGAGGCAGGAGTATAAACCAGTTGGTTCTTTTCTATTTGCGGGACCCACAGGGGTTGGTAAAACTGAAGTGACAGTCCAGTTAGCCAAAGTACTTAATATCAAGCTACTGCGGTTTGATATGTCTGAATATATGGAACGTCATACTGTGAGCCGCCTGATTGGCGCACCACCAGGTTATGTTGGTTATGATCAGGGGGGGTTATTGACAGATGCGATTATCAAACACCCTCATTCTGTATTGCTGCTTGACGAAATAGAGAAAGCTCATCCTGATGTATTCAATATACTGCTGCAAGTTATGGATAATGGAACATTGACTGATAACAATGGCCGGAAGGCGGATTTCCGTAATGTTATTTTAGTCATGACAACCAATGCCGGGGTGCGTGAGACACAGCGTAAATCCATCGGTTTCAGCGAGCAGGATAATAGCATTGATGGTATGGAAGAAATTAAGCGAACCTTTACCCCTGAATTCCGTAATCGACTTGACAGCATCATTTGGTTTGATGCACTTTCTGCGGAAGTTATTCAGCAAGTAGTTGATAAATTTATTGTTGAACTACAAGCTCAGTTGGATGAAAAAGGGGTTTCTCTGGAAATCAGTACAGATGCCCGTCAGTGGTTATGTGATAAAGGGTACGATAAAGCGATGGGCGCTCGTCCTATGGCTCGCGTGATCCAGGATAGCCTGAAAAAACCTTTAGCCAATGAATTGCTGTTTGGTTCCTTAGTACATGGCGGATCTGTCAGGATTACTCTTGATAAAGATAAGCAGGCACTAAAATACGATTTCAAAGGTGTACAAAAGTCGAATAAGAAAAAATCAGAAGATGCCGTGCTATAAATAAGTATGGAAACGATAGAATAAATATGGAAAAAAATAAGTACGGAAAACACTGGCCGTATGATTAAGAGTGACACCACAGGAGAATGTTGAAAAAACACATTTACCTGTGGTGTTAAGAAGGTATGTGAATCAGCGGCTACGGAAGACGATACGGCCTTTGCTCAGGTCATATGGAGTTAGCTCAACTGTAACCTTGTCTCCAGTCAGGATGCGGATGTAGTTCTTACGCATTTTGCCTGAAATATGAGCAGTAACGACGTGTCCATTTTCTAGTTCGACACGGAACATGGTGTTTGGCAGTGTATCTAACACAGTGCCTTGCATTTCAATATTGTCTTCTTTGGCCATCTAATCCTCTAAATGTAACAACCATAGTTTTTAACCGGCAAGATAATGCCGAAAAACCCTCATTATGTAAAGGAATGTCGTATTTTAAACCATCATTTTCCTCATAATGGAATTGACACTCCCACCGTAAACAGCATAAATCACCAAGTGTTGATTATAATTCCAGCACTTGTGTATCCCAGCAGCCTTCCTGCAATGATTGTTTTTTACATTGCTCAAGATACTGGAGAAATTCTCTCCTTGGAATATTTTTCGCGCCCAGTGCCTCTGTATGGTGATTTAACACCTGGCAATCAAACAGCTGACCGCTATGACGTAAAAAATGATGATAGAATGCCACAAAAGCACACTTGGATGCATTCTCCATTTTGCTGAACATCGATTCACCACAAAATAGCGTTCCTACACTAACACCGTATAATCCACCAACAAGCTGGTGTTTGTGCCAGACTTCAACCGAATGAGCCATACCTTCCTGATGCAAGGTTTGATAACCGTGCTGAATATCAGCCCCGATCCACGTACCTTCTTGTCGCTGACCACAACCATATATCACCTGATCGAAAGCATAGTTTACCGTAATTTGATAAGGATGTTTGCGAATAAAACGTCGCAGAGTACGTCCGGTATGTAATTCTCCAGGGATCAAAACCGCTCTGGGATCCGGAGACCACCATAAGGGGGGCTCATCAGGCGAAAACCATGGGAAAATTCCCTTACTATAAGCTGCTTTTAAGCGTTCTGCACTCAAATCCCCTCCGAATGCTAACAGACCATTCGGCTCTGCTAATGCATTGGTTGGATGAGGAAATTCATATGAGTTATCCAATTGAGCTATCAACATAAAAGTTATCACTCCTGCTCAGGATAATACTGCCGTTGATAGAATTGGTAATAACGTCCTTGCTGGGACAGTAACATGTCGTGTTGCCCTTGCTCAATGATACGCCCCCCATCCATTACACAGATACGATCCATGTATTGTAAGCCAGTTAACCGATGGGTAATTACAATAAGCGTTTTATTTTGGCAACTATCGCGTAATAGCGACAGAATTTGTTGTTCAGTATCTGCATCAAGCCCTTCTGTCGGCTCATCCAGAAGCATAAGTGGAGAATTATGCAGCAATGCCCTGGCAATACCCAAGCGGCGTTGTTCTCCACCAGAAAGTTGGCGCCCACCTTCGCCCATCCAACAGTTTAGCTTTTCATTGTTGTCTAGCAAGTTTCCCAATCCGACCTGCTTTAACACTGCTGTTAATTCTTCATCAGTAGCATCTGGTTTTGCCAATAACAAATTTTCGCGCAGAGTATGGCTGAATACATGTATCCGCTGAGGAACGATAGACATTATCGATCTCAGTGTAGCTTCATCATAATGAGAGATAGGCTGTTGGTTGATTAAAATCTCTCCGTGATTAACATCCCATGCTCGGGTCAATAATTGTAAAAGAGTCGATTTACCACAGCCTGTTTTGCCCAACAAAGCAATATGTTCACCCGCTTGCAGAGCCAGAGAAATATTCTGTAATACTGGCAAGGGTTGATTAGGATAAGTGAACTCAATGTTTTTTATCTCAAGACTGAGATTATCTGTACTTTCTGGCCCGTGTGCAGGGAAGGTAACTTCGGCTTTCTGGTGCATTAACTGAGAGACACGTGTAGCTGAGGAGATAACTTGCCCCATGTGTTGGAAAGCTACAGTGACTGGCCCAAGAGACTCAAAAGCAGCGAGAGCACAGAATGTAAACAGAGCGATCAATGCTCCGGGATGATTGTTTCCGCCTATACCTGCTGCTGCCAGCCACAATATCAGTGTCACTGTGATGCCAGTGGCAAAAATCATAATGGCTTGAGAAAGCCCCGTCAGATTAGCTTGCTGCTGCTGACACTTTAACCACTTGGATTCAATCTCAGACATTGAGTGGCGGAAGCGCAGAAGAGCACCGAATACGGTCAACTCTGCCTGACCTTGTAATGCACTGGTAAGCAATGTTCGATATTGGCCGCGTAATAAAGTGATATTCCTGCCGTAAGGTTTACCCACATGATAAAACACAAAAGGTAATGTCAGTAGCAGCCCTAACAGAATACCGCCAAGGGTATAGGCAAGCGTTTTATCAAGGAACCCCAAGCCAAATGTCAGGATAACAATGACGGCAAGTGCAGCGAGAACTGGAGACATGACACGTAGGTAGAGATGATCTAACGTTTCGACATCAGCCACAACCCTATTCAATAACTCTCCCTGACGAAAACGAGCGATACCTCCCGGAGAAAGTGGCAGGATCTTCTGAAAGGTAAAAACCCGAAGATGTGCCAATACCCGGAATGTAGCATCATGGCTGACCAATCGCTCACCATAACGCCCGGCTGTGCGAAAAATAGCTGCCCCACGGACACCTGCCGCAGGCAGCATGTAATTGAAGGTATATTTTCCGGCAAATCCTGCTACAGCAGTGCCGGCAAGAAACCAACCGGACAGCGTAAGTAAGCCAATACTGGCTAGCAGGGTTACAACTGCCAAAATCATACCTAAACTAATAAGAAACCAATGGCGGCGATAGAGTGCGAGAAAAGGGAATAATACACGCATGATTAAAGCTCCACACTGCGATGAGACAACAGACGGGAAAATGCACCTTGAGATTGGCTCAAATTTTGATAGTTATCTTTTTCGATAATTAACCCGCTATCCATAACCCAGATTTGGTCGTATTTCAGCGTTTCTTCCAGTAAGTGTGTAACCAATAATGTTGTTTGCTGACCGGATGCCTGATTCAATGCCATCATCACGCGTTGTTCACTATTAGTATCAAGGCTGGCTGCGGGTTCATCCATTAACAAGAGCTGGCACGGATTTAATAATGCCCGTGCT
This sequence comes from Xenorhabdus indica, assembly GCF_014467235.1. Lineage (GTDB taxonomy): Bacteria > Pseudomonadota > Gammaproteobacteria > Enterobacterales > Enterobacteriaceae > Xenorhabdus > Xenorhabdus indica. Next base: position 123,926 of record NZ_NKHP01000008.1, on the reverse strand, counting down.
ACAGCGATACGCTGAGCCTGTCCAACAGATAGACGAGCCGCATTATCACCAATAACTGTGTTTATACCATCAGGGAGATCACAGACAAACTCATCGACATAAGCGCGTTTCATTACATCGTGGATCTGTTCTGGGGGCGCATCAAATTGACCAAGACGAATATTATCGAGTACCGTTTGTTCCGGCAGATGAGGGTTTTGTCCAACCCAACTTACTTGTTCACGCCATTTATCGAGATCAAGCTCACGCAATTCGTTTCCATTGATTTTCAATGAACCCCGGTAAGGAAGAAAACCGAGTAACACATTTATCAGTGAACTTTTTCCTGCGCCACTTTTTCCCACTAATGCAATGCGTTGATACTTATCAATTGTAAAATTTAAAGGGCCAGCAAGACGATGCCCATCATGTGACAGAATTTCCAATTCACTTGCTTCAATAGCCACTGATTTTTTATCTGATAAGGTTTTTCTGCCGCTGTATGGGGTGTGTTCCCCATTGCTGCTTAACAAGGTGAAAAGTGATTCCGCAGCGCCCACAGCCTGGGCTTTAGCATGATAAAAAGTGCCCAAATCACGCAGTGGTTGGAAAAATTCAGGAGCAAGGATAAGTGCAAGGAAACCGGCAAATAATGTCACGCCAAGGCCATAACTGCCAAAATGTAACTCTCCCAGATAAGAAAAACCAAAATAAACAGCGACAACAGCAATGGAAACAGCCGCAAAAAATTCCAATACCGCAGAAGATAAAAATGCCATACGTAGTACTTCCATTGTCCTGCGTCGGAAATCTTCTGTCGATTCGGTAATTTGTTTAATTTCGGCTTTTCCACGATGGAACAAACGCAATGTTTCGAGACCACGTAAACGATCCAGAAAATGACCACTTAAGCGACCAAGTGCAACAAAATTGCGTCGGTTAGCATCAGCAGCCCCTAATCCGACCAATGCCATGAAAATAGGGATTAATGGCGCCGTTACGAACAGAATAACACCAGCGACCCAATTGATGGGAAAGATAGTGATAAGGATTAAGACAGGGATAGTAGCCGCAAGGGTCATTTGAGGTAAATAGCGGGAATAAAAATCCTGCATGTCTTCAATTTGTTCCAGAATAATGGTCGCCCAACTACCAGCCGGTTTGCCTTTTACCCAAACAGGTCCCAATTGTGTCAGCTTATCCAATACCATACTGCGGATTTGTTGACGCACGACTTTACCGCAGATAAACCCGATGCGCTCCCGGACAGCACTGACAATGGCTCTCAGCGTGAAAGAAGCCATCAACATCAGGAATTGGTTGATGAGATTTTCACGGGGAACATTATCCATAATGAGCGCCTGAAGAATAGAAGCGAGAAGCCAGGCCTGAGTGATAATCAGTAAACCACCAATTAGCCCTAGCAGCATGGATAGACGAAGCCATCGACGGGCTGGAGCGCTTTGCTGTTTCAGCCATCGAACAAGTTCAGATTGTCTTGTTTTGTCCATAAGAAAAATTTCAGATTAGCAGATGATGATACGGCATATCAAAAAGCTGGTAATCGTATTGCCAGCTTCCGCGCACTAGCACTATATTACCTGTAAAAAGTTACTTGTTAAAAAGCGCTATCGAAACAGCGCTTTTAGGGAAAGATAATCTTATTTAGTTGCCAGTCCGTCCAGAAAACGTTCGGCGTCCAGCGCAGCCATACAGCCCGTGCCGGCTGAAGTGATAGCTTGTCGATAAACATGATCCATGACATCACCTGCGGCAAATATGCCGGGAATGGAGGTCTGGGTGGCATTTCCATGCAGACCGGACTGAACTTTGATGTACCCGTTTTCCAGCTCAAGCTGTCCTGCAAAAATGTCGGTATTAGGACTATGACCGATAGCGATGAAAACACCTGCAACATCCAGTTCTTCAGTGTTGTCACTTTTCGTATCGCGAATACGGATACCTGTTACACCCATTTCATCACCCAAAACTTCGTCTAAGGTGCGATCAGTATGCAAAATAATATTGCCGTTTTTAACCTTATCCATCAAACGGTCAATCAAGATCTTTTCTGAACGGAAAGTATCACGGCGGTGGATCAGGTGAACTTCAGACGCAATATTCGCCAAGTATAATGCTTCTTCAACTGCAGTATTACCGCCACCTACGACAGCAACTTTTTGTTTACGGTAGAAAAAACCATCACAAGTTGCACAGGCAGAAACACCACGTCCTTTAAATGCTTCTTCGGAAGGCAGTCCCAAATAACGAGCAGAGGCACCTGTTGCGATGATTAAGGCATCACAGGTATATTCCTGATCATCACCATATAGATGGAATGTTTTTTTTGAGAAATCAACTTTCTTAATGTGATCAGTTATAATTTCTGTCTGAAATTTTTCAGCGTGCTGGAACATACGCTCCATCAAAACAGGGCCTGTTAGCCCCTCAGGATCACCGGGCCAGTTTTCAACTTCAGTCGTGGTGGTCAATTGACCGCCTTTCTCAACCCCGGTAATGAGTACGGGATTTAGATTAGCACGGGCCGCATAAACAGCAGCAGTATAACCAGCAGGACCTGAGCCAAGAATGATGAGCTTACTGTGTTTGGCTGTACTCATGAATACCTCATTTCCATTATCGCATATTGCAGATTTAGGGATTGTAGGAGAAATAATAAGTTAAAAAAAGCGATTATCAGATAAAATATTCATGTTATTAACGATTTTACCGATAGATAGTAACTGTGATGTAATGGGAATGTAAGGAGTGAGTGCTTAACTTTTTGAATTGAACATCATTTATTCGTTTTAGGCATGAAACGAGCTATTGAAACGATTTACCGAAAATTTGTTTGGTAGGTTGTTCTGATTTTTGTTCATTTACTTTGACAATCGGCTATGCATTTGCGAAAACATCTATGTAAGAGATAATTATCTGCCTCGCTAATCAATTGTTTCTATAGAATAGACAATTTGGAGTAGATGATTTTCTCATAGAATATTAAAAATTGCCGATAAGCTGCTTTCTGAGAGACATAGTGTTTTGGGAGATAACATTCTGGAAGACGGTGCTCTAGTAAGTCGTGTTTTGGTTAATCGAGTTCTGGGAAATTGTATTCTGGAAGATTACGTGCAGGCCCCAAGCCTTGGTTACAGATTGAGCTTTAGCCTTTGAAGACATCTTTTCCAGCTCAATTGCTTAAAAGAGATAGGGAAAATGTTATGGGTGTAGGAATATAAAGAGAGAGCAATAAGATGATAGATAATAAGAAGCGTCCAGGAAAAGATCTTGATCGCATAGACCGTAATATCCTTAACGAATTGCAGAAAGACGGCCGTATTTCTAATGTGGAATTATCCAAACGGGTAGGATTATCACCTACACCTTGTTTGGAACGCGTACGTCGTTTAGAGCGTCAAGGCTTTATTTCTGGTTATACTGCTTTGCTGAATCCCCATTATCTGGATGCATCATTGCTGGTATTCGTTGAAATTACCCTAAACCGTGGAGCAGCAGATGTTTTTGAGCAGTTCAATACTGCTGTACAAAAATTGGAAGAAATTCAAGAGTGCCATTTGGTTTCAGGGGATTTTGACTACTTACTGAAAACACGTGTGCCAGATATGTCTGCGTACCGTAAATTGCTTGGTGAGACCTTATTACGTCTTCCGGGCGTTAACGATACGCGTACTTATGTAGTCATGGAAGAAGTGAAACAGAGTAACCGTTTGGTAATTAAGACTCGTTAAGCTTTTGTCTACAATGTACAGTGTATAGATGCAAAACAGGAAAAATTTAGGTACACTCCTGTTTATGCATACAGTTTCAACGCTGAGCTAACCTCAGCGTTGTTCCGTTTAATCAACAGGAAAACCTGGAGAGCCTTTCTTGAACCAGGAATATACAGAAGACAAACGTGTTAGATTAAAAAGAGTAAGCAGTGGCCGTCGGCTTCTGGAAGCCGTTCTGTTGGTTATTGCTATATGTGCCGTATATTTAATGGTAGCACTTGTCAGTTTTCACCCTTCCGATCCTAGCTGGTCACAAACTGCCTGGCATGAACCTGTTCATAATTTAGGTGGCAGCATTGGTGCTTGGTTGTCAGACATACTATTCTCAGCATTTGGTATTCTTGCCTATGCAGTCCCACCCTTAATGCTTTTGGGTTGTTGGAATGCTTTCCGTCAGAAAAATAGGCAAGAGTATGTGGATTTCTTCACACTGGCATTACGTGTTATTGGTGCCCTAACTCTTATCTTGACTTCATGTGGTTTGGTTGCACTCAATATTGATGATTTGGGTGATTTTGCTTCAGGGGGTGTTATCGGTAGTCTGTTCAGTAACGCGATCCTGCCGTGGTTTAACATACTTGGTGCAACTTTAGCCTTACTTGGTACATGGGCTATCGGGTTCACATTATTTACGGGCTGGTCCTGGCTTACCATTGCAGAAAAAATCGGGGAGTACACTCTGGATTCGCTCAGTTTTGTGGTTAATCGTGGTCGCACACAAACTGATTATGATCATGAGTTGGAAAAAGAAGCTTTTCCTGAGTCTTCTGATGATATAAGCCATTCTAAACAAGGGGAGTCTAAAGTAACTCCTGTAAAGGCAATTCATGTTATTCAAAACACCATTGCTGATGATGAAGATGATGTGTTACTGACAGTTCCAACAGTGACAGAGTTGGTGAATACCAATTCAGAACAGCCAGTTATGGAAAAATCAGAGGAAACAATTTCACCTGAAATAGTTTCTTCTAAATCTGAAGATACTTCACTTGAACAGATGCAATCTACTCTGGAACAAAACAATAAATCTCACCTGATTAAGCCGCAAATATCCATAGTTCCAGAGGCAAAATCAATACAAACGGAATTAGGGCAGGCTGGAGTTGAACAGATGACTGCATCAGAACAAACTGAAAATAGTCAGGAGCAAGAGCCTACCCGGTATATATTTGAGCTGCCTGATGAGCAGCCGGGGAATGACATAGCAACACAGAGTGCTATACCAATGTCACCGCCTTCAAAAGAGAGTACTGATTTGCGGGATTCAGTAACTAGCTCTATTGCTGTTGTGAAGAATCCTCAGATGAAACAGGGAATAGGCCCTGAAATGCCAAGGCCGAATCCGGTACGAATACCGACTCGCCGTGAATTGTATGGTATTAAAGTCCCTTCTCACCGTTTGTCTGAGCATTTGCAGCGGAAAGAAAGACAGGCCGAACTCAATGCTGAAGCTGAAGAACAGAGAATGGATGAGCAGCAGCAAGACATACTGCGTGAGCAATTTATTGCGCAACAGCGTGAGCGTTATGGTTATGATTTGGAAAAAGAGGCAGAACAAGTAAAAGCTGAAAATTTCACCTCTATTTATAACCAACCAACACATGGTAAAACAACAACAGCAGAACAATCTGTTGAAGACCGTGATGATAAAGTACTAATCAGTATTGATGAACAAGCAGAGCAGGAAGAAACGTTGCGGAAAGAATTTGAACAGCAGCAACGTGAACGTTATCAAAGCCAACTTGCTGTTTCGCAGCAGTCTGAACAGCCTATGTTTGGTTATTTTTCACCAAATAATAGCGTAGAAATTTCTGAGCCAGCAGAACCATTATTTATGCCTTCTGAGTCTATGCCACAGGAAGAGGCGGCTATTCAGCCAGAACAAGAAAAAAATATTGCTCCTGTTTCAACAGATTCTTCTGTTTTAAAAACTTCTCATCAGCCGGAAACTACGCATACTTTTGCGCAGCAACCGCAGCAACCGCAGCAACCGCAGCAACCGCAGCAACCGCAGCAACCGCAGCAACCAAGCCTGTTTCATCCATTTTTGGTACGTAATGATCAGCCATTGCCTAAGCCGACTACACCGATGCCTTCTTTAGATCTTCTGACAGAACCTCCAGCAGCAGAAGAACCGATTGATATGTTTGTACTGGAACAAACTTCGCGTTTAATTGAAGCTCGTCTGAATGATTATCGTGTTAAAGCGGATGTTGTTGGGTTCTCTCCAGGTCCTGTAATCACGCGTTTTGAATTGGATTTAGCGCCTGGGGTTAAAGCTTCCCGCATCTCCAATTTATCTCGTGATCTTGCACGTTCACTTTCGGCTGTGGCAGTTCGTATTGTTGAAGTGATCCCAGGAAAACCTTATGTGGGTTTGGAATTACCGAATAAAAAACGCCAGACCGTTTATTTGCGGGAAGTGCTGGATTGTGAAAAATTCCGTGATAATCCGTCACCATTAACTATCGTTTTGGGAAAAGATATCGCTGGTCAGCCTGTTGTTGCTGATTTAGGAAAAATGCCTCATTTGTTGGTGGCAGGGACGACAGGTTCGGGAAAATCAGTCGGCGTTAATGCTATGATCCTCAGCATCTTGTATAAAGCGAAACCAGAAGATGTTCGTTTTATCATGATCGACCCGAAAATGCTTGAGTTATCTGTTTACGAAGGCATTCCGCATTTGTTGACAGAAGTGGTCACTGATATGAAAGACGCAGCCAATGCACTGCGTTGGTGTGTCAATGAAATGGAACGCCGTTATAAATTGATGTCAGCTTTAGGCGTGCGCAATATCGCGGGTTATAACGATAAGATCAAACAGGCTGAAAATATGGGCCGACCAATCCCGGATCCCTTCTGGAAGCCGGGTGACAGTATGGATGTGGCACACCCTGTACTGAAAAAAGAGCCTTATATTGTTGTTATGGTCGATGAGTTTGCCGATTTAATGATGACAGTCGGGAAAAAAGTGGAAGAGTTAATTGCGCGTTTGGCACAGAAAGCGCGTGCTGCGGGGATCCACTTGGTACTGGCTACACAGCGTCCTTCTGTTGATATTATTACAGGATTGATTAAGGCCAATATTCCTACGCGAATTGCATTCACTGTTTCTAGTAAAATTGATTCCCGTACCATTCTTGATCAGGGAGGAGCGGAATCCTTGCTTGGTATGGGGGATATGCTTTATTTGGCACCAAACTCTTCGATTCCTGTACGTGTCCACGGTGCTTTCGTGCGTGATCAAGAAGTCCATGAAGTTGTTAATGACTGGAAAGCGCGTGGTCGCCCTCAATACATTGATAATATTATTAAAGGGGGGGACGATGGCGAAGGAGGATTGGGATTAGATAGTGATGAAGAGCTGGATCCTTTGTTTGATCAGGCCGTTGAATTTGTGATTGAAAAACGCCGGGTATCTATCTCCGGGGTACAACGTCAATTTCGTATTGGTTATAACCGGGCAGCTCGAATTGTAGAACAGATGGAAGCTCAGCAAATTGTCAGTGCGCCTGGTCATAATGGTAATCGTGAAGTTTTAGCACCTCCGCCACATGAACACTGAGCATCATTTTAAATTCGGCATCGGTTATTGTGATGCCGGTAATATATGAATTGAAGGTACTCACACATGAAAAAACTGATGTTGATTGGTTGTCTGATGATGGGAATGAGCGTGAGTTCTGCATGGGCTGATGCTGCACAAAGTTTGCAGGGGCGATTGAGTAAGGTAAATAGTTTTCACGCGAACTTTATTCAGACTGTTACCAGCAGTGACGGTTCAACGATCCAAAATGGTGAAGGGCAACTTTGGGTTAAACGTCCCAATTTGTTTCATTGGCATATGACATCGCCTGATGAAAGTACTTTGATTTCTGATGGTAAAACGTTGTGGTTCTACAATCCTTTTGTTGAGCAAGTAACAGCTAATTGGCTGAAAGATGCTACGGGCAATACACCGTTTATGTTGATTGCTCGTAATGATCCCTCGGATTGGAAACAATACAGAGTGACACAAAATGGTAATAATTTTGAGTTGACGCCGAATAATGCCAATGGAAATCTGAAACATTTTTCAATCACAGTGACACCTGATGGCACTATTCAGAAATTTACGGCAGTGGAACAAGACGGTCAGAAAAGCGCTTATCAGTTGAAAGGGCAGCAGAATACCAGCGTAGATGCGTCAAAATTCAAATTCACTTTACCAGAAGGTGTTACGCTGGATGATCAGCGCCAGTGAGGTTTAAGTGAACAATCTTTCACTCGATTTTTCACAGAATGAGTTTCAGCCACTGGCTGCAAGAATGCGGCCAGTTACGCTGGATCGTTATATTGGACAGCAACATCTATTGGCAAAGGGGAAACCTCTGCCAAGGGCGATCCGGGCAGGTCATCTTCACTCCATGATTTTGTGGGGACCGCCGGGCACGGGGAAAACGACGCTGGCTGAAATTATCGGCTATTATGCGCAAGCAGATATTGAACGTATTTCTGCCGTTACATCTGGTATCAAAGAGATACGTGAATCTATAGAAAAAGCACGACAGAACCGCAATGCAGGGCGCAGAACAATTTTGTTTGTCGATGAAGTTCACCGATTTAACAAAAGCCAACAAGATGCCTTTTTGCCGCACATTGAAGATGGCACCATCACGTTCATTGGTGCCACGACTGAAAACCCCTCTTTTGAACTAAATTCAGCACTGTTATCACGAGCGCGAGTCTATTTATTGAAATCTCTTTCGCCAGCAGAAATAGAACAAGTGCTTATTCAAGCCATAAATGATAAAGAACATGGCCTCGGTGGGCAAAATATCGTGTTGCCGGACGGTACTCGTCAGATGGTAGCTGAGTTGGTCGCAGGGGATGCACGTCGTTCATTGAACTTGCTGGAAATGATGTCGGATATGGCGGAAGCCAATGCACAAGGGCAACGTATCCTGACCCCAGAGTTACTGAAAGAGGTTAGCGGAGAGCGGAGTGCACGATTTGATAATCAAGGTGATAGGTACTACGACTTAATATCTGCTTTGCATAAATCAATCCGGGGTTCTTCACCGGATGCTGCGCTTTACTGGTATGCCAGAATTATTACCGCGGGTGGAGATCCGCTTTATGTTGCCCGCCGCTTACTGGCGATAGCGTCTGAAGATGTAGGCAATGCTGATCCGCGTGGAATGCAGGTAGCAATTGCTGCATGGGATTGTTTTACCCGTGTTGGTGCAGCAGAAGGAGAACGTGCAATTGCACAGGCAATTGTTTATCTTGCCTGTGCCCCCAAAAGTAATGCTGTTTACACGGCATTTAAAGCAGCTATGGCAGATGCACAAGAAAAATCGGATTATGACGTTCCTGCTCATCTGCGTAATGCTCCAACAAATTTGATGAAAGAAATGGGTTTTGGTGAAGAATACCGTTATGCCCATGATGAGCCCAATGCGTATGCGGCGGGAGAAGTTTATTTTCCACCTGAGATGCAACATACTCGTTATTATCACCCGACCAGCAGAGGGCTGGAAGGTAAGATTAGTGAGAAATTAAACTGGTTGATGGAACAGGACCAAAGTAGCTCAATAAAACGCTATCGTTAATGTCATTGATACGGTAAGGTTCATATGGTAAAGAATTTATATCAGGTTGGTGAATCAAGACTGATTTTGCTACTGTTTTAGTGACTTTTTTCTCAATACTATTTTTTAACAACTATTTTCTTAACAACTAGTTTCTTAACAACAACAAGCACAGGAATAGCATGCTCGATCCAAATATGCTGCGTAACGAGCTAGACGCAGTCGCCGAAAAACTGGCTCGCAGGGGTTATGCCCTTGATGTGGAGACGGTGCGTAAACAAGAAGAGCGCCGTAAAGTTTTACAAGTTGAAACTGAAACCCTGCAAGCAGAACGTAATTCCCGATCGAAGGCTATTGGTGCAGCTAAAGCCCGTGGTGAAGATATTGAACCATTGCGCCAGGAAGTAAATCAATTGGGAGAAAAGTTAGATTCAGCAAAAGCTGAATTAGAGGCATTACAGGCTGAGATCCGTGATCTTGCATTAGGCATGCCGAATATTCCTGATGACTCTTCTCCTGACGGAAAAGATGATAGTGATAATGTGGAAATCAGCCGTTGGGGTGAACCACGTCAGTATAATTTTGAAGTGAAAGATCATGTATCGTTGGGTGAGTTAACTGACGGCCTTGATTTTGCCGCCGCAGTGAAATTAACAGGTGCGCGTTTTGTTGTGATGAAAGGGCAAATTGCCCGCCTGCATCGTGTATTGGCGCAGTTTATGCTGGATCTACATACTGAACAACATGGCTATCTGGAAACTTATGTGCCTTATCTGGTTAACCATGACACGCTGTACGGTACAGGCCAGTTGCCTAAATTTGGTGAAGATTTGTTCCACACTAAGGCATTGGCAGAAGATTCTGGTAGTCACTATGCACTTATTCCAACTGCGGAAGTACCTGTGACTAACTTAGTGCGCGGTGAAATTCTGGATGAGAGTGATCTTCCATTGAGAATGACAGCACATACACCTTGCTTCCGTTCAGAAGCGGGTTCTTACGGCCGCGATACTCGTGGTCTGATCCGTATGCACCAGTTTGATAAAATTGAGCTGGTTCAAATTGCTCACCCTGAGAAATCCATGGAAGCGTTGGAAGAGCTGACAGGGCATGCAGAAAAAGTATTGCAGTTACTGAAATTACCTTACCGTAAGATGTTGCTGTGTACCGGAGATATGGGTGCGAGTGCAAGAAAAACCTACGATTTGGAAGTTTGGTTACCTGCTCAGAATACTTATCGTGAAATTTCATCTTGTTCTAATATGTGGGATTTTCAGGCTCGTCGTATGCAGGCCCGTTTCCGCAGTAAAGATGACAAAAAAAACCAGTTAGTGCATACACTGAATGGCTCAGGCTTGGCTGTAGGGCGTACACTGGTTGCTGTAATGGAAAACTATCAGCAGGCAGATGGCCGTATTGAAGTTCCAGAAATATTGCGTCCTTATATGAAAGGGCTGGAATATATTGGCTAATACCTTTTATCTTTAATAAAAAGCGCCATATCAGGCGCTTTTTTTATCAACAATAATTTATGTTTTATCCTGCCTATAAGATGCGTTCCCTTGCCGCCGCGACGCAACTTGAAATCCATTGGGTATAGAACTGATTGTAAAAATGAAAATACTGAAAATAAGAATGATAAGATGTATAAAAGAAAAATTACTAATCAGAAGTACAGGCTCTGCTTTACATAGAACCTAATTTATTAAATCCAGTGAGCAGCAAGCTTATTTTAAAATCACCTATGGTTCTCTGTTTTCCAGCGACTGCGAAGAAATTTTTTTCTTTTACATTAAGAATGATATTTTTATTATCTACTGTTTCTATTTATTAGGTAATAATTCAGATAATGCAGGTTATTAACAAAGTGCTGACTTTGATATTCAGCACTTTTATTTATTTTTATGCAGTATTTATTAGATGATCAAACTGGATTTTTGTTCTTCGCTGCTGTTGCCTTTTGATGTATAAAAAATACTGCGGTATGTTGTATAATAAGTAATAAAATTCATAGGGATAGTTATAATCAGGCCCAACAATAAGGGTATCATGGAAGTCACTATCAGAATTCCCATTAGCAGGAAAAACAGAAAACCACCGAGTAGGTTTTTCTTCACAGCATTCAGGCTCATTGAGACGGCTTCACCAAATTTCATATCATTAATGATAATCAATGCAGGAGCAAACCAAATAAATGCAAGGGCGACTAAGCTAAAAATACAGAAGACAAAGATTGCCCCTATAAAAGAAGAAATGCTATCCATTAATAGTGCTGGATTTGGGTCCCCATATTGAGAGGCCAAAAACAGTTCTACTATACCAAAGCCTGCCACAAGGACAGCCGCGATGACCCCAAGTGCATAGATGCCTAAGTAAAGTGCACCAACAGCAACCAGTGTACCTAATTTATCTTTAAATCCATAGAATAATAATTCTATTTCAAAATTACCGGTGGTTCTTTGTTTTTCAGCAGCAGCGATAAAACCGGCAACAAATACTGAACCAAATAGAAAAGATACTAAATTTAGGAATGGAATAAAATTCAAGCCTGCCATGATAACTATATAGATTAATGTCAATAGTATCCATTGCATTGGGTTTGCTTTGAATATTTGCCAGGCATTACCGATCCATTCTGTTGCTGCTCCTGCTCCAACAGCCTGCCCTTCACGAATGAATACCTCTTTTTCTTTAGTTAGGGATATGCTTTTTTCCCTGGAATTGAAATTAATATCTTGATTATTCATTTTTTTCCGCTTTATCTGGTTGAATAGTAATTGCCAAATTAAATTTTATCTATATCCATCCCGGAACAGAGTTTTTGGGTAAAGTAGAAGGGATTATTTCATGAAAATTATTAATCAACAAGGATTAATTGTTGGTCTTATTAAGAGATTAATGCACAAATTCTTTCTTATATTGCCAAATGATTTTGCTTATATTTAAAATTTTTCTTTTGCACTAACTGAAATTAATTTTCCTTTTATAAGCAATCAATAAAATCGCCTTGTACTTTAAATGGTATATCATCAGGAAATGATTTTTTATCATATTGTTAAATGAGCTTGTTTTAATACTTTTTTAGTTAATGTATTTATGACGTGGATGTAATTTATTAATAATCCAATAGTTATTGAGTGAAATAAAATGATTTTTTAGCGCAAAACTGGCTGCAATTTATTATTGAACCAGTTGCGATTTGTGATGATTTCTTTTGAGGCTGTTGAAGAATATTGGATTCAATAAATTACATGATGTCCGTAACTAGTCAGGATTCGTTGCACGCGCTCCATGGTCTCATTAGAAGGTGGTTTTACCTCTTCCAGTTTGTATTCTTCACCCATGGCAATCCATTTATGCTTTCCAAGCTCATGATAAGGCAATAATTCAATTTTCTCGATATTCTTCATATCTCTGGTGAATTCTCCCAACATGTGGACAGATTTATCATCATCTGACCAACCGGGTACAACTACATAGCGGATCCATGTTTTTTGATTGCGTTTTGCCAGATAATGGGCAAATTCGAGCGTTCGATGATTGGAAACACCGACCAGTTCTCGGTGAATATCATCGTCAAGTTGTTTTAGGTCCAGCATCACTAAATCGGTATCATCCAGCAGCTCATCAATTACTGGTTCATAGCGGCGAACAAAGCCATTGGTATCTAAACAAGTGTGAATACCTTCTGCATGGCAAGCTCTGAACCAATCACGGACAAATTCAGCTTGAAGGATTGCTTCTCCACCTGATGCTGTGACTCCGCCGCCTGAGGCATTCATGAAATGGCGATAAGTTGTTACTTCCTTGATAAGTTCTTCGACAGTTACCGTTTTGCCACAGTGCGTATCCCATGTATCACGATTATGACAATAAAGACAACGCATCAGGCAGCCTTGGAAAAACGTGATAAAACGGATACCAGGGCCATCAATGGTTCCGCAGGATTCAAAAGAGTGGATACGGCCAAGTACGGACATGAAAGGGTTTCTCCAGAAACTGATTGGATGCTGAGAGAGTAAAGGCCCCCGATTGTACAGGGGCTTTGAAGTGTATGCCATTTTGCCTGATGAGAAAATTATGGCATTTTTGAAGTAACACGATGCGACTAATACAAATAAATATTTACATTGTTTGCGTAAATGTACGCGTAATTACATCCTGTTGCTGTTCCTTAGTCAGGGAATTAAAGCGTACCGCATAGCCAGATACACGGATCGTCAACTGAGGATATTTTTCAGGATTTTCCATTGCATCCATTAACATTTCACGATTCATTACGTTAACATTTAGGTGTTGACCACCCTCAATATCGGTTTCATGATGGAAGTAGCCATCCATCAGAGCCGCCAGATTCGTTTTGCGTGCTTCGTCATTTTTACCCAGAGCATTAGGTACGATGGAGAAGGTATAAGAGATACCATCCTTCGCGTAAGCAAATGGTAGTTTAGCAACTGAGGTCAGTGAAGCCACCGCGCCTTTTTGGTCACGACCGTGCATTGGGTTAGCGCCCGGACCAAATGGGGCACCTGCACGACGGCCATCAGGTGTGTTACCCGTTTTTTTACCATAAACAACGTTAGAGGTAATGGTTAATACAGACTGAGTTGGTACTGCATTACGATAGGTCTGCAATTTCTGAATTTTCTTCATGAAACGTTCAACTAAATCGCAGGCAATATCATCAACACGAGTATCATTATTACCAAACTGGGGATATTCACCTTCGATTTTGAAATCAATCGCCAGGCCATTCTCATCACGGATTGGTGATACTTTTGCATATTTGATCGCGGACAGAGAATCTGCCGCTACAGACAAACCTGCGATACCGCATGCCATAGTACGGTGAACATCTCGATCATGCAGTGCCATTAAGGCGGCTTCATAGCTGTATTTATCATGCATGTAGTGGATGATATTTAGCGCTGTAACGTACTGTTTTGCCAGCCAGTCCATAAAGTGATCCATGCGTTCGATGACTTTGTCGTAATCCAAAACATCATCTTTCATGGGGGCTTCTTTCGGGCCAACTTGCATTTTCAGTTTTTCATCTACACCACCATTGATCGCATACAACATGGTTTTCGCCAGATTTGCACGGGCACCGAAGAACTGCATTTGTTTACCAACAACCATTGGGCTGACGCAACATGCAATGGCGTAATCATCACTGTTGAAATCGGGACGCATCAGATCATCATTTTCATACTGTAAGGATGAAGTATCGATAGACACTTTTGCTGCGTATTTTTTAAAGTTAGCTGGTAATTTTTCAGACCACAGAATGGTCATGTTGGGCTCCGGAGATGGTCCCATTGTGTACAGCGTATTCAGGAAACGATAACTGTTTTTGGTAACAAGGGTACGGCCATCCAGCCCCATGCCAGCTATTGATTCAGTAGCCCAAATCGGGTCACCGGAGAACAACTCGTCGTATTCCGGAGTACGCAGGAAACGAACCATACGCAGCTTCATCACCAAATGGTCTATCAGCTCTTGCGCTTCTTGTTCAGTCAATTTGCCCGCTTGCAGGTCACGCTCAATGTAGATATCCAGAAAGCTGGATACACGGCCGAAGGACATTGCAGCACCATTTTGAGATTTTACAGCAGCCAGATAGGCAAAATAAGTCCACTGTACAGCTTCCCTGGCTGTGGTCGCAGGGCCGGAAATATCGTAGCCATATTTAGCAGCCATTGCTTTAATTTGACCAAGAGCATGGTGCTGTTCTGAAATCTCTTCACGCAGACGAATAGTTGCTTCCAGATCTTCGCCATTTTCCAATTTTTCCTGCAATGAGGTGAATTGTGCATACTTTTCATCCCGCAGGAAATCAATACCGTATAGTGCAACACGACGATAATCACCGATAATACGACCGCGGCCATAAGCATCAGGTAAACCAGTTAGTACACCGGATTTACGGCATTTCAGAATATCAGGCGTATAAACATCGAATACCCCCTGATTATGGGTTTTGCGATATTCAGTAAAAATTTGTTTCAGTTTCGGATCCAGCTCTCGGTTGTATGCTTTGCAAGAGCCTTCAACCATTTTAATCCCACCAAATGGAATAATGGCACGTTTCAGTGGCGCTTCAGTTTGCAGACCAACGATTTGTTCCAGATCTTTTTCAATATAACCAGCATCATGAGAGGTAATTGTAGACGCAACGTGAGTATCAAAATCAACCGGAGCATGAGTGTGGTTTTCGATTTTGATACCTTCCATGACCATTTCCCACAAAATATCCGTCGCTTTTGTGGCGCCTGCAAGAAATGATTCATCACCTTCATATGGCGTGTAGTTTTTCTGAATGAAGTCACGAACATTGACTTCATTCTGCCAGCTACCTTCGTTAAAGCCTTGCCATGCTACAAAGAATTTTTCATTTAACTCGGACATGATACTTTTACCTTTTAACCGTAGAACTTGGAAATTTGGTGTGGAAGCAAATTAATGTCAGCGGCTACCACGTAAATAAATGAACCAATAAGTCAACCCAACCAATATCGAACCACCAATGATGTTACCAATCGTAACTGGTAACAGGTTATCAGTAATAAAATTTGAGACTGTCAGTTGGGGAAATTGCTCCGGTGTTGTTCCTACTTTTTCCCAGAATTCAGCGGGAGCGAATTCTTTAATAACAATTCCAAAAGGGATCAGAAACATGTTAGCAATGCTGTGTTCAAAGCCGCTTGCGACGAACATGCTAATGGGCAGAATTAGTGCAAATAATTTATCAATAAGACTGCGGCCTGCATAACTCATCCAGACAGCAAGGCATACCATCAGATTAGCTAAAATGCCTAAGCATAGTGCCTCAATAAAGGTATGATGCATTTTATGATCGGCTACCTGTAATACGTTCAGGCCCCAGAAACCATTGGCGGCGGTATATTGGCCTGAATGCCACATTAAAGTGACAAAAAATAAAGCGCCCATCAGATTACCGATATAAACGTTAATCCAGTTTTTGAGCATTTGTGACCAGGTAATACGGCCTGTTGCTTTTGAAACAATAGTTAATACTGTGGAAGTGAAGAGATCGACACCAAATATTATTATTAACATTAAACCCAGGGAGAAACAGATACCACCGGTCAATTTAGCTAAACCATAAGGAATAGAAAAAGTTCCTGTTGTAGCCGTAATATAAAAGACGAAAGCAATGGAAATAAATACACCAGCCATGATTGCTGATAAATAAGTTACTGCGAGATGTTTATTGACTTTATATACACCGCTATCATCAGCAATTTGTGCCATTATAGCAGGTGGATATAAATTAAAAGGGTTGTCAGTTTTCATACTAACACTCACTTTATTATTAGTTAATTATAGCACGTAATGATAGTAACAAACGGGCATTGACCTAAATTTGATATGGATCATGTTAAATAGAAATTCTGGTGAATTATAGCTGTTAAAATAGCCTTTTTTTGGGTTAGTTTGTTGATTTTTATATATAAAATATTTTTTAAAAACTATAAAAATATTTTATATTGAAGGGATTTGAGAAAAATACAGAAAAAGTGAAATAACAGGTTAAATTGTCATTTATTTGTTATTTGAAAATAAATTTAATTTAACCTGAGTTTTAATTTTGCCCAAAAATAACTTTAATTTAACAGGTTGTTTATCCCTGCTTATTTATCCAAAAATCCCGTTTGGCTTTTTGTAATTTTTCATAAGCATTCAATAATGCTTGATGGGCTGGTAATGCTTTTAATTCTGAATCGACAGACCATAATCCGTAGAAACAGTTTTTCCCATCAATGGCTGAAGATGCAGCATCTACCGCTTTTTGACCGTACATTTTGACAAAAGCCTGATGATACTGGTCTGGATCACGATCTTCTTCTTGGGTAAGCAATAATAGGGTATGCAGGCAGCGATAATAATTTGTCCTTTCTGCTGTAAAGACAGAAGAATTGAAATCTTGTGTCCATTCAACCCATATCAGAGCTTGCTCCAGATCATTACCTGCCAGTGCCAACATGGATTTCAGCTCACCAATACGCAAGTTGCTCCAGCCGTTATCTTTTCCTGCTGCAATTCCTAATAATTCACGAACGCGGGTAAAATCATCCAGCCCTTCTTCATCTATTTGTTCAAGGAAGGCAAGGTATTCTTCCGGTTGCCACTGGCTATCCGGCAAGGACAGAATCGTGTCACGCAAGTGAATTCCCATCGTATTGTTGGCAATGTACAGATCTTCAACCGGGTAAATATCTGACATACCCGGCACCAGAATGCGGCAGGCATAAACACTAAGATGTTCATAATCAGCAATATAAACTTCTGCATCAAGCGAATTGAAAATGCCCATCAAAGTTGCGAATTCTTCTTCTGTTGTACCGCTGAAATCCCAGTCGGCAAATTCATAATCAGCATCTTGTTTGAACAAATCCCAACTAATTGCGCCGCTTGAATCAATAAAGTGAGTTTCCAGATTTGTGTGTTCAGAAACTTCTTCATCATCGAAACTTGGTGGTGTAAAGACATCAAGATCTTTCAGACTGCGACCTTGTAAAAGTTCTGTTACGGTACGTTCTAACGCAACACCGAAATCAGGGTGAGCACCAAAAGAGGCAAAACATGTGCCGTTATTGGGGTTGAACAGTACAACGCAGATCACCGGGAATTGACCGCCCAGAGAAGCATCATAGCAATAGAGTGGGAAACCTTCTTCCTGCAATTTATTGACTGATGCAACAACACCGGGGTAGCGATCCATCACAACTTGAGGAATTTCTGGCAAACTAATGCATTCTGCGATAATGCGGTTTTTCACATAGCGTTCGAATACTTCGGATAGCCCCTGAACACGAGCTTCGTTTACGGTATTACCTGCTGACATACCGTTTGAAACATACAGATTCCCAACGATATTCATTGGAATATAAACGGTTTTATTATCGGACTGACGAGTGAATGGCAATGCGCAGATCCCACGTTCTTCATTACCGGATTGCAAATCAATCAACTGACTGCCATAAAGTTCGTTAGCAGGATTGTAAAAACGGTGCAAATGTTCGTCCAGAATACCTTCTGGCAAAGAATCATCTTCCGGCAGAGGGAACCACTTTTCGTTTGGATAATGAACAAATCCGCTTTTGGCAATCGGACTTCCGAGATAAAAATCAGCGAAAAAATAATTTGTTGATAGACGCTCAAAGTATTCACCTAATGCAGAGGCTAATGCTGCTTTTTTACTGGCTCCTTTGCCGTTAGTAAAACACAATGGACAATCGCGATCGCGGATATGCACTGACCAGACATTCGGAACAGGATTTAGCCATGAGGCTTCTTCAATATTAAAGCCGAGAGAGTTCAGTTTATGCTGGAATTTATTAATTGAATCTTCCAGTGCGGCATCTTTGCCTGGGATATAGGTTTGCGTCATCGTTTATTCACTTCGATTTCTGTTAAGAATTGCATATCATACGGAGTTTTTTTTGTCTCCTCTATTTAATTCCAAAAATTATTGTTAATTAGAGTTTATTTATTTCTCTTATACATACTAAAATAGCTTTTTTTACAAGAGGTTGAATAATGAAAAAGATCAAAAAAACAGCAATGGCTAGTTTTCTGGCTTTAGTCAGTGGTTCTGCGTTTGCTTTGCCAAACATTACTGTGTTGGCGACGGGGGGGACAATCGCTGGGGGCGGTGAATCTGCAACTCAGTCCAGTTATACTGCGGGTAAAGTAGGTATAGATTCATTGCTGAATGCTGTTCCTGCTATCAAAAATATTGCTGATCTGAAAGGGGAGCAGGTTGTTAGCATTGGTTCACAGGACATGAACGATCAAGTTTGGCTGACTCTGGCGAAAAAAATCAATGCTGATTGTGATAAAACTGATGGTTTTGTAATCACTCACGGTACTGACACTATGGAAGAAACCGCTTACTTCCTTGATCTGACGACTCAGTGCCGTAAACCAATTGTAATGGTTGGTGCAATGCGTCCATCCACTGCTTTGGGTGCTGACGGTCCATTGAACCTCTATAATGCAGTAGCTGTAGCAGCAGATAAAAACTCCGCAAACCGTGGTGTCTTGTTAGCTATGAATGACTCGGTTATTCATGGTCGTGACATCAGTAAATTGAGCACCACTGAAGTTCAGGCATTTCAGGCAGTAAATGCGGGGTCACAGGGTTTTATTCATAACGGTAAAGTTAACTATTACTCTGTTGCACCAGTAAGATCTGATAAAGCTGTTTTTGATGTCAGCAAACTGAACCAATTGCCAAAAGTAGGTATCGTTTATAACTATTCGAATGCTTCTGATCTGCCAGCAAAAGCATTTGTGGAAAATGGTTATAAAGGAATTATCAGTGCAGGCGTAGGTAACGGTAATATCTATAAATCCATTTTGGACACACTGGCTCAAGCAGCTAAAGATGGCATTGTAGTTGTTCG
Source organism: Xenorhabdus indica (assembly GCF_014467235.1). Lineage (GTDB taxonomy): Bacteria > Pseudomonadota > Gammaproteobacteria > Enterobacterales > Enterobacteriaceae > Xenorhabdus > Xenorhabdus indica. The sequence goes on along the minus strand of NZ_NKHP01000008.1, from coordinate 104,147 downwards.
CTCTAGCCGTATTCCTTTCGGTTACACTACTCAGAATGCTGAAGTTAATGACAGCAAATATGGTTTTGTAGCATCAGAACGTTTGAACCCGCAGAAAGCTCGTGTTCTTCTGCAACTGGCTCTGACTGAAACTTCTGATCCAGCAAAAATTCAGGAAATGTTTTCTAAATATTAATTCCTGATCCAGGCAGAAAGACGTTTGAAAACGTCTTTCTGTATTGTATAAAATATAAACTCTACACTATGATAAAAAACCTATTTTTTTCCAGTAAGTAAGATAACGCTTTAGAAGATCACTATCCATTGATGTATATGTAACGGATGTCTCTAGTGCTGATTCTGTATTTTTTGCATCATATGCTGGCATATTTTCGTACACCTCCCATCGTGTAAGCTCACCATAAACTTTTTCAGATAACATGGGCAGTAATGGTAGCAGGGGGTTATCTATCAGCTTTTGATCGGTTTCTAATTTTTTTAGCCATTCAGAATAATGCATGTCTTTGAGGTGATAACCACACTGATTAAGTATTTCAAAAAAGGGTTTTAAATCGACAGATTGCTTATTGTCAGGTGAAACTAAGTGATAAGCTTTTCCCAGGTTGCGATTATTGCGAGAAATATCAAGTAAGAGTTGGCTGACATAATTAATTGGAACGAACTCTTTTCGTTGATTAACGAGTAGTGGATAAGCGTTGATCATTATACAGCCTTTGACCAACCTGGATATAAAATCGTTAGGATTACTTGCTCCAGTCAAACTATCTCCCATGATAAAACCAGGGCGATATACCGCAAGAGGTATTCCTCTGTCTCTGGCCTGCCATATTATTTGCTCAACAACCCACTGACTTTGTGTATATCCTGAATCATATTTTAATCCAGGCAAGTAAGATGTTATGTCATCATCTTCATATATTCTGGGTACAGTAGAGAAAAGCCCGACAGGACCAAAAACAGCAATAGTGGACATATAGTGTAGAGGTTTTATTTTCTTACTGACAGCAAAGCGTAATACATTTAGTGTTCCCAAAATATTGCTAGAGTAATGTATAGAATAAGGCTGCGAATAATTTACATGCGCGGCTAAATGAAAAATAACATCACATTCTGTAGATAGATTTTCATAAATTTGTTGGCTCAGGGCAAATTGAGGTTTTGCAATATCACTGGCAATAACTTGCAATCGTGAGAGAAATTCTTCTTTCCATAGACCATATTGATTCAGGTTTTCCTTAACTTTCAGCAAGGCAGCCTCATTATTATGTGCACGTACCAGGCAAGTGACTTTATTAATTTCAGTTTGCAACAAAAGATCACGTAGGAGAAAAGCTCCCAGGAATCCCGTTGCACCGGTTAATAATACTCGCCCTGAGTTTGAATCCAGCCATGGTTGAAGTGGTTGAGATAACGGCTGGATATCGGAAGGAAGCTGGCTATCTTTAAGCATAACAGCACATATATCAGTGAGCTCGTTCTTGTTTTGTTGTAAACTTGTTGCTAGTTTTCTTGGCGTGGGTGAGTCATATAAGAGCTGAACAGGTAAACGTCTCTGCATCTTATTCCCGATATCAATAATAAGTCTGGCAGCTTGTAATGAATTACCTCCTGACTGAAAAAAATCGCTATCTAACGTAATATCGTAATTATCTAAGACTTGACTCCAAATATTTAAAACGATCAATTCCTCTTCGCTCATTTTAGTATTTAGTTGAGACAGAAATTGTTGTTTTTGATTCTTCGAATATTCTGCTAGCAAACGAGCTCTATCCATTTTACCATTTTGGGTAAGAGGAATATGTTCAACAACGACAAGCCGGGGATGCATATAGCCAGGTAAATGATGACTTGCCCATTGAGTGAGTGTTTGTTTGGAGAAAGCCTCCGGTTCTTTAGGAACGATAAAAGCAATTGAGTAGGGTTCTGTATTCTCTTTTTTTACGACGCATACAGCCGCTGATTGTAGTAGTTGACTTTTCAATAGTTGAGTTTCTACCTCTTCAGTTTCGATACGATGCCCGCGTATTTTTATCTGATTATCTATCCGCCCTGCATACATATAAACACCATCAGAACGTTGCCAGCCTAAATCACCAGTTCTATATATTCTTTTTAATTGGTTATTTTTCCCAACGTCAATCATCATGAAACGTTGAGCATTAATTTCTGGACGATTCCAATAACCACGGGCTAACCCCTCGCCTGCAAGATATATCTCACCTATTTGATTTGGCGCAACAGGTTGTTGTTGGTCATCCAAAATATAGATATCAGCATTAGCAATTGGCCTTCCTATTGGTACATTGTCTTCTGTTAATTCGTCTAATGTGGCTTCATAGGTTAGGGCCATGATGACACTTTCAGTGGGGCCATAGCAGTTTATGAAATGTTGGGGAGGGTTGAATTGTAAAACTTGGCGTAAAATATGTGAATTGAGTGTTTCACCACCTATGAGAAGGTAACGTAATTGACGAAATGCTTGAGGATATGTTTGAGCAGTTAAGTGGAATAACGTGGCCGTCATAATCAGACAGCTCACAGAGAACTTTTCTAATGTGGTTTTAAATAAATAAGGATCAATAATTATTTTTCTTGGAATAATAACTATTGAAGCTCCATTTAATAAAGTTACCCAGATTTCGAACAGATAAACATCAAATGTAGTATTACAAACAGAGGCTATTATATCAGTAGCAGTTAAATTGATATGAGTTGGATTAACAATGAAACGTAGAATACCGCGAGCTTCAATTTCAACTGCTTTGGGGGTTCCAGTCGTTCCGGAAGTGAATAAAATATGGGAGCGATGGTTTTTTCCTCTATGAATATTAGGAAGATCTTCAGTCTTTGAAACTTCCAGTATATCTTGATTAATAATAACGAAATCTGTTGGTAAGGTGCGATCTTGATATTGGTGAGTTGTTAATGTCAGATTTATTTGTAAGTCTTGTAACATAAAGCATAACCTGTTATCAGGCACGGCAGGATCGAGAGGAACACAACTTCCACCTACCATTAGAATGGCAACTTGACTAATGATTTGTTCAATTCCAGGTTCCAATAAAATAGCGACGGGAGTTTCATATTTCACACCCAGATTATATAAGTGAAATGCCAATGATCGTGCTTGATAGATTAATTCTTGGTAACTGATTATGCGTTCTTCTGTAATTATTGCATGGTGGTCAGGGTTTTCTGAGGTTTTTTGTATAAGAAGATTAATCATATCATAGTCAGTAGGAGATATTGATTTACTTTCGAAATTATAGGGGGTGGTATTTATCATTGTGTGAATCCTTGTTATTCCTTTCGCAAATGATTAAGGGTTTTTCTTTATTTATATAACAGGGGGTTGTTATTTTATTTGCTGTATCAATAGTTGATAAATAATTTACGCTGAATGGCTTTGAAATGTATTACACATAATTTGATATTCATGTTTTTATTAAATAATATGAATTCAAATAATGAAAGCTGAATTAATTATTAGTCGGAGATAATTAGTTTTTTATTGGGTGGATTAATATCTTACAAACAGCATGGCCTAACCGCAAGTTAAAAGAATCTGGTAATAACCATTGCAGAGGCAAAGCGGGAGTGATAAAACCAGTACGTCCGATTTTTATTGTATCCATAATGATAGGGTGGGTTAATGAGTCAGGTATATAATTTCAGTGCTGGCCCAGCTATGTTGCCAGCAGAAGTATTACGTCGTGCGGAACAAGAACTTTGCAACTGGCATGGACTGGGAACGTCGGTTATGGAGATCAGTCATCGCAGCAAAGAATTTGTCTCTGTTGCGGCTGAAGCAGAAAAAGATCTCCGGGATTTATTATCGATACCTGATAATTATAAGGTGTTATTTTGCCATGGTGGTGCCCGTGGTCAGTTTTCAGCATTGCCATTGAATTTACTTGGCAATAAAACGTCAGCAGATTATATCGTTGGCGGTTATTGGGCTGAAAGTGCGGCTAAAGACGCAGAAAAATATTGTACACCTAATGTTATTAATATTCTAACTGAAACAGATGGCATTAAAAGTGTGAAGCCAATGAGTGAATGGGCTTTAAATCGGGATGCTGCTTATGTTCATTATTGCCCTAATGAAACTATTGATGGCATTGCCATTTTTGAAGAGCCGGATTTTGGCGATGATAAGATTGTAGTTGCCGATTATTCTTCAACCATTCTTTCTGCACCAATTGATGTGAGCCGTTATGGTGTCATTTATGCAGGTGCCCAGAAAAATATCGGGCCGGCAGGGATTACGGCTGTGATTATCCGTGAAGATTTGTTGGGTAAAGCGCATCAGCACACCCCTTCCATTCTGGACTATACCGTACAGGCTAATTATGATTCTATGTATAACACGCCACCAACATTTGCATGGTATCTCTCTGGTATGGTATTCAAGTGGTTGAAAGAACAAGGTGGTTTGCAGGAGATCAAAAAACGGAATTATGCAAAAGCTGAAAGCCTGTATCAGGCTATTGATAACAGTAGCCTGTATATCAACCGTGTCGCACCGCAAAACCGCTCTATCATGAATGTGCCATTCCAGTTGGCAAATCCGGCTCTGGATGGAAAATTTCTGGAAGAAGCCTATTCACAAGGATTACACGCTTTGAAAGGACATAAAGTCGCCGGCGGAGCCAGAGCTTCAATCTATAACGCGATGCCGTATGAAGGTGTTCAGGCATTGGTCGAATTTATGGCAGATTTTGAGCGCCGCAACGCATAATAATTTTATTATCGGGTCGGGAGGAATAAAACCTCCCGATATGAATCTATCTCATCAATTAAAAATACATTATGTTACCAATCGGAGAGCCCGCTGTTTATGCAATCCCTGACGTTACAACCTATATCCTGCATTAATGGAACTATTAATTTACCCGGTTCCAAAAGTGTTTCCAACCGTGCATTATTACTTGCTGCTTTCGCTAAAGGGACAACTTATCTGACCAATTTATTAGATAGTGATGATATTTACCATATGCTTAATGCATTGACAGAATTGGGTATTTCCTATCGTTTATCAGATGATAGAACTGCCTGTGAAGTGGATGGCATTGGTGGAATTATAACTGGTAAAAATGGACTGGAACTATTCTTGGGGAACGCAGGAACAGCGATGCGCCCACTGGCTGCTGCATTATGTCTGGGACATAACGATGTTATTCTGACGGGTGAACCACGAATGAAAGAACGTCCCATCGGCCATTTAGTGGATGCCTTACGTCAAGGCGGGGCTCAAATAGATTATCTTGAACAAGAAAATTACCCTCCATTACGTATCAAAGGCGGTTTTCTTGGTGGAAAAGTTGTTGTAGATGGCAGTGTTTCCAGTCAATTTCTGACCGCTTTATTGATGGCAGCACCTTTGGCGTTGAATGACACCGAAATTCATATTCAAGGAGATCTGGTTTCTAAACCTTATATCGATATTACACTGGCATTGATGAACAGTTTTGGTGTGGCAGTGGAAAACGAACAATATCAAGTCTTTCGTGTTAAGGGACAACGGCAATACCAATCACCGGGGCATTATCTGGTTGAAGGTGATGCTTCATCTGCATCTTATTTTCTTGCCGCTGCTGCGATTAGAGGTGGCACAGTCCGCGTTACAGGTATTGGCAAAAACAGTTTGCAGGGTGATACGAAATTCGCAAATGTGTTGGAGAAAATGGGCGCGACCATACGTTGGGGGAATGATTTTGTAGAATGCGAACGTGGCGCATTGATTGGCATTGATATGGATATGAATGCGATTCCTGATGCTGCTATGACTATCGCGACAACTGCACTATTTGCCAAAGGTGAAACCACTATTCGTAATATTTATAACTGGCGGGTAAAAGAAACCGATCGTCTTAATGCTATGGCGACTGAGCTGCGTAAAGTTGGTGCTGAAGTAGAAGAAGGACATGATTACATACGCATTGTTCCACCGGAAAAACTGAAGTTTGCTGAAATTGAAACCTATAACGATCATCGCGTTGCGATGTGTTTTTCATTGGTTGCTTTTTCGGATACCCCAGTGACTATCCTTGATCCTGGTTGTACAGCGAAAACATTCCCCGATTATTTCAAACAACTTGAATCCATCAGCTATACCCAATAATTTCGAGCCGTATCATGGCGGCTGAAATAAAGAGTATATATTCATGGCGAAATTTGTTGATTAATTATGATGTATTTATTCCACTCACCTTCCGAGTAGGTATAATAAGGCATATTTTACTGATTGCTAATTGAGCAATTTTTTGCATTCGTAGTTAATCCGTTTGTTATGTCGGAAAGCAATGCTGAAAGCGCTATGCAAAGCCAAAAAGGAGGAAAATGAATGACAGCAATAGCCCCGGTAATCACCGTTGACGGGCCAAGTGGTGCAGGCAAGGGAACATTATGTCAGGCACTGGCTGAAGCATTGGATTGGCAATTACTTGATTCAGGGGCCATTTATCGTGTATTGGCACTAGCAGCCATCCACCATCAAGTGAATATCCAGTCTGAAGACTCACTGGTTCCTCTGGCTGCAAATCTGGATGTTCGTTTTGTTCCTGCAAATGGTAAGCTCAGAGTGATTCTTGAAGGTGAAGATGTCAGTAATGAAATCCGCACAGAAACTGTGGGTAATACCGCTTCTCAGGCGGCAACTTTCCCGCGTGTCCGTGAAGCATTGCTACGCCGTCAACGGGCTTTTCGTGTTGCTCCGGGCTTGATTGCTGATGGTCGTGATATGGGAACTGTCGTCTTCCCTGATGCACCAGTAAAGATTTTTCTTGATGCCAGTGCGGAAGAACGTGCTCGCAGGCGTATGTTGCAGTTGCAGGAAAAAGGTTTTAGTGTTAACTTTGAAAGCCTTTTGTCCGAGATACAAGAGCGGGATTTCCGCGACCGCAATCGGGCAGTTGCACCACTAGTGCCTGCACAGGATGCATTGATCTTAAATTCGACTAATATGTCTATTGAAGAAGTGATCGGTAAGGCACTGAGTTATGCGAGAAATACGTTAACATTACCTGTTTAGATTGCCTCTTTTGGCATATTATACTATTGCAACTGCACATCAAGACGATGTATATAGAATTCTGGTATGTGGGTAGTAAAATATACTGGCATGCCAAAACACCTTGTAACAAGGAATGTTGCGGGGTATGTAAAACAACCCCATTCGGCTGGATGCTAGATGGACGTTAATTTAAAACCTTGAAGATCATTAAAATGACAGAATCTTTTGCTCAACTCTTTGAAGAATCCCTACAGGCTATCGAAACTCGTCCAGGTGCAATCGTACGTGGCGTTGTTGTTGCTATCGATAAAGACGTTGTATTGGTTGACGCAGGTCTGAAATCAGAATCTGCTATTCCTGTAGAGCAATTCAAAAACGCTCAGGGCGAGCTGGAAATCCAAGTTGGCGATGAAATTGACGTAGCTCTGGATGCGGTAGAAGATGGTTTCGGTGAAACTATCCTGTCCCGTGAAAAAGCGAAACGTCACGAAGCATGGCTGATGCTGGAAAAAGCATACGAAGAAGCTGAAACGGTTACCGGTATTATCAACGGTAAAGTAAAAGGCGGCTTCACTGTAGAACTGAACGGTATCCGTGCGTTCCTGCCAGGTTCACTGGTTGATGTTCGCCCAGTTCGTGATACTGCTCACCTTGAAGGCAAAGAGCTTGAGTTCAAAGTCATCAAGCTGGATCAAAAACGCAACAACGTAGTTGTTTCCCGTCGTGCTGTTATTGAATCTGAAAACAGCGCAGAGCGTGATCAGTTGCTGGAAAACTTGCAAGAAGGCATGGAAGTTAAAGGTATCGTTAAGAACCTGACTGACTACGGTGCATTCGTTGATCTGGGCGGTGTTGATGGCCTGCTGCACATTACTGATATGGCTTGGAAACGTGTTAAACACCCAAGCGAAATCGTCAATGTGGGCGATGAAATCACAGTTAAGGTACTGAAGTTCGATCGTGAGCGTACTCGCGTATCTCTGGGTCTGAAACAATTGGGTGAAGATCCATGGGTAGCAATCGCTAAACGTTATCCAGAAAGTACTAAACTGACTGGTCGCGTAACTAACCTGACTGACTACGGCTGCTTCGTTGAAATCGAAGAAGGCGTTGAAGGTCTGGTACACGTTTCAGAAATGGATTGGACTAACAAAAACATCCACCCATCTAAAGTTGTTAACGTTGGTGATGTTGTGGAAGTTATGGTTCTGGATATCGATGAAGAACGTCGTCGTATCTCCCTGGGTCTGAAACAGTGTAAAGCTAACCCTTGGCAGCAATTTGCTGAAACTCACAACAAAAACGACCGTGTTGAAGGTAAAATTAAGTCAATCACTGATTTTGGTATCTTCATCGGTTTAGACGGCGGTATCGACGGTCTGGTTCACCTGTCTGACATCTCCTGGAACGTTGCAGGTGAAGAAGCAGTTCGTGAATACAAAAAAGGCGACGAAATTGCTGCTGTAGTTCTGCAAGTAGATGCAGAGCGTGAGCGTATCTCTCTGGGTATCAAGCAACTGGCAGAAGATCCATTCAATAACTACCTGTCTGTAAACAAGAAAGGTACTATTGTTAATGGTAAAGTAACTGCGGTTGACGCAAAAGGTGCTACAGTTGAATTAGCTAACGGCGTTGAAGGTTACCTGCGTGCATCAGAAGCTTCTCGTGACCGCGTTGAAGATGCAACTCAAGTTCTGAACGTTGGCGATGAAATCGAAGCCAAATATGTTGGTGTTGACCGCAAAAACCGTGTAATCAATCTGTCTGTTCGTGCAAAAGACGAAGCTGATGAAAAAGATGCTATCGCTTCTGTGAACAAGCAAGAAGATGTGAACTTTGCTAACAACGCAATGGCTGAAGCTTTCAAAGCAGCTAAAGGCGAATAATCTAAGTCAATAACGGCGGGTAATATTTTTCGGATACGATAATATTACCCGAATACGGTAGTTTAGGGAGGTACCATGACCAAGTCTGAATTAATTGAAAGACTTGCTGAGCAACAATCTCATATGCCGGCTAAAGCCGTTGAAGATGCAGTGAAAGAAATGCTTGATCATATGGCAGAAACACTGGCCTCCGGTGAACGTATTGAAGTTCGCGGGTTCGGCAGCTTTTCTCTTCACTACCGAGCTCCGCGTGTGGGTCGTAATCCAAAAACGGGTGATAAAGTCGAACTGGACGGTAAATACGTTCCTCACTTTAAACCCGGTAAAGAATTACGTGACCGCGTGAATATCTATAGCAACAGCTAAGATAGAAGTTATTACTTAATTGCTACGGCACCTTCGGGTGCCGTTCTTTTTTTATCATTTTTATCATTTTTTGATTAAATTTATTTATTATTGCGATGAATTTCACATTTTGCTGTTAACTATCTCTTCTTCTAAAATTAATTTGCGAAACACTTTCAGAATAAATTTCAACTGACTGGCGGTAGTACACATTATCAAATAGTCTTCTCTGCATGAATGGAATTTTAATACAGAGGAATAAATGGATGCAGCAGACTATTTTGTTTCTCTCTACTGTTTTTTTATCTATTTTACGAAAATTATTCTTGAAAATATTTCGAAAGCGACTTTGTCGGGACTCTTTTTGGCAAAAATCTTTACCGATTATCAAATTAAACCAAGCTGCTGCGATTATTATCCTGGGAACAGTTCCACTTTTATTATTTGGTGAATTGCCTCAATGGACAGAACTCCTCGCTTTAGCGGGGGTGGCAATGGTTTTATGGTTTATTCCCTATAAAATAAGTCGTCTTATTTCACTGATATTATGGGTATTGATTTGGGGGAGCTGGCATGGTCACAAGATTTTGGCTCAAATAATATATTTCAGTGAAACAACTCGCTCAGTAACCGTTATAATTGATAGTGCATCGTTGAATGAAGCAGGTAGAGAAGAAAAAACACGTTATAGAGTCAGATTGATTGAGAGTGATGGGAAATATATTTTCCCCGGACTTTATGCGTCGGTATTATGGAATTCTTCAATACCATTATGTGCAGGCCAGAAATGGCAGGTTACAGTGAAACTCAGGCCTGTTCATGCCCAATTGAATCAAGGGAGTTATGATAGCCAACGATATGCCTTGTCAATCCGTCAGCCTCTTAATGGCAAAATCATCAAGGCAAATTTATTGAATGGTAATTGTAATTTCAGACAAAAACTAATCAATGAACTGGCACCTGAAATACAATCTCTGAAACAGGCTGGTATTGCTTTGGCATTATTGTTTGGTGAAAGAGCATGGTTAGATAAACAAGCCCGGTTGTTGTTACAACAAACAGGAATTGCGCATTTAATGGCGATTTCAGGGCTACATATTACAATAGCCAGTTTATTTGGTTGGGGTTTTGCCAGAGGGGTCCAGCTTTGTTTCCCTGCAAAATGGATTGGGTTCCGTTTCCCGCTCCTCATGGGATGGTTGACTGCAATGTTGTATGGTTGGCTTTCTGGATGGGGGATCCCGGCAATTCGGGCAATGCTAGGGTTGACACTTTGGATATATTTACGATGCAGAAGTTATTTTTGTTTTTCATGGCAGTGGGCTTTATGGAGCGCTGCACTGATTTTACTTTTTGATCCACTAGCTATTCTTTCTGATAGCTTTTGGCTTTCGTTTTTTGCAGTAATGGCGTTGCTGTTTTGGTTTCACTGGATGCCGTTGCCTGAAAAAATTCGTTATGGTTGGCGATGGAGTTGGCTACGTGGATTGCATATGCAATCGGGAATGATGTTAATGTTATTACCGTTGCAGCTTTTGCTATTTCAAGGAATTAATATTGCTTCATTGATTGCAAATTTATGGGCTGTCCCGATAATCTCTTTTCTGACAGTCCCATTGATCATGTTGGCATTGCTGAGCGCCATATTACCTTTGCACCAACTTATTCAACCATTTTTATGGCAATTAGTTGATTACACTATCTCATTCGCGTTAATACCTCTGCCTGTTCTTACCCATTCATGGATTGAGACAGGGCATATTCCTTTCTTCATTACTTTTGCCTGTTGGTTTTTCGTTATTGCTTGGCGACTTGGTTGGTGGAAATCCTATGCAGGGTTGTTATGTGCTTCTGTTGGAGTTGCTCTCTGTTATTTTAAACGTGGTGATGAATTCCAATGGCGTTTTTCAATGCTGGATGTTGGGCATGGTTTGTCTGTTATCATTGATAAAGGAGGAAAGGCGGTTCTATTCGATACAGGAAACCGTTGGGAAACAGGAAGTATGGCAGAAAAAGTCATCCAGCCTTATTTGCGTTGGCATCGGTTAACTCCTGAACAGATTATTTTGAGTCATGATCATCTGGATCACACGGGAGGAGTGGAATATCTGCGTGAAAAATATCCCAATATTCAAATTAGAAGTTCTTCTATTGGCCATACTCACTTACCCTGTATTCGTGGTGAAAAATGGGTATGGCAGGAATTAACTTTTCAGGTTATCTGGCCTTTGGAAAAAGCAGAAAATGTGGGTAATAATCAGTCTTGTGTTATCCGTATCGATGATGGTAAACATAGCTTATTGTTAACGGGGGACTTGGAAAAACAAGGAGAATATCGTTTACTGGGCCTTGAAAGGGAAAACCTTAATGCAACATTCTTACAAGTTCCTCATCATGGGAGTAATACTTCATCTACCGCTGCGTTTATACACAGAGTCAAGCCAGAATATGCTTTGGTTTCAGTTGCACGTTATAGTCCCTGGAAGCTCCCTTCAATGAAAGTCAGACAGCGTTATAAAGATGCCAAAATTCAATGGCATAGTACCGATTTTTCAGGGCAGATCACCGGTTATATTTATTACGATCACATTAAACTTGAGGGATATAGACAGCAGTTAATATCACGGTGGTATCATCAGTGGTTTGGTATTCGCGGTGATCATGAGTAGAATAAGCCGCTATTTCTTTTGGTTTTGGTAACTCAATAATGAATGATAAAGACCTTTCTACCTGGCAGACCTTTCGCCGCCTGTGGCCGATCATCACACCATTTAAGGTTGGGCTGTTAGTTGCGGCAGTTGCGCTAGTTATAAATGCTGCCGGCGATACATTGATGCTTTCCTTGTTAAAGCCTTTGCTGGATGAGGGGTTTGGCAAGGCAGACATGAGTGTATTGAAGTGGATGCCATTGGTGGTCATTGGATTGATGCTTTTGCGTGGCATATCTGGGTTTATATCAAGTTATTGTATATCTTGGGTATCCGGCAAAGTCGTCATGCAGATGCGCCGTCGTTTGTTCAATCATATGATGGGCATGCCAGTCTCCTTTTTTGACCAACAATCTACGGGAACATTACTTTCTCGTATTACCTATGATTCAGAACAGGTTGCTTCTTCTTCTTCCGGTGCTTTAGTTACAGTTGTCAGGGAAGGAGCATCAATTATCGGGCTGTTTGTCCTGATGTTCTATTACAGTTGGGAACTGTCCTTAATTCTGATTGTTATTGCTCCGATTGTTGCGGGTGTTATCCGCCTTGTGTCTGTACGTTTTCGCCGTATTAGTAAAAACATGCAAAATAGTATGGGAATGGTGACAACGAGTGCGGAGCAAATGCTGAAAGGGCACAAAGAAGTCTTGATCTTCGGTGGACAGAAAGTTGAAACAGAACGTTTTAATAAAGTCAGTAACCATATGCGCCAGCAAGGAATGAAAATGGTTTCCGCTGATTCCATCTCAGACCCGATCATCCAGATTATCGCTTCATTTGCATTGGCATTTATCTTGTATGCTGCCAGCTTCCCTGAAATTATGGGCGCACTGACAGCGGGTAAGATTACAGTGGTATTCTCATCTATGATAGCTCTAATGCGTCCACTGAAATCTCTGACCAATGTTAATGCACAATTTCAACGTGGTATGGCTGCTTGTCAGACTTTGTTTGCGATTCTGGATATGGAGCAGGAAAAAGATGAAGGTAAGTTGGAAATTAAAAAAGCGAAAGGCGATATCGAATTCCGTGATGTTACTTTCTGCTATCCAACCAAAGATCACCCCGCTCTGAAAAATATTTCCATGACAATCCCGGCAGGCAAAACCATTGCTTTGGTTGGGCGTTCTGGCTCAGGAAAATCAACGATTGCCAATCTTCTTACCCGTTTTTATGACGTTAGCGAAGGGGGTATTTTGCTTGATGGTCATGATTTGCGTGAGTACACATTGTCTTCTTTACGTAACCAGATAGCGTTGGTATCGCAAAATGTTCACTTGTTCAATGATACCGTGGCTAACAACATTGCTTATGCCAGTGAAGGTCAGTTCAATCGTGCAGAAATTGAACGTGCGGCAGAGATGGCATACGCAATGGATTTTATCAAAAAATTAGATAATGGCCTTGATACCATGATTGGTGAAAATGGTGTCTTGCTTTCTGGTGGACAACGTCAACGTATTGCCATTGCCCGTGCTTTGCTGCGTGATTCTCCGATTTTGATTCTGGACGAAGCCACTTCGGCACTGGATACGGAATCTGAGCGTGCCATTCAGGCAGCATTGGATGAATTGCAGAAAAACAGAACATCACTGGTAATTGCTCACCGTCTTTCTACTATTGAAAATGCTGATGAAATTATTGTCATTGAAGATGGTAACATTACCGAAAGAGGCAGCCATACAACTCTGTTGGAGAAAGAAAGTGCATATGCGCAATTACACCGGATGCAATTTGGTCAATGATTGAGCACATTTGGTCTGGCCGTTCAAGGCTCTATATCCTATTATTGCCACTATCAGCCCTTTATGGGCTGATAAGCGGTTTGCGCAAGTTAGGCTATAAATCGGGTTTGCTTCGTTCCTGGAAAGCTCCTGTTCCTGTTGTTGTGGTAGGTAACTTAACCGCTGGAGGCAATGGTAAAACACCTGTGGTTATCTGGTTAGTTGAGCAATTGCAACAGAAAGGTTATCGGGTTGGTGTTGTCTCCCGTGGTTATGGTGGAAAATCTGGACATTACCCGTTGCTGGTAACGGATGAAGTGACTACTGCACAAGCGGGAGATGAGCCGGTTTTAATTCAGCGTCGTACCAGTGCGCCGGTGGTAGTTGCTCCAAAACGCGTTGATGCTGTCAAAGAATTATTGGCGCATTTTTCCGTTGATATTGTTATCACCGACGATGGTCTCCAGCATTATGCTTTGCAGCGTGATTATGAAATCGTTGTTATTGATGGAGTTCGCCGTTTTGGTAACGGTTGTTGGCTGCCGGCAGGGCCGATGAGGGAACTTTCAGGCCGCTTAAATACCGTCAATACCATTATGGTTAATGGAGGAATGCCAGAAACAGGTGAACTGCCCATGACATTAAAAGGTGAAGTTGCCGTCAATCTGCGGACAGGAGAACCCCGAAAAGTCAGTGATATTCCCAATGGTGTGGCGATGGCAGGAATTGGTCATCCACCGCGTTTTTTTGCTACATTGCAGCAACTGGGTGTAAATCTGCAAGCAACTCATGCGTTTGCTGACCATCAATTCTATGAAAAAGCACAACTATTGGCTTTAGCTAATAATGAACAGAATTTGTTGATGACAGAAAAAGATGCTGTTAAATGTTCTCAGTTTGCACAGACTAATTGGTGGTATTTACCGGTTTCTGCCTATTTGCCGGAAGAACAAGGGCAAAAAATGCTAGGTGATATTTGTGCCTTGATCCCTGAATAAAACAACAGAGTTAACGGTGAGGCATCGCTTGTGGTATTCTGAGCCGCATTAAACTTCAAGCCCGTCATTTGGGGGATGTATGGATCACCGTTTACTCGAAATCATTGCTTGCCCAGTATGTCACGGTAAGCTCAGTTACGATAAAGAAAATTTTGAACTGATTTGCAAAATTGACCGCCTCGCTTTTCCTTTCCGTGATGGTATTCCCGTGCTGTTAGAACATGAAACACGTGTTCTGCCAACAGAGGAAAAAAGATAATTCATGTTTACTGTCATTATTCCAGCACGTTTTGCTTCATCTCGTTTACCCGGAAAACCATTGGCAGATATACATGGAAAGCCGATGATTGTGCGGGTTATGGAGCGGGTTATCCGTTCTGGTGCCCATCGCGTAATTGTAGCCACAGATAATCAGGCCGTTTTTGATGCAGTTGCCGCTGAAGGTGGCGAAGTCTGCATGACAAGTGAAAATCATCATTCAGGTACAGAACGTTTGGCGGAAGTTATCGACAAATACCAATTTGCCGATAATGAAATTATCGTGAATGTTCAGGGTGATGAACCACTTATTCCCGAACAAATCATCAAACAGGTTGCTGATAATCTGGCAAGAAATGATGCTGGCATGGCAACACTTGCTGTACAAATCCAGGATGCAGAAGAAGCATTCAATCCCAATGTGGTAAAAGTCGTCATGGATGCGCAAGGTTATGCGCTCTATTTTTCACGTGCCACGATCCCGTGGGAACGTGATCGTTTTATGCACTCCAAAGAGACTATCGGAGATAATTTCCTGCGCCATATCGGGATCTATGCTTACAGAGCCGGATTTATTCGTCGCTATGTACAATGGATGCCAAGTCCATTGGAAAATATCGAAATGCTCGAACAGCTACGGGTACTTTGGTACGGAGAAAAAATTCACGTGGCGAAAGCACTGCAAGCACCGGGTGCTGGTGTGGATACACCGGAAGATCTGGATGCAGCCAGAAAAGCTTTTGCAGCACTTTGAGTATAAGAAATTTTGAATGCGCTGGTTTTTGAATAGTAGATCTTTTGAAAACCAGCGGAATTCAGAGCATAAGAAACGTAATTAGGCGATTTGAACCGCCTAATTGGATTGGGTGTTATTAAACAGAATGAGCAGGTTTGTATTTGTATATAGTGATACTGCTAGCGGTTTTCTACCGCGAGTTTGCTAATTATTCGTTCTCTTTATCCGTACTGGAAGGTTTGATTGCTTGCCAAATTTTCCCCAGTGTTTCATACCAGGCACGCTCCGTATGGGAAAAAGAATAGGAAGATGGAATGTATTTTTCCCATCCATATAATGGAGTTGTGACTGCCAGTTGATTTGCCGGGCCGGGAATAGGGTGCATACCACGTTGTTCGAAAAATTTCAGAGAACGTTTCATATGATTTGCGGAAGTGACAAGAATAAGAGGCTGTTGCATAACGATCTTTTCAACCTCGATCGCTTCTTCCTCTGTATCCAGCGGTTTTTTTAATGCTATTGTGTCTTCTACAGGAACTCCCAAAGATTGTGCTACCATAGCAGCGATTTCTGCACTGCTAATTGAATTAACACCCTTACCCCCGGTAAAAATCATTTTTGCACCAGAATTAAGACGATATAACCGAATACCTTCGGTCACTCTGGGCAAGCTATTACTAATAAGATTGGCACTGGGTGCCCATTCCGGGTTATAAGTGAAATCGCCACCAAGAACGACAATGTATTTTATCGGCGGTGTATGTTTGGTATCAGGCTCGTAGCGTTGGATATATTTCCCTTCAACAGGAAGTAACAACTTGTCAGCAACGGGTTGTAAGCTTAATAAAAGTAGCGCAAGCCAGCTCAGTGACAGAATAACTTTCCCCGTTTTTTGCCAGTGGGTAAACCACAACAAAAGCAAAGCAGCCAGAGAGATAAGAATGATTAAAGGTAGCGGCATTAATAGCGCACCAACGTATTTTTTAAGCAGGAATAACATCAATTGGCCTATGGTTTGATTGAATTATCACCGCACAGGGGTAGATTCAGGGCTAAAAGTAGTGAATTTACTGATTACTGTGCCAAAATAACAATAGTAAAAAAATAGCAATAGACAGCATAAATATTCAATAGATACATCAAACTTAGTTGATAAGTGAGGCAGTTTTTCATGCGGGATCGCAATTTCGATGATATTGCAGACAAATTTTCGCGTAATATTTACGGCACAACCAAAGGTAAAATCAGACAGGCCGTTGTCTGGCAGGATATCAAAGAATTGCTGAACCATTTACCTCAACAACCACTGCGTATTTTAGATGCAGGGGGTGGTGAAGGAAATATGGCTTGCCAATTAGCTGAATTAGGCCATCAGGTAATATTATGTGACCTTTCTGAAGAAATGATCCAACGGGCAAAAAGTAATGCAGAAGAACGTGGCGTTCTTCATCAGATGCAATTTATCCAAAGTCCGGTACAGGAAATTCGCCGATATATTGAACAGCCCGTTGATTTAATTCTATTCCATGCGGTATTGGAATGGATCACCGATCAAAAAGATGCGATAGAAATATTGGGAGATATAATAACGCCCGGTGGTGCACTCTCATTAATGTTTTATAATGCTAATGGACTAGTTATGCGCAATGCCATTTTGGGTAATTTTCATTTGGCGACGCCGAATATTCAGCGTCGCCGTAAGCGTTCTCTATCGCCACAGAATCCATTAGTGCCTGAACAGGTATATCAATGGCTCGTTGAGCTCAATATGGAAATAACCGGAAAAACAGGAGTCAGGGTTTTTCACGACTACCTGCAAAGTCGCCAATTGCAAGATACAGATTTTCCAGCGTTGCTAGAACTTGAACAACGTTATTGCAGACAAGAGCCCTATATCAGCCTTGGACGCTACATTCATGTGATGGCACGCAAGCCTACCTTAAAGAGCGAATTATGAGTGAATATTCCCAGACTGTTCCTGAACTTGTGTCCTGGGCCAGAAAGAATGATTTTTCCATTTCGTTGCCACCAGAGCGGTTGGCTTTTTTGATGGCAATTGCTGTATTGAATAATGAACGTCTTGATGGCGAAATGAGTGAAGGAGAGCTGGTTGATGCTTTCCGGGAGGTTTGTAAAGGTTTTGAACAAACGGCGGAAGCGGTTGCGGTTAGGGCGAACAACGCCATTAACGACATGGTGCGCCAAAAGTTGCTTAGCCGTTTTACCAGTGAATTAGCAGAGGGTAATGCTATCTATCGCCTGACTCCATTAGGGATTGGCATTAGTGATTATTATATTCGCCAGCGTGAATTCTCTACATTGCGTCTTTCCATGCAGCTTTCCATCGTTGCCAGTGAACTGCATCGTGCTGCTGAAGCTGCTGAAGAAAGTGGTGATGAATTTCATTGGCATCGCAATGTGTTTGCGCCACTTAAATATTCAGTAGCTGAAATATTTGACAGTATTGATATGTCACAGCGCATTATGGATGAGCAACAAAACAGCGTAAAAGCAGATATTGCGGCGTTGCTTAATCAGGATTGGCAGGCAGCTATCGCCAACTGTGAGCAGCTACTGTCTGAAACCTCTGGAACCCTGAAAGAGCTTCAGGACACACTGGAGGCAGCCGGTGATAAACTACAGGCTAATCTACTGCGGATCCAGGATGCCAATATGGTAAATGAGGGATCTGAGCTGGTTGATAAACTGGTTTTTGATCTGCAAAACAAACTCGATCGTATTATTAGTTGGGGGCAGCAGGCTATTGACCTTTGGATCGGTTACGACCGCCATGTTCACAAATTTATTAGAACTGCCATTGACATGGATAAAAACCGCATTTTTGCTCAGCGTCTTCGCCAATCTATCCAACACTATTTTGATAACCCGTGGGTGCTGACTGTCGCGAATGCAGAGCGTTTGCTGGATATGCGTGATGAAGAGCTAACATTGCGCAATGAAGAAGTCATGGGTGAATTGCCACCGGAAATGGAATACGAAGAGTTTAGTGAAATCAACGAGCAACTGGCGGAGATGGTGGAACAGGCGCTGGCAATTTACCAACAGGCCAAACTTCCATTGGATTTAGGGGCAGTATTGCGTGACTACCTTGCTCAGCATCCCCGCCAGCGTCATTTTGATGTGGCACGTATTCTGGTGGATCAGGCAGTACGGTTGGGCGTTGCAGAAGCGGATTTCTCTGGGTTGCCAGCGGAATGGTTAGCGATTAATGATTACGGAGCCAAGGTGCAGGCACATGTCATCGACACATATTGAACAATTTATGCCAGTTAAACTGGCTCAGGCATTATCCAACACACTTTTTCCAGGATTAGACAGCCAACTTCGTTCAGGGCGTCATATTGGAATGGATGATCTTGATAATCATGCTTTTTTAATGGATTTTCAGGAGGAGTTGGAAACTTTTTACTCACGTTATAACGTCGAGTTAATTCGCGCACCAGAAGGTTTTTTCTACTTACGCCCGCGTTCAAATACACTGATTTCCCGCTCTGTTTTGTCTGAGTTGGATATGATGGTGGGTAAGATCCTGTGCTATCTCTATCTCAGCCCGGAGCGTTTATCCAATCAGGGCATATTTACTTATCAGGAACTTTATGAAGAGCTGTTGTCATTGGCAGATGAAAATAAGCTGATGAAATTGCTGAACCAACGCTCAACTGGCTCTGATTTGGATAAACTAAAACTACAGGAAAAAGTACGTACTTCCCTAAACCGTTTGCGTCGTTTAGGAATGGTCTATTTCCTGCAAAATGACAGTAATAAATTTACGATCACCGAAGCTGTATTTCGTTTCGGTGCAGATGTGCGTAGCGGTGATGATCCACGTGAAGCTCAGTTACGGATGATCCGTGATGGAGAGGCGATGTCGGTGGAAAGTAGCTTATCGCGAGAAGGTAGTGAACACGAAGAAGCATCGGTGCATTCAGCAGAAGGTGCGGAGGATGAGCAGTCATGATTGAACGCGGTAAATTTCGCTCACTGACACTTGTTAACTGGAACGGCTTTTTTGCCAGAACGTTTGATCTTGATGAACTGGTAACCACGTTATCTGGTGGTAATGGTGCGGGTAAATCCACGACGATGGCAGCATTTGTCACGGCTTTGATCCCTGACCTGACGCTATTGCATTTCCGTAATACCACGGAGGCAGGAGCAACAAGTGGTTCCCGTGATAAAGGTCTGCACGGAAAACTGCGTGCAGGTGTTTGTTATTCTGTACTGGATGTTGTTAATTCCCGTCATCAGCGGATCATTGCCGGTGTACGTTTGCAGCAGGTTGCCGGTCGAGACCGGAAAGTTGATATTAAGCCCTTTATGATCCAGGGTGTCCCTGCATCAATTCAGCCGACACAGTTATTAACCGAAAACATCAGCGAACGTCAGGCGCGGGTTCTGCCATTAAATGAACTGAAAGAGCGTCTTGATGAGATGGATGGCGTCCAGTTCAAACAATTCAACTCCATCGCTGACTACCATGCCTTGATGTTTGATTTAGGTGTGATCCCAAAACGTCTGCGTTCTGCCAGTGATCGCAGCAAGTTTTACCGTTTGATCGAAGCATCGCTGTATGGCGGGATTTCCAGTGCCATTACCCGTTCATTGCGTGATTACTTATTGCCAGAAAATAGTGGTGTCAGAAAAGCATTTCAGGATATGGAAGCCGCTCTGCGTGAAAACCGTATTACGCTGGAAGCCATTCGTGTCACTCAATCTGACCGCGATTTGTTTAAGCATCTTATCACTGAAGCGACGGCATATGTTTCGGCTGATTACATGCGTCATGCTAACGAGCGTCGCATCCATTTAGATGAAGCACTGGCTTTACGTAGTGAATTGTTTGCGGGCCGTCGTCAGCTAGTGACGGAACAGTATCGCCATGTTGAGATGGCACGGGAACTTGCTGAACAGAATGACGCATCTTCTGATTTGGAGATGGATTATCAGGCAGCCAGTGATCACCTGAATCTGGTGCAAACAGCCATGCGCCAGCAGGAGAAAATTGACCGTTACCAGGCTGATGTTGAAGAACTGACTTATCGACTGGAAGAACAAACTGAAGTCGTTGAGGAAGCGAAGGAATTGCAGGCCGAATATGAGGCGGTTTCTGAGGCTGCTGAACAGGAAGTTGACGAATTGAAAAGCCAGCTTGCTGATTATCAGCAGGCATTAGATGTACAACAAACCCGTGCAATTCAATACCAGCAGGCATTGCAAGCGTTGGAACGTGCCCGTGAGTTTTGCCAGCTTCCTGAATTGTCGATAGAAAATGCAGAAGAATGGCAAGAAACCTATCAGGCTAAAGAGCAGCAGGCAACAGAAACCCTGTTGTCATTGGAACAAAAGCTGAGTGTGGCCGATGCCGCTCATAGCCAGTTCGAGCAAGCTTACCAGCTAGTAAAAAGTGTTGTTGGTGAAGTCAGCCGCAGCGAAGCATGGCAAAGTGCTCGCGAAGTACTGCGTGAATGGCCATCTCAGCGTCATTTGGCTGATCGCATTCAACCATTGCGTATTCAACTGGCTGAACTGGAACAACGGTTGAACAGCCAGCAAAACGCAGAGCGTTTGCTGGAAGACTTCTGTAAACGCCATCACCAGCAATATCAGGCGGAAGATCTGGAAGCATTGCAGGGTGAATTAGAAGCCCAGCTAGAAGAATTAAGCCAGAGTGCGCATAAAAGTGGTGAGCGCCGTATGCAGATGCGCCAAGAACTTGAGCAACTCAAGCAGAAAATTCAAGGATTGACATCACGTGCCCCTGTTTGGCTGGCTGCGCAGGAAATGCTGAACCAACTTAGTGAGCAGAGTGGTGAAACGTTCGAAAGTGGTAATGATGTTACGGAATATATGCAGCAGTTGCTGGAACAAGAACGTGAAATCACTGTTGAACGTGACGATGTGGCGGCACAGAAACGTGAATTCGAAAAACAGATTGAGCGTCTGAGCCAGCCGAGTGGTGCAGAAGATAGCCGATTGTTGGCACTGGCGGAGCGTTTTGGTGGCGTTCTTCTCTCAGAGATTTACGATGATATTACCATTGACGATGCACCTTATTTCTCTGCGCTATATGGCCCTGCACGTCATGCGATTGTTGTACCTGATCTCTCTCTGGTACGTCCACATTTGGAAGCATTGGAAGATTGCCCGGAAGATCTCTATCTGATTGAGGGTGATCCACAATCATTCGATGACAGCGTATTCCATTTTGAAGAGCAGGAAAATGCAGTTCTGGTGAAATCCTCCGATCGCCAGTGGCGCTATTCCCGTTATCCTGAAGTGCCACTTTTTGGGCGGGCGGCAAGGGAAAACCGTCTGGAAGCTCTTAGCCTGGAGCGTGATACACTGGCAGAGCGTTACGCAACGCTCTCATTTGATGTACAGAAAATCCAACGTGCGCATCAGGCTTTCAGTCGTTTTGTTGGTAAACACTTATCCGTAGCGTTTGATAACGATCCGGAAGTTGAAATTCGTAGCCTAAGCCAGCGCCGTACAGAGCTGGAACGAGAATTGTCACAATTTGAGACTCAGACTCAACAATATCAACAAAAACAGTCTCAGGTAAAAGAGAGTTTATCTGTACTGAATCGGTTGATTCCGCAAGTCACGATTTTGTTGGATGAAACACTGATTGATCGTGTAGAAACCGTGCGTGAAGAAATGGTTGAAGCACAAGATGCAGTTCGTTTCTTACAACAGTATGGTGGTGCGCTGAATAAACTTGAGCCATTGGTTTCCGTTTTACAAAGTGATCCCCAACAACATGAACAGTTACAACGGGATTATGAAGCAGCTAAGCATAGTCAAATTAAGGCTAAACAACAGGCTTTTGCTCTGACTGAAGTAGTACAACGTCGTGCGCATTTCAGTTACAGCGACTCGGCGGGAATGCTTAGTGAAAATAGTGACTTGAATGACAAACTGCGTCAGCGTCTTGAACATGCGGAATCTGATCGCCGCCGTGCCCGTGAACAATTGCGCCAGCAGCAATCGCAATGTGCTCAGTTTAGTCAGGTATTGGCCTCATTGAAGAGTTCTTATGACACCAAACGGGATATGTTGCAGGAACTTGAGCAAGAGATGAAAGAGATCGGTGTTCAGGCTGATGCCGATGCAGAGAGTCGTGCCCGTGAACGTCGTGATCAGCTTCATACCGCCGTGCAAACTAATCGTTCCCGAATTAATCAGCTTGAGAAACAAATTGCATTCTGTGAGGCCGAAATAGAAAACCTCCACAAAAAGCTGCGTAAATCTGAGCGTGATTATTATCTGAAACGGGATCAGGTGGTTTCTTCTAAAGCTGGCTGGTGTGCTGTAATGCGGATGGTGAAAGACAATGGTGTTGAACGTCGCCTCCATCGTCGTGAACTGGCTTATATGGATGGTGATGCGTTACGTTCAATGTCAGATAAGGCGTTGGGAGCGTTGCGTCTTGCGGTAGCGGATAATGAGCATTTGCGTGACGCATTGCGATTGTCTGAAGATCCGAAACGTCCTGAACGTAAGATTCAGTTCTTTGTCGCTGTGTACCAACATCTGCGTGAGAGAATTCGTCAGGATATTATTCGTACCGATGATCCAGTTGATGCCATTGAACAAATGGAGATTGAACTGGCTCGCTTAACGGAGGAATTGACAGCACGCGAGCAAAAATTGGCCATTAGCTCTAAAAGTGTAGCCAATATCATCCGTAAAACCATTCAGCGTGAGCAGAACCGTATTCGTATGCTGAACCAGGGGTTGCAGACTGTTGCATTCGGTCAGGTAGGTGGTGTACGCCTGAATGTGAATGTACGTGAAAGCCACTCTGTTTTGCTGGATGTACTTTCTGAACAGCAGGAGCAGCACCAGGATCTGTTTAATAGCCAGCGTCTGACTTTCTCGGAAGCAATGGCCAAACTTTATCAGCGTTTGAATCCGCAAATCGATATGGGGCAGCGTTTACCTCAAACAATTGGTGAAGAACTACTGGACTATCGTAATTACCTTGAATTGGAAGTCGAGGTAAACCGTGGTTCGGACGGTTGGCTGAAAGCGGAAAGTGGGGCACTTTCCACAGGTGAAGCGATTGGTACGGGGATGTCAATTCTGGTGATGGTTGTACAGAGTTGGGAAGAGGAATCCCGTCGTCTGCGTGGCAAAGATATCTCTCCATGTCGTTTGCTGTTCCTTGATGAAGCGGCCCGTTTGGATGCAAAGTCAATTGCGACATTGTTTGAATTATGTGAACGTTTACATATGCAGTTAATTATCGCAGCGCCAGAGAATATCAGCCCAGAGAAAGGGACAACCTATAAACTGGTGCGTAAAATCTTCAATAATCAGGAACATGTGCATGTTGTTGGGTTGCGAGGTTTTGGACAGGAAGTGCCTGCTATCGAACAGCGGCAAGAGCAAGCTCAAGTGATATTCTAAAGATAATTTTTTTTAAACTAATAGATTAAAGCCGTCATTCAATCAAATGACGGCTTTTAATTTATAAAGATAATGATAACGTTTTGAAATAGGAGTGTTTATTATTCTATGCCATTGTGACCAAGATGGCAGAAGGAAAAACGATGCATAAAGTGATGCTGACTGCGCTTGCTGTTGGTTTAAACGGTATAGCCCAGGCAAAAATACAATTGCCAGAGCAAATTCATCACAGGACGCACTAAAACCAAAACAGAAACAGTGACCAAATATTTACAGGAAGAGCTCCATATTCCTGCTGATAAAATGAACCTTATTATTTTTTCTGGTGATGATCCTGGTAAAAATAATAAAATTAGCTGGATGAGAGAGCATCTGATTCTTCTTATCAACTTTTACCTAAAGCAGGAAAATTTGGAGAAGAGTTGGTGATTAACTCAGAATATTAATATAAAAGTTTATTATGTTTATTTCTCATTAATGGAACTTTAAGTGCCTTTTCTTTTTTAAGATTAACATAATCTAAATTATTATAGTGAAAATTTTCTTTTGACTCATGTAATTGTATATAATTGAAAATCTTTCTGTCTTAATAAATAATTATGTATATAATTACTATTATTTTCTTCTGATAAAATAGCTCTGCCGATAATTAGAATAAGTCATTGGATAGCCAGATATACCCAGTAAATCTCATGTACAGTGCTAAGGCTGATGAATTCAGTCGATTAAGTTGTCTCTATGAAAAAGAGGGGTATACATAAAAAGCGAGGTGAACTCTTATGGCAAATAATACGGTAAGATTACTGAAATTTTCTTTTATTTGTAGCATATTAGTGGTATCAGAGGGTATCTTTGCCAATCAACAAAATAGATTGATAACAAATGATGTCCAGCAATTGTCAGGGGAACAAAAAAAAGCAGATAGCAACATAACCACTACTCAGATAGCTCCTGTATTTTTAACAAATTCTCTTGAAGAAAGTAAGGAACAATTACAGAATTTATTACCGAAAAAAATAATCCCTGTTTTCTCTGATAAGTTAGCCAGATTGTATTCGGTAAATAACATGAAACCATTATGGCAGGATGAAAATGCTATACAACATTTTGAACGACAATTATTTGATTTATCGTTAGCAGGGTTTCAGCCCCAATTTGGAAAATGGCTTGTGCAACTTAATTCTCCTGAATTAAGTGATATGGGACGAGATGTTATTCTATCTGATGCTATGCTAGGTTATCTTCATTTCATTAATAACATTCATAAGAAAGGGGATTCATGGTTATATAGCAAAACACCTTATAAAATCGATTTACCTTCTTCTGCTTCAATTGATAATTGGCAAAAAAATATTTCTCATAATAGCCTTAGTGATTATATTTCGGGATTATCTCCTAATCATTCTATGTATGAAAATATGCGCAGTGAGATGCTAAAACAATTATCAGATAAGCAGCCGTGGTCTGAATTTTTGATGAAAGAAACGTTAAGACCCGGACAAAGTAGTAAAAGTGTCACCGTATTAAGAAATATATTGATCCGAGCTGATACTTTGGATGCATCAGTAGTCAGGCCAGAAAATCAATTTTATAACAAAGAGTTAGTCGCTGCTGTAAAACGCTTTCAATCTTTACATGGATTACCTGCTGATGGTGTTATTGGGCAATCTACAAGGGTATGGCTAAATACTACGCCACAAACTCGTGCCAGAATTATGGCTTTGAATATGCAGCGATTACGCATTATTCCTGAGAATCTTCCTACCGCAATTTTAGTGAATATTCCGAATTATTCGTTATTTTATTATTTGGATGGCGAAAAAGTCTTAACTTCTAAAGTTGTTGTTGGACGTCCAAGCCGAAAGACACCGATTATGAGCAGTGAGATGAATAATGTGGTAATCAACCCTCCCTGGACTGTTCCTGTCAGTATGATCCGCAAAGATATAGCACCAAGAGCCATGCGTGATCCCAATTATTTTCGTAGTCGTGGTTATACTATTTTTTCCAGTTGGCATAGTGATGCTACAGTTATCAATCCCTCATCAATTAATTGGCGAGTAATAACACCTGGCAATTTCCCTTATCGGATACGGCAAGCTCCGGGCCCAACTAACTCATTAGGACGATTTAAGTTTAATATGCCAAACTCAGAGGCAATATATTTGCATGATACACCAAATCAGGCATCATTTAATCGGGAAATGAGAGCGATTAGTTCAGGTTGTGTACGTGTTAACAAAGCACCTGAATTAGCCAATATGCTATTGGGAGATGCGGGTTGGGATAAACATCGTGTGAATAATTCTTTGAGAACATGGACAACAAGGTATGTGAATATACCGAAAAAAATCCCAGTATTCCTTTATTATCAGACAGCTTGGGTCGATGAAAAAGGAAAGCCTCAATATCGGGAAGATATTTATGAATATGATAGCAATGCCAGAAAAAAATCTGAACTGGTGTCCCAACTTTTGGCAATCAAACGAGATATATTGTCACCATAATTTTTATTAAATTATAAATGAAAAGATTAATAATCGCATCTATGCAGTGAAAGTAAGGAATTTATCTTCTCACTGCTATTTTTTCTGCCACTTATTTTTTATCCCTTCTGGTTGTTTTTCTTTTAATTACAACGTAGTTATCTTAATCCGTTCAAATAATATTTTGCATTAATTCAACATAAGTATTTAAATTGTGTTTAATATAAATCGTGATACGTAAAGCAGATCACAAATATTAACTGGTAAATTTACAGTAATATACAAAAGTAGGAGGAAATATTTTTTGTTTGTTGCTGTATTGTTAATTGATTAAATATAATTGTTAATATAGTTTTGAAATTATCTATATACCTCTATGAATTTCAAAATATAGTCAATAAAGAATAAAGCCATATCTTGAAAGACAATGGGGGATAAATCATAGAATAGCAGGGCATAATACATGAATAATATTGATCATAACCGCCGTAAGTGGCTCGGCGTAGGTATGGTTGCATTGGGGTTAGGTTTATTGCCTCAACATGCATTAGCCACATTGACAACTCTACGCCCCAGAAGCCTGCATATAGATAATCTCCATACCGGAGAAACCATTAAAACCGAATTTTTTGACGGTCACCAATATAACAAATCCGAACTTGATCGTCTGAATTATTTATTCCGTGATTATCGCCAAAATGAAATCAAAACAATTGATCCGAAGTTATTTGACCAGATTTACTTATTACAAATGATAATGGGAATAAATAAATCTATTCAGTTGATATCGGGCTATCGTTCATTAAAAACTAATAATATGTTACGCCATAAAAGCTCTGGTGTGGCAAAACATAGTTATCATACCCGTGGTCAGGCAATGGATTTTCATATCGATGGGGTGGAGCTGACACATATTTGTAAGGCGGCATTGAAGATGAGAGCAGGTGGAGTAGGGTTCTATCCAAAAAGTAATTTTATTCATATTGATACAGGCCCGGTCAGGACGTGGTAATCTTAATATATTCTTTCATTTTTCAAGTTGTTTCTCTGTTCGCAGTGCTATAACTTGAAAATTTATTGGGTATATTAAGAAATTATCCTGATTGTGGAGTTAAGTAATACAATGAAATACCACATTATGCCTGTCACCGCTGCGATGCAGAATTGTACGTTGATCTGGTGCGAGGAAACTCTGGAGGCTGCAATTGTTGATCCCGGTGGTGAAGCTGAAAAACTGATATCTGAAATAGAACGTCGGGGGTTAAAGTTAACTCAAATTTTACTGACACATGGTCACTTTGATCATGTTGGTGCAACTGTTGATATTGCTACTCATTTTAATGTGCCGGTTCATGGGCCACATAAAGCCGATGCGTATTGGATAGAAGCATTAGAAGTTCAGTGTCAGATGTTTGGTGTCAAAGAATGCCCATCCTTTACTCCTGAACGTTGGCTGGATGAAGGGGATACATTACAAATAGGCTACATCCGACTTTCTGTTTTGCATTGTCCGGGACACACTCCAGGGCATATTATCTTTGCTAATCATACTGAGAAATTAATCTCAATGGGGGATGTACTGTTTAAAGGCAGTATCGGGCGCACGGATTTTCCGGGTGGAAATTATGATGAGTTGATTCAATCTATTAAAGAAAAAGTGTTACCTTTGGGAGATGATTATCAATTTATTCCCGGACATGGGCCAATGTCAACCTTGGGCCATGAGCGAAAAACTAACCCCTTTTTGTAAAACCGCTCAATTAGTTTTCAGGCCCAGGATTTTGAGGTAAAAATAATAAAGCCGCTAAATAAGCGGCTTTATTATCAGGATGCTTTATGTACCTATGAAAGTTAAAGCACAGCAACGATAGCTTCACACAGAGGAACCATGTTCTCCAATGTTAAGCCTGCTACGTTAATACGACCGGAGCTAACCGCATAAACAGCGTATTCTTCACGCAGGCGCTCAACTTGTTCTTTAGTCAGACCACTGAATGAGAACATACCATTTTGAGCGATGATAAAGCTGAAATCTTGTTTTGTCCCTTTTTCCTGCAACGTGTTTACAAACAACTGGCGCATGCGCTGAATGCGTTCACGCATTGCTGCCAATTCCTGAATCCATTCTGTTTTCAGTTCTTCGTTGGACAAAATGGTTGTTACTACAGATGCACCATGTGCTGGTGGATTGGAGTAGTTGGTACGAACAATAGATTTCGCCTGACTGAATGCTTTTTCTGCGGTGTCACTATCTGCTGCAACGATAGTGCAAGCACCTACACGCTCGTTGTACAGGCCGAAGTTTTTGGAGTAAGAGCTGGCAACGAGTAGTTCATTGTGATTTTTAGTAAAAATGCGCAGACCTTCGGCGTCTTCATCCAGCCCTTTGGCAAAACCCTGATAAGCGAAATCGAATACAGGCAACCAGCCATTTGCCGCAGATAAATCTGCCAGTTTCTGCCACTGTTCAGCGGTTGGATCAATACCGGTTGGGTTATGGCAGCAGCCATGCAGCAGAATAACATCACCTGCCTGTGCTTCAGACAGACTGGCAAGCATACCTTCGAAATCCAGTGCGTGTTTTTCCGCATCGTAGTAGTTGTATTCGCGGATCTCTAAACCTGCGCTGGTGAAAACGCCTTTATGGTTTGGCCAGGTCGGGTTGCTGATCCAAACACGTTTGGCATTGGTTTGTTTAGCAATAAAATCAGCGGCAATACGCAGCGCACCTGTTCCACCTGGGCTTTGTACAGTACGGGCGCGTTTGTCAGTAACGATAGTGCTGGTGTTGCCGAAGAGCAGTTCTTGAGTTACGCGACCAAATTCCGGTAATCCGCTAATTGCCAGATAATTTTTAGTGGTTTCATTTTCCAGCAGGAGTTTTTCTGCTTTTTTAACGGTCGTCAGGACAGGGGTTTTACCGGTTTCATCTTTGTAGACACCAATACCCAGGTTGATTTTATTTTCGCGGGGATCAGTTTTAAAACTATCTGCTAAACCAAGGATGGGGTCGGCAGGCGCTGCGGTGATTTTCTCAAACATTTTTTCAATTCCAAAATTTGGAGAGTTAAGCCCAAAATGAGTTATACGCCGCTCAGGGTAACCTTAAGGAACTCATTTGCCAACCACTAGTAGTAAAAAGAATAAAATCTTGTGAAGTAGTTTACGGAGTGAAGAAAATAGTCAGAAAAAACAGTAAAGTAAAATACAAAAAGCAGCGCCAGAGCGCTGCTTTTCTAAGATAAATTTGTTTAACTTTTCGTTAAACAGTTTTATCAGAAATGATTAGAACTGATAAGTCAGGCCAACACCGAATACGTTACGAGCACCTGTGTCTTGACCTTCTTTTTTGTCCAACAGGTTGATTTTGTAATCAACATAGGTAGACAGGTTTTTGTTAAAGTAGTAGTAAGAGCCTACAGAAACATATTTAACCAGATCAGCGTTGATACCTTTGACATCGTTGTTACGATTCAGATCTTTACCTTTGGATTGAACATAAGCCAGAGATGGTTTCAGACCATAGTCAGCGAACAGGTATTGTGCAACTAATTCAACGTTTTGAGTTTTATTAGCAATACCTTTGTATTCGTCACCAGCAATTTTTACTGAACCAGGGGTCATATTGCGAGTTTCGCCGTACATTGCTGCCAGATATACGTTGTTAGCATCGTATTTAGCACCGATGTTCCATGCTTCTGCACGTTTGCCGTGGGCATATGCATGTTTTTCGTGGGCATAACTAGTATTCCATTGGCCATTTGCACGAGCAGAGTTAGCGTAAGAACCACCAACAGTAAGACCATCGATTATGTTATAAGTAACAGCTAAACCGTAACCATCACCGTTTGCTTTATCACCACTGCGATTGTTTTTAGTACGATCGCTGTTTTGACCCTGATATTGCAGAGCAAAGTTCAGACCATCAACCAGACCAAAGAAGTCAGTGTTACGGTAGGTCAACAGGCCAGTAGCACGGCCAGTCATATAGTTATCAGTTTTAGCCATGGAATCAGCACCAAAGATTGGCAGTACGTCAGTCCATGCGTTAATGTCGTAGTTTACGCCGTAGTTACGACCGTAATCCAGTGAACCGTAGTTAGCGAATTTCAAACCCGCAAAAGCCAGACGAGTAGCAGTATCTTGCTTACCTTCTTCAGTGTGAGCTTTCAGGTTGTATTCCCAACGACCGAAACCAGTCAGTTGATCAGAGATCTGAGTTTCGCCTTTGATGCCGATACGAGCGTAAGAAGCATCACCATCTTCTTTGCTTCTCTTATCGGAGAACTGATGACGCACGTCTACTTTACCGTACAGATCCAGTTTGTTACCATCTTTGTTGAAAATTTCGGCTGCGTTTGCTGTACCAGCAACCAGCAGAGCTGGAATTACCACTGCAAGAATATTGCGCTTCATTATTATTACCCTCATTGGTGTTATTCAGACATCTGTTACTGCCAGAAACAGAACACTAAAGTTTTTGGAACTATTTATGGGTATCAAGTGTCTTATTAATCTGCGCTCAGTGTTCCATTGGTCATAGGTTTTATCCACCTTCAAAATGCTACAAAAGCACAATATTAGTAACGAAATGAAAATAGATATTTCAAATTGTAAATGTCAAGGAACTTTTTTTGCACTGTTTTCGCCATAGAATGAAAAAAGCCAGCAAATGCTGGCTTTTCTTAGGATTAAACTTTGCTTATTTATTGAGCTGATTCATTAGAAACTTGCGTTTCTTGGTGTCCGTGGGAATGGGATAACATCGCGTACATTTGATACACCAGTGACATAAGCCACCAGACGTTCAAAGCCCAGACCGAAACCAGAATGAGGAACAGTGCCATAACGGCGTAGATCACGATACCACCAATAATCGTCTTTATTCAGTCCCATCTCTTCCATACGCTTATCCAGCATGTCCAAACGTTCTTCACGTTGGGAACCACCAATAATCTCACCAATGCCTGGCGCCAGAACATCCATTGCAGCAACAGTTTTACCATCTTCATTCATGCGCATGTAAAAGGCTTTGATGTCTTTTGGATAGTTTTTCATAATAACTGGTGCACCAAAGTGCTTCTCTGCCAGATAACGCTCATGTTCAGATGCCAAATCAACACCCCAGTAAACAGGGTTTTCAAATTTATGACCACAGTTTTCCAGAATTTCAATGGCATCAGTGTAATCCAACTGAACAAAGTCTGAATCAACAAATTTTTCCAGTCGGGTAATGACTTCGCTATCAACACGTTCTGCAAAGAAAGCGAGATCATCAGCACGTTCTGCCAAAGCTGCCTTGAAGACATACTTCAGCATTTCTTCAGCGAGTTTGGCGATATCGTTCAAATCGGCAAAAGCGACTTCTGGCTCAAGCATCCAGAACTCAGCCAGATGGCGGCTGGTATTGGAGTTTTCAGCACGGAAAGTCGGCCCGAAGGTATAGACTTTGCTCAATGCACAGGCATAGGCTTCACCGTTCAACTGGCCAGATACTGTCAGGAAGGCTTCACGTCCGAAGAAATCCTTACTGAAATCAACTTCACCTTTATCTGTCAGTGGCAGGTTTTGCAGATCCAAAGTGGAAACGCGGAACATTTCACCTGCACCTTCGGTATCTGAAGCAGTGATCAAGGGTGAAGATACCCAAAAGAAACCTTTCTCATGATAAAAACGATGCAGAGCTTGTGCCAGAGTGTGACGAACACGGGCAACTGCACCAATCAGGTTGGTACGTGGGCGGAGGTGGGCCACTTCACGCAGGTATTCGATGCTGTGGCGTTTCGCCGCCATTGGGTAAGTATCAGGATCTTCCACCATACCAATAACAACTACTTTGGTTGCTTGCAGCTCGAAACTCTGGCCTTTACCTTGTGATTCTACTACTGTGCCAGTCACTTCCACAGAGCAGCCAGTAGTCAGATTCAGAATTTCATCCTGGTAATTAGGTAAATTATTATTAACGACGGCCTGTAATGGATTAAAGCAGGAACCGTCATAGACGGCGAGGAATGAGATACCAGCTTTAGAATCTCTCCTTGTACGTACCCAGCCGCGGACGGTGACTTCGCTGCCAACCGGAACACGGCCTTGCAGTACATCGACTACAGGCGCTACGCTCATAAATTTCTCTCTTCTTTTATATGATAGTGAAATAATTAATTAGATTTATTGTAAATAGTGTCAAATAAACACTATGGCCCATTATCTTACTTGTCATCTCACAGGAAACAAGCAGAAATTAAAGGGATTAACAGGGAAATAAAGAGAAAAGATATTTTTCTTCCCGACATAACCGGAATGTGACAGGTTATGCCGGAAACAACCGGTAGAGATTATACTGGAAACTACACGGCTTTTTTCATTTCCGGTATATCAAATGCTCTGCGTAATCTGTTGACAAACTCAACATCTTCACAAATGGTTTTTCCTGGGCTGTCAGATAGCTTAGCCACCGGTTTACCATTGCATTCAACGAGTTTAATCACAATATTCAGCGGTTTTATGCCCGGAATATTACAGGTCAACCGTGTGCCAATGCCAAACATAACATTGATTCGCTTGTAAAAATGTTGATAGAGACCCAGTGATTTTTGCAGATCCAGACTGTCCGAAAATACTAATGTTTTGGTCTGTGGATCGATACCCAGTGATTGGTAGTGTGTAATCGCTTTTTCACCCCATTCGATGGGATCGCCGGAGTCATGGCGCAGACCGTTATAAGCAGTAGCGAGGGATTTATCAAAATCCCGCAGGAATGCATCCATCGTAATGCAATCTGTCAGGGCAATGCCTAACTGCTCTGGATATTCACTTAACCAAATCTGTAATGCTGCCCGCTGGCTGTTAGCGAGTTCAGGGCTGATTTGCTGATGTGCCTGAAACCACTCATGAGCTTGTGTGCCGAGAGGTGCCAGATCCAGCTGTTGTGCCAGTTGGTAGTTACTGGTGCCAATTAGATAAGGGAAGCTCTCTTTCAGCTCCTTGACGATGGCATATTGCACTTCATGTGAAAAACGACGTCGAGTGCCAAAATCCATCAACTTGAAACCGGACAAATCGATATTTTCTGCGGCGGCATCTTGATGGAACAGCTCAATTAACTTTCTGAGCTGACTGACAGCCACTTCCGGTTTTATTTCAGGAGAACGATGGCGGTGAACCAGTTCACTAATTAAGGCAAGCAGTGGAACTTCCCATAGAATAACGTCACGCCATAAACCTGAAATTCTGATGGTTAACTGCCCCTTATCAGTAACAGAAACTTCGACTTGTTCTGGATTAAAACGAAAAGTTTTGAACCAGTTCAGATAATCTTGTTTAAAGAACGGTAAACTGGAAAGATATTCGGCTTCGCGTTCTGTCAGGGCTAAATCAGCCATCATATTAATTTGATGACGTAATTCCTCGGCATATTCACCGAGTAGCTCATCACTACGACAACGAAATTCTGCAACAACAGGAATATTGTTGTAATGGTGGTACACCGCTTGCTGCATATGAAATTTATAAGCATCAGTGTCAAGCAGTGATTTGATAATCGGGGTAGCGTCTAAAGTCATGGCGCGTCAAGCATCCTCGCGGAGCATTTGTGTCTGCTAAATCGATAAAGTCGGAAGAGTATACCGCGATTATTAGGTTATTAAAGCCACATAATCACATATATTTTTCCGGACAATAGAGATTAAAGGTTGATCAATTTATAGATGATATCATGTTAAATACACTATGAGATGACAATTAGCACAAAAGCACCAATATTCTGGTTACATCATTTATACCTTTATTTAATAAATGATTAGCATTCGAAAAAAGAGATTTCAAGATTGAAAGGATGGGATCTCTGTGGCAGCGTTAGCTTCTCAATCTAGTAATGAAAAAGGTTTCTTATGACACAACAACGGCTTGTTAAACATCGTCTGGATTATAAAGCGCCAGATTACACTATTACAGATATTGATCTCGATTTTGTTCTGGATGCAGATAAAACAATTGTCACGGCAACCAGCCAGGTAAAACGTCTGATTAATGACATTACACCACTCATTTTGGATGGGGAAAATCTCACACTGAAGAGTATCCATATTAATGAGATAGCGTGGGAACATTATCAGGAGCAGGAGGGTCAATTAATCATAGAACAATTACCCGTACAGTTTACTCTGAAAATTGTTAATGAAAACTATCCATCTGCTAACACTGCACTTGAAGGGCTGTATGTGTCAGGTGATGCTCTGTGTACGCAGTGTGAATCGGAAGGTTTTCGTAACATTACTTATTATCTGGACAGACCGGATGTACTGGCCCGTTTTACGACCCGTATTACCGCAGATAAGTCTAAATATCCTTTCTTATTGTCTAATGGTAACCGCGTTGAGCAGGGAGATCTTGATGGTGGTCACCATTGGGTGAAATGGCAGGATCCATTCCCGAAACCTTCTTATCTGTTCGCGTTGGTGGCGGGGAATTTTGATGTCTTGCATGATACTTTTATTACCCGTAGTGGTCGTGAAGTTGCTCTGGAGTTGTTTGTAGACCGGGGTAATTTGGATCGGGCCGATTGGGCCATGACATCACTGAAAAACTCCATGAAGTGGGATGAAACTCGCTTTGGTTTGGAGTATGACCTTGATATTTACATGATCGTCGCTGTTGATTTCTTCAATATGGGGGCGATGGAGAATAAAGGGCTGAATATCTTTAACTCCAAATATGTATTAGCGAAAACTGAAACGGCAACAGATAAGGATTATCTCGGCATTGAAGCCGTGATTGGCCATGAATATTTCCATAACTGGACGGGAAATAAG
This sequence comes from Xenorhabdus indica, assembly GCF_014467235.1. Taxonomy (GTDB): domain Bacteria; phylum Pseudomonadota; class Gammaproteobacteria; order Enterobacterales; family Enterobacteriaceae; genus Xenorhabdus; species Xenorhabdus indica. Next base: position 68,748 of record NZ_NKHP01000008.1, on the reverse strand, counting down.
ATCACTTGCCGTGATTGGTTCCAATTAAGCCTAAAAGAAGGGCTGACAGTATTCCGTGATCAAGAATTCAGTTCTGATTTAGGTTCACGCTCTGTTAACCGCATTAATAATGTGCGTGTTATGCGCGCAGCACAGTTTGCTGAAGATGCCAGCCCAATGGCGCATCCTATCCGCCCTGATCAAGTGATGGAAATGAATAATTTCTATACGCTGACAGTCTATGAAAAAGGCTCGGAAGTGATCCGAATGATCCATACATTGCTGGGTGAGGAACAATTTCAAGCAGGGATGCAGCTTTATATTCATCGTCACGATGGGAGTGCAGCAACCTGTGACGATTTTATTCAGGCGATGGAAGATGCTTCAAACGTTGATTTGTCATTATTCCGCCGTTGGTACAGCCAATCCGGTACGCCAGTAGTGACTGTCCGCGATGAATACGATGCAGAAAAACGGCAATATACTCTGCATGTCAGTCAGATGACACCACCAACTGCCGATCAGAAAATGAAACTGCCACTACATATTCCGCTGGATATTGAGTTGTATGATGAAGATGGTCGGGTGATCCCATTATGCCGTGATGGTCAGTTGGTTCACCATGTCCTGAATGTTACCAATGCAGAACAATCATTTGTATTTGATGATGTTCCGTCACGGCCGATTCCTTCTTTATTACGTGAATTCTCGGCACCAGTGAAATTGGATTATCTGTATAATGATACCCAATTGGCGTTCTTAATGAAGCATGCACGTAATGAATTTTCCCGTTGGGATGCCGCACAAGCGTTGTTGGCTAATTATATAAAACTGAATGTTGCCCGTTATCAGCAATCTCAGCCAATAGAGTTACCAATGCATGTGATTGATGCATTCCGTGCGGTGTTGTTGGATAAGGCTATCGGCCCTGCCTTGGCCGCTCTGATCCTGACACTGCCATCTGAAAATGAAATGGCAGAGTTGTTTACGGTGATTGATCCACAGGCTATTCATGAGGTGATTTATGCCATCACACGTAGTCTGGCTAATGAAATGGCGGATGAATTTGCTGCTGTTTATCACAGCATTCACACAGGAACATATCGTGTAAATCACCAGGATATTGCGAAACGAGCATTACGTAATATTTGTCTGCATTATTTAGCTTTTATTGAAGATAAGGGGCAGGCAGATAAATTAATCGCTGCCCAATATTATCAGGCTGATAATATGACGGATACTATTGCTGCATTATCTGCGGCGATGGCGGCAGAATTGCCTTGCAGTTATCAACTGATGGATGAATTTGATCAACGTTGGCATCAAGATGGTTTAGTTATGGATAAGTGGTTTATCCTTCAAGCCACTAGCCCGGCGTTTGATGTACTTGATAAAGTTCGTAGCCTGATGAAGCATCGTTCTTTCAGTCTGAGTAATCCAAATCGGGTTTATTCGTTACTGAGAACTTTCTTTGCCAATAACGCAGTAGCATTTCATGCTGAGGATGGGCGTGGTTATCAGTTCTTGAAAGAAGTATTGATTGACCTGAACAGCCGGAATCCACAAGTGGCGTCACGTTTAATTGAACCGTTGATTCGTTTGAAACGTTATGATGAAAAACGTCAGGCGCTGATGCGTGTTACTTTAGAAGAATTGAAAGAATTGGAAAACTTATCTGGTGACTTGTTTGAAAAAATCACCAAGGCACTTGAAAGCTGAGTTATGATATTTGCCTCCGGCAACAGCCGGAGGATATTTTGCTGTTCAGATCTTCTTCTGTCGATAACTTGTTAACATAGTGATTTGTTAATACAGCTATTTGTTAATACAGAAGTACACTGAAAAATATCTTCTTTGCTACGTTTACATTTTGCCAGGATCTCTTTAAGATGCTCCGCGCTTATTTCACTGTCACCATGACCTGTCATTATGCTTGCAGGAGATTGCATGTATTATTCTCTTCTAAAAAAGGCATTGTTCCAGCTTGATCCGGAACAAGCACATGAACTTACTTTCCGCCAGCTTAAACTTGTTACCGATACTCCTTTCGAATTCCTCATCCGCCAATCAGTTGCTACTAAGCCCGTCACTTGTATGGGATTATCATTTAAAAATCCTCTTGGTTTAGCCGCTGGTCTTGATAAGAATGGTGATTGCATTGATGCATTTGGTGCGATGGGCTTTGGTTTTGTTGAAATTGGTACAGTAACACCACGACCACAAGCCGGGAATGATAAGCCGAGATTATTCCGCGTTGTTGAAGCGGAAGGCATTATTAATCGGATGGGTTTTAATAATCTTGGCGTTGATAATCTGGTCGAGAATGTCAAAAGAGCAAAATACGACGGAATTATCGGAATTAATATTGGTAAAAATAAAGATACACCAGTAGAAAATGGTAAAGATGATTATTTAATTTGCATGGATAAAGTTTATCCTCATGCAGGTTATATTACGATTAATATCTCTTCACCTAATACACCGGGCCTGAGAACATTACAGTATGGTGAAGCGCTGGATGATCTCTTGTCTGCGATTAAAAATAAACAAAGTGAACTACAACTAAAATATCAAAAGTACGTTCCCGTTGCTGTGAAAATTTCACCAGACCTTACAGAAGAAGAATTAGTAAAAATTGCAGATAGTTTAATACGTCATCACATTGATGGTGTTATTGCGACTAATACCACATTAGATAGAAAGATTATTGCAGGATTGAGTCACTGTCATGAAGCTGGTGGTTTGAGTGGTCGTCCTGTACAACTGCGCAGCACAGAGATTATTCGACGTCTTTCTCAGGAATTAAAAGATGAAATACCAATTATTGGTGTTGGTGGAATTGACTCCCTGGTTTCTGCCAGAGAAAAAATGGAAGCAGGAGCTTCATTGATTCAGATATTCTCTGGTTTTATTTATAAAGGGCCAAAATTAATCAAAGATATTGTCAATTATATCTGAGTATTCGCTACAATCTTGTATTAAAGGTTTTGTGTTGGGGGTTTATTTCTGCCCCCAATTCGTCTATATTTTGTCTGGCAGATTAATCTTTTATCAATTCTTTTGAATCTCCATGATGGTGGTGCTTATTTTTAAACAAGTAAACTATTTTGAGTATAAAAGGGTAAGCAATGAGAATTAGACCTGATGATCAGTGGTGCTGGTATTTTGATGCCGAACATAATCGTGTCATGCTCGATCTTGCTAATGGTATGGTTTTTCGTTCCCGTTTTCCTGCCAAAATGTTGACTATTTATGCAACCACAATGAAAGAAAGTTGTTTTTCTGTCGATGATGCAGCACTTTATTATACTTTCGAAGAATATTCCCGCCGCATTAATATTGCACCAGAGCTCAGGGCTGAATTAGCACTAAATGGATTAGTTGCGTTTCGCTTTATGAAACCACAAATGCCTAGAAGCTGGTATTTTTCTGTTTTTTCTTTAATGACTAAACCGGAGCAAGGAGAAATTGTTCAGGTGCGTTTACAAAATGATGGAACAGAAATTCTGTTTATGGTTGCTGAAGCTGGAGATAGTGCCAGCGTATGCTTATTAGTGCAGCAAAAATTAGATCTCGGTGATCGCGTGATGAACTTTTGTGATCCGATCAAAATAATGAATGATCGTTTAATGCCTTATATTGAACCCGCCCAGTCGCCAATATATGACAAGGTAATCTAACGTTATTGTATTATGGGAAGACAACAAATTAACTATATAGCTTATAAATATTGAGCTATATCGACATCAATCAAAGGCTGATTTTTCCTCTCTTTCACTATCTTAACTAATATCTGATCATCGAGAGTCTCCGGCATTTTTTCGTACAGTTCCGCAGTAACACAATACGCAGTAACACATAAAAAAACAGGTTGATTTTTGTTCATAGTGAGCAATCTTATGACATGTTGCTGGTATTAGCTATAATGGCAGCAATTTTTTTGGTGGTACATTTCTTGGTAAATAATAGTCTTGGTGAATAATAGTATGAACTCTCTCTTTGCCAGCACGGCACGTGGACTGGAAGAACTGTTGAAAAACGAACTGGAAATACTGGGTGCGCAATCCTGCAAGATTGCCCAAGGCGGGGTTCATTTTAAAGGTGATGAACGAGTGATGTATAAAAGTCTGCTCTGGAGCAGACTGGCATCCCGAATCCTGCTTCCGCTTAATGAATTCAAGGTATACAGTGACCTGGATCTGTATCTGGGAGTTCAATCTATTGACTGGACTGAGATTTTTTCAGTAGATAGTACATTTTCAGTCCATTTCAGTGGTACAAATGAAGAAATCAGAAATACACAATATGGCGCTCTGAAAGTAAAAGATGCCATTGTTGACTGCTTTATGCGTAAAATAAAGCAGCGTCCCGATGTTGCTAAACAGCAACCGGATGTGCGTATTAATGTCTTCCTGAATAAAGAAAAAGCAACTGTCTCCCTGGATTTAAGTGGCGACGGGTTGCATATCCGTGGTTATCGTGATTTGGCCGGACAAGCCCCTTTAAAGGAAAATTTGGCCGCAGCGATTGTCTTGCGTTCTGGTTGGAATGCGGGAACGCCGATGGTTGATCCGATGTGTGGTTCAGGAACGTTATTGATTGAAGCGGCAATGATGGCGGCAAATTGTGCCCCTGGTTTACACCGTCAACATTGGGGATTCACTTCATGGTTGAAATTCAATGAAACAATCTGGCGTGAAGTTGCTACAGAAGCGCAGGTGCGTTTCAGAAAGGGACTGCAAGAAACGACTTCCCGCTTTTTTGGTATAGATATTGACCGGCGGGCTATGGATATGGCGCGCTCAAATGCCAGAAGAGCTGGAGTTTCCCAATTGATCCAATTCCAGCAGGGAGATGCAAGTAAGCTGGAAAACCCATTGCCGGAAGGGGTAACAGGTACAGTATTGAGTAACCCGCCTTATGGAGAACGTCTTGAAAGTGAGCCTGCGCTGATTGCTTTGCACAATGTATTTGGCCGGATCATGAAAAGCCGTTTTTCAGGCTGGCGTTTATCTCTATTCAGTGCTTCACCAGAATTGTTAAGTTGCCTGCAATTGCGGGCTGAACGTGAGTTTAAAGCGAAAAATGGTCCTTTGGATTGTGTTCAGAAAAACTATTTTGTCCAGACAAACTCTTCCATCCAGAAAAACACGCAGTTATCAGACAAACCTCAATCACTGGATAGCGGTATTGCCGAAGATTATGCGAATCGTTTGCGTAAAAATGAGAAGAAGTTGAGTAAATGGGCTAAGCAGCAGGGTATTGATTGCTATCGATTATATGATGCAGATTTACCGGAATATAATGTAGCAGTTGATCGCTATGCTGATAAAGTTATTGTTCAGGAATACTCACCCCCTAAGTCTGTTGATGCCAATAAAGCTCGTCAACGTCTATTTGATGTGATCAGTGCAACAATGAATGTGCTCGGATTGCAATCTAATCAGCTGATCCTGAAAACTCGTCAGCGTCAGAAAGGCAAAAATCAATATGAAAAACTCGCTGAAAAGAAAGAATTCTTTTTGGTGGACGAATATGGGGCGAAATTCTGGGTTAATCTGACAGATTATCTGGATACAGGACTATTTCTCGATCACCGTATTGCCCGCCGGAAACTGGGCGAAATGAGCCAAGGAAAAGATTTCCTCAATTTATTTGCCTATACCGGTTCAGCAACCGTTCATGCCGGTTTGGGAGGCGCTCGCTCGACGACCACAGTGGATATGTCCCGCACTTACCTTGAGTGGGCTGAGAAAAACTTGCAGGTAAATGGCCTGACTGGTCGTCAGCATCGTTTGATTCAGTCTGATTGTTTGAGTTGGCTGGCACAGACACGTGAACAATTTGATCTGATTTTTATTGACCCTCCGACATTCTCCAATTCCAAACGTATGGAAGAGACATTCGATGTTCAACGTGATCATATTACCTTAATGAAAGGGCTGAAACGCTTGCTTCGCCGGGGCGGAACTTTAATGTTCTCCAACAATAAGCGTGGTTTTAAAATGGATTTTGTTGAACTTGAGAAGTTAGGTCTGGTTGCAGAAGAAATTACAGAAAAAACTTTATCTCAAGATTTTGCCCGTAACCGCCAGATCCATAATTGCTGGTTGCTGCGTCACGTTGGCGAGGAAAAATAATATTATGTCATTGATTAGTTTATCTGGTGCTTGGTTATCATTCAGTGATGCGCCGTTATTGGATAATGCTGAGTTACATATCGAAGAAAATGAGAGAGTGTGTCTGGTTGGTCGCAATGGGGCAGGGAAATCTACCTTATTGCGTGTACTGTCGAAAGAACAGATGCTGGATGACGGGCAAGTTACCTATGAGCAGGATCTGATTGTCGCCCGTTTGCAACAAGATCCTCCTCGTGATGTAGAAGGAACCGTATTTGATTTTGTTGCTGAAGGAGTAAAAGAGCAGGCAGAATATATCAAAGCATTTCATCAAACTTCACGTTTGGTAGAAACAGATCCTAGCGACAAAAACCTTAACCGATTGGCGGAATTGCAGGAAGTGTTAGATATTCGCGGTCTTTGGTTACTCGATAGCCGCATTAATGATGTATTAAAACAGCTTTCTTTGCCTGCCGAAGCGAAATTATCTTCTCTGTCAGGAGGTTGGTTACGTAAAGCCGCTTTAGGAAGGGCTTTGGTCAGTTCACCAAAAGTGCTTTTCCTTGATGAACCAACTAACCATCTTGATATTAATACGATTGAGTGGTTGGAAAATTTCCTGAAAGATTTTAATGGCAGCTTAGTTTTTATTTCCCATGACCGTTCGTTTATCCGCAGTATGGCGACTCGAATTGTCGATTTGGATCGTGGAAAACTGATTTCATGGCCGGGAAATTATGATAAATACCTTGAAGGTAAAGAAGAAGCTTTACGGGTCGAAGAACTACAGAATGCTGAATTTGATAAAAAACTGGCTCAGGAAGAAGTTTGGATCCGTCAGGGGATTAAAGCACGCCGTACCCGCAATGAAGGGCGGGTAAGGGCACTGAAAGCATTGCGTGTAGAGCGTTCTGAACGCCGTAATGTTATTGGCATGGCAAAAATGCAGGTCGAAGAGGCGACACGCTCCGGTAAGATTGTGTTCGAACTGGAAAATGTTAATTATCAGATTGGTGATAAGCCATTAGTCAAGAATTTCTCGGCTCAAATTCAACGTGGTGACAAAATTGCTTTAGTCGGGCCGAATGGTTGTGGCAAAACAACATTATTGAAGTTGATGTTGGGAGATTTGTCGGCAGATAGTGGTCGGATCCATTGCGGAACAAAACTTGACGTCGCTTATTTTGATCAGCATCGTGCAGCTCTTGATCCGGACAAGACGGTGATGGATAACCTTGCCGAAGGTAAACAGGAAGTGGTAGTAAACGGGCGACCACGTCATGTTTTGGGTTATCTGCAAGATTTCCTTTTCCATCCTAAACGGGCAATGACACCTGTTCGGGCGCTTTCGGGTGGTGAACGTAACCGCCTGCTGTTAGCGCGTTTGTTCTTGAAACCCAGCAATTTGCTTATTCTTGATGAACCTACCAATGATCTCGACGTTGAAACGCTGGAGTTACTGGAAGAACTCGTGGATAGTTATAGCGGTACAGTGATTTTGGTAAGCCATGATCGTCAGTTTGTTGACAATTCAGTGACAGAATGTTGGATTTTTGAAGGTAATGGAGAAATCAACAACTATGTGGGTGGATACTTTGATGCTCAGCAGCAACGGGCACAAACAGTCTCTTTACGCCAGTCTTCCGTAAAAAAGGAGAGAGTGGAAGCCAAACCGGTTAAAGCCAAGGAAACGACGAAATGCTCAAATAATAAGATAAGTTACCATTTACTCAGAGAGTTAGAACAACTACCATCATTATTGGAAACGTTGGAACAAGAGATAGAACAGCTACAAACTCAGGTCAGTGATCCAGAATTTTTTAGTCAATCATACGAAATTACACAAAACGTGTTGCAGAAACTGGCAGATAAAGAGCAAAAATTAGAAAAAGCTTTTGATCGCTGGCAGGAGCTGGAAATGATGAAAAATGGATGATATTTGCTGCATATATATCCGATAGTGTACAAATTGCCGCTAATACAGCGGCAATTTACAGGGCTAAATAAGAAAAAGCGGCATTGATTTGTTACAGGAGAGGTACTTTGTGTTCTGACAATCATCAGCATGACAAACTGGTTTTATGCTCCCAATGCGATATGCTGGTGGCCTTACCTGACCTGGAGGAAGGAAATAAGGCGGTTTGTCCACGATGTGACACTTTACTGACTGCAAAGTGGAAAGAACCACGTAATCAACCGACAGGTTATGCAGTAAGTTCATTATTAATGTTATTTCTTGCTTGCCTGTTTCCCTTCGTCAGCATGAATGTTGCGGGTATTGTCAATGAAATTACTTTGACAGAGATCCCAGAGGTTATGTTCAGTGAAGATTATTCGAGCATAGCTGTATTCTTCTTGATCTTTGTGCAGCTTGTACCTGCATTCTGCATGATTTCCATTATCCTTTTATGTCAGAACATTAAAATAGCACGTCGGCTAAAAATTGAGTTGGCGCGTATTTTGTTTCAGATGAAAACCTGGTGTATGGCTGAGATCTTTTTAGCCGGCGTGCTGGTTAGTTTCGTTAAGCTTATGGCTTATGGCGATATTGCGGTTGGTCTGAGTTTTCTGCCTTACTGTCTTTTTTGCCTGTTTCAGGTCAGAGCGTTCCAATGCCTTGACAGATATTGGATTTGGAATGATATAGAATCTGCACCCAAAGTGTGTATGCTTCTGCAAGCGGGTAAACCCGGTTTAGTTCAGGGCATCAGATTGTGTCAATGTTGTACTGCTATTTTGCCTGCTCAACAACATCAATGTCCTCGTTGCCACTCAAAAGGACATGCTCGCCGTCACTATAGTCTTCAATGGACTATGGCGCTATTAGTCACATCAGCCATACTTTATATTCCAGCGAATGCATTGCCGATCATGGTGACTCAGACGTTAGGAAGTCACATTAACTCAACCATTTTGGAAGGCATTATTTTGCTCTGGAGTACTGGCTCTTATCCGGTTGCTCTGGTTATTTTTATTGCCAGTATTATGGTGCCTTTGCTGAAAATGTTCTCTATCTGCTGGTTATGCTGGGACGCTAAAAGTCACGGCAGATATAACTCGGAAACTATGCATTTGATTTACGAAGTAGTGGAATTTGTTGGGCGCTGGTCAATGATTGATGTTTTTGTTATTGCTGTTTTATCGACATTAGTACGCATGGGGCAGTTCATGAGTATCTATCCTGCAACAGGAGCAATATTATTTGCTTTGGTGGTGATTTTGACAATGTTTGCGTCAATGACATTTGATCCACGCTTAACCTGGGATAAAGCTAATAAGAAATTTGAGTTACAGAAGAATGAGGAATCGTAAGGTGACGGATAAAGAAGAGAAACTGACTCAGGCCAGGATCAGTAAACTTAAGAGTTGGTCACCTATATGGATCGTACCGATTGTTACCGTGCTTATTGGAGCCTGGATATTATTTTATCACTTTAGCCATCAAGGGCCCGAAGTCACTCTGATAACGTCTAATGCTGAAGGTATTGAAGCCGGAAAAACGAAAATAAAAAGCCGCAGTGTTAATGTTGGTGTGGTTGAAAGAGTGTCATTAAGCGATAACTTAGGTGAGGTGATTATCAAAGCGCGCTTAAATGATGGTATGGAGAGGTTATTACATAAAGATACTGCATTTTGGGTTGTAAAACCCCAAATTGGTCGTGAAGGCGTTTCTGGGCTGAGTACCTTGTTATCTGGGGTATTTATTGAATTACAACCCGGCAATGAAGGTAGTGAAGAAAGAAAATTTTCATTATTAGATGCACCACCTTTGGCTTCGCCTGATGCCAAAGGTATTCGGTTAGTTTTAACCAGCGAGAAAGCAGGACGACTATCTCCCGGTGATCCGGTTTTATTTCGTGGATATCGTGTTGGTTCAGTGGAAACAAGTACTTTTGATCCTAAATCTCGCTTAGCCAAGTATCAGATTTTTGTTAATGCCCCTTATGATGGACTACTGACAACTAATGTCCGGTTTTGGAAAGACAGTGGTATTGCTTTTGATGTTTCTTCACAGGGGCTGAGAGTTGAAGTAGCTGCATTATCGACTTTGTTTGCCGGAGGTGTGAGTTTTGATGTGCCGAAAGGTTGGGACTTAGGTAGTCCGGTTAAAGAAAAAGAAATTTTTAGACTTTACGATAATGAAAAAAATATTGAAAACTCACTTTATACAGAACACAGAGATTTCTTACTCTTCTTCTCTGATTCGGTCAGAGGATTGCAACCGGGAGCGCCTGTCGAATTTCGTGGTATACGGGTAGGTACGGTAGCAAAAGTTCCTTTTTATACTGATGGGATCAGACAGCGCCTTGATAGCGATTTTCGTATTCCTGTCTTAATTCATATGGAACCTGAACGGTTTGAGAAAGAAATTGGTGATGGTTTCTATACAGATAAAGAGTTGGAAGAAATTATTTCCCGTGGTTTAAGGGCTTCTTTGAAAACAGGAAACTTACTGACAGGGGCACTGTACATTGATCTGGATTTTTATTCCGATGAGAAAGCATGGAAAGGCCCGCGAAAACTTGCCAGTTATGAAATTTTACCAACCATAAGTGGTGGATTAGCTCAAATTCAACAAAAAGTTATCATGGCTCTAAACAAAATTAATCAAATGCCAATTGAGCCAGTCTTTATTCAGGCAACACGAACGTTAGAAGAGAGCCAGAAAACAATCAAGGCAGCACATAAGACCATGAATGAGTTAAATAGCATTCTTGCAAGTAAAGAAGCTCAAAATCTTCCCCAAGATATACATAATACGTTGAATGAATTAAATCGCAGTATGCAGGGTATTCAGCCAGGATCGCCGGTTTACAACAAATTGGTTGATAGTATGCAGCGCCTGGATCAGGTCTTGCGCGAATTGCAGCCAGTATTGAAAACGCTGAACAATAAGAGCAACGCATTGGTATTTGAAGCAGAAGCAACTCCAGATCCGGAACCCAAAAAGGCGCGTAATTAATGAAAAAGTTGATGTTAAGATTGGCTCTTTTAATTCCTGTCAGTTTCTTGATTATGGGAAACCTATTAATTTCGGGGTGCAGTAGTAGCCAATCGAAAAAAATTTATTACCAATTACCTGTTTCAACAATAACTTCAGAGGTAAGCAGGATAGATACCAATCAAGAGCGTCAGTTATGGGTAAAAAGGGTACACCTCGTTGATTATCTCGCATCATCTGGCATTGTTTATCAAACGGGAGATGTCACTTATAGTGATGCCTCAAATCACTTATGGGCAAGTCCACTGGAACAACAATTACACCAAATTTTAGTTAATCAGTTGAGTTCTGCATTTCCACAAAGGTTGGTTTCTGATCAACCAATAGAGAAGAATGCTGATGCACTGGATGTCACAATAACAGCTTTTCATGGGCGATATGATGGGCGGGTTACTATTCAGGGATATTGGGTCTTATCTAAACAGAAAGAAGTGGTTAAGCGAGCATTTAACTTAGAATTGAAACAAACGAAAGATGGTTATGCGGAATTAGTGCGCACTTTGGCCACGGGTTATAATCAGTTGACTCAGTCCATTACCAGTCAGATAGCTTCACAGGGTTAATCAATTATTCAGAGTAATAAGGTTATTTGATTATCAATTAATTGAGTTTGCTTTGCTGTTTTTTTATTCTGTATTTAGTTAATAACTCAGCTCAAGAAAATCACCTCTGCACAATTAGCGGAGGTGATTGCCATAGGTGAAGGATTGGTAAGTAATACAAGAATATCAAAAATTACTGGTGTCTTTGAATACGCCTACTTTCAGATCGGTTGCTGTGTAGATAAGTTTACCATCCACTAATACTTCACCATCAGCCAGACCCATAATAAGTTTACGGTTAATCACACGTTTAAAATTAATGCGATAAGTGATTTTTTTAGCTGTTGGTAACACCTGTCCTGTAAATTTTACTTCTCCAACACCAAGTGCACGACCTTTGCCTTCACCACCAAGCCAGCCCATGAAGAAACCAACAAGTTGCCACATTGCATCAAGGCCAAGGCAACCAGGCATAACGGGATCATTGATAAAATGGCAATCAAAAAACCACAGGTGAGGATGAATATCGAGCTCAGCTTCGATATACCCCTTATTATAAGTGCCACCGTCTTCTGTCATCTTAATGATGCGATCCATCATTAACATATTGCCAGAAGGGAGTGGTGGCCCATTCTCACCAAATAACTGACCTTTTCCAGAGGCTAGAAGTTCTTCTTTCGTGTAGGACTCTTGTCTTTTAAACATATTTTGAAATAGCCTTATCATTGGGTAAGGCTAAAGAATAGCGTACAGTTGTACGCTGAACAACTCCGATCAGATATAGGTTCACTAACCTAACCAGCGTAAGAACCAAGGTAATTTAGGACGTTCTTGATTATTCACTTGGGTAATACGCTCGTATATCATAGCTAACAAGTGTTCTTTTTGTGCATCATAGTTTTGTGCATCATAGTAAGGAATACCGGTCAATAATGAAGCGGCTTCGGATACGTGTTCAACAGCCCAAATATGGAATTTGCCACTTTTCACAGCGTTAACAATATCCTGATGCAGACATAGGTGTTGTACATTGGCCATTGGAATAATTACACCTTGTGAACCAGTCAATTCACGGCAGTTGCACACATGGAAGAAACCTTCAATCTTTTCATTAACGCCACCAATTGGTTGAACAAAACCGAATTGGTCTACTGCACCTGTGACAGCGATTTGCTGGTCAATAGGTTGTTGTGACAGGGCACTGATTAATGCACATAATTCTGCCAATGAAGCGCTATCCCCATCAACTTCCCCATAGGATTGTTCAAATACAATCGAAGCAGAGAATGGCTGTGGTTGATCCAGTTTCAATTCAGAGATCAGATAAGCCTGCATGATCATCATGCCTTTTGCATGAATATTGCCACCCAGTTCAACCTTACGCTCTACATCAATAAATTCCCCATCGCCTAAATGGGCAACACAACTGATACGAGAGGGTTCACCGATGGGATCTGGATAGCCCGGATATTCAAGTACGGATAACCCGTTAATTTGACCAATAACAGCACCCTGAGTGCGGATCAATATTTGGCCTTTCAGGATTTCATCTATACTACGCTCAGCCAAGTATGCATGGCGCCAACGTCGATTCTCTTCTGCCTGTTGCAGAGAATGAAGTGTAATCTGATTTTTCTGCTGATAATTGGTTGCCGTTGTCAGTTTTTGGTTCAACCACTGGATATCTAAAGGCAGGCTGAATTGATCTTCAGTATAGCGGATAGCTTGTCTGAGTAATTCTGGCCATGCATCAGCACTCAAAGATGGGAATTTTTGTTGCTGAATGAGTCCGTTGACATAGCGGCACCATATTGCCAGATCCGCTTCTTCATGGAATAGCATATCCAGTTCAAATTCACTGTATAAAGCGTTACTTGCCAGCTCTGGTTCGATTGCGTGTAACTCTTCAAGGCTCAACCGATCTCCTACAAGAATCAGATGTAAATTTAATGGAATAGAGGGAATTGGCAGAGGTAAGGAACGATTCTCATCATGTGATAACCAATCAAAACGGCGCTGAATGATCATCTGCTTGAGGCGAACCCACATTAGTGGTTGGGATAACAGAGTGCGCAGAGGTAAAATCAGGACTCCACCATTAACGTGATGAATAAGCCCTGGTTGTAACTGAAGCACGCCTTGATGTGTATAAATATTACCAAACAATTGTTCCGGTTCAATCCACTCACGATAAGCAACACGCTGATTTGGTGAGAAAGGGCCTTCACCAGACGGGTGCCATGTGATGGTTTGGTGTTCAATCTGATAGTAGCCTCCAACATTGGGACGATTTTCTGGTAATAATGCAGAAACTGTATCAGACAGAAGAGCCAGATAGGCATCACTCTCCTCTGCTTTTAGCAACATAAAAGATTGACGTAAGTTGGCCTGACAAAAAAGTGTTAGTCCATTATGCAATCTGGGTTGAATTGCTTCTATAGTAATAGCAGGCAATTCAGCAACAGAATTGAAAAGTGATTGATAAGGTGCACTGTCTGGCTGTAACGACTGCCAGTCTAATTTTAGATTCGTCAAAGTGATAGCTACATGTAGTGAAAAAAGAAACATTTATTATACAAGATTAGGCAGTGAACCAACATGTTATAATCTTTGAAAAAGATAATATTCGTGCTAACTCATTAACTGCCCATAAAATATTTCAGTATCTTGTGTTGTTATGAGCAATTTAGATAAATAATTGCTATGCTTAATTTAAGTTACGCTGTCACTGAGAGATGAAATGAAATATCAACAATTGGAAAATCTGGAATGTGGCTGGAAATGGGCTTATTTGGTAAAAAAGCATCGTGAAGGTGAGCTAATTACTAAATATATTGAAAAAAGTGCTGCTCAGGATGCAGTTAGTGAATTGCTGAAACTGGAACGAGAACCTGTCAAGGTAATGCAATGGATATCACAGCACATGAATCAAGATTTATCCAATCGCATGAAACAAACCATTCGGGCACGACGTAAACGCCATTTTAATGCTGAACATCAGCATTCACGTAAAAAGTCTATTGATTTGGATTTTCATGTCTGGCAGCGCCTTTCAAATCTCTCCCAGCGCCGAGGTAAGACGTTATCAGAAACAATAGTGCAGTTATTGGAAGATGCCGAATATAAAGAAAAATACACTCACCAGATGTTGAGCTTGAAACAGGATTTGGCTGCTATTTTAGGGAAATGAATCCAACAACTTATAGCACGATGACAGACGAAGCTTACTGCAAAATAAAACCCCATGCGTGAACATGGGGTTTGCACTTCTATTACTAATGAGCCTATTACAGAGATACTTTAGATTGAGTCTGATTAATTTCCTGAGTACCTTGAATATTGATGATTACCCGACGGTCTGGGGCCAGGCAATCAATCAATTTGGCGCGAGCTTTGATGTTATTACATGCTGACCCAGTAACAGGATCTTCTTTACCGCGACCTTCAGCTTGAATACTGTTTGCAGGGATACCTTTTGCTACCAGGTAGTCTACAACAGATTGAGCACGTTTTTGAGACAGTGGCAAATTATAGCGTTGACTACCAATACGGTCAGTATAACCGACTACCAAAACGTGTCCCTGAGTTGGATCAATTTTCGTTAGTTGGTTATAGAGATTATCCAGCTCGTACTTGCCTTTAGGTTTCAATGTTGATTTATTGAAGTTGAACAGAACATCTGAGCGTAGGGTAAAACTCTTTTTCTCGATAGCCGGAGTTGGAGCCGGAGTAACAGGTGCTGCAATCAGGGGGGCTTCATCCTGACCAAAACGATAAGAAATACCAACAGTTAGCAGTCCAATATCTGGACGAGCCCCGATAGCGGCCTCCCGACCATCCAGACGTGAGTTACCATCTCCTCCTCGACCTACTTTGGGGGTCCACTGGTAATCCAAACGAGTTGCCAGATTTTTGGTTAGTGCGTACTCAGCACCAATCGCTATTAATGGAGAAATACCTGTGCTACTGGTTTTCACATTTACCTTGTCTGTAGTTGGCGACCAGCCGGATAACGAATCTATATTTTGAAGGAAAAATTTACCTGTATAAGATATATCTTTAGAATTATAATGGGCTGAAACCTTTGAATGCCATACCATCCCTCCCAGGCGGGTATAAACATCTAAATCATTCATAACCGGAACACTTAATTTTGCTGTCAACTGGACACCCTGAGCACGAAAATCTCCATTATTGGCGGAGCTTTTATATTTTATGTTCCCTAACCAGTCATAACCCAGTTCGAAACCCAAATATGGAGTTGCCTGATAGCCTATATAAGCCCCAGCACCTAGTTGATTTCTGTCTGTCGCATCACCTGTTGCGGCAAACGGCTGGGTATGGCGAAAATTTGGTTCATGTATCACTCCCTCGAACACTCCTTTATTATATGTTGTAAACGCTGTTGCTGCATTAGAACCAAAGTCAGTAAATTTTGTCTTATTAAAATGGGACCAGCCTAACTTAGCACCAGCATACCAGGTATTTTCTTTGGGAGCTGCTTGAGCAACAGTTGCGAAAGTTGCTACTGCCACTGCGATAGCTGTCTTCTTCATTGTACGCCTCGTTATCATCCAAATGAGCAGTTAGCCTTAAAAGTCTTATTATTGGCCATTAGTTGAGATATTTAGTTGGGTATATGTACTTCTATCAATAGATTGCTCCTGAAATATAAGATCAGCAAGTACAATCCCGACTTTGTAAAGTCTACAACGAACTTTAAAACTTACAAGTACACTATGATGCGTGGCGCAAATTTTTAAAATATACAATGACAATTGCTAAATGTTACTGACGGTAACTTACGATATTTACTGTTATAATACGTTGAATTTTCTTATGAATAAGAACACATATTAGTGGCGAATTATTTACTATAAAAAATATTAGGATAAATCCTAATTTAATTCAATGATAGTAAATAGAATGAACTTTTATTGTGCTTGGTAATATTTTGAGTTGTCCGGATAAATTCTGTGGACGCATAATCAAACCTAATGCCGTACCTTTATGAGCAGCCAACTGTAATTTTTGTACCTCATATTCAGATAATTCTGGTAGCCATCCTAAAACTACACTGTAATTACCACTTGCTAGTGCTTTCTCCATGGCATCAGGAGAGGCTATGGGAAGGATTTGGTTTAACTGAACAATTTTACTCAAAGGTAAGCCTGAATTTATTAGCCATTGACGGCTTAGTTTCCTATTAGGTGAAATCCAGAGTAACCATCTATTTTCATTCCCGGATTGATGTAATAAAGGAAGAAGGATTTGACTGATCGTAGGTTGCTGCTCATTGTAGAGAAGTTCTCTAACCATAGCATTTTTTGCCTGTATAGTGGACTGACCAGATTCAATAGAGAATTGTAATTTTGGAGATGTGATATTTGTCACATTATTTATTTTTTGAGTTCTATTACGGCCAATTTTATTCTCAATAAGATATTCCAAAATTAATTGAATATTCATAACTCACCCCACCATGATGTGTGTATATTTATACAGTACTCTGTTGTTTGTCTAAAGGCAAGGGTATTTTTTTCAAAGCACTTCGCAAAAATTCACATAAAATAGTTTTTTTCTAACTTAGTGATTGGCAGGTTGGAACAGATTGAGTATGGTTTTAATTACTTGTTCTTGTTATCTATTTCATTAATAGCAAACATGGATATAGCACATAAAATATTTAAGCAGGATATAATTCATGGAGTGATAAAAATGTTTTTATCTGGGGCTCGTTTTGATCAATTGGAACATAGTGTATCTTCACTGGGAAAACTTAAAAAGAAGTCTCAATTTGGTGGAGTTGGATTATCAATTGATGGAGTCTTGTTCGCCCTGAGTTCTGAGGGAGAGCTTTATTTACGAGGATATAGTCATGCAGAGGTATTATTTAAAGTCAGAGGAATGGAAAAGTTTATCTATTCAAAAAGGGGCATTCCAGTGGTTTTGCGGTATTACCGAGTCGGTGAATCACTTTGGCAGGATCAAAAACAATTATTTGAATATATCAACTTGGCCTATCAATGTACATTAGCAGATATTATCAGCAGGCAGAAAATACCTCTTAGGTTAAAGGATCTTCCCAATTTGGGGATAGCCCTGGAACGTCAATTATGGAAAGTAGGCATATCTAAAGTAGAAGAATTGCGCGTGTTGGGAGCAAAAGCGTCTTATCTTAAATTGCAACGAAATAGGAAAAAGATGAGTGTTAATGTATTGCTTGCGTTGGCTGGTGCAATAGAAGGTTGTCATGTCGCTGTTTTACCAGAAAAACTACGACATGATTTGTTGCTTTGGCATAAAGAATTAGAATGTAGTAATTAAAATTACCCTGCATGATAAAAATGAAAGATAGGGGCTATGCTCCTATCTTTGGTATTTTAATTGAGTTGGGATTCGTATTGGTGATATACAGTTTGGCTCCTGCAATGATTTCAGTATAGCAGGAGAGAGCAGTATTTTTTTAATGTAACAATCTCCGGCAATAATTCAATCAGTAACACTACCTGCTGTAATACAAGCTGAACTTTATTGTTATCAGAAGTCAGTTGATTACTTCTTTTGATCAAATGTTCTGAAATATACTGAAGAAACGTCTCATCGATTCTGTCTTGCTGTAATGCAAATTCAACATGATAGATTGCATCATTAAGTATTTTCAGGATGACGGGATCATTAAGTTTATCGCGATGTGCTCCTAAAGCAGAAATATAACTCAGCATTGTATGGTTAAGATAAAGCAGACGAAATGCCGCCTTCTGAGAGTTGCGATGATTTTTGGGTTCTGATGACATGTTTGAGATCACTGATGCCAATTCAGCGTCGCAATTGTGGGCATTACGACGAGCGACCCGATAATTCAGACAATTACTTTTTCCTTGATGATATTGCAGCACAATTGCATTGAGATAACGACAATTTGCACTCATAGTGCAGATAATAACATGCGGTAATTGGTGGAGCTTCCAGTCAGGCCAGATAAAACTCACTGCCAGTAAAGCAATACCACAACCGATCAGCGTGTCTGTGATTCTGGGTAAAGCGACTTCAAAACCTTCTCCCAGTAAATTAAAATTTAACAGAACCAGCAACGTAATAAACAGGGTTGCATATGCATATTGAATATTACGGAAAGCAAAAAATAGTACACCTGAAATCACGATCAACAATAACAGCCCTTCAATAGAAGGCACAAGGTAGAGAATGGGTAACCCAATCAAAATGCCTGCCAGGGTGCCAATAATACGGGAGACTAAACGACGACGGGTTGCACTATAGTTAGGTTGGCAAACAAATAGGCTAGTCAGCAAGATCCAATAGCCCCGTTGTAAATCAAACAGTTGAATAATCGCATAACCAATACATAGCAGAGCAGACATACGAACAGCATGGCGGAATAGGGCTGATTTTGGCGTCAGATTGCTGTGGAGCCGAAACCAAATATCGCGCCAACCCGTTAAAGTTTCATCGGATAATTGCGTATCTTCTTGTTTATCATGGCTTTGATTTTCATTGCTTGATTTATCAATGTGAGAGCAGCCATGGGAAGTGAAATATTGGTCAGAACTGAGTCCCGCTAATTGAGCATCAATTGCCCGTAAGTTTTTCAGTAAGTTATTGAATGCACTTATCTTAGCATTAATTGTTTGCTGGTTTTTTAATCTCTCCAGAGAGCATTCAAGATAGCTGAAAGCATTCTCGAAACGTGAACTATGCTGATACTGTTTACGCAGAAAAATGGATTGTGAAACTTGCTCACAGGCGTGTGCCTGCATGGACAATAAGCGTTGGAAACGAAACAGGATATCGCTGTGACGTAACGTTTCCCGCAGTTTTTGATATTGAATATGGGATGAACTGGCCCGTTCGTGAATATCCTGAACAATAAAATAATAGTGGAGAGTCTTACGGGTTCCTTGTTGTCTTCGATCCCCTTTCAGGCGGCTCAATAAAGCTATTTTGGTCTGATTGAGTGTCGCGACTAATATGCTGTTAGCCATAACAACATCAAATACAGCTTGCTTATATTCTTCTGTTTCAGTATCGGGGTCAAACAAATTCGTTTTGGCGTAAAGGTATGCAGAAAGCTGGTGGTAACAACGCGCCAGATTTTCTTGTAATGGACGAATAGGAAACAGTAAATGCTCAGCCAATGTCAACAAGTTATACCAGATTGCACCAGTGAGTAATAATAAAGGTTGCTGATACCAAACGGGAAATATGGATGCACCGAGCATAGTATAAATAGCAATCAATAAAGCACCGAAGGCAATAGTAGCATAACGTTGCCCCAAGGCGCCTAGCAGGATAAAACTACAAGTAGAAATTGCCAGGCCAAAAAAGAAAAGCCAGGGATAAGGAAAAAGCAGAGTGATAGATATGGAGGCAACAAAAAAGGAGATTAACGTGATAATAAGGTTGTGTAAACGGCCGACTAAGCGATCATCCAAATCTGTTAATGCTGCGGCAACGACGCCTAAAGTCAGAGGGATCGTGATTTTGGGCTCTTCCTGCAATAACCAGGGAACGAGAGTCGTTCCTGTTAGCGCAATGAATATACGAATATAATAGAGAACGTGATTGTTATACAGAAAATGGCGGGAGCTTGAAAAAACCGTTAGCACAAAATACTCCTAACAACATCTACATGAGCGGGGCGCTCAACAATTTTCAGGTACGGTGCTACGACAATGGAACTAAAATCAACACAAATTGGTCAACGGCTTGCCCGGCATCCATATAATCGGGTGCGTTTGCTTAATGCTGGCGTTGAAGTCAGTGGTGACAAGCATCAGTACCTAATTCCATTTAATCAATTAATTGATGTTCAGTGTAAGCGAGGGATTGTCTGGGGGGAACTGGAATTTGAATTGCCTGGAGGAAAAGTTGTCCGTTTACATGGGACTGAATGGCAGCAAACACAGTATTTTTACCATTATTTACTGAAAAAATGGCAGGTATGGAGCCTCGAAATGAGTGATATCAGTGCTGAGGTACTGGCTGCCCAGGTAAATAAAATTGACAAAATCAGGCAACAGAACCGTTGGATTAAAGCAGCAGACTTATCTTTAGTACAGCAACAAATCCAGGAAACATTTCAATCCCTCCCTTTACCCTTACAAAGAGTTAAACAATTTGAGAATTGCTGTGATAACTATCAGATTTGCTTGGACTGGTTGAATGAAGGAGAGAAGAAATTAAAGCACATAAACCAACAGTGGATTGAGCGTATGTTGGAACAATATGGTGAATTTTTCCAGTCTGTAGAAAATTTGCCATTCGATTGTTCTCAATGCCGGGCTGTAGTTAACGGTGAAAAATCCATATTAGTTATGGGAAGTGCGGGGAGTGGGAAAACTGCTGTTTTAGTAGCGCGTGCTGGATGGTTATTGTTACGCCAACAGGCAATTCCTGAACAGATTTTATTTCTCTCTTGTGGGCGTCAATCGGCTGATGAGGTAAATAAACGTATTCAGTTACGTTTGGAAACAAAAGAGATAAAAGCGCAAACATTCCATGAGCTGGCACTCAATATTATTCAGCAAGCTGGTAATCATGCTGCCAAGATCAGCGAATTAGAAACTAATCCTCAGAAACGCCGTGATTTTCTCATTCGGGAATGGCAAAAGCAGTGTAATGAAAAGAAAGCGCAGGCAAAAGGTTGGCGGGAATGGTTGGAAGAGGAGTTGGGCTGGCAACTGCCGTATGGTGAGTACTGGCATGATAAACAAGTGCAGACTCGTTTATCCAGTCGTTTGGAACATTGGTTGGGGCTAATAAGAATGCACGGTGGCAGCCAAAAAGAGATGATTGAGCAAGCCTCATCTGAATATGCCGGCCTGTTTCAAAAACGTATCCGCCTTATGACCCCTTTATTGAAAGCCTGGAAATTAGCATTAAAAACAGAAGGAACGATGGATTGCTCTGGTCTGATCCGCCAGGCTGTGAATATTCTGGGAAAAGAGCGTTTCATTAGCCCGTGGAAACATATTTTGCTGGATGACTTTCAGAATATTTCTCCATTAAGCACCAGACTATTGGCAGCACTGAGAGTACAAAATAAACAAAGTCATCTATTTGCTGTTGCAGATGATTGGCAGAGAATTTATCAAATTAACGATACAAAACCGACTTTTTATTTTGCCGAAGAGGTTTTCGGTAAAAGTATTTCTGATGGAGGTATTTTTGACGAAATTACTGAATGTGTTTTGGATAACACTTATCGTTTTAATGATAGTATTGGTGAAATTGCCAATGGATTTATCCAGCAACATCTCTGTCACGTGAGCCATTCATTCAGCAATTTAACCCCTCGTAGTTTGATGAAAGAAAACAAAAAATCAGTTGTAATTTTGCCTGAAGAACAACTGGAAGCATTACTGGACAAAATGAGTGGTTATGTCACCAACGAAGAGACTATTTTGTTATTGGCTCGTTACCATTACCTTAAGCCTGAGTTATTGAAAAAAGCGTCTACCCGTTGGCCGAATTTGCATATTAAGTTCATGACTATCCATGAATCCCAGGGACAACAGGCAGATTACGCAATTATCTTAGGATTACGGCAAGGTAAAGATGGATTTCCTGCACCAGAAAAAGGTTCCGTATTACAACAGGTGCTATTGCCACAACCTGAAAAATTTTCTGATACAGAAGAGAATTACCTTTTGTATGTTGCACTGACAAGGGCAAAAAAACAGATATGGTTGATGCAGGAGCTGAAAAACCCATCGTTCTTTATTCATCAACTCTCTCAATTGGGTGTTTCGAGCCAGCGTAAACCTTAAGCCTTCGGGAGAGGAAGCTGTCTCTTTCCTTATTACTGGCAGAAAGCAAGGGATTAGACGTTGTTATGGATCGCTGCCCAAAAATTGAAATTCCCCGTTTAGGAGTGGAAAAATAAAGAAGGCGATGTTCGCTTCTGTTTCACCGCCTTTCCTTACCAGAATTGTTAAAATCTTTTTCAGTAAATAGAAGAGATTTGTATTAATTTCTTAACCTTGGTGCTAACAACTGGCTGCGGATAGACTCAGCTAACTCATCCAGAGAAGGATGCTCTGGGTGATCATCTGATATCTCGTAAGTCAATTGTGCCTCTGCCAAATAGGTGTGAACGGGTTGTCCATCATCACCTTCCATCACAACGTGATACCACGGAGCTGAACGTAAAGTCGCATTAGATGCAATATCATTTTCCTGCGGTTGTTCTAAAGAATATTCAGCATCAATATCTACAACAACACCCAAATAGCCTAGCAACTTATGCCTTACTTGCTGACCGATACCGAATTTGCTGGCGATCATCATAGTCACCTCCAGAGAAACCTTGCAATCACTCTTATATAAGGGCAGAAAGGTAAATTTCAAGCGCACACCCGGTAACCGGAATCTTGCATGCAGGATGGTATGTGATCACCGTCCCATAATTCAGGTTAGCTGTTGTGTATATAAAATACAATACTAAAAGTGATCTTAGTATGCCAAAGTTATTATACCCAATAGATTCCAAACTGTTATTCAAGGAAAAATCAACACACTTTCGGCAAAATACCCTATTAGGGAGCAGGAGATATTTCTTTGATTTTGCTTACGGGGGAAAAAAAGATGACTATTCAAAGTATCACTATTTATGTATATGGACGAGTACAGGGAGTTGGTTTTCGCTATCAAACATATCATTGGGCAAAGAAAAATAAGTTATTGGGGTATGTTCGCAATATGAATGACGGTAGTGTCAAAATAGTTGCTTGTGGTAATGAGGAGCAAATCAAAAAATTAATCCATTGGTTAGAGCAGGGAGGGCCTCCGGGTTCAAAGATTGAACATTTTCAATCACATTTTTGTGAAGTAGAAGAGATGGATAATTTCAGCATCCGTCATTGAAGACGGATGACTGATTCAGATACATTTTACTGGTTTTGGAAGACCGGCAATTTTAGTTGCTTGTTTTGCTGGTCCTTTAGGAAATAGACGATAAAGATAGCGACTATTTCCTTTTTCTTCGCCATACTTTTGTGAAATTGCTTTGACTAGCATTCGGATAGCAGGAGAAGTGTTGAACTCCTTATAAAATTCGCGCACAAAACGAACCACTTCCCAATGTTGTTCGGTCAAAGTGATATCTTCCTGTTCAGCAAGCAGTGGTGCCATAGTTTCTTTCCAGTCACTGCTGTTTTTCAGATAACCTTGTGCATCAGTTTCGATCTCACGACCTTCAAATACCAACATAACTTTTTAACCAATCTACAATGATGGCGACAATTTAGCAAAAATCACCTTTATTCCCAAGAAAGATCACTATAAATGCTGAATAAATGATCCAACAAACAGTGAGGTGAACAATTTAACGTCAATTGAACATATAAATACTTTACATTGTGAATAGTGATGTTTATAGTGCTCGGCATTGCGGAGGGGTGGCCGAGCGGCTGAAGGCAGCGGTCTTGAAAACCGCCGATGGGAAACCATCCGAGAGTTCGAATCTCTCCTCCTCCGCCATCTACACTTCTAGCAGCATCTCTTAAAGTCTACTTTTCCCAATAAAATCAAAGAAAATCCCCAAATAACACTCTAGTAACGTCTACTGACATCTATTGCAATGTACCCCAGTCAGGGGGTATATATAGGGGTAACTTTCTGTACCCCCTAAAAAAATACCCCCATTACTGTGAGGGGGCAAGGATGCTAGAAATATGAAACTAACAGCCCGGCAAGTTGAAACAGTAAAACCCCAAGATAAAGATTTTAAGCTATCGGATGGCGGTGGCTTGTATCTGTTGGTAAAGACAACTGGTTCTAAATACTGGCGACTGAAATACAGAATTGCAGGAAAAGAAAAATTACTCGCTATTGGTACTTTTCCGCTTATCACGTTGGCAGAGGCCAGAAGAAAACGTGATGAAGCCAAGAAACTGATAGCCGACGGTATTGATCCCAACCAAGATAAAAAACAAAAGAAACTGGCGGCTCAGGGCGAAATCAGTAACACCTTTGAAAGCATTGCGCGTGAATGGTACGAGGGAAGAAAAGACAGATGGTCTGTTGGTTATCGTGAAGATATGATGGACGCATTCGAAAAAGACGTTTTTCCTTATATTGGTCATCGCCCGATTGCTGAAATAAAACCCCTCGAATTATTAGACCTCCTTTCTATTATGGAAAAGAGAGGCGTCACCGATAAATTAAAGAAAGTTCGCCAACGTTGTGGTGAAGTTTGGACATATGCAATTATTACTGGCAGGGCAGAATATAATCCAGCTCCCGATTTAGCGAGTGCTTTTATCCCTCATCAACGCGAACATTACGCTCACCTTTCAGTAGATGAATTACCTGAATTTCTCCGTTCCATTGATAAATATATGGGAAGTCAGATAGTCAGAACGGCTTTGCGAATGCTTATATTAACCGGCGTTCGTCCGGGAGAACTTCGCAAAGCTGAATGGTCAGAAATTGATTTAGATAAGGCTGTTTGGACAATTCCAGCCGAAAAAATGAAAATGCGGCGTACTCATGTAGTGCCATTATCAGAGCAAGTTATCGATTTATTGAAGCAGATTCAGCCTATCAGCGGCAGTTATCAGTATGTTTTCCCAAGCCGGACAGATTACAGAAAGCATATATCTGATATGGCAATCAATACCATGATCCGCCGCATGGGATATTCAGGGCGGGCGACAGGTCACGGATTCCGGCACACCATGAGTACCATTCTGCACGATCAAGACTTCAACACTGCATGGGTTGAAAAACAGCTAGCTCACGTCGATAAAAACAGCATCCGAGGCACTTACAACCACGCTCAATATCTGGATGGTCGCCGGGAAATGCTGCAATGGTACGCGGATTATATGGAGATGCTGGAACGAGGAGAAAACGTGCTGATCGGAAAATTTGGCAAAAGGGCGTAGAGATAGAGATTTTTTAAGAAAAGTAACATAAAAAGCAACGCCTCAGTGTGCTGTAACACATCTGAGGCGTCTAACCAAATCGTTAAACGAGGTAACGATGATGGCTGACATACAGCATAACCAAACTCACCCCAAATTTACATCTTCAGATAAAACAGACGAACAAAAACCACTCGATTTTATCCAGTCTGTGAAAAAATCCGCCATGTATCACTGGGAAAATCTGCTGCCAGCATGTGGTATTGATATTCCCGGCAAGGGAAAACATGGCGCTTGCCCTGTATGCGGTGGTAATGACCGTTTCCACTTTATCGACGATCACCATCATGGCAACTGGCATTGCCGCCAGTGTGATGCTCCGAACTATGGTGATGGACTGGATTTAGTAGCAAAAACTAACCGGATCTCGATTTTTGAGGCTGCAAAAGTTGTTGCGGATGCGCTGGTATTGCCTTTGCCAGAATCCAAATCAGCCAAAACGCTGACTAGGAACGCTAAGCCAATTGCTGAACGTATCGCGACACTGGTTGCCACTGCTGTTGCGGGGGAATCTCAATATCTGATGAAAAAGGGATTGCAATACTCCAATCAGAGATTGTTAAAAGACGGTTCTTTATTGCTGGTAACTCAGACACTGGATGGCGCAATTACTGGCGCACATACCATCAAGCCAAATGGTGAAAAACGACTTGTTGCAGGTACACAGAAAAAAGGCAGTTTTATTCTGGTAACTGAGATTACCGGGACGGTGGACACAATCATCATTACCGGAGGTTATGCTACAGCTTTAACAGTCAGTCAATTACATAAAGGCGTGGTACTGGCAGCGATTGATGAAAGTAACCTATTGAATGTTGCCGAGCAGGTTAGAGAGCAGTATCCAAACTCCAGAATCATAATTGCCGCTGATAACGACTGGCACGAACCGGAAGAACGAGACAAAAACGGCAGGCTGAAAAAGAATATCGGCAAGGTTGCAGCAGAGAAAACCGCCATAGCGATCAACGGATGGGTAACGTTACCGCCTACAGAGTATAAAGCTGATTGGGACGATTATCGCCAACAATACAGTATAGAAATAGCAAAACAAGCCTTTGCTCAGGGGCTTTATCAACCGACATCAATCAAGAAAAAAGCAGCTATTCAGTTTAATAGTGATACCGAGCCTGCAAAATTGACACTATGTCAGATGGGAGCCAGCCAGCGTGGGGAAGTATTACTGGCACGTTATAACGGTGATCTGGCACTGGATGGTGCTTCGGAAACCGTTCACCACTATGACGATATTATCTGGCGTCCGGTCAGTGATCGTGATTTAAGGCGGGAAATGGTGGCTGCTTTTATGGAAGAGAAACTACCGTATTCACCACATGGTATTAGTTCAGCCGTAGATGCCCTGAAATTACAACTTCCCATGATGCAGCCACCAGAACGCCACTTAATCGGGTTTAGTAATGGCGTATTTGATCTGAAAGTCTGCCAGTTTCGGCCTCACCGTAAAAATGATTGGTTATTGCTTGCCAATGACACTGAATTCAATTCCCCTGTTTCGAGGGAAACCCTGCTAGATCATGCGCCACAATTCTGGCGCTGGCTCAATCAGTCAACAGCTAACTGTGAAAACAAAGCATATAGAGTGCTGGCAGCGCTGTTTATGGTGTTGGCGAACCGTTATGACTGGCAACTCTTTCTGGAAGTCACCGGAGCCGGAGGCAGTGGCAAAAGCATCTTTGCCGAAATTTGTTCCATGCTGGCAGGTAAAGGCAATACCGTTTCCGCAAGTATGGCAGCACTAGAAAATCCACGGGAACGGGCGTTGATTGTTGGCTATTCGTTGATCATCCTGCCAGACCAAACTCGCTATGTGGGTGATGGTTCCGGCATCAAGGCGATTACTGGCGGCGATGAAGTTGCTATCGATCCAAAGCATAAACAACCTTATTCAACCCGTATCCCTGCGGTAGTGCTGGCAGTGAACAATAATGCCATGAGTTTCAGTGATCGCAGTGGTGGTGTATCTCGGCGTCGAGTGATTTTCAACTTTTCCGAGGTTGTACCGGAAAATGAACGTGACCTACTCCTGCGAGATAAAATAGCAGCAGAATTGCCCGTTATTATCCGGCATTTGCTGCATCGATTTGCTGATCCACAAACAGCAAGGCGTTTACTGGCAGAACAGCAGAAATCTGCGGAGGCGCTGGATATCAAACGCGGCACAGATCCACTGGTCGATTTTTGCGGTTATCTTATTGCTTCCCATGAAGCTGACGGTTTGTTAATCGGCAATGCGGAAATTATGCCGTTCAATCCCCGTAAGTACCTCTATCACGCCTACCTTGCTTATATGAAAGGCAATAACCTGAATAAACCTGTTTCCGTGACTCGTTTCGGAATGGATATGCCGGGCGCATTGGCAGAATATAGCCAGCAATATTTACGCAAGAAAAGCAAACAGGGCATTCGTAGCAATCTGAGCCTGAATCTTGATACTGCTATCGAATGGATGCCGAAACTGACAAGGAATAGCCAGCCAGAAGAATAATTTTTTCTGATTACCACCACTTTTCAAATAAATATAAAAAGTGTTCACCACTGTTCACCCTATAATTTAAACCAAATATATCAAAGTATTATAGGGTGAATAGTTATTTTTAAACTGTTCACAACTATTCATCACTGTTCACCTTTTTTCTGGTTGGAGGTGAACGGTTGGGTGAAGAGTAGCGAATAGTTTAATTTCAACTCATCACCCTTTAAGGTTATGAATTTAAATGGAATTATTCAAAGGTGAATAGGGTGAACAGTTTTATCCATAATTCTTTAATAGGGAGGGGGAGGTAAAAATGTTTTCTCTGGCAGGTGTTTTTTCAGCTCTCCGAGTTATTGGGTTAATGTATTAGCCCGGTAACTCGGAGAAGACAAGCGTAGCGCGTCAGCATGGGGTTGAACTATTACATCGAAATTATTGGGAATTACCTTTAGCCTGATTCTGGATAAAAACGCGCTAGTTGTACCAATGTGATTACCAAATAAGACTCTAGCTGGCACTATTGGTGATCTAAATGAAACCTAACCAGATAGGACTTTGTGCCAGCTATAATCATTCATACCCTGCGAGTTACACTGAGCGAAGATTACTGGGGGTTGATCACTATCGATAGTAAGAGGGACTTTTTGAGCCTCCTTATTATCAGTTAATTTTTTATATCCTTTTACAGCTTAGGTAAAGTTAAGAGTGTCCGTTTTGGTGGGGGCAAATACATTTACAAAATTGGGGTAACTTAATACTATTATAAGAGTTTTTGCACAGTAAGAGAGTGAGTGTTTTTTAAACTTAATTTGTATGCAATGTAATCCAATTTCAAGCAATAAATGAACAGCTTGGTTTTGTTTATATGTTGACTGGTTCTTCATTTAATCAGATTGTTTAAAATTCATCCTTTTAAGCTCTCGCCCTGAATTTCTGCAAAATATTATTAAATCATAACGGAGGTATTAATGGATAACCGGTTACTTGTTATAAAAGATGAAAATCATTCAGCAAATCCAGATATGGGGTTAGTAATTCCATTATCACATTATAATCTAGATGGAAGTTTGGCGGATATACAATCCAGTGAGTTTCCAAATGGTGCTATTTTTGTCTCTAAAAATTTTATGAGTATTAATCAGTCTTTTAAAAGTGATGAAATATTCATCATTAATGAATATTTTGAAAGTGACGATGATGATTGGAAAAGAAATCCAAGATTACAAAAACACTATACTTTAGGGAATAAGAGTGAGCGTTTAGAGAGGCATTTGTTTATCCCTATTTTGAATATTGATCTTCCAGACATTGCAACAGGGTTTATAGACTATCCATTTGACTTACCAAATAATTATTTTTTTATTGGAGATAAGGAAAATATTTATGGCCCATTTAAGGCAACTAAGCAGGATGATAGTTGGTTGCTTTCACCTTTAACAACGCCATCACCCTTGCAGCTTAATACTGATTACATTGCTAAAATTCCGCTTTCAGAACTGAAGAAATATAATCGATTGGTTACAATTAAAGTAAAAGGTTCTGAAAAGTCCTTTTTAAGAAACTTGAAGGATATTTCAGCAATTTCTTTTGAGCAGATTGATTATATATCTGACGTGAGACTTATCTCATATTTTACTAAAAATAATTTTGGTAAAGGGAAAAGTTATCTTTTAGGAAAAAGTGAAGCTCAGAGGCTTTCACAAGGCATTGAAGAATATGTTAAAAAAAATAAGGCATTAAGTAATAATGAGAGACTCGAACGCCTTAAAAATCTATTATCTGATTTTTTAGATAAAAGTGACTATGGTCATGATATTATAAGCGAATATTTAACAGATAATAGAGAAGGTAGTATTTATCTAAATAATTATTTTGAAAAAAATAGAGATCTATTATTAAAAGAAAAAAATGCAGAATTAGAAAAGAATTTTGTTAATAAAAAAAATGAACTTAATACTGAAATTAAAGAGATAGAAAAGCTGGTTTTTTCAAAAAAAGAAGAACTAGCACATGTGAATCAGAGGGTTGAGTTTGAAAAGAAAAAAGCAAAAGAAAGAATTGAGGAAATTAAAAAACAGTCAGATGAAGATGCGCACCAAGCTCTTCTTGAAAAGCAAAAGGAATTGACTGAAGAAAATTTAAAATTAGAAAAGAGTATCAATGAGCATAAGAAAACTATTGATACATTTTTATCTTCGCATGAAAGTATAAAAGAGTTTAATTCTTTAAATAAAGAGTTAGATTATTTAAAGCGTCGTAAGCAAGAAATGGAAACTGAAAACCGTGTGATTGAAAATGCTTTTATAACTCAAAAGGCAATGTTGGAATCACCTCAGTTACCAGATAAATTAGCAGAAATAAGCACGTTAACTACAATTTTACGTGGCGATAAGAAAAAAAATGATATAGCCCCTATTATTATTAATGACATTCAAAAATCGAATATTTCATTTGAGAAAGATAATAGAAGTGATTATATTAATTATCTTATTCAATGTTTTGATACTGATGGTGGAAGAACATTCTCATTTGATGAAATGGCAAATTTGGTGATATGTACATCACAATCACTTATGACTATTTTAGCTGGCCCTCCTGGAACAGGTAAAACATCTACTGCTATACGTTTGGCAAAACACTTCAAATTAACAGATGATGACTTCAGATTTAATGGAACTAATTTTTTAAATATTGCAGTAGGAAGAGCTTGGGTATCCGGACGAGATATTTTAGGCTTTTATAATTCTCTCAAGGACACTTACCAGCCAGCTAGAACTGGATTATATGATTTTCTAAAAAATGAGAAAAATAATGATTTTTTAAAACTTATTCTTTTAGATGAAGCTAACTTATCCAGTATAGAACATTATTGGTCAGATTTCTTGGGTATGTGTGATCCTGAGGGGATAAATAGAATGATCGATACAGGTATTCCTAATAACAATGAACGCCATGTTAATATAGGTAAAAATATACGGTTTATTGCAACTATAAATAATGACTCTACAACAGAGAGGCTATCTCCTAGATTAATTGATAGGGTACCTGTGATAACGATGGATCATAATTTTAATTTTAGTGGGATACCATCACAATTTAACAATTATGATGGAGCTGTGGATTTTTCAAAATTAGATGAATGCTTCAATATTTCATCTGTAGATGCTTCTTTTACACAAGAGGAGCAAAATATTTTAAATAATATTATTGAAACACTTGCTGTACCACTTAAAAGAACTACTTCAATAAGAGTAAGTCAGCGAAAAATTAATGCAATGAAACGTTATTGCCATATCGCAAATGAAATTGAAGAAATGCGTACACCTCCTTTAGATTATGCGGTTAGCCAGCATGTTTTACCATTAATTGAAGGATATGGAAGTGCTTTTAAAGATAGATTAGTTGATTTAGAACAGAAGCTAAGTGAGTATGATTTTACTATTTCTAAAACTGCTTTAAATAATATAATAAATCATGGTGATATTTTTGGTGATTCTTATTCATTTTTCTAAGTGGTGATGGCTATGTTGGAGTTTCAAATTTTAAATGGATCTCGGAAAGGGAGCACTATAGTGCTCCATTCGAGGGATCATGCACAGCATGCTATGCCTTATCTACTTGAAGACGAAGCGGTTATTATTAATTTTAAAAGCAATATTGATTACTCACAAGTATCTTTACTTTTGCATGAAAATGAAGTTGAGTTCACTCAGTGTGAGTATGATTCAAAAAGTAATGCATGGATCTACTCTTGGATACCTAAAAGATTAGGAGGACGAATTTATGAAAGTTTTTTCCATAATTATTTTGGTGTTGCAGAACTGTATCTTATTTTATCAACTGGTGAGCAGCCGGAATATATTGAGTTAGAAAATCTTGATGTTTTGGCAAAAAAGATTAATGCAGAGCGTGTTGAACAAATGTTATCATTTTTGTCTAAGCATAATAATGAGGCGTTATGTGCATTTTTTAGAGTGACCCGCCGTAATGCTGGCTACAAAGATGGTGACACCCCAGCCGATATTTTTCTAGAGTGGATAGAGCAGAATACTAATATACTGCTTAAACTTATTGATGATATTCTTGCAGAACCTGTTAAAAAATTAATATCAACTTATAAACTAATTACCCCAACATTAAGTTCTAATATAGATGATCGAACGTTAGGATGGTTATGTGATAATGTTGAAGAGCTTTTTGAAACTGAAGATGAAGCAGGAGCAATTATTAATTTTAATGGTGATTATTTTGGTAGCAAAAAAATTAGGGAAAATGTACTTGTCAATGATACAGATATTTATGAGAATCAAGTAATACATGGATTTGTCCATACTTTAAAAATGTCAGTTTCAAGTTTACTTGCAGGATATGATTCTGACTCAATTACTAAAGAAAGTCGCACTGAGACTAATGGTTACATTAGTTTTTTTAGTCAACTTAAAAAGTTCCAGAGACAAATAAACCAGAGGAAAATAATAAAATGTAATGACATTCTATTTTTATTAAATAGAATACAAAATAAAATGCAAAAAGTAATACCAGTGAAAAGAAGAATTGTTGGTCTTCCATCATTAACAATGAAAGTTAAATATAATCGTGCTTATCTTTCTCTTTTTAATAAAATAATCAGTTGGTATAGATTTGGTAGCCCTGATTGGAGCAAACAAGAGGAACTTCTATCTATCAAAAGCATTCCTAAATTATTTGAATATTACTGTTTGTTTTATCTAAAAGAACAATTAGATAACAATTTAAAAATGCAACCTATATTAGAAAGTGAAGATGGAAAATTAGATTTTTCTTATCAAGTTAGAGAGGCTGAGATTTCATTGCAATATGAACCTAAATATTGGATGTCTAAAAATAAAAATTCTGAGGCAGCTGATTTAGTTAATACTGAGGGATGGACGTTATATAATGATTCATTGCGCATAAGAAATCATCATAAAATATTTTCCTATCGTTCTCCTGATTTTGTTTTTAGAGTAAGAAAAGGAAACTGCATATTCCATTATATTTTAGATGCAAAATATACTACTCCTAAAAAAGCATTTTCACATTATTTGCCAGAATTAACATTGAAATATGTTCATGGATTACATTCAAGAGATGGCGAAAGTACTTTATTAGGTTTGACATTAATTATTCCACATGAAGAATCGAAAGTTAACCATTTTCACGGAGATGACTTTAATATAATTTCATCTAAACCGGTAATTCCTGCATTGAATATTGCTTTAGTGACGCCGGGAAATGAATTTTCAGGGAACGATGATTTTGAAATAGTTGTAGATAAGATTTTGAGTTTGATGTTAAAAAATGAGAATGGAGCTGAAAGCAGAAATCAATATTTAAGGTTGGCTTAGATTTAAATTGCGTTTTAATGAATTTTTAATAAAAACGCCCACTGTTTTAAATAAGGGCGTTTAGTTGTCTAAATTTTATTTAGATAGTTTGGGGACTTGGATTCACATATTAAGTGCAACACCGTAATTTTAAAGTTTTTTACTTGGAGTACTTTGGAGATATCACAATCATAATTTCTTCACCTTGTTCAGCTATACTCGTTTCATCAGTATCGTCTCTTCCGTTTTAGTGCCACTGTGTAGTTAGCTGAATCCTTATCTAAAATTCAAGCTAAAAATAGATTGTCGATATAACTCAACTAGTTGCACCAACACACAATGGGGCTTAAATGAGTTAAAGTAAACTGTCAAAATTAGTCATTTTATGAAATTATCTTTGACAGATTAAATTCTAATTAATCCATAACATAAGTTGTTGACCCTACTCACCACAGCCGCTAATATTTCACTTACACTAATGATCCATCGCCTGTCAGGATCGCCTTCGGGTGGCGAAATAAAACTCTCGTAGCCTGAAAGAGAGAGCAAGAATTGCGGTAAATCTGCACACCTTTGGAAGCAGATATTGTCAAGACACCTAAACCCTCGTCTGGCAATGAAGGTCTCTTAAACTAATAGATAATTCAAAAGGATATCTTTATCTGGTTACCGAAGTGTATTGAACGTGAGTTCATACACTGGCGTTTCAAATCAACATAAATCCTATTTATCTTCAATGAACAACAGGATAGCTTTTGCGTATCTGTTCATACTTTTATCTATCCCTGTTTGAATTATTCAACAGTAAATTTTTCTACAGCTAATCCATCAACATGACTACCGTTTTGATATTTAACCTTACGGCATTTTGCTGTGCCTAATAGCACTTCAACGTTTGCACAATTTTTGCTAACTGTTTACAGAACTCAAGGCGTCACTTTTTGCGGATTTATCGCTGAAAGTGACGCCGCAGTCAAAGGGCAACACACCCCTGATAGGCTCTGGCCTGATTAACCACGCAGTGAATCTGACACTGCTTTTTATAGATTGAAAAAGGAGAAATTGACGATATCGAGGCTGGCCTTTAGCCGGTGGGGATGACCTGTTAATACAGGCGGCAGTACTGTGTACTCAACCGATGCCCCGCAATACCTCAACTTGCGTTCACTCTGGCGCACAGATATCGATCAAGGGTAAGGCAGATATTTTTTGTTTTGTCCGAACTGTCGCGCGCCAGAGATCGCATGTTGTCAGGTATAAGTAAGAAAATTAATGAACTGAGTGATTAGGAAATTAAGCATTTGGATCACTGTTCGTTATATTGAGCGGGTTTATAGCCGTTCAACTTAGCAGTTCAGTTATTGAGTCTGCTAAAACAATCAGTTAAAGTATACCCGCCATTGGCACAATCCAATGGTCAAGGTTTTGCAGCCTTGCGTTCACAAACACTGGTAGGATGTTTCTGCCAGTGCGCTTGCTATCACCCTTTCAATGGTGATTCAGGCGGGGGAGGCTATGCCTCGCTGGTGTGAACCCAGTCTGCAAACCCTGTCTGAATCGCCACCATCAATGTTAATTAATGGAAGGGGTAGCAGGAATGAATAACAATGTTAAAAATGATTGGCATCAGGCCGATATTATTGCCGCATTACGTAAACGCGGTACAACTTTAGCGGCTGTTTCTCGTGAGTCGGGACTTAGTTCATCTACACTAGCAAACGCATTCAGTAGGCCTTGGCCTAAAGGCGAATGGATCATTGCTGATTATCTTGGCATCCATCCCTCAGAAATCTGGCCAAGTCGTTATTTCGATTTTCATACTGGAGAATTATTAGAAAGGAAAGCCCGCTCTAAACCACAGGAATAACCCGTTTTAATTTGTGATCTAGTTCGTAAAAATGATAAATGTTTGTATGAAGCCTTGAGCGTGAAATGGCATCCAAATTTGACCATTTCCAAATCTCATGGCTTTTTTGCTTTAACGTGATGATTAAAAAGTTATAAATCTAATTTCCACATAAAAACTATCAGACTTGATGTAGCAAAATAATGTGGGGGTACAACTGGGGGTATGTGACTTTTTTGATAAAATTAATTTATTAAATATTAATATGTTAACATGCCAGTGTTGCGCTCTCCTCAGCAGTGTGAAGGTATTTCCCCTGGTTGTAATGTTATATCAGGTTCGTCGCTGGTGGGTGTTACAGGGATTGAGAGATCATTGGACTGATGGCAGTTATTGCTAAACGAAATTCGCCAGAGTCAACGTAGCTGGCCTTATTTCAATTTTGAGATCCACTATCTATATATCAGTAAGTTAGCGCAATATGAGCGAGGGAAAATCTGATGAGCAGAGGCATTCGCAATAATAATCCCGGCAATATCGATCACAACCCGAAGAATCACTGGCAGGGTCAATTGCAGCATGATCCGAAGATTGAAAAGCGGTTCTGCCGATTTGAATCACCGGAATATGGTATTCGGGCACTGATGAAGTTGCTGTGTAATTACCATAAAGGCGGGCACAACAGTGTCTCTAAAATCATCAACCGCTACGCCCCAAACTCGGAAAATAACACCACTGCATATATTAACAGTGTTGCTAGGGCACTCAATGTAGGCCAGTTCGACAAGATTGAGATCAATAAACCGACGCTGATTGGACTATCAAAAGCCATTATCCGGCACGAGAACGGCAGGCAACCTTATTCTGAGGCAGCGTTTGAAAAAGCGTTTGAGTTGCTATGAAACTCAACAGTCAGATCTTCACTGTTGGTGCATGGGTATTTTTATCTACCTTGCTCTGTTTAACTTACTGGCAGTATCAGAAAAAAGTTAAAGATTACACGGAGCTGGATAAGAAGTATCAAGCACAGGTTACTGTATTAAAGTAAGCGCTCAATTAAACCGTGCAGTTCACATTATATCGCTGATGTTCACGTTCCACGGCAACAGGTCGTGCAGGGGATCACCAGATTGGCGTCTGGGGAGTTCTGTAAAAATATGCCGGAAGTAAAAATAAGGATTGATGTCATTGGCCCGGCAGGTCATCACCAGGCTGTACAGATTCGCACTGGCAAAGGCTCCGTCTGCCGACGTGGAAAACAGCCAATTCTTGCGTCCGGTGGTGAACGGGCGGATATCCCGCTCGGTGACATTATTGTCAATAATCACACCTTCGGGTCGCCCTTTTGATTCAAATACCATTATTAAGGCCTTTTTCGTCAATTCAGAATCTGGGGAGAGTGACATCGCCCAGCCAATGGGCTTACGCGCAAACAGATCGATAACGACCTAAACCTAAAGAAGCGGTCAAACAAGGTATACAAATTGGAATGGAGTGGCAGGTGGAAGTCTCGCTGGCTTAGCTGTAGCTCCATTATGTGGCCCTGGTGCTCCCGTTTGTGCTACTGCTGTAGTGTTATTGGGTAGCATAGCTGGAGATGTTGCTGGTTCGGTTGTTGCCGATGCTTTAGATGATGAAATAGAGGAGGTTATTCGTTGGGCAATCAACTGACAGATATAGATTTGTGTGAAGCGTTATCTTATGTTTTTGTAGATAATGAAATTGACTATGATTATATCGCTTCTGTAACAAAACATTTTCCGATTGAGCATGTTGAAATGGTCTTCTTCGAGTGGGTGGCTCCGGTGTGCTATACCAATGGTTATACTCCTGTACCTCCTGTATGGACTTTTTTTGATCGTGAACAGCTTTGGGAGGATATTCAGGATCTGCGGAGAAAACAGCTCTCAGGAGGTAATAAGATAAGAAGAGTAAAAGAAAATATTAGGGGGAGATTTTTACGTAAGTATCTTGAAAAGGAATGGCAATGTTTGAAGGGAAAGTTGAACGATTGACTTTATTTCTTTAAGTTTTTATATTTTATTAATTATCTAACATCCTTATGCTTTTTTATAATAACATAATTATGTTAAAAATTTTTATTGTATTATTTATTAAATATTAAAATATATTATGGGTTAAGTAGTGGATGATAGATAATAATAGGCTTCATACGATTTTTGGGTTTCTCATTAATCAATTACATATGAAGCCTTAGAATAAATAATTATGTTTTATGAGTCGGTATATGAAGGCAAGTTAAGTGTATCAGAATATATGATTACCTCTTTTCCTTTTGATTTACACTGAGCACTATAGTT
The DNA here is from genome assembly GCF_014467235.1 of Xenorhabdus indica. GTDB lineage: Bacteria > Pseudomonadota > Gammaproteobacteria > Enterobacterales > Enterobacteriaceae > Xenorhabdus > Xenorhabdus indica. The sequence continues at coordinate 31,154 of NZ_NKHP01000008.1, read as the reverse complement.
CAATGTGTATTCATGTTGTCTAAAGCAATTATATATTTTTTTGATTTCATCATTATTATCATAAGATACGACCCATCTAAAATCTACATCTGATAATATATTCATAATTTTAACGTGATCGTCATGATTATAATAATTTCTGTACAACCCTTGTCCTTTAATATAATAAGGTGGATCTAAATAAACAATGGAGTTTCCGGTAAGTTCGGATTTTAACTTTATCAACAGGTCAGCAGCATCATCATTAGAAACCGTAATTGCGTCTCTAAAATTTCGTATTTTTTCTATTCTGGATAACAAATTAGTTTTATTGAATCTAGCATCCAATTTATAATTACCATTTTGGTTTTTTCCACCTATTACACCTCCTTTTAATATTCCAGAACGATTAGTTCTGTTTAAGAAGAAAGTAGCAAGACCTAACTCTAAAGTAGAGTATTCAACTGGTGATGCTAATATTTCTTTTTGTCTATGCCATGTTTCAATTGATACATCTATATTTTGAATAAAATCGATTAGTTCATCAGTGTTTTCAACTAACACTTTCCAGAAAGAATAAACAGCAATATCAGCATCATTTATATGAATGTGCGAAGCATAACCATTTATTAACAATGATAATGCAACCCCAGCTCCACCGGCGTATGGCTCGACATATTTGCACCTTTTAATCCCATTTATTTCAATAAGATTTTTAATATGGGGTGCTAACTTAGTTTTCCCCCCCGGATATCTAAGAGGACTATAATTCATATTATACCAGCCAAATATTTAACTAATTTCATATTATATAATCCTTTCATTTAATTTTCAATTTTAAAATCTAAATTCCACTCTCTTTTTTCAATCCCATTTGGAATGCAAACCTTGAAAAAAGATTTCTTTAAGTTATTAAAAAATAAACTAATAACATAATTATTTTCTTTATTTTGAAGCCAATGACGTATAACCAATCTAAAAAAAGCCGGATGTTTATTAAAGACAGCCTTATTTAAATTTCTTTCCTTGCCTTTTGATGATTTTTTTTCTTTGGTTAATTCATCTAATTCTTTTTTTATATTTAATATATCATGTCTTATATCATCTAAATATTTTTGTTTTGTATAACCTTGATTCATTATATATCGATTTTTCCAAAATGTAGTGTCATTAGTTAAATAAATATATTCTATGTAATCAAAAAACATTTTTTCAGGAGATTCATTACCAGGCAAAGTAATAGTGCACTTGTTTAAGTCAGCTTTTTTATCACCGTCAAGTATACAAATAGATTTTAGTGATGTCTCTAACAAATAAGGATCTGAAAATATTGTCAATAAATTATCAGCGCCAATTTTACAAGGAATTAAATGAAAAAAACGTCTCACCAATGCAAAGTTTTTATTTTTTTCTTCAAAATAAGAAAATATCTCATCAAGAAATAAACGTGCTTCTTCATCTTCTGTAAATATAGGAATTCTTTTTTTATTATATATGTCATCCCTTGTGTCATTTTTTAAATGCATCTTGATATCTATGATTGTGGGGCGTTCTATTTGATCAACATCAGTATAATTGTTTAGTAAATAAATAACATTTTGTTTTTGTTCTAACACATACTCTAATAATGATAAACTGTGTGTTGTTATAAAAACTTGTATTTTGTATTTTAATGAGTATTCATATATAATATCAAATAGTTTTTCTTGCAAGGATGGATGTAATGTTGCGTCAAATTCATCTATCAATAGAACACTAACACTACTGGTATTATTAACAGAGATTAATGAATCATGATAATATGCTAGTGATACTAAGGCCTTTAATATTATAAATAAATTATCTTCTCCAGAAGAAATAGTATTGGAATCTATTCCAATTGTAGAGCTGTTAAATTCAGGACCAGATTTTAAATTATTGACATTTTTAATTTTGACATCAGTAATGCTTATGTTTATTAATTTTCCATATAAATTTGATATAATATTAACATATTCATCGGGTAGATTATGTTTAATGTTTTTAATGAATTCATCATCAACTTCTCCCGTGGGAAGAAGTCTTGATAGCCCTAGATAGATGACTGGGCATGATGGAAGGGATTGTTTATCTTCTTTTTTATAATACGGTTTTATACCATACCTGTTAGCTATTTTTGAATTATGCTTTCTAAATTTTAACTTTAGCTCGTTATTATATTCTACTTCAAAAAGATTACCTTTAACTCCATTGGATGGATCAACATAATTTTTAGCCTCACGAACTAGTGATTCTATTTTTGGATTTAAAATGACATTTGTATTTTTAATTATTTTAAAACAGTTTGGATTTGAGTAGTTTTCAGAGCTAGCAGTAGGTGCTTTAACTGAATTACTTATGATATGTAACAATGATGTTTTACATGTTCCATTGGTTCCAGAAATCACATTTATACTAGGATCGAAACTAAACTTTAAGTTTTCAATTTTACGGTACTTATGGATTTCTATTTCCTTTATCATTTTTTAATCTCTACCTAAAGTAAATTAATATTTAATAATGTGACATCAATAAAATGTAAATGAATTTTAATATAAAAAAATACAAAAATAAATAGGTTTTAGGTATGAAATTTATGATGTAATAATGAGATAAAAATTAGATATACTTCTTGGGTTATTAAAAGCTTGCTAATCCATAGGATGAATATCATAAATACTACTTATCAAGTTCAAAATATGATGTGATTAAGATAACAGATTTATTATTTGCTAGTATTTAATACAATACAGATATTACACTTTTAACAAAGTAATATGGTTATGATGGTGCCATTCATCTTTAATTGAAGTAATAACAATGAAAATTATATTATCATGGATGTAATGATAATGGTGAAGAAAAGTTTTCCAAATTAGAGCAGATTATAAATCTGATGAATAAATCACGATTTTTAATTGCTATAATTAAAAAGATTCGTTAGTCTGAACAAATCTACTCACTATCATAGATGGTCACATAGCTGTAATGGCTAAACAACATAAATCCTATTTCCTTTATCTTCAATGAACAACAGGATGACTTTGCATATCCGATTCACACTTATCACGATCACTGTTTGAAATATTCAGCGAGCAATCTTTCTACACAAAAACAATTAATTCATTACTACAATTTTACACTTAATCTTACGGCGTTTTGCTGTGCCTGAGCACTTCAACGTTTGCACAACTTTTACTGATTGTTCACGGAACTCAAGGCGTCACTTTTAGTAGGTTTACCGCTGAAAATGACGCCGCAGCAAAAGGGCAACACATCCCTGATAGGCTCTGGCCTAGTTAACCACACAGTGAATCTGACACTGTATTTTATAGATTGAAAAAGTATCAAAAGGAGAACTTGACGATATCGAGGCTGGCTTTTAGCCGGTGGGGATGATCTGTTCATACAGGCGGCAGTACCGCGTACTCAACCGATACCCCGCAATACCTCAACTTGCGTTCACTCTGGCGCACAGATATCGATCAAGGGCAAGGCAGACATTTTTTGTTTTGTCTGAACTGTCGCGCGCCAGAGATTGCATGTTGTCAGGTATTAAATAGAGAAAGCCAATGAGTTGATTGAAGAATTAAAGTTTTCTGCCCGACAGATTGGCGGTAGCCATAAAACCTACCATGACCGTATTCGGAATATTGGCCGTTATGTCGACTGGGTTTATAATCGTTAAACTTAGTCGTCCAGTTATTCATTCATATAAAACAATAAGTTAAATTTCACTCTCGCCATTAGCAAAATCTAGTGGTCAGGGTTTAGCAGCCTTGAATTAACGTCCACATTGGTAGGAAATTTCTACCAGTGTGCTTGCTATCACCCTTTCAATAGTGGTTCAGGCAGGGAGGGGAGGCTTTGGCCTCGCCGGTTGGACGTTACCGGTACTGTGAACTCTGTCTGGATTACCACCATCAATATTAGTTAATGGAAGGGATAGCAGGAATGAATAACAACGTTAAAAATGACTGGCATCAAGTCGACATTATTGCTGCATTGCGTAAACATGGTACAACCTTAAATGAGAATGGGCTTTGATTATTTGATATAAATGATTGTTTCCCCAATGATTTAATAAACACTATTAAAAAACCACCATCAAATAAATAATATAAATAAATATTTCATCAGTTTTCAATAAAAATTGATATTTGCTAATATTAATATCATAAGCATTTGTTTTTGATATTGATTATATAAGAAAATTCTGTAGAGTCTCAAACCTGTAAAAAACAACAACCAATTATATTTATTTTTCATATTATTAATAGTGATTATTATCACTTTTGAATTTATAAACAAGTGGAAAATCATATGGAAGAGCTAATTGCCATAGCTAAATACCCTATTGGCCTGGATCCGGAAAAGCTTTTTGCCATGCCTAAACTTAACTATGCATTTATACGCATAAATAATATTTGCAATGCGCGTTGCGAATTTTGCGATGTATGGCAAACCGCTCAGATTGATGCACACAAACAAATAGACATGATTAGACTCTGGCAAGAGTTAGAGGCTCTCTCTCCACAGGAAGTAAATATTCATGGAGGAGAAGCTTTCTTATCAAAAGATTTTCTGGCTATTTTGGATTGTAATAAAAATACACCGATCTCTATTACAACCAATGGAACTGCTTTATCAAAAAAGATTTTCAATCGTGTACAAAACAAGAGCCATCTAGTCAGAAAATTTTATATCTCAATTGACCATGTAGAACCTGAAAAAAATGGCGAGTCACGAGGCATTCGTTGGTTAACAAACAATCTTTATGATGCCATGGAATATATTAAGCAGGAAATACCAGGCTCTATTATTATCGTCAATCATGTCGTTACTTCATTAAATTACGATACTATCGATAAGTTTCTGCTTAAAATGGCCGAACTGAGCGTTGATGGTGTTAATCTTATTCCGATTAAAGATTATCCTTTACTGTTTTTAAATAGTGCTCAAATTAAGTTATTTATGCAGAAAATAAATACTCTATTGGAAAGCAAACAGATTTCACGCCATTTATTTATGGATGCCAATTATGAAATTTTCGGCCGCAATGAGGAGGATTATTGCCGCGCTGAAATGGGACATTATAATGCGTCTGGCAAAAAAGCATGTGCCATTCCATTGACAACACTATTTATCGATGCTGTAACAGGAAATGTCTATCCTTGCGATACCACGATGTATCGACCAAACCCTGAGCAATATATTATGGGGAATGTTTTGGAAAGTTCATTACACGATATTTGGCATGGTGATAAATTCTCACTCTTCCGTAAAAAAATGTATCCCGTAATCACTTGTAACTGTATTAAAGGCTGTGATCCTGCCAATAGATTAAGGTAAAACTATGTCTCTAGAAATACATATCAATAATCAGGCTAGTTTTCATCGCGGGAAGCCGACTATTTTCTGTATGCCAGATATCAAAGATAGTGAGCGCTTTGTTCAACTCTGCTATCAATATAATTTAAATCTTATTCTATTGATCAAGAAAAAGTGGCTGGATTCAACGGATTTCTCTTTAGCATTGGCATATTTGGTGGTTGATGATCCGTTAGCTAACCACGCCTGTAAAAAAATAACAGCAGCACTGAAACAGGTCAAAGGCACACTATCAATTATCACAGCCCCAATTCACATCAATTACTTTATCGCTTTTTCTGAGCTTCATGTTGAATTAATGGCCTCCATCGCAACCCATATTAACCAAGATAACCACATCATTGATGTCGCCCAATCATTTAGAGATAAATGGATAATGCGGAAGACTGCCAATGAACATGGGCTGTTTTGTCCCAAATTCACTCTGGCATCAGAGATGCTAAGCTCACCTGAGCATTTCGAGCGCTTTACTGAATCCGTTGAGAATTCTGCCAAACACAAAGGCAACCAGGTTGGTTTTATTATAAAGCCCCGTTCATTTTGGGGATCGATGGGGGTGACCGAGCATTCAGACCGCACTTCCTTATTTTATGCATTACAGCAACTTGATACACCTGAAGAGTATCTAGTGGAAGAAAAAATCCAGGGCAGGTTACTGCATGTTGATACAGCAGTATTCCAGCATAAGATTATCTATCAAAGCATTGGAGTTTATGCCTGTTCATTACTCCCTTCCGATCAAACCAAACCTAGCCATTTTATGTGGCATACCATGCTGCCAGGCTCCCCAGATAGCCACAGGTTGTTTGAATTTAATCGACGGGTATTGCAGGCATTCAATCTCGAATACGGTTTCACTCATACTGAAATTTTCATCGAAGAAAATACCGATAATCTCATACTTTGTGAAACCGCATCACGCCCACCAGGGCTCAGGCTATTCGAGCTTCATGCGAAGGCCTATGGTAAGCATGCTTTTGATGTCTTTATTAATGCATTAATTTCCCCTGCTTCGGCTTGCAAAGAGCCCTCTTTTTCCATGAAGAACGATGAGCTTAATTGCATTGGTATGATCATTTTTAACCCACCGATTGGAGAAGTAAAATCCATAACGCCTATAGAAGAAATTATTGATGAGCATGTGATTGAATGGGAGCAAAATGCCAAGATTGGCAGTTATTTTTCCAGCACCCATTACACTGAAAAAATGGGATATGTGATTTGCTCTGCCAAAAATGAACATGAATGCATGAAATATTTAAACAATTATAATAATAAATTCAATTATACAACCATAAAACAAGATTAATACAATGATAAGATATCTGTTTCTTTTTTCTTTATTTATTAATGGCGTTGGCTCAAGTGTTCTTGCCGTCGGATATCCCTATATATTATTATCTGAGAATACGCCAATGACATACTATTATGCCAATATGGGAGTCATATTTTTATTTACATCCATTGGCGCTTTGTTATGGGGATATAAAATTGACTATTCATCAGACATCTGGAAATTTCGTATTGTTATATTATTGATTGAAATTTTTAGTACATTGTTATTATTAATATTATTACTAAGCGGAATAGCATTCTCCCCTGTTATGTTGCTTTTATTTATTTCATTACTGGAGTTTCTTTTTGCCTATGAAATTCCATGGTCACGTGTTGCCTGGCATGAACTTAATGACTGGATAGAGCAACAGGGTGGTAAACATTTGAATGTCTCGCTCTATATTGTTATTGCAACATCGCTTATTTCAGCTCTTGGCCCTGGATTTGGCGCTCTACTGGGAATTACTCAAGGAATAGATACGATTGTGACTATCAAATTATTCTCTCTGTTACCTTATTTTTATATCTGCTATCTTATGATAAAAATGCAAATAAAACGGACAGCAGAGCATAAATCTCAGTTATCCATTGGGTTACGTTCTGTATTTCAACAGAGCTATTATAAGACATTTGCTATTACTATTGTTTTTACAATTCTTGCCAATGCGTTTTTGATGGTGGCACTTCCTGTTGTTGTGATGGAAAGTCTGGCAAATGAAAGTTATGGATTGGTCACCCTGTTCTATTTACTCAGTGCCCTGATCCCCATTTTCTGTACAACATTACTCAATAAAACCAGCGTTGATAACCGTATCCAACGTTACCCCATTTTAATATTTATTGGTATGTTTATATTTGGTATTCTGTTTTTTCAGCTAAACATGTTTTATGCAAAATCCTTTTTCTATTTACTCTATAATATTGCAATAATTTATTTCAATGTCTTAATTACCAAGACCATTTATCAAAAGGGATTAGAAATGCAACAAGGTCGTCTGTTTTCTTTATATCAGATCACAATGAATTTTTCATTCCCAATCGCTGCAATCATCGTATCCATTGCTCCTGACTCCACACAATCTTTTTTACCTGTGGTCGGTTTCTCTATACTTTTACTGGTTGCAATAGCTGTTTATTTAATAATTCAAATGAATAAAGTATCTGCTCCGGTTCATCATTGGCACAGGTGATATTAATAAAAATATTGATTATTAGGATTATAATATGTCATATCTTAGACCTTACCTCGGTAATACCAAGATTGCTGATAATATACAATTCCGCTTACAAACTGTTCTTGATAATAAAGCGGTGTTTAGATATGCGACAGAGAGCCAATATTGCCGTCAGGCAGAAAGGTTGTTACAAAATATTCTGCATACCCAATTTGCCATTCTACTGACAAATGGTACTGTCGCGCTCAAAGCTGCTTTGCTTGGACTCAGGCCCAAAATAGGGCAATGGGTTCTTATTCCTTCCATCTCATTTATCGCTACTGCCAATGCCGCGCTCAGTTGTGGATTAATCCCTGTTCTCGTTGATGTTGATGACAATGGCATGATGTGTCCAGAGGCATTAAACAAGACGTTAAATCAAATGGATACCAAACCTCTGGCAGTCATTGCCGTTCACCTGGAAGGTACTGCTGCTTCAATTGCTGAAATCGCCCAAATTTGCCAACAACATAATGTGTATCTGATTGAAGACTGTGCACAAGCTATGGGGGTGAAATATCAAAATCAGCCTGTGGGCACATTTGGCGAATATGGCGCTTTCAGTTTTCAGGCCAATAAATTAATCAGTAGCGGTGAAGGGGGTTTACTCATTGCCAAAAATAATTCTTTGTTCATCAATGCCTGCATGATGACTGACCACGGTGCTGAGCGTACAGCAGAGGGTTACCCAGATTGGAGTCATAGTATTGGTTTTGGTGACAATAATAAATTCAATGAAATACAAGCTGCATTGCTGATTAACCAACTGGAAAATATCGAACTGTTCCGCGCCTTATTAATAGAGCGTTATCAAGAAATCCTGAAACATTTACCCGCAGATTGGATCACCCCACGCCCGAAGGGGACGATGCCCGTTTCTGTCTGGTTAAAACGCAGCAAATTGCCCAAAGATCGCTTCAATTCAACACTGTTATATGATTGGCAAGCCTGGGATCTGGCTAACCACCCGATTATCAAAAATCAGCTTTCTCCCTACTCTGACCGTTTCCCTTGGTCTCTGCAAGAAAGTCCACTCTCTGTATCCGCATTAGAGAAACACAAAGTCATCGTCAGTGACCGTATTTGCCTGCCTGTACCTATTGATGATGCGATTTACGGAAATGTCTTACAGTGGGCTATGGAAGGAAACGTGTCATGATGTTAGACAATAACTTTTTCACTCAGATCAACGGAAATAACCAGCCTGTCCAATATGTATTGGGAGGCTCTTGCATCTGTTACGCAAAAGGTGTGCCTGCCCGGCTTTCACTACAAGATTTGATCGATTCTGTGCTGCCAACAATTATCGCTTCACAGCACAATGCTTCTGTTTATCTCTATTTTCAATCTCATGAAGCAATCATGATGGCCGACTTGTTACATTTTGATCCGCAACAAGCTAACCACAAAACAATGAGAGAGTGGTTAGAAGCCGGCATTGTTTATACTTTGGAGCAGCTTGGCATCCCTTTACCCCCAATCTATTGGGTGGATACCTGCGAAGATAAGATCCGACAGCATATTGATCTGTTGGTTCCCGATATCAAAACGGTGTTACCAACTTCAATGCTATATGGTCTCTACGCCAAAAAACCGGATGCTACTTATCCGCAGGGAACAGATGAAGAACAGATGATGTTGGATGTGTATTACCGCAACATTACCCTCTATACACCCGAATTCCTCAGCACAGTGCTTGAAATTCCTCCAGAACAAGCACTGTTTGTGGAAAATACCACGCAACAAAAAGCAATCCAGATTTACTATCATGCGACTGGGCAGAATTGCAATATATTGCTTTATACCCCGGCACCAAATACACAAGGAAAGGAAATGTGTTTGGGTAATAGCAATCATAAAATCGAGTTACGCCTCACCGCAAAACAGATTATGCATCGTGCCGCTAAAATTGGTCATGACGATTACTATCAAACCGTCTTTAACCTGCATTCTATTGTAGATATCATGCGAGGCTGGCAATTAAAGGTATTAGGCAATGAAGCATAAAACTGTTGTTGTCATTAGGGGAACACCGGCAAGTGGTAAATCCACAGCGTGCAACTGTCTGAAAGATGCCATGCTGGCGCAGGGGCTAACCGTCTCCTATTTACCCTGGGATACTTTTCATCATTTTGTTGAACCAAGAACATACCTTACGCAAAAAATCATCATGGAAGATACTTTGCGGTTGTTAAAGGTTGCTGATGATTGTCTTGATGCAGGTAGTGACTTGATCATTCTGGATGGCGTATTTATTTATCCTGAAGAAATTGATGCTATCCATTCCCTATTGGCGCGAAAAGGTGTTCGAATTCTGTATTATCGGCTCGTTGCGCAGGAACCAACGCTGGTTACCCGTAATCAGGAGCGAGCGATAGAAGATCGTTTACCCGATTCCCGTATCAGAGAAGTCGCCCAGGATCGTTTATGGGATAACAATATCCCGCATGAAACGTTGCTTGATAGCGCGAAATATTCTCCAGACAGTATTGTGGCTCTGATAAGCCAAGCAATTATGCAACAATCTGCACCAATTGCCCTTTTTACCAATCCAACCACATCTCATTTATGGCGTTTAGGTACAGCATTGCGTTACCCTGAATTCAGACGTTTTGAACATGTTGATCTGGTTTGGCAAGAAGGCCAGCAACAGTGGCAAAGCAATACTTTTTTCGATTTCACTTTTACGCCTCAAGAAGAAAAAGAATTGCTCTCTTTTTTAAAGCAGCAACCTGTTTTATTTAAGTATTTGAACGAAAAATCCCGCGTTTATTCCTACCTGTGTGATTTAGCGCAACGACACGGTTTACGATGTTATGCAGAAAGTAAATGGTCAGCTCCCATTGTCAACATACCTCCTAAGACAAGGGTGGCTAATTTTTTGATCCAGCACTCAACACGATTAAAACGCAGCCTTAAGAAGGCACACTCTTACTATACCACCACACGTTACAGTACTTCGGCTCAAACTGAACAATTGTGGCAAGATGCGCTGTATGTAGATGCGAAAGGCTGGAAAATCATTCAACAGAGTGATATGCGCAGCCTGAATCGTGAAGACCTCCAATATCTTCCTGGACTGTTATCCAAAAGTAACCAATATCATCTGGCAGTCACTTATGACGATAACGGTACGCCTGGAGCTTGGTCTTTGATGATAAACAACGGTGCAGGTCAATGGTATGCCGCTAAATGGGGTTGTAGTTATCAGGGTAGAGAAAAATTGATGGGAATCCATTGCCTGATTAGTCATCTGGAAACGCTCTATTGCCCTTATACTGGCCTTCAACTTGATCTATGGGGCAGAGAGAATGAATTCTATGACCAGTTAGCCAATGAATATATTGAGCGTCTTCATCTCAGGATAACACCATGATATCTCACCATAAGCTACTATCTTTGCAAGGTATACAATCTCAGCAAGATATCATGTCTTTGGACAATATCATGAGCTATGGCTGTTCAGTACGAGGCTTTTTCCGCGCAGATCTACAAGCCGTGGCGGCTCAAGGTTATTGCCTGATGCCAGAGTGGATATGTCAAAGCATGGTTGAATCCGTTTACGCAGCCAATTGGCAGCCACTCTTCTATCCTGTTTTACCGCCAAAGCAAGCCAGCATGATTTTGCAAGCGGATTTCCAGGCTATGATGGAAATGCTAAGCCCTCTTCCACAACCCTGTGCCATTCTTCTCGCCCATCCTTTAGGTTATATCGATCCAGGATGCATGGAATTTTTGCGAGAAATGCAAAACAACCACAATATCCATGTATTTCTCGATCTTTCTCAGGGATATGGAAGAAAGGATTGTTTACAGGAGCTCCTGCATGTTCATGCCGCTTATTATTCTTTTAACGGCAATAAACTTATCCGTACCGGTGGAGCATTACGCCTTTGCCTAACAAACAGAGAGCATATTCCTTCTTCTGTCAGAAATATTTTTACTACCTTTTATACCGCAGCCGAAGAAAAATTCGTGGTATTAAGAGAGCATCTACAATCTCGCTTTATTGAAGATGAGGTTCACAATGTCTCACTGTATGCTTCTTACCAATCAAGCCCCTATCGTACGGTATTAAATTGGGAGAAATGTTCTCCCTCCCTGCAAACATTACTTAAACATCAGGGACTAGTTCAGCCGTTACTTGCTAATCCTCGACAAGAAAAAGGGCATTGCAGCTTAAATTACCATCAATGGTGTGAGAAAGTTATGTTGATGTTTAGTTTACCGAGAGTTGAATGGAGTCAGTAAAATGTTAGAACTCAAACAAGTTACGCCTCAATCTCCCTTGTGGAATTCATTTCTTCATCTTTATGGCGAATATTTTCAACGCCATTGGCCAGAAGTCTTTGGGGATCAGTCAGAAGAGGCTATTGCAAAGGAAAACCATACTATCCTTGAACAACGCATCCTACAAGGTGACAGAGGGCTGTTTTTGTTGCTAAAGGCCGGGCAATTGGCGGGATTAGCCAATGTGTATCTTGAACGGGAAGAAAAAGTGACCCTGAATATTGCTGAATTTTATATCAGGGATGAATCCCAACGCCAGAAACTGGGTTATGGATTATGGCATGCCATGTTGCAATGGGGACGTCGCCACGGTGCTACACATGTCCATCTGGAGACAGATGCAGGCAAAAATGCCAACTTTTTTTGGCAATCTCATGGGCTTGCAAGCCATCAAGTAGATGGACGCATACACTACAATGGCCCTATAACCCCCCTAAAGATACTATGGATCAGACATGGGCAAATTATCCCGCTTGATCATTTAGATTACTGCCCTGAAGATAATTTGATCGCCCTTGATGCCACGTCAATCAAACAGGCTGAAGACATTGGCAGACGAATATTGGGGAAACTTCCTTGGCAAAATATTTATACCTCACCTCAACGTCGGGCACTTGAAACAGCCAAAGCACTCAGCTCAGCATATCAATCGTGTTCAATACAAGAAACTGATGCACTTTGTGAATTTTTTCCAGAAGAGCTTATTGGCATGAAACTGGCTGATATTCCGCATCGCTATGGTGAAGATTATGCTTATCGGTTACTGCATACCCCCCTCGATTCACCTTTCAAAGATTCAGAACAGGTAATGGACGCGGCTGATAGAATTTATCGTTTTATTACGCAAATTGGCGATGAACTCTCAATGTCTTCTATGCGGATTATTATCTCCCATCAAAATTTGCACAATATTTTCTTAGCCCATTTAATGACAAATGATCTCAATCTTTCTGGACGATTGCATCTTAATAATCTCCATGGCAGTACTTTTTTATATTGTCCTTATACAAAACAATTTGATATAGAAAATGTAAATATTCCTTTGTGAGATAGCAATATGTTTAAAAAAACTCCATATATTATTTTTGACGCAGAGCCATTCTGTTTTGGCCCAATCTCCACCACATTAAATGTGGTGGAGAAATTAAAGCGTCGAAATAAATTAATACCGGACATCCAATTTATTTTATTAGGCACACTTACCTCTTCTCAATTAGGTGAAAAGTCTGGTCTTTTTGATGCAATTTATGAATGTGATACCACTTCGGTTACAGCGCTTTCAAGCTATTCTGAACTTATTTCAGGTGCAAGTTTGTATATCATTAACACCAACATTAACTCGATTGATTTTATCTCAAAGTTTAATATACCAATTATCTATATCGACACACTATTTTGGATGTGGAATAATCTTCATGTCGATCTGCACAAAACTGAAAAAACATTTATTCAGGATTTTCATGGAATAGAACACAACATTGAACGATTTCATGATAAGCTGGGTAATTATCAAGTTATTCCACCCATTCTTCACAGTTCTCTGCAACAATGCATGGTGGATGACCATCCTCCAGAAGGTATATTAATTACTCTTGGTGGCATTGATACAGTCTATGCCGACACAACAAATTTTTATTATCATTTTCTCGAAGAGTTATTATCTATTCCCTGTATGCAAAATGAAACCAATATTACTATTGCAGGCGGGGGGAAGACCATCATAAATCTGGCAGAAATGTTTGCCAAAACGCATCCTCATATTCATATTGGCTGTTTTGCCAGGCATGATTTTTTGCAAAAATTACACCGTGCTCGTAAGATATTAGCCAATCCGGGTTTAACAACATTTTATGAATGTATCTCTCTCAATAAAGATGTTTTTTTCTTACCGCCACAAAACTATAGTCAACAGTTACAATTAGACGTGTATCTGCAAAACTATTATGGTGATGAGTACGGTTTCTTATGGCAACCGGAATATGGTTATCCTGATATTCCCCCATACCTACCAGAGAAAGATGGATTAGCATTAATTAAAAAATGTAATAACTTATTTATCAATAACCCTACAGAAAGAAAACGTGCCATGAATAAGATAAATCAATTTCTTGAAAAAGAGAAAAGCAACACTCATTCTTATCATAATATTTTCCAAAACGATTCAGATGATATCATTGCCGATTATATTGAAAATAGGATGCCCAGTGGAAATCGGCAATGTAAAACTATAATTTAAAGATAATACAGCAATGAAAAATATAATTCATTCAAAACATAATTATTTGATATCTTTATAAATAATTTATTATCATCTATGCATAAATATGAAAGCTTATTTCGGTAAGAGGCGACCCTATGTCTATGATATTTTCTGATGTTAAAGTATTTGTTGGTGGTCCTATTCAACACGCATTGAAATTAAGGGTGTTAGACAATAATTTACAAGTTCACATTAAATCTGCTATTCACCATCTGGAATCACTAGGTGCAGAAGTTTTTTCAGCTCATCGTACAGAGCAATTTGGCGGAACAACACACTTATTTACTCCAGAGGAAGTTTCTCAGCGGGATCGCCAATGGATGGAACAATGCGACATTTTTGTTGCCATTTTACCTGTCTGCTCACAACAGAAACAACTAATAAGAACGGATGGTACTCATATTGAGTTGGGTTGGGCTTCCGCCTTAAAACGTCCTATCGTATTAGTTACCGAAAAACCCTTTGATAACTCTGCCAGCCATCTACTAAAAGGTCTGTCTGCTATTGCTCAAGTTTATCATGTCCCTCTGAATGATTTTGAACATGAGCCGGCTGTATTAAGCCATACCATTCGGTCTATAGTAGAAAAGAAAGTTACCCCAAAAACCTCAGCCGTCGCATGAAATTAGGAGATAGTAGGGAGGTGGGCTCTGATGGATTGGTTAAAGCAATAAAAAAGATTATTTTTGTTGATGTTGTATTAATATATTGTTATTGATGGATGGCTTATATAATAAACCCGCAGAAAGCTGCGGGTTAGGTATTGAGATTATTTATTTCCTTTCTTCGAGAGGAGAATAACGTGACTCTATTTTAACGTTGACATAAAAGTCACCGGAATTATCTTCATAATGGGGATCAAAAAATAAAAGAATTAATTCACCATCTGTGGGAACTGTCCTGTGGAGTACACCATTGCCAATTTCATAGGTCTTATCGCCAATTTTTGCAATTAAAGCACCACCTGGACGATTAGGAGGACTTCCTTGAGGTGCAGACCACGGATTCGGACGGTTGTCATTGGCAAATTTCACCCATCCTGAAGCAATGATAGATATTACATCTCCTTTTTGGAGCACAAGCCCTGTCGGTTGACCTTGCGCCAGTTTGCCGGGAACAGTTCCAGACCAATCGTACATAGTATTACCTCCAATTATGTTTTTATAACTTTATGAAGGCGGTGGGAGACTTCTCCGCCTGTGAACATCAATAAGCTGGTTCATCAATACTGGAGAGTGTTTCTTGGGTTAGGGTGACACAAAATGGATGATCGGACATCAACAAAATCCATTCCCATTGGTGATAAAATTTGGTAAAGACGCTTCCTTTTCGTCTTTTAACTTATTGATTTATTTTGTTAAATTGTCCATTTTTACTCACTAAATTTTTATGTGTATACCAATCTAACTTCAAGATGCGTATGATTTCTCCCCGCGAAGCGGGGAGAAATCAAGTTTCATATAGTGTTGTAGATTGCAACTTGAAGTTTAATGCGTATAAATAAGCTTTCAAAATAGTAGATCACTTGGAGGGAACTCAGTCCAATTTTTGCGATCTGATTAATCGCCAAATCAAAAAAATCCCAAAATGGACTGA
>NZ_NKHP01000008.1:0-14971 GCF_014467235.1 Xenorhabdus indica | reverse complement strand
ACTCTTAGTGTGCGTTGAAGAATTTATGACCGCCTTTTCATCAGGGCAACAGCCGGGAGTGAGAAAAATGAGTGTATCGTTATTATGAAAGCTTATTTATAGCTTTATTTTTATAATTAATATTTTATTTTAAAATCAATATAATAATTGCATAGTTCGATTCTCAGTTGCAAGTCCAGTTTATGAGTAATTATTTTTGATGATTCAATGAATATATTGATGGATAATCGGAAATAAGGCACTGCTATAATCCCAACAATAATGAAATAAACTCAATGTCCTCTTATTTTATTCAATTATCAGGCTTAAATAAAAAATATCAATTAAAGATGAAAAACTCATCTTTATCACACCAGCTTTATCAGTCATCATATAAATTCTATTGATTCCCTATTTATGATTTTATGCCATCCTGTCGTCAAAACATGCAACTCACAAAATATTAATCAATGGAATTTAGTTAAGCAGTACTTTCCAGTATTAATGAATCAATTTTATTGATGTTCACAGGTGGGGAAGTCTCCCACTGCCTCATATTGCCAAAGGTATTTGTAATAAACTTCTTTGGCTTAATCAGTAGTCTACGTTGTTAATACATGAGGAAATAAATATGAGTACTCCAGATAAAAATCCTGAAATAAAAACATTAGAAAATAATTTCGTAATTGTGCCGACTCGCGAATATGTGCAAAACGCAATCGAAGAACACGCCCGGAGCCGTAATCATCCTTACGCAACATTGACAGACAGAGGGTTTGTTATTCTAAGTAATGAGGTCGATAGTGATAGTGAAATGACTGCGGCAACATCAAAGGCAGTGAAAGCGGCATATGATTTAGCCAATACCGCCAATCAAAATGCTCTCAAAAATAATTCCAATCTCTGTTTGGAAAAAAAGCGGAATGGGGCAGATATTCCTGATAAAGCAGAATTTGTGAGGAATCTTGGTTTATCAGAATTGGTTTATAGAACTGTAGGAAATAATCCAAACCAGATACCGGATATGAACAGTTTTGAATCAAAACTTGATGAATCTGGCTATCAGAAGCTCCCTGGTGGACTAATTATTCAATGGGGAGTGGTAAGCGGTGGAATAAATTCAGCGGACCTGCGAAGATTTCCAATTCCATTTAAAAACAAGTGCTTTGTTGTAACCGGTAGTTATGTTAAAGATGCGTGGGGTCAAGGTATCTCTGTTGAAATTAGATCAAAAGAAGAGTTTTTAATTGTTGTCCACGACTCGGCTGGACACTGGTCATATGCACCAGCACAATATATAGCTATCGGATATTAATCCGGATTCATAGTCAATAATGGTTTGAAATTGATCAGAAAGATTAGATTACCAATGTTTTGCCAAAGCACCAGCAGGGAAATAGTGGACTGCAGGAGAGAGTAGGTGTCTATAATAGATTTAAAGGTAACCCCCCGGATCACGGGGGATTATCTTATTAAAACTGACAGACAAGAGCTGTATCAAGGCAATTTCGTTGATAATTATCCCAAAAACCTGGGGGATAATTATCAATATCGCTTTTTGACAACATGGGTTTTTGCCATATAAATTGTTTGAACCCTGCCTTTTGGATCGCGGTTTGATATTGTTCACGACTCCAACGATATGCCGTACAAGGGCTAGGTGGTGTGGTAAGAAATTCACATCTCAGTAGAGTTGTATCTTTCACGGGCTCTTCACTCAGAATTTTTATACAATAATTTTCATAATTCCCTTTTTCTAATCGATAATCGGGTTCAACGGTATAAGCAATCAATTTACCGGAAGGCTTGAGATGAGTGGCAACAACACGGAACATCGTTTCAAGGTCTTCAATAGATTTTGCATGGCAAAATAACCAGGCTGCATTAACTATGTCAAATTTACCAAATGATTCCATCTTGCAGACATCTCTTACATGAAATTCGATATTGTCACCGTATTGTTGTGATTTGCTTTTCGCAATTGCTATCATGTTATCTGATATATCGACCCCAATGACTTTTGAAGCACCACGATTCTTGTATTCTCGACTAAAGAGACCATATCCACAGGCTAAATCTAACACTGATTTCCCTTGTATATCTCCTGCCAGATTAAAAATGGTTCTGATTTTTACTTTGATATGGGCAGCAGTATTTGAAAAACTCTCGTAAAGATGGGCAATAGGGTCATATAAAATGTCATCTTTCATGTTTTTTATCCTTAGCTAAAAGCAAAAGTATTTATTTGTCAGAGAGATATATTATTTAGTATGGATTTAATAATCATTGAAAGTATTTTTACTATTATACATTAATACATCAGTGATGAGTTAGATATGATTTTTTATGATTGTTTACACCTGTGAGAAAAGGGGCATCCATCACGTTACTATATTCACTCTTAGTTTTTCTACGTTTTTTGATAAGCCAGCTATATTTATTAATGTCCTATCTCAAGTATATGTTCACTTTATGTTTTGATTGAGCTCTATTCAAGCTCAAGATAGCAAATAGAACAATCTGAAGAGACAGGGGGTAAGTTTGGTTAATTTAAAATAAGGTAGTAATATGAAATATCGTTATTTCTTTTTTTTTGTAGTGTTGCTATTTCCATCTTTACCAGTTATGGCTAATGAAAAATATTGGTATTATGGGTGTCCTAAGTATTCAGAAAAAGGAATAGAAGAGATAATGCAAAAAATAGAAAATACCCCTTTTAGAATAATTAGTGAATTGCAAGGGTATAGCAAGGGTGAAGCTGAAATGTATATAAAAAAAACAAAATGTGATTTGCGGAATTTGGATGAGTACGCTCAGGAATTAAAAAAACGGATAAAAGAGGGTAAAAAATCTATAGATCGTTGAAAGACATTTTTGACAGCGTGTTTTACAGTTTTGTGTCATTGCCATTGTATTAAATGTGACCGTTTAGGCGGTCACTTAAAGAATTATAAATTATCCAGCCAGCCCCTAAGAAATATCATAAAAGGTGTAGCGATTCGCTGGCTGGTGGTTTTTTATGGCAACTGAGCTACTTTGGCCTCTACAACGACACCCAGAATATGAATTTTATCACTGAGCGGTATCATATTATATTGGGGATTCAGAGGCTTAAGATAAGCATCATACCCTTCCGTAATCAATTGCTTGAAGGTCAGCTCCTTTTCTCCTTCGAGCTTTGCAACAACCAAATTATTGGTGATGGGTTTTATCTCCGGATCAACCAAAATAATCATTCCTTGCGGTATGCTCAAGCCATTTGGTGAATTCATTGAATCATCTTTGACTTCCAGCCAAAAAGCACGGTATGAACATTCAACAGAAGTGTCGTATTGTTTAATATTATTTCTATGGTATAGCGATATAGGTTCTTCACACCAATTTCCAGCATCAGCCCAGTTGAGTAACGGGTATTGCCTGTAACAGGTTACATTGTCAACCAAAGTCATATTATCGCCATAGACTGCGGTCAGCAGTTTCCTTGCTTGTTTGTCTAGTGATGGACTGAAATCATTAATGGTAACCCCTAATCTGTTGGCAAAATCGGCAGCTATCTCCAAATTAAGGGCATTTGTGCCATTAAGATAGTGTGAAATAGCTCCCTGGCTTTTGCCAAGCTCGTCCGCGAATTTTTCCTGAGAGATGCCTAATTGCTTTTTCTTTGACTCATATATGTCTTTCAAACGCTTGGCATCTGCGAGTTGTTCTGTTGTAAGTTTCTTTTTCATGCACGCATTTTAATACCAATGCTATTGAAATGATAAATACTAAAAGTATTGAAATATTTAATACTTTGGATATTATTTGAGAAATACAGGAGGAAAATATGGAAAAAATACCATTATCAGAATATGTGAAACAGAATGGACAAGCCAAAACAGCAAGTTTGGTTGGTGTTCATCAAACGGCTATCAGTAAGGCATTACGGGCTGGTCGTAAAATATTTTTGATTCGTCAGGAGGATGGTAGTTATAAAGCGGAAGAGTGTCGGCCATTTCCCAGTCAGAAATAGATTGTATAGCGAAGAAAAAGAACATTAGGGGAATTGGGCAGTATTAATTACTGATTAACTTTAATTATTTCATTGATTTTATTCTTATACATTTTGTGTATATTATCTCGGAGAAAATATGGAGTATCACTTTCGTCATTATATTAGTGCAATGGGGAGTATTTTAGATATTATGCCCGCAAATGATTACCAAAGAGTTTTGGACAATGAACAAGATGTAAAAAATCAAATTGGTTCTGATTGTTTGGGGCCTCTTCCTCCTCCTGATGTTTTGAAGGACTATGAGTCGATTCTTTCTGGTAGTACAGAGAGAATATTATCGTTCAGAGAAAAAGAGCAAAAATTTCAGTATGATAATCAAAAACTGGCACTGGATGGCATGATAAAAAAGGAGAGAAGAGGGCAATGGATGGGTTTTTCTATTGCAATGTTTATTTTGATTATCGCTACGTTTTTTGCATTCAGAGGTGAAATGGTGTTTGCAGGAACACTAATTACAATTGATTTAATTGGGTTAGCAGCAGTATTTGTTATAGGGAGAAAGTTAGGTGCTAAGTGATTTGTCATGTCAGTAATGAATAGAGTATTTAAAAATGAGTTTCTTACTTAGTGTTTTTATGACTTGTTATTTTTAGTATTATTGTCCTATATTAAGATATTGCGTAATTTATATCGATAAATATAAAAAGTTTTTGTATTATATTTATTGGCTATAAATGTAATTTATTGATGGGCTGTGGATAACTAATATGGATATAAAAACTTTATGTAAGCTTTATCAGTCAGAAAAAAATATTAAATATCTTTTTTTCTGGGGGCATAAAACTAAAAATTCTGGTTTTGTCACAAAATCTTGCTTAAGTCAGTGGTATCCCGCGCAATTTATTGTAGATGGTGTCAAATATACCAATGCAGAACACTATATGATGGCTGGAAAAGCACGCTTATTTAATGATTTTGATGCATTGGAAAAGATTATTAATGCGAAAACTCCTGGAGCCGCGAAAGCTTATGGCGTCAAATACGAGGGTTTAAGCAATCTATTTGGGAGGAACATCGGTTACAAATTGTGGTTGAAGGAAATTTGGCAAAATTTTCTCAAAACCCATCAATGGAAAATTTTTTATTGCAGACAGGCGATAAAGTATTGGTAGAAGCCAGCCCTGTTGATCAGATTTGGGGTATTGGAATGGCAGAGGACAATTCTAATATTTATAATCCATTAACATGGAATGGTTTGAATTTATTAGGTTTTTCTCTGATGACTGTGCGTGAAAGATTAAAAAAATAGGATAAGATAAATGACACAGATAACAGTAAGGGGTCCTGTTCGGTTTTTGGGTAAGAAAGTTATCATTGTTCATGGTTATACCGCTTCACCTTCATCACACTGGTTTCCCTGGTTAAATGAAGTGCTGACTAAACAAGGTGCAGAAGTGATTTTGCCAGAAATGCCCGATTCGTTATCACCTAAACCTGAAGCGTGGGCCGAAAAATTGACTGAGGTAATCCCCAAAGCAGACGGTAACACAATTTTTATTGGCCACAGTCTTGGTTGTGTGACTTTACTTCGGTACTTAGAGGCAATATGCTCCACAACCGATCAAATTGGTGGGTATATTTTGGTTTCAGGATTTGATTCCATGCAGTGTACCTTGCCAGAGTTAGTAAGTTTCACTTTCCAACCATTGAATTATGCCCTCTTGCGCGAAGTGACAAAACACCGTATTTCCATCATCTCTTCCAATGATGAAATTGTTTCTCCTCAATCATCCTACGCCCTTGCCAATTCGTTACAAACTGAAATCATTAATATTGAAAATGCAGGCCATTTTCTTGATAGAGACGGTTTTACCCGTTTGCTTCCTGTTTATGATGTACTGAAAACTATCGTATCAGGATAAATACTAAGAACTCAATCTTGGTCATGTTTTTAGCATAGTGGGCGATATTCGCTCACTATATCTCTCTTTAGCTCATTATCCCTTTACTGTCTCACCTGAATTATCAGCAAATAAAACAAATGTTTTGTGAAACAAGTTTATGTATTTTTAAGCTTCTTATTGCGTTGTTTGATGTATTAGTCATGGGCAATATGATTAACCAGAACAATACTATTGCCGTCCACTCCATTTTGGGTAGAGGTACAGACATGATTATTTCCGCTTCAACTGATTATCGGGCTGCTGCACAGGCTAAATTACCCTCTTTCCTGTTCCACTATATTGACGGGGGAGCTTATGCGGAGCATACCCTTAAACGCAATACCGAAGATTTATCTCACATTGAACTGCGTCAGCGTGTACTAAAAGACATGTCTGAATTGAATCTGGAAACCTGTTTATTTGGGGAAAAAATGACAATGCCAGTGGCATTAGCTCCTGTTGGATTAAGTGGGATGTACGCTCGTCGGGGGGAAGTACAGGCTGCACGGGCTGCTGCTAAAAAGGGTATTCCATTTACATTATCGACGGTGTCAATATGTCCGATTGAAGAAGTTGCTTCTGCAATTGAACGTCCAATATGGTTTCAGCTTTATGTACTGAAAGATCGTGGTTTTATGCGTAATGTCCTGGAAAGAGCAGAGGCGGCCGGCGTTAAAAATCTGGTATTTACTGTTGATATGCCTGTACCTGGTGCTCGTTATCGTGATGCACATTCAGGTATGAGTGGCCCGAATGCTTCTTTACGGCGTTTTTTGCAGGCGATAATGCATCCACAGTGGGCATGGAGTGTTGGCTTGATGGGTAAGCCCCATGATCTCGGTAACATATCTAAATATCGTGGTGTACCCACCAAATTGGGGGATTATATTGGTTGGTTGGGAAGCAATTTTGATCCATCCATATCGTGGAAAGATTTAGAGTGGATCCGCGATTGCTGGAAAGGGCCAATGATTATTAAAGGTATCCTCGATCCTGACGATGCTAAGGATGCTGTCCGTTTTGGTGCGGATGGTATTGTGGTTTCTAATCACGGAGGGCGCCAGTTGGATGGTGTTCTTTCAACCGCCAGAGCTTTACCAGCTATTGCCGATGCTGTCAAAAATGACCTCACTATTCTGACTGACTCCGGTATTCGTACCGGGTTGGATGTAGTACGAATGATCGCATTGGGGGCTGATAGCGTTTTATTGGGGCGTGCTTTTGCTTATGCATTGGCAGCAGCCGGAGAAGCAGGAGTTTCTAATTTATTGGATCTGATTGAAAAAGAAATACGGGTTGCAATGACATTGACGGGAGCAAAGTCCATTGCAGAAATTAATTCAGATTTGTTGGTCGATAATTGAACGTAAAATTAGCGACTTCAGGCAGTTGTATGTTCTGATTGATAGTCAGCAGAAACTGAATTGTTTTGCTGACTATTTTTCATCAGATTCCGATAGGGCGGTATCCTTGCCATTCTGGTTTATCTGGCTGACCGTGAGGGTTTTCAGTCAGATGAACATGGTAGCCGCTGATTTGTCCCAAAAGCAGGCAGTCATCAACGTCTTTTAGGTTGTCTTTATGTAGCTGCTCATAACCAGTGAGCAAATATTTTTTAGCTTTTTCTTTTGCATCTTCTACGCTATGAGCAACGAAAAATCCGAACTCGTGTGCTTCTGCCAGAGAGTCATTTTGGTAACCTCCCATGTTGACGAAATAGAGGTTCATCTCCCCGTGGTATTCGTCATCGCTGAGGGAAATATCATAACCGTCGGCCCATGTAACAGGCATATAGCCATCCAGATGAAGTTTATCTTTATCACCAAACCAGACATCACGTAATACAGGGTATGCTTCTTCAATCTTATTCACTGCAACAAACTGGACATCATGAACTTCGATATTGGATTTTCCAGCGTTTCCACCGAGATAAAACATATATAGTTGAATCATATCTTTCCTTAGTACTTGAATACTTTTGAGCTACGACTTTTCAAAGCAAGAAATTTATTGATTTAATACATTATTTTCCCATAAGAAAATAATTTTGCTTTTCCTGTCAGATAAACACGTTTTCCTTGTATTTCGCACAATATATCGCCACCCCTTTCTGATAACTGACGGGCACGAAGTACCGACTTATTGAGCCTTGTTCCCCAGAAAGGTGCCAGAACACAATGAGCTGAACCTGTGACAGGGTCTTCATTAATGCCTTTTGCTGGAGCAAAATAGCGCGAAACAAAGTCGGTAGATGAATCGCCAGAAGCAGTAATGGCAAGCCCCGGCAGCGGAAGGGCGGCTATTTTATCAAAGTGTGGTTGGGCATGAAGAACTTTATCGGCAGAATCCAGTACACAGATATAACGATCATGGGAAGCCAATACCTCGTTGATCTCTTGCCCTACAGCCTCTTGCATGATGGGAAGAAGTGTTTTCTCTTCTTGGTAACCAGCGGCAGGAAAGTCTAATGTAAAAACGCCATCCTGATGGGTGACATGAAGTTCTCCAGAACGGGTTTTGAATGTAATTGGATTATTTTGATAAGAATGTTGTTCAACGAGCACAAAAGCTGTCGCCAGTGTTGCATGCCCACATAAATTGACTTCCACTCTGGGAGTAAACCAGCGTAGGTGATCACCAACTAAAAAAGCAGTTTCTGAGAGATTGATCTCAGCAGCAATGGCAGTCAATGTTTCATCTGATAACCATTCGTCCAGTAAGACAACAGCAGCGGGATTACCAGAGAAGTTTTTTTCTGTAAAAGCATCGACATGATAAATAGGGTATGAACGCATCAGAAAATCACCTTGTTTTAAAAAAATGTGACCTAGCATGTTGAAATTGCTATTGTTTGTAAAGGGGTATTTGTTTTGACTTTGGAACTACCCATTACTGGTAGTTGATCTAAGGTGGTAATGATTATTAAATAATAATACTTGCAATAGTTACACTAGGGGATTTATGAAAATAAAAGGGATCTACAGCCTGTTTTTTATTACGGTAATTGGCTGTTCTCAGGCATCAGCGTACGATTTCAGCTACAAAAGTGATATACCCGCTGATAACAAACCTTCAGGAGAATATCTGAAAAAAAGGGAAGAACTGGGCACCAATTATTGGAACATTAATAAGTTAGCACAAGACAATGCCTTGGCTGAGAAACGAGAAGAAGAGCTGAAGGAATACACCAAAAGACACGATTCAAAAACGTATACTGGGCTTCCTTCCGACTGGGATTATACCAAAGAAAGGTATCTTATGAACGGATTGCCCCCCCAATACAAAGTGTCTGTCGGATCCCAAAAACTGGGATTTTCTTACCAAATAAAGGAAAGGCATTTTTTCAATGAAATGACCCACCGTTCAGTCCGACGCAAATGTTATCGTGAAACCAGACAGAAATTGGAGAAAGAACGAGGTAATCTCTATTCCGAGATGGAGATCTCCGATGCTTGTGGGAGATAGTGATGGTTATTTTATGATTTAATCGATAACTTTCATTTGCCAGAACTCAGGCAGCCACGTAAAAAATGGCTGCCTTAGAGTTTTCTAATGATGACTGACTAATGGACATTATCACTATATAAAGACGGCATGTCTTTAGGACGTGTTTTAAAACGGCGGTGCAACCACATGTATTGCTCCGGAGCTTGCATAATTTCCCGCTCGATCACTTTATTCATAAAGGTTGCTGCTTCGACTTCATCTTTTTCAGGAAAATTTTCTACAGCAGGTTGAATAATCAGCTCATAACCTTTTCCATCAGGTAATCTGCGTGGTGTGAAAGGTAATAAAGCTGGATTGGATAATCTAACCAGAATTGAAGTTCCGGTTGTTGTTGCGGCATGTTCAACAGCAAATAACGGGGCGAATACACTTTTACGTGGACCATAATCATGATCTGGTGCGTACCAAACGATTTCACCATTTTTCAGGCAACGGATCATGCCCTTGACATCTTTTCTGTCCAACATGTATTTGTTGGAACGTAAACGCCCCCAGGTTTGTAACCAATCGATAACCGGATTATCGTTCGGGCGATAAACCCCGATGCCGGGATTGAGCATACCAAAAATACGGGCTCCCAGCTCCAGTGTCAGAAAATGGATCCCAATTACGATGATCCCCTGACCTGTGGCTTGCACTTTTTGGATGTTCTCTCGTCCTGTAATTTTGAACCAGCGTTTAATTCTCCAGTCAGGCCAGAACCAAGCCATACCGGTTTCAAATAACCCCATACCAACAGATTCAAAGTTTTTGACCAGCCATTTATTCCGTTCCTCCGGTGGCATATTAGGGAAACAGAGAGCCAGATTGCGTTCAGCGATTTTGGCCCGTTTTTTTAAAAAACGTTGTGATAACCGACCAAGCCGGGTTCCTAGCCAGTAAATTACAGGGTAAGGAAGTAAGACCAGCAGATAGAGTATGCCGATACCTAGCCACGTCAGCCAGTACCGGGGATGTAAAAGTGAACAACGAAAAGAGGGTGCTTGTATCATGTGTTTTCAGTGTATTAAAGATAATAATCTAACTATAAAAAAACTATTTTATAAGGTCTTAAGAGTAATACAGGGGGTATTGTGACACTTTTTAGTAGAATATCGAAATACCGGGGCACTAAATGACTAATCAACTCAACTAATAACAACGAGAAGCTTCCCCCATGCCCTGGCTGTGCTGTGTTAGGGTACGATTATGATATTCCTCAGTATCATATTCAAATAATTGTTTTATTCCGGTAGAAATTGCTCAAAGTAATACTGTGGTAAGTAAGCTAGTTCGGGGGATTAAGCTGATTCAGGACAGGGATTGATAGATCTGGGTCACAGAAAAAAGTAATATTGCAGGGAATAAAAAACCTCAAGTGTAGCGTGTGGGGTTTCTGGTTAAAATTGTCGATAATGATCTAGTGTAGACACTCTGTGAACACAGACAGACATTAATGTATAAATATCAACAAACTACAAGGGTATTTTGAACACCATGCCAGTGTTACATAACCGTATTTCTAATAAAGAGCTGAAAGAGCGCATGCTGGCTGAAGTAGAGCCACGTACAACTATTTCTTTTTATAAGTATTTTACTATTTCTGAACCACAGGTCTTTCGCGATAGCTTGTATCAAAAATTTACTGAATTATCAGTCTTTGGGCGAGTTTATATTGCCAAAGAGGGTATCAATGCGCAAATCAGCATACCTTCCAAAAATGTTGATGCTCTGAAAACATTATTGGATGCAACTGATCCTGCTTTGTATAACCTGCGACTCAATATTGCGCTGGAAGATGATGGCAAGTCATTTTGGGTATTACGTATGAAAGTACGTGAACGCATTGTTGCCGACGGTATTGACGATGAAACTTTTAATCCGTCAAAAACGGGTGAATACCTGAAAGCCGCTCAGGTCAACCAAATGCTGGATGATCCTAATACTGTGTTTGTCGATATGCGTAACCATTATGAATATGAAGTTGGGCATTTTGAAAACGCAATTGAGATCCCATCAGATACATTTCGTGAACAATTGCCGATGGCAGTAGAAATGTTGAAAGATGATAAAGATAAAAATATCGTTATGTATTGTACTGGCGGGATCCGTTGTGAAAAAGCGAGTGCCTACATGCTCCACAATGGTTTTAACAACGTTTACCATGTAGAAGGTGGCGTTATTGAGTATGCCCGCAAAGCGAAAGAGCAAGGCTTACCTGTTCGCTTTATTGGCAAAAATTTTGTTTTTGATGAGCGTATGGGAGAGCGTATTTCTGAAGACGTTATCGCCCATTGTCATCAGTGTGGTGCAATTTGTGATAGCCACACTAACTGTAAAAATGATGGATGCCATTTGCTATTCATTCAATGTCCATCCTGTGCAGAACAGTTTGAGGGATGTTGTAGCGATGTTTGTCGGGAAGAAATGTCACTTCCTGAAGATGAGCAACGTGCTCGCAGGGCAGGAAGAGAAAATGGGGCTAAGATTTTTAATAAATCTCGTTATCGGTTGAATGATGGTCTAAATATTACCTCATTGCAATCCAATAAGTAGTAAATTTATCTTAAGTATCTTCTCTCAAGCAGATACAAAGATTGGCGTAATAATACTTAAATTATTACGCCAATTTAGTTATTTTTGTAGTGTTAGCAGATATATTTAAAAATATTATAAACGAAAAGTAGCTCTATTTTGTTGGTTACTCCTATTTTTTCTATGATATGCCGTTTATGTGAATAAACGGTACTGCTACTTATATTTAGTAATTTGGCAATTTTATAGGTATCTATTTCCAGCATCCAATAATAGATGATCCTGTTCTCTTGTTGACTAAAAATAGAACTTTTTATATTGAAATTGGCAAAATAACGTTGGATATCATGTGATGCCAACTCTTTTAGCCGTGCTAACAACAAGCACAGGTTCCTTTTTGGTAAGATAAAATCTTTATTAGTCAATTGGATATGATTTTCTATCCATGGGTATGGTTTATCAAGATAGATATATATACGGGTAGCACGAACTAATGAAATCAATAACTTCATTTGTTCACAATATGAACTATGATGACCATAATGTGTCAGGTTCATCAGAACAATATCAGGCGAAAATATCGACAGAATATTTATCGCTTCCTGAATTGAATGAGCTTCTGTTGAAAGGATATCTGTATTTTCTTTTAGAGATTCAATGATCCCAAGACGTGTATAATGACACTCATCAATGATTAATAATTTCATTAATTTGAACATCCTTGTTCTATAGCGGTTATCATTAAATGAATTATGCTGCTTGATATTTTAAAATCAAGCGAACGAACATAGCTGTATGATACAGTATTGTACAGAATAATAAACTATATGAATGATTTTATCGGCTGAAATTTGTTTTGATACTCATGTTGGACACTCAGTGTATTGAGTGTCCAGTTGTGTTTGAAACTTCAAGTTTGTTGTTAATGTTTCGTATAGTCAAGTTGAGTGTATTCCGATGATTCAATCTTCTCGATTCCAGCCTGCAAGATTAGGATCAGTTGTTTTGCAACCCCTGTTGTCAACCACAATGTTTTGTCAATACTCACATTATCTGTGGCTTGATCTTGGGAGGATAAGTAATGAAGACGAATCATCATGGCGTCGTAGGCATCCACGATACTGATGTCCCAACCTACAACTGGATGGGTTTGGATTATTTCATTTTTTTGTCCCATATAACCTCCTAATCAGACTACAGCATCTTGATTGATATAATTGACTAAGAGCAATGAAGCTCATCTAAGGATGAGCAGTTGCAGTATAAACCTTTTTATCAATCTAATACTACAACCAGTTGTAGAAACCAGATATTGGTCATTTTATCTGATAATAAGAAACTAAAACTTTTGTGATTTAAACTTGCTTAAGAATGAACTACTGTTACTTCCCATCCTGCATCTTCTCCAGCCAGGAATGGAATCAGTTTTTCACCAGCCTGTTCGATATATTCGGTAACTGGTGTAGGCTTGCGTATAAGCTCAATAAATCCTTCATTAACGGGTAAATCATAAAATTTCGGGCCATTTAGAGAGCAGAATGCTTCAAAGTGATGCATTGCATCCATTTCTTCAAAAACAGTGGCGTAGGCAGCCAAGGCAGTAGGCGCATTGAAGACACCCGCACAACCACAGGAAGATTCTTTACGATGCAACAAATGAGGAGCGGAGTCTGTTCCCAAGAAGAAACGGTCACAACCACTGGCGATGGCTGAACGTAACGCTTCTTGATGAATATTACGTTTTAATACAGGCAGGCAATAGAGATGAGGGCGGATACCCCCGACCAACATATGATTACGGTTAAACATCAAGTGTTGTGGTGTTAGTGTCGCTCCTAATTTATCGTTGCCTTCAAGAACGTACTCGGCAGCTTCTTTAGTCGTAATATGCTCAAAAACAACTTTCAGATCAGGAAACTGTTTACGTAAGGGTTCCATCACTTGTTCGATGAAGCGGGCTTCCCTATCAAAAATATCAATATGAGCTGCGGTAACTTCACCATGAATTAATAGAGGTATGCCCAACTTTTCCATCATTTCCAATAAAGGATAGATCTTTTGTACGTCAGAAACACCATGGCTGGAATTAGTTGTTGCATTTGCGGGGTAGAGTTTACAGGCTGTGAAAATGCCTTCTTTATAACCGATTTCGATTTGTGAGCTATCTGTTGAATCCGTAAGATAGCATGTCATCAGTGGTTCGAATGAATGCCCTGACGGAATGGCTGCCATGATCCTCTCTTTATAGGCTCTGGCGCTGGCAATATCTATTACAGGAGGAACAAGGTTGGGCATGACAATAGCTCGGCCAAAAAAGCGGCTGGTATGGGGGACAATGATTTTCAATATATCACCATCGCGAAAATGAACATGCCAGTCGTCAGGGCGGCGGATTTTAATAGTAGAAGATTCAGTAGTCATGGAACCGGCTCCAGAATATAGATGAAAAATGACGGATGCTGATTCAGCATTCCTTAAGCCGGAGGAAGATGATAAAGAGAAAATAGTTAAATAGCTATTATTAAATGATAAAACTCTACATTTTTGCAGAATTAAGTCTTTAATTTTATATAAGTTAGGGTATTCAGAGGAAATTAATCGTATCAAAAAAGGAAAAATAGAAGTAACAAAACGAGGGTGAATTGAAGTTGGCTCCTCCAACTGGACTCGAACCAGTGACATACGGATTAACAGTCCGCCGTTCTACCGACTGAACTATGGAGGAACTCCTTCAAGACGGGGCGAATATTAACGGCTCTCTTTCTGTTTGTCAAAGAAGAAAATCATAATAACGGTTTGTTTGTTGTTAATATGTACTTTGTGCGCTTTTTTTCAGCTTTTTCGTGTTGTTTTCAGAAAAATAATCAAAAAGTTACAGAAATAAAATTGATAAATAGGGCATAAGTGGTGAGTATGATCATTGAAAAGCAAAAAGCCCGACTAGCAGAGCTAACATCGGGCTTTTTAGAATTTGGCTCCTCCAACTGGACTCGAACCAGTGACATACGGATTAACAGTCCGCCGTTCTACCGAC
>NZ_NKHP01000079.1 GCF_014467235.1 Xenorhabdus indica | reverse complement strand
TGATAAGTGAGCTGGGACTGGCGATCGGTCAGTTGCAATTCACCATTCAATTCACCGGTCAGCAGGTAATGAGGAATATGCTGGTTACGGGCGAGCACCTGATCCTCCGGCGTGTTGAAATCGTAGATCACGCCATCCGCATCGGTGAAATTCACCTTACCATCGGTTAGTTTCAACCTGCGTGACCAATCGTCCGCCCACTTAGACCCGAACAAACCGCTATATTTGGAGGTGGAGCGATAGGTACGGGTCAGCATAATCGGCAATAATCCGGGAATAGCAATAACTGGCCAGACTTGCAGGAAGTCACCGGTGGCCATATCAACAGGTTCACCGTTGACGCTACAGGTTCCGGTACAACTTCCCTCTTTGTTGGTGGATTTGTTATCAACGTGGTCTTCTTTCGCGTTTTGGGGTTTATCGTGTGAAGGAGTGGCCGTTTTCGTCTGGCCTTCGATTCTGGCACCTTCTGCGACTTTGACTTCCTCAGTAAGCGCTTTTCTTTCCGTTTTGTTTGCTGCAGTACTGACTTTGCTGGCGGCAGAAGCTAACTCAGTCGCCCCCTTTTTAATCATGCCGGTTTTCCCAGCAGGTAAGCCAATGAATTCGATAACCGCAACATCAGTTATCCCCGCTTCTTGTGCCCGGTTGCTGGCCTTAGCTTTCCAGTCATTCAGATTAAATTCCCCACTTTGCTTTTTCTGAAGTTCTGCGACTTCACGTATCGTCTTCGCTTTTTCAGTTTCGCCATATATTTCAAGCCAGCGGGCTGCATCCTCCGAGTCTTTGGCACTTTCAAAATAAGCTCCTTGGACATAGGA
Organism: Xenorhabdus indica; assembly: GCF_014467235.1. Taxonomy (GTDB): domain Bacteria; phylum Pseudomonadota; class Gammaproteobacteria; order Enterobacterales; family Enterobacteriaceae; genus Xenorhabdus; species Xenorhabdus indica. The sequence goes on along the minus strand of NZ_NKHP01000079.1, from coordinate 439 downwards.
TTCTACCGTGTCAACCACGGTATTATAGGCACCTTTTACATGGCCTTTAACTCGTTCAACCGGATGTTTTAACCCTTCGACATGATTAATCGCCTTTTCCTTCGCCCAGTCAACGACCTCATCCTTGGTTTTCACCATGGACTCCCACGCTTTTGTCTGCCAGCTTTTTTCTTCCGGTGTTTCTGTTTTGGGAATAGGATTGGCTTCTGCCGCTGGCACTTGCGCGGGAGCTGCCTGCGCGGTAATTATTCCGGGGGTGTTTCCTGTCCCAGTGGGACTATCATCCCGGACTTTAGCGGGTAAAGGAGTATTGGGTTGAGGATGTTCATATTCGTCTTCTTCTTTCTCTTCTTCCCATTCTTCCTTTGGAAATTCACCCCTTTTGAATTTTTCAACGGTATCCTGAGCCGTTTTCTTAAAAGCCTGAGCTTCGAAGTCA
>NZ_NKHP01000078.1 GCF_014467235.1 Xenorhabdus indica | reverse complement strand
GTCAGCCGGTCATAGCCAAAGTGTAATACCGTGCCATCGGGCCGGGTAACCTGAGTCAGCAGGTCAAACGCGCCGTAAGTATAGCGGGTGGTACGGCCTTCGCCGTCAGTCACGGCCACGACTCGCCGTTCACTGTCATAGGCCAGTTGCTGCGTGGTACCATCCGGCAGTTCGATATCGGTCAGGCTGCCGTTAAGACTGGCATGGTCGTCGCTGTAACGGTAGTGAGTTTGTTGTTTCAGGGCATCGGTGAGTTGGCGCAATCGGCCCAGTTCATCCAGTTGCAGGCCGGTGGTCTGACCGTCCGGGGTCATCACGGCAGCCAGCCGCTGTTGTTCGTCATAGGCATAGTGCCATTGACGCCCATCCGGCAATAAGCGCTGGCGTAATTCACCGTGGGTGCCGTATTGATACTCTTCTTTGTGTCCCAGCGGATTAGTCAGCGCCGTCAGGTTACCCTGTTCATCATAATGAAATTGCCAGTGCTCGCCGGTGGGCAGGACACTTTCAATGAGCTGTCCGTGTTCGTCATAGCCGTAAGCAAAGGTTTCTCCGGTCGGCAGGACCATTTCAGTCAGCGCACCATCAGGGTTGTAATCGAAAGTCGTGATCCCACCTGCTGCATCGGCTTCCCAGACGATTTGACTGTAGCGCCACTGGCGGCGTGTGACGCGCCCCAGCGGATCGACTTCACGGATCACCAGCCCGTTGTTATCGTAATGATATTGGGTTTCACCGCCTTCAGCATCAATATAAGTCGTGATACGGGATTGATCATCATATTGGAAACGATCGCACCAGTAGCCACTGGTGGTGGCCGTTGTGAGAACTCGCCCACGATCATCATAGGTAAGCGTGACATCTGTCTGATCGGTATCGTGCCAGCGGATCATCCTTCCTTGAGCATCATATTCATGCCACAAGTGGTTATGCTGGAAAGCCTCACATTCATGCAGGTAGTTCTGTGGGTCGTAATGGCAAGTGACCAGCCGCTGTTGCTTTTGCTGTTCGAGATAATCCACTGTCTGGAGCTGCTGCCCCTGATAACCTAAGATCAACCGGAAACCATCGGTGCGCGTGACTTCAATCAGTTGCGAGTGTTTATCGTAGATAAATCGAATAGCATTCTGTCGGCGATCGGTGATCGCGGACAGTTTACGAATAGACCCGGCAGTGTGATTAAAATGATAAGTGAGCTGGGACTGGCGATCGGTCAGTTGCAATTCACCATTCAATTCACCGGTCAGCAGGTAATGAGGAATATGCTGGTTACGGGCGAGCACC
>NZ_NKHP01000077.1 GCF_014467235.1 Xenorhabdus indica | reverse complement strand
GTGCGTATGATTGAGCGCCTGCGTCAGCAGGGATTGGCCCTGACAGCGCGAGAGTTGTTCCGGTCGCCGGTATTGTCCGAGCTGGCACAAACAGTGGGGCAGCATCAGACCATCGAAATTCCGCCGAATGTCATTACTCCCGATACGCAGCAACTGACTCCGGCCATGTTACCGCTGGTGGATTTAACCCAGGTGGATATTGACCACATTGTCGGACAAGTGCCGGGCGGTGTGGCGAATATTCAGGATATTTATGCCTTATCGCCGTTACAGGACGGTATTTTGTTCCACCACTTACTGGCACAGGAAGGGGATCCGTACCTGTTAAGTGACCTGATGGCGTTTGTTGACCGCGCGCTGCTGGATCGTTATCTGGCTGCGATGCAACGGATCGTCGACCGTCACGATATTTTACGCACTGCCTTTATCTGGCAGGGGGTATCTGTACCGGTACAGGTCGTCTGGCGTCAAGCCGTTTTGTCCGTCACCGAACTCACACTGGACCCGGCTGAGGGGCCTGTTAGTAGCCAACTGGCGGCCCGTTTTAACGTCAGTCATTATCGTCTTGACTTGAGTGACGCGCCGCTATTGCGCTTTGTGGTGGCGCAGGAAACGGATGGACGTTGGATAGTCCTGCAATTACTGCATCACCTGATTGGCGACCATGAAACGTTGGAAGTGATGCACCGTGAAGTGCAGGCCTGCCTGATGGGGCAAGAGGCGAGCCTGGCTGCGACTGTGCCATTCCGTAATCTGGTGGCGCAGGCCCGGTTGGGCGTGAGTCAGGCCGCCCATACCCGTTTCTTTACCGAGATGTTAGCGGAGGTGGAAGAGCCGACGCTGCCGTTTGGGTTGGCGGAGGTGCATCGCGATGGCTCACAGATAACAGAATCTCACCGGATGCTGGCCCCGGAATTGAATGACCGCCTGCGCAGCCAGGCACGGCGTTTGGGCGTCAGTTTGGCGGCGCTATGCCATCTGGCCTGGGCGCAGGTATTGTCACGCACCAGTGGACAGGAAAAAGTGGTGTTCGGCACCGTGCTGTTTGGGCGCATGGCTGGCAGTGAAGGGACAGAGGGAGGAATGGGTTTGTTTATCAATACTCTGCCGTTGCGGTTGGATATGGATGACACCCCGCTACGGGACAGTGTACAGGCCACCCATCGCCGGCTGGCGGGATTGTTAACCCATGAGCATGCGTCACTGGCGCTGGCGCAGCAGTGTAGCGGGGTTGAACGCGGTACGCCCCTTTTTAGTGCCCTGTTAAATTATCGGCACAATGATCAATCGAACCAGTTGGATAATACGCTGGAGGGGGTTGAGTTATTGGACGGACAAGAGCGAACCAACTACCC
>NZ_NKHP01000076.1 GCF_014467235.1 Xenorhabdus indica | reverse complement strand
CTGTCTCTTGATCACATCTATAGCTCAAGAGACTGTGCAAGCAAGTAACCTTCAAGGATGGTTTGTAATATGAACCATCCTTCCCATAGCCTTTCCCATCCTACTCGACCATTACGTTTTGAATCGTACCAACCTGCAAGCTTGCCGAGGTTAATATAGGCCCAGTAGAGGCTTGGGGCTTTCTTCGGTGGTTTCGATTTGTTTTGCTTTGACCACAGTAAGTTCCACGCTAGCGGACTCAGGATCATTTCACAGCTCTGCTTTTCTGCTTCCTCTTTATTAAGCCCCAGATAGCGCAATTGATGAAGACGGACTGCAATAAACGCGAGTATCACTACCATGCGTTCTAAATTCTCTTTGCTTTGCATGCGTAACTCTTCAACCTGAGTGCCACCGCTTTTCCACGCTTTGTGAAATTCTTCAATCAGCCACCGTTTTTCGTAGTAATCGAGAATACGCTGGGCATCTTCTTTTGTTTTCACGGGTTCTGAGGTCAGAATGTGCCAGCTCAAGCCATCATGATTTCCCGTTTCTTGACAACCGACATAGTACAGTGGGACGCCGTCACCGGTTTTATTCGCCGGGATTTTTACGGTCACCGCCGCATAACGCACTTCGCAGTGTGCATCACGCGCTTTTCGCCCGCCTTTTTGCCTCACTTGAACCGTTCTCGTATCCGCATACACCAAGGCGCCACTGTAATGATAAAGCTTGTCGGTGCTTTCTTCTATGCAACGGCTTTGCATAGAGCGAACGACAAAGCGCTGATGATTTGAGACCTTATAGGTCAGGTACTCGATAATGTCTGCTTCCCGGTCACAGACCGAGATAACTTTTCGCATGTCAGCACCGAGGCGGGCTTCCATTGCGCGTGAAGCCCGTTCCCATTTATAGCTTTCTTTGTCTTTATAAGCTCTGCTCGCATGATATTGATTTTGCCCGTAAGCCTGAAGGTCTCGGGTCCAACGTGCCTGCTCAATGAGTCCAACGACCTGTTGCTTATCAGGTGCAAAAAGCAGAACGGAATGCGCATGCATCCCTCTGGAATACTTATTGGATGTGGTGTGCCCCATCTCATCTCGAACCGTAGGGTGGATAAATTCCAGCGAGGTCGTATCTTCAAGCGCGAGGAGGCAATCATAGTGCTTAACCTGCTCAGCGGTGGCGACAAAGCCAGCTTCTGCGATAGCTTGAGGATTAATGGCTTGATTGCGAGCGAAGCGATAAGCCGCTTCGATATCCGCAGGTGATTTTAAAGATTGCACGAGAGACTGTCCTAAATGATTGGCAAGAGAAGAAGTCAGTTTGATCAGCCGCTTAGTGCGGCGGCTATCCCCTAAATCAGCATATTGAAAAGTGTCTTTTGCCCATTGCTCAGCATCTGTTGAAAACATCATACGT
>NZ_NKHP01000075.1 GCF_014467235.1 Xenorhabdus indica | reverse complement strand
GGCGCAGTTCAGCCGGCACCAGTTTAACCCCCGTCTGTGGCAGGAGATAAGCCACTAGCTGTTTTTGCCCCCCGGTTTTATCAGATATCGTTTCATGTAGGTGTTCACGTAAGCCTTCATGTAAGTCTTCACGCAGAAGAACCACTGCTTCACGCACACCGTGACACTGTAACAATCTGGCTTCAATTTCCCCCAACTCAATACGGAAACCACGCAGTTTAACCTGAAAATCATTACGGCCCAGATATTCAAGATTGCCGTCAGGTAACCAACGGCCGAGGTCGCCGGTTTTGTACATGCGCGCATTGGTATCCGTAGAGAACGGATCAGGCAGGAAACGTTCGGCCGTCAGTTCGGGGCGGTTCAGATAACCGCGGGCCACACCTGCCCCGGCAATATAAATTTCGCCAGCCACACCGAAAGGAACCGGTTGCCCCTGTGAATCAAGGAGATAAATCTGGGTATTGGCGATTGGCCGGCCGATGGGAACTGAACGGGCAATATCGACGGCGGAAGTAATGGCATAAGTGGCGGCAAACGTCGTGGTTTCCGTTGGGCCATAACCGTTGAGCAAGTGCAACGGTTGCGATTGAGCCAATTGCACCTGCTGGATTTTTCTCGGATCGAGGACATCCCCGCCAACAAGCAGATAACGCAACTGTCCAAACAACGGTTTGATATCGGGGAGATATTCGTTGAACAAGCCGGCAGTTAACCAGAGGGCAGTCACTTGTCCTCTGATCAGTGAGTCGCGGAAACGCAGCGGGTCAAGCAGTGTGGATTGTGGAACCACATACAAGCGTCCGCCATTGAGCAAGGCTGCCCAGATTTCCCAGGTCGATGCATCAAAAGCCATATTGGCACAGTGGGCCACACAGTCATCAGGCCCAATATCGGCGAAACCATTATTGATGATAAGACGGAGCACGTTACGATGTTCGACCATCACCCCTTTGGGAACGCCGGTTGAGCCGGAGGTATAGATCACATAAGCCAGATGGCGTGATGTCAGCCCCAGTGCCTGCACATCCGGGTTATGAGCGGGTTGTATCGTCAGGAACGGTTCCAGATCGTCAAGGGTTACGGTGGGAACAGGGTTTGCCAGTTTGTCTAACTGTGTTGTTAGTATCAGCGTTGTCTGCATCAGCAACGTTTGGGTCAGCAAAACGACCGGCGCGGCATCTTCAAGCATAGACGTCAACCGCCCCGTGGGATAGGTGGGGTCAAGCGGTACATAGGCACCGCCGGCCTTGAGGATAGCCAGTAAACCTACCACCATCTCCGGGCTGCGTTCGACACAAATTGCCACCCGGTCATCGGGCCGTACGCCTAATTCAATCAGGTAGTGCGCCAGACGGTTGGCGCGGAGGTTAAGTTCACCATAGCTGATAGTTTGTTCTTCAAACATGACGGCAATGGC
>NZ_NKHP01000074.1 GCF_014467235.1 Xenorhabdus indica | reverse complement strand
CTGGCGGCGGTGTCGTCAGTGGAGGAGGGGATCGGGCGGCAGGCGCTGTTGCAGCGGGTGATCGCCTTTTATCACCAGACCCTGCTGAATGCGCCGGAAGCACTGGCCTACCTGAAAAAACGCCGCCTCGATCACCCTGAATTGGTCAGCCATTTTAAGCTGGGCTTTGCCAACCGCACCCTGGGTTATCGCCTGCCTGCCAAGCCACTGAAAGCCGGGGCGGAGATCCGCGCTCAGTTGCAGGCCATCGGGCTGATGCGTGACAGCGGGCATAAGCACTTCAGCGGCTCGCTGGTTGTGCCGGTGATTGGGCTGGACGGGCAAATACAGGAAATGTACGGCCGCAAAATCAATAACAGGCTGCGGGCAGGCACACCGTTGCATCTGTATTTACCGGGTGAGCATGGCGGCGTCTGGAATGAAGCGGGGCTGATCGGTTCGGCGTCGGTTATCCTGTGTGAATCGCTGATTGATGCGCTGTCATTCTGGTGTGCGGGCTTTCGCAACGTCACCTGTTCCTATGGCGTTCACGGCTTTACCGATGCCCACCGGGCGGCGTTCCGGCAACATGAGGTTCAACAGGTGTACATTGCCTATGACAATGATCCGGCAGGCAATGATGCCGCCATCCAGCTGGCATCAGCGTTGCAACTGACGGGTCTGGATGTCTGGCGGGTCGTGTTCCCCGAAGGCCGCGATGCCAATCGCATTAGCTGCGAGGTGGCGAACCCGGAAACCGCGTTCGGGCAGTTACTGGCGTCAGCACAATGGTTCGGTGAGCCCACAAAAACACCCCTGGCCGCTCCCCCTCCGCGGGTGACTGCGCCCGCGCCTGCATCAGTGGAACCGGGGGTTATCACCACATTGGAAGCTAACGGCGATATCGTGATCCAGCAGGATGCACAGGAATGGCGGTTGCGCGGTGTGCCGCAGAAGATCAGTGCGGTCATGAAGATCAATGTGCAGTTACGGGACAAAAACAGCGGCGCCCTGTTCGTGGACAGCCTCGATATCCTGAGCGCCCGGGCGCGTTCGGGCTTCGTGCGTCAGGCCTCGCAGGAGCTGGCACTGCCGGACACGCTGATCAAGCGGGAACTGGGGCGGGTGTTACTGGTGCTGGAGCAACGTTCGGGGATGGCCGCTGAGACGGCGCAGGCCGCCAACGCGTTGAGCGCCGATGAGCAGCAGTCTGCTTTGATGTTGTTGCAAGATCCGGCGTTGGTCAGCCGTATTACTACTGATTTAGCCGCCTGCGGGGTTGTCGGGGAATCAACGAATCTGCTCGCGGCTTATCTGGCGGCGGTGAGCCGAAAGTTGCCCAAACCCTTAGCCGTCCTGATCCAGAGCAGCAGTGCCGCAGGCAAGAGCAGCCTGATGGAGGCGGTGCTGAACCTGATACCGGCAGAAGAGCGCATCCAGTACAG
>NZ_NKHP01000073.1 GCF_014467235.1 Xenorhabdus indica | reverse complement strand
CCGGTTTTTAGGCCAGTATTTCGATGAGGAATCCGGGTTTTGTTATAATCGCTTTAGATATTACAGTAACGAAACGGGGCAGTATATCTCGCCTGACCCCATCGGACTGCTGGGCGGGGTGAATCCGTACGGGTATGTCGATAATCCGGTCAATTTTGTTGATCCGTTTGGATTGGCAAAATGTCACCTAGATAATCCGAAGAAAAAAGTAAATAGCGCAGATGTAGGGGATTTCGTTAGAACACCAACCTCTCATCCTGATGATTTTACCAAAGTAAAAGGTGGTAATTATAAGAATAATTATACGAATGAGATATGGAGTAAAAGTAATACATCTCATAGTGATAAAGCGGGGGAATGGAAAGTTGGCATTGGAAAAGCAGAACCTAAACCAAGACATAAAATAACTATAGGTATGAGTGATGGAAAAATCATTAAAGTTGATAAATAAAACTTTTTCACTAAATGGATTTAATTTTAGTGGATTTAGTTCATCCGTGGATTGGGTTGGTTTTTTCGAGAGAAAACATGGGTTTTCTTATAAAATCATGGATGAAGCTATTGAATTATTTGATACTTTTTTCAAGGGTAAAAGTGGTAATCCAATAATCATCACGGCTCTTTCTTTTGATGATGAAAGAGAAAAAGACATAGAAACAATTACGAGATATCAAGAAATTTACCATAAAGCCAAAGAAAAAAATTTATTATTACCAATAACAGAAAGTTATGAGAATTACTTATATGGAGAAACATCATTACCAGCACACTCACTAAGTTTTAGCTTTAGAGAAAAGGATTTTATCCATCTTTCAAAACTTATTATGTGCCATTCTGGAATAATAGGTCAGGTTTGTTTTTATATCAATCCTGCTCTCAATATAGGGGTCTATCCTCATGAGGATACTGGTTTTGGTTGTATTGCACTTAACTCAGATAAAAAAACATGTCTTGATTTTCTAATACATTGTAATAAAAATGGAAATTTTAATACTGTAATAGAGTACTAGCTCTGAAAACATAAGCTGGGAAGATCCCTGTGATCTTCCCAGCTTGTTCTGTTTAAGAGCTACTCAGCCCCTGCCTTTAGTGGCTGTTGTAGTCGCCAATCAGTTCGCGCATCCTCAGCTTAATTTCGCTGAGCTGGTCTTGCTGGCGCTGGTACTGTTGTTTAATGGTGCGGGTGTCGTCGCTGTCAGGAATAAGCACCAGACAGCCGTCCATAATTTTGACGGTGAGTGTGCCACCAATCTCAAATCCGGCCTGCTTAAGCCACTGCCCCTTGAGATGTATCGCGGGCGGGGCGCTGGCCTTGTCATTTTGCGGTACGTATCCCACGGTATAATAACGTTCTGTTTTTGTACCTTTATTTACGGCACGGTTTTGCCTAGAATGCGCCTTAGCCATGATTAACTACCTCCAATAGTTGGTTATGGTTAGCGGCTCCGGCGTGTTGCAAGCGCGTCGGAGCCGTATTCTTTACTGCTGTCGCCGGAAT
>NZ_NKHP01000072.1 GCF_014467235.1 Xenorhabdus indica | reverse complement strand
TATCGTCGTGTCATCAAACAGGCTGACGGCGTAATTGATCGCCCCTGTCAGGCAGGATGCCTTCTCAGTAATGAACAGGCTCAGGTCAAACTTAGCCGGACTATACAGAGAGTCATCCAACTGCACTGGGCTAAACGGTAAATCTCTAGCTGTTTGTCGTGTTTTCCCGGCGTCTTGCAGCCCGAACAGCACCTGAAAAATAGGATGACGGGACGCATCCCGTTCAACGCCAAGGGCATCAACCAACTGCTCGAACGGTATATCCTGATGAGACTTGGCCTGAGCAATTACATCATGAACATGTCCAATCAGGTGCTCTACACTGCTGGTCTGTTCCACCTGTGCTCGCAAAACCAGTGAATTAACAAACATGCCAATTAAAGGTTGAGTTTGCACATGGTGACGGTTATCAGTCGGTGTCCCCAGTACAATATCGCTTTGCCCGGATAACCTCGCCAGCATGAGATAAAAACCGCTCAGTAAAACAGTAAACAAGGTAGTTTCCTGCTGTTTTGCCAATGTTTTCAGCTGATCAGTAAGTTCATTTCCCAACACAAAATTGAAATCCTGCCCTCGATAATTGACCAGTGCCGGGCGGGGATGATCGGTCGGCAAAAGTAACGGCTCATACTCCGCCAATGCCTGCTGCCAGTATGCCCGTTGGCGTTCTCCTGCTTCTCCCTGCAAATATTCTCGCTGCCAATGGGCGTAATCACCATAAGTGATGTCCAGCTCAGGCAGACAGCTGTCACGCTTTTCGCGCAGGGCATGGTAAGCCTCCGCCAGTTCATGCATAAAGATATCAATTGACCAGCCATCAATGGCGATGTGATGCCACATGAACAAAACATAGTGGCTGTGACCGACTTGATAATGACGCAGGCGCAAACCAGGCTCTGTTGTCAAATGGAATGGTGTCGCTAATTCAGCACGCAATATTTGCCAAAGTATTTCAACACTCTCAAGAAGCTGCGTTTTGAAAACCAACGGCTCTTCAATTATTTTTTGAAAAGAATGGGGTTGTTGATAAGAATGCAGTTGTTGATAAATGTGATCACCGCTATTGCGGTAGACCATTTTCAGAACGGAATGACGCTCAGCCACCTGATTGATTGCACTTTCCAATACAGATAAGCTAACACCTTCATCCAACAGCATCAGATAAGGAATATGGTAAGCATAAGTGCCCTGTTCAAACTGCTCAATAAACAGCATCCGCTCCTGAGCAAAGGACAAGGGATAACGGGCAAGCTCAATATGCGGAATGACAATAGATGCTTGCTGCCCTATCTGGGCTGCCAGTCCGGCAACTGTTTTCAATGCAAACACCTGTGCCAGAGAAACATCCATTGCCAACGTCCGGCGAATAGTGGCGGTCAGCTTAACCGCAGTCAGGGAATTACCCCCGATACGGAAGAAGTTATCTTCAATACCGATCTGTGCTACCCCTAACACATCCTGCCAAAGCTGACAAAGTTGAGCCTCTAATTCATTACGTGGTGCAACATAGCCATCTCTGTTTACCCAGACAGGCTCTGGTAATGCCCGGCGATCCACTTTACCATTCAGAGTCAGCGGAATTGATTCAAGACGGGTAAAACTGGCCGGCACC
>NZ_NKHP01000071.1 GCF_014467235.1 Xenorhabdus indica | reverse complement strand
CCAGCTTGAAGGATAACCCAGCACTTTCAGGATCAGAGTCAGCTTTTCCCACGTTAACCCTCGTCGTCCTCCCTTCCGGTTGAACCCTCTGTAAAGTACCCGCTTGCTTTGGTAGATAAAATAACCCTGATGACGATGGTCAGAACACGCCTTTTGTCAGGTGTATTCAGGTTCTTCCAGAGGAAGTCCCTGAGTCCCTTCAATTTGGCGGCAAAACGGTCTTTTCGACTGGTCAACTTCAGTCGCCAGAAACCCTTTCGCGATATCCCCCAGTAGCAGGTAAATCCCAGAAAGTTAAACGCAGGTAAGCGCCCGCCAGACTGGTTAGCTCTCATTGCTGCAACGTGACCCGCCGGAATTAATTGCGATTTTCCACTGTGCAACGCCAGACCGTATTTACTCAGTCGTTTAGGTAATATCTTAAAAAGCGTTTTGCTTCACTCAGGAACTCAAAGGTAAACACCATATCATCAGCGTACCTTACCATTCCTGCCCGACCATGAATGTGTGAACGGCTGGTTTCATCATACCCTTCATCTATCACATAGTGCAGGTAGATATTGGCAAGTACCGGCGACAAGATTGACCCTTGGGGACATCCGCACACATTGTCGGATATCTGTTTACCCTCGATAACGGGTGCCGTTATTAAGACCTTAATGAGTCTGAGGAAACGGCGATCTGATATCTTCTTCCGCAGTAAATTCATCAACTCAATATGGGGTATCGTGTTAAAGTACTGTCGGATGTCAATTTCCACAACCGCACCATTCCAGTTACGGTATGTTTGCTGTTGTAATGCCTTCAATGCCGCATGACAATTTAATCCCGGCCGAAACCCGTATGAACACGGTAGAAACAGCGGCTCATAAATTCGGCTGAGAATATCACTGACCGCAAGTTGCACCCGTTTGTCCTCTATGCACGAAATCACCAGTGGCCGTTTACTACCATCCTCTTTCGGGATCTGCGTGATTCTGGCGGCTTTCGGGCGAGATGTCCCTCTGCGTATTCGCAGGATGAGATTGTGAATATACCCATCAAGATGTTCCCCGTAAGCGGATTTTGTCATGCGATCAATACCTGCCGCTTTATTCCCGTCAAGCCGTAGGAATTGTCCTTTCAGCATGTTACTGTTCAGCAAATGCCCTAAATTATTGAACACCTGCTGTTTGTTGCAGGCTGATTTCTTGCCTGTACGCTCAAGTTTTGTTAACCATGATTGTCCGTCGTTGCTGTGTACGGTCATTGTTTCCCTCTCACGTTCGATCTGTCTGCCAGCCCTTCGCTCCGCGATCATTACTCGTTTCATCACTACTATGGCTGACCCCGACTTCCTGATACCCATCTCTCAGGCCTTGTGTTTTGGCACTTGTGCCCGATATACTCATTCCCTTGAGAGGTGTCAGGATCTCCTGGGTTCCGCACTGTTCTCTACAAACTCGCCGACGCCTGAGACGCCGGTGTGTGCTTCTGACTGGAAAAAAATCACCAGTGTGCCCCTTCAGAAACTATTGCCTGCTGGTTCGACGATACCATCGGCACAACACAATCAGCGAATTTCGGAGTTATCACGTTCACCTATGGGTTTCGGCTCGAATGTTTCGCTGTCTACGCTTCATCTCCTTT
>NZ_NKHP01000070.1 GCF_014467235.1 Xenorhabdus indica | reverse complement strand
CAGAACCGCTTTTCAATCTTCGGGTCATGCTGCAATTGACCTTGCCACTTATTCTTCGGGTTATGATCAATATTGCCGGGGTTGTTATTGCGAATGCCTCTGGTCACTGTTTACCTCCCAACCGTTTATTGATAGTGCGGATAGCAAACTCACGTATCTTCTCAACGCCAATAAAGCCCACCAGCCCACCAATGAAAGGGGCGGCATTACTGGGTATACCGAACAGCTCTAAGCCGCTCGAAATCCCCCATGACAACGCCCCGCACAGAATGCCTTCTACCCATTTGTTTTTACGGTCTACCCCGTCATACACCAGACGTCCGTAACAAATGACGATAGCCAAAACAGAGCCGGATATCTGCGGCCACGAGTTTTTAAGGCCGTTCAGCAGTTCGGCCCATAAATCAGGATGTTCTTTCATCTTCATAATCCACCCCATTGAGATAATGGGCGTCCGTGGGGTGAACAAGGGTTACCCCGGTGAGTTGTAATGATCGGGTTCAATGATTGCCTGGTCTAATTTGAAAAACCTAACACCTTGCGTTTTATCTTCTTTTAAAATGGCTTTTCTGATCCTTTGGAGGGTAATTCTGGAAATCAATTCGGGTATTGACTCCCTGATACAATACGCTGTTGCGCCCGCATTCTTTGAGACAGGCTCCGGCAATTGAACCAGAATAAACTTTCTTCTGCCGCCATCTTTCTTGTTTTGTTTCAACACCGCATGTCCGGTAGAACCACTTCCTGCAAAAAAATCAAGAATGATATCTTCGCTATCCGTGACCTTCATTAAGTGCTCAATTAATCCTGTCGGCTTGGGATAATCAAAAACAGAAGAACCGAGAAGGGCTTCAACCTCTTTACTTCCCTGCTTCGTGGTAAAACCGGTTATTATTGTTTTCGGGTGTTCGGTGCCGCGCTTTTTAACATACTGGAGCACACCGTTCTGTTTGAAAAAGAACTCAACAACCTGCTGCCCTTTAGAGTCAAAAGTCTCATTCCCTGACAGCCAGTTTTCGATCTGACGCTTCATCGTCCAGCCCGCCTTTAGCGTAACTTCACTGGCTAAGGCTCCATCCTTACACTCAAATACACCGGCAGTCACTTCAACGGCTTCTTTATCGCCAAATACTGACGGAAACGTTTTATTTTCACCCAGGAACTTAATCCCGGCAGGGAAGGTTATTTCTGACGCCGGGTTTTTTACGCTTACCTTTTTTATTGCGCGATCTGAAACCAGGCTATCATCGCCCTTATAAACAATACGGGGTAACTGTGACAGGTCTTTTGCATATACCAAGATATATTCGTGTTCTCGTGTAAACGTTGATGATGAAGTTCTTCCATTTTTCCAAATCAATCTTTCAACGAAATTGCCTTCACCAAATATCTCATTGCACAAATAAGACAAATTAACCACTTCATGATCATCTATCGATATAAAGATAATGCCATCGTCAGACAATAAATCTCTGGCTAACTTCAATCTGGGGTACATCATATTGAGCCAGTTGTCACGGAAGCTATCTTGATAAATAAAATCCTTGCCTGTGTTATAAGGCGGATCGATATAAATCATCTTCACTTTCTTGTGACAGGACTTTCGTAATAACTTAAGCACTTCAAGGTTATCACCCTCAATAAACAAGTTTTCCGTGGTATCCCAGTTCACACTTTCTTCTTTACAAGGGCGTAAGGTGCCTG
>NZ_NKHP01000007.1 GCF_014467235.1 Xenorhabdus indica | reverse complement strand
TATATCAATCTGTTTTTCTATAAAAGCATACCAACCGAGATTGTGTATTGGACTATTTTCATAAAGTGCCTGTTCGTAAAACACATCTTCCTGAGAAGGGTGGAGGGGATATAAGTTCGGACGCAATGAATTCTCAGATATTCTCATAATAAATTATACGAATGTATTCCGTTTACAAGTTATTTGTAATTTATGGTGTAAATGAGTAGATTTAATTATTTGCCTGATCTTAATTAATTTATGTTTTAGCATTCATTTAATTAAGGGTGATATACATCTGATTTTATATCTTTCAATATTAAATTGTTATTTTTGTTTAATAGGTATTGGCATAATCTATCATAGTGTTATTACAGATAATCTCGCAATCTTTCAACACTCTCCTTAATGAAAAATAGTTAATATTTATTGGGTAATGATTGATTTTTTATTTTTGATATTTTCAAGTATACATCCTTATCACCTGCCTTATTTTTTAGTTTGTTTTCAGTAATATTATCATTGCTTTTATTTGTCACTTTATGGTCATAAAACCCTTTGCAGTGCAATAGTGATTCTCATTTGAGTTGATGTCTATATTATTTTTTGTTTATTATGGCCATTTTTTATGGTTTATAGAGGTAAGGTGGTATATTTAAAGCTATTTATAACCGTCTGTTGATGATTTGATTACTATACCAATCTAACTTCAAGATGCGTATGATTTCTCCCCGCGAAGCGGGGAGAAATCAGGTTTCATCTAGTGTTGTAAATTGCAATTTGAAGTTTAATGCGTATATATTGTTGTTTTTTATTTTTGATGAATAATTTTATTAAGTTATTTTGTTAGTAAGTTATTAATGATTTTTTAATATTATTTTTGTTGGTAGCCAAACAAAGTTTAAAACTTAGATAGAATTATTATTCTCCGATTTAAGAGAGTGAATGAATTATAAGTAATATATGAAGGTAAGATCATTTATTATATACCCGTTGTCTTTCAAGTTGCTTTTTGAAATCCATAGGGTATAAATTTTTATCTCGGCTTATATTTGTTTTTGCCGCATTGGTTTTTAATAATCAGATAATCGGCGGTATATTGCTTAAATTTAACCACGCTTTAAACTTTCACTCGGTGTTTCACCATAGCGTGCCTTATATTCTGCACTGAATCGTCCCATATGGGCGAACCCCCAACGCAGAGCGACTCCCGTGACATTGCTTGCTTCTCCTGCCAGTAGCTCTGTACGAACATGTTCCATGCGCAAGTCGCGTAAATACTGCATCGGGCTGATATCCAAAAATTCCCTGAAACCAGAATAGAGACTGCGAAGGCTGACTCCTGCCACTTGAGCAAGCTGCTCTACCGTAATAGGTTCATGGGCATGAGCCTGTAAATATTCCTGCACTTTTCGTACATGTCGTGGGCGAATGGAACAGCGACGATTCGTGGAGGAGCCGCTGTAATTATGCTGATGGGTGGACAGCAGGGTAACAGAAAGTAATTGCTCAATCTGACCAGTAATAAGTTTATATTGCAGAATATCAGGTAGTTGTGTCGTATATTCAAGCAGATAGAGCATCAGGCAGCGCCACGCCTGACAACGTTGCCATTCAAACCCCAGTTCAAATACCAGTGGTTGATCCAAAGGATGCCCCAATTGTCCAATAAGGGTTCTTTCCAGCAAAGTGCGGGAGATCCTGACCATAAACTGATCATTATCGGCACTCCAGCGCATGGAGGTATGCTGATCCGGGCTGAGGATGGAGGCCAGATTTGGTGTTGAATCAAGGTGCTGACCACCGCTTTCAATACAGGCACTGCCTGATAACGGCATCTGAATAAGAAAAAAAGACTCCAGTGCGTTCGGATTGATTTCAACATTAGCCCCGTAACGCAGGCGGCTCATGGAAAAGTCCCCAAACGGGATATAGTGCATTCTGGCATCCAGCTTCCGGCTGCTACCCAGTATATTTAGCTGGTGGGGTTTCATCACCCGACCGACCATTGATTTCACTTCATCAAGATCATGGGATGAAAAAAGTAAATGTTCTGGAGAATTGAGGTGAGACTCAATTTTGGGTACTGCATATTTTGGGTCTGCGTACCTTGAATCAGAGCTTCTGGGATCAGAATAATAGTGAGACCACGGATTGCCCATCATTATTAGATACCTCTTTAAACATTTATTAAAGTTATACAGTTTTCTACTAGCAGTATCCACATTTTGCTTAAATGGAAGATATATGATTATGAATATATTCATAAGAAACCTTACTCATTATTAAGATAGTAATAAGTTTCAATCACCCTCATTCATATCTGTTTTGGCGGTTTTTTTATCCGCTCTCTGCATGTTCTATCCAGACACTGCGTAAATCATAATGACATGACAGATCATGTATTGACCGTTGATTCATACTCTCATTACATAATACCCATACAGAAATGCGAGGCGATTGATCATGGCGGAACGATCATTTGTTAAAGAAGTGGAAAAATTACGTTTGGGTCAGGGGGAACTTTTCCGAGGGGAAGGCATACTCGCTGTGACAAAAGCGTTGTTGGAATCAGGCGTTGCTTATGTTGCAGGTTATCAGGGCGCACCCATTTCCCATCTGATGGATGTCCTGGCTGATGC
This sequence comes from Xenorhabdus indica, assembly GCF_014467235.1. Lineage (GTDB taxonomy): Bacteria > Pseudomonadota > Gammaproteobacteria > Enterobacterales > Enterobacteriaceae > Xenorhabdus > Xenorhabdus indica. The sequence continues at coordinate 203,824 of NZ_NKHP01000007.1, read as the reverse complement.
GCAAGCGATCCTTTCCGAATATGGTATTCGTTTTGAAAACAGTGCCAGTGAAGCAACGGCCGCTGCCACACTAGCGGCTTCTGTTAATTATCCATTACGCGGGGCTGTCACATTTAAGGCGACTGTAGGCACAAATGTTGCCTCAGATGCGTTGGCAAATCTGGCATCCGGTGGCGTTTTAGGCGGTGCGCTGATTATTGTCGGCGAAGATTATGGTGAAGGTTCTTCCATCATGCAGGAGCGCAGCCATGCGTTTGCGATGAAATCCCAGATCTGGTTGCTTGATCCGCGTCCCAATCTGCCTTCAATTGTGCAGGCAGTAAAAATGGGGTTTGCGTTATCGGAAGCCAGCCATACACCAGTGATGTTGCAGATGCGTATCCGTGCCTGCCATGTGCACGGTCGGTTTGTTTGCGCAGATAATCGCGTATCAGCATTCAAAATAAAAGATGCACTGACAAATCCGGCGCGTGAGCTCAATCGGATTGTTTTGCCTCCTGCCAGCTTCTTACATGAGAAAGAGAAAATTCAGGAACGCTGGCCTGCTGCTGTGCGCTTTATTCAGCAGAAGGAATTGAACGAATTTTTTGCTGAAAGTGCTGATGACATAGGCATTGCTTTGCAGGGAGGAAGCTATAACACCGTGATCAGAGCCCTAAATTTGTTAGGGCTGGCGGATGTGTTCGGTAACAGCCGGATTCCGCTATATGTCATGAATGTGGCATATCCGTTGATCGATGAGGAATTTGAACGCTTTTGTTATGGCAAGCAGGCAATTTTAGTATTGGAAGAAGGTCAACCTAATTTTGTAGAACAAAATATCGCCAATATCTTACGGCAGCGTGATATTACCATTCGGTTACATGGTAAAGATTTACTGCCAATGGCGGGAGAATATGATACAGCCACTGTGTTAGCAGGAGTTCGTGCTTTTCTTGAACGTTACGGCAAGGTTGAAGCTGAAGTGTCAGTCGCGGCCTGTCAGGTGCGCATTCCGGCGGTGACTTTGCCCGCTGAGAATTCATCAGATAAAGACTCATCAGACAAAAAATCGTCAGTGACAGAAAATAATGTGGTTCATGTCCGCCCGCCCGGTTTTTGTACGGGTTGCCCGGAGCGTCCGATCTTTACCGCTATGAAATTGATAGAGCGGGAATTGGGTCAACATCATGTCAGTGCGGATATTGGTTGCCACCTGTTTGCCATCTTGCCTCCATTCAATTTGGGGAATACCACGATGGGATATGGGCTAAGTGCAGCGAGCGCAGCAGCATTGAGTGTACCAGTTGTGGATAAGCGAGCGATTTCAGTGATGGGAGATGGGGGATTCTGGCACAACGGCTTGACGAGTGGTATTGCTAACAGTGTTTTTAATCGCAGTGACAATCTGACCATTATTGTGGACAACAGCTACACTTCCGCCACAGGAGGGCAGGATATTCCATCTTCAACTGCTTTCAACGCCAGCCGCAGTACGGGTCATGATATCGAAAAAGCGGTTAAAGGCGTTGGGGTGAAGTGGATACGCACGATCAAACGTACCTATGACCTTAAGACCATGATCCATACTCTGCGGGAAGCACTGACAACAAGTGAACAGGGGCCGAAAGTCGTGGTCGCACAGAGTGAATGTATGTTGAATAAACAGCGCCGTGAGAAAAAAAGGAACAGAGAAACGATAGCGGCAGGACAACGAATAGTGCGTGAACGCTTTGGCGTTGATCCTGATACTTGTACGGGAGATCACTCTTGTATCCGTTTGTCTGGTTGTCCTTCACTGTCAATTAAGCCAAATCCTGATCCCTTGCGTACCGATCCGGTGGCAACAGTATTGAATAGCTGCGTGGGTTGTGGATTGTGCGGGGAAGTTTCCCATGTCGCGGTATTGTGTCCTTCTTTCTTTAAGGCCCGGATCATCACCAACCCCAACTACCGGGAGCGGTTGCTTCATCGTATTCGTAAAGGATTTATCAGTTATTTGCAACGTCGTGATGCTAAACGTCGCGAGCGGTATGACGTTTAAAAGCTAAACCCTGTAGGCTCTAAGGGGAAATTATGTCTATGTCATCATCCATTCAGTCTCCGATTATGAAACCGAAAATCCAACCTATCAAAATTGCGATTTTGGCAATGGGAGGTGAGGGTGGTGGTGTACTGGCAGATTGGATCGTCAATTTGGGTGAAGAGCATGGTTATTTTGCTCAGGCAACATCCGTACCCGGTGTCGCACAACGGACAGGTGCGACGATATATTATGTCGAATTGTTCCCCGGAGCAGATGATCCCGATGTTCCGGCTCCGGTACTGGCATTAATGCCAACGCCCGGTGATGTGGATATTGTATTGGCTTCTGAGTTAATGGAAGCCGGACGTGCAGTCCAGCGCGGTTTTGTGACGCCGGATCGTACTACGTTGATCACTTCAACTCACCGAGTATTCTCAATGGAGGAGAAAACAGCAATGGGTGACGGGCGTGTGGATAGCCATGTCCTGATCCAGCAATCACGACAGGCTGCGTTACGTTTTGTCCATTTTGACATGGCATGGATGGCAGAAAAGAGTGGCAGTGTGATAAGTGCTGTGTTGTTTGGGGCACTCTGTGGTACGGGGCTCCTGCCATTCAGCCGTATGCATTTTGAAAAAACGATTATCAAAGGAGGCGTGGGGGTAAAACCTAGCCTGCAAGCATTTGGCTTGGGATTGAGCAGGGTACAGTCAGAAGAATCCGGCTACCAGCCTTGCTATCAACATTCTCATCATGAGCATTCTCAATATGGCCGCTTAAATCGTAATCGTTTCAACCATAATCGTACCGATGACGAGAGCATAAAAGCTTTTTTATTGCGTATTCGAAAAACATTGCCTTCCTCTATCCATGAAATTGCTGCTGAAGCCGTCAGGCGTTTGGTGGATTATCAAGATCCGGCTTATGCCGATTTATATCTTGATAAATTGCAGTATCTGACTGAGCAGACTGGAAAACATCATCAGCGACTACTGTGTGAAACTGCCCGTCATCTGGCGCTGTGGATGACTTATGAAGACACTATTCGGGTGGCAGATCTGAAAATCAGAGCCAGACGGTTTGAGCGGGTTTACAAAGAAGTGGGGGCACACAGTAAAGAGCTTGTTGAAATTAATGAATTTCTGCATCCCAGAATGGAAGAGATCTGTGACACCTTGCCCGCCCCTGTTGGCCGTTGGTTATCCCGTCCTCATTTTGTAAACCGGATGCTGACAAAACTATTCAGCCGTGGGCGTGTCATTACCACCAGTTCAATTTGGGGATTTTTGTTGCTGTATACGCTGGCGGGTTTACGCCGTGTTCGCCGGCGTACTCTGCGTTTTCAGCATGAAACCGAACGGATTGAAAATTGGTTGCAGCGGATCGTGATTGCAGTGAAACATGACCCGGCGTTGGCTGTAGAAATTGCCCTATGCCAGCAGTTGATTAAAGGATACGGTGATACCCATACCCGTGGATTGCGTAATTTTCAAAGCCTGATGGGGATTATTGATCGCCATCTCGTTCATTTGTCTCCGGCCAACTTGCGACAACTGCGTGAGGCGGCATTAGCAGATGAAGATGGCAGACGGTTACGTGAGTACCAACAGCATCTTGAAGCCACTATTTTAGAACAACGTACTAAAACGACGGTATTAAAACGACAACATTGAGGAGGAGTCACTGATGAGCCTGCTTAGATTTGTACAGCCTCATAAGATTCGATTTTCTGAATGTGATCCTGCGGGGATTGTTTTTTATCCCCAATATTTTGTGATGTTCAATAATTTGTTCGAAGACTGGTTCGATGAATTAACTTCAATCGGATACGCCAATTACATTGCTAAGCATCGCTTTGGTCTGCCAACTGTTCATTTAGAGGCAGAGTTTAAAGCGATCAGCAGAATGGGAGATCAGGTTTGGCTGGAGTTAAATGTTGAGCAGATAGGCAAAAAATCACTGAAACTTCGCCAGCGCTGTATCAGCAAGGAAGGAGAATTAAGGATGAGTGCAGTTCAGACTTATGTGACGACATCACTGGATACCCATCAGGCTATCCCGATCCCTGATGAACTTTATTACTCATTAACTAAATCAATACCTTAATTAAAACAATGCCTTAATTAAAACAATGCCTCAACTATATATAACCTAAACTAAATACCTTAACTGAATCCCTGAATTTATGCGCCGTGGCAGGTATGGTGTAACGGGAGAGAAACCATGAACAAAAAAAATATGAACATCGTATGTATTGGCGGCGGGCCAGCGGGTTTGTATTTCGGTTTGCTAATGAAATTACAAAATCCTGCTAACCGTGTTGTCGTGATCGAGCGTAATCGTCCCTATGACACTTTTGGTTGGGGGGTGGTGTTTTCGGATGCAACATTGGAAAACCTGAATGCGGCAGATGCGGTATCAGCCAGTACCATTGGTGCAGAATTCAGCCGTTGGGAAAATATTGATATCCATTTCAAGGGAACGATAAATCGTAGCGGCGGTCATGGATTTATCGGTATTGGCCGTAAAAAATTACTCAATATCCTGCAAGATCGCTGCCAGCAGTTGGGGGTTGAGTTGGTGTTCGAAGTACAGGTTAAGGACGAACAGGAAATCGCCCGAAGATACGATGCCGATTTGCTGATTGCTTCTGATGGGATCAACAGCCAAATCCGCACCCGCTATGCTGAGGCTTTTGCACCTGATATTGATCAACGCCATTGCCGTTTTGTCTGGTTGGGAACCCGAAAAATATTTGATGCTTTTACATTTTTGTTTGTTGAAACAGAACATGGCTGGTTTCAGGTTCATGCCTACCAATTTCAGGAAGGATTATCGACTTTTATCGTTGAAACTACAGAAGAGGCATGGTTAGCCGCAGGTATCGATAAAATGTCACAAGAAGAAGGCATTGCCTACTGTGAAAAGATATTTGCCCCGTGGCTGGATGGATATGAGTTGATATCCAATGCAGCGCACTTACGCGGAGCTGCTATTTGGATCCGTTTTCCTCGTGTCATCTGTCATCATTGGGTGCACTGGATCAGGCCGGAGGGCAGTAACGGCAAAAATGTACCAATCGTGTTAATGGGGGATGCTGCCCATACCGCCCACTTTTCTATTGGCTCCGGGACAAAACTGGCATTAGAAGATGCGATTGAACTGACTAACAGTCTGAAAACACATCAGGGAGATTTGTCTGCGGGCTTGTCACATTACCAGAAAGTACGCAGTGTGGAAGTGTTGAAAATCCAGAATGCGGCACGTAATTCCACGGAATGGTTTGAAAATGTAGCGCGCTATGAAGATTTTCCGCCGGAACAGTTTGCGTATTCTTTGCTGACACGTTCACAACGTATTTCTCATGAAAACCTGAGATTGAGGGATAAAACATGGCTGGAAAGTTATGAACGTTGGTTTAATCAGCAGTCTGACCAACAGTCTCCCTTAACTCCACCGATACTGACACCTTATCCGGTGCGGGGAGTAACCCTGAAAAATCGCGTCGTGGTTTCTCCTACTCTACTGTATAAGGCCGTGGATGGCATACCGGGATTATTTCATCAGGTCCATCTTGGCAGCAGAGCATTGGGCGGGGTGGGGTTGGTGATCGCCGAAATGACAGCAATTTCACCACAGGCGCGTGTGACTCCTGCGTGCACAGGATTGTGGAATGATCAACAAGTGCAGGGATGGAAGTTGATCACCCATTTTATCCATCAGAACACAGATACTCTGATAGGTATTCAATTGGGACATGCCGGGCGACGAGGTTCGACCCAACGGGGATGGGAACAGTCTGACCATCCGTTGCCGGAAGGTAACTGGCCTCTGGTGTCGGCATCAGCTGTGCCTTATTTATCAGCGATTTCACAAATTCCGGCCGCTATTACCAGGGCACAAATGAGTGAGGTTATTGCACAGTTTGTCGCGGCAACCCGCCGGGCTATTGATGCGGGCTTTGACTGGTTGGAAATTCAGGCTGCCCACGGTTATCTGCTTTCCAGTTTTATTTCACCGATAACTAACCTGCGTGATGATGAATATGGCGGTACATTGGAGAATCGACTTCGTTTCCCGTTAGCTGTTTTTAACGCGGTACGTGATGTCTGGCCGGCTGATTTGCCGATATCTGTGCGCATTTCTGCCACCGATTGGGTTGAAGGAGGAACTAGCATTGATGAAGCTGTTTTGATTGCCCGGCACTTCCACAATGCGGGGGTGGATATGGTGGATTGTTCCACAGGGGAAGTTTCTGCTGAACAACGGCCTGTGTACGGGCGTATGTATCAGACTCCGATGGCTGATCGTATTCGTAATGAGGGCAATGTGCCGGTTATCGCGGTTGGTGCGATTACAGACGCTGATCAAATCAACGGCATTATTGCTTCTGGCCGGGCCGATCTCTGTGCTTTATCACGTCCATTTTTATCCGATGCGGCCTGGTTGCTACATGAATGTGCCAGATATGGCTGGACAAACGTCGATTGGCCGAAACCCTATCTTTATGGCAAACAGCAACTGGAACGCCAATTGATGCAGATACAGCGAGGTATTCAATAGGTCTCAGGTTAGCTTTCAAATCACAGTTACCATCCGTACAGGAGATAGCCATGTCTCAACAAGAAAATGTTCAATCACATGATCAATATCGGGAAAACATTATCGGTCGCGCTAATGTCGCCGATAACCCTGAACTGCTGGCTTATTACCAAGAACTGGAGAAACACAGAACAGGTGCACTCTGGACAATCGCTAATAAAATTGAACCGTGGCAACCGAAATCCGCTTCGGTTCCGGTACTTTGGCGTTATAGCGTTCTGCGTGAACATGTCCTGAAATCTGCTGATTTGGTTACACCAGAAAAAGCGGGACGTCGTGTGGTCTATCTAAACAATGCTGGAGATCCGGGTTCATCCAGTGCCGTGGGGTTGCTTTATTCCGGGATTCAGACTATGCGGCCGGGAGAAGCGGCATCAGCTCATGCTCACTCCTCTTCCGCCCTGCGTTTTATTATGGAAGGGCGCGGAGCTTATACCATTGTTAATGGACATAAAATGCCGCTGGAAGCGAATGATTTTGTTTTAACCCCTGGTGGAACATGGCATGAACATGGCGTTGATCCTGATGGTTCACAATGTATCTGGCAGGACGGTCTGGATATTCCGTTAGTCAATGTACTGGAAGCTGGCTTTTATAAGGTACATCCTGATTTACGTCAGGCGGTAACAGAACCTGTGGATGCCTCTGTTGCTCTTTGGGGAGCACCGGCCTTGCGTCCGCAAAATATCGGTTGGGATAAACCTTATTCTCCGTTGTTCAAATATCAATGGGAGCCAACCTATGCAGCACTGCAACGTTATGCCCATGTTTCAGAAGGTTCACCCTTTGATGACATTCTGATGCACTACACTAATCCGTTGACCGGAGGTCATGTGATGCCAACTCTTGGTGCCAGTATGCAGCTATTACGCCCCGGATTCGTTGGTAAGGCGCACAGGCATACGGGGAGTTTTATCTATCAGGTAGCGAAAGGACAGGGCTACTCTGTGATTGATGGTCAGCGGTTTGACTGGCAGGCGCGGGATATTTTCTGTGTTCCTTCATGGGCGCTGCATGAACATGTCAATACATCACAAACGGAAGATGCTTGTTTATTCTGTTTCAATGACCTGCCAGTGATACAGGCATTACAGTTGTATTATGAAGAAGCCCTGACCGATAACGACGGACATCAACGAGTAGGAGGAGAAAGATGCGTTTAATCACTTATCGTACCGAAATCACTGCTGCTGCACGATTGGGGGCAATTGTAAATAATCATGTAGTGGATTTGGCAAAATTGGCCGCTCATGCCGGAAGTGTCTTACCGGATAACATGCTGGACTTTATCGAATTAGGGCCATTGGCCGTAAACAGTACAGCTATATTGTTAAATTCATTTGAAGGTCTATGGCCAACCGGCGTGACCCGGCCATTGGAGAATGTAAAAATTCTGGCTCCCATTCCCCGCCCGCGCAAAAACATTTTCGGCATTGGCCTGAATTATGTTGAACATGTTGAGGAATCCAGTCTGTCTCTTGATACAGCAAAAGATCTGCCGAAAGAACCGATTATTTTTTCTAAGCCGCCAACCACAATCATTGGTCCGGGGGATGCAATTGAACACAATCGTGAAATCACCCGGCAATTAGATTGGGAAGTGGAGTTAGCCGTGATCATCGGGCAGCGTGCGAAGGGCGTACCAGAGTCTGACGCACTGAAATATGTCTTTGGTTATAGTTTGATGATCGACATGAGCGCTCGTGATTGTCGCCGTGCCGGGCAGTGGATCTACTCTAAAGGTCAGGATACCTATGCACCTTTTGGCCCTTGCATTGTCACTGCTGATGACATTCCCGACCCGCATAATCTTGCTTTGCGTCTGAAAGTTAATGGAGTGACTAAGCAGGATTCCAATACTCATCATATGTTATTCAAGGTTAATGCTTTGATCGCAGATATCAGCAAGGGTATTACACTGGAGCCGGGAGATATCATTGCGACAGGAACGCCATCCGGTGTTGGGGCAGGGCGCGATCCGCAGGAATGGCTATGGCCGGGGGATGTCATTGAAGCACATCTTGAGAAAATAGGTGATTTGCGCCACCCCGTTATTGCTGTGTAACTTTTCCGATAGACGAAAGAAAACAGGAGCCTGCTATGCTGAATCTTCCTAAATTTAAGGCAGCTACGGTACAGGCTGCGCCGATCTTTCTGGATACGGAAGCGACAGTTGATCTCGTTTGTCAGCTTATCCAGGAGGCGGCAAATAATGGTGCCAGTCTGGTGGCTTTTCCTGAAGTATTTATTGCGGGGTATCCCTATTGGAACTGGGTAATGACGCCCGTTCAGGGCAGCCCGTGGTTTGAAAAATTGTGCAAATCTGCCATTGAAGTGCCGGGAGATGAGATCCATAAAATCGCTCAGGCCGCTGCTCGTCAGCATATTAATGTCGTGATTGGCGTGAATGAGCGCAGTCCCACAGGTATTGCAACACTTTATAACACGCTGGTGACTATTTCTGATGACGGGTGTATTTTGGGGCGCCATCGTAAACTGATCCCGACGTGGGCTGAAAAACTGACATGGGCGAATGGTGATGCTTCTTCATTAAAAGTGCATGATACGAGTATTGGCCCACTGGGAGTGCTGGCCTGTGGTGAGAATACCAATCCGTTGGCACGTTTTGCTTTGTTATCTCAGGGAGAGCTGGTACATGTTGCCAGTTATATCTCCCTGCCTGTTGCACCAGCAGATTATGATATGGCTGAGGCGATCCGTTTACGTGCGGCTGCGCATTGCTTTGAAGGTAAAGTTTTTACCCTCGTTTCTTGTTCCACTATTTCCCCGGAAATCGCACAGGCTATGACAGCCAGCCATCCCGAAGCTGAACAATTGCTGGCACGTCCTAATAGTGCGTTTACGGGAATTATCGGGCCGGATGGGCGTGTGATGGGGCATCCTCTGATTGATAAAGAAGGAATTGTCTATGCGGAAATTGATCTGAACCGTTGTATTCAACCCCGCCAGATGCACGACATAACAGGGCATTACAACCGTTTTGATATTTTTGATTTGAAAGTGAATCGCCGTGCTACGCATGCGATCCAGTTTATTGATTCATGGGATCAGGCAGATTCTAATCTGTGTGCTGATTGGGTTAATCCCACACAAGAGGATCGCTTATGAGTGAACAGCGTAACTTCCGGGTCGGGCTGATTGTGCCTTCGTCAAATACCACTATGGAAACGGAAATTCCCGCTATTCTGCGCACGCGAGAAATGATCACCCCTGAACGTTTTACCTTTCATTCCAGCCGCATGAGAATGAAAACGGTCAGAAAAGATGAACTGGCATTAATGGATGCAGAGAGTGATCGCTGTGCATTGGAGTTGTCGGATGCGTCAGTGGATATCGTGGGATATGCCTGTCTGGTAGCCATTATGAGCATGGGGAAAGGATACCATCGAATTTCGGAAAAATGTCTTCATTTACGGACACTGGAAAATGGTTATCCGGCTCCGGTTGTCACAAGCGCAGGAGCATTGGTGAACGGGCTTCACGTTTTGGCAGCGAAACGGATCTCTATATTGACACCTTATATGAAGCCATTGACTCAATTAGTGATTGATTACATCGAAAATGAGGGCATTGAAGTCATTGATAGCATCTCGTTGGAAATCGCGGATAACCTCGCTGTCGGGCGACAAGATCCTCTTGCACCAGTAGAAATTACTAAGCGCTTGAACAGTAATGTCGATGTTATTGTTGCTTCTGCCTGCGTACAAATGCCTTCATTGGCATCAGTACCTTTGATCGAGGCGCGTGTGGGAGTACCTGTTATCTCCGCCTCTGTGGCAACGACTTATATGATACTGAAACAGCTTGGGCTAAGCACATTCGCTCCGGGATTTGGTTCACTGTTATCTTGAATAGATACCCGTGACTTAAACTGGCCAGCAAAGTGAGAAGGGGCAGGCAAATAAAATGTAGGTATTCGGATATAATAGTGAAAGATTATTAATATCCTGGATATATACCCGATGGTTTTTCAGAATGCAGCTAAAAAAACTGCAATTGAGAAGATGACGGGTATAGCAGTTTAACCAAAGGCCTGCATATGACGCGCTACGAACAACTGGCAGTAACAATCCGTCAACAGATAGAGGATGACATTTGGCAAGTGGGGGACAGGTTGCCATCACTGCGGGAATCGGTGAAATCGTCGGGATTAAGTTTGATGACGGTGCTGCAAGCCTATCAATTATTGGAAAGTCAGGGCTGGATCGTGGCACGTCCGCAATCAGGCTATTATGTTGCCCCGCGGATAAAACCCTTTGCAGCGGTAAAAGGGGGAAAGAAACTGAATCTGAGTGAAAATGTGGAGATTAGTGCCTCAATTTTTGATGTCTTACAAGCGTGTAAAGATCCACAAATCGTTCCTTTTGGTTCCGCATTTCCTGATCCTTCCTTATTAGTAGAACCCAGATTAGCCAAAACACTGGCGTCAGTCGCTCGTCGCTTTGTTCCCCACAGTTCATTGGCTAATTTACCTCCGGGAAATGAACGATTGAGGCGTAATATATCCCGTCGTTATGCCGCACAAGGTATCCATGTTTCTCCTGATGAAATTGTGATCACAGCAGGCGCAATGGAATCGTTGAGTTTCAGCTTACAGTCAGCAACTTCCCCCGGAGATTGGGTCGTGATTGAGTCACCGGCTTTTTATGGCGCATTACAGGCTATAGAGCGTTTACGTTTGAAAGCCATTGCCATAAAAACGGATCCAAAAACAGGTATTGATTTGGATGTACTGGAAGAAGTTGTTGGTAAATATGAAATAAAAGCTTGCTGGCTGATGTCCCGATTTCAGAACCCATTGTGTGTCAGTATGCCGACAGAAAATAAACAGCGGTTAGTTGAAATTCTGAACCGAAGCGGCATTATCCTGATTGAAGATGATGTTTATGGCGAACTCTATTTTGATCAGGACCCGCCGATGCCAATTAAAGCATGGGACAAGGAAAATAATTTCATGCACTGTGCATCCTTTTCAAAATGTCTTGCTCCCGGATATCGCGTCGGATGGGTAGCTGCGGGAAAACATGCGATAAAGATCCAACAATTGCAGATGATGAGCACCGTTTCAGCCAGTATCCCCACACAGTTGGCGATTGCGGAATACCTGACTCAGGGAGGATATGATACCCATATACGGCGGTTGCGGCGTCAATTGGAGCAAAGGCAACTTCAAATGCTGCGGGCAGTCAGTGGATATTTCCCACAGTCGGTCAAAGTTAACAGCACGCGTGGTGGTTATTTTATCTGGCTGGAATTCGAACCGCCTTTCAATGCTAATCGGTTATATCAACTGGCGCTGGCTAAAGGCATCAGTATTGCGCCCGGCAGCATGTTTTCCACCAGCTCTCAGTTTGATCACGCTTTCCGGTTGAATACCTCATTTGCATGGAATGAAACTCAGGCGGCAGCCATGAAAACATTGGGAAGTTTGTGTCGTATGTTATTAAAGGAATACGGGTAATTAATCACATTTTAATTGTTTCTTGGTTGCGGCAGGAAAAATTATTTGCGAAGTTTACAATTGGACATTTATTGCCTCTTCAGGTGTAAGTAGAACAGTAAGAGTAGTGAAAGGAGAGCATGAGAATGAAATGTTTCGATTATGCAACGTTACCAAGAGAACAATGGGCTGGAGGGATCGGGGAAGTAAGGGATATTGTTTGCTGGCCGGTTGCTGATGATTTCGCTTGGCGTGCTTGCTTCACATCTATTCATCAAAATGGGGCACTGGGGCAATTTCCTGATATTGATCGCTCCATCGTATTATTGAAGGGAAAAGGCATCCGTTTAACCAGTCCGGGTTTTCTGGAACATGAGCTGGTGAAAAAAATGACCCCTTTCCATTTTTCCGGTGATATTCGGGGGCATGTTGAACTGTTGGATGGATCTGTTCAATGCTTCAATATCCTGATCCGCCGTTCTTCCTGGGTTTCTGAAATTTCTGTGGTGACTGCTGAACGCCGCTTACCGACATCTCACAGCGGAGTGCTGTATGTTCTGAAAGGGCGTTGGGAAATGATCGGCACAAATTCTGTTCAGCTTGCTTTTGGGCAAGGTGCATGGTGGTTGCCAGAGGATATACGGGAAGGGGCGATTAAACCGTTAGTTGCTGATAGCCAGTTATTGTGGGTGGATTTATACCCGAATAGTAAATATTAATGAATTTATCATTAAAGCTAGTTTGGCAATATTAATTTGAACTGAAGTCATTATTAATAAGCCCCTTTTCAGGGGCTATATTAAAATTACCCACTAGACAAAATTGTTTTCACTTTATTTGTTGTGAGGAAACTCTTCTAAATAGAAATTAAAATGATAACTGCTGGCTTTTTCAAACCGCATATAGGGAGGTATTGTATCATAAGTAACAATATCAAGGTCAGTGCCATTATATTTAAAATAAACAGCACCATTAGTTACCACGATATTTTGATCATTAAATACGGCGACAGAGGTAACATATAGTTGCCCATCTTTTGGTATTAGGCCAACGACTTCATAGTCGCCATTTGAATAACAGTTTACAGCATCAGGAATGGTATAAGTTTGGATATTTGCCCTAAATACCTGATCTATTCCTGATTCGTTAATCAATTTTATTGCCAGCAAATCACGGTTTGACGGAGATACAATAAATTTTGACAAGCCTTGAATATCACTAATATCAGCCTGACTTGAATCCCATTCGCGATAAATTTGTCCTGCTTGACTATCACTGCCATGCCGCCAGGCAAAAACTATTGACTCCAGGCCAACTTCGACAGAAAGAAACTGATCATTGAGTGGGGTGCCTATTAAATTTACTTCTGTACTATTTTCTGGATATTGATAGGAACAACCCGTGTAATTTTTTTGGGTGTAAAATATAGCGCCATTGGCGAGCTTATTTTTAGACATAATAGATATTCTCCTTACGTTTATTCCAACAATGTCAAACTAGAATAAGGAGAAGAAATTATGTGTCAAGGTGGTGAATAACTCTTATATTGAGACATGGTTTTAAAAAAGATTTGTTTAAATTTAGAAGTGTGAAAATTAATAAATAAGCGCATTTTTATTTATCAAGGTTTGATTTTATTTAATCTCTATAATATTTATTTTCTTAATAGCCTTTCAGATAAATTATTTTCATAAACCTTGATGAAAATGATATGCCTAAAAAACAAATTTAGTTATTTTAGGGGCGTTATGACTACTTCGGTAAGCGCATGGTGAGTTTACCGTGCGCTTACTTCTGAACAACTCAGCGCTTAAATTGTTTCAAAATATTGTCTTACAATTTCTCTGCCAATTTCAAACGATGCCGTAGCGGCAGGCGAGGGAGCATTGCAAACGTGCAGTGAGCGATGGCCCTTCACAAAGTGAAAATCATCCACCAGTTTGCCATCAACTGTTAATGCCTGGGCACGAACACCCGCTGGCCCCGGTATGATATCTTCGGGCTGTAAATCAGGAATGAGCTGGCGGGCATTGTCAGTAAAGTGCTGGCGTGAATAGGAACGGCGTATTTCTGCCAGGCCTTCACCAAAGTAGCGTGTGGCAATTTTCCAGAATCCTTTGTAAGTCAGTATTTCCGTCAGATCCCGCAGGCTGAAATCTGTTTTATGATAGCCTTCACGCTTAAATGCCAATACTGCATTAGGGCCAACATCCCGTTTGCCATTGTGCATACGTGTGAAATGAACACCTAAAAACGGAAAATCAGGGTTGGGGACAGGGTAAATCAAGTGATTAACCAAATAGTTTTTACTGCTATCCAAGACATAATATTCACCACGGAATGGTACAATCTTCATACCAGTATCATAGCCCGCCAGCTCAGCAATCCTGTCGCTATGTAGTCCGGCACAGTTCAACAGCCATTTGGCCTGATAACCGCATTGTTGAGTCTGTACCTCAACATAACCACTATGTTCACGGATAGCTTTTACCTGTTGTTGACAGTGAATATCTCCGCCTCTGGTTTGTATGATCTCGGCCAGTTTTGCTGCAATTTCCTGATAATTCACGATCCCTGTATCCTGAACCAGAATGGCTTCCAGGCCGTTGACATAAGGCTCACGTTCTTTCAAAGCAGCTTGTGATAACCGACTGACATTAAGATCATTTTGTAAACCGCGTTGATAAATATTTTCCAATAAAAGGAGTTCTTTTAATTGAGTTGCAACAATAACTTTGCCGCAGCGGTCGTAATATAAGCCATGTTCTTGGCAAAACTGATATATCGTTTGATTGCCTTTTTTCGCCAGACGCGCTTTCAGACTGTCGGGGGGGTAGTAAATACCAGAATGGACAACATTGCTGTTATGACCACTCTGATGAGCAGCCACATTCTTTTCTTTATCCAATACTAGCAGGCGTAAGTGTGGATGATGTTCTTGCAGGGCATTGGCAGTACCAAGCCCGACTAATCCTGCACCAATAATAATCACGTCATACATTTTTACTTTGCCTCTTTAATTGTTTTTTCTCAATTGGCTCCAAAGTCATGCTTGCTGCTATTGTCCGGTGGGGCTTAATCATACAGGAGTTGGAGGTTGCGATAGAAAGAGAGTAAATACCAATTAATGCCGTCATTATCATGTAAAGAATGGACAGCACATTCAAGTCACTGCCTTGCATCAATAATGTGGGGTTGTATACCAAAATAAAAGGGATGATAAAACCAGCCGGACAACACTCCATATATTGGATAGCGCACCGAACACAGAAAACAAAGAAATTATGAATGAATAGAACTTGCTTCTCGGTTTACTGATAAATTTCAGATTTTGAAACCTGCATCTTCAAATGAGATAGGTATATTACGAGTATACATAAACGCCAACTATTCAAAAAAATTAATAATATTCGTAAAAATGATACTTAGACATTATAGATAAACAGTTACATTATAGTGTCAAAATGTGTCATACAGGAAAGTAATATGTTACAAGTATTAGCGACTCAAACATCTCGCTTGGAACTGACTGAAAGCATTATTGCAGCTAAACTTGCTAAAAATCTTTCATGGGAAGAGATTGCAAATGGTACAGGAATGAATGTTGCTTTTGTGACGGCGGCTTTACTTGGACAACATCCGTTGCCTATAGAGGCAGCAAAGAAGGTTGTTGAGCAATTGGGTCTTACAGATGATGCGGTAAAGCTTCTACAGGCTGTCCCTATGCGAGGTTCCATTCCAACAGGAGTACCAACTGATCCAACGATTTATCGTTTCTATGAAATGTTGCAAGTATATGGAACAACATTAAAAGCATTAATACATGAACAATTTGGTGATGGTATTATTAGCGCAATTGACTTTAGGTTAGATATTAAGAAAGTCGAAGATCCAGAAGGCGGAAGTCGGGCAGTAATAACTTTAGATGGTAAATACTTACCTACTAAACCTTTCTGATGATAATTTTTTAGAAATAAGCCAGCATCATTTTATGAAGTTGGCTTATTGATTAATATGATTTTTTTAAGTCTATAAAGAAGTTGTGTAATTTATAGTTAAAGTACACACTAACTTGCATATTTTTCATTTAGCAGGATACTGCCTGATAACACGAGATATTCTTAATAGGTAATAAGGTATTTGAAATATAGAGAATAGAGATTGATATCACAATCATAAAATTAATAGTTTATTCATTTATTTTTGTAGAAGTTTGAACCATATCATGTCTTTATTCAACATCATTAATTTCATCGTTAATTACTCTTTTTCATAGTAAAAACATTTCATATTGGAACACGGAAGTTATTGAAAGAATCAATCAGGAAAGTTCAAAAATAATGGTAATGAATTCCTAAAGTTGTTATTTATTTAAGAATTATTGAGGGAAAAAATCAGATGTATGTGAATGTTAATAATTGAGAGGGGACAAAAAATACCGTAGTGTCATGCTATTAGTCTGTAAGACATAAAGATATCAAGGTAAAATGCAATAATTTACTGTATTTTTCAGCAGAAAAATTACTCTTCAATTCATTCATTAGGAGATAGAATCATGGCGGCTGCACACACTAATATTCATTACTATGATATATCTACCCTTTATGCTCGTATTTCAGTATTAGATACTGGCGGTAATCGGCTTCCGGTTCTTTTAATACATGGTAATTCAAGTAGTAAAGAGATATTTCGCCATCAGATTGAGTATCTTAAAAAGGACTATCGGGTTTTAGCGCTTGATTTACCGGGGCATGGTGCATCTTCTAATGCCAATGATCCACGTCAGACATATTCAATGCCGGGTTATGCCCGTACCGTTATTGAAGTCCTGAACAAGATTGGAATTAACAGAGTGGTTGTTTTTGGCTGGTCATTAGGGGGGCATATCGGTCTGGAAATGCTGGCACTGTACCCCAAAATGATTGGGCTGATGATTTGTGGTACACCCCCTGTGGCTGCTGGTAAAGAGAATGTCGCACTTGGTTTTCGTCAAAGTGAGCATATGGGGCTTGCCGGGAAAGCTGATTTTACTGAAGAGGATGTGAAGAATTATGCTTATCAAACAGTCGGTGTTAACGCTCCCCATGAACCGTTTATCTTTGAAGCAGTAGCAAGAACAGATGGTTTGTCACGCCAGTATATGTTTGAAGCTTTTACTTCCCCACAGGCGACAGATCAAAAGTTATTGGCCGAAACAAGTAAAATACCTTTGGCTATCGTGAATGGGGCAGGTGATCCTTTTATCAATGCCGAATATATTGAAAGTTTGCATTATCAAAATCTTTGGCAAGATCAAATTATGAGTTTGGTCGGTGTGGATCATGCACCGTTTTGGGAAGCACCAGCTAGGTTTAATCTGATATTGTCTGATTTTCTTTGTGATTTCCAATAAATTCGATTAACTAATTGAAAATATGATTGGCTGGGAAATTTATGAGAATGTATTCAAATAAATTTTCCAGTTTCATCTGTTTTTTTCCTTCATTCATTTGATGAACCTAAAGAGTGGGTTATAGATGAAACTTGTTTGGCATTAGTTCACTATGCAGCGCAGGAGATCCAGCAGCAAAAACAGGCACTGTCCGACATTGATAGTATCTAAGGCGATAATAAAGTAATAATAGGATAACGATAGGATAATAGTATAATGTTGAGCTCTGACAGTAATGTGTTGAAAAAATCACCGCTGACAGGTTGGATATAATTTTATTTGTTTAATATTTTAACACATCGTTTAATTTTGTTTCCATCATTTCTATTATTCCTATTATATAACATGATATTTGCATAATAAGATATGCTAGTCTGACAATGATTATGAAAAAAAGAGTTATGAAAATAATATTTTCTATTATAGAAAGATGTTTTCGATATTATTAATCTATACCCGTTTCATCAATGTTGATATTATCCGGAGTAAATTGATTTCTATTCACAGCTAATCTATTCGTATTTAACCTATTTACAGTGAACAAAGAGGTAACTAAAAAATGAAGGACATACATTTGCGCAGAATAATGTGCTGATTACCATGAATGACAGTCAATTTATGGAATAAAAGGAAGATAATTATGCGAGTTGAGTCGTTGTCAGAGCGTCATTCAAATCATTCCGTATTTTGTTGTGTGCATGAACTATTTGAGCAGCAGGTAGCGAAAACACCGGATGTTATTGCCATAAAATTTGGTGAGCACTCATTGTCTTATGATGAATTAAATCGTAGAGCAAACAGATTGGCCCATTATATCCGTCGGCACCACCATCATGATGGTGAAAAAATTTCTCCGGTAGGTATTTGTCTTGAACGTAGCATTGATGCGATTGTTGCGGTTATTGGTGTTTTAAAAGCCGGAGCTGCTTATGTCCCGATTGATCTGAGTTATCCTATTGAGCGTCAATCTTACATTTTAACCGATTCTAATGTCTCAGTTGTTATTTCCCGTGGTGATATTGAATTATCATTTCCTGAGACTATCGCACGTATTGATTTAGCTCAGTATGATTTTTCCGATAGTAATAATAAAGAGAATACCAATAGCGATAGTTGTGATATAGAAAACCTGGCAGTAGCTTGCTCCCCTCAAGATCTTGCCTATTTAATTTATACCTCAGGTTCGACAGGAAAGCCTAAAGGGGTTTGTATGCCTCATCAGTCGTTGGTGAATATGTTAGCCTGGCAAATTCATCAGCAAGGCGATTATTTTGGTAAGAAAACGTTGCAGTTTTCTCCACTAAGTTTTGATGTCTCATTTCAGGAAATATTTTCAACTTTATCCAGTGGTGGTGAGTTAGTGTTGATCTCCAATCATTTACGATTGGATCAATTGGCTCTGGTCACGTTTATTGCAGAACAGCAGATTGAACGAATATTTTTGCCTTATGTCGCATTAAATGGTTTGGCAATGGCGGCGATTGCACAGGAATGTTATCCAGAGAGCCTGATTGATGTGATCACGGCGGGGGAACAATTGGTTATTACCACTGCTATCAGGCAATTTTTTCAGGCATTGCCCCATTGCCACCTGCATAACCACTATGGCCCATCAGAAGCTCATGTTGTGACGGCTTACACTTTGGAAGGCAAAGCAGAAGAATGGCCGGTTCTGCCTCCTATTGGCGCACCGATTGACAATATTGAAATCTATCTGCTGGATACCAATAACTGTGTTATTAAGGATGAAACACCGGGTGAGCTGTGTATTGCGGGGGCACAACTGGCCGAGGGTTATCATCAGCGGCCGGAAGAAACTGCGGCTAAGTTTGTCAATATTGCAGTAAATAGTATGCCTTCCAAACGAATGTATCGCACCGGTGATTTAGCAAAATGGCGCAAGGATGGTTTGCTGGACATTCTTGGCCGAATGGATTTTCAGGTCAAAGTACGGGGTTATCGCGTTGAATTGGGTGAAGTTGAAGTGCTGTTGATGAAACACCCGGCAGTGCGTGATGCTGTTGTGTTGATACAAACAGCGCGGGAACAAAGTGAAAGTTCAGAAGACAACCGGTTAATTGCTTTTGTGATTATTTCAGAACGTGCTTTGCAGCATCATTCACAGAGCAGTGTGAAAGAGAGCATTCAGCAATTCATGAAAAAAGTGGCGCCTGATTATATGCGGCCGGCAGCCATTGTTATTGTCAATCATTTTCCTTTATCTGCCAGTGGCAAACTCGATCGCAAGGCTTTTCCGGTTATTGCTATTGGAAAACTTAAACAACAGGATGCCGCTCTGGCAAAAGAGGGGATCGAAAAAACACTGGCTGAAATATGGAGTGAATTGTTCGGGGTTAAAAAAGTCAGCAGACATGCTCAATTCTTCAATTTAGGTGGTAATTCACTGTCAGCTATAAAAATGGTACAGGAATTACGTCGTCGCGGATTGATGGTGGAAGTACATATGCTGTATCAACATCCTGTATTGTCCGAATTAGCCATTCATTTGCAGGCTTGCAACTCAACAGATATCGGCTCCGATGGGATGAAATGCCCCAAGATGACGGCATCTTTGTTAAAAGATGATAAACCGTCTTCAACGCCATTTGATGTGGAAACCTATTTAGGTATCGATACCGTGACAGCCCAGGCGTGGTGGCAGTTACCGGAGAATTTGTGTCATCAAATACGCCAACAAGCTAAGGTACATGCTGTCAGTGTTGCTGCTATTTTTCACTTGGTTTGGGGCAAAACAGTGGGTTGTCTGGTTGGGCATAATGACGCTGTTTTTGGCACGGTTTTATCGAGGCATATGTTTGCAGGCGCGGATACTGAGAATGAGGCAGAGCAATTTATTCACCAATTTATTCACATAGTGCCAATGTATATGCGTCTGGATAATTTGCCTGTGCTTGAGTGCCTCTGGCTTGTTCAAGACAATCTGGCACAGTTGGTCAAACATCAGAAGGTATCGCAGGCACTGACCCTGCAATCGTTACAACAGCAATTATCACAATTGTCGGGAACTGCACCATTATTTACTTCATTATTGAATTATTATCATAGTGAAATACGTAGCATCTTTCCGGCAGAGCCACTATTGGCAGTAACGCCTTCTGGTGATGTCGGGCCTTTCAGTCGCGCTTGTATTGTGAAACATCCGATTTACATCAGTATTGAAGATATTGGCAAAGACTTTGCGATCCACATACAGGCGGAACAGGGGGTTAATCTTGAACGTGTCAGTGATATTTTCCAAATGATATTACAGAAAATTGTTACCGCTCTGGACAGTGCGCCGGAGAAAAAGATAGATCGTATTAACCCAATTACCGGTAATTCCGATCATTTTATGACGCACTTAACGAATAATCAGATTAACTAAAGGCCTTAATTTTGACTGATTCAATCCTGTATCCTGCGTTCAAAAGAGCAGAAGCGAAAGTTCAACTTGTGTTTTTACATCATGCTGGTGGCTCCAGTTACTCTTATTTGCAACTTTCTCAGAAGCTATCTGGATTTATAGAAACTTACTGTATGGAACTGGCAGGCAGGGGGTCGCGTTTCATGCAGCCATTTCAGACGGATGCTGAAACGGTAATATCCGATCTTCTGGCTTCGATCAAACGGTTGAAACTGGGAGAAGATAAGCCCTTACTGTTGTTTGGTCATAGCCTGGGAGCAGAGCTTGCTTACCATGTAGCCCGAAGATTAAAAAGTGAGGCACCGGAAAAGAAATTGGGCCTTGTGCTTTCTGCGCGGGGAACGTCCGCTCCGGATGATTTACGAAATGAGACATTATCAGAAGCAGAAATAATAGGCTTGCTGGAAGCATTTGAAGAGACGCCGCAGGATGTTTTCACACACCCTGAATTGCGAAAATATGTGGTTAATGCCATGCGAAGTGATCTCCGTCTGCTGGCTTCTTTATCCCGGTTGCCGAAACCGGTGATAAATTGTCAGGCTTATGTGATTGGTGCGGATCATGATGAGCACGTGCCTGTCCCTTGGTTGGCACAATGGCGAGAAATATTTACCACGCCCGTGACACAAAAAGTTTTTGCAGGTGAGCATTTCTACTTGTTTTCCAGTGATGAAG
Source organism: Xenorhabdus indica (assembly GCF_014467235.1). Taxonomy (GTDB): domain Bacteria; phylum Pseudomonadota; class Gammaproteobacteria; order Enterobacterales; family Enterobacteriaceae; genus Xenorhabdus; species Xenorhabdus indica. The sequence goes on along the minus strand of NZ_NKHP01000007.1, from coordinate 182,226 downwards.
TTATTGATTGGATAGAGGAGCGAGCGCGGGAATTGGCGGCCTGACTTTCCAAACTATACTCAATAAATTTCAAGCTGCATCACGGTGGCCGACCTGTGGTGAAAGACGAGAGGTATATCTATAAGCGGGTGTCAGCAATGCTGACACCCGTATTTGCAGATACATTGAGGCTAAAATAAATATAGCACTATATAAACCATTTTCTGTCAGAAATTGTAACAAATAGTTCTTAAGACAATTATACGTGCAGGCAATTTGGGGATTAAATTCTATTACCATCTGTGATTCGGTATATTTAATTCAATTTTTTTGTTGTTAATTTGTAAATATTCATTCTGCTGTCGTGTTTATGTTAAATAATTATAGACATAAATACTTTTTTGTTGTATAAGCTCATGCTGAAAACACTCATGTAATATAAGGTCAATGTATGAAATTATGGTTGATGTTATATAAGTTTTTTTCCAAAATACAGTCCAATATTGGTTATCGAATATTGCAACCTCTCCCTGCCTGTCTTTAAATTACTTTTTGCTAAAAATTATTTTTAAAACTTTGCATTTATAAGCAAAAAGACTTGTGCATTTTCACTGAGAAATAGTAAGTATTTTGTTCATTATGCAATGCGGTTCATTATTGTTTTTCTTTTTAATTAGGTACATTAAGATGAAGCGTATTCCAGAGCCCTTTCGCATTAAAATGGTAGAAAATATTTATACCACAACTCGTGCAGAGCGTGAGGCTGCATTGGAAGCTGCGGGATATAATCCATTTATGCTGCCTTCTGATAGGGTTTATATTGATTTACTGACTGATTCTGGAACAGGTTCCATGAGTAATCAACAGTGGGCTGGTGTGATGATGGGAGATGAAGCTTATGCAGGGTCTCGCAACTATTATCATTTAGTCGATAAAGTCAAAGAGTTGATCGGTTATAACTATACTGTTCCTACTCACCAAGGGCGTGGAGCAGAGCAGATTTTATTTCCTGCTTTGATTGCCCGAAAAAAATTAAAAGGTGGAGCTAAAAACCCCGTATTTATTTCTAATTTTCATTTCGATACAACAATAGCACATGTGGAATTAAATCACGCTAAGGGGATCAATGTTGTTACAAATAAAGCCTTTGATACGGAAAATTATTATGACTGGAAAGGTAATTTTGATATTGAACTACTAAAACAAACCATCGAAGAATATGGCAAGGATAATATTGTCGCTATCATAACAACGATTACTTGCAATAGCACAGGAGGGCAGCCCGTTTCTCTTGCCAATATGAAAACAGTGTATGAGATCGCGAAACAGTATGATATCCCAGTTGTGATTGATTCAGCACGTTTTTGTGAGAATGCCTGGTTTATTAAACAGAGGGAAAAAGGTTACGAAAATAAATCAGTCAAAGAGATCGTTAAAGAGATGTATCAATATGGCGATATGCTGACTATGTCAGCGAAAAAAGATCCAATGGTAAATATCGGAGGTTTTTACGCTGTTCGTGATGATGAGTTGTTATTTAATGAAGTGAGTGTTAATTGTATTCCGAGTGAAGGGTTCGTGACTTATGGCGGGCTTGCCGGGCGTGATATGGAAGCGATGGCAATTGGTCTTGAAGAGGGGATGAATGAGAATTTTCTATCTTATCGCATTGGTCAGGTGACTTATTTGGGGGAGCAATTAAGAAAAGCGGGGATCCCTATTCAATATCCGGTTGGAGGGCACGCAGTCTTTGTCGATGCAAAACGGTTTTTACCCCATATTCCGAGTGGGCAATTTCCAGCTCAAGCGTTGAATAATGAATTATATTTGGCAGCAGGTATCAGAAGTGTGGAAATTGGCTCTTTATTATTGGGGCGTGACCCGCAGACAGGTAAACAAAAAGAATCACCGATGGAATTGATGAGATTGGCTATTCCTCGCCGTGTTTATACCAATGATCATATGGATTATATCGTAGAGGCTTTTATTGAGTTAAAACAGCGAGCGACCGATATCCGGGGATTAACTTTTACTTATGAACCACCGGTATTACGCCATTTCATGGCCAGATTTAAGCCAGTTTCTGAGAAGTAAGTGATATACGCTGTAATTTTCAAAATGTAGTATCACAATACAATCTCAAGTTGCAGTATAGGCAACTTGAGATTAAGGGTATAAATATTAATAACTACATGAAACTACGGATAAATCAGTTGAAAAATCAATAATATTAAAACCAAAACCTTTTGCTGTTTTGACGGTATCTGTGCCTAATAACCATTGGAATGAAACTGCGGGTGCAACACTGATTGTCATCTCATTTTTATGCCAAATACGTGAGGTGTGTGCATGCCCACAACCAATAAATTTAATCTTATACTTCTCACATAGCGCCAGTAGAGCATTAGCGTTTTCCAGCATACAGCTATCTACAATTGGCGTACCAACCGGTTTGACATGGTGATGCATAAATAAAGCAATATTAAAATTACTGTTTTTAATAATTCTTTTTTCTAATTCTGCAAGGTTAGTTATAGTGATGAAGCCATAATCTTCACCTTCAACAACAGTGTCGATATCAGTAATATACCAATTGTCCCTATTATATTCACGGGAGATGATATTATATTTTGGTTTGATTTCTTTAAGGGCAATGTTAAATTTATCCTTGAGATCATGGTTGCCAAGTATTGTGAAGTAAGGTGTGTTGAGTGATTCCATTTTATTTAAAAAATATCTGTAAGCATCGGTGTCACCATCATTTGCAATGTCACCTGAGACTATAATTAACTCTATTTTGTTAATAGTCTGAATACGACGTATTTCCTCACAAATGATATCGAAATTGTTATAAAGATTTACATCAAATATTGTTTTCTCTCTTTTCTGCGTCAGATGTATATCTGTTAATTGAATTACTTTCATTTTTTATTTCCTCCAAAAGTAAACGGGTTATATGATATTCCCCAGTCGTATACATCGGCAGATTCTAATTTTTTGACTTTATCTGCTAAGATGATACCGATAGGTAAAAGTATAATAGACATTATTACTTTATAAGACCAAGTTGTAGAAATTATTATGATTAATTCATTTACACTATATTTTGAAGAAAGGCTTATAGGGTATGATGATAATAAAAGAGCTGCTTGTGTGATCATTGAAGCAATGATATATCTGAGAAAAAAGAAGCGACCAAGGAAAACTTTTTTTAGAGAAGATATTACAAACCCATTGATAAAGTAAGAAATTGGCACAGAAGTCCATGTGCCTACCATAACGCGCCAAAATTCGCCAAACAATGACTTAAAATTCATTGAGATTTGATTATTTTCTGGTTGAATATGTGACGCAATAAAAATGACCATTACAAAAATTGATTGGCATAAGACCATAATCCAAACTGTTTTTACTCCTTGTCTATAACCATAAACTTCTGTTTGAACTGTGGATATAAGAAAATAAAAAGAAAATAGAATTCCGCTAAAAGTAATTTTAAGGCCATAAAAATCCAGAGTCTTATAGACAAGAACGTCACAAGTTATCATGATTGTGACGGATAGAGAAATAAATAAAGAATTATACTTGAAATTTGAGTTGGCAGGGTAGATTTGAGTCACTTTATTACCTTTAAGTTTGCAGATTTAGATGATTTTATTCTTTCTGTTTTGGAAATTTCATCGGAAATTTTTCTTCCATCTTTTAATCCAGATAGGTAGGCTATCCTTATAAGGCTGGCAGGGTCTAATTTTCCTATAATATTCTGATCTGAAAGCAGCTCTTTTCCATTTATTGTTCTGCGAGAATATTCATTTTGTATAGTAAATGACAGATCTCTGTTTTCTTCTATTATCTTGAATTTTTGTTTTTCTTTCAGATCATGCTCTTCGAATTTTGCTATAAAAATAATATCATAAGGATTGATATTATATAATAAATCACTTTCAAAAATATCTTCTGCTCTCACTTTTATACATGTATGAGTACCTAATTCTTTTAAGATGTAGAACCCGTTTTCTTTTATTGGTTCGAACTTCTGCAAATTGTAAATGTAACGAGGCTTGAATATCTTTCTGAAAAAATCAATTATTTTACCCACAATTAAATTCCTATTTTAAGTTTTTAATTGATTTAATCAGAACCCCAATTATTGTGTAATTTTGGCTGAATATTGTTTTTCGATCATTATCGATACCTAATATTGAAAAGTAAATCCCACGCTCACCGACAAAGGCTTGTCTGAAACAAATAGGGGTATCTTTAATTTTTACTAGAACTATATCACTATCACAAACTGATTCAGATCTGGAAATGATTGCAATGGTGTTGCTATCAAAATACGGAGATAAAAGATTGTTTGCAAATTCTACTGCGAAGAGTGAGTTTTTCTGGTTATCCTGGATACTGATTTTGTATAGATTGGTGTGGATTATTTTCCCGCATATATATCCATCTAATTCATCATAACGAATTAGAGGTATTGATGAAATAGTTTCTTCTTGTCGATAAGATTCAGATAATTTACCATCGGTAATTTCACCAACATTTACACCAAATATATCAGCAATGGATGAGACTGTAGCAATAGTAGGATTTCCAACACCACGTCTAAGGCTGTTAATCGTAGCAATTCCAAGGCCCGTCAATTTACTTAGGGCTTGTGAGTCTATATTGTTTTTTTTCATTAAGAAGTCAATGTTTTGTGAAATGTTAGAAAGTAAAGCATCAGCTTCAGTTGATTTTTTATTGTTTGGCTCTTGCATTATATTATCTCGTTGATATTATCTTGTCAGATGTCGGTGTTTATAAGCGTATCTTATAGATTGATATTTTATAATACAAGAGCTCAAAATAAGAGAAATACTGGTATCTTAGTGACATACAAGAAGATAATATTAAAGGTAATATATTTTTTAGTATGTCAACTCTATAAATTTCGTTTTCTTGATAAGAATCTATTTTATCTGGCTTTTAATACACCAGGGGAACTATATCTTATGGATTTCAAAAAGCTGTAACTTGAAAGACGATGGGTATAATATAAAAATAATGACTATTGTTATAATCGATTAAGTTTATTTTTTATCTATTAGTGGATTTATAATGTATCTTTAACACTGAAGAAGTAACATAAATAGTTATAATTAGAATCTAAAAGATAACGCCCGCAACAGCGGGCGTTATTCATGTTTTTATTTCCTCTCTATCATCGCCTTAAGTAATACCTTACCCACATCCTGAATATTAGGTTGCATCACAATAGAACCGTGGTCTCCTTTAATCGGGATAATAGTTAGTCGTTCATTTGGTACAATTTTATCCCATCCAAGAGAGGCATTTCCCTGAGCCGCTTCTTCGGTTGCTCTGAATAGCGTAACGTCTACGGCTGCCGGAGATGGCGTATAACTGTAGGCTGCAACAGCGATATTGTGGCGTAATTGCAAAAGATCGTTGATATTCTCAAGCGTGATTTGTGGTGGTAGTAAATTATTCTGTTCTGCAAAGGTCAGCATCGCATTGTAATCACGATTTTTAGCCAGTCTATACAGTTCATTACTGAAATGCTCTGGAATGCCTTCTGGCAGTAATTCAAGCAATGTGGTGCTTTTCTCAAATGGTATTCCGGCTTGCTGTTCTTCTGGAGTGAAGAATTCCAGATAATTGGAGGCGGAATCCAGTAATCCGACAAAGTTGACTGTCTCACCATCGGCGACCAGTTGGCAGGCTATTTCATAAGCAATAGTTCCGCCTGATGACCATCCTGCCAGATAATAAGGGCCATGAGCCTGTACCTGACGGATACATTCAATATATGTCTGAGCCATTTTGTTAACGGTGAGTTGTGCATTTTCTTCTGCATAGGCGTCACTGGTCGCGAGTCCATAAATTGACAGTCCACTATCTTGAATATAAGGAGCAAGATCGTAAGCATAGTGAATATCTCCATCTACCGCATGGACAAGAAACAGTGAGATATCACCATTACCTTTACGGATAGTCACCAGATTTTCTTGTTGAGAAAGCGCAGCATCTGACTGCATAAAAGCAGCCAGTTCACTGATGGTCGGATGGACAAGCAGATCACGTATCCCGATATCTTTGCCTAATACTTGTTGCAAGCGAACAGCAACCTGTAAAGTTAACAGGGAATGACCACCAAGCTCCAGAAAGTGATCGTGTCGTCCTACACGTTCCAGTCTGAGTACGTCCTGCCATATTTCTGCAATGATTTCCTCTGTTTTACCGACGGGAGCTTCATAATCACGACTGATAACAGCGGATTTATCTGGTATCGGCAATGCCCGACGATCTAATTTGCCGTTTGGTGTCAACGGGAATGTCTCCAGGAGCACAAAAGCACTGGGAACCATATAACTGGCTAAATGAGTGTGTAAGGCTTCACGCAGATTTTCCACATCTACTGTTGCTTCTGGTTGTGGTACTACATAGGCCACCAGGCGTTTGTCATTGGGAATGTCTTCCCGTACTATAACAATCGCGTCTTTGATATCAGGGTAGGCGAATAATCTGGCTTCAATTTCCCCCAGTTCGATACGGAATCCGCGGATCTTAACCTGAAAATCGTTGCGTCCGAGATACTCAATCGTACCGTCCGGCAACCAGCATCCTAAATCACCTGTTTTATACATTCTTGCATCGGATTGATTGTTGAATGGGTCAGGAATAAAACGTTCCCCCGTGAGTTCAGGTTGATTGAGATAACCGCGGGCAACGCCTGCGCCGCCAATATGGATTTCACCAGCAACACCAAGAGGAACAGGTCGCCCCTGAGTATCCAAAATATAAATGCGGCTATTGGTTAATGGATAACCAATGGGCAGGTTTGCCGCAGTATAAGCGGAATGACCATCTACTTTTAATACCGTGGCGATGACAGTGGTTTCCGTTGGTCCATAGGAGTTTATCCAGCAGCAGGATTGGGTTTCAGGCAGTGATTTCCAGAGGTTGAGATGGTGAAGCTCTGCTTTTTCTCCTCCAACAATCACCAGACGTAAAGAAGGGCTGAAACCGCACCGTCCTGCGGCTAATTCTTGTACCCATTGATGCCAGAAGGCAGTGGGGAGGTCAGTAACGGTGATTTTCTGTTCCTGTAAGAAACGGGCAAAGTTGCTATCTGGTACACGAAGATCTGCCGGTCGCAGAATTAAAGTCGCACCTGTCGCCAGTGTGGCAAAAATATCGGAGACGGTGGTGTCAAAAGCCACAGACGTAAATTGCAGCACGCGGTCAGTTGGTGTCAGTTCGTTAGTCTGGCGTTGGACATGAACAAAATTAACGACATTGCGGTGCTCAATCATCACGCCTTTCGGTTGGCCGGTCGAGCCGGAGGTATAGATGATATAGGCCAGATGATGCGGAGACAGCCCTGACAAATGCGGTTCAGTGTTATGGGTGCAATGTTGTGCTACGGCAGTTAAATAATCTTCACCATCCATTAACCAAACCGGTACGTGAGTTGTCAGACGATTTTGTAAATGTTGCTGAGTCAGTAACAATTTTGGTTTGCAGTCTGCCAGAATATAGCTCAACCTCTCGGTCGGATAATCTGTGTCCAGTGGTACATAACCGGCACCGGCTTTCAGTATCCCGAATAGGCCGATGATCATATCCAGACTGCGTTCAACACAAATAGCTACCCGATCATCCGGTTGCACTCCCGCGGCAATCAGAGTGTGGGCTAACTGGTTAGCACGTTGGTTCAGCTCAGTGTAACTGAGTTGTTCTTCACCACTTATCAGGGCAATGGCATCAGGTGAAACAACGGCTTGTTGTTCGAATAACTGATGGAGCAGCATATTTTGCGGATAAACAATCTCAACACCGTTGAAATCTACCATTAACTGAGTGTGTTCTTCTGGTGGCAAGATAGTGATTGTCTGAATAGCCTGTTTCGGTGTGCTTTGCAGTGCGGTCACTAATTCTCTTAGTGCGGTCACCACATAGGCATTAATGCGAGCAGGGTCTATTTGCTGGTTACACTGAGCAGTCAGTTCAAATCCATCCTCATAAGCATCAACATCCAGTGATAAAGGATAATTGCTGCGTGACTCTTTCGTGTTGAGTGTTTCAATCCCTTCCCAGATTGATGAGAGCGCCTGTTCATCTTCATCAGACTCATCTGAGCTATGACGGAAATTGAGCAGACTGTTAAATAACGGCAGAGAAGCGGGAATGCCACTGCAACGTTGAGCAATCGCCAAAGGGGCTTGTTCATGTATCAGTAATGTACTGAGTTGTTTGTAAGTATCTTGTACTGTTTGTTGAACATTGCGTTCCCGCAGAATAACCCGGACAGGCAATGTGTTGATAAACATCCCTAATATTCGCTCTGTCTCTTCTCCACTCTGTAATCTTCCCAGTAACACTGTTCCGAAGACGACATCATCACGACCACTGCATTGTGCCAGTACCTGAGCCCAGGCAACATGGAACAAGACCGCAGTGCTGACACCCTGCTGGCGGGCACATTGCTGGATCATTTGAACCAAGTCATCATCCAATGTCAGAACATTTTCCACAATTTCATCGTTATTATTCTGAATATCGAGTAAACCAAATGGCAGGGTAGGTTCTTCTACATCACCGAGTAGCTGCCGGAAGTAGCTCTGATGCTGCTCAAGGGGAACATTTTTCGTCTGGGCAATAAAATTGCGATAGGGTAAAGGCGTTGGCAATTGCTCACTTTTTCCCTGTAGCAAGGTATTGACTTCATTAAATACCAATTTCAGCGATAAATGGTCGCAGACTAAATGATGATGCAGCAAGGATAACAGCCACTTGTCACTATGCGGATCTTTAGCGATGCTGGCGGACAATAAGGGGGCTTTGGTGACATCCATGCGTACCACGTCAGGATCGGTATAATCGCGCAGTTGTTGTTCAGCGTCAGTTTCAGATGACAATTCCAGTTCTGTGACAGGCATTGATGCGTGGCGATGAACCACTTGTACCGGCTCCGGCAGATTTTCCCAATACACTGCACTGCGCAGAATATCATGGCGGGCGATGACCTGTTGTACTGTCTGCAAAAACTCATCCAGACGTGCACGGTTGTCGAAAGTCATCAACAGATTGTCCAGATAGGTATCGCCGGTTGTTTCCAGTAAATGGTGGAACAGGATACCCTCCTGTAATGGCCCCAATGGATAAATATCCTGAATATTGGCAACGCCACCGGCAACTTGATCCACAATCTGATCAATGTTGTCTTGCGTCAGCGTGACCAACGGCAACATATCCGGTGTGATAGCCTGGCAGTTATCAGAGATAAGATTAGGGGGAACATCATAGGTAATGCCGTCACTGGCTGCTGTTTTTGTCAAACGTTCTGCCATTGCCATCAATGAGGGAGAAGAGAAGACGGCACCGATTGCCAAAGTAAAACCACGCTGGCGCAACTGTTCAATCAGACTAACCACTAACAGTGAATGCCCACCCAATTCAAAGAAATTGTCATACCGTCCGACTTGCTCTAACCTCAACAAAGTCTGCCAGATAGTTGCTAAAAGTTGCTCAGTTTCCCCTTGAGGAGCCTGATATTCACGGCTGACAATTGCAGAGCGATCCGGCTCTGGCAGGGCCTGACGATCCAGTTTACCGTTCGGAGTCAGCGGGAAGGCGTCCAGAACCACAAAGGCGCCAGGCAGCATGTATTCCATCAGACGGGCGCCAAGCTGTTCACGTAGCTGAACAATATCCAATGTTATTTTCGGTTGGGGTATCAGATAGGCGACCAAACGTTTATCACCGTTTTCATCTTCACGTGCGATAACGATGGCATCTTTGACTCCATCACAGGCCGCCAGTTGAGCTTCAATTTCTCCCAATTCAATCCGGTATCCGCGGATTTTGACCTGAAAGTCATTGCGTTCCAGATATTCAATTGTCCCGTTCGGTAGCCAGCGGCCTAAATCACCGGTTTTGTACATGCGGGCATGCGGTTGTTCGCTGAATGTATCAGGGACAAAACGTTCGGCGGTAAGATCGAGACGATTCAGATAACCACGGGCAACCCCGGCGCCACCGATATGAATTTCACCAGCAACACCAAGAGGAACGGGTTGTCTGTCTTTATCCAGAATATAGATCCGGCTATTGGTGAGCGGGTAACCAATCGGCAGAATTTCTGCCATGTAAGGTGAATGACTATCCAGCTTAAGAACAGTAGCGATAACCGTAGTTTCCGTCGGGCCGTAAGAGTTAATCCATTGGCATGAATGAGTTTCCGGCATGGATTGCCAGGTTAAGAAATGGCGAAGTTCGGCTTTTTCACCGCCAACGATCACCAAGCGCAAATATGGGCTGAAACCGCAACGTCCTGCTGCCATCTCCTGTACCCATAAGTGCCAGAAGGCGGTCGGGAGATCGGAAACAGTGATTTGTTGTTCCCGCAGGAATTCGGTAAAGGTGATATCGGGTATGCGCAGATCCGCAGAGCGCAGAACTAAAGTTGCACCAACCGCCAGTGTGGCAAAAATGTCGGAGACGGTGGTGTCAAAGGCAACAGACGTAAATTGCAGTACACGGTCAGATGATGTCAGTTCGTTGGTCTGGCATTGGACGTGAACAAAATTGACCACATTGTGATGTTCAATCATCACACCTTTTGGTTGGCCGGTTGAGCCGGAGGTATAGATGATATAGGCCAGATGGTGTGGTTCCAGCCCTAGCTGGTACGGATCAGGGTTGTATGCCGGTTGTTGTGCCATCGCAGCCAGATGGTTGTCACTGTCCAGTATCCAGGTTGGTATATCCGTTGATAAACGCGTTTGTAGGTGCTGTTGGGTCAGTAACAGCTTAGGCTGGCTGTCTGACAGAATATAAGCCAATCGCACTACCGGATATTCGCTATCCAGTGGTACATAGCCCGCACCGGATTTTAATATTGCCAACATGGCAATCACCATATCCAGACTGCGTTCGACACAGAAAGCGACGCGGTCATCAGGTTGTACACCTGCTGAAATCAGTGCGTGCGCCAGTTGGTTGGCACGTTGGTTCAGTTCTGTATAACTGAGATGCTCTTCACCGCTGACCAGCGCAATGGCATCGGGTGAGAGAGAGGCCTGTTGTTCAAGCAGTTGTTGCAACAGCCGTATATCTTGTGGAGAAGCGACACTGGCACCATTGAAATCTACCAGTAACTGGCGACGTTCAGCGGATGGCAGAACCGGGATAGACTGAATATTTTGCTCAGGGGCATTTTGCAATGCGCGCACCAGCCCTCTTAATGCAACGTCCATATAGGCGTTAATGCGGGCAGGATCGATTTGCTGGCTACACTGAGCAGTCAGTGAGAAGCCATCATCAAAATCATCCACATCCAGTGACAAGGGATAATTGCTGAGCTCTCCGGTGTCAAGAGTCTGTATCCCTTCCCAGGCCGGTGATATAGCGTGCTCGTTGTCGCTCGAATTATGACGAAAATTAAGCAGGCTGTTAAATAAAGGCAGAGAAGCTGGAATATTGCTGCAACGCTGGACAACCGCCAAAGGAGCCTGTTCATGTGCCAGCAATTTGCTGAGTTGCTGGTACGCTTCCTGTACCGTTTGTTGAACTGAACGATCCTGTAGCGTTATGCGGACAGGTAATGTGTTGATGAACATTCCCAGTATTCTTGCCGTGTCTTCCCCACCTTGTAACCGTCCCAATAAAACAGTCCCGAAGATCACATCATCCCGGCCGCTGCATTTCGCCAGTACCTGTGCCCAGGCAACATGAAACAAAACCGCAGCACTGACACCTTGCTGGCGGGCACAATCCCGTAGCGTTTGCGCCAACTCATTGTCCAGTGTGAAAACAGCTTCTGCAATCTGGTGACGGCTGCCCTGTATATCAAGCAGTCCAAAAGGCAGAGTCGGCTCTTCCACATCTCCCAACAGTTGTTGGAAATAAGCCTGATGATTTTCCAACGGAATGTTTTTGGTCTGAGCGATAAAATTGCGATAAGGCAAGGGCGCAGGTAAGTCTTCGCTTTGTCCCAGTAATAAGGCTTCAACTTCGTCGAATATCACTTCCAGTGACAAATGATCACAAACCAGGTGATGGTGCTGTAAAGCCAGTAACCAACGCGGATTTTGTGAAGAATGGTGTTGTAAAGAACGCTCTGGCGCAATACTGGCGGACAATAATGGCGCTCTTGTAATATCCATACGTGTCGAATGAGAGTCGGTATGATGGCGCAGTTGTTGTTCTGCGCTGCCTTCTCCTGACAGTGTTAATTCTTTAACAGGAAGTGGTGCATGACGGTAAACCACCTGAACTGGCTCTGGCAAGTTATGCCATTGGACGGCACTTCGCAGGATATCATGACGATCGATAACTTTTTGCATAGCCAGCAGGAAAGTATCCAGACGTTGGCGGCTGTCAAAAGTCATGATGACGCTATCGAGATAAATATCGCCTTCGGTTTCCAGTAAATGCTGGAACAAAATCCCTTGCTGTAATGGACCGAGTGGGTAGATATCCTGAATATTGCTGACACCACCTGTTACCTGAGCGACTATCTGATCAATATTACCTTGTGACAACGTGACTAATGGCAGCATGTCCGGTGTAATTGCTTGACAGTTAGTTGGGATCAGGTTTGGTGGCACAACCGGACTGTTTGCCTCTGAACCAGCGTGCGCCGTTAGATGCGTTGCCATCGCAGCCAATGTTGGCGCGGAGAAAACAGCACTGACATCAAGAGCACAATTGCGCTGACGTAGCTGTTCGATCAGGCTGACGACTAATAATGAGTGGCCTCCTAGCTCAAAGAAATTGTCATGACGCCCAACGTGTTCCACTCCGAGCAATTCTTGCCAGACTGTTGCCAGTTGTTGTTCCGCGTCTCCTGCTGGAGCCTGATATTCCCGGCTGATGATAGCCCTACTATCAGGGGCTGGCAGTGCCTTGCGATCAACCTTTCCGTTAGGCGTCAGGGGGAAGGCATCCAGAATGACATATGCGCTTGGTAGCATATATTCCATCAATTGAGTGCTTAATTGTTCACGCAACTGAATGATATCCAGTGTTGTTGCGGACTGTGTTGTTGTAAATTGTGTTGTTGTAAATTGTGGCACCAGATACGCCACCAGACGTTTATTGCCGCTTTCGTCTTCATGCACGGTAACGACGACATCTTTGACACCATCACATTTAGCCAGTTGTGTTTCAATTTCGCCCAGTTCAATGCGGAAACCTCGGATCTTGACTTGGAAATCATTACGCTCCAGATATTCAATCGTGCCATCAGGCAGCCAACGGCCTAAGTCCCCGGTTTTATACATCCGGGCATCAGGCTGTTCACTGAATGGATCAGTCACGAACCGCTCAGCGGTGAGGTCAGAGCGGTTCAGATACCCGCGGGCCACGCCTAAGCCACCGATATAGATTTCACCCGTAACACCAATGGGTACAGGTTGTCCCTGAGTATTGAGGATATAAATGCGGGTATTGGTGAGCGGGTATCCAATAGGGACTGTACCCGTCAGACAAGGGGAGTGACTGTCCGGTTTCCATACTGTGGCAATCACTGTGGTTTCCGTTGGGCCATAAGAGTTTATCCAACGGCAGGATTGGGTTTCCGCTAACGATTGCCAGGTGTTGAAGTGACGGAGTTCGGCTTTTTCCCCACCGACAATCACCAGCCGTAAAGAAGTACTGAAACCACAGCGGCCAGCCGCCATCTCCTGTACCCACAGGTGCCAGAATGCGGTGGGTAAATCGGAAACGGTGATCGCTTGTTCCTGTAAGAATTGGCTGAAGTTTTTGTCAGGAATGCGCAGATGAGCATCTCTCAGCACTAATGTTGCTCCGACGGCCAGGGTGGCAAAAATATCGGAGACAGTGGTATCAAAGGCCACTGAGGTAAATTGCAGTACCCGATCCGCCGGGGTCAGTTCATTGGTTTGACACTGGACATGCACAAAATTGACCACATTGCGGTGTTCAATCATGACGCCTTTCGGCTGCCCGGTCGAGCCGGAGGTGTAGATGATATAGGCCAGATGATGGGGTTTCAATCCCCGTTGTTGTGGTTCGGGATTGTGGTTGGGCTGTTGTGCCACATAATCCAGACAGTCATCATCATCCATGACCCAGACAGGGACGTTGGTCGTTAAACGGCTTTGTAAGTGATGCTGAGTCAATAATAATTTAGGTTCACAATCTGACAGAATGTAAGCCAGACGTTCAGTGGGGTATTCAGGATCTAATGGTACATAACCGGCACCAGCTTTCAGGATACCGAACAGGCCAATAATCATGTCCGGCCCACGCCCGACACAAATCGCCACGCGGTCATCCGGCTGCACACCAGCGGTAATCAGAGCATGGGCCAGTTGGTTAGCTCGCTGGTTCAGTTCAGCATAACTAAGTTGCTCTTTACCGCTAATCAACGCAATAGTATCAGGTGAATGCCCGACCTGTTGCTCAAGGAACTGTTGGAGCAACCTATCTTGTGGAAAACAGGCCTCTCTGGCATTGAAATCTGCCAGTAATTGGGTTCGTTCATGGGGCATCAGCAGTGGAAGATCTGCCACACGTTGTGAATCATCGCTAACCATAGCGGCCAGAAGCGTTTGCAGATAACCTGCCATACGTTTCATGGTGGTCTGGTCAAACAGATCGCTGGCATATTCCAGTTCACCGATTAATCCATTTTCGGTGTCATGGAGTGATAAGGAAAGATCAAAGTGTGAACTGTCTTCGGATAGATCCAGTTCACTGATGGTTAATTCTGGCAGCTCAAACTGCTGTTGGCCGGGAGTATTATCCAGTGACAGCATAACCTGAAAGATAGGACTATAACTCAGGCTGCGGGGTGGTTTTAATGCTTCAACTAATTGTTCAAATGGAAAATCCTGATGTTCAAAAGCCTGCAGAGTATGTGCTTTCACATGTGCCAGTAATTCGCTGACAGTGGGATTATTCTGTAATTGAACCCGTAACGCTAAGGTATTGACAAAAAAGCCGATTAACGGTTCCAGATCGCGATGTTTGCGATTAGCTACGGGAGTGCCTATGACTACATCATCTTGTCCACTCAGGCGGGAAAGTAATATTGACCATCCTGCCAGCAAGGTCATAAATAAAGTAGCGCCATGACGTTGAGCGAAAGCCTTTAATTTTCCGGTCAAATCTGGTGACAACGTAACGATAGCCTCTCCTCCGGCATAGGTTTGCCGTGAAGGACGAGGTCTGTCAGTCGGAAGTGTCAAAAGTGCCGGGGCATCTTGTAGAGCGCTACGCCAGTAATCCAGTTGTTTCTCCAGCGCTTTACCCTGTAATTTCTGCCGTTGCCAGAGAGTATAATCAGCATATTGGATCCTTAGTGGGGGTAATGGGTCAGGCATCCCGTGGCAGAAACTTTGGTAAAGGGTGGAAAATTCCTGCATTAACACGTTGACTGACCAACCATCCGAAATAATGTGGTGCTGAGTTAATAGCAGGGTATGTTCATCTTCTGCGAGCTTGAATAATTGCCCCCGTATTAAGGGGCCGTTTTCAAAATCAAAGGGGTGGGTCGCTTCAAACTGCATGGCACTCTGAATCGTCGCCTGCTGTTCATCTTTGGTTAACCGGCTGAGATCTTCAGTCATTAAAGAAAAACCATAATCCGCATGATGAACGATTTGCAGGGCCCCTCCTTCCGCCCCGGTTTTTCCTTCAACCTTGACTTTATTTTCTGTCAATGTCGTTGGTGTATGCGCAGCCGATGTCATCGTAGTACGCAAGATCTCATGACGAGCGACAATCCGATCCAGCGCGGCCTGTAAGGCCGGCTTGTTCAGATGACCTTGCAGATGGAGAGCGGTTGGAATGTGGTACGCTGTCAGCGCCGCCGGATCTAATTGAGCAAGGAACCATAGGCGCTGTTGCGCCCAGGATAATGGTATTTCCTGCTGTGGATCTCTGGCAGGGATCTGATCTTTTTCTGCGGTCAGGCTGCTTTGAATACGTTCTTTTAGTTTCTTCTGGAGTACTGCTTGCCTTAATTGATTTAGTGTTTGTTCATTTTTATTCATTGTTGGCCTCCATTGGGTTGATCTCCATTTAGCATGGCAAGCAACTCTTCTTCGGATAGGTTTTCTAGCTCTTTTTGAATCTCTTCAATATCCTGATCAAAATAGGTTTCTACCTGTTTTGACAGGATAAATTCAGCAAGTTTGGATAAGGTTGAATGACGGAAAATATCTGCAATTGAGATTTCCAGATGGAATTCTTCATGTAGTCGCGTTGATAATTGCATGATTGATAAAGAATTTCCTCCAAGTTCAAAGAAGTCATCATGACGACCAACCAACTCCAGTCCCAGTAGGTTTTGCCAGATAGCAGCCAGTTGTTGTTCTGCTTCTCCTTGTGGTGCTTCATACTCCCGCGTTGCAGTAGCAGAACGGTCAGGTGCAGGCAGAGATTTACGATCCAGTTTACCGTTCGGGTTCAGCGGGAAAGCATCCAATACGATAAAGGCACTGGGGATCATGTAATCCAGCAGATGATTGCTCAGTTGTTCGCGTAAGCTGGCGACTTCCAGCGCGGCATCAGGGTGTGGCACCAGATAAGCCACCAGACGTTTATCACCTGTTTCATCTTCACGAACCATGGCGATAGCATCTTTGACTCCCTCACAAGCTGCTAGTTGAGTTTCGATTTCACCTAGTTCAATGCGGAATCCGCGGAGCTTGATCTGAAAATCATTGCGTCCGAGATATTCAATCGTACCGTCCGGCAGCCAGCGGCCTAGGTCACCGGTTTTGTACATGCGGGCATGTGACGGTTCGGTTGATAATTCAGCAAATGGATCAGGGACAAAACGGTCTGCCGTGAGTTCAGGTTGATTGAGATAACCGCGAGCCACACCAGCACCTGCAATATAGATTTCACCGGAAACGCCCATCGGGACAGGTTCTCCACGCGTATCAAGGAGATAGATGCGCGTGTTGGCGAGAGGATAGCCAATCGGTAAAGTTTCTGCGCTATAGACAGAAGTACTATCCAATTTCAGCACTGTAGCAATAACGGTGGTTTCCGTTGGGCCATAAGAGTTAATCCAGCGGCATGAACGGGTCTCCGGCAGCGATTGCCAGGTCATAAAATGACGCAGTTCCGCTTTTTCCCCGCCGACAATCACCAGACGCAGAGAAGGGCTGAAACCACAACGTCCTGCGGCCATCTCTTGTACCCACAGGTGCCAGAAAGCAGTAGGTAAATCCGTCACCGTGATTTTCTGTTGCTGTAAGAATCGGGCAAATGCACTATCTGGTACACGCATTTCGGATGGACGTAATACTAAAGTTGCACCGGCAGCGAGTGTCGCAAAGATATCCGACACAGTGGTATCGAACGCAACGGAAGTAAATTGCAGTACCCGATCTGCCGGAGTCAGCTCATTGGTTTGACGCTGGACATGCACAAAATTGACTACATTGCGGTGTTCAATCATCACCCCTTTGGGCTGCCCGGTGGAGCCGGAAGTGTAGATGATATAGGCCAGATGATGGGGTTCCAGCCCTAACTGTTGCGGTTCGGGGTTGTGAGTGGGCTGCTGTGCCATCAGCTCTGCATGATGATGATTATCCAGGTTCCAGACAGGTACATCGGTTGATAAGCGAGTCTGTAAGTGTTTCTGGGTCAGCAATAACTTAGGTGCACAATCTGACAGAATATAATTCAGGCGTTCAGTCGGGTAGTCTGTATCCAGTGGCACATAACCAGCACCGGCTTTTAAGATCCCGAACAAGCCGACCACCATATCCAAACCACGCTCAACACAAATCGCCACGCGATCGTCCGGCTGTACCCCTGCTGCAATCAGTGCGTGCGCCAGTTGATTGGCTCTCTGGTTCAGTTCCTTGTAAGTGAGTTGCTGTTCTTCACCAGCTTGTCCTTCACCAATTTGCTCTGTGCTAATTTGTTTGCTGTGAATCAATGCGATAGCATCAGGAGTGAGCGCAACCTGCTGTTCAAATAGCTGCTGGAGTAACATATCCTGAGGGCAGTCAACGTTGGTCCTGTTAAAGTCTACCAATAGCTGTGTACGCTCTGCCGGTGGCAGGATGGTGATAGATTGAATAGGTTGCTTTGGCCTATTCTGTAATGCCGTCACCAGTGCTCTCAATGCCGTCTCCATATAAACGTTAATGCGGGTCGGGTTAACCTGACGGTTGCATTGAGCCGTTAACGCAAAGCCATTTTCAAAATCATCCACATCCAATGACAAGGGATAATTACTGCGTTCTTCACTGCTGAACGTCTGAATGCCTTCCCAAACTGGTGAACCAGCCTGTTGATCGTACCGTTGGCTATGACGGAAATTGAGCAGACTACTAAAAAGTGGCTGAGGTGCCTGAATACCACTGCAACGTTGGGCGATGGCTAACGGGGTCTGTTCATGCTCCAGTAATGCACTGAGTTGTTGGTAAGTTTCCTGTACCACCTGTTGCACAGTACGTTCCTGTAACAGGATACGTACAGGCAGAGTATTGATGAACATGCCGAGCACTTGAGTGGTATCCGTTCCTCGTTGAGAACGGCCCAATAAGACTGTACCGAAAACAACATCTTCCCGTCCGCTGCATTGTGCGAGAACCTGTGCCCACGCCACATGGAACAGAACAGCGGCACTGACTCCCTGTTGACGGGCACAATCACGTATCTGATGAGCTAATTCATCATCCAAAGCAAATTCAGCTTCTTCTATCTTACTGTTTTCATTCTTACTGTTTTCATCTGAATCGTCGTGTTCATCGTGATTACCTTGGATATCAAGTAAGTCAAAAGGCAAAGTAGGCTCATCCACATCACCCAAAAGCTGGTGGAAATAGGTTTGATGTTTTTCCATCGGTACTGAGCGGATTTGGGCGATAAAGTTACGGTAAGGCAGAGAAGGCGGTAAATGGTCTTTTTGCCCAAGCAGTAACATTTCAACTTCATTGAAGATCATTTCCAGCGACAAATGGTCACAAACCAGATGATGGTAGAGTAATGCCAAATGCCAGCAGTCAGTTTGTGGATCTTTGGCAACATTGGCAGACAATAATGGTGCTTTGGTGATATCCATCCGTATTAAACGGGGGTCTGTCGCATCACGTAATTGCTGTACAGTGTCGATATCAGATAACAGCTCTGATTCGATGATTGGCAGAGGTGCATGGCGATAAACCACCTGCACAGGCTCCGGCAGGTTATTCCAATGAAATGCACTGCGCAGAATATCGTGGCGGTCGATGACTTGTTGCAATGTCAGCAGGAAAGTATCCAGACGAGCCCGGCTGTCAAAACTCATCAGTAGATTGTCCAGATAAATATCGCCTTTTGTTTCCAGCAAGTGATGGAACAAAATTCCTTCCTGTAATGGCCCTACCGGGTAGATATCCTGAACATTGGTAACACCACCAGAAACATGAGTCACAATCTGGTCGATGTGATCCTGGGTCAGAGTAACTAACGGCAACATTTGCGGTGTGATGGATTGGCAATCGTCAGTAATGAGGTTAGGTGGTACATCATATGTGACAGTATCATCTAATGCTGTATCCATCAGGCGTGCTGCCATTGCCATCAAAGTTGGAGAGGAGAAGACGGTACTCACTTCCAGAGTGAAACCTCGCTGGCGAAGTTCTTCGATTAAATTGACAACCAGCAACGAATGTCCGCCTAATTCAAAGAAATTGTCATGACGTCCAACTTGTTCCAATCCCAATAAGGCTTGCCAAACAGACGCTAATTGCTGTTCAGTTTCCCCCTGAGGAGCCTGATATTCCCGACTGATAATAGCGGAGCGGTCGGGAACGGGCAGTGCCTTGCGATCCAGTTTGCCATTCGGGGTCACAGGAAAGGCGTCTAAGATGACATAGGCACTAGGTAGCATGTACTCCATCAGGCGGGTACTCAGTTGTTCGCGCAACTGAATGATATCCAGTGTTGTTGCGGACTGTGTTATTGCAGATTGTGTTATTGCAGATTGTGGGATCAGATAGGCCACCAGACGCTTATTACCGCTTTCATCTTCATGGGCGGTGACGACCGCATCTTTGACGCCGTCACACTGCGCCAGTTGGGCTTCAATTTCCCCCAGTTCAATCCGGAAACCGCGGATCTTGACCTGAAAATCATTGCGTTCCCGGTATTCAATGGTGCCGTCCGGCAGCCAGCGGCCTAAATCGCCGGTTTTATACATCCGGGCATCAGGTTGTTCACTGAATGGATCCGCCACGAACCGCTCAGCGGTCAGGTCAGGGCGGTTCAGATACCCGCGGGCCACGCCGGCGCCACCGATATGGATTTCACCGGCCACCCCGACAGGCACCGGTTGCCCTTGTGCATCCAGAATATAAAGACGGGAATTGGTCAAAGGGTAGCCAATGGGGACGGAGCCGGCGGGGCAAGTGGTCGGGGTAGCCGGTTGCCATACCGTGGCTATTACCGTGGTTTCCGTTGGGCCGTAGGAGTTGATCCAGCGGCAGGACCGGGTTTCCGCTAACGATTGCCAGGTGTTGAAGTGACGCAGCTCGGCTTTTTCCCCGCCGACAATCACCAGCCGTAAAGACGGGCTGAAACCACAGCGGCCGGCGGCCATCTCCTGTACCCACAGGTGCCAGAAGGCGGTGGGTAAATCGCAGACGGTGATCGCCTGTGTCTGTAAGAACTGGCTAAAGGCATTATCCGGGATCCGCAGATGGGCCGGCCGCAGCACTAACGTTGCCCCGGCGGCCAGGGTGGCGAAAATATCGGAGACGGTGGTATCAAAGGCCACCGAGGTAAATTGCAGTACCCGGTCCGCCGGGGTCAGTGCATTGGTCTGACACTGGACATGGATAAAATTGACCACATTGCGGTGTTCAATCATGACGCCTTTCGGCTGCCCGGTGGAGCCGGAGGTGTAGATGATATAGGCCAGATGATGAGGTTCCAATCCCCGTTGTTGTGGTTCAGGATTGTGGTCGGACTGTTGGGCCACATAATCCAGACAGTCATCATCATCCATGACCCAGACAGGGACGTTGGTTGTTAAACGGCTCTGTAAGTGATGCTGAGTCAATAATAACTTAGGTTCACAATCTGACAGAATGTAAGCCAGACGCTCAGTGGGGTATTCAGGATCTAATGGTACATAACCGGCCCCGGCTTTCAGGATAGCGAACAGGCCAACAATCATATCAACACCGCGCTCAACACAAATGGCGACCCGGTCATCCGGCTGTACGCCGGCCGCTATCAGGGCATGGGCCAGTTGGTTGGCCTGCCGGTTCAGTTCGGCATAACTCAGTTGCTGTTCGCCAGCCACCAGCGCGGTGGCGGCCGGTGAGTCCGCCACTTGCTGTTCGAAAAGTTGTTGCAGCAGCAGATCGGACGGGTAACTGACGGTGGGGGTATTAAATGCGGTCAGTAGCTGAGTGCGCTCAGGCGGTGTTAAGAGCGGTAAATCGGCTACCGTCTGGTTATCATCAGCCACCATTGCCGCCAGCAGGGTGTGCAGATGCCCCGCCATACGTTCAACCGTGGCCGGGTCAAACAGATCACTGGCGTATTCCAGTTCACCGGTTAACCCGTTTTCGGTGTCACTGAGTGACAGTGACAAATCAAACTGGGTGGTTTTTCTGTCTAACGGCAGTTCACTGAGCGTTAATTCCGGCAGAGTGAAACGCTGTTTATTCGCGGTATTATCCAGAACCATCATCACCTGAAATATCGGGCTGTGACTCAGGCTGCGTGGCGGTTGTAATGCCTCCACTAACTGCTCAAAAGGCAAATCCTGATGGGCGTAGGCGTCCAGCGCATGGGCTTTGACACGGGCTAATAACTGCTGGATGGTAGGGTTATCTTCCAGCCGGACCCTTAAGGCCAGTGTATTGACGAAGAAACCTATCAGCGGCTCTAATTCACGGTACTGGCGGTTGGCGACCGGCGTGCCGATAACCACATCGGATTGACCACTGAGCCGTGACAGTAAAACCGCCCAGCCAGCCAGCAGGGTCATAAACAGGGTGGTGCCATGACGCTGGCTCAGGGCATGTAAACCGGTGCTGAGTGCAGGGGACAGGGTAAAGCGAACCAGATCTCCCCGGTAGCTTTGTTCCAGCGGACGGACGCGGTCGGTGGGCAGTTCCAGCAAAACCGGCGCATCCTGTAGTGTATTGCGCCAGTAGTTTACCTGCTGATCCAGTCTGTCTCCCTGCAACCATTGGCGCTGCCACAGGGCGTAATCAGCGTACTGGATGGGCAGCAGTGGCAGCGGATCGGGCTGTTGCTGGCAGAAGGCCTGATAAAGGGCGGAGAACTCTTTCGTCAGGACAGCCAGCGACCAGCCGTCAGAGATAATATGGTGCTGGGTCACCAGCAGAATATGGTGTTGATCCGCGAGTTTCAGTAATTGAGCGCGGGCTAACGGTCCTTGTGCAAAATCAAAATCCTGCCGGGCTTCCGCCTGTGTTGCCGCTTCCAGTGCCATTTGTTGCGCTGCCGGGGATAACGGGCTGAGATCGTGGTATCTCAGGGCAAAGCCCCGGCCCGCTTCACTGATAATCTGGCGCGCTTCCCCGTCGATAACGCTGATTGTGGTGCGCAGAATTTCATGACGGGCGACGATGCGATCCAGGGCGGCTTGCAGGGCGGCCAGATTTAAAGCGCCGTGCAGTTCTAAGCCGCCGGCGATGTGATAGGCGGCCTGCGCGGCGCTGTCCAGTTGGGCCAGGAACCATAGCCGTTGCTGAGCCCAGGAAAGGGGTAACGGCTGTTGGCGGTCCGCAGGTAAAATCAGTGGCTGGACGGATTGGGCGGCCTGCACCAGTGACGGGGCTAAATCGGCCAGTACCGGGTGAGTGAACAGATCTTGCAGTGTCACTTCCAGGTTCAGTTTCTCCCGTAAACGGGCAGCGACCTGTACAGTCAGTAACGAATGCCCGCCCAGTTCAAAGAAATTATCATGACGGCCGATTTGCTCTGCGCCCAATAAATCCTGCCAGATTTCAGCCAGTGTCTGTTCAATTTCACCCTGTGGTGCGGCATATTCACGGCGCACAAGTGCAGCACTGTCGGGGGCGGGCAGGGCGTTGCGATCCAGTTTGCCATTCGGGGTCACAGGGAAGGCGTCTAAAATGATATAAGCGCCGGGCAGCATATAGTCCATCAGGCGGGTGCTGAGCTGTTCACGCAATGGCACCAGATCCAGCGTAATTTCAGGCTGTGGCACCAGATAGGCCACCAGACGCTTATTACCGCTTTCATCTTCATGGGCGGTGACGACCGCATCTTTGACACCGTCACACTGCGCCAGTTGGGCCTCAATTTCCCCCAGTTCAATCCGGAAGCCACGGATCTTGACCTGAAAATCATTGCGTTCCCGGTATTCAATGGTGCCGTCCGGCAGCCAGCGGCCTAAATCGCCGGTTTTATACATCCGGGCATCAGGTTGTTCACTGAATGGATCCGCCACGAACCGCTCAGCGGTGAGGTCAGGGCGGTTCAGATAGCCGCGGGCCACGCCGGCGCCGCCGATATGGATTTCACCGGCCACGCCGACAGGCACCGGTTGCCCTTGTGCATCCAGAATATAAAGACGGGAGTTGATCAAAGGGTAGCCGATGGGGACGGAGCCGGCGGGACAGGTTGCCGGGGCAGCCGGTTGCCATACCGTGGCAATCACCGTGGTTTCCGTTGGGCCGTAGGAGTTGATCCAGCGGCAGGACCGGGTTTCCGCTAATGATTGCCAGGTGTTGAAGTGACGCAGCTCGGTTTTTCCCCCGCCGACAATCACCAGCCGTAAAGAAGCACTGAAACCACAGCGGCCGGCGGCCATCTCCTGTACCCACAGGTGCCAGAAGGCGGTGGGTAAATCGCAGACGGTGATCGCCTGTGTCTGTAAGAACTGGCTAAAGGCATTATCCGGGATCCGCAGATGGGCCGGCCGCAGCACTAACGTTGCCCCGGCGGCCAGGGTGGCGAAAATATCGGAGACGGTGGTATCAAAGGCCACCGAGGTAAATTGCAGTACCCGGTCCGCCGGGGTCAGTGCATTGGTCTGACGCTGGACATGGACAAAATTGACCACATTGCGGTGTTCAATCATGACGCCTTTCGGCTGCCCGGTGGAGCCGGAAGTGTAGATGATATAAGCCAGATGATGAGGTTCCAATCCCCGTTGTTGTGGTTCAGGATTGTGGTCGGACTGTTGGGCCACATAATCCAGACAGTCATCATCATCCATGACCCAGACAGGGACGTTGGTTGTTAAACGGCTCTGTAAGTGATGCTGAGTCAATAATAACTTAGGTTCACAATCTGACAGAATGTAAGCCAGACGCTCAGTGGGGTATTCAGGATCTAATGGTACATAACCGGCCCCGGCTTTCAGGATAGCGAACAGGCCAACAATCATATCAACACCGCGCTCAACACAAATGGCGACCCGGTCATCCGGCTGTACGCCGGCCGCTATCAGGGCATGGGCCAGTTGGTTGGCCTGTCGGTTCAGTTCGGCATAACTCAGTTGCTGTTCGCCAGCCACCAGCGCGGTGGCGGCCGGTGAGTCCGCCACTTGCTGTTCGAAAAGTTGTTGCAGCAGCAGATCGGACGGGTAACTGACGGTGGGGGTATTAAATGCGGTCAGTAGCTGAGTGCACTCAGGCGGTGTTAAGAGCGGTAAATCGGCTACCGTCTGGTTATCATCAGCCACCATCGCCGCCAGCAGGGTGTGCAGATGCCGCGCCATACGTTCAACCGTGGCCGGGTCAAACAGATCACTGGCGTATTCTAAATCACCCATTAACCCGTTTTCGGTGTCATTGAGCGATAGAGTTAAATCAAAGTAAGCACTTTCTCTAACCAGAGGAAGTTCACTCAGTTTTAGTCCTGCTAACTCAAAATTCCTTTGTTCTGATTTATTATCGAGAGTCAGCATGACCTGGAAAATAGGGCTATGGCTTAAACTGCGGGTTGGTCGCAAGGCTTCGACCAATTGTTCAAATGGTAAGTCCTGATGCGCATAAGCGCTTAACGCACAATTTTTCACTTGAGCCAGCAATTCGCTGACATTTGGGTTGTCACCCAATTGAATGCGTAATGCCAGTGTATTAGCAAAGAAACCGATCAAAGACTCCAGCTCATGCTGTGGACGATTGGCAATCGGAGTTCCTATCACCAGATCGGATTGCCCACTAATGCGGGAAAGCAACACTGCCCAACCTGCCATTAATGTCATAAATAAAGTTGTGCCATGACGCTGGCTGAGATTTTTTAATCCTGCACTTAATTCCGGTGAGAATGCCAGATCGACGCGGTTACCTCTGTAACTCTGTTGCATCGGACGAGGTTTGTCAGTGGGCAATTCGAGTAATTCGGGCGCACCTTGTAAACGATTGCGCCAGTAATTTAGTTGAGTTTCCAGTACATCGCCTTGTAGCCACTGTTGTTGCCAGAGAACATAGTCAGCATATTGGAGCTTCAATTCAGGTAATGGATCGGGTTGCCCCTGGCTGAAAGCCTGATAAAGAGCAGAGAGTTCATGTATCAATATCTTGACTGACCAGCCATCCGAAATAATGTGATGCTGAGTCAACAACAGAACATGTTCGTCTGCTGCTAAACGGAGCAAATGCCCTCTGAGTAATGGCCCACAGGTAAAATCGAAAGGCTTGACAGCTTCAAGGTGGGCGCGCTCTTCAACTGTTGTTTGTTGTTCTGGTGCTGGTAAATGGCTGATATCTTCAGTCGTCAAAGCAAAACCACTGTTAGCATCCCCGATAACTTGCCGGGCCGTGCCTTCAATGGTCACAAAAGTTGTCCGCAGGCTCTCATGACGGGCAACAATTCGATCCAAAGCCGCTTGCAGCGCATTCAGGTTAAGCTGACCTTGTAGATGTAGTCCTATTGACATGTGATACGCCGTCTGGGCTGCGGGATCTAACTGGGTCAGGAACCACAGGCGTTGTTGTGTCCAGGATAATGGCACATCGCCGTTACGGGCTTGGGGACGAATTTCTGCTTTTTGTGTATGTTGACGAGATAGCTTGGCGGCTTTGGCTAACTCAAGTAGTCTTTTCCGTTCAGCTAATGGTAAAGAGGTTAATTCATTATTATTCATGTTTAAGTACCATTTGAGAGCCAGATTTATTCCATTGATTGATAAATATTTTGTAGGGAATCTGCGTCAAATTGCAGTAATTGAGCGTTGATAATGCACTCTTCAAGCTGACAGATAGAAGGATGTGCAAACAATTGCTGGATAGAGATATCAACGTCAAAGATTTCATTAATTCTGGATTGAAGTTGCAAAACCAAGAGCGAGTGACCACCGAGCTCAAAGAAATTGTCATAACGTCCGATACGATCTATCTTCAATACCGTTTGCCAGATATCAGCCAGTTGCTCTTCAATTTCACCTTGTGGTGCTGCATATTCTTTTGTGATCACAGACGAGTGATCGGGAATGGGGAGAGCGCGGCGATCCAATTTGCCACTTAATGTCAGTGGGAAAGTATCCAACATGACGAATGCGCCAGGGATCATGTAATCAGGCAGGTTATTGCCCAATTGTTCCCGCAGTTCGGGAATATTCAGTGTCGTACCTGATTGGGGGATGATGTAGGCGACCAGCCTTGTATCTGCTGAGTCATATGCATGTGCAACAACCACAACTTGCTGAACACCAGTACATTGGGCCAGATGAGTTTCGATTTCTTCCAACTCAATGCGATTTCCTCGTATCTTGACCTGAAAATCATTACGGCCCAGATAATCAATGCTGCCATCGGGTAGCCAACGCCCCAAATCTCCTGTTTTATACATCCGTGCATCCGGGCGATTGCTGAATGGATCATGAACAAAACGTTCTGCCGTGAGTTCAGGACGATTTAAGTAACCGCGGGCAACACCAATGCCACCAATATGGATCTCCCCGGTTACTCCAATAGGAACAAGCCGGCTAAGTTTATCCAGAATATAGATTTGTGTATTAGCGATAGGATGACCAATTGGTACTAAATCGACATATTTTTCTGATCCGCAACGCCAGGATGTTACGTCAATTGCGGCTTCGGTCGGGCCATATAAATTATGCAGTTCACTATGAGGGAAGTGAGATAAGCACTGTTGTTGCAGGGAATACGGTAAGGCTTCTCCACTACACAAAATCTGACGTAAAGAAGGGCAACGTCCTGCTGGAGTGAGATGAATGAAACTTTGCAGCATAGAGGGAACAAAATGGATGGTTGTGATACCTCTGGATTCAATCTCTTCCAGCAAATAAAGGGGATCTTTGTGACCTCCGGGACGTGCCATAACTAATTGAGCACCGGAAAGCAAAGGCAGGAAAAATTCCCATACTGAAACATCGAAACTGAATGGGGTTTTCTGCAATACGAGATCGTTAGGGTTCAATTGATATTCATCTTTAGCCCAGAGCAAGCGATTGACGACACCCCGATGCTCATTCATTACTCCTTTAGGTAAACCTGTTGACCCTGAGGTATACAGGACATAGGCCAAATTACGTGATGTCAGCCCCAAGTCGATGATAGGGAGATTATCTTCCCGCTGCTCAGCGAGAGTTGCCTGACATTCTTCGCTTTCCCATATCCACAAAGGAACATTAGTGTCTGGTAAGTGGCTTTGTAACCCATGATGGCTCAGGACCAGTACTGGTTCACTGTCGGTCAGAATATGCCTGAGACGATCTGCCGGATATTCTGGATCGAGAGGAACATAAGCTGCACCCGCTTTTAATATTCCTAGCAACGCGATGACCATATCCGGGCTACGTTCCATGCAGAGACCGATACGATTATCTGCCTGAATACCGGCCGTAACGAAAGCGTGTGCAAGTTTATTGGCCTGACGATTCAATTCCTCGTAAGTCAATTGCTGGTTATCACAAACCAATGCAATTGCTGCCGGCGCATAATCGACTTGTTGTTCGAATAGTTGGTGAAGCCGAACATTTTGCGGGTAGGAGACGTCAGTGGCATTAAAATTATAGAGAATGTGTTGGCGTTCTGATTCATCCATCAACGGTAAGCTGTCGATAGTCTGTTGATCATCATCGGCTATTGCTGCCAGTAAGGTGAAATAATTGTCCATAAGTTGAGTGATTAACTCAGCATCGAACAATTTAGTATCATAATGAAAACCGCAATTAATCTGTTGATCGACTTTTATTATATTAACCATCAATGGAACAGGCATATCGCCATAATAAGGATATGTGAAAGATCGCAGTTCTGCTCCTCCCCAATGCACCGTATTACTGCCACTCTGATCCATCCATAATGATGGCAGGTTACTGACATATCTGGGTTGTTGGAAAGTTATGGTTGTCTGGAAAACAAGATGAGTATCAGTGTTACGTTGTAACTTAATTTGTTCCAGGATTTTGGGGAAAGGATATTTTTGATTCTCAATAGCCTGACGAATGATTTTAGCAGCCTGTAAGATATGTTCCTGTACAGTTATCCCGCCATTGATTTGAGCACGTAAGGCAACCGGGTTGACAAATTCACCGACTAATTTACCCCAGGTAGCCCGGCTGCGGCCCGGCATTATAGAGCCGACAAGAATATCATCCTGACCAGTATAGCGATGTAACAGAATTTGATAGGCTGCCAGAAAAATAGCAAACAGGCTATTACCATATTTCGTTGCTAACGTATGCAGTTTTGTAGCCAGCGTTTCGGGGAGCTTACGGGGAATCGTGATCCTATTTATTGCGGAAGGGGATTTATTAATTTTTGATTTATTGCTGGCAGGTAATTGTAATTCTGTTAAATAACTGCTCAGATTATCGCACCAGAATTGTTGTTGTTTTTTTGCATTGTTACTGTCCAGCCATTGTTGTTGCCAGATAACATAGTCTTGGTAACTGAGTTTTGATGCCGGAGGCAATTCTTGTTCAGATAAGAGATTACCCAGTTCCTCCAGTAATATCCAATAAGACCAGCCATCGACAACCATGTGGTCAAAGGTTAATACCATGATGTTTTCCTGATCATGACATTGATACCAACTGGCATAAACACGTGGTGGATTCTCCAAATCGAAAACGTACCAGCAATCATTACGGACAACTTGTTGCAGCGTTTCCTCACTCAGATCCCTGGCATCATGTCTTGTGATCTTAATCACAGCATTTTCTGCTATTTGATATCCTAACTTACCGTCATATTGACCAAAACTAGCCCGTAACATAGGGTGGCGTTTTATCAGATGATTGAGCGCGTTTTCTAATTTCTCAGCAGTTAAACCTTTAACTCTGGCACAAAATGCATTATTACTCTGTCCCCTCTGGGCCGGATTAATTTGATATTGAAACCAACGGCTGCTTTGTGCTTCTGATAAAGCAAATGAATTCAATGTCTCAGGATAATTCATTTTATAGCTCCCCTTTTATGGGTATATGGAAAAATAAAAATTTGAGAACTGATAAAACAAAAAAATAAGAACAGAATTTAAGGCCAAAAATATTGGTTAAATAAAGTTCAATAAATTTATTTTCCAGCAGAAAATTAATGCGGTGGAAGTACAACGCAATAAAAAAAACCATTACGGTGATATGAATGGCATTTCACAGGAAAGTTATAAGTTAATCTCATTTTGTATATAAACTGTACTTTGTCTTTATTATGGTATTTAAGGTGTTAGATTATATATTAAATGAAAAAACTTTACATAGTGATATTCCCTTTCTTTTATATCTAATTTTATTATAGGTAATAAGTGTTATTATCATGAATATTTTATATTACATAATAATCTAAATGATAATATATATTCTATAAAAAAAGAGCCTGTTTAACGAGGCTCTTAAAATGGGCGAGGATATATTTATAATAAGTAGGTTGTCTTTGATCTAGATCATTTTCAGCCAGAATAATGGCTATTGGTGTTTATTTCTTTAATGTGTCCATCTTCCAACTTAATTACACGTTCTGCAATATCAAAATATGCATCATCATGGCTAATAACAATAACGGTCTTACCACGAGCTTTTAGTTCAGGCAGTAATTCTGTATAGAATATTCTTTTAAATACAGGGTCTTGATCCGCTGCCCATTCATCAAATAGATAAATAGGACGATCTTCCAGATAAGCAGATACTAAGGCTAAGCGTTTTCTCTGACCGGCTGAAAGTTCAGTTGTCGAGAATTGTCCGTCAACGATTTTAACTTTATGGCTCATGTTGAAAGATTCAATATAATGGGTTGCTTTTTCGGTAACATTTGCCCCGGTATTTAACAATTGATCGAATAAATGATAATTAGAGAAAACGGCTGAAAAATATTGGCGATAGTGTTCATTATTTGTCTGATCCATTTTTACACCATTAAGCCAGATAGAGCCGTATTCTTGCTCGAACAAACCGACTAACAGCATGGCAAGTGTTGTCTTTCCGCTTCCGTTTCCACCGACAATAAAAATGATTTCGCCTTGGGAAATCGTCAGACTCATCGGCCCTAGATTAAACTCCCGATCTTCTTTATCGGTCGTGTAGTGGTGAACAACATCTTTCAATTCAAGCGATAGTGGTTGTTCATTTGCAAATGGATTTGGTGTATTAGCTTGTTGTATATACAGAGATTCTTCTAACTGGCTATCCAGTCGTTTCATTTTTTGTAGTGAGATTTCGGCTTGTCTTAATTCTGGAATTGCGCCGATCACTTCGCTGATTGGGCCGGATAAGAATAGAACAATCAGAGTGACTGTCATCAAATTAGAAGGTTCTTGAGGTAACCAGATAGGTACAACAAAAATCATCAAGCCGATGACAATATAAAAGACCACCGAACCGGCATTCAGTACCCAGGCATAGTTATTATTTGCTTTAATGCAGATCTCTTTGAATTTTTTTGCGCCGGGAGAAATGACTCTATCAATAAAAGCATTGCCTTTCTGGCTATTGAGTTTTAACTCCTTGCTACCATCAATTAGCTGTTGGAAGCTGAGGTAGATCTTATCTACCTGCTCACGCATTTCTTCCATCAGACGTATAGGGCGCTTTTCCAAAAAATAGAAGATATACATTGTGAGCAGACAGACAATGGTCAGAATAATAAAGAGTTGCCAGGAAATCCAGGCTAAGTAGCCGAAACAAGCGATAATAAGTGTGATATTGCCAAAGACGGTTGGCGCTAACATAAAAGAGTGTATAAACACATCGACATCTTTGGTCAGAACAGCTAAGAGGCCATGTTTCCCGATATTATTCAGCTTTTTAAAAGGCGCCCGTAATATTTTATTACTCAGACTCAGTCGCAGGGAATAAATCGTTGCCTGAGTTAAATGTGATAACAATATTTCTGATAAAGTTTTAGTAATAAAAAAAAGAATACAGATACCAAAAAAGTTCCAGATAAATGTTGAGAGATTAGCTGCACCTGTAATTCCCTGGCTAATCATGCCTACTACTGATGCACCGGCAAACCCGCTGATTAATGCAAATATTGTTGATAAAAACAGCAATATCCAGGATTGACGATAGAGATAAGCTATTAGTGTCATAAAAATAAACCATTATAGGAGATTATGAGTAATATAAAAAATATATACTGGTCAATGAGACTCAACATGGTTATTTTTTTCTGGTGAAATTTCAAGGAAGATTTATAAACATAAATGTGAATGAATTTAAATCGTGATAAAAGTCACAGTTAAGGTGTAATGGGGTGTAATAGATATGACATTAATTGATGCATATTATTTTTTTTCATTAATTGATAGAGTTTATTTGTAATAGTGGAATAAAAGAGCATAAATAATTTCTCTAAGTAATCAGATAGTAACGTAGATGTACTTTTATGCAATTCTATATCATTTCATTAACATAGTGTATGTTCCCTCCATCTTCTAAGTTGCCTCTTTGTTGGTTACGAACACTCAGCACGGTCACTGTAGCTATAAACATGTATTTATAAGCATAGAGTTATCTGTGAATTCGGAGATTTGCTCTTGCTTTGTTAGTTGCACTTTCTCACTTCTTGTACAGCAAAGAGTGAAAAAATGATCTGGCATTATAAATATTTATTTGAATTAAAAAATTTGGTTTTAAATATTATTTATCTAATAGCTGAAGCGGTTAAATAATATCTTGTATTATTTAGGCGGTGGATATATTTAATTTTGAAATGACTGTTCCGATCTGTTTTTTTATACATACTATCCCAGAATCTCTATTGGGTATATGCCCAATAGAGTTCGAATTGTAACTTGAAAAATGAAGCAGATATTAAGTTATCTCAATTGATTAAGTTCTGTAAGGTTTGCCATAACGGACTTTGCTGTGCCAGTTTGCGTTGATCTTCCAACATACACTCAAGTATTTCTAAAGTTGTCAATGGATTTGCCAGTACAACACGTAAAACAGTTGTTGGTTGTCGCTCCCATTGCACCGGCCTGAGACTGGTACGTGAGACAAAGAACTTTCCGGTAGTCCACTGCATAGATTGGATATTTTGGTTCAGTACATTCAGTGTATCGTGTAGTTTTTCCCGCACAGATTCAGGAGCGTTGCATAGTGCCGTCAATGCCATTGGTGGTATATATCGGTAAGTAAGCAGACAAAGTTGTGGTTCGCTGATTAACTCAAAATCTTCCTGCTGGCGGATAATGTCTGCAAATTGCTGTGCTTTCTCGATACTACGATCTATTAATTGGGCGAAACCCTGCCGGCCAAGCAGATGCAGGTTACTGTGCAACATAAGCGACATCGCACTGCGTGAACCTTCCAACGTGTGGCGGCCTAAATCTTTTGAACCCTTACGTACAATATAATTAGCATGTTGGGCAATAGAATCAGTTAGAGTAGGCTGGCGGAACAGTACCATACCTGTTCCCATAGGGACGTACATTTGTTTATGAGCGTCAATTGTCACAGTATCAGCGCGCTCAATGCCTTTGAATAAATGTCGATAGCGTTTTGACAACAAGCTCGCGCCTCCCCAGGCAGCATCGACATGGAAATGACATTGCTCGCGCTCAGCGATATCTGCCAGTACGTCCAGCGGATCGATCGAGCCGGTTTCGGTTGTTCCCGCTATTCCGACAATTGCCATGGGCTTGATATTGCGCTGACGCAGATTTTTCAGATGTGAGTAGAGGGAATCAATGCAGATCCGTCCGTTTTTGTCGGCATCAACACTGATTAGTGCATCTTGTCCAAGGCCGAGCACATCAACAGTTTTTTTCAGCGAATAGTGGCCGAGTTCTGATACTAAAATCGCCACTCCATTGTAACCGTAATGGAGTAAACCTCTGGCCAGTCCTTCACGTTTAAGACCGGTAAAATTTTCGTCGGCTGGCATGAGCTGGTTTCGACATGCCCACATGGCTGTCAGATTAGCCAGTGTTCCGCCAGAACAGAAGGCTGCCAGAGCATAATCACCACTGTGCAGCCATTGTTTATAAAAACTTTCATCACAACCGTATACCAATTTGTGCATCATACCCAATACCTGGCGTTCCAGTACGGTCAGAACATGTGATGTTTCCAGTTTGACTAAATTTTGATTCAGGGCAGTTAATATCTTGCCAAGGGCAGGTAAATATCTGGGAAGGGCTGATGTCATATGACCAACAAAAGTAGGGGATGACACAGGCATCACTTGGTTAAGAACATCTTCATTCAAATTATGGATATATTTTTCGGTATCGACGGGAATTTCTGGTATGAATACCGAAGAAAACTTCTTCTCCAGTTCTGCTAATTCATACACTGGTTTGTTTAGCTCACGGCAACAATAACCTACAGGATCATCTGCAATCTTCTCTTCCAGTTCAGACAACGCTTTTTCACCGATATTGGTGGTAAATTGGTCGAATAGTTCTTGCCATTCTTGTGTGCCCGAATAATTATCGTGAGGAGTCGTCTTTTCTGTTTCATTTTCATTGTGATTCAGCCTGTCAAGAGAACTCTGCATAGTTTGTTTGCCTCTCCAGAATCGCTAATTAATGTAGAGTGAATAGCATAATCATATCATTGTTGGGTGCAAGTAGTTGGATACCGCTGAACGGTATGTGTACCCCCCTGGGGTCCTGGATTCTTGCCTCCTTTATATCTCTCTTTATCTGTATAGAACAGCTAAAAATAAGAATGAGATTCATTCGTATTGTATGGGTATTGTTAAAAATTATTGATAATTTTTTGTGGAAAAATAATAACAAGGCTATTTTCAGGCTAATGTGATTTATATTAATTCTTGGATTATAGTATGTCATGATTGATAAATTGAAAGTAACCAAATAAATAAGTATTTTTAATTTCTTATCAGTTTATTTTATCTATTGACGATGAAAATAGTTTCTGATAGAAAAAATAGTCAATACTCCAAAAATAGTATGTGATAAATGGTTGGTTGTTTAATAAAAGTTAAGAACAAATAATTTATGGTGATATCAGAACAGCGGAGAAAGCTGGCTCCAGAAAAATATAAATTTGATCTGAATCACAGAAAGGTTTTATGCAATGATTTTTAGGATCATTTTTGAATTTCTTTCTCTCAATTTATAATTATTTTAATTTTTCTGGAGCCATAATTCAAACTATTATCTATTTATGCATTATGGTTCTAATTTAGTTAAATGATGATACTAATAAGTAATGAGGTGATATATGAAAGAGTTAACAATTATTGAATTGGAGCAGGTTGCAGGTGGTACTTTTAACTGGCGTAAAGCAGTAAAAGCCGGCATTCACGCCTTTGGTAAAACAATTGATGATACCGTTGATTTCCTTTCCAATGAAGGCTATATTTCGAAAGACTTAGGCGGATTTATTAAAGGTGAGGTAGATGCTTTGGGAAATCTTGGCTGTGATATACTTGATTGTATCAATGATGAATAACTTCCAAATTTCAGAGTACATACTCATAAAATAGAATAATATTAAGTTCATGTGATTTTTTAATTAATGTACTAAGAAGTTAATATCAATCGTAATCAATTATGAAATAATGAGGCGATATATGAAAGAATTAACAACTATTGAATTAGGGCAAGTCTCAGGTGCTGGCTCTGTTATAAATAAAGGCGATCTATTAAAAGAAACTATCGAATATAAAAATGGAATAATTGATGATATTCTACACTTCTTTGATCGTGAATGGCCAATTATCCCCCCTTATCTCAAACCCGTATGTGATAATTAATTCATATAAGTTATAAGCATCAATTTTAAATTTTATGTATGTTATAAATCATTAGCCACTCTATTAGAATGGCTAATGATTTTTCTAAAAATATTTACTATATATTTTAAGGTATAGAAGAAAATCAATTGAAAAATGAATGAGATCTATGATATAGAGATAACACGATCAGCAAACTTAATTGTTGATGGTCTATGAGCAATAATAATTCTGGTAATATTCAATGCAGAGATTGATTCGTTGATATACGCTTCATTAGTTAAATCCAGATGGCTGGTTGCTTCATCCATAAATAAAATACTTGGACGACGATATAGCGCTCTGGCTATCAATAACCTTTGTATTTGTCCACCAGATAATCCATTACCTAATTCACCAATAAGTGTTTCATACCCCATTGGCATCAATAAAATATCATCATGAATGCTGCACCGTTTAGCACATTCTTGTATAAGGTAGATATCGGGTGAAGGTTCAAAACCGGATATGTTTTCAGCGATAGAGCCGGAAAGTAATTTATCATCTTGCAACACACAGGCAATACACTTCCGGTAGTTATTTAGACCAATGACATTAATATCAAGCCCGTTCATTAAAATAGTACCTTTATCTGGTTCTAATAACCCACTCATTAATTTCATGAGTGTTGTTTTTCCAGCCCCAGATGGGCCAACAATGGCCACACTTTCTCCCGCTTTGACATTAAGATTAAAGCCGGATATCACCGGTTTTGATAAGCTATCATATTGATAATGTAAATCATGAACTGTTAAATCAACAGGTTGTCCTGAAACGCCGATTTCCCGCGCAGGGGCTTCTCTTTCTGGTTCAGAGAGGACGATATCGGCAATTCTCTCATTATGTAAATTTAACATGCGCAATTTAATTGCCATGTCGATCAAATTACTTGCTCTGTCAGCAAATTGTCCCCGATATGCGTTAAAAGCAACAAACATCCCAAGTGTCATTTGGTTGTCTATCACTAATGATGCACCTAACCACAGAATAATAATTTGTTCACAAGTAGTAATAAAAACATTAATGATATTAAAAATTGAACTTATCTTACTGAGTTTAGTATTTGAGTTCAGGGTATCAATATTCAGGTTTAACCAGGATTTTGCACGAGTTTCACATAATCCCAACGCCTTTAATGTATTAATACTGTATAACGTTTCCATAAAATGGGAGTTTGCTCTGGCCTCTTTAACTATCTGTTCTTCAGAAAGCTGTCTATAATATTGATATGTCAGAAATCTGACTATTATATAAATGATAGTGAACCCTGATACAATCCAAACCAGCCAGTTACCATAAAGCAGCATCATAACAAAGACGCTGATCAGCATAATAGTGTCAATAATTCCATTAACAATATTTTGGGTAAAGGTTGTGCGAATAATATTTAGTGAACCGAAGCGTGACTGAATATCACCTAGCTTACGTTTTTCAAAGTAAGCTAAAGGTAATTTCATTAAATGGTCAAATACACCTGATTTCCATTGTACATCAACGAATGCTTCCATAGTAATGGATACCCAGCTACGTAACGTTGACACACTGACTCTAAATAAGATAAAGAAGAGCAAACCACAGCAAATAATAGTTAAAAGGCTATGATCTTGAGCAATGATAACATGATCCATGACCAATTGTGTCCCCACTGGGAGCAGTATATTAATAGCTTCTATGACAACAGATAAGAAGAAAATTTTCCCCAGTGCAGATTTAATTCCTTGAATATTATTTAATAAGGAGATAATACGTAATCTATTTTGCTTTTTTACAGGGGTAAAATCATTACCCGGCCATAATTCCAATGCAATACCCGTAAAGTGTTTGGAAAACTCCTGAGTACTCATTATACGTTGCCCAAACGCTGGATCATGGATAGTAATCTTATTTTTTTTTACACTGACTAAGACAACAAAATGATTCATATCCCAATGTAAAACACAGGGGGTTTTTAATGCATGAAGCTCATCAAGATCTAACGATACAGCTCTGGTTTTAAATTTGAGCGTAGTAGCTATGCTAATTAAGGCAGGGAGTGTCGCCCCTCGCGTAGAAATTCCAAACTGACTACGTAAACTGGATAAATCGATTTGTAACCCATGATAATGAAATACCATTGCT
This sequence comes from Xenorhabdus indica, assembly GCF_014467235.1. GTDB lineage: Bacteria > Pseudomonadota > Gammaproteobacteria > Enterobacterales > Enterobacteriaceae > Xenorhabdus > Xenorhabdus indica. The sequence continues at coordinate 144,976 of NZ_NKHP01000007.1, read as the reverse complement.
AAACTTGCTAATCCACATTCGGCTGCTTCAGTTTGTAAAATCTTGGGGATTCTTCTTCTGAATCCTAAATTCAATTTTTCGGTAATGACGTCAAAAGATGCTTTATTCATTGCTAGGGCCTGTTAATGTTTTTTTCATATCATAGAATGGTGAGAACATCCATTGATAAAGAGGTCTTTTTTCAAGGAAGAAAGTAGATTGGGCTTTCATGCCATTAGATAAATATAAATTTTTTCCGTTATAACTAAACTGATTCTTATCCAGACTTACTAACACCTTATAATAAGATTCGGCTTTTTCTCCGATCTTATTTATCGGTGAACTTTTATAATGAGACATTTCTTGAGAGGATGCCGGGACATATGAAATGTTATTGATGTGTCCTGAAAATTGGCCGAATTTTTCAAATGGGAAGGCATCATAACGTATATTAATTGCATCACCTTTTGTAATGTAGGGTAAACTGTTATTAGGAACCCATAGGATTAAATAATAAATTGGTTTTATACCATTTTGGATCACCTGTGCTAAATTGTCATTTGTAATGACCATTTGCCCCACAGTAAATCCAAGTGATTCAATACGTCCATCAATAGGGGAGGTGATGAATAGGGAGCCACTGGCAGCCATTTCGGCTAGTTGCCGCTGTAGATCGTCTCGTTGAATTTTGTATTGTGAAATTTGTTTATCGAAATCCGCTTGCTTGAGCATGATATCACTATTCAGGCTTGTGATCTTTAATGAATCGCTGATATATTGACTATAGAGATTTTGGTATGTGTTTTGCTGCTGGTAATAAGAATACCCATAATTATTAAATTGATCTTTCGTGATCAGACCTCGTTTCTGATAGCTCTTGTAATTTTTCATATTTTCTTTTGCAAATTCAATACCCTGACGTGCATTTTCAACGACAATTCTGTCCTTCTCATGGGATAATTCATACTGTTTTTTTTGTTCTTCGAGGCTTTCTAAAGTGATACGTTTATTATATTGCAGGTTTTGAATAATATTATTGACTTGTATTAATTGATTCTTGAGGGAGTTTTTTGTATTAGTACTGATTTTGCCAGACTCTGTAATTTGGCTGAAATCTACCTGATAAATTTTCTGGCCTTTTTTTACTATGTCACCTACTTTGACGAATGTTTTTGCAATAAATCCTTGTTGAGAAGATAAAATATTTATTGGATGAGGATTAGTGATAACTTCACCATAAACACTAATTCTTCTTGTATAACTTCCAAAAGTAATAAATATAAATAAAACAGTTAAAAAAGTTAATGAAGCAATACAAATAACCCATGCCGGAATTTTTGCTATCAATAGTGCTTTTCCTGTCCATTTGGATTTTTGGTTATCTAAGGCTTCTTGCCTAAATAACTTATTCATAGCAGTCATATGTAATTAATCTTCATGCTTTGTTTAGTGATTATGGTTTGAGGAATAGTTGAAAATATCAATTTATCAGTGTGATGTCGGTAGATTTGGTCTGCTTGATGCAATATTACTGTAATATAGTTAACCTGAATGCCACTTCAACCATTAATAAAATTTCTTAATGTGGGGTTTCAAAATTTCGTCTTGGAATATTAAGAATAGGCGGGCTTATAAAAGAAAAATCCGCGTGATCACGCGGATTTTTAGCATAAATCTCATGGATTGGTATTGGACAAGATAAGTAAATTTGTTTATAGATTAGACGTTGAACAAGAAATTCATTACATCGCCATCTTTAACAATATAATCTTTCCCTTCAGCACGCATTTTGCCTGCTTCTTTTGCGCCTTGTTCACCTTTGTAAGTAATAAAATCTTCAAATGAAATCGTTTGGGCACGGATAAAGCCTTTTTCAAAATCAGTGTGGATTTTACCCGCAGCCTGTGGCGCCGTTGCACCAACCGGGATTGTCCATGCACGCACTTCTTTTACCCCTGCTGTGAAATAGGTTTGCAGGTTCAGCAACTGATATCCAGCACGAATAACGCGGTTTAAACCCGGTTCTTCCAGCCCAAGTTCTGCCATGAACTCTTCACGGTCTGCATCTTCCAGTTCTGCGATATCCGCTTCAATAGCTGCGCAAACCGGAACAACTACAGAGCCTTCCTGCTCTGCAATAGCGCGAACGGTATCAAGATGCGGGTTGTTTTCAAAACCATCTTCATTGACGTTGGCAATGTACATAGTTGGTTTCAACGTCAGGAAACTCAGATAGCGAATTACCGCTTTTTCTTCCACGCTCAGGTTTAAAGAGCGCAACATACCCGCCTGCTCAAGGTGGGGAAGACACTTTTCAAGCACTTCTAATTCAGCTTTAGCATCTTTATCACCACCTTTAGCTTTCTTCTGAACACGCTGGATAGCACGTTCACAGGTATCCAGATCTGACAATGCCAGTTCGGTGTTGATAACTTCAATATCGGTAGCCGGATCAACTTGACCGGAAACGTGAACAATATTGTCGTTGTCGAAACAGCGTACAACATGACCGATGGCTTCCGTCTCGCGAATATTAGTCAGAAACTGGTTACCCAAACCTTCGCCTTTTGAAGCACCTTTTACCAGACCAGCAATATCTACGAATTCCATTGTGGTTGGGAGGATGCGCTGTGGTTTTACAATTTCAGCTAGCTGGTCGAGACGTGGATCCGGCATTGGTACAACACCCGTGTTTGGCTCGATAGTGCAGAAAGGGAAGTTTGCTGCTTCGATACCTGCTTTGGTCAGCGCATTAAATAATGTAGATTTCCCAACGTTAGGCAGGCCAACGATACCGCATTTGAATCCCATAGATTTATCACCTTTGATCACTTATAAACCGACAGAAAATAGTCTGTCGGTGAGTTATAAAAAATTGGCGTTATTATACACGCAATAGTCTGATGCGCCACGCTCTACTCCGAGCGGACCTGTTAAGCGCTGGCTTTAAAAGCGTGCAGGCGGTTAATGGCTTTATTCATACCATCATTCATAAGAATGTCAGTACAACTGAGAGCTTCAGCAATAGCATCATCAATCAGTTTTTGTTCATTGGCAGAGGGCTTGCCGAGAACAAATCCCACAACTTTGTTTTTATCACCCGGATGGCCGATACCAATACGCAGACGATGAAAATTAGGATTATTGCCAAATTTGCTCTGGATATCTTTCAGGCCGTTATGCCCGCCATTGCTGCCACCTAGCTTCATTTTTGCGACACCGGGGGGAAGATCAAGCTCATCGTGTGCAACCAGAATTTCATCTGGCTGGATACGGTAGAAACTGGCTAAAGCAAGAACAGACTTGCCACTGAGGTTCATGAATGTGGTTGGCACAAGCAGACGGACATCTTGCCCATTCATATAGATACGAGCGGTATAACCAAAAAATTTACTCTCTTCTTTTAAGGGCTGGTTATGGCGTTGTGCCAATAAATCGACAAACCATGCTCCTGCATTGTGTCGGGTTTGTGCATATTCAGCACCGGGGTTTGCCAGACCAACGATTAATTTTATGTTACTCACAGTGTTTGATTTCGCTTATTGGCATTAAGGTATTAAAAAAAGAGGCTTAGTGTACCTGCCTGAAGGCTTGAGTACAAAACTCATTATGATATTAGATAATAAAGAGAAATAAGTTAAAAATCGTACAGCTTGTGATCGCCAACGCAATAACCTTTTAGATATTATGGCTATAATGTCTAAAAGGAGGTATCTGCTTTCGTGCTTTTGAATTCGTTTGTTGACAAATTGCGTTCACAAACTACGTTCACAAAAAGTATTGGAGGTTGGTTATGAAACGTAAAAAAGCCTTTATTCTGGGCAATATTTTCATGGGATTAGGCATGATGGCAATGCTTATCAGTTTATCTTATGTCTTGCTCAGCCACATATTCAGTTTTAGTGAATCTGAATTTTTGGCAGGAATCGCACTAATGGGGTTATTTGTTGGTGCATTGATTTGGCTAGGGGGAGCCAGTCTTGGAGGGCGGGAACAGGTTACTGATAAGTATTGGTGGTTGAAGAATTATGATCAACGTTATCGCCGTAAAAAACAACATAAACATTCATAATTTTTATTACGTTATTTTTTAGATGTTGCTGATTTTGACGTAACACACGATATAACAAACACATAATATGAAACGAATACCTCACTTTTTAACTGACTCGATTTATAATATAGATGATTAATCGAATCAGCTCTCTGCACTGTAGATTTTTATCATAGTCTAATAGATTTCAAGTTGCAGCCAACAAGGCTGCAACTTGACAGGCAAAAGGATACATATAATTCACACTAAAAACTTGCATTGATACCCAGGCTGACATTGTAATCAGGCTCTTGGGCACTTCCTTCGTTGCGTGTTACGGAAACAATTCCATGTAAATTTTTTAAAAATTCAGCATTGATACCCACTGTATATTGACGCCAGTCCTTACTCTGTTTGCCGCTATCCATAACAAACGATGTTTTGGTGGAATTAATGGCGCTGCGCAGTTTGTAATGGGTATCACCGAACTGGTGATTAAACTGAACAGAGGCATATGGGTTGAAACGACCTAACTGAGTATCAACACGCCAACCGAGAGAGCCTACTTTGGAAGTGTATTTCTGATCAGAAAAGTGCATAGAGGTGCTGTTGTGACCGGATTCACGGTAGCCTTTTATATTACCTTTATCCCAGGTGTACTGGATGATCGGGCTGGTGGTGATGACTTTAGTGACAGGAATGTCCCAACCTGCCGTAAGACGAGTACCCCATTGTTTACCTGTGGTTGAGCCTGATTCTCTGCGAGTTGCTTCACCAAGTTGGATACTACGGGTCAGGCTATCGTAATTAAGACGGGCATAGTGGAGATCGCCACTTAACCATGCATTGTTATAGAGATTCCATAAGCCATAAGTAGTCACAACATGACCAAGCCCTTCATAAGTGAATCTGGAGGCGAGGGTACGTTCATCTTGGTAATTAGAATATACTGCGCCCAGTAACAGACTATCCGTTAGTTGGTAGTCGCTACCCAATGTAAGGACATGGTTACCACTGTTTGTGTAACCACCAAAAACACCGATTTTCCCCTGTGGATTACCTCCGTTGCGAAGTTGTTGCAGGTGACCATCAAGAGAAGCCCGAACACCTTTAACCGCGAGTCGGTTAACTTGAGTCAGTGACATTACAAGTGATGGGGCTATATAAATAGAGGCAATGTATTGGCCAATAACTTGATGCCCTAATGGTGTTGGATGGAAACTATCGGAGAATAAAAATTCTCTGTTTTTATTAAATTCTTTATCCTTAGAAGAACAAGAACTGGCTGATTCTCCCTGAGGGCAGGCATAACCTAACGTATTTTGGATACCATAAATGTAGGGATTTGCTATCACTTCACGCATCAGAGCATTGACATCTGCACGCAGGATATTGCCATTATTCTGGCTGATTTTATCATCTATCAGCTTATTATAAGTATCAGTAAGCTCTGAGGCGTTTTTATTAGTTTTTTCGTAGGCCTCAGTCAGTTTTTTTTCAATTATTTCAGCGGGTATTCCAAATTCCTCTTGGGCTTTTTTAGCTAATTCTTCAAATATTTTTTTAAGGGCAAGTTTACGGGCTTTATCACTGGGGATATCATACTGGTCAATTTTCTTATGGACTTTATCCAGAACTTCTTGAATCTTCTCTTCAGAAGAACCTATTTTTTCTAAGCTATTTTTAATCAATATTTCTAGCAGCTTAGGTGTCATTCCCACATCGGGAGCAGTAGGTACAATGATGAGTCCGGCACCAGCTTTAACAAGTTGATTGATTTGTTCTGTGGTAGCATTGGCACTGGTATTGATAATGTTACGTGATTTAGAAAAGTCATCCTGACCAGCGACTAAAGCTTCAGCAAGATCATTACCGCCTACCCAGTGAATATAGATACCATTTGGATCGGCTTTTCCGTTATGTTGTTTGAGGTAATTATCAAGTTGTTCTTTAGTATTTGGCTGAAAAACATTTAATATAGGATTTTGCCGTGGCATCGGCAGGGCTGTTGAACCTCCCAGAGCATAATTAGTTCCTTTTTCGTTAGAAGGGATTAATTTCTTACCCGTAATTTGATGAGAAATATACTCATCGTACAATTCGCTGTTGGCTCCGTCCGTTGTGAAACGATTATAATTTCCTCCGTCACTCAGACTATCACCAAAAACATAGACATTGTCATAAGCATAGGCGTTTGTAATGAAATTAACCAAAAATATTGTTGTTGTTGATATTCCAAAAAGTACCTTTTTCATTCGAATTCCCCGGTCGATGTAGCCATTACTTTTCAGTCAGCACAAAACCTCGAATAAAAAACCTCGCTCGAATTAAGGAGGTATTTATTTTTTCTCGAATCTGTCCGTCTTATTGGTTGGGTTGAGGGCTGATCCCTATTGATAATTTCTATGTGATATTACTTCTGGCTATATATACGGAAAGTCAACACCATGCAGGCATATGTATACGTAGGTTGAACGATGAGAAAAAAGCATGACAGGAATACAAAAGCGCAAGGAGGTTTCATTTTCCTTGCGCTTTTGCAGTGTTACGCATGTTATTGTGATGGTTTTATCAGATACATCACTTTACTACGTGCACAACATTAGAAACTGGCATTGATACCCAGATTGAAGTTGTAGTGAGGATCTTGCGAGCTGCCTTCATTACGGGTTACGGAAGCGAAGCCACGTACGTTACCAAACAGATTAGCATTCGCCCCTACTGTATATTGACGCCAGTTTTTGCTGTGTTTACCACTATCCATAACAAACGATGTTGCGGTGGAATTAATGGCGCTGCGCAGTTTGAAATGGGTATCGCCGAATTGGTGATTAAACTGAACAGAGGCATAAGGGTTGAAACGGCCTAATTGGGTATCTACACGCCAACCTAATGTACCGACCTTAGACGTGTAATTCTGGTCACTAAAGTACATGGAAGTACTATTATTGCCGGATTCACGGTAGCCTTTAACATCCCCTTTATCCCAGGCGAACTGGATGATTGGGCTGGTGGTGACAACGTCAGCGACAGGAATATCCCAGCCTGCGGCAAAACGGGCACCCCATTGTTTACCTGTGGTTGAGCCTGATTCTCTGCGGGTCGCTTCACCAAGTTGGATACTACGGGTCAGGCTATCGTAATTAATACGGGCATAATGGAGATCGCCACTTAACCATGCGTTGTTAAACACGTTCCACAATCCATAGGCGGTTGCAACATGGGCATTTCCATTATAGGTGAAATTGGAGGCAGGGGAGTGTTCAGTCTTGTCGTTAGAATACAGTGCACCCAGTAACAAGCTTTCTGTCAGCTGATAATCGCCACCTAAGGTGAACGTGTTATTGCGGCTGCCGCTATAGCCACCGAATACGCCCAATTTCCCCGTTTCATTGCCCCCGCTGCGCAGTTGTTGCAGGTGACCATCAAGGGAAGCACGAGCGCCTTTAACCGGGGTACGGTTGACTTGATTCAGGGTCATTACCTGTGATGGGGCGATATAAATAGATTCAATATATTGTCCCAGAATTTTGTGTGCAAGTGGGGTAGGATGGAATTCGTCAGAGAATAAAAACTCTCTGTCTTTATTAAATTCAGGATCTTTATCCTTATCGGAGCGACATATACTAGCTGATTGTCCCTGAGGGCAGGCGTAGCCTAATGTATTTTGAATACCATAAATATAAGGGTTGTCAATGACTTCATGCAGCAGACCATTAATATCAACACGCAGGATATTGCCATTGCTTTGGCTGATTTGATCATCGACTATCTCGTTATAAGAATTGGTGAGTTTTGTTGCCCCCTCGCTGGCCTTTTTATATCCCTTTGTAAGTTCTTTTTCAATTTCAGCCGCGGATAATGGTTTTTCGCCAGACGCTAATGATTTTTTCTTTAGTATCTGTTCGGCGTTTTGCGATAATTTTTTAAATAATTGTTGCAAAGCAAGCTCACGGGCGGCCCCGCTAGGAATATCATGCGTATTAATGCTCTGATGTACTTCTTTCAGAGTATACTCAATTGTAGCGTCGTCAATTTTGTGGTCTTCTAAACCTTGTCTGAGCACCGTTTCAAGAAGTCTAGGTGTTGTACCTACATCAGGCACGGTGGGTGCAATAACCAATCCGGCTCCAGCGTCTACCAACTGTGTAATTTGTTTCGCGGTTGCGCTTGCACTTTTTCGCACAATATCGTGAGCAATAGAAGGATCCTTCTGGCCCGCTATCAAAGCCGCAGCAAGATCATTACCCCCAACCCAATGGATGTAGATGCCATTAGAATCTGCTCGCTTATTACTTTGCAGATAGTTGCTGACTTGTTTGTTCGTTGTATTGTCAGGGGTTTTAGGATTTAATTCCCAAATAGAAGTCGCCCCACCTTTGGCATAATTAGTTCCACCTTTATTTGAAGGTATTAATTCGCTGCCAGTAAGTTTCCAGGAAATATATTCAGCATAAAGTTGCTCACTTTTCCCATTTGTTGTAAAGCGTTCTATATCTAGTTTATCCGTCTTACTATTTCCGGTGTCACTTAAGCTATCACCAAAAACATAAATTTTATCATAAGCATTAGCATTAGAAACGGTGCTGATTGAAAGCGCTAACAGTGCAGGTGTGAATAAAAATGCCTTTTTCATTAGCATTCTCCTTAAAGTAATTTTTCTTATTTATTATTTACCAGCGTATTGACGTCTAATAGCAAAGCCTGATTGACGCCCCTTCGTCAGATTTTGAGGTGCTGATGGGTTGAATATTCTAAATGGATATACTCTTAGTCAGGCTGTTAACCTATTGATAACAATTCTTTGGATTAAGTACTGATTCCCTGTTAACAATATTCCATATCGCTTTGATTTATTTGTATATAATGTGTTCTAAGAAATGTTTGGTGTTTATACCTTTTATTAACTGAACTAAAGCGACAATCAATGTTGGCACTATTTAACCCAAAGTTGATTTCATTAGAGAATTTTGATTTTTCTGATGAAAATTATTTAACAAAATAATTGTTGTGTAACTTGTCTATTTTTTGGCATTCATACTTTTCCTTGAAGGTACTTCGGAGATGAATATCAATTCTTCACCATCAATACCTCACAAGGCATAGCAGAAAACGGCCGACAGATTAGCAGTATCCATGGCACCATACCAGTATTGTTACTCATGTTAATTACTGGACATACCAGATGATTTATTAAGCTGTCATGAGGTTGGTTTTTTTCTGTTCTTAGTATACAGGTTGTTGTTTTGTTTAATATGAAGTTTGTTAAATTAATTAACTAATTGATATTAATAATTATTTTAACGATATAAATATTTCGGTTTTTAATTAAAACTATTGAAATTATTAAATTCATGGATTAGATAAAACAGAAAAACCCGTTGGTACAAATGTACCAACGGGTTTTTCAGCGATAACTTATTTAATCACTTGTATAAGTTTGTGCTCAACATCTGCACTGCACTATACCTTAGTGTTCAAACATTACCTTAGTGTTCAAACATTGCAGAGATTGACTCTTCATTGCTGATACGGCGGATTGCTTCAGCAAGCATACCAGACAGTGTCAGAGTACGAACTTTGTTCAACGCCTTGACCTCAGCAGACAGAGGAATTGTGTCACAGACAATGAATTCATCTATCATTGAGTTCTTGATGTTTTCTACAGCATTACCAGAGAAAATAGGGTGGGTTGCATAAGCAAATACCCGTTTCGCTCCACGCTCTTTCAATGCCTCAGCGGCCTTACACAGCGTGCCACCTGTGTCGATCATATCATCAACCAGAATACAGTCACGGCCAGCAACATCACCAATGATGTGCATAACTTGAGAAACGTTCGCCCGTGGACGGCGTTTATCAATAATAGCCATATCAGTATCGTTCAACAGCTTAGCAATAGCACGGGCGCGGACGACACCACCAATGTCTGGGGATACAACAATCGGGTTTTCCAAATCTTTCTGGAGCATATCTTCCAGAAGGATTGGGCTACCAAATACATTATCAACCGGAACATCAAAGAAGCCTTGGATCTGCTCGGCGTGCAGGTCAACCGTAAGAACACGGTCTACACCAACGCTGGACAAAAAGTCCGCAACGACTTTGGCAGTGATAGGCACACGCGCTGAACGAACACGGCGATCCTGGCGGGCATAACCGAAGTAAGGAATTACAGCAGTAATACGCCCGGCAGAAGCGCGACGCAGAGCGTCGACCATAACGACCAATTCCATTAAGTTATCATTGGTTGGTGCACAAGTAGACTGGATGATGAATACATCGCCACCGCGTACATTTTCGTTGATTTGAACACTGACTTCACCGTCGCTAAAACGACCGACAGCAGCGTCTCCCAGGCTTGTGTACAGACGGTTGGCAACACGTTGTGCTAGTTCAGGGGTGGCATTACCAGCAAAAAGCTTCATATCGGGCACGAGAAAAACCTCAGGCTTGCGTCCAGAGAGATATTGTTGACCAATTGAACATTACCTTCATCTTTCAAGTTGCCTCTTGGTTCGCTGCGTTCACTTACCCTGATCACATAGTTATCTATGCTCCTGGGAATTCGTTCTCTTTCCGCCGAGATGCAACTCGAAATCTATTGGGTATAATTATTCATCGGTTCAATAACATGTTTATCCCAGAGCGGAATGTATGCAACGGTGAAATGTTAACGCCACGCGCAACAAAGCCCTGCATCCACTCTGGGGCTTGATTAAACACCTTACGGGCTGATGCTTCTGATTCGAACTCGCCGAAAACACATGCACCAGTTCCGGTCAGGCGTGACGGTGTGTATTCTAGCAGCCATGAAAGAAGCTGTTCAACCTCACGAAAACGTTTTCTTGCGATTGGTTCACAATCATTTTTGAATGGTGCCTGTAATAATGCGGGTAAAGTGCGGATCGGAGAATTTCTTTTTAATTCAGGATCTGTGAAGATTGTCGGGGTTGAGATCTCAATTCCGGGGTGGGCAACCAGAAACCATTTCTCTTTTGGAGAGGCTGGTTGAAGTTTTTCCCCGATACCTTCTGCAAAAGCAGCATGGCCTTTGACAAATACTGGAACATCAGCCCCCAATTTGAGGCCAAGTTGTGTCAGCTCATCATCAGCTAAATTAGCTTGCCAGTGGTAATTCAGGGCGATAAGCACGGTTGCTGCATTGGAAGAACCTCCACCTAGCCCCCCGCCCATTGGCAGACGTTTGTTAATATGAATATCGGCTCCCAGATATGGGGGGATAACTGAGACGGGGGTATTGTCTTGTAATAATTGGCTTTGTAATAAATGATTCTGTAATAAACGGGCAGCACGTACGATTAGGTTATCATCATGTGCTACGCCTTTAACAGGAGTCAACAGGCGAATTAGGTTATCCTGACGGGGAACAATAGTAATTTCATCACCGTAGTCCAGAAACTGAAACAGTGTTTGCAGTTCGTGGTAACCATCAGGGCGTTGTCCGGTGATATATAAAAATAAATTTAATTTTGCCGGGGAAGGCCAGGTCAAAGTCATTATTGGGTCGTCCAGTTATCCATTTTTAATTTGATACGGTTATTGCCCTGAATGAGCTCCAGCCGGTTTGGCAACGCGGGAGTGATTGACGTGTCATATCCTTGGTAATTGACTTGCCAGACTTCATCACCTGCGCCATCGCTTACGGATTTGAGCAGATAGTTTTTATCTAGCTGAAAATTTTTGACGTTTCCGGGCAGGCCGATAATCCAATTTTTCAGATTATCCAAAGGGATGTTCATATGGGTGAGTTGATAAATTAAGTCTTCAGGATTATCACTGATATATTTCTTTCCTTCATGATCAGTAAGCTGGATCATATTTGGCTGGACAAGTAATTCCAACTCAGTTGTTCCTAATGGATTAAGCAGCAGCAGTTTGTAATTATTAACGGTATATTGTTGCCAGAAAAAACGGGCATACACTTTTTTTTCATTTGCCAGGTAAGCAAAAGAACCTCGTGTCTGATAATGCTTTAAATTTTGCAGTTGTTGTTTGCGATCATGCCATTGCGGAGCATCTGCTGACCCTGTTCCGACGGGTGCTTGCGTAACGGTACAGGCTGTCAGTAAAACAGCGGAGAGGGGAAGTAAACGAAAAAATAATGCTATTTTCATACAGTAACCTTTGGCAGACAGACAAAATGGTCTGGTGGCGAATAATGGGCCATCAAAGTCTATAATCAAGGGGATAATTTAGCGAAGTTTTGCCAAAATTTCTCGAATAATTACAGCGGAACTGTTCTATTGACTTTTATTGGATTGTTGCATCAAGTAGAATGCTCGACCAATGAGAGTCCTTATGAAGGGTATAGGTTTATGAGAATGATTATTAATATTGTCATGGACTCCTGCCCATGATAACTCAACGCAGTTAAGATGACTTTATTAGCACTCGGTATTAATCATAAAACAGCGCCTGTTTCCTTACGTGAGCGGGTAGCCTTTTCTCCAGATACGATAGGGCTTGCGCTTGATAACCTGCTCCGGCAACCGTTGGTGCGGGGTGGTGTTGTGCTGTCAACCTGCAATCGCACGGAACTCTATCTCAGTGTTGAGCAGCAAGATAATCTAAAAGAGCAATTGATCGATTGGTTATGTGAATACCATCAACTTAATCCTGAAGAGATTAGCACAAGCCTTTACTGGCATCTTGATAGTGAAGCAGTCAGTCATTTAATGAGAGTTGCCAGCGGCCTGGACTCATTGGTGCTTGGGGAACCGCAGATTTTAGGGCAGGTGAAAAAAGCTTTTGCCGAGTCACAAAACTACCAGTCCTTGTCAGGAGAGTTGGAACGTCTGTTCCAAAAATCGTTTTCTGTTGCTAAACGAGTGAGAACCGAAACAGAGATTGGAGCCAATGCAGTTTCTGTTGCCTTCGCAGCTTGTACACTCGCACGACAGATTTTCGAATCCCTCTCTCAATTAAATATCCTGCTGGTGGGGGCAGGAGAAACTATTGAGCTTGTGGCACGCCATCTTAAGGAACATCAGGTAAATCGTATAATAATTGCCAACCGCACGAAGGAACGGGCACACGCACTGGCCAATGAGGTTAATGCTGAAGTTATTTCTCTGCCAGAAATTGATACCCGTCTGGCAGAAGCTGATATTGTGATCAGTTCTACTGCCAGCCTTTTGCCGATTATCGGCAAGGGTATGGTTGAACGGGCATTAAAATTACGCCGTAATCAACCTATGCTACTGGTTGATATTGCTGTTCCCCGTGATATTGAACCGGATGTTGAGAAATTGAGTGACGTTTACCTGTACAGTGTTGATGACTTACAGGCTATCATTCAGCAAAACCTTGCACAGCGCAAAGCTGCTGCTGTGATTGCTGAAGGAATTGTGCAACAAGAGAGCACTCATTTTATGGATTGGTTGCGTTCCCAGGGAGCAGTCAATACAATTCGCGAATATCGGGAACAGGCAGAAAAAATCAGGGCTGAAATGACTGCAAAAGCATTAATCTCCATACGGCAAGGTGCTGATGCAGAACAGGTCATCAACCAATTGACTCACCAATTGACGAATCGTCTGATCCATATACCGACTAAATCACTCCAACAGGCTGCCAGCGATGGTGATTTTGAGCGCCTGAATCTCTTGCGGGACAGCCTTGGGCTGGATCACAACTAACCCTATTTTAAATAAGGTCTGATATTACGAATGAAGCCTTCTATTGTCTCTAAACTGGAAGCATTGCAAGAACGCCATGAAGAAGTTTTGGCTCATCTCGGTGACGCCGATGTGATCGCTGATCAAGAGCGTTTTCGCGCATTATCAAAGGAATATGCACAACTTACTGATGTCACAAGCTGTTTTAAAACTTGGAAAACGATTCAGGATGATATACAGACTGCTGAGATGATGCTTGATGATCCCGAAATGCGGGAAATGGCGCAGGAAGAACTCAAGGACGCAAAAGTTCGTAATGAAGAACTGGAGCAGCAGCTACAGTTATTGCTGTTACCCAAAGATCCGGATGATGAACGGAACTGTTTTCTTGAAGTCCGTGCAGGAACAGGCGGTGATGAAGCTGCAATCTTTGCAGGAGATCTGTTCCGTATGTATAGCCGCTATGCTGAAGCCCGTCGTTGGAAAGTAGAAATTATGAGCGCTAACGAAGGTGAGCACGGTGGTTACAAAGAGATCATTGCGAAAGTTTCAGGAGATCAGGTCTATGGTCATTTGAAATTTGAATCAGGTGGTCACCGTGTTCAGCGAGTACCGGAAACGGAATCTCAGGGCCGTATTCATACTTCTGCCTGTACTGTTGCAGTTCTGCCGGAAGTTCCGGAAGCTGAATTGCCGGAAATCAGCCCCAGTGATTTAAAAATTGATACTTACCGCTCTTCTGGCGCCGGAGGGCAGCACGTTAATACCACCGATTCAGCTATTCGGATTACCCATATTCCGACAGGGATTGTGGTGGAATGTCAGGATGAGCGCTCGCAGCACAAAAACAAGGCTAAGGCTTTGTCTGTACTGGCTGCCCGCATTCGTGCCGCTGAGGCGCAGAAACGTCAAGAAGCAGAGGCCTCAGAACGTCGTAATCTTCTTGGTTCTGGTGACCGTTCAGATCGTAACCGCACCTATAATTTCCCGCAGGGACGAGTTACTGATCATCGCATCAACTTGACGTTATATCGTCTTGATGAAGTCATGGAAGGTAAACTGGATATGTTGATCCAGCCAATCATTACCGAATATCAGGCCGATCAATTATCTGCCCTGTCAGAACAGGAATAACAGCCAGAGCAGGACTAATGAATTATCAACATTGGCTACAATATGCAACGGCTCAGTTGTCTGATGACTTGCCTGGTAGTGACAGCCCTAAACGTGATGCGGAAATCCTGTTGGGATACGTGACTGGACATTCCCGCACTTATCTGATTGCTTTCAGTGAAACTTCCATTTCAGAGGAAGAGTCTCACAGGCTTGATAATCTATTGGCTCGCCGTATGCAAGGTGAGCCGATTGCTTATATTGTGGGTGAAAAAGAGTTCTGGTCATTGCCGCTTGCCGTATCACCGGCAACGTTGATCCCGCGCCCTGATACCGAGTGTCTGGTTGAAAAAGCGCTGGAATTATTGCCGGAAACGCCCGCAAAAATTCTGGATCTTGGTACAGGAACAGGAGCAATTGCTCTGGCACTGGCAAGTGAGAGACGTGATTGCCATGTGACAGGGGTTGATATCAACCCTGAAGCAGTCGCACTGGCGAAATATAATGTGGAAAAAATTAATACAGGGGAAATTGTCTCACAACTCGCAATTCACAATGTGAATTTTTTACAAAGTGAGTGGTTTTCTGCGGTGGGTGACAGACAATTTGATATGATTGTCAGTAATCCTCCGTATATAGACGAGAATGACCCTCATTTGCAAGAGGGTGATGTCAGGTTTGAACCAGCTACTGCATTGATTGCGGCCCATAATGGTCTGGCAGATTTAAAGGCAATTGTGGAACAAGCCCGCCATTTTTTATTACCAAATGGATGGCTGTTATTGGAACATGGCTGGAAACAGGGAGCTGTTGTGAGGAGCCTGTTTTTAGAGAAGGGTTATCATCAGATAGCGACTTTTCAAGATTATGGTGGTAATGAACGTATCACGGTAGGTCGATGGAATAAAAATGAACCCCATAGCTAATTATGAATTCAATAATGCTCCTCTGATTGATGGTATTATTTTGGTTACAAAGGCTATTCGTCCTGATTTTCCACAAACTTCAGTGGCAGAACAGTTAACTGTTTTGGTTGAAGAAGCACGGCAGGTACTTTCTTTAGTCAACGATACCAGGGCAAAATTGCAATCGTTGCTGACACTTTTTTATCGGGAATGGAAGTTTGGCGCGGCGAATGGGGTGTACTGTCTATCGGATACTTTATGGTTGGATAGTGTACTTCATTCACGTCAAGGTGCTCCGGTTGCGTTAGGTACGCTGTTTGCACATATAGCTCAGGCATTGGCAATGCCTGTACAGCCAGTGATATTTCCAACACAGTTGATATTGCGCATCGATTTGCCTGATCAACCTACGTGGTTCATTAATCCCATGAATGGGGAGACTCTCAATGAGCATACCCTTGATGTCTGGTTGAAAGGTAACATTGGTCCAACTGTTCGGTTGGAAAAGAAAGACTTGCAGGAAGCGGATAACAGCAGCATTGTGCGCAAGATTACAGATACGATCAAAGTTTCTTTAATGGAAGAGAAAAAGATGGAACTGGCACTCAAAGCCAGTGAGGTCGTATTGATGTTCGACCCTGATGACCCGTATGAAATCCGTGATCGTGGGCTTATTTATGCTCAGCTCGATTGTAATCATATTGCTGTTTCGGATTTGAGTTATTTTGTAGAGCATTGCCCTGAGGATCCAATCTCAGAGATGATAAAAATGCAGATTAACTCCATAGAGCAACCGCCAATAGTACTGCATTAACAGTATTTAAATAAATAGACTTATCGTGCAATGACGAAATGTCTGCGCCTGATTTTATGTTTTATTAATACAGCAAATTTATTTGCGCTTAACAACAGAAGGTATAAGCATGCAACAGAAAGTGGTTAATATTGGTGATATTAAGGTCGCAAATGATCTGCCATTTGTATTGTTTGGTGGCATGAACGTTCTTGAGTCACGGGATTTGGCCATGCAGATTTGTGAGCACTATGTCACAGTGACACAAAAACTGGGCATTCCTTATGTTTTCAAAGCATCTTTTGATAAGGCTAATCGTTCTTCTATCCACTCTTATCGTGGCCCTGGTTTGGAAGAGGGAATGAAAATCTTTCAGGAACTGAAACAGACTTTCGGCATAAAAATCATCACTGATGTGCATGAACCTGCACAAGCTCAACCTGTGGCTGAAGTGGTTGATGTTATCCAGCTTCCGGCTTTCCTCGCCCGTCAAACTGATCTGGTTGAAGCGATGGCGAAAACTGGAGCTGTGATTAATATTAAAAAACCACAATTTGTTAGTCCGGGGCAAATGGGTAATATCGTAGAAAAATTCAAAGAAGGTGGCAATGAACAGGTGATCCTGTGTGACCGTGGTAGTAACTTCGGTTATGACAATCTGGTTGTTGATATGTTGGGTTTTGGTGTGATGAAACAAGCAACCAATGGTTCACCTGTGATTTTTGATGTAACACATTCATTACAGTGTCGAGATCCTTTTGGTGCAGCTTCCGGTGGCCGCCGCGGGCAGGTTGCTGAACTGGCTCGTGCGGGAATGGCAGTGGGCATTGCTGGTTTATTCCTTGAAGCGCATCCAGACCCAGAAAATGCAAAATGTGATGGCCCATCTGCACTACCACTGGCAAAACTGGAACCATTCTTGATGCAGTTGAAAGCGATTGATGATGTAGTGAAAGGTTTCCCGGCATTGGATACCAGTAAGTAATAATTTAATCGACTGAAATATTGAATAATATGCGGTTACAGATAATTATCATTGTAACCGCTTTTGTATATCTGGTGTTTTTCAAATCGCAGCTTGAAAGCCATATTATTAATTTTTTAGACCTTTATAAAATAGCTGATCAATAATCAAGAATTTGAGTTGTCGAATTTTACACAGATTATACGGGGATTTTTTATTATAATGGAGCGATGAATGATTCATCACTCCATTATAATGTGGATGAGAAATTTTGTTCTTGGTTATGATATCAATATGCTAGTTTTTATCCTGGATAGAAATGTAAATAATATTAATTAATTACTTTTGCTCTTGTATTGTACTTGTTAAATAAAAATAAAATTCAACGTCTCTTCCTTGATGAAGATGAATGCTTGGTTTTTCAAAATGAGACATAAGACCTTTTGATGCGGGAGATTGTGCAAAATATCGCAGTTGTAATGCAGTTGTAACACTTTGAAATACTATGCCAGTTACTATAGGAATACCTGGAATTTTAAAGGCCTCCCACGAATTAGATTTTATATATGTTGATGCGAATTTTTCCTTTTTATTGAAGTAAAGGTATATAGATACGTAAAAATTGAATTCAGTATAGTTAGCTATGTACTTATCAGGATTATAATGAAGATTACTATCCATTTCATAACCTCCTGTTAGTTATGTTAAATGATATTATAATTCAATCAACGGAATTATAGAAACCTGAAAATATTCAGGTGGATTAACTTCATTCGTTTCATTATAATTAAGAACGAATTTTTCATATTTTAAAAAACTAGTTATTTCCGGCTCTTGCTCCATAGTTTTTAAACTCATACCAAAGTCAATTTGGTTATACTGTATAACCAAATCAAGCCGCGATATATAGTCTCCATCAACAGTTAAAGTTTCTGTTTCTTGAGGGTTGACTGTTTGTCTGTAGACTGAAGGGCTAACTGTACCCCTTACATACTCTGCCCCAAGAATTACTAAAATAGGCATTTTTGTATTGTTATAAAAAGTTTTTTCTATTTTCATGATGCTCCCCTTAATAATGAAAAATAGAAACTTTACATCCGACTTTCCGCAGCTATATCTGTAATATTTTGATCTCTAAGTGTTTGTATGTATATTGCATACACGACAATTCTTAATGAAAAGAAAACAATAAATTATGAATGAAGTGCGAAACGAAGGTATACTATTAAAGGTAGGTCATAAACGGTAATTGTCAAGATTGTTGTCACTCCAGATAAATTAAGTCGCTAAGGCAATGAATACCAGTAAATCTGACATGGACAATCCCGTAAAAAGGGTTCCACTGGATTAGTTTGATGTCTGATTGGATAAGCCAAGAGAATCTTAACAATGGCTGGTTTTTTCTGCTGAAATACAAATTTCAGGGGAATAATTAAACTCCATCTCTTTTAATGCCTTGGGTAAGGTAGCATAAAAACTAAGTTGTCCCTCAATGGGTACAATTTTTGCTCTTGCCAGTGTTTTCAATGGTTGGAAAGGAATGTCACAGACTACAACATGCTTCTGTCCTTTCGCCATTTCGCGTACAAAACCCTGAAAAGCATGTAGCCCACCGGCATCCAAAACAGGAACAGCATCCCACTGCATAATAATAATCTGATATTCCACACTTTTTTCTTTCAATTCAGTAAAAATACGCTCGGCAGCAGCGAAGAAAAGAGGGCCGTTAATCCGGACAGCTAATAGCCCTTGTTCAGTATCCGTCATTGCTGAGGTACTAATCCGGGTCATGTTGGCAATTTTGCGCATAAACAAAAGTGATGCCAGAACAATGCCAATAGTAATTGCTATCACCATATCAAACAATACAGTTAATGATAGACACAGCATCATCACAATGATGTCATCTCTGGGGGCATGACGAACTAAATCCACAACCTTGTGAGCTTCGCTCATATTCCAGGCTACTATCAATAAAATCGCGGACATTGCCGCTAAAGGTAAGTATGAGAGCATTGGGGCCAAAAATAACAGTGCCAATAATACCAGCAAGGAGTGAATGACTGTGGCAATAGGGGAGGTTGCACCTGCACGCACATTGGCGGCTGAGCGGGCAATAGCCGCAGTTGCAGTAATGCCTCCAAAAAAAGGTGCAACAATATTACCTAATCCCTGTCCAAGTAGCTCGCTGTTGGAGTGATGTTTTTTCCCTGTCATGCCATCAAGAATGACTGCACATAATAATGATTCAATAGCACCTAGCATAGCCATTGAAAAGGCAGCGGGCAGTAATGCAGAGACGGTATTCCAGCTAATATCGGAAGAACTTGAACCCGGTAAATTCCATGGCAACACAAATTGAGGAAGGATTGGCGGAATGCCCTGACCTTGTGCTCCATCCCCCAGTGTGTAACTAAACGAAGAACCGATAGTAGCGACATCATGCCCCAATAGGTGCATCACTCCCATTATAGCTGTGCCGGCAACCAAAGCAGGTAGATGACCTGGTAACTTAAGTCCCAATTTAGGCCAGAAAATCAGTATCAGAAGAGTGGTCAGACCAATAAGTGTATCACTCAACTGAAATGAAGGGAGGGACTGAGAGAGAGCAATAATTTTATCAATATAATTTTCGGGAACATGTGTGAGTTGCAGACCAAAGAAATTTTGTATCTGCATTGTGGCGATGGTGATAGCAATACCAGAAGTAAACCCCAGCGTAACGGACAGCGGGATGTATTCAATAAGCCGACCCAAACGTGCTAATCCCATCATAATCAGGATAACACCAGACATAAGTGTTGCTATCAGCAAGCCACTCAAACCAAATTGCTGTGATACCGGATAAAGAATGACCACAAAAGCAGCCGTTGGCCCGGAAACGCTATAACGTGAACCACCTGTAATGGCAATAATCATACCTGCGATGGCGGCTGTATATAGCCCATATTGAGGCGCAACGCCACTCCCTATTGCCAGAGCCATTGCCAGAGGAATGGCAATAACACCAACAGTGATCCCGGCAATAGCATCTTTGATAAAACGGGAAAAGGAGTAAGATTCCTTCCAGCAGGAATCAATAAACGCACTAAATAGTCGTATCCCATTAATTTTACGAGTATTCATTTTAATATAAGACCTAAAAATAAGCTGCCCACACAACAGACTAAAATAAGTAATTAGTATAAGGATACCGCTTTTATCATCCAATAAAGGTGTTATACGTCAAAAAGTTACCTGATAGGTTAGCGTTGAATCAATAAAAATCAAATGAATAGTGTTTTTTTATAATTTCACTGTGAAATAATGTGTTCAGTATTTTTATGTCTATTCATTTATTGAGCTTGATTTCATTTAGTGCTCTGACAATCCGGTTATAACACGTTATCAAGAGTAAAATGGCTACAATAGGAAACAAATAACTGCTCCAATTTAAAGCTGAAGGAAAAATTGCAATAACCAATCCATAAACCCCAAAAACAAAAGCCCGGTCACTTTTCCCCATCGGGCCGTCATAACGCCGTGATGCGCCGATTGTTTGCGCCAATATGCCAATAAATTCAGTCAGAATGGTAAGAAACAGAATAATCAGTAAACTGATATTGCTGACATGAGGTAAAAAACAAAAAGGGAGATAAAGAGCCACATCAGAAATGACATCTCCCAATTCATTATAGATAGCTCCCAAATGAGATTTTTGGTTGTGTTCCCGTGCCAGCATGCCATCAATGGCATTCAGTGCCATACGAATAAAAAGAAAAATAGGCAGGAGCCAATAGAGATGAGGAAAGGGGAATAAACTTAATAATAAACCGACAAAAATTGACAAAAACAGTGCAGCTAATGTGACCTGATTGGCTGTGCATCCTCGTTGATGAAGTTGAATGACGATAGGACGCAACAGGTTCTGAAAACGGGGTTTTAAATCATATATAGTCATTATTCCCTAAATCCTTTAGAGGTAAAACCGTTAGTCTTATTAATATAAAGTGTAATGTCAAATATTTATGTTCGGGAAAATATAATGATAAAAATAAGTCATCTTATGCCGGTTAAGCCCGCTATTGACAATAAACAAGATAGTTTTAGCCTGAATCGACTGAAAAGGTCTTTATTTATAATTCATATATAAATTTTGTTGAATATAACTATAAATTACAAGATATAATTCATAAAGTTGCAATGCGGGAAATAAAGAATATAGACCAATACAATATGAAACAGATAAAGCGATAAGTATTACAAGTAGACTTGTCTCTATTCGATAGGAGAGAGTAATGACTGTAACTGAAAGTCTTATTAACACCTACACGGAGTCGGATGCGCTTGATTTAGCCAGGCTGGTCAAGCAGGGAGAAGTAACACCTGTCGAGCTTGTGGAAGCGGCTGTTACGTGTATTGAACGACTTAATCCTGAGCTTAATGCTGTCGTCCACAAGCTATATGATCTTGGCAGAGAAGCTGCAACGTCTGTCGATCATAATGCCCTCTTTGCCGGTGTACCATTTTTACTTAAGGAACTGGCTACTCAATGGAAAGGCACATCATTGACCAACAGTTCTCGCTATATGAAAGATATAATTGCCCCTGTTGACTCAGAAATGGCACGGCGTATTAAACGTGCGGGATTGATATTGGTAGGGAAATCGAATACGCCAGAGAGTGGTTGGTCAATCAGTACTGAACCAAAACTTTATGGTGTCACAAAAAACCCCTGGAAAGAAGGTATTACTGCCGGAGGATCTAGCGGTGGTACGGCAGCGGCCGTTGCTGCTCGCCTTGTTCCTATCGGAGAAGCCAGTGACGGAGCAGGCTCTATCCGGATCCCTGCCTCCTGCTGCGGCGTTGTGGGGCTGAAACCATCCCGTGGACGTGTGACCTTAGCACCTTTTGGCGATTATTGGTACGGCGGCGTCCATTTTCTCTGTTGTTCACGCACAGTAAGAGATACAGCTGCTTATCTGGATGCGTTGGCAGGTGCACTTCCGGGCGATCCTTATACACCACCAACACCAGATTCACCGTGGCTAGAGCTGATGGTACGCGAGCCGAAAAAATTGCGTATCGGGTTTACTGTCACACCACCCAATAACACTCAAATTGATGCACAGGTTAAAAAGGCGGTATTAGCTACTGTTCATGAGTTGGAAAGGCAGGGACACATTGTGGAAGAGCACAATATGAAGTTTGACACGGATGTCGCCTGGAGGACTTACATCAACATGGCTTGTGTGCAGACAGCGGCAATTTTTGATGATTTATCTAATATTGTCGGACGCCCGGTAACACCCAATGATGTTGAACCTGTGACCTGGGCGATTTTAGAACGTGGGCGTTCGATAAATGGTATGGCTCATTCCAACGATATAGAAAAGATCCGTTTACTTGGGCGGGAACTCACATCTGACCTGGTATCTTACGATATTTTTATTACACCGACATTGACACAATTACCGCGTCCTATGGGGTATTATGATATGTCAGAACCTGATATCGATCGTTACAATGCCAAATGGGCAGATTCGGTGTTCGCATATCCCTTCAATATTACTGGTCAACCTGCTATTTCATTGCCACTTGGTTGGAGTGATGATGGTATTCCTATCGGTATACAACTCGTGGGCCGCTATGGTGATGAAGCTACAGTGCTTCAGGTTTCTGCGCAACTGGAGCAAGCAATGCCTTGGAAAGGGCGTCGTCCATCAGTGATAGCTTGATCAGGCCAGATAGATACACAAAGTATACTTAAACATAAATAGCCCTGTTTATTTAAGCAGGGTTATTATGTTTCCAGAGTTTCAGTTGAGTCAATTTCTGTAATTGGCTTATGATTTATTGGATTATTTTTAACAAATTAAATAGGGATGGAGAATTGTCCAGAGCACAGCGTTTGTTATCTCTCATGGAAATGCTACGCAGTTATCATTTTCCTGTACAGGGTAAAGTGTTAGCACAAAAAATGAACATTAGTTTAAGAACACTTTATCGGGATATTGCATCTTTGCAGGAGCAGGGCGCGATTATCGAAGGTGAGCCGGGAATAGGGTATGTTTTAAGACCGGGTTTTGTTTTGCCACCACTCATGTTTACTCAAAATGAAATAGAAGCACTGGCGTTAGGCACCAGTTGGGTGGCTAAACGTGCAGATCCACAACTAAGAGAATCGGCAAACAGTGCTGTCTGTAAAATTGCGGCTGTTATCCCAACAGAATTGAAACAATTGTTGGAGAACAATTCCTTATTAATTGGGTCGGCGGCAACAGCTATTCAACCCGTGGTTGATATTCAGTCTGTAAGACAGGCAATCCGTACCAGACATAAAATTACCTTCGTTTATTTAGATCTAAAAAGTAATGAATCTGAAAGAACAATTTGGCCTTTTGCGTTAGGGTACTTTGAAAATATCAGTATCGTGATTGGTTGGTGTGAATTACGGGAGGCATTCCGTCATTTCAGATCAGACAGGATAATGAGTCTGAAGGTGGAAAGGCAGTGTTACCCCCGTTCAAGGCAATCTTTACTGAAGGAGTGGCGGGAATTTGAAAAAATAACTGGCTAATCAGAAAGACTACTGACAAAAACTGTCACTTGGGGTTGATATAAATAATCCTGTTGTTAAATCCCAGGATTTCTTTAAACAAGTGACACATGATTTAGTTGAAACAGTATTAAGATTGAAAGCAGTTGTTGAATAAATAAGAAATATGCACCAAGGAAAGATTAAAAAAAAGATGTCAGTGTTTCATCTGAGTACTGATAAAAAATGTATTTAATGCAATGAATGTAGGGGGTAATAGGGTGGCTATATCTGCTAAACCTAATCTTCAGCTTGTCTATGTTAGTGATATTGAGCGTTCAACCGCGTTTTATAAAATGATCTTTAATATTGAACCCATATTTTTAAGCTCACGCTATGTGGCATTCCCTGCTGATGGAGAAGCGTTGTTTGCTATTTGGTCAGGAGGAACAAAACCAGATCTTACAATTCCACGGTTTTCTGAAATCGGTATTATGTTACCAAACAGTGAAGATATCGATAAATTGTTTGAAAAATGGAAACAGGAACCTGCAATTAAAGTCTTACAAGAACCTCATACCGAAGTGTTTGGCCGAACGTTTCTTGTTGAAGATCCCGATGGTCATATTATTCGGGTATGTCCTTTGGATTAGAGAGTATAGATAATTTATGTATAACAATTAAAAATGCGAAAAAATAGAGGATCTATTTAGGAACAATTATAATAAGAGCCTATAGTATTAGGCTCTTAATTTTTTATAATAATAGATTTCAAGATATAGCCAGCAAAGTTGTAACTTGTACATTGAAGAGAATAGATAAAGGTGAAAGGCATGTCGATCTTGATGGTTATAAAAAACACCCCTGTATGGGTTTGGGTCTTATTAGTCTTTTTGGTTTTCCGCGGAATTAAGGCGTTAGACGATAGAGAAATGCATCCCAGTCGTTTGTTTTTATTGCCTATATTGTTTTTTATCTGGGCAGTTTACAGTGTATTACATGAAACGGTTTTTCAGGTTTCTGCATTACTGGCGCTTATTGTGGGTATACTGGCAGGTATTGCGATAGGCTGGAAATTATGGAACTCTCAGCCACGATTAAGACAAAAACCTGAAAGTGATTTAATTATTCGTCAAGGTACACCTTTAACTTTGATTTTGATCCTTATCATTTTCTGTGTCAAATTCATTCTTTCCGCGATGATAGCTATTCATCCTCTTTTAATGCATTCTTTGAGTTTTAATTTGCTATTTGGCTTTGTCGGTGGTTTGTCAGATGGTATTTTTTGGGGAGGAATGCTGAATCTATTTGTTCCTTATTATAAAGATAAGCAAAAAAATGTTTGAGAAGGATGTATCCATCTCTTAACTAATGAAGTCGGCTTGTGAAGGGCGAAAATGATATGACAACAGATTTTCTGCCTGAAAGTATGGCTGTAATCGAAATCAGGTGTCCTGGTGAACCAGAAGTTCTGACTCTGGTGAAGAAACTCATTCCACAATTGGGAAACAGGGATATTTTGATCTAAGTGGTCGCGGCGGAGGTTAACAGACCGGATGTTTTACAACGTCGTGTTTATTATCCACCACTTGGTGCTTCTGACTTATATAAAAAAGTTTGGCCGTTATTGGCGCAGGGCAGGATTAGGCGAATCCAAGAAGGTTAAGTGATGCAGGTTCTGAGTAATACCCTGGATGAACAGGGTATTATTTTTCCCGCAATAAACAGGCTATTAATTCCACAATTGCTTATAAATGGCTACCATTTCCGCAATGGTTGGAATACGTGGGTTATTACCTGGTGAACCAGAGGCTTCAGCTTGTTTTGCCATTATTTCCACAACTTCAAAAAAACGTGTTTTATTAATACCAAATTGCTCTGGTGTTGGCACAGAAAACGCTTTATTTAAATCGGCTAAAGTTGCCAGAAGTTTTTCACCAGCTACATCGTCATTGTCTGTTAGTTTTGCAAAAGTTAGTGCGCGTGCGCATTCGGCATAACGCTCTTTGGCTGCGTCTAAAGAAAAACGGGTAACGGCAGGAAGTAACATGGCATTGGATAAACCATGTGGAACATGGAAGAAAGCTCCGATAGGGCGGCTCATACCGTGTACAAGTGCAACAGAGGAGTTAGAAAATGCAATGCCTGCCAGAGTTGAACCCAATATCATTGCTTCACGGGCAACTTTATTATTGCCGTCATGATATACTTTGCGCAGGTTGGGGCCGATGAGTTTCATAGCAGCAATAGCCTGGCTATCTGAATAGGGATTAGCTTTCCGGCTAATATAGGCTTCAATGGCATGAGTCATTGCATCAATGCCGGTATCTGCTGTTGTTCTTGCCGGAACGCTGATAGTCAACTCATAGTCGATAATCGCGGCGATAGGCATGAATCCCATACCTACGCAAAGCAATTTTTCATCGGTTTTTTCATCAGTAATAATTGTGAAACGAGTACATTCTGAACCTGTTCCTGCCGTTGTCGGAATGGCAATCACAGGTAACCCCTGTTCATTGAATTGGCGGGGAGAACGATATTCGTTGATTGTTCCGCCAAATTTACCCATCATGGCGATGGCCTTTGCACTGTCAATCGGGCTTCCTCCGCCAAGTGCAATAACTGCGTCAAACAAACCACTTTTTACCTTTTCAATCCCGGCCTGAATAGAAGCAGCAGTAGGTTCAGGTATTGTGTCAGCATAGACATCACTTTCAATACCCGCCTTTTGCAGAATAGATTGCAGTTTATCGAGATAACCTAACTGAACCATCATCTTGTCTGTCACAATCAGCGGTTTTTTACTGCGGATACTTTGCAGAATTTTCGGAAGATTGATGAGAGTCCCACCACCTATTTCCATAATACGAGGTAACACGACAGTGGACATATATAGCTCCTTAACGTTAGGAAATAAAGGTAATGATAAAAGAGGTTTGTCGAATGTCGAAGACAATAGATAGTGAAAAAATAGAATGGTTACCCATATTTTTAATAAATTGTTTATTAGAAAATTATTCGTGAGAAGTGCTCGAAATTGCAATGAACAGTCAACGATAAGAGGTTGGTTTGAAAGAAAATGGCTAAATTGGTTTGGTGAGGACAATGAGGCTTTCTTAAAGAAGTGGCGGTGAGGGAGGGATTCGAACCCTCGATACACTTTCGCGTATACACACTTTCCAGGCGTGCTCCTTCAACCACTCGGACACCTCACCGTGTTTTTAATTTTTCAAAATATGGCGGTGAGGGAGGGATTCGAACCCTCGATACGTTTTCACGTATACACACTTTCCAGGCGTGCTCCTTCAACCACTCGGACACCTCACCATATTTTGTTGTTACAGGGATTCTTTCTGTGTTCGTCACTGCAACGGGGCGCTACTATAGGGAAAAGCAGTGCAGGCGTCAACAGACTTGTCACGATTTTTTTAGGCTTTTTGACTGATTAGACAAATAAAAAACAATTTGATTGCCTGGTAAACACTTTTTCGTATCCCACTCATTTATAGTTACTGGCAATCTTGTAGTCATCGGTTTTTTAATATTATAAATCAATTTGTTATGGGTTTTAGTGCTATTGGGGGCCACGATAACAGCATTCGGTAGTTTTAATTAAGTAAAGGTGCTGAATATTTTAGCACCCTTGTATTGTAATGGTGTGGATTATAAACCAAATATGTTATTCCTAATCAACAAGCGGGAACAGGACCCCAAAGTGGCACTGCACTCACTATAGGAAGTACTGGAGAGTATAAATCAACTCCGCATTTGCTACGCGCATCCATAGCTATAATTATGGCAAGTTCCGCTGCAAGATATGCAATAAGTGCTGTAGAATATGGGGCGGCTAATTTCACCCAAGCGGGAAACTGATTTACTAAAAATACATTAAGACTGTTTGCAGCAGCTAGTGCCGATACAATGCCTGAGAAAGATTTAATCGTGTTATGGGGTAAATGTACCACATGAAGAGGGATGCCTATGATTTCCTCTCTGTATGTTACTCCAGTGAAATCTGGAGCTATTTCTTTTTTCATAATTTGAAATTCCTTTGTCTATTATATCTATAGCGATTTTTTATTGATAACTCATGATGGTTGTTACCCAAAAATAACATTCATCATCAATCTGTTCTTTTGCAGCTTCTATAGTACTAATTCCATCGCGATAAATACGACTCAAATAATATCCGTTGTCAGCCCGCAACGTTATTTTGTTTTCAGAGATATAACCTACGATAAATATTGAAGGTTCATCTATTTTTCTTTTAGCTGCTTCAATGGGGTTTAATTCTCCACGATTCATTCTACTAAGGTACATTTCATTATCGGCCATAAGTACAACTTGGTTAGAACCTGATGACTTGATAGTGAATCTTGAAGGGAGATCGATAGCATCTTTTGACGCTTCTATTGGGTTTATATTACCGCGACTTATTCTGCTTAAATATTTTCCGGTTGTGCTTTGTAGTGCGATTTGAATTATTTGCTCTGACATGATTTAATCCTCATTATTAATGATTGTTATAATTGAATTTTAATAAAAACTTTATTTTATAGGTAATTGTATATCTAAATGAAATTTATTGTGAATTATAAAAAACATCAATCCATACACCAATAAATATATATAAATTAAACTATTATTAAATTTATAATTATTTTATGAAATAAAGTAAGTAAGGAATGGTAATTAAATGAGAAAACTATATTTCAAATATTTTTGATGTCATGAGGGATTCCTATGGAAATATCTATAATTACGTTAATTTCGCTTAATGTATCAATATTCAGTTTTGGTTGAGTGGCTGGCTTCATTCTAAAACGTGACTGATACGTCATATTGATATTACCGGTAACATAATTTCCCATTTCAACAATGGGAAGGTCTGAAACTAACAGCCTACCCTGACCCGGCAACAGGCGGCTTTCCGTGGACAATTGGTTATGGGCACACGAAAGGCGTCAAACCAAGACAAGAGATAACCGAACAACAGGCCGAAGCATTCTTACATGATGACCTCGAACTTATTGACATCACCATTGAATCGTCTGTTAAGGTATCACTGACTCAAGATCAGTTTGATGCGTTGTGTTCGTTCACGTTCAATTGTGGCGTCGGTAACTTTGTTCGTTCCACCTTGCTTAAGAAGCTTAATGCCAGTGACTACAAAGGTGCAGCAGATGAATTTCTGTGATGGAATAAAGCCGCGGGTAAGGTATTGCGGGGGTTGAATAATCGCAGGGCACCTGAACGCCAGATGTTTTTATCATGAAACTCAATAGCCAATATCTTACTCTTGGTGCCCTGGTGATTGTCTCTGGTCTACTTCGATAACACATCATGCTGCCATTTCGTTCCCGCCGTGTACCCAACGCACCCCGACGGGTGGTATTTTTATTTGCGTCGGGTTATCGCCGTCTATCGGTATTAGCTAAGATATGTCATTTTAAGTATAGTGCCATCTGCACGTGGGCGTTTTTCTATACTCGTTTTTTTATACTATAGTAGACCATAATTGAAAGTAGGCCATAATTGAAGTTCTCCTATCTGGGCTCCCTAAGTTTTGGGGCTTATCAGGGGTTCTGTTAATTTAAAAATAACCTTAAATGCACGAAAATAAGTAAAAATATCAATTCAGGACATTCAACGTGATAGTGAATAATTATGGAAAATTGGCGTGAAATTTGGGTATTTTTTCTTTTTATTTAACCTTTTCAGCAATCGGTTAAATCTATCAAAAAAAACAATAAAGGAAT
This sequence comes from Xenorhabdus indica, assembly GCF_014467235.1. Lineage (GTDB taxonomy): Bacteria > Pseudomonadota > Gammaproteobacteria > Enterobacterales > Enterobacteriaceae > Xenorhabdus > Xenorhabdus indica. The sequence continues at coordinate 115,272 of NZ_NKHP01000007.1, read as the reverse complement.
GAGATTATATGAACATCATTTTTTTTAGCCCTTCATTTGATGCCGATGAGTGGATCCAAGGAATAGAAAAACGTTTGCCTAATGCCAGAGTAAGAAACTGGGTCAGTGGAGATCATGCTCCGGCTGATTATGCTCTTGTTTGGCACCCTCCTTATGAAATGTTAGCGAATCGTAAAAATCTCAAAGGCATATTTGCGCTAGGTGCTGGTGTTGATTCCATTCTCCAGCAAGAGCTAGACAACCCCGGCATGTTACCCGCTAAGGTTCCATTGATTCGTCTCGAAGATACTGGCATGGGTCGTCAGATGCAGGAATATGCCATTAGTTCAGTTTTATACTATTTTCGCCGAATGGATGAGTATAAACGGTATCAGGAGCAACGCATTTGGCAGCCACTACTTCCTCATAATCGGAAAGATTTCGTTATTGGGGTATTAGGTGCAGGAGTATTGGGGCGTAGTGTGATCGGGAAGTTGATGGAGTTTGATTTCACTGTACGTTGTTGGAGTAAGACAGCAAAAAAATTTGATAATGTTGAAAGTTTTTATGGAAAAGAACAATTAGGCGAATTTCTTTCTGACTGTAAGGTGTTGATTAACCTTCTTCCTAATACACCTGAAACCCGTGGGATCTTAAACCTATCGTCATTCAGTCAGTTAAAAAAGGCAGCGTATGTTATTAATATAGCAAGAGGTTCTCACCTTGTTGAGCAAGATCTTCTGACTGCTATTGATAAAGGATATATCGCAGGTGCAACGCTTGATGTGTTTGCAGAAGAGCCTTTATCAAATATGCACCCATTCTGGACTCATCCTCGTATCAATATTACGCCGCATATTGCCGCAACGACCATTCCTGAACTGGCGATGGATATCATTAGTGAAAATATCCAACGAATAGAACAAGGAGAAACACCAACTGGCCTTGTGGATATGTCACTTGGATATTAATAAGCAGCTTTACACCGTAGTTGAGGATTAGGGACAATATCCCCATTATTTTTCAATTTGTCGTTTTATTTTAAGTTGTTGGGACTAAATTAAGTCATGAACGAATTTTCTATTATCTGCCGCATACTGGGTACACTGTTTAATCGAGCACCACAGGATCCATTGTTACAACCTTTGATGACTATGATTGCTGAAGGAAAGTTAAAACAAGCATGGCCTCTAGAGCAGAATGAGCTGTTGGATCGTTTACAACAAAATTGTGAATTGTCCGTAATAGAGTCTGACTATCAGGCTTTGTTTGTAGGAAAGTCAGCTAAGGTGGCTACTTGTCGATCTGACTATACTGACGGAACAGAAAATGAAGTGCGTCAATTCCTGATAGCGCGGGGAATGCCATTATCGGATACTGTGGCAGATCAGTTTGGTTCTTTATTGCTGGCAGCATCATGGTTAGAAGATCAGGCAGCAGAAGATGAAGTTCAGGCTCAGATAACATTGTTTGATGAATATCTCTTGCCGTGGTGTGGGCAATTTCTTGGAAAAGTTGAAGCACATGCCATCAGTGGTTTTTATCGAACTCTGGCTATTATTAGCCGTGAGGCATTACAGGCATTACGTGAAGAATTAGAGTCTGTGTGATGTTGTCACTTAGTTGATTCCATTTGAGGCGATAATTCACTCAATTATCGCTAAAATAAGGGGTAAATTATAATAAATAATTTACCCCTTATTATTTCAACGACAATTAAAATTATTTATCAGTTAGCCTGATAACCAGTTTACCTGGTTTAATTTCCAGTCCCTTGGCAAATTTTGTCGCAGCAGCTTCAGCCTTACTTTTTTCTGGATCCAAAACATAAATCGGATGAGTATTAAAAAATTCACTTAATGAAGTATTCAGAGAAGGTATCAGTGCCTTGATAGGTTTTGCTGCTTTTTCAGGTGTTGTCTGATAGTCCACGATTTCTAGTCCTTTAACAAAAATGGCTCCTTTTTCTGCATCAAATACGGGTTTAGCTCTGAGCGTTAATTTCATATCAGCTTGTATAGACCCCAATATTGTTGCAATTTCAACTTTTGCCTGACTGGTCAGTTCAATTTTTTCCGGATCCTGACGGCCTATCTGGCTGGTTAAATTTCCCAGACTAATATTGGCGCTTGATATTCCAGGAATACTGATTTCTTTCTGATAATGTACTTTTTTTAATAGATAATCATTGAGCAGACCTTCATTGATACTGATATCCCTGAATTGATCACAGCCACTGAGTAAACCAACCAGTACTAATGCTGCCCCTAATAAAAATTTTTTCATATTGTCTCCTTTATTTTCAATGGGCAGATTTTACACCATTACTTACCTCATTAATGTCTGTTAATAGTGACGGGCTCAATTTTTTTCTGATTAAATTGGCGATGAAGAGCATAAATGGTGAGTAAGCCGATCAATCCTAAAAAGATCCAGGGTAATTGAGGCATGTCCAAAGCATGGCCTGTATCATAAAGCCAGCCACCACCGGTGTAACCGAATATGCCACCCAGAGCCAGTCCTAAGCGGCTGAACCCCATATAGCTGCCGCGTGCTCTGGGATCAGCCAGCCCAGCACTAAGTATTTCACGGGCAGGCTCTGCGGTTACTGTGCCTAAATAAAACAAGGCAATCAGAGCAAACAAAAGATGTAATTGGTCGATCCAACCGATTGGAAACATGCAGAAACTCATCAAAAATAAGCCCATCATCAGGCGTTGTTCCAGCCGGAAATATTTTTCGCTCCAACGTGCGATAGGGTAAAGCAATGTCAGGGAAATGGCGGCTTCAATGGCATACATCCACTTAACGGCTGTATGGCTACCAGAAATTTCATGGATAATAATCGGGAACATCAACATGACTTGTACTGACAAAATAAAGTATCCCGTTAGGGTCAGTACATAATAAAAGAATCGTCGATCTTTAATGACCCTTATCATGCCTTCTTTGATAGGAGAACGAATTGTCGAAATACGATATGCCGGCAATAACCAGGCATTAGCTATTGCGGCTAAAACAAAAATTCCAGCTCCGATCCAGCACACGATATTGAAATTGTATTGTAATAACCAGCTTCCTATTAGTGCACCAATCACAGCGCCAGCGCTGTCTTGCATCAGCAATAGTGAATAGAAGCGCCCACGCTCATGAGGGCGGGTCAGTTTTATCACCAGCGCAGCTCTGGGTGGATCGAACAGGGTTCCACCCAGAGCAGACAATGCGCAGGAAAGTATTAGTATCCACGGTTCAGAAGCCATTGCCATCAAGGCAAAACCTGATGCACGCAATAACATACCGATGACAATCATCGGCTTGGCACCAAACTTATCAGCAATAGCGCCACCAAAGATCCCTAATCCTTGCTGAATGAGTTGGCGAAGCCCCAATGCGAAACCAACAATGACAGCCGCCCAACCCAATTGTTCAACAAAACGAATAGAAATTAATGGAAAAACAACGAAAAATCCTAAAACGACCAGTAAATTATCAAATAATAGAAAATATTTTCCTAAACTACGGGCTTGTGAAACCGATGACATTTCGCACCATTAAAATATGAGGGAATAAAGAATGAAATTTCTATCATTCTGGACGTAATTTTATCTTTAGGGTAGCGGGTTTATAGATGATATTTTTTTATCGTGAGACAATGATATTATTTTTTATTAGCGATAAATTATTCAGAGTTTTTGCAAAATAAATATCAGGAGAAGGCATGTTTGGTTATCGGTCTACATCGCCTAAAGTTCGTTTTATTACAGATAGGATGGTTGTTCGTCTGGTATATGAGCGTGATGCTTATCGTTTGGCTGAATATTACTCAGAAAATAAAGATTTTCTTAAGCCGTGGGAACCAACAAGAGATAACAGTTTTTACCAGCCTTCAGGTTGGACAAACAGACTGAGTTATGTTGCAGAATTGCAACGGCAAAATACGACATTCAATTTTGTGCTGTTAGACCCTGAGGAATGCGAGATTATCGGAGTGGCAAATTTCACCAATGTTGTACGTGGTGCATTCCATTCTTGTTATCTTGGCTACTCTTTGGCGGAAAAACGACAGGGGCAGGGGTTAATGTATGAAGCGTTGCAACCTGCTATCCGCTATATGCAGCGTCATCAGAAAATGCACCGAATTATGGCTAACTATATGCCGCATAATCATAGGAGTGGAAATTTGCTCAAAAAATTGAATTTTGAGCGGGAGGGATATGCCAGAAAATACCTCATGATAGATGGAACCTGGCAAGATCATGTTTTGACCGCGTTAACTGATGATAACTGGCGAGAAAGGTGACAGATTATTTGCTGAGTTTGCAGGATTAAAAATAATTAATAAAAAAGAGATAGCCAATGTAGACAGAGTTGTTGTCTGTTAAACTTTGCCCATCAGTGCTATCTCATCAGATCATATTCTTTGTCACAGATGGTTGTGTTTTGTCATGTTGAGCATGTCTGGTGGAATGACTTTACGCTTTCATTCTCATGTCATAAAAATACACTTTTTAAATAATATCATGAATTTATTAAAATCACTGGCAGCAGTCAGTTCAATGACGATGTTTTCACGCGTGCTAGGCTTCATTCGTGATGCCATTATTGCTCGTATATTTGGCGCAGGAGTGGCAACAGACGCTTTTTTTGTTGCTTTTAAATTGCCTAATCTGTTACGCCGCATTTTTGCTGAAGGCGCTTTTTCACAGGCTTTTGTTCCCATTCTTGCTGAATACAAAAATCAGCAGGGGGATGAAGCAACACGGACGTTTATTGCCTATGTTTCAGGTATGTTGACGTTGATTCTGGCGATTGTCACAGTGATTGGTATGATCGCAGCACCCTGGGTGATTTATGTTACTGCGCCGGGTTTTACCGATACACCCGATAAATTTGTTTTGACTCGTGATTTACTCAGAATCACATTTCCGTATATCTTTTTAATTTCTTTAGCATCTTTGGCAGGGGCAATCCTCAATACCTGGAATCGTTTTTCTGTTCCCGCTTTTGCACCAACACTGCTGAACGTCAGCATGATCGTCTTTTCACTGTTTGTGGCACCTTATTGTGAGCCACCAGTCATGGCTCTGGGATGGGCTGTTGTTGCTGGTGGCATTTTGCAACTGGCATACCAACTTCCTCATCTGAAAAAAATAGGCATGTTAGTATTGCCGCGTGTTTCTTTCCGCGACAGTGGCGTATGGCGGGTTATCCGTCAGATGGGGCCTGCTATTCTGGGGGTATCAGTCAGCCAAATTTCTCTGATCATCAATACGATTTTTGCCTCGTTTCTGGTTTCAGGCTCTGTTTCATGGATGTATTACGCTGATCGTTTAATGGAATTACCTTCTGGAGTATTAGGAGTGGCATTGGGAACGATTTTGCTGCCTTCTCTGGCGAAAAGTTTTTCCAGTGGAAACCATGAAGAGTATCGTAAATTAATGGACTGGGGATTACGTCTCTGTTTTCTCTTAGCACTCCCTTGCGCGGTAGCGTTGGGCATTCTGGCAGGACCTTTGACCGTTTCACTTTTCCAGTATGGTAATTTTTCCGCGTTTGATGCAGAAATGACGCAACGGGCATTGATTGCCTATTGCTTCGGGTTAATGGGGTTGATTGTGGTTAAAGTTTTGGCCCCTGGTTTTTATTCTCGTCAGGATATTAAAACGCCAGTCAAGATTGCGATTGCTACTTTGGTTCTGACTCAGCTCATGAACCTTGCCTTTATCGGCCCCCTGAAACATGCAGGGTTAGCACTTTCCATTGGTTTAGCAGCTTGTTTTAATGCAGCTATGCTCTACTGGCAATTGCGTAAACGTGAAATATTTAAGCCATTAGCAGGATGGGGAGTATTTTTGTTTAAGTTGTTAATGGCGATTGGAGTAATGGTGGGGGTATTATTGGCAATGTTGTGGATTATGCCTGCCTGGGAGCAAGGAAATATGGCATTGCGCCTGCTGCGATTGATGGGCGTTGTCATTGCTGGTGCCGGTAGTTATTTTGCCACATTAGCTTTGATGGGCTTCCGGTTAAAGGATTTTGCCCATCGAGGATTGCAGTGATTATCTGACATTGCTAAAAAACGGGCGTAAAATGATTTTTACGTCCGTTTTTATAAAGTGTGATTACATCCGTTCTACGGTCTGGATACCTAAAGTATCAAGACCTTGTTTTAATGTCTTCGCTGTCAACAGCGCTAATTTCAGGCGGCTTTGACGCAATGCTTCACTTTCAGCATTCAGGATCGGGCAATGTTCATAGAAACCGGAGAACAAGCCTGCCAGATCATACAGATAAGCACACATTACATGCGGTGTCCCTTCACGAGCCACAGTAGTGATAGTTTCTTCAAACTGTAACAGACGGGTAGCTAATACTTGTTCACGCTCTTCGTTCAGAACGACTGGTAATGTCAGGCTATTTTCATCGATTTCAGCGCGTTTGAAGATAGAAGAGACGCGGGTATAAGCATACTGCATATAAGGCGCGGTGTTGCCATCAAAGGCCAGCATATTATCCCAGTCAAATATATAGTCTGTAGTGCGACTCTTGGAAAGATCGGCGTATTTCACTGCGCCAATGCCTACTGCTTCGACGACTTTTTTCAGTTCATCTTCCGGCATATCCGGGTTTTTCTCACGGATAAGCACATCCGCACGTTCAATGGCTTCATCCAGTAAATCAGACAATTTCACTGTACCACCTGCACGGGTTTTGAATGGTTTTCCATCTTTACCTAGCATCATGCCGAACATATGGTGTTCCAGTGACATGGAATCAGGGATGTAGCCAGCTTTACGTACAATTGACCAGGCTTGCATCAGATGTTGATGTTGACGTGAATCAATATAGTAGAGAACCCGATCCGCATTCAGCACTTCATGGCGGTATTTGGCACAGGCAATATCTGTAGTGGTATACAGATAACCACCATCTTTCTTCTGGATGATAACACCCATTGGTTCACCTTCTTTATTCTTGAATTCATCAAGGTAAACCACAGTCGCGCCATCACTTTCAACAGCAATGCCACGTTGTTTCAGATCAGTAACGATCCCCGGCAGCATGTTGTTATACAGGCTTTCACCCATAACATCTTTTTCTGTCAGAGTGACATTCAGACGATTATAGGTTGCCTGATTTTGTGACATGGTTATCTCAACCAACTTACGCCACATGTTACGGCAATATTCGTCACCGCCTTGCAGTTTCACTACATAGTTACGGGCACGAACGGCAAATTCTTCATCTTCATCGTAGTTTTTCTTGGCGGCGCGGTAGAACTCTTCCAGATCAGCCAATGCCATATCGCTGGCATTTTCATTCTGCACTTTCTCCAGGTAAGCAATCAGCATCCCGAATTGGGTTCCCCAATCACCAAGATGGTTGGCGCGAATAACTTTATGGCCGAGGAATTCAAGAGTACGTGCGGCAGCATCACCAATGATAGTAGAGCGGATATGACCAATGTGCATCTGTTTAGCAACATTGGGAGCAGAATAATCGATAACGATAGTGTGTGGCTCTACAGGAGAAATGCCCAGTTTTTCAGCTTTCAGCGCGTTTTCTGTATTTGTGGCAACCCATTCTTTATCAAGAAAAATGTTGATAAAACCGGGGCCAGCGATTTCGACTTTGCTGGCAATTCCTTGCAGATCCAGCAAATTGACGACTTTTTCTGCCAGTTGTCGAGGAGGCATACCTACTTTTTTAGCTGCCGCCATGACACCATTTGCTTGATAGTCACCAAATTGTGCCTTTGCAGATTGACGAACGTGAGCTTCACTATCGGTTGGAGCACCAGCTGCAATCAGCGCACTACTGATTTTTTCTGAAAGAATAGCCTGTATATTCACAGTGTTACCTTAAGTTACGCGCTGAAAATCACACATTTCTATAATGCAGCATTTTCAAGCGTGTGGGTTATGAGAAAATAACGGGGTTTATACCATATTCAACACCCTGCATGCTACTGCCAGCCTGTGTTGGCAGGGTTACTTTTTGTTTTTCAGCTCTCTTTCGGTGGATTCTTCGTCGAGGTAGTTGAGGTGAATGTGTTGTAGGCCTTTACCAAGATAAATAATTTAAAATGGAACTGTTCTTAAATGAGAATGTAATCTCGATCAAGTATTATTTGCTTTCTATCAAGAAGTATTGACAGAAATGCGGAGTGCTTGGCAAAAGTGACTTTTTATTGTGTTTTTTCAGTAAAAAACTCTGATCTTGTGATTTCTGACATGCCATTTTAAAAATATAGTTGTCATAGTTAATAAGTTCAGTAATGAAATATTTCGGATCTATTTATGACGTGTGGGCAGATTGATATTCAAGGGGCTTTTAATGTTAAAGCTAGAAATTTGCTGTTATAGCATAAGTTGTGCTCTGATTGCACAAGAAGCAGGGGCTGATCGAATTGAACTGAGTGCAGGCCCGTTAGAAGGTGGCTTAACACCCAGCGCAGGTGCATTACAACAGTCGTTACAATGTTTATCTATTCCTGTTCATCCAATTGTCCGGCCCAGAGGTGGAGATTTCTGTTACGATAAACTTGATTTTGAGGCCATGAAAAATGATGTTTCCCTTGTTCGTGATATGGGATTTCCTGGTGTTTCCTTCGGTGTCTTGGACGAAGAAGGAAAGGTTGATATGTTGCGTATGAGGCAACTCATGGCATTGGCAGGGAATATGGCTGTCACTTTTCACCGTGCTTTTGATATGTGTTGTGACCCTCTCAACGCATTGGAAAAACTTACCGATCTTGGAGTAAAGCGTATCTTGACATCTGGCCAGCAAAATAGTGCTGAACTGGGTTTACATTTATTAAAAGAGTTGTCGCAATCGAGCCGTGGGCCAAGCATTATGCCAGGAGCGGGTGTCCGGGCCAGTAATATCAGTAAGTTTTTAGAAATTGGGGTGACGGAGGTTCATAGCTCAGCAGGCAAAATTGTATCTTCTAAGATGAATTACCGTAAGGCGGGGGTGAGTATGAGCTCCGAAAATAGTGAAATGGGGGAATATTCTCATTACAGTGTCGATCCTGAATTAGTGGAATCCATGAAGGGTGTGATGAGTTTGATTGATCGCTAGTCTAGCTATGATTGGTTTTACTAAAGTAGTATCTAAACAATTAATAGTATCTGAACGACTAGTCGCATCTGAGTATTGAAGGTGTGAACTGCCATGATAGGCAATTCACACATCAATATGTTATGCAGGATTAAGGCTTGCGGGCAATGAGAACAGCACGCAGTGGCGCTGGATAACCTTCTATTGTTTTATTTTGATCTGATGGATCAAGGAAATCAGCCAAAGATTCTGTTTTCATCCACGCTGTCCGGCGTTGTTCATTGATTGTTGTAATTGCATGATCAACAATTCTGACATCAACAAAACCACATTTTTCCAGCCAGGTTTTTAACATGTTAGCTGAAGGAATAAAGTAAACATTTCGCATTTGCGCGTAACGCTCACCCGGAATGAGGCAGTGATTTTCATCACCTTCGATCACTAAACTTTCCAGTACCAGTTCACCACCAGAAACCAGTTGATTTTTCAGCTGCCACAAATGATCAAGGGGAGAGCGGCGATGATAAAGTACTCCCATAGAGAATACGGTATCGAAAGCTTTCAGCTCAGGTAACTGCTCAATACCCAGTGGAAGAAGATGCGCTCGTTGATCATTGCCCAATAGTTTTCTGACTGCTTCAAATTGGCAAAGGAAAAGTTGGGTAGGATCGATACCTACCGCTAATTCAGCGCCTTCACCTACCATGCGCCACATGTGGTAACCGCTACCACAACCGACATCAAGTACAGTTTTGCCTTCTAAAGAAGAAATATGAGGCAGAACACGATCCCATTTCCAGTCAGAACGCCATTCGGTATTAATTTCAATACCGTAAAAAGAAAAAGGCCCTTTGCGCCATGGCATCAGAAGTTTCAGGATATTGTGGATACGTGTCTTTTCCCCTTCTGATAGATCGGGTTCATGTATAGCAATAACCCCATTTTTCAGATCAACATGAGTGGGTTTAATAACAGGCAAATTGTCCAGAATTTTTATCCACGAACCAAACTGACCATGCAATGATGTTTTCTGCCAGTCACTTAACTGGGCGGGCAGATAATTTAGCCAATGGCTCAGATGGTTTTTAGCAATTAGCTGATAAAAGTTACCGAAATCGATCATTATTCAGCTCCTTTTATAGCTAATAGTGAGCCGAAATTGAAACACTGAAACCACACTTCTGTATGCTGAAAACCAGATTTTTTCAGGCGAATTTTGTGGATTTCAATAGAATCTGTCCGCATGACATTTTCCAACATACTACGTTTTTGACTGATTTCTAGCTCGCTATAACCATTGGCTCGTTTGAAGTCGTGGTGCATATTGAATAATAATTCACCAATATTTTGATCTTCAAAGTTGAATTTTTCAGACAGTACCAAAACACCACCGGGTTTCAGCCCGGCATAGATTTTATTTAATATTTTCTGGCGATCCTCTGGATGAAGGAACTGTAATGTGAAATTTAATACCACCATTGAAGCGTTTTGAATGTCGGTATCAAGAATATCCTGCTCGATCACTTCAACGGGAGTTTTTGCTTTGAAAGCGTCAATATGACGGCGACAACGTTCGATCATGGCGGGTGAATTATCAATAGCGATAATGCGGCAGCCATCAGCATTGATATTGCGGCGAATGGATAAGGTTGCTGCACCGAGAGAACAACCGAGATCGTAGATCTGGCTGCCCGGAGTCACAAAGCGGCTTGCCAGCATACCAATCATAGAAATGATATTTGAATAACCAGGAATGGAGCGTTTCACCATGTCTGGAAAGACTTCGGCGACCCGTTCGTCGAAACTCCAGTCTCCTAATTTAGCGATGGGAGTAGATAACAGGCTGTCCCGTTGATTGTGAGGATCTTGATTTGACATAACAACATTGGTTTTGGAAACAATTAAGAATTAGCTATTCTAACAGAATGCAAGAAAAGGCAGAAAGATCTAATCCAACAGAACCTTTTAAGCAGCCAAAAAGATGCCAATTCGAATCAATAATTGGCTTCTTTGTCAGTTAAATATAGGTTACGAATAAGGAGAAAATATCTGTTCCCAGGGCAAATAGTATATATTAGCCACAATCATTATTATCATTGACATAAATGTTGCCCCCATGCCCATTCGCCGCCAGCGGAACTCACGATGGTGCAAGCCATAGTAGTGTAATAACCTGCCTGCAAGTAACAATATGCCACAGATATGCAGCATCCATACTGCTGCGCCATTCATCTCCATTATCAATAATAAGAGTAGAGAAATAGGGATATATTCAACAGCATTACCATGAATGCGAATGGCTGTCTGTAATTCGTAAAAACCACCATCACCGTATGTAACTCGATACTGTGTTCTTAACTTAATCACATCAAAAGACAGTTTAATTACCAGTAATGCGCCCAATACGATATAAAGTGAGCTAACCATTTATAACTCCATTGCCTAACCAAAAACGGCTAACTGATGATAAACCTCAAAAGTAAAACTGTCGCTATAAATCATAATACTTAATGATAAATCCTATCTGATTTATCCGATAGAAAAAATTGTCCTGGCAGGAACCGTGTTATAGCCTTATCTCTGGCTGGAATTTCCAGTATAATGACCTCTTTTTTGACAATTCTTCCTAAAAGAACAATGCCAAAATTTCCGCAGCAGAATGCATAACGAGCTGAGTAAAAGGATATTGTATGCGTACTAATTATTGTGGGCAGTTGAGCCGGGCCCATGAAGGCCAAAAAGTGACTCTTTGTGGTTGGGTAAACCGTCGTCGTGATTTGGGTGGCCTGATTTTTATTGATATGCGAGATCGCGAAGGTATCGTTCAGGTATTCTTTGATCCGGATAAAAAAGACGCATTTGCTCAGGCTTCTGAACTGCGTAATGAGTTCTGTATTCAAATTACGGGGACTGTACGTGCTCGCCCTGACAGCCAGATCAATAAAGATATGGCGACAGGAGAAATTGAAGTTTTCGCTGAATGCCTTGAAATCTTCAACCGTTCAGAGCCATTGCCACTGGACAGCAATCAAAATAACAGTGAAGAACAGCGCCTGAAATATCGTTATCTTGATCTGCGTCGTCCTGAAATGTCACAACGCTTAAAAACCCGAGCAAAAATCACCGGTTTTGTTCGTCGTTTTATGGATGATGCGGGTTTTCTGGATGTGGAAACACCCATGCTGACTAAAGCAACACCGGAAGGTGCGCGGGATTATCTAGTACCAAGCCGTGTTCATAAAGGCAAATTTTATGCATTGCCTCAGTCTCCACAGTTATTTAAACAATTACTGATGATGTCCGGTTTTGACCGTTATTATCAGATTGTAAAATGTTTCCGTGATGAAGACCTGCGTGCAGATCGTCAGCCTGAATTTACTCAGATTGACGTCGAAACCTCATTTATGACTTCTGAGCAGGTTCGTGAAATCATGGAAAGAATGATCCGTGAGTTATGGCTGGAAGTCCGTAGTGTCGATTTAGGAACGTTCCCAATCATGACGTTTGCTGAAGCTATGCGTCGCTTTGGTTCTGATAAACCGGATCTGCGTAACCCGCTGGAATTAGTTGATGTAGCTGATCTGGTCAAGGAAGTGGAATTTTCCGTTTTCGCAGAACCTGCAAACGATTCAAAAGGGCGCGTAGCAACAATTTGTGTACCGGGTGGTGCTGAACTGAGCCGTAAGCAAATTGACGAATACGGTAAGTTTGTTGGCATCTATGGTGCGAAGGGGTTGGCATGGATGAAAGTCAACAATCGTGCAGCAGGTCTGGAAGGTGTCCAAAGCCCGATTGCTAAGTTTCTGTCTGCAGAAGTGGTTGAGGGTCTGTTGTCCCGCACTAATGCACAGGATGGCGACATCCTGTTCTTCGGTGCAGGTCAGAAAAATATGGTCACTGATGCAATGGGTGCACTGCGTCTGAAATTAGGCCGTGATCTGAACCTGACTGATCTGGCAAGCTGGAAACCGCTTTGGGTCGTTGACTTCCCGATGTTTGAAGACGACGGGGAAGGTGGGCTGGCTGCAATGCACCATCCATTTACTTCTCCACGTGATATGTCAGCCGAAGATCTGGAAAGCAAACCGGAATCTGCCATCGCCAATGCTTATGATATGGTTATCAATGGTTATGAAGTGGGTGGCGGCTCTGTCCGTATCCATCGTAATGACATGCAGCAGGCGGTGTTCCGCATTCTGGGTATCAACGAAGAAGAACAGCAGGAAAAATTTGGTTTCCTTCTGAATGCACTGAAATACGGTACTCCTCCTCATGCCGGGCTGGCTTTTGGTCTGGATCGCCTCGTTATGTTGTTGACGGATACTGATAATATCCGAGATGTTATCGCATTCCCGAAAACAACAGCGGCAGCATGTTTGATGACTGAAGCACCAAGCTACGCCAATCCGGCGGCACTGGAAGAGTTAGCTATTTCAGTGACTAAAAAAGAGAGCGAATAATGAATTATAAGCGCCCTGAATCTGTACTGGTTGTTATCTATGCTGCCGACAGCAAAAGGGTGCTAATGTTACAAAGGCGGGACGATCCTGATTTCTGGCAATCTGTTACTGGTAGTCTGGAAGAGGACGAAACGCCTTATCAGGCAGCATTGCGTGAAGTACAGGAAGAGATCGGTATTGATATTGCCAGGGCGGATTTTGAACTGATAGATTGCCAGCGCTGTCTTTATTATGAGATTTTTTCACATTTACGTTATCGATATGCTCCCGGTGTGACGCGAAACAAAGAACATTGGTTTTTGCTGGCGTTACCTGAGGAGCGTGAAATTTTGCTGACGGAGCACCTGACTTATCAATGGCTGGTCGCGAAAGAGGCTGCTAAGTTGACTAAGTCATGGAGCAATCGGCAGGCAATTGAAGAATTTGTTATTTAGTCTATCAAGCCTGATGGATTTCAATTTGTAATAAACAAAGCAAGCAGATTGGGATGTGCAGGATAATAAACGTTTTATCGGAGATATTTTCATGGCAGGTCATAGTAAGTGGGCTAATACGAAACATCGTAAAGCTGCGCAGGATGCAAAACGCGGTAAAATTTTCACCAAAATTATCCGCGAGTTGGTAACCGCTGCACGTTTGGGCGGAGGTGATCCTGATTCTAACCCACGTCTTCGTGCTGCAATCGATAAGGCACTGTCCAACAACATGACTCGTGATACTTTAAACCGCGCTATTGCCCGTGGCGTTGGTAATGATGAGTCAGATAATATGGAAACTATCATTTATGAAGGTTATGGTCCGGGTGGTACTGCTGTAATGGTCGAATGCCTGAGCGATAACCGTAACCGTACAGTTTCTGATGTGCGTCACGCATTTACCAAAACGGGGGGTAACTTGGGTACTGATGGCTCTGTTGCCTATTTGTTCACCAAAAAGGGCGTGATTTCTTACGCACCGGGCCTGGATGAAGATGCTGTAATGGAAGCGGCTTTGGAAGCAGGTGCTGATGATGTTGAAACTTATGATGATGGTGCTATCGACGTCTACACTACACCAGAGACTTTTGGTGATGTTAAAGATGCGTTGGATGCAGCAGGTTTCAAAGCGGATTCTGCTGAAGTTTCTATGATCCCATCTACTAAAGCGGAACTGGATGCGGAAACTGCGCCTAAATTGCTTCGTCTGATTGATATGCTTGAAGATTCTGACGACGTTCAAGAGGTTTACCATAATGGTGAAATCTCTGATGAAGTTGCAGCTCTGCTGTAATCAACATCAGGATTCACAGCGTAGAGAAAGTGTACTTCGTGTCAGGGCACTTTCTCTAACGTTTTATTCCATGTTTTTTTGTTCCACTTTTTTTATTCCATACTGCAGGTGAATAAATAGATATGGCGGTTATTCTTGGTATTGACCCTGGTTCCAGAGTGACAGGGTATGGTGTTATCCGCCAGCAGGGACGACAACTTATTTATCTTGGTAGTGGTTGCATTCGAACAAAAGTTGATGATCTACCCAGTCGTTTGCAGCGGATCTATGCAGGTATTACCGAAATTATTACCCAATTCCAACCTGATGCTTTTGCAATAGAGCAAGTTTTTATGGCAAAAAATGCAGACTCCGCATTGAAACTGGGACAGGCTCGTGGTGTAGCGATTGTGGCTGCGGTTAATGAATCTATTCCTGTATTTGAGTATGCGGCGCGTCAAGTTAAACAGACGGTTGTTGGGACTGGTGCAGCAGATAAGAGCCAGGTTCAGCATATGGTACGTTCGATGCTGAAACTATCAGCTAATCCACAGGCTGATGCGGCAGATGCTTTAGCGATTGCAATTACACATTGTCATCTGAGCCAGAATTTACTCCGTGTAGGCGATCCACGGTTAAATTTGACGCGAGGGCGTCTGAAATAGCCTTGCCTGGATATACGTCCAGTTTTTTTTATGCTATAAGCTGTATCGAATCATTTATTTTATTTTCAGGGGGTAAGTAGTGATAGGGCGTTTGAGAGGAACTGTATTGGAAAAACAGCCACCATTGGTTTTATTGGAAACGAATGGTGTAGGTTATGAAGTTCATATGCCAATGACCTGTTTCTATGAACTACCTGAAATCGGCCAGGAAGCTATTTTATTTACTCAATTTATTGTGCGTGAAGATGCTCAATTATTATATGGTTTTAATGATAAGCAAGAACGAGCACTTTTCCGCGAACTGATTAAAGTCAATGGCGTCGGGCCGAAACTGGCATTGGCGATCCTTTCTGGTATGTCTGCCCAACAATTCGTGACAGCCATTGAGCAGGAAGCTATTACTTCTCTGGTTAAGCTACCGGGAGTGGGTAAAAAAACAGCGGAAAGGTTAGTGGTAGAAATGAAAGATCGCTTTAAAGGGCTTAAGGGCGATCTGTTTAACCAAAATAGTGACATTAATTTGCCAGCGGCAACTCAGGCGGCTAATTCTGATGCTGATATTGAAGCAGAAGCAGCGGCAGCATTAGTTTCATTGGGGTATAAACCGCAGGAAGCCAGCCGGATGGTTAGCAAAGTTGCTAAACCGGGTACAGATTGTGAAACTCTTATCCGAGAAGCGCTTCGTGCGGCTCTGTAATTGCAGGAGTTAAGTGATGATTGAAGCTGACCGTCTGGTCTCAGCAGAAGTTCTGCAAGATGATGAAGCTATTGATCGTGCTATCAGGCCTAAATTGCTGTCTGAATATGTTGGTCAACCTCATGTTTGTGAGCAGATGGAGATCTTTATTCAGGCTGCGCGGCAACGGGGAGACGCGCTGGATCATTTGCTGATTTTCGGTCCTCCTGGATTGGGTAAAACCACGCTGGCAAATATTGTTGCCAACGAAATGGGTGTAAATCTCCGCACAACTTCAGGGCCGGTATTAGAAAAAGCAGGGGATCTCGCCGCCATGCTGACAAACCTTGAACCTCATGATGTTCTGTTTATTGATGAAATCCATCGGTTGTCTCCGGTTGTAGAAGAAATTCTCTATCCGGCAATGGAAGATTATCAACTGGATATCATGATTGGGGAAGGTCCGGCCGCCCGTTCAATCAAAATTGATCTGCCTCCGTTTACTTTAGTTGGTGCAACAACCCGCGCAGGATCTTTGACTTCTCCTTTGCGCGATAGGTTTGGTATTGTACAACGCCTTGAATTTTATAATGTAGATGACTTGCAAAGCATCGTTTCCCGCAGTGCCCGTTATATAGGGTTGAGTATTTCAGATGACGGAGCTAGACAAATTGCGATGCGCTCTCGTGGAACGCCCCGTATTACCAACCGTTTACTGCGCCGGGTACGTGACTTTGCTCAGGTAAAAGGTGATGGTTCCGTTAACAGCGACATTGCTGCGAAAGCCCTTGATATGCTGAATGTGGATTCAGCGGGCTTTGATTACCTCGACCGTAAGTTACTGGTTGCCATTATTGATAAATTTATGGGTGGGCCGGTTGGCTTGGATAACCTTGCCGCAGCAATTGGTGAAGAGCGAGAAACTATAGAGGATGTTTTAGAGCCTTTCTTAATCCAGCAAGGATTCATTCAGCGCACACCACGAGGCCGTATTGCAACCAATCATGCCTATCGACACTTTGGCTTAAGTAAAGAAAGCGAGTAAAAATTACCTGAAAAATAACTAACATGTACGCAAAAATCATGCTATTGTGACGAAAGTAGCAGTAAAGTCACACAGTTTTTTGACTTCTCAAGCCTCGCGATTGCGGGGTTTTTTATTTGCACACACAATCAAAGAGAAACATATGAAAAAAACACTGAGCGTTATTATTTTCAGCCTCTTTTCTTTTAATGCTTTAGCGCAGCAGGGCGGTTTCGTTTCCCCGGATAGCACTGGTTATTCTCAAGGAGGATTTAAAGGTCCAACTTTCGGCCTGACCAGCGTTGCGAAAGCAAAATCCCTTCATGATGACTCATGGGTTGTGCTGGAAGGTAACATTGTTAAACAGATTGGCCACGAACTTTATGAATTCAGGGATAACAGTGGTTCTGTTTACGTTGACATTGATGACAAAATCTGGCTGGGTCAGACGGTCACTCCGACCGATAAAGTTCATATCGAAGGTGAAGTGGACAAAGACTGGAACAGTATTGAGATTGATGCCAAAGTTATTCACGTTGTGAAATAACACAGGTATTTTAAATACAGCCCCGCATTCGCGGGGCTTTTTACTTGCATGGTAAAAAGGATAAACCATATCAATATTTGCCATTTGAATACTCTCCCAAATAGGAAGATGATACATCAATCAGTAAATTGATATTATTACCTATTTGCGAGGTTTTTTGTTTTTAAAATAAAGAAAACCTTATTATGATAATTTTCATTTCTTTGGTGGTTACTAATTAGTTTTTATAACTGGCTTTTATCTGAGCTAAGTTATCAATGTTATCCTTATTTTAATATGGCGCATTCAGATATCGTGTGGATAATATTTAGTCGATGTCTGAAAAGATTGACTTATATAAATAAGGGGGTTGCTATGATAAATAAAAAAGTGAGTGTTCTTGCGGGATTGTTTTTATCTCTGGTTACTGGCGCTGGGATGGCTATGGAGAAAGCAATAACTGAAAACCTAGGTGTTGTTTCGCCTGATTTCCACTGTACAAAAATAATGACTTCTGGAAATTATATAGGGAAATTGGATTATTTGATTTCTTTAGAACATTTGGGAACAAATGTTTATTGGTTTGTAGGATTAGAATCAAATGATATAGGATGTGTTAGTGTTGATGCATCAAAGGCAAGACATGCTGAAGTTGTTCATGATGCCTTTGTTCAAGGAAAAACCGTAAAAATTAAACTCGAAGCGCATTATGTAAAGGCAATCGTATATTAATTTGCTATAAACTTGCACGAAATGTTCTTTGTCAAACCAGCATATTGATAAAATACTGGTTTTTAACTTTTCTATATATCAATAATTATTTACAGATGATCATAGCAATGTGAATAATGCCAAAGCTGATTAGCAGCTTAGATACCTACGTTTTAATATTAATATCTTGTTGTGTCGATACTTTTTATCTTGAAATTTGGTCTTAAAAAAAGGGTCATCATCATTAAGATCATAACCCTTGTGTTTATCTAAACAAAGAAGCGAGATTTTTCTATTAACCTGAATGATTAACTTCTTACTTTACACGTTAAACTCAATGCAAATAACACGGCAGCACAAAGTACAACAGAAGGCCCTGCTGGTGTGTTATAAAACGCGGATAAAGTCAGTCCGCCAGTAACAGAGAACATACCTATACCAATGGCGAAAATTGCCATCTGTTCAGGTGTACGAGCGAAACGGCGGGCGGTAGCGGCGGGAATAATTAACAGAGAGGTGATAATCAGTGCACCGACAAATTTCATTGCCAGCCCAATAGTCAGAGCTGTCACCAACATCAACAGTACTCGCAGCCGTTGAATTTTAATGCCATCCACGAAAGCCAGATCCTGACTGACCGTCATCGACAGTAAAGCACGCCATTGCCATACTAATAACCCTGCAACAGTTGCAACACCTGCTGAAATCATCCAGAGATCTTCATAAGTCACAGAGAGTAAATCACCGAATAAATAAGCCATCAGATCAACCCGAATACTGGTCATAAAGCTGACAACCACTAAGCCTAATGACAAGGCACTATGGGCCATGATCCCTAGCAGGGTATCAACAGCGAGTTGTGGGCGTTTTTCCAGCCAGACTAAAACAACAGCTAATATCAGCGTAACAGCAATAACAGCATAAAATGGATTAATACTTAATAAAAATCCGAATGCTACACCGAGCAATGATGCATGTGCCAGTGTATCGCCAAAATAGGACATTCTGCGCCAAACGACAAAAGATCCAAGAGGCCCTGCGGCAATTGCCAATAAAATTCCGGCCAGCCAACCCGGAAATAGTAGTTCGATCATTAACGTGGCTCTCCACCCTTCTTCAAAATAATTTTTCCTCTTATATCATGATGATGATTGTGATGATGGCGATAAACTGCCAGTTGTTCTGCACCATGACGACCAAACATCGCAATAAATTCTGGATGCATGGATACCACTTCAGGAGTACCCGAACAGCAAATGTGTTGATTAAGGCATAAAACCTCGTCTGTTTTCGCCATCACTAAGTGCAGGTCATGAGATACCATAAGGACAGCGCAATTAAGTTCTGTTCTAATTTGATTGATTAAATCATAAAGTGCTAGCTGACCATTCACATCCACACCCTGTGTCGGTTCGTCAAGAACCAGAAGTTGAGGATGATTGAGTAACGCTTTGGCAAGTAAAACTCGTTGGGTTTCTCCGCCTGATAGCTTCTGCATGGGGTATTGCAATAAATGTGTAGCGTTGACTCGTTCCAAAACAGGGATGATATCTGCTGATTTAACGCCCGGTTTTAGCATCATGAAACGTTTAACGGTCAAAGGTAAGGTGGGATCAAGATTAAGTTTTTGTGGGACATATCCTATCCTTAACGTATGGTTGTGTTCAATAGTGCCGGAAGTTGGGCGAATTAAACCCAGAACGATGCGTACTAACGTTGATTTACCTGCTCCATTGGGGCCGATTAACGTTAGGATTTTACCTTGTGTAAGGTTGAAAGAGATATTGTTTAATACCTTGCGGCTACCAAATTTAACTGTAATGTTTTTTAGGGTAATCATAGTTGACATGTTACATAACAGACATGTTAAAAGTGTCTTGCAGAATCAATGGAATGTTATAATATAACATTTTTAGATTCAATGCATGGAATATTCATATTATGTTACACAAACCACAAAAATACGCGCATACATTTTTTCGTCAGGTAGCATTGGTTACTGTATTAACAATGGGTATTAATTACTCTGTTCAGGCAGATGTCGTCACATCTATGCGACCATTAGGTTTTATTGCTGCCGCGATTGCTGACGGTGTAACAGATACTCAGGTGCTTTTACCTGATGGAGCTTCTCCACATGATTACGCTTTGAGACCTTCAGATATCCGCAAACTTAATCAGGCGGATTTGGTTGTCTGGATTGGACCAGATATGGAAACATTTTTAGCAAAGCCAGTAGAAAAAATTGCACAGAATAAACAATTGGAATTGGCGGATTTACCTACTATTAAACCTCTATTACTGAAAAATAGCGAAGGTGAACATGATTCAAATGAATCGAATCAGCATAAACATGAGACCGATCACGAACATCACCACCACGGCCAATATAATATGCATATTTGGCTATCACCAGAAATTGCGGAGAAAGCCGCTCAGGCGATATATTCCCGGCTTGTTGAGCTGTATCCTCAACAGAAACAACAACTAGAAGTAAACCTACGTAAATTCAATGGACAGCTTGTACAAACTAACAAGAATATTACCCATATTCTGAAACCCGTGCTAGGACAGGGATATTTCGTTTTTCATGACGCTTATGGTTACTTTGAAACACACTATCAGTTATCACCATTGGGTGTTTTTACTGTGAACCCTGAAATACAACCTGGTGCGCAAAGACTACATTACATACGAACACAATTGGTTGAGCAAAAAGCAAAGTGTATTTTTGCTGAACCTCAATTCAGGCCAGCCGTCATTCATGCCGTAGCAAAAGGTACTAATGTGCGTATTGGAACACTCGACCCATTGGGAAGTGGCATCGTATTGAATAAAGACAGTTACATGAAATTTATAACTCAACTGTCGGAGCAATACTTTGGCTGCCTGAATTAGTATAATAAGGAATTTTATTAGTGCAGCAGATAGTTAAAACTATCGTTCTGGTATATAACAACCTGCCTAAGCCACACAAAATCATGCTCGGCTCTCTGACTTTGGTTACTTTGGCTGTAGCTGTGTGGCGGCCGGTTGTTTATCACGAACAAGAAGAAAGAATGGAAAGAACGGGGCACATTATCCTCACAACGCCCGATAGTATCCCTGATGCGACAGATGACACGATAGGTGATAGTAATGAACAATTCTCGGATGAGGGAATTAGGGATGAGGAGAGTGGCACTGATACAACGGCAAATATTCCCCACCAGTACGTTGTTTCCAGTGGTGATACTCTAAGTTCAATTTTAAACCAGTTTGGTATAGATTCGTCTGATGTCGCTTTGTTAGCAAATCAAAATAAAGCTCTGCGTGATTTAAGTATTGGTCAGTCATTATCATGGACTATTGACGATAATGGCAGTCTGAAAATGTTAACTTGGGGAGTGTCGCGTCGTGAAACGCGTATTTATACCCGTGAAGGTGATGTTTTCAAAGAGACAAAGGAATATCAGAAGGGAGAATGGATAAATAGTGTCATTACCGGTGCTGTGGATGGCAGTTTCACGGGAAGTGCTGTGTCGGCGGGTTTAACCAGTAGTGAAGTAAGGGAAGTGACCAAAGCATTACAATGGCAGATAGATTTCCGTCGGTTACGTAAAGGTGATCGGTTTTCTGTATTGATGTCTCGCGAAATGCTTGATGGGAAAAGTGAACAGAGCCAACTATTGGGTGTTCGTTTGCAAAGTGGCGGTAATGATTATTATGCATTCCGTGCAGAAGATGGTCGCTTCTACGATAGTAATGCATCAGGTTTGGAACGGGGATTCTTACGTTTTCCAACAACAAAACAATTTAGGGTATCTTCTCCTTTTAATCCTCGTCGCTTAAATCCTGTTACAGGACGGGTTACAGCCCATAAAGGGGTTGATTTTGCTATGCCAGTAGGAACACCTGTTCTGGCTGTTGGTGATGGAGAAGTCATCGTTGCCAAGTTTGATGGTGCCGCAGGTAATTTTGTTGCTATTAGACATGGTCGTCAATATACAACCCGATATATGCATATGAGAAAACTGCTGGTGAAACCAGGTCAGAAAGTGAAACGTGGGGAACGTATCGGCTTGTCAGGTAATACGGGTCGTTCAACAGGCCCTCACTTACACTTTGAGTTTTGGGATAATCAGCAACCGGTTAATCCACTTACTGCAAAACTGCCTCGTTCGGGCGGATTAAGTGGTAAAGAACGTTCGGAATATATTGCGATGGTTAAAGAAGTTAAACCGAAACTGTCGTTGAATTAAAAAGTTCAGGTTACTAACACATAAAGCGGATGATTGGTATCATCCGCTTTATGTTATTTTTGCTGAAAAAGAACATACTTTGGAACAAATATATTAGGAAAAAAGACATTGAAAGCGGGTATTGGTAGTCTATGTTGGAACCACCAGAGTTAGCTCATGAATAAAGAGAAAGATACAGATAGTAAATTGGGTTACATCCCAACGTTTCATTTATCTTATTTGCATCCTCGTTATTGGGGGCTTTGGGCTGGTGTAGGGATATTAGCGGGGTTGGCTTATATCCCGGTTAAATGGCGTGATCCCTTTCTGGCCAGAATTGGTATCTGGGCAGGCAAAAAGGCAAAAAGTGCCCGGCGCAGAGCGAAAATTAATCTCCTGTATTGTTTTCCTGAATTGTCGGAACGGCAGCGTGAAATATTAATTGATAAGATGTTTGCCACCGCACCACAATCTTTTGTCATGCTGGCGGAACTTTATTTGAGAGGTGCAGTGTCTACGCTTAAGCGAACTCAGTGGCATGGTGAGGAGATCATTCACGCTTTAAAAGAACAGGGTAAGAATGTGATTTTTATGGTGCCACATGGTTGGGCGGTGGATATTCCTGCTATGTTATTGGCCGCTCGTGGGCAGACAGTATCAGCAATGTTTCACCATCAGAGCAATCCGGTAGCAGATTATCTGTGGAACAAGGCTCGTTACCATTTTGGTGGACGTCTTCATTCTCGTGATGCGGGAATAAAGCCTTTTATTGCATCAGTACGTCAGGGATTCTGGGGATATTATCTGCCTGATCAAGATCATGGCGAAGAGCACAGCGAGTTCGTTGATTTTTTTGCGACTTATAAAGCAACGTTGCCTGCTGTCGGTCGTTTGATGAAAGTTTGTAAGGCTGCCATTGTTCCTCTGTTCCCGGTTTATAATTGTGAAACTCATCAGTTAGATATTTATATTCGCCCACCTATGGATGATATCGCAGGACAGGATGATGCTTATATTGCCCGTCGTATGAATCAGGAGTTGGAAGAATTGGTAAAGCCTAACCCGGAACAATATACCTGGATATTGAAACTACTCAAGACACGGAAAGAAGGGGATATCGAGCCTTATAAAAGGAATGATCTCTGATCTGGTCATTGAAAGGGGGCAATATATTGCCCCCTGAATTTTTACATCTGCTTCATGCACATGCACTTTTTAGTTTATTCCCGTATAGCGTAGTAGTGCCGTTATGAGCGCGGCAGCCAGAATCACTATAATCAGTGGTACTTTTCTCCAGGCAAGAAATACTGCAATAGCAACACCTATTGCGCGTGCCATACCAGCAAAATGTTCACCTTCGTAGAAAGTGGCAGCAAGTGC
This sequence comes from Xenorhabdus indica, assembly GCF_014467235.1. Taxonomy (GTDB): domain Bacteria; phylum Pseudomonadota; class Gammaproteobacteria; order Enterobacterales; family Enterobacteriaceae; genus Xenorhabdus; species Xenorhabdus indica. Next base: position 91,320 of record NZ_NKHP01000007.1, on the reverse strand, counting down.
TACAGAGAACAACAACGTGGTTGCAGCATCGGAAAGAAGAGCCTGAGAACGTTCAGATAATGCAAGCCTGTTCCCCAGTTTTGCTCCACCGAAGCGCATTAAATAAGTACCTAGTGACAGAATCGCAATGCCAATAATAATCAGGGTATAGTTTGCCATTATTTTTTCCTTGTCAGTAAGCCCAGTAGTGACAGTAATACCGGTAAGCCCACGGGTGCGAAAGGTATGGCAGAGAGCGAAATTGCTGCGCCACTAGAAGCGCGAATAAGCGAGGTTTTATTTTTGAATGAAGGGATCACCATTGCCAGCAAAATTGTCGGGAAAACAGCATCCAGACCGATAGTCTCTGGTGTAGGAATAAATTTGCCAACCGTACTGCCAATTAGAGTACCGAGTGGCCAGAATATGGTGACACCGATACCACATAGCCAGTATGCGGCTTTACGTTGTTCGGGAGTTGCTTGTGACATTCCGAATACCACACTTTCATCGTTCATAATATGGCAGCCTAAGAACTTTGCCATGTGATTTCCGACTAATTCGCGCACAGCCACCCCAAAGGGTAAATGGCGAGCATTCACCAATAAGCCCGCTGCAGCCGCTGCAAGTGGATTACCACCACTGGCAATAATACCAATAAACATAAATTCGGATGCTCCCGCCAGCACTAATATAGATAAGGCAATAGGAACCCATAACGGAAAACCATAAGCAGTAGCCAGTGAACCGTAAGAAACACCAACCACACCTACCGCCAGACAAACTAGAAATATCGATTTTTTAATGTCTCCTTTCAGACAGGAGAAGAAATGGTGAGTGGACATCTATTTTTCCCATACCGAACTAAATTTCATTATAATGAACAAAATGAAAATGCAAATCAAGACGAACATTTTGTTCGTTTTAATGAACATTGGAGCCATGATATGACACAGCCAATCAGCATAATAGCGAAGAGTTTAGCTCGTGAGCGTGCACGCATTGGCCTTTCTCTGGCAGAGGTTGCCCGGCGTGCAGATATTGCAAAATCTACGTTGTCACAATTGGAAGCAGGTAATGGGAACCCCAGTCTTGAAACACTCTGGGCATTGTGTGTAGCGTTGAATATTCCTTTTGCCCGTTTGCTGGAGCCACAAAGTAACAAAACGCAGGTGATTAGACGTGGTGAGGGTACTAAAATAACAGCAGAGCAGGCGAACTATCAGGTAGTTTTACTGGCAACTTGCCCACCGGGGGCGCGTCGTGACATTTATATGTTAATGACTCAGCCGGGAGCAGATCGTATTTCTAAGCCACATCCACCAGGTTCGGTGGAGCATATTATCATTACTAAAGGCCGGGCATTCGTCGGGCCAACAGCAGCACCAGAAGAATTAAATGAAGGTGATTACATCTGCTATCCGGCAGATCAGGAACATGTGTTTGAAGCGTTGGAGCCAGATACACAGGCGATTCTGGTAGCTGAACAAAATTAATATATTCTGCGCGCTACTTTCGGAAGCGCGCAGAATAATTTTCTTAATTATTTAATTCACTTTTTTATTCTACTTCAAGCACCCGGCAGGTATTGGTACTGCCAATAGTTCCCATTTGATCCCCTTGAGTAACCAGCACCAAATCTCCGGAAGTTAAATAACCTCTATCGCGCAGGCGGCTGACAGCTTCACTTGCTGCGGCGATGCCATCAATGTGGTCGCTACAATAAACCGGAGTAACACCACGGTATAATGCTGTGCGATTCAGGGTGGATTCATGGCGTGACATGGAGAAAATAGGTAAGCCGGAACTGATACGAGACATCATACGAGCTGTACGGCCTGATTCGGTCATGGCAATAATCGCTTTGACGCCTTTTAGATGATTGGCTGCATACATGGCAGACATCGAAATAGCTTCTTCAATGCTGTCGAATGTAATATCCATACGGTGTTTGGATACATTGATACCCGGCATTTTTTCTGCTCCCAGGCAGACTTGAGCCATTGCCGCGACAGTCTCTGCCGGATATTGACCTGAAGCAGTTTCCGCAGACAACATCACTGCATCAGTACCATCAAGTACAGCGTTGGCGACGTCCATAACTTCTGCGCGTGTTGGCATCGGGTTAGTGATCATAGATTCCATCATCTGGGTTGCTGTGATTACGACACGATTCAGTTGACGGGCACGACGAATCAGTTTTTTCTGAACTCCGACCAGCTCAGGATCACCAATTTCAACACCTAAATCGCCACGAGCTACCATGACAACATCTGATGCCAGAATGATTTCATCGATGATTTCATCGTTGCTGACAGCCTCAGCGCGCTCAACTTTGGCAACAATTTGTGTTTCGCAACCAGCATCACGTGCCAGGCGTCGTGCATAATTCAGATCTTCAGCAGAACGAGGGAAAGAAACAGCAAGATAATCAACCCCAATTTTCGCGGCAGTGATGATATCTGCTTTGTCTTTTTCTGTCAGTGCTTCGGCGGATAAACCACCCCCCTGTTTATTGATGCCTTTGTTATTGGAGAGAGGGCCACCCACCGTAACTTCTGTAAAGACTTTCATGCCCTGAACATCCAGGACTTTTAACTGAACCCGGCCATCATCCAGTAACAGGATATTACCGGGCGTCACATCGGATGGTAATCCTTTATAATCAATTCCGACTTTTTCTTTATCCCCTTCTCCTTTGCTCAGATTAGCATCAAGCAGGAACTTATCTCCGACATTCAGAAATATTTTTCCTTCTTTAAAGGTAGAAATACGTATTTTGGGGCCCTGGAGATCACCAAGTATAGCTACGTGGCAACCCAAACGAGCTGCAATTTCCCGTACTCTATTTGCGCGCTGGACATGATCTTCTGCTGTGCCATGAGAAAAATTAAGGCGGACAACATTGGCTCCCGCATTGATCACTTTCTCTAAGTTGTTGTCACGATCTGTAGCAGGGCCAAGTGTAGTAACGATTTTAGTTCTTCTGAGCCGTCTGGACATGTATTAACTCCGTTGACCTGTGAAGTATGGATTTTTGGTTACCGTGAGATAACCAGGCAACTTTTTTTGATTATCAACCCCACAATATAAATGATACTGACGGGGATAAACTTTCCATTATGCTATCAGGCTGGAGAGTTGATAAATAGTGAACAAAAACACAGTCTATTTTCCTGTCTTAATCATGCTTATCAAATCGCGAATCTCGTAATGCTTCTTTGACTTTCTTCAGGTTATCTCGGAATTTTGAGCCCCGGCGTAGTGTAAAACCCGTTGCCAGCACATCAATGATGGTAAGTTGAGCAATTCGGGAAACCATGGGCATATAAATATCAGTATCCTCAGGAACATCTAACAGAATAGAGAGGCTGGCTTCTTGTGCCAGTAGTGAGCCTGTTGAAGTGATGGCGATGACAGTTGCGTCATTTTTACGAGCCAGTCTGGCAAGTTCTACCAGATTTTTAGTACGGCCTGTATGGGAAATAAGTACAACAACGTCACCTTCAGTACTGTTGATACAGCTCATCCGCTGCATAACGATATCATCAAAATAGCTGACGGGGATGTTAAAGCGGAAAAATTTGTTCATGGCATCATGTGCTACAGCAGCAGATGCTCCTAAACCAAAAAAAGAGAGTTTTCTTGCCTGTGTCAGTAAGTCAACGGCTCGGTTAATGGCTGTGATATCTAGATTACTTTTAACTGTTTCCAGATTAGCCATTACCGATTCAAAAATTTTATTGGTATAAGATATGACGCTGTCACTTTCTTCCACATTGCGATTCACATAAGGTGTGCCATTCGCCAGGCTTTGTGCCAGATGTAATTTGAAATCAGGAAAGCCTTTAGTATTCAGGCGGTGACAAAAGCGATTAACCGTGGGTTCACTGACATTCGCCATTTTTGCCAGAGTGGCAATGCTGGAGTGGATGGCAGTATGTGGTGAATCAAGAATGACCTGCGCAACCTTTTTTTCAGACTTACTCAAAATATCAAGACTATTTTGGAGCTGTTCTAGTGTATTCATAAGACGCAGTTCAACCTCGGTTTTAACGATTTCATTAACAGGAGAAATCTATGTAATTTTCGTGAAAATATACTACTTGTTACTGAAAGCTGGCAGAGGGAAAATTCAATAACTTGATATTTTTCATGAAAATATGACAAACATCTAACTTTCAACTTGGTAAGATTACTTCTTATACGTTGTAAATTTTCAATTAATTACCGCTTTCCGATACAAATATCATTCATAATACAATATGAAATATAAATATTTTTACACAGAAAGTAGGGAAATGAGATCTATGCAAGTCATCATAATCGAAGAATGAGATGTTTACTGCATATAATCAAAAGAGTACATTACCTGCGAGTTCTGTAAAAAAATTACAATATCCCGTAATTGAGGAGATGCAACATGGCGGTGACGTCTACAGCTCAGGCTTGTGATTTGGTGATTTTTGGGGCGAAAGGAGACTTAGCACGCCGGAAATTGATGCCTTCCCTTTACCAGTTGGAAAAAGCGGGTTATATCCATCCGGATACCCGGATTATCGGGGTTGGTCGCGCTGACTGGGATAAAAAAGCCTATAAAAAGGTCGTTGAGGAAGCGTTAACAACATTTATGTCCGAAAAACTGGATGCGGAATTGTGGAAGAAACTCAGTTCACGTCTGGAATTTTGCAATTTGGATGTTAATGAAACAGAACATTTCACTCGGTTGGCGAAAATTCTCAATCAGGATAAATTGCCGGCTATTCATTACTTTGCTATGCCGCCCAGTACATTTGGTGCAGTATGTCATGGATTGGGGGCTGCGGGATTGAATCAAGAACCCAATCGTGTTGTGATGGAAAAACCATTGGGTACTGATCTCGCCTCTTCCCGTGCTATTAATGATGAAGTAGCAAAGTATTTTAATGAAAATCAGATCTACCGAATTGACCACTACTTGGGTAAAGAAACGGTATTGAACTTGCTGGCGTTACGTTTTGCCAATTCTCTGTTTGTTAATAATTGGGATCATCGCACGATAGACCATGTGCAAATCACCGTTGCCGAAGAGGTAGGTATCGAAGGGCGTTGGGGTTATTTTGATCAGGCCGGTCAGATGCGCGACATGATCCAGAATCACTTGCTGCAAATCTTGACTATGATTGCTATGTCACCTCCGTCTGATTTGTCCGCAGATCGTATTCGTGATGAAAAAGTTAAGGTACTGCGTTCATTACGCCGGATTGATCAAACTAACGTGCGGGAAAAAACCGTTCGAGGGCAATATACCGCTGGTTTCGTGCATGGCAAGAAAGTGCCGGGTTATTTGGAAGAAGAGGGCGCCAATAAGGCCAGTAAAACTGAAACATTTGTCTCAGTTCGTGTTGATATTGATGACTGGCGTTGGTCAGGGGTTCCTTTCTACCTGAGAACAGGTAAGCGTTTACCGGCAAAATGCTCTGAAGTTGTGGTTTATTTCAAAGAGCCGCCATTGAATCTGTTTGCTGAATCCTATCAACAACTACCGCAGAATAAACTAACGATCCGTTTGCAGCCAGATGAAGGTATTGATATTGAAGTACTGAATAAAGCGCCGGGGCTGGAGCACAAACATCGTTTGCAGACAACAAAACTTGATTTGAGTTTCTCTGAAACATTCAACCAAACCCATCTTGCCGATGCTTATGAACGCTTGCTATTGGAAGCAATGCGCGGTATTCAGGCGCTATTCGTCCGTAGGGATGAAGTGGAAGAAGCCTGGAAATGGGTTGATTCCATCATGGATGCTTGGGCAGCGGATAATGAACCACCAAAACCTTATCAGGCAGGAACCTGGGGACCAGTGGCTTCCATTGCCATGATCACACGCGATGGGCGTTCATGGAACGAATTTGAATAATACATTGTATTTTTACTATTATAGGATCTGACCGTATTCACCGGTCAGATCCTATCTTGGCTTACTCTTTCTCTAATTTTTGAAACTAATCACGATAAAAAATTTCCATAAGTATATTTAGTTTCAGCCAACTGAAACGGGTTAGTTGTTTAGCTTAAAAAAACTTGCCCGCCAATTGCGTTTATTGTTTGAATATGTTAGATATATACGACAACTAATTACACCACCATTATGAGGGTTCGTAGTATATCACACAGTGATAATCGTGTGATGAAAGAATAAAATATCATGAATAACGCCAAAAGCGTCAAAATTCAACGTAGTACTAAAATCCAAAGTAATACCCACGTCTTATTTCTCTCTGCAATCTTATCCAGTGAACACTATTGGTGCGGCGCACTTTAGGGTGTTTCTCCTGTTATCCGGTTTCCTCCGGAAAATTCTAATTTCTGACTATATATCAGTTAACTATTAGTCAATTAATTTCTTGCCAAGACATCAAACTATCAAGCGCCGTTTGATATCGCGTTCTTAGATGATTTTATTGGCATTAATGGTTTGATGTCTTGGCATACTTATATAAGGTATGTTCAGGAGAAAAAATGATTTATTGGATATTTCTTGCATTGGCGATTGTGACAGAAGTCATTGGTACGTTGTCCATGAAGCATGCCAGTGTTTCGGGTGGTTTTACCGGTATGATCGTGATGTACACCATGATCACAACGTCTTATATTCTATTGGCAATTGCGGTTAAAAAGGTCGCCTTAGGTGTGGCCTATGCCTTATGGGAAGGGATCGGTATTCTTTTTATTACGGCCTTTAGTGTGATGTGGTTCGATGAATCACTCTCACCCATGAAAGTGGGAGGATTATCGCTATTGATAGTCGGAATAGCACTGATTAAAGCCGGGGCTAAAAAGGCACCAAAACCACAAATGAAAGAAAAGGAGGCATAATATGTCGGCCCATTTTGAATGGTGGCATGCTGCTTTCTTAATCTTGGCTGTTTTTCTGGAAATCGTGGCAAATATTTTATTGAAACTTTCCAATGGCTTTCAACGCTTCTGGATTGGAGTTTTATCGCTGGTGGCAGTTTTAGGTGCATTTAGTGCATTGGCACAGGCAGTAAAAGGTATTGAACTTTCCATCGCGTATGCACTTTGGGGAGCATTCGGAATTATTGCCACAGTTGCGGCAGGCTGGATCATGTTTAATCAACGTCTGAATTTTAAAGGTTGGGGAGGAATTGTGTTATTGTTGATCGGTATGATTATGATCAAAATGGCATAAATTCAATCCATCAAATCTGTAAGATGGCATTGAATAAGCAGATCTTTTTCAATGCCATAAAACAAATATGGTTGTTTAAAGGGCTGCGATGATTTTGATTTCCACTTTGTATGTTGGGTTCATCAGTTCAGCCTGAACAGTACAACGTACAGGGGCACTTCCTGCAACAACCCAGGCATCCCAGGCTGCATTCATGTCATTAAAATCGGCTTTATCTGCCAGAAAAATCGTCGCATCAATGATTTTACTCTTATCAGAACCCAGACGCTGCAACATGATATCAATTGCAGCTAGTGTGTCGGCAGTTTGCTCAATAATGTCTCCATCCAGATTTTCTGGCACACTAGTATAATAAATGGTGTCATTGTGGATAACAGCTTCTGACCAGCGGGTATCCGGATCAATACGTTCAATAGTCATTAAATCTCCTGTTAATTTATACAGTTTTAATGCTGAATTGGCTGGTTATTGCTATTCAGTCTTGGCATAATTCTGCCTTATTTTATTGAAAGAGACGATCTGTGTCAGACGATTTTGCGAAAAATGGTGTACTTGCCAAAGCCATACAAGGCTTCAAACCCCGTGATGCCCAGCGGGAAATGTCTTCTGCCATTACAGCAGCAATTCAAAAGCAACAGCAATTAGTGGTAGAAGCGGGTACTGGAACGGGAAAAACTTTCGCTTATCTGGTGCCTGCATTGCGTTCGGGCAAGAAAGTGATTATTTCAACAGGCTCCAAGGCACTACAGGATCAGCTCTATAATCGTGATTTACCTACTATCGCTGATGCGTTGAAATTTTCTGGTCGTTCGGCGTTATTAAAAGGACGTTCAAATTACTTATGTCTTGAGCGTCTTGAACAACAATCAATTGGTGGATCTCAGCTTGAGCCTGAAATGCTGTCAGAAGTGATTAAGCTGAAAAGCTGGTCATCTCAAACTGAAGATGGAGATACCAGCAGTTGTCATCAGATTGCCGAAGACAGTGCTGTTTGGGCGTTGGTAACAAGTACTAACGACAATTGTCTTGGCCGGGATTGTCCGAGTTATCAGGAGTGTTTCGTTCTGAAAGCCCGCCGCAGAGCAATGGAGGCAGATATTGTTATCGTCAATCACCATCTGTTTATGGCGGATGTGGTCGTCAAAGATACCGGGTTTGGTGAGTTAATTCCACGGGCAGAAGTGATGATTTTTGATGAGGCTCATCAAATCCCGGATATTGCCAGCCAATACTTTGGTCAGCAGCTGAGTAGTCGCCAATTGCTGGACTTATCACGGGATATCATCATCGCTTACCGTACTGAAGTCAGGGATCAGGCTCAATTACAAAAAAGTGCGGATCGTCTGAGTCAAAGTACACAGGATTTTCGTTTATCACTTGGAGAAAATAATTATCGGGGTAACTTCCGTGAAGCGTTGCAACAACAGGATATAAAACGTGCATTGGTGCGATTGGATGATGCACTGGAGCTCTGTTATGACGTAATGAAGCTCTCTTTGGGACGTTCAACGATGCTGGATGCTGCCTTTGAACGGGCAACAATCTATCGTAATCGTCTCAAGAGGCTGATTAATGTTGATGAGCCCAATCATAGTTATTGGTTTGAAAGTTATGGCCGGCATTTTTTATTAGCATTAACGCCTTTGTCTGTATCTGACAAATTCAGTGAAATGATCCGTGAGCAATCTGGTTGTTGGGTTTTCACATCGGCAACGTTATCGGTTAATGAGCAGCTTGAACATTTTACCGCACGTTTGGGATTAGAACGGGCTCAGACATTACTCCTGCCCAGTCCGTTTGATTATCAACGCCAAATGTTATTATGCGTTCCTCGCCATTTGCCACCACCTAATCAGCATGGCGGAGCAAAATTGTTGGCTCGTATGCTAAAACCATTAATCGAAAGCAATAAAGGGCGCTGTTTTTTCCTGTGCACTTCCCACCAAATGATGCGTTGTCTGGCAGAAGAGTTCCGGGCAAACATGACTTTACCAGTATTAGTTCAAGGTGAAACCAGTAAGAGGCAATTATTATCTCAGTTTCTTGCTGCGGGTAATGCTTTGCTAGTGGCGACCGGCAGTTTCTGGGAGGGGGTAGATGTGCGGGGTGATGCTTTATCTTGTGTCATTATCGATAAATTACCCTTTACAGCACCGGATGATCCACTCCTTAAAGCGCGGATTGAAGATTGTCAACTTAAGGGCGGTGATGCTTTTAATGAAATTCAGATCCCTGATGCGGTACTTAGCCTGAAGCAGGGTGTTGGTCGTTTGATCCGTGATGTTGATGATTATGGTGTGGTGGTTATTTGCGATAATCGGTTGGTAATGCGCCCATATGGTGAAGTTTTTCTCAATAGTCTGCCTTTATCTCCCCGTACACGAGATTTGTCGAAAGCCGTGGCGTTTCTTAAGTCCCGTCAATCAGAGTCAGAGTAAAATCTTTGGGGGTATGATAGTATAATCCCTTATTTCGAATTCTATTCTTGCCGGAGTTAAGGCATGTCCATACGGATTTTAGCTATTGATACAGCAACCGAAGCTTGTTCTGTTGCGCTTTGGAATGATGGCCGCATTGAGGCACAGTTTGAAATTTCCCCACGGGAACACACTCAACGTATTCTGCCTATGGTAGAAACAATATTGTCCAAGAACGATATAAAATTACAACAACTGGATGCGCTGGCATTTGGTCAGGGGCCGGGGAGTTTTACTGGTGTGCGCATTGGTGTCGGGATTGCTCAGGGACTGGCATTAGGGGCTGACTTACCAATGATCGGTATTTCTTCTCTGAAAACGATGGCTCAGGGGGCATTTCGTCTGAAAAATGCAACAAATGTTTTAGTTGCTATTGACGCTCGTATGGGAGAAGTTTACTGGGCACAATATACCCGTAATGAACAAGGCGAATGGTTGGGGAATGAAACAGAGGCAGTTTTGAAGCCTGAACAGGCGCAGTTCATTATGAACTCTTTAACAGGAGAGTGGGCGATAGCTGGAACGGGCTGGGAGGCTTACCCTCAATTATTGGATAGTCACTTAACCCTGGTATCAAGTGGCATAACCTTACCTCATGCAGAAGATATGCTGCCGTTGGCGGTTCAGATGTGGGAAGCGGGGAAAACGATAGCTGTTGAGTCGGCGGAACCTGTTTATTTGCGTAATGAGGTAACGTGGAAAAAATTACCAGGTCGTTAACATTTTCAGGTAATACATTTTTAAGTAATTTGAGAAAGACGACATTGTGGAAGTTACAAAAGCTAATGCAACTTGTGGCAAAAAATGGTGTCCATGAAATATTGATGTCCATAAGATTAAGATATAAAACAGGCTGATTTTCCTGTATTGGAGGGGTTTATGCTTAATGGAACACACTACCGATTAATACTGCAATTAATTGCATTTATAGGAGCAATGATACTTACAGGTTGTGTATCAGTTCCTGACTCAATAAAAGGAACAACTAAAAACCCTATAGAAAATTTACTTGATGTCAAAAAAACGCCGGATTCATACATAGGTCATGAAGGGAGATTCGGTGGAAAAGTATTGAGCGTCTTAAATGAGAAGGGACGCACACGATTGGAAATCTCTACACTGCCATTGGCAAGTGATGCAGCTCCACTTATTGATAATCCTTCTCTTGGTCGACTTTATGCTTACGTCAATTCTTTTTTAGAACCGAGTGATTTTCAGGATCATTATGTTACAGTTGTGGGATTGATTACGGGGCTGGAGAAAGGAAAAGTCGGGGATAGCCCGTATGACTATGTTTTGATGAATGTTAATGGGTTTAAACTTTGGAATGAGGTTCAGCGTATTTCCTTGGCTCCCTCCACAGGTAATATCTGGGGATATTATGGTAATCCCTATTTTATGGGTTGGGGGGGAAGTACTCCAATTTTGCCATCTCATATGAAAGATTTTGACTGAATAATGTCTTAAATTGAGAAATTGAAGAAAAAATGGTCTCATGCCTGAAAGTATCATGAGGCCATTTTTGTAATATGCTTCAAGAGTAACTTATTCTCGCTGGAAAGCGAATACCAAGGAAAGATATATTATAAAACTTGCCGCACCAAATGCTGTAACTGTTCTGGATAAATAGAGATGGCTGATTTTTTCACTACAACCTGATAATAACAACCCAATCATTGAAATAAAAAAACCGATAACGATGGCAGGCTTTCTGCCATAGCTATCACTAAGACTTCCGTAAAAGAATTGAGAAATAAAGGCTGGTGTGATTTTTGCTTATTGAACAATCTGCAAATTAATATAATTCGCCAATTGGATTGAGTTACGTGGCTCATAACACCTGTTTCTTGTAATAAAAGTTGTCATATTTTAATTGGTTAGATAGTGCTCTTCTTTTGTGGCTTGGTGTAATCGTTTTTGATCATGAAAACATGATATCAACTTGTCGTATTGTGCAAATATCCTTCGTAGTATGTAACTACCCCTTAATAGTTATCATTCATTGGATTATTTTTATTATAACCATTTGGAATAATGAAATGAGTTTTAGTCAAAAATAGCTAAATCAGTGTATAATTAAAGGGTTAGACATTTAAATGTTAATTTTATTAGTAACTGATTGATAAATAATAAAAATATATGGCAGCATGGGCTGCCTTATTTTTTATCAGCGATTAAAGAAGTATTAAATTAGTGACGTGCATCGCCAACCTGAACAATGTTCCTTTTCAAACTGGTAAGCTGAGTTAATAATTTGTTAAATATACAGGTCTGGTTTTTGTTTCATGGTCAATGGTTGCACAGCAATTAGATTTCAGGAGTATTCAACTTGGAAAAAGTCTGGCTAAAACATTATCCGGCAGATGTTCCGGCAGAAATCGATCCCGATCGTTATTCATCATTGGTTGAAATGTTTGAGAATGCCGTGGCACGCTATGCCGATCAGGTCGCATTTATTAATATGGGCGAAGTAGTCACTTTCCGTAAACTGGAAGAACGTAGCCGTGCGTTTGCTGCTTACTTGCAGAATGGATTGGGACTGAAAAAAGGGGATCGTGTGGCATTAATGATGCCAAACTTGCTTCAATATCCTATTGCTCTTTTTGGTGTCTTACGTGCCGGAATGGTGGTTGTTAATGTCAACCCTCTATATACCCCGCGTGAACTGGAACATCAGCTCACTGATAGTGGTACATCAGCCATAGTTCTTGTCTCTAATTTTGCACATACCTTAGAAAAGATAGTTTTCAATACTCCGGTTAAGCATGTCATTTTGACACGCATGGGAGACCAATTATCTCGTCCAAAAGGAACTCTTGTAGATTTCGTCGTAAAATATATTAAGCGGCTGGTTCCGAAGTATCATTTACCGGATGCCATTTCATTTCGCAGCGTCATCCACAAGGGTTATCGCATGCAGTATGTCAAGCCGGATTTAAATAACGAAGATTTGGCATTTCTGCAATATACTGGTGGTACAACTGGCGTGGCAAAAGGTGCCATGTTGACCCATCGGAACATGTTGGCGAACCTTGAACAGATAAAAGCGAATTTCGCCCCTTTATTACGCCTTAGACAGGAGTTAGTGGTTACGGCATTACCGCTGTACCATATCTTCGCACTTACGATAAATTGCCTGTTATTTATTGAGCTAGGTGGACAAAACTTGCTGATTACCAATCCACGAGATGTGAACGGAACGATCAAAGAGTTATCACGCTATAAATTTACAGCATTATCTGGTGTTAACACGCTATTTAATGCGTGGCTCAATAATCCTGAATTCCAAAAAATAGACTTTTCTGCATTACGTATGACCGTGGGTGGTGGTATGGCTGTGCAGAGTTCCGTCGCCGATAAATGGGAAAAGCTGACAGGTTGTCATCTGCTTGAAGGTTATGGCCTGACTGAATGTGCACCTGTGGTTGCATGTAATCCTTATAATTTGACTCACTATAGTGGCAGTATTGGTTTCCCTGTTCCTTCAACGGAAATTAAGCTGGTGGATGATGAAGGGAATGAAGTCTTTCAGGGAGAGTCGGGGGAGATGTGGGTGCGTGGGCCTCAGGTGATGGAAGGTTACTGGAATCGTCCTGATGCAACAGATGAGGTGTTAAAAGACGGCTGGCTGGCAACAGGGGATATTGCCAATATTGATGAAAAAGGCTTTTTACATATTGTTGATCGGAAAAAAGATATGATCCTGGTTTCAGGTTTTAATGTCTATCCGAATGAAGTGGAAGATATTGTTTCTTCCCATCCTAAAGTGTTAGAGTCGGCAGCAATAGGTGTTCCAAGCGAAAACTCAGGTGAATCCGTCAAGGTGTTCGTAGTGCGTAAGGAGGCCAGTTTGACAGAGGATGAACTCAAGACACATTGCCGTCGTTATCTGACTGGATATAAGGTACCAAAAATTGTCGAATTCCGCGATGAGTTGCCGAAGTCGAATGTTGGTAAGATCCTTCGTAAAGAACTGCGCGATGAAGAATTAAGAAAAGCAAGCAACGCGAAGTGAATAGCTTGAAGAGTGATTTTTAAAAGGTAAATATTTTAAATTGCCTGTCACATCAACAACGCCGGTTCTTGCCGGCGTTGTTGTGCATATATTATGAATGGCTAAGAGAATGATGTTTTGAATTATCAGTTGATTACCTCCGATGCTCAGTTGCAGTCCATCTGTAATCGGGCAAAACAACATGCAAGAATTGCACTGGACACAGAATTTGTACGCACAAGGACGTATTATCCCCACTTAGGTTTAATACAACTGTTTGATGGTGAACAACTTTCTCTGATCGATCCCCTTGGTATTTCGCAATGGCAACCTTTGCGAGAATTATTGACTGATCCGGATGTATTAAAATTTATTCATGCTGGCAGTGAAGACTTAGAGGCTTTCTGGAATAGTTTTCAATGTATGCCCGCACCTATTATCGATACTCAGGCATTGGCCGCGTTTACTGGTCATCCATTATCGTGTGGGTTTGCAACACTGGTTGCAGAATATCTGAATGTGGAATTGGATAAAAGTGAGTCCCGTACTGACTGGCTGGCTCGTCCGTTGAGTGAAAAACAGTGTGAATACGCGGCAGCAGATGTTTACTACTTATTACCGCTGGCTGATATTTTGATGGCGAAAACAGAACAGCTAGGATATTTGGGGGCGGCAAAAGATGAAAGTGCTTTGATTGCCCAACGTCGTAAAGAAGTATTAATGCCGGAATGTGCTTACAAAGATATCAGTAACGCATGGCAATTGCGTCCAAGGCAGTTGGCTTGCTTAAAAAAATTGGCTGCATGGCGTTTGAATCAGGCCCGTGAACGGGATTTAGCTGTTAATTTTGTTATTCGTGAAGAAAATTTATGGCAGGTAGCCCGTTATATGCCGACTTCATTGGGAGAGCTGGATGCTTTAGGTTTAAGCGGGCAAGAAATCCGTTGTCATGGGCGTCGGTTACTGGCGATGGTCGCAGAAAGCAGAGATCTTCCAGAAGAAAAGTGTCCGGCTCAAATTATGAATTTGGTAGATTATCCGGGTTATCGCAAAGTGTTTAAAGAAATTAAGTCAATGATTGCTCAGGTGAGTGAATCTCATTCTTTTAATGCTGAATTGTTAGCTTCTCGTCGGCAAATTAATCAACTGCTCTGTTGGCATTGGAAATTGAAATCGCCAGAGCAGCAACCGGAATTAATTAGGGGCTGGCGTGGTAAATGGCTGGCTGAGCCTATTGCTGAAATATTGGAAAATTATTCAGCGTCATAGCTTCTGAGATATATATCTATATCTTTTAAGAGATAAAGGTACTGATCCCCTGCCTGATAAACAGGCAGGGAAGTAAATTTATTACTGTACCATTTTTATGGTGCTGTTATTTCCGCGACAGTGTCGTTTTCATCTTCACTGATAGTAAATAATATGAAAAAGAAAAGACAATAAATTAAATAGCGCTATTTGATAGCGTTATTTTGACGATTCCTCAACCTCCGGTAATGTTACATTAAGTTCCAGTACCGAGATGTCATCATTTTTTTGCTCAAACTGTACAGAAAGCATTTCCGGGTCAATTTGTACATATTTACAAATTACCGCCAGAATATCGCGTTTCATTTCGGGCAAATAGGCAGGCTCAGCATCACCACGGCGCCGTTCTGCCACGATGATTTGCAGCCGTTCCTTGGCAATATTGGCTGTCGACTTTTTTCTCGACAGGAAGAAATCTAACAAAGCCATGCGTTACCCTCCAAACAGGCGTTTCAAAAAACCCTTTTTTTCTTCCTCAATGAAGCGGAAAGGCCGTTCTTCACCGAGTAAACGTAAAACAGTATCTTCGTATGCTTTACCTGCATCAGAATCTTTATCCAGAATAACAGGTTCCCCCTGGTTTGAAGAGCGTAAAACGGATTGATCTTCTGGAATAACACCAATTAAAGGAATGCACAAAATTTCCAAGACATCTTCCATACTGAGCATATCACCACGGTTCACACGACCGGGGTTATAGCGGGTCAGCAAAAGATGTTCTTTGATCGGTTCCTCACCTCGTTCAGCACGACGTGATTTGGAAGCCAGAATACCTAAAATTCGATCCGAGTCGCGAACAGATGAAACTTCCGGATTTGTTGTAATAATTGCTTCATCAGCAAAGTAGAGAGCCATTAATGCACCACTCTCAATACCTGCTGGTGAATCACAAATAATAAACTCGAACCCTTGCTCAGTTAACTCATTTAGGATCTTTTCGACACCGTTACGTGTGAGGGCATCTTTATCCCGAGTTTGAGAAGCAGGAAGAATATATAAATTCTCGGTGCGCTTATCTTTTATAAGCGCTTGATTTAACGTGGCATCACCTTGGATCACGTTGACGAAGTCAAAAACCACACGACGCTCACATCCCATGATGAGATCGAGATTACGCAGCCCAATATCAAAATCGATGACTACGGTTTTTTTCCCTTTTTGTGCGAGGCCGGTAGCAATGGCCGCGCTTGAAGTGGTTTTGCCAACGCCACCTTTACCAGATGTAACAACAATAATGCGTGCCATGAAGCGATTCCTTGTTATAAGGGCTAGATTAAGGTTTCAATAGTTAATTCGTTATTGACCAGACGTAATTTTGCCGCTTTACCGACAAAATTTTCTGGAATTTCTTCACTGAGCCAATATTGGCCTGCAATAGACGTTAGCTCAGCGTTTAAATGAGTGCAGAAAATTTGGCTTTCTTTATCACCAGATGCGCCTGCTAATACACGTCCACGTAGCACACCATATATATTAATATTTCCATCAGCGATTAATTCTGCACCAGCACTGACATTGCTGGTGACAATAAGATCACTATTTGGAGCATAAATTCTTTGTCCTGAACGGACAGGCGTATTAATTATACGAGTTTTTCTGAAAATAGGTTCAGATGGTTTATTTTCTTCTTTAGGAACTTTTTGGCTTTTTCCTTCCTTTAATAAAGGAAGCCCGGATTTCA
Source organism: Xenorhabdus indica (assembly GCF_014467235.1). Taxonomy (GTDB): domain Bacteria; phylum Pseudomonadota; class Gammaproteobacteria; order Enterobacterales; family Enterobacteriaceae; genus Xenorhabdus; species Xenorhabdus indica. Next base: position 74,689 of record NZ_NKHP01000007.1, on the reverse strand, counting down.
GCACCATTTCCCGTTGTTCTTCATCCTGGCAGCCACTGATACCCACAACCCGCAATCCTGTAGATTCAATGACCCGGTGGAGTACAAAAATATCTGCATTTACAGGCAGATGAGATATATTGATAACGACAGGTGCATTTTTCAGGAATTCAGGCGCTTGCTCTACTTTTTCTTGTATGGCCTTTTGAATGATATCCGGCTGGTCATCATGCAAATGAACGACCGAAAGCGTAAAATTACTGCCTTTTAGCTCAATTGGCGATTGTGACATCGATATTCAGACTCAGCAAGGTTAAGATCCCTGGAACAGCTCCAAGGATACGATATTCTTAAATATAATAAGCATGTTATAGTTACTGAATTATTCAAGCAAGTCGCAGTGTTAATTTAAAAGAGTTTATGACAATGATTTGTGTAATCTACAGAAGTCCAAAACGTGAACAAACTTATCTCTACATTGAAAAAAAAGGAGATTTTTCACGCGTTCCTGAAGCGTTATTGAAAACATTTGGTCAACCACAGTTCTCTATGATGATCTCATTAGCAGAAAGAAAAAAATTGGCCAATGCGGATATTGAAAAAGTGAAAGTAGCATTGAGCGAGCAAGGATTTTATTTACAGGTTCCCCCTCCGGTAGAAAATTTAATCAATGAACATCTGGTTGCAATCAGGCTATGAAAAGAGTTACTGGTAGTGGCTTGATCCTGAATTAAGAGGAGAGGTTCATGAAATTAACCATCAATGTACCTTTATTGAGTGTAATATTGCTGACTGGATGTGCTTCACCCGATGGAAGAATATTGCAGAATTCAGGGTCAACAGTTTTATTACAAATGCAGGTCAAAACGCTGGATCAACAATTCCCACTTGCTTCCCGTGAACCCTCTCAGTTTCCTGCTTATGTGGCTTTGTTAAAACAACAAGCACGAAAGCAAGGCTTCAGTGAGAAGACGTTGACGCGTGCATTTGCCGATGTTCATTTTATTCCACGAGTTATTAAATCGGATCGCAATCAGCCAGAGAAAAAAGTGACTCTGGATGAATATCTAAAGCGTGTTCTGCCGGAATGGAAAATAAAGCAGGGTGTTGAGCAATATCAAAAAAATCTCCCTGAATTAGAGAAAATCAGTCGTAAATATGGCATCCCGAAATCCTATATCGTTGCCTTGTGGGGGCTGGAGAGTGGTTTTGGCCGTATTCAGGGCAAGGAAGATATTGTATCAGCACTGTCCACACTGGCCTTTGAAGGTCGTCGGGAAATTTTTTTTATAAAACAACTCATAGCGGCTCTTAATATCATAGAAAATAAATATATTGATGGTGATCAGACATTAAAAGGCTCCTGGGCAGGTGCGATGGGACAAAGTCAGTTCATGCCGACTTCCTATTTGACTTATGCTGCTGATGGCAATGATGATGGAAAAATTGATATCTGGAACAATAAGGAAGATGTTTTTGCCTCTACGGCTAATTATCTGCGTAAAGAGGGATGGCGGGAAGGGTTACCGTGGGGATACACCGTTTCATTACCGGATAATTTCGATAAAACTTTAGAAGGAATTAAAGTAAAGCAGGGCAAAACTATTTCACAATGGCAAGCATTAGGTGTTTTTTCCTCTGAGTTTGCACACTTACCTAATAAAACAAAAGGTTGGATTATAATCACTGACGGAGCTGAACCGAGGGCGTTTTGGGTGACGCAAAATTTCCGTACCATTATGCATTGGAATCGCTCTTACTATTTTGCTCTCAGTGTTAGTATGATGGCTGATGGTATCGAACAGAGAATTCATCACCTTACTGATTAAGTTTCATATCTTGAAAAATTAGTTGATAACAGCTAAGGAAGAATACTATGTACCAGCATAAAGACTGGCAAGGGGTATTGCTGAATTTTCCTGCTAATAAGGTCGTTTGTGTCGGTAGTAATTATGACAAACATATCAAAGAGATGGGCTCAGACATATTGGAAGAGCCGGTGATATTCATAAAACCTGAAACAGCTCTTTATGATTTGTGTCAGCCCATATCGATTCCAGAGAAACTGGGTGCTGTACACCATGAAGTTGAATTGGCGGTTTTAATCGGTTCGACGCTTAAAAATGCCAACGAAGAGCGGGTCAGTCAGGCGATTGCAGGTTTTGCTGTCGCGTTGGATCTGACGTTGCGTGATTTGCAGCGTGAATTTAAACAGTCAGGCCAGCCTTGGGAAAAGAGTAAAGCATTTGATGGTGCATGCCCGATTTCGGGCTTTATTCCTGTTAATGCTTTTGAGGATCCACAAAATATCCAGCTTTCTCTGGCAGTAAATGGTGAATTACGTCAAAACGGCAATACGTGTGACATGCGAATGCCAATCATTCCATTGATTAGCTATATGTCACGATTTTTTACTCTTCGCCCTGGTGACATTATCCTGACGGGGACACCTGAAGGCGTAGGGGAGTTGAAATCTGGTGATGTTCTGAACGTCTCTCTTAATGAGCATGTTTTAACAACCAGAGTGATTTAGTAATGAGGAATGACAGAAATTATGTCTCAACCTTTCTGGCAGGTGAAGACCCTGGAACAAATGACTGATCAAGAGTGGGAAACACTGTGTGATGGTTGTGGTCAGTGCTGTTTGCATAAGTTAATGGATGAAGATACTGACGAAATTTATTTCACTAATGTCGCCTGTAATCAACTGAATATCAAAACCTGTCAATGCAAAAATTATGAAGATCGTTTCAGTTATGAAGCTGATTGTATCAAATTGACCCGTGAAAATATGGTGACATTTGCATGGCTACCGAAAACGTGCGCTTACCGTCTGATTGAAGAAGGAAAAAATCTTCTGCCCTGGCATCCGTTAGTCAGCGGTTCAAAGTCAGCCATGCACGCAGAGCGTATTTCTGTCAGGCATATTGCTGTGCGTGAATCCGATGTCGTGGACTGGGAAGATCATATTTTAAATAGGCCTGAATAACCATTTTATCCATTGATATAAACTGTTTTTTATATCAATGGATATCTCCAGTTCTTAAATTGTCATTAATGCCGGATTTTCTTCTCGTTTTTCCCACTTTTATCAGTGAAGAAAAACTGATAATTTGTCTATTCGGCAGTCAAGACAAGGAAAGATAAATGGCAAGTTATTTAATTCGTGTGGAACTGTATGGCACGGGATCTACAGGATATGAAAAGCTGTATAAGAGAATGACAGCAAATAAGTTTAGTAGATCTATACGTTTTCCTAATGGAAAATGGCATCGTCTTCCAAGTGGAACTTATGTTGGCAATTCTTCATTAGGGTCCCTTCAACTGGCAGAAAAAATCAAATCCATTGCCAAGTCTTACTCAAGCAAAGAACCATCTATATTTGTCTGTACTTACAGTAACTGGAGTGCAGCCTTATACCCTGACAAGGAGCATCCTGAAAATTAATTGCTCAGATATATAAAAACATGATGGCCTAAATAGTAAATTTATTTGGATAAAACTCCTTGTGTTTCAGATTATTCTGCAAGTAATAAATAATGGAATGATATTTGGAATCATTGAATAAATATATAGGAAAAGGTTGGTAAAGTCTTAGTATGAAATAGTTAAAATTTTGTCTATGTGTTGCTGCCACTATTTTATTTGATAATAAGAGTTATTTGATAATAAGGGAGTCAGAAAAATGAACAGTAACGGGATGTGTTATATGAAGTTTTTAGGATTCTGGGTTGCTGTAACATTAACGATTGGGATTTTATTGTCATAAAAATAGCCAACACCAGAATAACTAATCGTACTTCAGGAGCATGAGGGATTAGCTGGTTTCTCTCCGAAAGGTATAGAGATAGATTACCCGACAGCACCCGGGTAATCTTGATTAGACTAAGCATGTGGAACAAAAAGTAAAATAGCTTTAATTAATTGGATTATCGAACAGGTTTCTTCAAAGTATAAACCAGCTTGTTTCTTTTATTCGTCAACATTAATTGCTTGTCTTTTAAACTCACACTTGCACCTTGGGTCAGAATATCAACCATGACCTGATCCCATTTATTGAGTTTTTCATTGACACAGAATATCTGAGAACTGCTTAATTTACTTACTGTTAAAACATCATCCTTTAATTTTCCCACCCCCATAAAGTTGTTACACATTGTCCCGGAAACAAACATTTTATCACCAAACGTAATGGACAATTTTGTATCTTCTTTATTGGAGACATCCTCACCATTTACACTAACCAAAGCAAAATTACGGTGTCGTAAATCTTTAGCAGTAATATTTCCTGTGGCACTAACCCCCGTAGATTGACATGCTGTAAGTAGCAAGGTGGCGACCGTTAATAGAATCGCTCTGTTCATTTGATCTCCTGATATTTATTACTTCATCCAACAAGATTCGGGCAGGGTTCACCAGAAGTGAGTTGTTGGATATTTTGTAACGTTGTTTCACTGATACTGGTTAATGCTTCTTCTGTCAAAAATGCCTGATGGCCTGTGAATAAGACATTATGGCAGGAAGACAAACGACGAAAAATATCATCTTGAATAACGTCGTTTGATTTATCTTCAAAGAATAAATCGCGCTCGTTTTCATATACGTCCATCCCCAATGCCCCGATTTTTTGCTGTTTTAATGCGTTGATAGCGGCAATAGAATCAATTAAGGCACCCCGGCTGGTGTTGATGATCATTACACCATCTTTCATTTTACTGAACGCTGTTTCATCCAGTAAGTGATGATTTTCAGGTGTCATTGGACAGTGTAGTGAAATCACGTCAGATTCAGCATACAAAGTCTCTAAATCCACATATTTCACACCAAGGTCTAACGCTTCCTGATTTGGATAGGGGTCATGTGCCAATAAATGCATACCAAAGCCTTTTAGGATCCTTAAGGTTGCAAGACCGATTTTTCCAGTACCGATAATACCTGCGGTACGGTGATACATGTTGAAGCCTGTCAGCCCTTCGAGAGAGAAATTGGCATCTCGGGTGCGTTGATAGGCGCGGTGGATACGCCTATTCAGACATAGCATCAACCCGACGGTATGTTCGGCAACGGATTCCGGTGAATAAGCCGGAACACGAACAACGTTGATACCCAGTTCTTTGGCAGCATCCAGATCGACATTATTGAAACCAGCACAACGTAATGCCAGGATTTTAATGTTCATTTCTGCCAGCTCTTCCAGGACCTCGCGCCCACCATCATCATTAACGAAAATACAAACAGCATCTGCACCAACGGCATTTTTCGCGGTTTGTAGGCTGAGGGGAAAGTCAAAGAACTCAATATGGTAATCAAGGCCAAGTTTTTGGTTGAGTAACTCAAAGTGTTTACGATCGTATTGTTTTGTACTGTAAACGACTAATTTCATCATATTATCTCCGCCATATATTGACTGTGTGATTCTTAATTTCATTCGAGCTACTCGTTGAATTCACTTTGCTATGTGTTAACTATTTATGTCTGCTAAACACAAATGTTAACTGCTGGCAATAATGGCATCTGCTGAGATAGGTTTTTAGCGCTATCTCTCGCTATACTCGAACAAAGCACTTGTTAAGCTATGATACCTAACCTGTATAATAAACCGACTTACTAGTCTGATATGAGACTATCATAACAGGAAGTTGTGTTCAGGTTGAAAAGAAGAGTTCAAGAACAGATGACCAGGATATTAAAAGTGTTCGCAGTGATGATAATACTGCTGGTGTTATCAGTGTTGATTGGTTGGTTCACACTTCCGCGTTGGCTGCCACTGATTGCCAGTCATTGGTTACCACAGGGGATGACTCTTTCGTTAACTCAACCAACGTTGGAAAAGAATATATTATTTATTAATCAGTTATCGTTGAAGATACAAGAATGTGAATTGCTCAAGATATCCGGTTTGTCTGCCGGATACTCGCATAATGAGCAGGGCGCAGAGCGCTATTGGGATATACATATTGCTGAAGTTTATAGTCAGAGCCCATGTTTATCACAACTACCCGCGACAAAGACACAGTCTGCGCCACTATCTATATCTGTTAATGAAATATTGTCTTCTATTCCGGCGATGAAATTGGTCATTGATCATTTTGTTCCTGCACCATGGCAGGAATTTGCCGGAAAGCTCAAATTCGACTCATCACTTCAGGGACATCGGATAGCCGTGCAGTTACCTGTCAGCCAGTATTCTGAACCTTTGCTGATCGCGTTGGAATGGCAAGGGCAGAATGGGAAATTCACAGTTACCCAACTCAATGTACATGAGAAAAATGAACCACAGATATGGGCTGAATTGCCATGGTCATTCAATCAATCTCAATTTGTGATCCGCAATGGTAAATGGCGTTGGATCACTGAGGCACAACCGTTATCCGGCGGAGTGAATCTTACCCTCGAACAGTGGAAGAAAGGATTTAATGGTATGAAGGTGAGCGGGAGAATGAATCTGCTCACTCAGAATAAATTTGGTAAGGGGAATGTTGTTCTTTCCATAAAACCGACACCAATCAGCTTAACGAATGCTCATATTCCTCTTCAGTTAACCGGGCAAATGAACAGAGGGAAAATGATCATGACGATGTCGTTACCGGCAATTGTTACAGGTTCACTGGCTACACCTAAAATTATATTCCAGCCCGGATCACTATTCCGGATCTGGGGAAAAGTCAGTGAAAATTTTACTGTTAAGGAAGCCCGTTTACCTTTGGCTGGTGCTTATTTAAGCCGTAATGGTTTCACTGGCCGCTTACAGGCGATAGTCACAGCAAAAGAGAGTGATTGGGGAACTTTCAGGCTGCATTTTGATGGTTATGCCGAAGATTTTATACCCGATAATGGAAACTGGAATTGGCACTATTGGGGAAATGGGGATTTACCGCCACTAAAGGCGAAATGGGATATTTCAGGTAAAGGAAGCTGGAAACAATCACAGATAACCGTAAATGCACTAAATACAGGGTTTGATACTATCGACTATGGCCTTGTACAGATGAAGGCTCCGCGTTTACAGTTGATGAAACCGTTGGTATGGGAACGTTCGGCCACTAAATCTGCATTGATGGGAGATCTGCAATTTTCGACGTTGAGAACGGATTTTCGTTCCGGTGGTTTTTTGCCTCCTGTTGAATTCCGGGTAACCTTGACTGGCCAATCACCCCATAATTTTAGGCTAAACGGTCAATTGCACGGAAAGGGGATTGGGCCAATTCCCGTTAATGGCCGTTGGGATGGTACGAGGTTAAGGGGAGAAGCACGTTGGCCGAAACAATCTTTGCTGGCGTTTCAAACTTTGATCCCTGCTGATTTAGGGATCACTGTGCGTGGTGGGAATATCTATGCACAAGCGGCATTTTCGGCGGCCAGAGGGCAAGGATTACGTGCCGGAGGGCACTGGGTAGTAAAAAATGCGGCTATGTGGCTGAGGAATGGAAACGTTGATGGGGTGGACTTTGTGTTACCGTGGCGTTTACAGGAACACACTTGGCAATTAGGTGTAACGTCATCTGTTAAGCTCAGGATAAAGGCTGTTAAGGGGGTGTTTGATATGGGTAACGTATCAGCGGATTTACAAGGTTTCTATCCTCCGACTGAAATACAGCCGCTAACCTTGTCTAATGTGAATATTGATATGTTGGATGGCAAGCTTAGGTTAAATAAGTTGCAACTGCCCCAAAAACAGGCCGCTGTATTGAACTTTAACAAGTTGAGTGTGAGTAAATTATTCGACGTATTAAAAGTTAAACAACTTGCCATGTCAGGGAAAATTAGCGGTGAATTGCCAGTGCTATTAAATGATAAACAGTGGATTATTCAGCAAGGATGGGTAGCCAACGATGGCGATCTGACATTAAGACTGGACAAGGACACGGTTGATTCTATAGGGAAAAATGACTTAACTGCGGGTTTGGCGATGGATTGGTTGCGTTATTTAGAAATTAGTCGTTCTAAGGCATATGTGACACTTGATAACCTGGGTATTTTGCTACTGCAATCAGAAATCAGTGGGGTTAATCCAGTTGTGGATAAAAAACGAGAAGTCAGACTTAATTATCGCCATGAAGAGAATATATTCCAGTTATGGCGCAGTCTGCGCTTTGGCAGTAATCTGGAAGAATGGTTAGAAAAAAATATATTTGTAGGTAGTTAACATTATTCATTTATTAAACCTCTAAACCAAACACTCGGTTATTGAACAAATCAATGACCGAGAAGACGATGATGAGAATATTAGGGATCTTTAATTGATGGAACCGCCTGATTTTATGAGCAACGGAATGATGACTATGATCAGTTAAAACTCCTTTTACTCATGAGGTTAAATATGAACATCAAACAGATTTTCGATGAACTCCGTTCCAGAGAAAAAATTGAAGATGCAAACGAATTGCTTCATTTTTTTGATTCACTCCCTGTGGTGCGAATTGATGAAATATTAAGCAAATGGAAAGGTGGAGACTTCAACACAGGCCACTGGGGTCATGGATCCTTGATCAAAATGAATTGGTTTGATAAATGGTTTAAAAGCAAATTCGATGCAATTCCGCTGGTTTGTTTTAATGATGATGGGAAATACTATTATTTCTATCTTGAGAGACTATCCGACTTTCCGGTTGAATTCACTGAAGAGAAATAAAAAAATAAGTCGTTTCCATTTATTTTTGTAACCTCGTCAACAGACGGGGTTAACTGCTAATGTAAAACGGGAGTGATAAATGATAACCAAGAGTGGACTCAGATTTTCGATAGTTATTAGTGGTATGGTATTGCTCTGTTCAGGCCTGGCAGGGTGTATCAGGTTGGAAGTGGCAACTCCAGATAAACCTATCAATATCAATATGAATGTCAAAATTGAGCATGAAATTCATATCAAAGTTGATCGGCAGATTGAAGATATGCTCAAAAATAATTCTGATTTATTCTAAGGAGTGAGAATATGAAAAAAACGGGAGTAATACTTTTGTTAAGCCTGCTATTCAGCTCTTTTGCAATGGGTATGACGCTAAATGAAGCAAAACAGCAAGGTCTGGTAGGAGAAACATTTAGCGGTTATCTGGCAGCGGTCAAGCATTCTCAGGATGCACTATCCGTGGTCAGAAAAATCAATAGCGAGCGGGAAAAAAGATATGCTGAGATTGCCGCTCAGAACAATATGACAACGGATCAGGTGGCAAAAATAGCGGGTGAAAAATTAGTCAATCGTGCAGAGGCCGGGGAGTTTGTGCTTGGTATTAATGGTAATTGGGTGAAGAAATAAGCGCGCCATTGGTTTGTCTGACGCGCTAAGCCTGATTAAGCAACGATTTTTTCTGGTTGTTTCTTTGTCATTTTTTCGACTATCTCAGTTATCGCATCGCGGGCATTCTGATGTGCCTGATTTGCCAACTCTTCACCCATAGCCAGGCCTTCGGTAAACACAAATTCCACATCAGTAATACCAATAAATCCGAAGAAAACACTTAAGTATGGGGTTATCAAGTCGGATGGGCTGTTTTTATGAATACCACCACGGCTACTCAGCACAATGACACGTTTTCCTTGTAGCAAACCTTCTGGGCCTGTTTCGGTATAACGGAAAGTAACACCAGCACGCGCAATCAAATCGAAATAGGTTTTTAATTGAGTTGGAATAGAGAAGTTGTACATGGGGGCTGTAATTACAACAATATCATGCGCTTTTAATTCTGCGATTAGTTCATCTGATAAGGCTAATGCTGCTTTCTGGCGCTCTGTCAGCTCAGCACCATTTGGACGTAACGCACCAACTAATTCGCTATCCAATACTGGAAGCGGATTTGCAGCCAGATCACGTATGCTAATATGACTATTTGGATGATTGGCCTGCCACGCTTTGACAAAAGAGTCAGCCATTTTGTTGCTTTGTGAATTTTGCGCCATAATGCTGGATTTCAGAACCAGTACGTTGCTCATTTTTAATTCCTTCATAACACCAGTAACTAATGTATTGCCACTAATACATTGCCGATTGTTTCTATGTGTTAGCTATTTTAGTGAGGTTATCATTCAGACAATAGCTCAATATTTCGAGATTGGCGTTCAAAATTATTGAACAATAGATTTGTCAGCCGAATATGTAATAACATAACTAAAAGCGGTGTTAAGAAATAAAGACAGCGCGACTCAACTCAGAATGTCACAAGGATTTATCACAGTGGAATCACCTTTGACAGCACCCATTGCTGAATTATATGCCGAACTTGAGCACACACCGTTGCGCGATCAGTTCCGTTTAAAAAAACGGCTGCAAGGAGCAGCAAAAATAAAAAATCAAGCCTCCTTACAGGCTGTAGCGCAATCTATTACTGCGGATATTGTCGCAGCAAAACAAAAAGTTACCAATCGTCAAACTGCATGTCCTCCGATTAAATACCCTGAAAACCTGCCTGTCAGCCGGAAGAAAAACGATATCTATAAAGCAATCAGGGATAACCAGGTTGTCATCATTGCGGGGGAAACAGGCTCTGGTAAAACCACTCAGATCCCGAAAATATGTCTTGAATTGGGCAGAGGGGTTAAAGGGCTGATTGGTCACACACAGCCTCGTCGTTTAGCAGCTCGTTCGGTTGCCAGTTGTATTGCAGATGAACTGGAAATACCACTGGGTTCAATAGTGGGTTACAAAGTTCGCTTTAATGATCAGGTTAGCGACAATACGTTGGTCAAATTGATGACTGACGGTATTTTGCTGGCCGAATTGCAGCAGGATCGTTTGCTATTACAATACGATACGTTGATTATTGATGAAGCACATGAACGTAGTCTGAACATTGATTTTATATTAGGTTATCTGCGTCAGTTATTGCCGAAACGCCCTGATCTGAAAGTCATTATTACCTCCGCGACTATCGATCCTGAGCGATTCTCCCGCCATTTCAATAGTGCTCCGGTTATTGAAGTGTCAGGCCGTACTTATCCGGTGGAAGTCCGTTACCGTCCGATGGCAGGTGATGATAATGACAGTGATCGGGATCAGCTGGAAGCTATTATTGATGCGGTAAATGAGTTAAGCCGGGAAAGTTCTGGTGATATTTTGGTCTTTATGAGTGGAGAACGGGAAATCCGCGATACTGCGGATGCACTCAATAAACAGAATTTTTCACATACTGAAGTATTGCCGCTGTTTGCCCGTCTGTCCAATAGCGAGCAGAACCGGATCTTCCAACCACATGTTGGGCGGCGCATTATACTGGCAACTAACGTTGCAGAAACCTCATTGACTGTCCCTGGAATAAAATATGTCATTGATACCGGGTATGCACGTATTAGTCGTTATAGCTATCGGACTAAAGTTCAACGTTTGCCGATAGAGCCAATTTCACAAGCATCAGCGAATCAACGTAAAGGCCGCTGCGGTCGTGTTTCTGATGGGATCTGTATTCGACTCTATTCAGAAGAAGATTACTTATCCCGCCCGGAGTTTACCGATCCTGAAATTCTGCGTACCAATCTGGCATCGGTTATTTTGCAAATGACTTCGATTGGCTTAGGCGATGTCAGTGCTTTTCCATTTGTTGAAGCACCGGATAAACGTAATATCCAGGATGGTGTCCGTTTGTTGGAAGAACTTGGTGCCATTGATACGGAAACCTCATCTGGCGGGATTTACCGGCTGACACAAATAGGACGACAGCTTGCACAATTGCCTATCGATCCTCGTCTGGCTCGCATGGTATTGGAAGCAAGAGCTCATGGTTGTGTGCGAGAAGTGATGGTGATTACTTCAGCATTATCCATTCAGGATCCGCGGGAAAGGCCTCTGGAAAAACAGCAGGCTTCGGATGAAAAACATCGTCGTTTTGCCGATAAGGACTCTGACTTTATTGCTTTTCTAAAATTGTGGGATTTTCTGGCAGAACAGCAAAAAGCACTTTCCAGTTCCCAATTTCGCAAACTTTGTCGTCAGGATTACCTGAATTATCTGCGGGTCAGAGAGTGGCAGGATGTTTACACTCAGCTCCGGCAGGTCGTTAAAGAGATCGGTATTCCAGTCAATAGCCAGGAAGCGGATTATCGCAGCATTCATGTTGCGTTATTGACAGGGTTGTTATCTCACATAGGTCAGAAAGATGTGGAAAAACAGGAATATACTGGTGCCCGTAATGCCCGGTTCTCTGTATTTCCCGGCTCTGGATTATTTAAAAAACCGCCTAAGTGGGCGATGGTCGCTGAATTGGTAGAAACCAGTCGGCTTTGGGGACGTATTGCTGCGCGCATTGAACCGGAATGGATAGAGCCTCTGGCGGCGCATTTAATCAAACGTCACTATAGTGAACCGCACTGGCAGAAATCTCAAGGTGCGGTCATGGCATCGGAAAAAGTGACATTATATGGTTTACCGATTGTGACTGGTCGTTTGGTCAATTACAGCCAGATTGATCCGATGTTGTGCCGTGAATTGTTTATCCGCCATGCGCTGGTGGAAGGGGATTGGCAGACGCGTCATTCGTTCTTCCGTGCTAATCTCAAGTTACGTGAAGAAGTTGAAGAGCTGGAACATAAATCTCGTCGCCGGGATATTATGGTGGACGATGAGACTTTATTTAGTTTTTACGATCAACGTATTGGCAAAGACGTAGTTTCTTCCCGCCATTTCGATCGCTGGTGGACAACGGTAAGTAAAGATCAGCCGGAACTGCTCAATTTTGAAAAGAGCATGTTGATTAAAGGCGATGCCAATAAAATCAGTGCGTTGGATTATCCAAATTACTGGCATCAGGACAATTTGAAATTCCGCTTAACATATCAATTTGAACCGGGAACCGATGCGGATGGTGTCACTGTACATATTCCGTTACCGGTATTAAATCAGGTCAGGGATGAACGTTTTGACTGGCAAATTCCAGGAATTCGCCGTGAGTTGGTTGTGGCGTTGATTAAATCGCTGCCGAAGCCAACCCGGCGTAATTTTGTCCCCGCACCTAATTATGCGCAGGCATTTTTGGAGCGAGTAACGCAGCCACAGGCGACCTTGCTGGATAGTCTTGAGAAAGAACTTCGTCGCATGACAGGCGTGACGGTGTCACGTGATGAGTGGCAACCGGAGCAGGTTCCTGACCATTTGAAAATGACTTTCCGTATTATTGGTGAAAAAAATAAGACTCTGGCGGAAGGAAAAGATCTTTCGGTATTGAAGCTGAAACTGAAAGATAAAGTACAGGAAACACTTTCGGCGGTAGCAGATGATGGTATCGAACAAAGCGGGCTACATATCTGGAGCTTTGGTGATCTGCCTGAACGCTATGAGCAGAAACGTGGTGGTTATTCCGTGAAAGCATTTCCTGCGGTGGTAGATGAAAAAGACAGTATTGGTATTAAATTGTTTGAAACGGAATCTGAACAGCAAAATGCTATGTGGGAGGGAACTCGTCGATTACTGTTATTGAATATTCCCTCACCGATTAAATACCTGCACGAAAAGTTACCGAATAAATCCAAACTTGGTCTCTATTTCAACCCGTATGGAAAAGTGTTGGATTTGATTGATGACTGTATTTCCTGTGGTGTGGACAGATTAATTGCAGAAAATGGCGGGCCGACATGGAATGAACAGGCGTTTGCAAGTTTACAAAATAAAGTTCGCGCCGATTTGAATGACACAGTGGTTGAAATTGCCAAACAGGTAGAACAGATCTTGACGACGGTTTTTGCTATTAATAAGCGTTTGAAAGGGCGAGTCGATATCGCTCTGGCACTGGCTTTATCCGATATTAAAGAACAAATTTCCGGTTTGGTCTTTAAAGGATTTGTCACAGCCCACGGTTGGAAACGTCTGGCGGATGTTCTGCGTTATCTGAATGGTATCGAACGTCGGTTGGAAAAACTGGCGATTGATCCAAACAAGGATAGGGCACACATGAGCCGGATTGAAAATATCCAGCAACAATGGCAGCAGTGGTTAGCGAAACTTTCTGTCCAGCAGAAACAATTGCCAGAAGTGAAAGAAGTACGCTGGATGATCGAAGAACTGCGTATCAGCCTGTTTGCTCAGCAATTGGGTACAGCGTATCCGGTATCTGATAAGCGTATTTTGCAAGCAATGGAAAGTATTGCTGCATAATGTTTTTGGGGCTTAGCATTTTGATTGTTAAGGCGCTATAGCCCCATTTCTAACTTCTTATTTATTCGTAAGTCAACGTAATTGTTGTTGTTACATCCGCTTTTCCGGGTGTGATCCGAGGGTGAGTCTGAATGTAGCGTGCTTGCAATGGAAATGAAAAGTATGTGACGTATTCAGCATTTGCTTTAATCGGTTTACGTATCTCTAGTAGTTGATTATAAAACAAAATTTGCAGACCAATTCCCGTTGCTGTGACGTTGTCACTACCATAATCCAATGCCCAGATATTATTGATGCCACTTTTGGCCGGGCGTCCATCCAATATTATGTTGACTTTGGCGTTTGGATCACAGCTAAATTCTAAGCGGAAATCTTTTGTCCCTGCGGTACTATTGATACCACGAAACTCACTCGCTCTGATTTCTCCCATATTGACTAGCGTCGTTTTACGAGCGAGGGAACAACTCGGAGTCGGAGTAACAACACGTGTTTCTGCTAAATAAAAAGAATGAACAATACTGCCACTGCCGTACCCAAATCTGGCTCTGGTTAGGATCCGTCCTTCAATTATCCCTGAACCCGTAGTGGGTGCAATTTTGATTAATTGAACCGTCAAATACCCCCATGTTTGACCACAATAATATTTGTAGTCAGGCCACCGGGGAGGAGGAGAACAGGTGAATGGGGTAGTTGATTTTCGAGGAAACCAATCAATACCATAATTAGTCGGCCCCCAATTATTGATACGGATTCCAACACCCGGTACACCGGATTCATAAATTGCATCATTATTATAATGTGCAGGAGCAAAATCGGGTTTATCCCATGATGCAGGAACTAATCTATTGCAATAAACGACATGACCTTTTGTATCCAATTGATCTAAACGGATTTCCTTTATCGTTGTCCCAATAGGATGATTTTTGGGTATGATTATTTGAGAGCCAAAAGAGACTCGCGTTGTGCCAGAATGAAAACCCGGCGAATATCGACAATCATAGCTCTCATAATTGGCCTCGCTGGCAAAACTGCTCATCATGCCGATGATAAATATGTTCGCCAATAATAATTTTAAGCCATTAACCATAACTCGTTTCCATAATATGTAAGAATATCAAATAAATGCTCAATTTCTGTTATTCACAGGCGGCGTTCAGCATGTACAGGCCAGATTCTGGTGTTTTCTCCGGGAGCTGATAATCAACACGGCATTCTTGAGCATCTTTGTGGCCCCATTTCACCCATATCTGCCCAGACTTAGGAATTCCGCTGAGGTACGCTTGACCATCATTACTGACAATGGTGCTATTGGGTCCATCTGACTCATTTTTTTGCACTAATGTGGCTGTTGCTCCAAATGGGATCTCTTTGCCTTTGTGAGAAAGCATTAGTAACACACGATAACCAATGCGGGTCTGGAAATTAGCTAAAGTCAGTGCACCTTGGGTAGGGACGATAATTTGCGTACTGATATCGATATCAACGTTATCTCCCATTGAGTAAGTATCTAAAGAGATACGGTTTTTACGATAACTACTGGCATAAGGAACAATGGCATAACCTTTCCAGTCAGTTGCGATACCTGTGTAATTCTGAACCTTAACGCCTTTAGCACCATTGGCTCGCACTAACACTAATGTATCTCCCAATGATTGAGAGAAAGTGATGCCATAAGGATGAGCAACTATTCCACCATTTAAACCATAATTTAATTGTCTGGATTGCTTATCATAGTTATAACCCGCATTAAGCTGACCGTAAGCACCTTTGTATTCTGTGCTTATATTCCCACCAGTACTCCCGTTATGGTTAGTGTAGTTTTGCTGAAGACTATAAGTCAGATTGTTATCTTCCAGCGCTGTACCATTTAAGCTGATCTGATGAGATGTTTCTCTTTTTCTGCTATTGGTCAGGCTATAACTTGCCCAACTATTTTTCAGCCAACGCTCAAGAGGAATTTGTATGTTGAGTGATAAAATCTGATCATTATGATTAGTGCTTGGTAGCTTGCTGTATGTGTAATTCAATGTGTAATTGATGGAATTGTGGCTGGTACTATAACCTGCACTGATATTTCTTTCATGACCTTTTTGTGACCAATAATTTTGTTGAAAAGCAGATAAATAAATACCGCCTAAGTCTCCTAAAGATTGATTGATATACAATTGCAGTTTACTGCGTTTATTGGGGGTGTAACTATTATTGCTGGTAATATTAAACTCATTGGCTTCTTTAAAATCATAAAAATCATGCGTTGAGTAACGATAGCCCGCTAAAGTGAAATTAGTACCTGTTTGGGTAAGATCTTTTGCATATTGAAACCGATATGATTGCCCAGATGAGTAAATATTTGGGTTGAGTTCTGACCTTGCGTGAGTCACATCAAAAGAAAATGAACCCCAATCAGAGAGACTATAACCTGTGCCCAATGCAATAGAATGATATTTTTTTGAGAGAATTGTTCCACCATATACAGTGATATTATTGGAAACCCCGTAAGTGACCGTACCTTGCATAAAGTATGGTTCTTTACCACGGTGAGTGGGTGAATGATATTTCCCGAATGTCAGAGAATGACGCAGACTATTTTCTCGTAACATAACAGGCACAGCCGAAAAAGGCTGTACAGAACGATGCTCTTTCCCGTCAGCTTCTTTGACAATAACCTCTAAATTACCACTGGAAGTTGTTGGGTATAAGTCATTAATAATAAAAGGGCCGGGAGAAACATAAGTTTCGTAGATAATATAACCATTTTGCTTGATGGTTACTTGAGCATGACTTTGGGCAATTCCTCGTATTGTTGGTGCAAATCCTCTGAGACTATCAGGTAGCATATTGTCATCTGAAACTAATTGCATACCACGAAACTGAAACCCATCGAAAATGGGTGAAGGTGTATAACTGTCACCAAATATTAGTTGGCTTTTTAAGGAATGAATATCACGTTGCAGGTAAGTGCTCAGACTTTGCCACTTATTGTTTTGGCTGCTGTAAGTGGAATAATTTCGTAAACGCCAGGCATCCCAGTTAGCACCACTTCTGAGGTTGAGAAAGTTATTGCGGGTTGATCCGGGCTGACCATCCAGCCAGTTAATTGAGCCACTATAGCTATAATTAACTTGTAAAGACGTTAATCCTTGTTGCCACAGATGAGAAGGAACATAATCTCTCGCCTTATTAAGCAGAACTGCCTGGGGGATGCTGATATCCAACCGTTGCTTGTTGAAATCGAAAGAAGATGATGCAGCAGAAATATACTGACCAATATCTGTAATTTCAGTTTCTGGTGGTAAAGCCGACAAAGATGGGAATAAATCAATATCTACGCCCATCTCTTTGAATTGTTTAAGTCTAATTTTGGGTGATAACTTATTATTTACGATAACGAAATCAACATTTCCAGTATCTATCTTTTCGCGATTCAGATAAATATCAACCCAATAGCGGCCCGGTGGTTGTTGATCATCTTGAATGAAAATCGATAGATCAATATCTTCCGGGAGACCAGAGAGGCTCTCCAGCGCATTGATATTGAAATATTCTTCGCTATAAACCTCATTGGAAACCAAAAGCCATATAGTTGCTAATGCACATAAAAACACCTTAATTGGTTTAATAAATAACACCAAATTATCAGAAATATTATATTGAAGATAATGACCGCTGTTATCCATAATCATTTTCTAATCTTGATAGATTGTATGAAAGTTATGCTCAAAATGTATATTTTTCTTCTGGCGTTACCCCACCAAAATCGTTGATGGTTTTCCAGGAAACATGATTGATATTCTTAATAGGAATATCCCAGCTTAACTGACCAAAAGGAGTGATCATGCCAGCAGGTTGTATTTCATGGCTTTTTGAACTATTTCCAATACTTAAATAAGAAAACGAAACATAGTATGGTGTCGGGTTTTTGGCTGTCAGTTGACGGCCATCAACTTTGAACTTCAGTGCCTTATAAGCAATACTTGCGTTGTCGGCTAAATCAGCAGGGCGATGAAATAGCTTAAATCTTGATTTTACTGTGATTTGTAACTGATTTTGTTCAGATTTTACTATTGCGGGAATAGATTTAATATTGAGCCAGAAAAGAGATTCTCTGTCGTTGGGTAAATTATCTCCGGTTTTTACAATTCGTAATACAGTTTCATTTCCTGCCGTTAATTTAAAGAGTGGGGGAGTGATAATGAAAGGTACTTTAGTTTCATCATTTTCTCCCTGAACCCATGATTGAATAAGATAAGAAACATCTGTTTCTGGATTACTGATAGAAATTGAAGCTTCTTTTCGATCACTGTTATAGACAACACGAGTGCCACCAATAACGACACCAGCAAAAGAAACATTAGCGCTGAATATGTAGATGATAATAAGAATCAAAATACGAAAGTATTTCAAAATAGATACTCCGGGTAATATTATTTTTTATGGTTATATATTAATCCCACTATTACCACTCACTGGTTATAGTAAATGGCAATAGTGTTTTTATCAGGTATTCTTGCTATATATTTTAGTTGTAAACGATAGTGAAATTAGCTATCGCATTACCAGTACCAGGAATAATCGTTTGTTTGGTTGCAACATACTTAGCAATGAAATTCATTTCAACCGTTTGATTTTCAATAATTTTTTTAGATGAAGTCTTTGCCATAGGAATTGGCGTATTGCTATTTTGTTCATAAA
This sequence comes from Xenorhabdus indica, assembly GCF_014467235.1. Lineage (GTDB taxonomy): Bacteria > Pseudomonadota > Gammaproteobacteria > Enterobacterales > Enterobacteriaceae > Xenorhabdus > Xenorhabdus indica. The sequence continues at coordinate 55,944 of NZ_NKHP01000007.1, read as the reverse complement.
TACCAACAGCAATCCCGTCAGCGGCTCCAGGCTTTGAATTGTCTAATGCTAAAAGTGTATTATTAATATTATCAAGTTGACCATCAAATTTAACACTTGCATATTGATTGGTTTTTGGGCAGTCAGTCAACTTAATGCTGAAGTGTGTCGCGGCTGCCGTGCTATTGACCCCACTAAATGAATTTGTACTGATTGTTCCCATATTTACAGTTTGATTTTTAGAGGTTGAATCAATTTTACATGCATCGGCAATAATTTTTCCTGTGAATCTGATTTCTCCATCTTGAATATTACCATTTGCGGCATGTGCCAAAGACATAAATACAGATGAAACAAATAAGGATGAAATAATTAACTTGGTTTTCATTTTTAATATATCCCATCCCTGGTGTAGTAATACAACAGGGATATAGCTGATTAAATTAACATTAAAGCCGTACAATTATAATACAGCAAATGAGTAGTCTCAGTTGATACCTGAAAAATGATAAAAAATGATATTAATATTTTCTATCTGACAGATATTTCGAAGAATATAGTAGCGATCAATGAGTAAAGATCAAAATAATAACTCAACAAAGCGCAATATTTGGAGTTTTGCTCTAATAACGTTCCATTAATAGCGTTGTAATTCATAAAATAGAATGTTTTTTAATCGTAAATAAGTTTTTATTCTGTTTTATAAGATTAATTATTAATTGGAGAAAATCTGAGGGAATAAATATGAGGATAAAAGTGTTTATTTTTGTGATTTTATATTTTTACTATATATTTTACTAAATATTATTTATTTGTGATTAATATCCAATTCATGGAGTTAATGCCAAGTATTTTACATTCGTTAGATGATAAAACCAGCCTTTTTAGATTCACCAGTTAATATAATTAACATAAATTAACTCATAGCCAATAATAACTGACATAGCATAATTTGTATAATGGGGACTTAAAAAAATCCTGTAACAATAAAACAGAATAAATATTTATGTATAGAATGTTTTTTGATCTTAAAAATCCATATTAGTTACAACATACTTATTTAAAAAAAACACTCATTAACCAAACAAAAAAGCTCAGCAGGATAACATTTCAAAAAACGAAGAAAGGCTTGAAAGAAGCAGGAGAAAAGAGTAGGAGAGAAGCAAACTTCTCTCCATGATCTTGGCAGATAGGTGATTTAGACTAATAAATAGTTAATGAATGCAAAGAATAGGCTCTAATGAATCAATAACCATGTAGAGGGAATCGTTGTCAGTAATAAAATAGCAATCGCAGATTTTTCTAACATATTTAGGCCATTACACCCCTGGTTTTGCTTCCTTGCATATAGGAAAACCAATAATCCAGGGGCATACAATATAACAGAAAGCAGCAGATGCATTAAACCTGAAGCATAAAGTAACCATAAACCATAGCTACAAGCACCGATAGCGATGAACAATAAAACTCGATTACTACGCTCAAATGCTACTTTTACTAAAAACGCACCAACCAAAAAGTAAGGGACAAGTATCATTTCTGATGCGATAGAAAGCAATGTGTTGTAATTACTGCCACTTAACCAAATCAAGACCAATGCAAGCTGAATGGCCCCATTTGTGATCCACAACGAGGATGCAGGTGCTTTTTTATCATTTTGTTTACTGAATTCCTTTGGAAATGAGCCATGCAGGGAAGCAATAAAAGGAACTTCTGCTGCCATTATTGTCCAGCTCAGATAAGCACCACAGACGGAAACGATTAAACCAGCAACAATAATCACTTCACCCGCTGAGCCAATTAACCCTACCATCAAATTTGCCATAGAAGGGTTACGCATTGCAGCTAATTCAGGTCTGGTAGCTAATCCCAATGAGAGTAGGGTAACAAGCACGTAAACACCTAATGCTGAAACAACAGCCAGTATAGTTGCAATACCAATATCTTTACGTTTTTTGGCTCTGCCAGAAACCACGACGGCACCTTCAACACCAATGAACACCCATAAGGTTATCAGCATGGTATCTTTGACTTGCTGCCAAACGGGGACACCCATCTCAATACCGGTGAAATCGAATGTAAATACGTCTATCTTGAAAGCGATGACAGCCAAAACGATAAACATTCCTAGAGGTAACAGCTTTGCCATTGTGGCCAATTGATTGACACCTGCCGCCGTTTGTACTCCTCTGAGCACAAGCCAGTGAACGAACCAAAGTAAAATCGATTCACCAATCAACGCTTGCCAAGTATTTCCATCACCGAAAATCACGGAATGTTCGGTATCAGTAAAAAAACTTAACGCCGCAAAGACGATCACCAGATAAGAAACATTGGCAATAATAGCGCAGAACCAATATCCCCATGCAGAACAAAAGCCAACTAATTCACCAAACCCTTCTTTAGCATAAGTAAAGATACCACCGTCTAAATCAGGGCGGAGGCGAGAGAGTAAGAGTAAAGACGTAGCTAAAAAGAGAATACCTATACCTGTGATCCCCCAACCAAGCATTAATGCCGCTGGGCTACCTGCGTATGCCATATTTTGTGGCAAGCTGAATACACCCGCTCCAACCATAGAACTGAGTACGAGAGCTGTTAGAGACGTAAGGCCTAATTTCTTTTCCAAAGATACGTTCCTAAAAGTAAGATAAAATCAACACGATTAGCCAGAATACTTATCCTGAATATCGAACACATATTGGACATTTATTGCATCCATGCTACGGAATGCAGAAATATTCAGTAGTTAAAACTAAAAAACAGGGCGATTCTACGGAGTGAAGGGGGTGTATGCAATGGGTGACTATGCAAAAAAACATAAAAATTATGCATAAAAATATATTTTCCTCTAAATAAATTACAAATGACTTTTCTGTTCTTCTTATGCTTTTAAGAAACAAGTAGGTGTTCAAAATATAAACATTTTTAATGAGTAAAATTTGAATTTACCTCGGTGAATCAAATAATAAACAGTTATGAAAATTGTGTAAATGAAGGTTAAATAATGAATTTTATGGATATGACAAAAGCGATCTATAGAAGAAAAAGAAGCACACCTAATAATGTGTGCTTCTTTCATAAATTGATTTGAGAAAAAAATTGATTATTTAAATAAATCTGCGCTAATGGTAACGTTGCCACCATTAGACTGCCATTCTCTCGTGATATGGTAGTATTTCGCCCCTTTTTCTGCTGCACGTTTAGCTACCTGATAAGATACTTCAGGTGCAGTTGTGTAATAGCCAGAGAAAGTGATGGAATCAAAAGGCACCATCTGAGCCGCAGATGCTTTATTCAATTCTTCAATTTTTGTTCCATTAGGCAAGGTTACAGTGTAACGTCCGCCTTTTGATGACTGGGTCTCAAAAAAGCGACCAATAACATGACTGGTTGATGTTGACGAGGCAACACCCGGAATTTCAACTTTCTCAGCAGCTTCCCCACCTTGTGCCAAAGACTGACGACCCGCATCGGAATCGGCTGGAATGACTGCCTTATCAGATTGTACTTGGCGTTTCGGTGCATCTTCTTTATAAATATAAGCTGTAACTACCTGGTTACCACCATTATTCGGGGTAATATCACGAACAATAAAGAAAGAAGCGGCATTTTTCTTTTTAGCTGCTTTAGCAAGAGCTTCTTTTAGATCAGGATCAGTTGGAAAATAACCATTTACTGTTATCGTATCGAAAGGTTCCAGAGTGACAGCTTCGGTTTTAGGTAATTCTTTGATCCCACGATAGATGCGATAGTGAGTGGTTTTGTCTACTTTTTCTGCATCTTTATGATATAAATCAGCAACAACACGTAAATTACCACTTCCATTGAAATCGTCTAAACTCTGAATATAGAAACTATCAGCACCTTTTTTCTCAGCCTGACGGGAAACTGCATCGGTTGCTTCATAAATTGCATTAAAACGTCCGGTGACTGCGATTCGTTTAAATGGCTTAAGTTCAGCAGCTTGCTCTGGTGTTAATTCTTTTGCTGCATGTGCTGCGGTAATTGTTGTTAATGAGAACATCACAGTTGCGATGATCGTGGTCTTCAGCTTCATAAAAAATCCTTTCGCCTTGCGCATTAAAATATTTATAACGTGCTGAACATTGTTCTGTATCACATAGATCGTAATTATTACATGTATTAATGCCAATTGTCGCAAGAATTTATTCTATTTAAATAACTGCTTATCTGTTTTTGGCACATGACGCCAAGAATTTTAATGAAAATAGTCATTTATATAAAAACAATCATCGATTACATTGAAGGTTATTTTATTTTCAGAAATATTGTCTTTCAGAATCCTTATGTTACCTTAATGGTATTATTTCATTTGTTATCATTTGGTATTTTTGTTGATAAATCTCATTGATAGGTTTTACTGATAGTAGTAATAAAAACAATCTAATCGTTAAATTGGCTTCAACAGGTAATAATCAGCAATATTTTATCCTTAAAGAAGGAAACATTATGCATATTGGTGTACCAAAAGAGCAATTTCCCAATGAAGCTCGCGTTGCTGCAACACCATCAACAGTGGAGCAATTACGGAAGTTAGGATTTAATGTAACAGTTGAAACAGGAGCAGGGTCTCTTGCCAGTTTTGATGATGTTGCTTATCAAAAAGCCGGGGCTGATATTGCAGAACATCATGAAGTTTGGCAATCAGACATTGTTTTTAAAATAAATGCTCCGGAAGATAAAGAAATTAGATTAATGAAGGAAGGCGCAACATTAATCAGTTTTATCTGGCCAGCACAACATCCTGAATTAATGGAAAAACTAGCAAAACGCAAAATAACTGTTCTGGCAATGGATGCTGTCCCACGTATCTCCCGCGCCCAATCATTAGATGCCCTGAGTTCAATGGCAAATATTGCTGGTTATCGGGCCATTGTTGAAGCCGCTCATGAATTTGGCCGTTTCTTTACTGGCCAGATTACTGCTGCCGGTAAAGTACCACCCGCTAAAGTTATGATTATTGGTGCTGGTGTTGCTGGCCTTGCTGCTATCGGAGCGGCAGGTAGTCTCGGTGCGATTGTCCGTGCTTTTGATACTCGTCCGGAAGTTAAGGAACAGGTTCAAAGTATGGGCGCCGAATTTTTGGAATTAAGTTTCAAAGAGGAAGCAGGAAGTGGGGATGGTTATGCAAAAGTGATGTCAGAAGCCTTTATTAAGGCTGAAATGGAACTGTTCGCCGCTCAGGCAAAAGAAGTTGATATTATTGTTACAACCGCTTTGATTCCGGGTAAACCTGCACCAAAACTGATTACCAAAGAAATGGTAGAATCAATGAAGCGGGGGAGTGTGATTGTCGATCTGGCTGCACAAAATGGCGGAAACTGTGAACTTACAGAAACCGATAAACTTGTTGTGACAGATAATGGTGTCAAGATCATTGGTTATACTGATTTACCTAGCCGTTTACCTACCCAATCATCACAATTATACAGCACCAACTTAGTTAACCTGATGAAATTACTGTGCAAAGAGAAAAATGGGGAAATTGCCATTGATTTCGATGATATTGTTATTCGTGGTGTCACTGTTATTAAAGAAGGAGAGCTTACCTGGCCTGCGCCACCAATTCAGGTCTCAGCTCAACCTTCCAAACCTGATGTTACCAAGAAAGCCATTAAACCGACGGAAGCACCTAAATCTCCGTGGTTGAAATATGGGTTACTGGCATTGGCCATTATCCTTTTTGGTTGGTTAGCAAATGTTGCTCCGAAAGAGTTTCTGTCCCACTTTACCGTATTCGCTCTGTCTTGCGTGGTTGGATATTACGTTGTCTGGAATGTCAGCCATTCATTACATACTCCATTAATGTCTGTCACTAATGCCATTTCCGGGATCATTGTGGTCGGAGCGGTATTACAAATAGGCGAAGGTGGATGGGTGAGTTTCTTCTCTTTCATTGCAGTGTTGATTGCCAGTATCAATATTTTTGGCGGGTTCACTGTGACACAGCGTATGCTAAAAATGTTTCGTAAAGGATAAGGGGTAACTCATGTCGAATGGAGTAGTCACTGCGGCATATATTGTTGCTGCGATCTTATTCATTTTCAGTCTTGCAGGACTTTCTCGCCATGAAAGTTCCAGGCGAGGTAATCTCTTTGGCATAACCGGGATGGCAATTGCCCTGATTGCAACCATATTAGGGCCGGATACAGGTAACGTTGGCTGGATTGTTCTGGCAATGATTATTGGAGCAGTCATTGGAACTCGTCTTGCTAAAAAAGTAGAGATGACTGAAATGCCGGAATTAGTCGCCATTTTGCATAGTTTTGTTGGTTTGGCTGCTGTTCTGGTTGGGTTCAATAGCTTTATGGCCCACGATATTTTTGCTGATGCCATTATGGAAAATATTCATCTGACAGAAGTTTTCCTTGGGATCTTTATTGGGGCTGTGACCTTCACAGGTTCGGTTGTGGCATTTGGTAAATTACGCGGAAAAATTTCATCCAAGCCATTGATGTTGCCACATCGCCATAAACTTAATCTGGCTGCTTTGGTTGTCTCTTTTGTGTTGATGATTAGCTTTATCAAAACAGAAAGCGTCGGTTTACAGGTTTTCACCATGCTCACCATGACGGTAATCGCATTAGCTTTTGGTTGGCATTTGGTGGCATCCATCGGCGGGGCAGACATGCCGGTTGTTATTTCCATGCTGAACTCATATTCGGGATGGGCGGCCGCTGCGGCAGGTTTCATGTTGAGTAATGACTTACTGATTGTGACTGGTGCTTTAGTGGGTTCTTCTGGTGCGATCCTCTCTTATATCATGTGCAAGGCGATGAACCGTTCCTTTATTAGTGTTATTGCCGGTGGTTTCGGTAGTGATGGTGTCTCAGCGGACGATGATCAGGATATGGGAGAATATCGTGAAGCAGCCGCAGAAGATGTCGCTGAACTATTGAAGAATTCTACTTCGGTTATTATTACTCCAGGTTATGGAATGGCTGTTGCTCAGGCACAATATCCGGTACATGACATTACAGCAAAATTGCGTGAAAGAGGAATCAACGTACGTTTTGGTATCCATCCAGTGGCAGGGCGCTTGCCTGGTCATATGAACGTATTACTGGCTGAAGCTAAAGTGCCTTACGATATTGTTTTAGAAATGGAAGAAATTAACGATGACTTTTCTGAAACAGATACAGTTTTGGTTATTGGTGCCAATGACACAGTAAATCCTGCGGCACAGGAAGATCCAAACAGCCCGATAGCTGGAATGCCTGTATTAGAAGTTTGGAAAGCGCAAAATGTGATTGTTTTTAAACGATCTATGAATACCGGATATGCAGGTGTGCAAAACCCATTATTCTTTAAAGAGAATACACAAATGCTATTTGGTGATGCCAAAACAAGTGTTGAAGCAATTTTACGTGCACTATGATTGAATATATTTAATCGAGTTAAATTTGAGAGCTTCGTATAAAAATCGAAGCTCTTTTTTTGTTTAAAAATAGTATTTTTATATTTGATTATTTAATTAAATTAAAATTTATATAGATAGCGAAGTTAAAACTTAATTGTTATATTTTCCTCTGAATATTATTAGTTTTGATGTGAATTTTATATTATGCAACCATTAAAAAAACTTTATGTTTTTTCATTGTTTTGATAACTAAATCAAACAATACCGTTAAGGATTTTCGATATTCATATGCTAACATGGCTATTAATTTTTTCATTTTACCATTTTAAATATCATGAAGAATCACTTGAATAATGTTAAAATTAATTTCCCTTCTTACCTGTCTAATTCAATATTTCAAAAAATATCTATTGCACGGTATATGTTAATGCATCGGATTTATAATTACATAAAAACATAACTTACCCATTTCAAAAAATGATAAAGAAAATTATTAATCAATCTTTTTTCGAAAGATGACTGAAACGTGCCTGAAAATTATTTTTATGTAAAAGGTGTTATATATGAAAAATGCAGCGCAAATTGTCAATGAAGCTTTAAATCAGGGAATCACTCTATTTGTTGCTGATAACCGTTTACAATACGAAACTAGCCGCGATAGTATTCCAGCAGAATTGCTCCGTGTATGGAAACACCATAAACAAGAGTTAATCGACTTCCTGAGCCAAATCGATTCAAAAGAAGAAATTCAAACACATCAGTTACAGAATATTCAACGTGATGGCAATGCAGAACATTATCCACTCTCATTTGCTCAGCAACGTTTGTGGTTTATCGACCAACTGACCGAAGGGAGTCCCCAATATAATTGTCCCGGTTATTTGAGATTACGTGAATCACTCAACCTCAATGCATTTAAAACCGCGGTAAAAGCATTGCTTGAACGCCATGAAGCATTACGTACTCATTTTAAAATGATTGATAATGAGCCACGACAGGTTGTAGCAAATTCCTATGATTTACCCATTAAGCTGCATGATCTAACGGCATTGTCTGAAGCTGAGCAGAAAAATGAAGTTAAACAACTGAGTAAAGAAGAAGATAATTTGGTTTTTAACCTCAGCACTGACTTGATGTTGCGTATTCGATTGATTAAGCTGGCTGAAAATGATTATGTCATTATCTATACCATTCACCATATTGCCTGCGATAGCTGGTCAATAGAAATCTTTATCAATGAACTTATCACATTATATCGCGCTCATAATCAAGGGGAAATAGCCCCATTACCGCCACTTAAAATTCAATACACCGATTATGCTCAATGGCAACGAAATTGGCTGCAAGGTGATATTCTGAAAAAACAACTGGATTATTGGCAAAACCAGTTATCAGGTATTTCTCCATTTCACCGTTTTCCATTGGATAGTCCACGACCGGAGAAACAGAGTTTCGAAGGGAAACTTAAGGAACAACGTATTTCAAAGGATTTGACTCAAGAAATCAGAGCATTATGTCACCAACATGTAGTCACTCTATTCATGTTTCTGGAGACAGCTTTTGCTGTATTATTAAGCCGTTACAGTAATGAAAAAGACATTCTGGTCGGAACCCCCCTTGCAGGGAGAGTACACCGTGATATTGAGCCTCTGATTGGTTTTTTTGTTAATTCTCTGGTGATCAGAACGGATTTATCCGGTCAGCCTACTTTTAGTGAGTTATTAAAGCAGAACAGTCGTACCATTCTGGATGCTTATGCACATCAAGATCTGCCATTTCAAATGCTGGTAGAAAAAATCAGTCCGGGACGAAACTTAAATTATAACCCTATATTCCAAATCGCTTTTACTCTGGAAAATACTCAGCAAGGTACAACGTTAGCGCGGGATAATAATATTGAGATTGAAGAGCGTCTGCTTTTGAAAGTCCGATTTGATTTGGAAATTCATATTTATGAAGAAGAGGAGGGAGGATTATCTTTTTTGTGGGTTTATGACAGCAGCCTATTCAAAAATATTACTATCGAAAGATTACTTGCCAATTATGAAACTTTGCTTGCTAATATTGTTAGAGTGATGAAGCCACGTATCGGCTCAGATTTGATACACAAAGAACCCTCTGTTCATGACATTCCGCTATTAGCAGAGACTGAAATACATACTTTATTACATGAATGGAATGGGCTACAGGATCATAGCCAGCATGGCGGCTGTTTTCATGAACTGTTTGAGGAACAAACTGCCCGGCATCCTGAAAAGACAGCCGTTGTTTTTGGCAGTAATTCATTGAGTTATCAGGAATTAAATGAACAGGCCAACCAACTTGCTCACTATTTGATAGAACAAAATATCAAACCAGAAACATTGGTTGCGTTCTGTATTCCTCGTTCATTGCGCGCTGTTGTAGCACTATTGGGGATTATTAAAGCCGGTGGGGCCTATCTGCCGTTAGATCCTGGCTATCCGACCTCTCGTCTTCAATATATGCTGGAACACAGCGAAGCTAAGTTCATCCTGACTGAAGCACATCTGATAGAAAAACTCCCAATCAGCCAGCAAAAAGTCGTCTGTTTAGATACTGAGGCAATACAGTCACAATTGCAGCACATGCCTACGGGCAATATCGTTGAACGCCCATTTCAACTAACTGAAAACAGTCTGGCTTACGTCATTTATACCTCAGGTTCTACGGGTAAACCGAAAGGGGTGATGCTGGAACATAAAGGGTGGGTGAATCTGGCACTTTCACAGGCAGAATTATTTGGTGTTGATTCGTATAGCCGTGGATTGCAGTTCGCTTCCTGGAGCTTTGATGCCATGATCTTAGAAATATCTATGACACTGGCGTATGGCGCAACACTTTATTTAATTTCAGAAACCCAACAGCATACCCCTGAATGGTTGGATGAGTTAGTGGAAAAAAAACAGATTACCCATGCTGTATTACCACCTGCTTTGCTGCCTTACCTGAATTTTAACAAATGGCGTTCCGTTTCAACCTTGCTTTTAGCGGGGGAAGCTGTACCACCACAAATTGCTGTTCGTTGGTTACAGGGCAGAAAACTGTTCAACGCATATGGCCCGACAGAATGTACTGCCATTGTGACTTCGGGCTTAATAACTGATGACAAAATTACGATTGGGAAACCATTGCCTAATACCGTTATCCGTATTCTTGATCCATCAGGCAATCTAGTTCCTATTGGTGTTGCGGGGGAATTATGTATTGGTGGCATCCAACTGGCACGTGGGTATTTGAATGCGCCTGAAACGAACGCAACGAAATTTATTACTGATTTGACGGACAAATCCCAACGTTTATATCGCACGGGGGATTTAGCTCGTTGGCTGCCTGATGGAAATGTGGAATTTATTGGTCGGATTGACTCTCAAGTCAAGATGAGAGGATTCAGGATTGAATTAGGAGAAATCGAAGCTGCACTGGCGGGACATGATGCCTTAAGCAGCGCTGCGGTTATTACTTATGGGAACGATAAAGACAAAAGATTGATTGCCTATGTTTGCCCAACCGCAGATTGGTTGGGCGAAAGAGTCCTGCAAGTTAATATCGAAAACCTTAGTACCGAAAACATCTCCCAATACTCAGAGATTAAAGCTGAACTTTCAGAACAACTCGAATCAGCACTGAAAAAACAACTGCCGGAATACATGATTCCAAGCCTTTATATTCCACTGGAGCGAATGCCACTCACGTTAAATAACAAAGTGGACAAAAAAGCATTACCTGTCCCAGATGAAAATGATTTCCGTCAACAAGATTATGTTGCGCCAAGAAATGAAATGGAGAAAAAAATCAGTCAATTATGGCAAGAAGTGCTAGGTGTCAGTCAGGTCGGTATTCATGACAACTTTTTCGTATTGGGTGGTCACTCACTTCAGGCAACCCGCCTTATTAGTTCAATACGCAATGACTTAAAAGTAGAGGTGCCTTTGAGAAGTGTTTTTGAACATCCGACACTTGAGCAATTATCGCAAGTTGTCGCTATTCATTTTATCAAAGAAAAAAGAAAACATTTTCAGGCTGAGCAAGAAACAACACAAGAACTATTGGAAGGTGATATATGAAAGATGCAGCGCAGATCATCAGTGAGGCTTTAAATCAAGGGATTACTCTGTTTGTTATTGATAACAAACTGAAATATGAAACTAGCCGCGACAGTATTCCACCGGAACTGTTTAATGAATGGAAACAACATAAACAAGAGTTAATTGATTTTCTGATACATCTTGAATCAGAAGAAGACGTGAATATACATCGGCTACAGGATATTCCACGTTATAAACGTGCAGAGCATTATCCACTGTCATTTGCCCAACAGCGTTTATGGCTGATTGATCAACTAACCGAAGGCAGCCCTCAATATAACTGCACAGGTGATTTCAGGTTGAGAGAGCCGCTCAATTTCAACGCCTTTGAGACTGCTATAGCAACATTGCTTGAACGCCATGAATCACTGCGTACTTATTTCAAAATGATTGATAATGAACCCCGACAAGTTATTGCTACTTCTTATGATTTACCAATTACAATACATGATTTGTCTTCGTTGCCAGAATCTGAGAAGGAGCAACAGGTTAAACAACTTGGTGAACAAGAGTGGAAACAAGTCGTTAACCTCAGTACTGACCTGATGCTGCGTATTCGGTTGCTAAAATTAGCAGAGGATGATTATTTCATTCTCTATACGATCCATCATATCGCCTGTGATGGCTGGTCGCTGGCAATATTCATCAGTGAACTGCTCACATTATACCGTGCCTATTGCCAGGGCGAGGATGATCCTCTGTCACCATTAAAAGTTCAATATACCGATTATGCCCAATGGCAACGGGATTGGTTACAAGGTGATATTCTGGAAAAACAACTGGATTATTGGCAGAACCAGTTATCAGGTATTTCACCACTTCACCGTTTTCCACTGGATAATCCACGTCCAGAAAAACAGAATTTTGAAGGGGATGTCCATCCACAACGTATTCCGAAGACTCTGACCCAAGAAATACGCGCACTGTGTGCCAAACATAAAGTGACGTTATTTATGTTTCTGGAAACAGCTTTTGCTGTGTTGTTGAGCCGTTACAGTAGCGAAAAAGATATTCTGGTTGGAATGCCCCTTGCAGGGCGAAGACATCGTGACACTGAGGCTTTGATTGGATTTTTCGTCAATTCACTGGTGATTAGAACTGACTTATCCGGCCAGCCTACTTTTAGTGAATTATTAAAACAAAACAGTCGTACCATTCTCGATGCTTATGCACATCAAGACCTGCCTTTTGAGATGTTGGTAGAGAAAATCAGTCCAGAACGGAATTTAAATTATAATCCTATTTTCCAGATCATGTTTGCAGTACAGAATAATCAACGGGATACAATTCTGGAGCAGGATAGTGTTGTTACATCTAAAGAACGTTCACTTCTGACGACCCGATTTGATTTGGAAGTCCATATATACGAAGAAGACGAAGGTGAGTTATCTATTGGGTGGATCTCGGATACCAGCCTGTTCAGAAGTGCTACTATTAACAGATTAATCGCCAATTACGAAGTTTTGCTGACCAACATTGTTGATGTGATGAAACATCATGTTGGCACTAGCGAGCCATCCGTCCATGACATTCCATTATTAGCAGATGTTGAGCGGAACACCTTACTGCATGAATGGAGTGGGCCACAAGTTTCTTACCAGACCGGGAAATGTTTCCATGAACTTTTCGAAGATCAGGTCTTACAACACTCTGAAAAAAATGCCCTGATCTTTGGGGATGATTCCCTGAATTGTCAGTCATTGAACTATCAGTCATTAAATCAACAAGCCAACCAATTAGCGCATTATCTGCTTGAGCAGGGGATCAAACCGGATACATTGATTGCACTTTGTATACCACGATCATTACAGGCTGTTGTGGCGTTGTTGGGTATTCTTAAAGCAGGCGGGGCTTATTTACCGTTAGATCCCAGTTATCCGAAAGCCCGTCTCCAATATATGTTGGACCACAGTGAAGTGGGGTTTATCCTGACCGAAACTCACCTTGTTGAAAAACTCCCAATCAGCCAGCAGAAAGTCATCTGTTTGGATACGGCGGTTATACAGTCACAACTGCAATACATGCCCACAAGTAATATTACTGAGCGTCCATTCCCGCTAACGGAAAATCATCTGGCTTATGTGATTTATACTTCCGGCTCTACTGGCAAACCGAAAGGGGTGATGCTGGAACATAAGGGGTGGGTTAATCTGGCATTTTCGCAAGCAGGATTATTTGGTGTTGATTCATATAGCCGGGGATTGCAGTTTGCCTCCTGGAGTTTTGACGCCATGATCTTAGAGATGTCCATGACATTAGCCTATGGTGCAACACTGTATTTAATTTCAGAAACACAACAGCGTTCCCCTGAATTGTTGGATGAAATCGTTGAAAAACATCAGATAACCCATGCTGTACTACCCCCAGCACTGCTTCCTCATCTGAATTTTAACAAATGGCATTCTGTCTCAACGTTGCTTTTAGCGGGTGAAACCGTACCACCACAGATCGCTGTTCGTTGGTCACAGAATAGAAAACTGTTTAATGTATATGGCCCGACAGAATGTACATCCATTGTTACCACGGCTTTATTAACTGACGAGAAGATCACAATTGGAAAACCTTTGCCTAACGTTGTGATGCGTATTCTTGATCCAGAAGGTAACTTGGCTCCGATGGGCGTTGTCGGGGAACTGTATATCGGTGGTGTTCAGTTAGCACGCGGTTACCGAAACTCACCGGAAATCACGGCAAGACACTTTATTCGCGATCCATTCAGTTCACACGCAACGGATAGCCGGGAAAACAGGCTGTATCGAACTGGCGATTTAGTGCGCTGGACACCTGATGGTCAGTTGGAATTTATCGGCCGCGTTGACTCTCAGGTTAAGATCCGTAGTCACCGCATAGAATTGGGTGAAATCGAAACAGTTTTGTCCGGGCACGAGGCTTTAAGTAGTGCTGTTGTTATCGCTTATGGTCAAGATGAAGATAAAAAGCTCATCGCGTATGTCTGCCCAAGTCCGGAATGGTTAGGTGAAAAAGCCACTGAATTTAACGCGGGAAGCGTTGAGAACTGGACAGAAATTTTTGATGAGCAGTACCGTCAACCGATAACGAATAATACCCGGCAAGACAGTATCCGTGATTCAGTCGAATCTGACAGTGATTTCAGTGGCTGGATGAACAGTTACACTAAACAGCCGATTACTCTTGAACAGATGGAAGAGTGGTTAGCGGGGATCATGCACCGGATTAATGCCCTGCATCCTCACCGTTTACTGGAAATTGGTTGTGGTAGCGGATTATTGTTGTATCGCTATGCTGAACAGTGTGAGTCAGTGGTGGCGACTGATATTTCGGCTGAGGTTCTGAACCGGCACCAACATATTCTGCAACAACGTGGCTGGTCACATGTGCAATTAAGAAGAGGAGATGCGCTCAACTTAGGCACATTACATGTTGGCGAATTTGATACTGTCGTAATTAACTCTGTTGTCCAATATTTCCCCAATGTTCAGTATCTGGAGAAAGTGCTTGAACAACTCATGCCTGCTGTGACCGCAGGCGGAAAAATTCTGTTGGGTGATATTCGCAATTTAGATCTACTAACTGCTCATGCTACAGCAATAGAGCAAAGTCATCTTAACGGGCAGCGTATTCAGGTCGGAGTGCTGGCGAATCGTATTCAGCGCCGTTTACAACAGGAACCCGAATTTTTACTCAGCCCAACTTATTTTGCTCAATTACCGACGCGTTACCCTGAAATAGGCCGGGTTGACATTCTGGTTAAACGTGGCATCGGTGATAATGAAATGCTGCGTTATCGTTATGATGTCATACTACATAAAAGAGACGAAAATACTGAATCTTGTCATGAAATACCGCTAAGTTGGCACAATTTCGACTCTTTTGAAAGTCTGCGTAATTTGTTACAAAAGGGCACAGAGGATACATTTGGTGTTTCGGGCATTTCTAATGCCAAAGTTAAAGATGATCTTGCTTTAGCAGAAGGGTTACGTCACTGGTCAGCCAATCAGATGGTAACACCACCAGAAAATGCCGGCAGTTTCTCCCCACAGGCATTAAAACAGGTTCAGGAATTCGAATCCTTACTGCAATATGCTGAACAGTGTGGTTATCAGTGTGGCGTAACATGGTCACAACAGCAACCTGATTTACTGGATGTGATTTTCAGCCGCGCAGTATTGCCCCCAGTACAGGCACGTACCAGCTACAATCAAAACCATTTGGCTAACTATCCGCAAATTTCGGCTATTAGCGGTGAACTTTCAGAATTACTCGAATCTGCACTGAAGCAGCAACTACCAGAATATATGGTTCCTGGTCTTTATATTCCTCTGGAACGAATGCCACTCACTTTAAATAATAAAGTCGATAAAAAAGCGCTACCTATCCCAAATGAAGATGATTTACGCCGACAAAACTATGTGGCACCAAGAAATGAAATAGAAATTAAGCTCAGTCAGTTATGGAAGAGTTTATTGAATGTCAGTCAAGTCGGGATCTATGACAATTTCTTTACACTGGGTGGTCACTCACTTCAGGCAACCCGCCTTATTAGTTCAATACGCAATGACTTAAAAGTAGAGGTGCCGTTGAGAAATGTTTTTGAACATCCGACACTTGAGCAGTTATCGCAAGTTGTCACTATTCATCTTATTAAAGAAAAAAGAAAACATTTCCAGTCTGAGCAAGAAACAGCACAAGAACTCTTGAAAGGTGAGATATGAAAAATGCCGCGCGAATTGTCAATGAAGCTTTAGATCAGGGAATTACTCTGTACGTTACTGATAATCGTTTACAATACAAGACCAGTCGCGACAGTATTCCACCGGAATTGCTCAGTGAGTGGAAACAACATAAACAAGAGTTAATTAATTTTCTGAACCAGCTTAATTCAGAAGAGCAAACTCAAACGTATCACTTTTTGCAAGATATTCCGCGTGCTGGTAACGCGGAACATTATCCGCTTTCATTTGCTCAACAGCGTTTATGGTTTATTGATCAACTGGATGGAGGCAGCCCTCAGTATAACTGTATGGGGAATTTCAGGTTATGGGAATCCATTAACATACAGGCGTTTGAGGCAGCCGTAAAGACATTGCTTGAACGCCATGAAGTGTTGCGTACCCATTTTAAAACCGTCGGTAACGAGCCGCGGCAATTTATTTCCACTGATTACGATTTACCAATTACACATTATGATTTATCCGCACTTTCTGAATCTGAGAAAAACTATCAAGTAAAACAACTTGGTAAGGAAGAAGAGAGTTTGATTTTTAACCTTAGCACAGATCTGATGCTGCGCATTCGGTTAATAAAATTGGCAGAAAATGATTATGTCATTATTTATACGATTCATCATATCGCCTTTGATGGCTGGTCTGTAACAATATTTCTCCATGAATTTTTCACGTTATATAAAGCTTATTGTCAAGGAAAGGTAAATCCGTTACCTCCGCTGAAAATTCAGTATGCTGATTACGCCCAATGGCAACAGAGCTGGTTACAAGGTGATGTGCTGAAAAAGCAACTGACATACTGGCAGAATCAGTTAGCGGGTATTTCACCCGTCCATCGTGTGCCACTGGATAATCCACGTCTGGAGAAACAAAATATCGAGGGATGTTTTCATACACAACGCATTTCCTCGCGTCTGACCCAAGCAATCAGGGGATTGTGTGCTAAACATAACGTGACTTTATTCATGTTCCTGGAAACGGCTTTTGCTGTATTGCTGAGCCGTTACAGTAATGAAAAAGATATTGTGATTGGAACGGGGCTGGCAGGGAGAAGACACCATGATATTGAGCCGTTGATCGGTTTTTTCGTCAATTCACTGGTTATCCGAACGGATTTATCCGGTCAGCCTACTTTTAGTGAATTATTAAAGCAGAACAGTCGTACCATTCTGGATGCCTATGAGCATCAAGATCTGCCATTTGAGCTAGTGGTAGAAAAGCTCAGTCCGGAACGAAGCTTAAATCACAATCCTATATTCCAGATTATCTTTGCGGTACAGAACAACCAACGTGATACAACGCTGGAACAGGATAATATTACTGATTTTGGCGATGATTTACTTAAAACGACTCGATTTGATTTGGAAGTCCATGTTTATGAAGAAGAACAGACAAGTGAATTATCTATAGTATGGGTCTCTAACACGAGTCTGTTCAACAGTAGCACCGTTGAGAGATTCATCGCCAATTACGAAACCTTGCTTTCTGGCATTGTTGAGGTGATGACAGATGATTCAATCAATAAAGAACCTTCCGTTCATGAACTCCCATTATTGGCAGAAGCTGAAAAACAGACCTTACTGCATAAATTAAATGGGCCACAGAATCATTATCCACCAGGGCGGTGCTTCCATGAACTGTTTGAAGAACAGGCGGCCCTGAATCCTGAAAAAAACGCGCTGGTTTTTGGGGAGGAAGCTTTAAGTTATCAGGCCGTTAATGCTCAGGCCAATCAGTTGGCTCATTACCTGATTGAACAAGGTATCCGGCCAGATACTCTGGTGGCCATTTGCCTTCCCCGGTCGTTACAAACGGTGATTGCCCTGTTGGGGATTCTCAAAGCCGGCGGCGCTTATGTGCCGCTGGATGCCAGTTACCCGCAAGCCCGCCTGCAATATATGCTGGAGCACAGCGGGGCGGAATTTATCCTGACTGAAACAGCGCTGGTGGATAAATTACCCATCAGCCAGCAACGCGTTATCTGTCTGGATTCCGACACGGTACAGTCGCAGGTGCAAAACCTGCCCGCCGGTAATCTTGTTCATCGCCCGGTGCCCTTGACAGAAAATCATCTGGCCTATGTCATTTATACGTCAGGCTCTACCGGCCGGCCAAAAGGGGCAATGCTGGAGCATAAGGGGTGGGTGAATCTGGCACAGGCGCAAGCCCGGTTATTTGGTGCGGGGGCTGATATTCGCGGGTTGCAATTTGCTTCCTGGAGCTTCGACGCCGCTGTGTTGGAAATGGCCATGACTTTGGCTTATGGGGCCACGCTGTATTTGATTTCAGAAACACACCGCCGTTCACCTGAATGGCTGGACGAGATGGTTGAAAAACACCATATAACCCATGCCGTACTCCCGCCGGCGCTGCTGCCTCATCTGGATTTCAACAAATGGCGCACCGTTTCAACCTTGCTGTTAGCGGGGGAAACGGTGTTGCCGCATATCGCCGCACAGTGGTCACAGGGCAGAAAGCTGTTTAACGTTTATGGCCCGACTGAGTGTACGTCGATTGTGACTGCCGCCTTATTAACCGCCGATAAGCGAGTGACGATTGGGAAACCGTTGCCAAATACCGTGATGCGTATCCTGAATTCTGACGGCCATCTGGTGCCTTTTGGTGCTGTCGGGGAACTGCACATCGGTGGTATTCAACTGGCACGGGGTTACCGTAATGCACCGGACATGACAGAAAAACAGTTTATTCCTGATCCTTTCAGCACCAATCCGGCAGACCGGCTTTACCGTACAGGGGATTTAGTGCGCTGGACGCCGGAAGGTGAACTGGAATTTATTGGCCGGCTGGATTCGCAGATTAAAATCAGAGGGTACAGGATAGAGTTGGGGGAAATTGAGGCTGTTTTAGCAGCCAATGATATTGTGAGTCATGCGGTGGTAAGCATGTATAGTCAAGGCGAAAATCAAAAACTCATTGCTTATATCAGTCCCACAACGGCGTGGTTAGACGAAAAAGTGACCGCATTGAATGAGAACTATATTGAAAACAGGAAAAATGTCTTTGAAGGACAATCTACATCGGAAAATACCCATCATGACAATAATGGAGTAGTAGATTCAGACACGGATTTCAGTCGCTGGATAAACAGTTATACCGGTCAGCCCATTACGCTGGACCAAATAAAAGAGTGGCGGACAGGCACTGTACAGCGAATTGAATCCTTGCGTCCCCGTCGTTTACTGGAAATCGGCTGTGGGACAGGGGATTTGTTGTACCATTATGCGGCTCAGTGTGAATCGGTATTGGCCACTGATATTTCAGCGGCAGTCTTGGCTCGTCACCAGAAGATTTTGCAACAGCGTGGCTGGTCGCACGTAGCACTAAGAAGGGGGGATGCACTGAATTTGGGCACAACCACGCCTGATCAGTTCGATACCATTGTGATTAACTCCGTTGTGCAATCCTTCCCCAATGTTCAATACCTGGAAAAAGTGCTTACTCAGCTACTGTCAATCATGGAGACAGGCGGAAAAGCCTTGTTGGGCGATATTCGTAACTTAGATCTATTAACTGCACATGTCACGGCCATTGAGCAAGGTCACCTGAATGGGCAACGCATTGAAGTCAGCACATTGGCAAATCGTATTCAACGGCGATTACAACAAGAAACCGAATTGCTGCTTAGCCCAACCTATTTTACCCAGTTACCAACACGTTATCCTGAAATTAGCCGGGTTGATATTTTGGTCAAACGTGGCATCGGTGATAATGAAATGCTGCGCTATCGGTATGATGTCATTCTGCATAAGAGAAACGCGCAGACGACATCTTGTGATGATTTATCTTGCAATTGGTACGATTTCTCTACTCTGGAAAATTTGCGTGATTTATTGCAGGCAGGGATAGACCCGACATTCGGTATTTCAGGCATACCTAATGCCCGCATCAAAGATGATTTTGACTTAGCGGAAGGGCTACGCCATTGGCCAGCCAATCAAATGATATCGCCGTCAGAATATGCAGGTGGTTTTTCTCCGCAAGCAACGAAGCAAATTCAGGCATTGGAGTCTTTGCTTCATTATGCCGAACAGTGTGGTTATCAGTGTGGTGTGACATGGTCACAACAACGACCTGACTTGCTGGATGTCATTTTCAGCCGGGGTGAATTACCTCAAATACAGGCACGTTCAGATTACAGCCAAACTCATTTGGCCAATTATCCACAACTCCCTGCCATTGGTGGAGAACTTGCGGAGTTACTGGAATCTGCTCTGAAAAAACAATTGCCTGATTATATGGTGCCCAGTCTTTATATCCCATTGGAACGTATGCCACTGAATTTGAATAATAAAGTGGATAAAAAAGCGTTACCTATTCCAGATGAGAGTGACTTACATCGTCAGACTTATATCGCACCGAGAGATGAAATTGAGAAAAAACTCTGTCAGTTATGGCAAGAACATCTAAAAATCAATCAAATTGGTATTTATGATCATTTCTTCTCGCTCGGTGGTCATTCACTCCTGGCCGTTAAGATAACCGCTGCCATAAGAAGTACTTTAACCAATAATTTCAGTATGCAGCAGCTATTTGCAAATCCAACCATTGCACAAATTGCAAGTGTGATTCGTAACAGTCATAAGCACGAAATATCTGTACCAAAGACAACACCTAATATATCTGATGGAAAAATACCTATTTCTTATAGTCAGAGACTGTTTTGGTATTTTATTCAAGAAAAATTATTGGAGGACAGTTTTCACGTACCAGTTGCTTTACTGATGGAAGGAAAACTGAATCATAGTGCGTTGGAAAAAACGTTAAATACCATCTTAGAGCGGCATGAAAGTTTGCGTTTTAAGTTTTATAAAGAAAACGAGCAAATTTTCATGCAGCCTGATAATAAAATGAAAATTAATCTGCAAGTTATCGAAGCATTACCAAAAGAAATAGAGAAAGAAAAAATTATTATTGAAATTAACAAACTCTGGGAAGAGAAATTAAGAACACCTTTTGATGTTTACAAAGGTCCATTGATCAGGACATTCTTATTGCCTGTTTCGGAAAAAATGACAGTATTATTTGTTGATATGCACCACATTATTTCTGATGGATGGTCTATCAATGTCATAATGAATGAGTTTAAACAGTTATATACGGCTTATTCTCAGGGACAAGAAAATACGTTACCACCAGTTGCTATGCAATATTCTGATTATGTTTATGACTTGCAAGAAACTCATACAACTGAGGCAGTTAAAAAACAGATTAAATTTTGGCAGCAACAATTTTCCGATGTTAGTACAGAACGTAATTTTCCCGTTCCTTTCAAACGTCATCTGGCCTCAAAATATCGCTCTCATTCCCGTCATATCAAAATACCTGATTCACTCGATAAAGCCGTTTCACAATATTGTGAAACTCATAAGATAACGCCTTATATGTTATTTATGGCTTTATTCCACACTTGTCTTTTTATGCACTCCGGTGAGTCACAACATATTGTTACCTCACCAAAAGCTGACCGTAATCGCATAGAAAGCCATCAAACAGTCGGGTTATTCTTAAGTGACTTAATAGTCAAATCGACTATTAGTAAGGAGATGAGCCTGCAAGAAGTCATTAAGCAGGTTAGTCAGTCTGTTCATCACTTCATAGAAAATTCAAATACTCACATGTCTGTTGTGCTTGAAGTGGTGGGAGAAAAGGCGATAGATAATATATTTAATGTTCTGTTTAACTATTTGGATGCGCAAAATCTCTATGATTTTATCGATATGTCCAAGAATGGAAAATTATCACTGCCAAATCTTGATGTGGAATTGATAGAGGCCCAAGTGATTCCTTTTGAATCACTTGGAATGAATCTCATATACATGCCACAAAAGATCGAGTGTGCACTCAATTACAATCCAGAACTGTATACAGGAGAAGTTATTGATAACCTGGCTGAATATTATGAACGACTACTGAATGTCATTATATCCGGTCAAGAAAAAGAGAGCATCAGTCAGTTTTATGGCTAAATTTTCCTGAAAAATTAACATGTTGGCCTCGTCAATGAGGCCAATATCGAATTCGGCGGCGAAAGTTGCCTCAGTCAGTTGTTAACGTTAATCTATGCAATTATGGCGCATATGTAAAAAAACGTTTCTCCGTTTCACTTTACTTTTCCTTGATTGATAAATCCTATCAATATATTGACCATCGATCGTCAATACCGATCAAATTATTGATCTTTTTTGATTCTTAAGGTAAATTTTTCTTCTTCGCGCACAAAACTGTGCTCGAAATCTTTTCGTTATAACGCTTTATTATTTTGTGTTATACATAACAACTAGTTGTATATTATGATTTTTATGGATATGTAAATGAAAAAAACTTTAGCATCATCTTTTATTGCTGTAATGCTGATTTCAGTAAGCAATATTTCTTATGCAGCACTTCTGCCAACAACAGGGACAGTAAAATTTCAGGGGAACATTGTAGAATCAACCTGCTCTGTTGGCAGTGATTCTGACAAGATTGTGAACATGGGGACATATCTCAAAAGCGATATTCCTGGCTCTTCAGGAGGTGAAGTTACGGGTAGCAAAAAGGATTTTAAAATCAAATTAACTGGGTGCCCTGTTACTACACCTTTTTCAAAAATGGGGATCACATTATCTGGGACTAAGGATGCCCATAATCCTAGGCTATTAGCAATAGACTCGTCGGGTGCAGAAGGGATTGGCATCAGTGTTTATGACTCCAAAGGTACCCAGATGGATTTTACTTCTGGTTCTCACAAATTAGATGATATTGATATCGATACAGCTAGTAAGGAAATACTTTTACAAGCGGCTTATGTATCTAATGGACAAACCGCTAAAGCCGGAACGGCCAATGCCACACTTAATTTCGAAATAAATTACAAATAAAAATCATTTATAAATATTTATTTCCTGGCCGCAGAGGCATTTTTATGGCTGCGGCCTTGACCTATTAACATCATAAATAGTCATGTAATAATGAAAGATAAAATAAAAAGAATATTTACATCGTATATGCTAACGAAAAAAATAGCACTTATATGCTCATTATTTTTTGTATTGCCATCCTGGGCAGGTGTAACCGTGGGTGGAACCCGCGTTATTTATAAAGGTAATAAAAAAGAAACTTCAATTTCAGTGAAAAATTCTGATGAAAGCCGGCCTTATTTAATTCAGTCTTTTATCAGTACTGATTCAAAGGGAGAAAAAGCGCCGTTCATTGTGACACCACCGCTATTCCGTTTGGATGCGGGCAAAGAAAGTATACTTCGTATTGTCCGTACCGGCGGTAACTTACCTGAGGATAGGGAATCGGTTTTTTACCTGAATGTGAAATCTATTCCTTCCATACAAGAAAACGAACAGAATACTTTATTGATTACGGTGAAAACCCGAATCAAATTATTTTATCGGCCTGAAGGCATTGAAGGTGATGCCGAAGAAGCTTATAAGACGCTGACATTTCGTCGCATGGGTCACCAACTTGAGGTCAGAAACCCCAGTAATTATTACGTAACCATCGGGCAGCTCAAAGTAGCCGGGAAAACCCTGACGGGGACTGACATGATCGCGCCACAGGGTGTTGCACATTTCGTTCTGCCATCTGAATCACCCGGCTTAGTTAGCTGGAATAGTATTAACAGTTATGGTGGTGTCAGCAAAGAGATAATTAAAAACTTGCCTTAAAAAGAAGATGAAAGATAACAAAGAATATTGGGGACAAAAAATCATATTTATTAAATATAAAACAAATAGCAGCACAGTCATGCCAACATGTTTGCTTTCGGTCTTTATTCTATGTTTTTCTGTGTTGTTATCATTACCCGTCATGGCAAAGGATTATTTTCGATTATCAGCATTGGAATTAAATGATACTCAATCGGTAATTGATTTAAGCACATTTTCATCCCCCGGCAGCCAATTACCGGGTCAATATCAGGTGAATATATTTCTTAACGGCAAAGAGAAAGAAACAAAACAAGTTAATTTTATTAAACTGGAAAACGGCAAACTGTCGCCACAGCTAACGGTCGATAATTTAAAACAGTTTGGCGTAAAAATCTCGGTTTTTCCTGCGCTGATGACACTCTCGCCTGAACAAATTATTGATGATATTAGCGAGTATATTCCACAGGCATCGGCTTCATTTGATTTCTATGAGCAACGTCTGGATATCAGTATTCCGCAAGCGGCATTGGATAATCAAGCCAGAGATACTGTGGCATCACATTTATGGCAACAAGGAGAGTCAGCATTTTTAATGAGCTATAATTTTAGTGGGTCAGAGAATTATAGTAAGAATACAAAAAACCAGAGTTATTTTTTAAATTTACACAGCGGGATAAATATCGGACCGTGGCGGGTAAGGAATCAATCCGTTTATGACTATGATTCTGGAAAAAATGATCCTGGAACCAGTAAAGGTAAGAGTCGTTTTTCATCCATTAACAGTTACATCCAACGGGACATTCATGGACTAAAAAGTCAACTCATTCTTGGCGAAACTTTTACTGACGGAGATATATTTGAAAGCGTGCCGTTCATCGGTGCTTCTATGACATCCGATAGCTTAATGTTGCCCGGCAGCCAACGTGGCTTTGCGCCAATTATTCGTGGTATTGCTCAAACCAACGCGCGCGTAACGATTCGCCAAAATAATTACGTCATCTACGAAAGCTATTTTCCGCCGGGGCCTTTTGTTATTACGGATCTTTATTCAACCTCCGGCTCCGGTGATTTGGATGTCACGATCACCGAAAAGGACGGGCGGCAACGTAAATTTGTGCAACCATTTTCATCAGTGCCAATGATGCAGCGAGAAGGGCAGTTAAAATATCAGGTTACCCTGGGGCGCTACCGTTATTCCAATGCCAACACTTATAAACCTTATTTTAGCGAAGCAGCATTTATTTATGGGTTCTCCAATCGGTTAAGTTTGCTATCTGGTATGCAGGTAGCAGAAAACTATAGGGCGTTTAACGCGGGACTGGGGGTTGGACTAGGTAATTTTGGTGCAATTTCTCTGGATATGACACTGGCAGATGCCAGATTGCCGGAGAATGAACGTAAACGAGGGCAATCGTATCGAATTCGATATACGAAAAGTATTGAGGCGACGGGGACATCCCTGACTTTCTCCGGTTATCGTTATTCCACACCGGAATACTATTCATTTGCAGAGGCAAATGAATACTCAGTCAGAAAAGACGCCAGCCGTGCACAAAATAAGCGAAGCCAATTGGAGCTAACCCTGAACCAGGGGATGGGGGATTTTGGCAATCTTTATGTATCTGCCTATCAGCAAGATTACTGGGGAAAACAAGGCACCAACCGATCATTATCTGCGGGTTATAACATTAACCTTGCCGGGATCAGTTATGGATTGAACCTTTCCTACAATGCCAATCATGAATCCATTAAGAGTAAGGATATACAGGCATCGTTTAACGTCTCTATTCCATTGGATAAGTGGCTACCTAATGGATGGGCAACTTACAGCATCAGCAGAAACGGCCGCAGTCAGGGAAGTCAACAACTGGCGATAAGTGGCAGTGCATTGGACGATCATGCCTTGTCCTATAGTATCCACGGGGAGCACAGCCATAATATGGAAGGGGCGAGCGGCGGTGCTTCGTTGGGATATAGCCATTCTTTTGGCCGTGTGAATCTGGGTTACAGCTACAGTGATAATAGCCAATCGCTTAACTACGGGCTGTCTGGTGGTCTCGTTGCCCATCAAGACGGCATTACGTTTTCTCAATCATTGGGTGAGACCGTGGTACTGGTTAAAGCGGCTGGTGCAGCAGAAACAAAGATTTTAAATCACAGTGGAATTAAAACGGATAAACGTGGCTATGCCGTAATCCCGTCGGTCGAACCTTATGCCTACAACCGGGTTGCCCTGGATACTGAAATGCTGGCTGATGGTATTGATCTTGACAACGCTGTGCAACACATTGTACCGACTCGCGGTGCCGTGATTGCTGCCGATTTTCGCGTCCGTCAGGGGCACAGGATATTAGTAACATTACGCCACAACGGCAAACCCGTACCTTTTGGTGCCAGCGCAGCGTTAATAAACAGTGACAGTAGCGGGATTGTTGGTGATGACGGTGAACTGTATTTGAATGCTGTCCCAGAGCAGGCAGAAATAAAAGTACAATGGGGAAAAAATGAAGATCAACAATGTCATGCAAAAACAGATTTATCAGTGCTGCCCGAAAAATCAGGCGTATTACGCCTGACCGCGGACTGCCGCAGTTAAAAGGAATTTATCATGTTTAATGTTGAACGTAATAATCGCTTTCAGATTAAAGCTAATAACTTTTTATTGGCATTATTAATTATCATTGTCGCGGGGAGTTATTCAACGCGGGTTACCGCAGCAGTATGTACGGCTAATAATGACACTCAGATAATCACATTTGGCGATATTTCTGTTGACTATAATGAAACATCTTTTCCGTATAGGAAAACCATCTTCAGTAATGGGAATGGGGTAAAATGTAGTAAATACAATCAGAATATATACGTCAAAGATATCAATGGAATAAAGAATTACCACAAAAATAACTTTTATAATACCAGTCTCTCCGGTGTCAGATTTAAATGGAGCCTCAAACCTAATGATTTGGAGCATGCGGAAATGAGACAGGGCAGTGTTAGAGGGATCGGCAAAGAAAAGACATTTGAGAGTAAATTTTATATAGAGATTGATGATAGTGTTCAATCCGGAAAAGTCAATGAGATAAAAATAATGATGGCTCGTCAAGATGAGAAGAGAAATAAAACCGAAGAGATTTTATACGAATATATCATTCCGGCTTTTAACGTCACAGCAAGAACTTGTAAAATAACCACGCCAGTTGTTAATGTTCCGATGGGAACTGTATTAGTTAGTCAATTTAAAAACAGAGGTAATACCGTTGGTGGACGTTCTTTCGATATTAACGTGCAATGCAAGGGATCCCCGAACGCGAGTATTATCTGGGAGCCGGGAAAAACTGATACAAATGGAGTGATAAATGCTGATTCAACCTCATCAGCAACAGGGATCGGCATCCAGATTTTAGATAGCGGAGGTAAGCCTGTGATATTTAATCAACCGCAGGATCTTGGCACGATAAATTCTTCGGAAACATTGTCATATATGGCGAAGTATTACCAAACCCATGATCGTGTTTCTGCCGGTAGCGTTAATGCCACGGCCACTTTCACTATCAATTATAAGTAATCATTAATTCTGAGGAGGCTAATTGCCTCCTCAGAATTTGGGTCATTCTCTACTTATTTATCCTGCCGAAATTTGTTTTTTGCATGTATTCCAGCTTCTGCCATAACTGAGCTACCCAGTGTTTAGTCTGGGGCATAGATAGCATGGTCATATGATTGCCGGGTACAAGCACAGGGTTTAGTTGAGTTACGTAAGTACTCCACATAGCTTCACGGTTTTTTGTTTCCTCTATATTGCCTTTCTCTGCACTGATCAGATGAACAAGCCCCTCATAGCAAGTGCGAGGGGTATAGCATGTGTTCAGATTAGCTTGCATCACGCGGATGACCCCTTGTAACAGTGACGTTGGTGTTTTGGCCGGGAGGAGACCGACATTCACCAAAGCACGAAGCAGATACTTAATCTGTTCATTTGGAGCCAGATCAGCAAAATCTTGCTCTGTGAGGGGCAGAGGTTGGCTCAACATCATATTGTAGATATCGATCAGTTCCATTATCGTCCCGACTCGGTTAACCGGCTTGGGAATATTTCCTGGCGGATTAGGTTCATCGGTATCAATAAGAATCAGATCAGATACTCGTTCTCCTGCCGCTTGCAGTTGCAAGGCTATTTCGAAAGCAATCCAGCCACCAAAAGAATGACCCAACAGATGATAAGGACCATGAGGCTGAGTTTGGCGGATGTACTGGATATAGGCACGAGCAGCGCCTTCTACACTTGTATGAGGGCAGTTGTGTTCGTCAGTTAATCCGCGAGCCTGCAAAGCGTATACCGGAAGTTGCGCTGGGAATGACAGCGCCAGCTCAAGCAAACTGGAAGAACTGGCACCTGCGCCGGGTATACAGAATAGCGGTGGTACTGACTGAGAGCCTCGTTGAATCGTAACACGCGGATCGTAAATCGGTACAGCCTGCAAGTGGTCGCTGATTGAGTCCGCTATCTGGTTCAGGAAAGGAGGGTGCATAATAGAGAAATGCGTTCCACCGATAGAGTGGCGTATGGAATCAAGACCGACAACACCAAACCAACCGAGCCAGATATCCTCGTTAATAGTTTCATCTGCGGTATAGAGATGAATAGGCAGGGACGATTTTGGTGCAAGATAGTCCTGACCAAGTTGTACCGTGATCTCGGAGGCGTACAGACGAAGGAGAATATCATCACGTGTGATACCGACAGGTAACCATTGTTGTTCAATGCAGCAATCAAGAACCTGTTCCAGGTTACTGAGCTGCTGGAGTTTTTCTAATTCTTTTAATATCTGTTCATCATTAACGTCCACCTGAGTACGCAGTGAGTCAATAAGTAGCTCAATACGCTTCGTCTCTGTATCGACAGCATGAACAGGCGAGTTTTGTCGTTCATGCTTATTTTTATTGG
Source organism: Xenorhabdus indica (assembly GCF_014467235.1). Taxonomy (GTDB): domain Bacteria; phylum Pseudomonadota; class Gammaproteobacteria; order Enterobacterales; family Enterobacteriaceae; genus Xenorhabdus; species Xenorhabdus indica. The sequence goes on along the minus strand of NZ_NKHP01000007.1, from coordinate 27,163 downwards.
TATTAGCATTGTTATAAGAATCGATCATAGCGAGATATTCTACTGCCTCACCGTCGTTTATTAGTTGATGAGCCATTTCATAAGCGATCAAGCCACCAATAGACCACCCCGCAAGGCGATAGGGGCCTTGTGGTTGAACACGACGGATTGCCTGAATATGGCAGGCCGCGAGCGCTTCAAGTGATTCCGGGGGATGCTCAAGCATGTGGATACCAAGAGCCTGTAGTGCATAAACAGGAAGTCCGGGCGGCAGTAAGGACGCCAGTGGTGAATAGACCAATGGGTCGCCGGACGTTTCGTGTATCAGGAACAACGGGGACAAATCTCCTGCGGGTCTGAGCGGCACAGGATTGGCATCGAACGGCGAGGTTGGCAAGTCAACATGCTTACTAATGGCCAAAGCCAGATCATACAATATCGGATGAGCAAGCAAGACGACTAATGGAACTTCCATATCTTGTTCCCGCATATGGTTCAACATCTGTATAGCAAGCAGTGAATGACCGCCAAGTTCAAAGAAATGGTCGTAACGGCTGACTTTTTCCAATCCCAACAAATTTTGCCAAATTTGCGCCAACGTCATCTCTATCTTACCAAGCGGAGCTGCATAAGCGCGTGCCACTACAGCAGATGCGTCAGGGGCGGGGAGTGCCTGACGGTCGAGTTTGCCGTTAGGTGTCAGCGGGAATGCCTCAAGCACGATAAAGGCACTGGGTAACATATATTCAGCGAGATGTTGAGCAAGCTGCTGGCGTAGTTCAGCCGGGTCTAACGCAACACCGTGCAGAGGCAGAATGTAGGCAACCAGATGTTTTTGTTCCCCGTTTTTTTGATGAGAAGCGTCTTCACGCGCCAGTACCACCGCTTCGCTTACGCCGCGGCATTGCATCAATCGCGCTTCGATTTCGCCGAGTTCGATACGGAAGCCACGCAATTTAACCTGAAAATCATTGCGGCCGAGATATTCAATATGACCATCAGGCAACCAGCGGCCGAGGTCGCCGGTTTTGAACATGCGGGCGTCTGGCTCAGAAGTGAACGGATCAGGCAGGAAACGTTCGGCTGTCAATTCAGGGCGATTCAGGTAACCACGTGCTACGCCGGTTCCGGCAATATGGATTTCACCGACCACGCCAAGAGGGACAGGTTGTCCCCACGAATCGAGGAGATAAATTTGCGTATTGGCGATCGGGCGACCGATATGGTTAGCAAAACCTTCCGACCTGTTCATACGTGTCCAGGTCGAATAAGTTGTTGTCTCAGATGGTCCATATAAATTACATATATCCTGCACAGAAGAGCGGGCAAACAAATGCTCAACAACGTGTGGTTTCAATGCTTCACCGGCTAAATTGATGGTTTTGACAGACATGGGTATTGCATTGACTTCAAGCAAGTGTGAAATGGCGGAAGGCACCGTGTTGATCAGGCTGACGGGATGTTCAGTTGTGACCAGTGACAGCACATCAGAAACAAGATGAACCGTGCCACCAGAAATAAGCGGAGCAAAGCATTCGTACACCGCCAGATCAAAATTCAACGAAGTGGCAAACAGTGTATGCGCTAACTCTTCCGGGCTAAAAGTCCGTTGCGCCCAAGTGAGGAAATTGACTGTATTACGGTGGGTGATCGCCACGCCTTTGGGTAGACCGGTAGAGCCGGAGGTATAGATCACATAGGCCAAATGATGTGATGTCAGCCCCAAAATTTGCGCATCTGGGTTATTGTCAGGTAGTGCTCCAAAAAGGGGTTGTTGAGTATCGAGCAACACCGTGGGGACTGAGCTGGCAAGTTTGTCCACCAGCATTGTCTGGGTCAGCAAAGCCACGGGAGTGGCATCTTCCAACATATATGCCAGTCGTTCAGTCGGATAGGCCGGATCAAGTGGTACATAGGCTCCGCCTGCCTTGAGGATACCGAGTAATCCCACCACCATATCCAAACTGCGTTCAACACAAATCGCTATCCGATCATCCGGGCGTACACCCAATGTAATCAGATGGTGAGCCAGACGATTAGCACGGCAGTTCAGTTCGCCATAACTGAGTGACTGGTCTGCGTATACCACTGCTGTAATATCGGGGCACTGTGCAGCCTGAACCTCGAATAATTGGTGGATCAGTGCATCCTGTGGGAAGTTTGTTTGAGTAGCATTAAAATTCACCAGTAATTGCTGCCGTTCGGTTGCGGGCAATACATCTAACGCCAGTACAGGCATATCTGGCGCTTCAACCAATGCCGATATCAATTGTTCCATGGCTTGCGTGAGATAGCTATTTATCCTATCTGGATCGATACCATTCGCGGTTTGGGCTGACAGCATAAAACATTCACTATCATCATCAATCGACATTTCAAATGGATAATTGGTACGTTCGTAGCCACCTAAACTGGTTAAACCCAATAACGCCAGATTAGGAGTATCACGTTTGCTGTCCTGGACGCTATTCTGGAAACTACTATGGCGGAAATTTAACAATGCACTGAACAAGGGTATTCCACTAAGTCCACTGCAACGCTGTGCAAGAGATAGTGGTGTCTGTTCATAACGCAGCAGATTGGAACAGGCGTCACTCGTCATGTTAATGAATTCCGCAACACTGTTGCCTTTCAGTTTCAACCTTAAGGGCAGGGTATTGATAAACATACCCAGAGCACGCGCACTACCCTCTATACCCGACATACGACCTGATAAAACCGTGCCGAATAGAACGTCGTCTCGCCCACTGGTACGTGCAACGACAAGTGCCCAGGCGGCATGGAACAGAATCGCAGGGTGAGTTCCCAAACGGCGGGCCGTATCACGAATTGCGTGTGAAAGTTCGGCATCAAGGACTTTTAGTGCTCCAGTCTGGCACTCGTCATTTTCCTGAATATCCGTCAAGCCGAAGGGAGCTGTGATCCCATCGATATCTGCCAGGAACGTTCGGAAGAAAGCTTCCGCTTCTTCCGTTTTTCCTTCCTGACAGGCATAAGCAACAAAATTACGGTAAGGAACTGACGGAGGTAAATCATGACCACTTCCCATCAGGAATGCGGCTGTTTCTGCGAGCAAAGATCGGAGTGAGAGATTATCGTCAATGAGGTGATGCAACTGAAACAAGACGTATAATTTCGACGCATGCGGATCAGTTGCAACTTGTAAACGCATAAGCGGTGCATGAGATAAATCCATATGCAGGTATGACAATCCCATGCGCGCCTGCATACTGGTAACTATGTCACTATCACCATCAAATGTCAGTATATTCACCGGTAACTGCGCGTGTCGATGTACCACTTGAATGGGTTGTGGCAATCCCGCCCAGTGAATCGACGTACGCAGGATATCGTGTCGGTCGATGACAGCCTGTAATGCTTTAACAAAGGCATCAAGTTTTTCTTGATTTTCGACGCTGAACAGCAACGACATAATATAGTGATCTCTATTTGGCTCCAGCAAATGATGGAATAAAATTCCCTCCTGCAATGGCACCAGCGGATAGATATCCTGTATATTCCTGGCTCCATCGGGAATAACCTCGACAATGGCATCAATATCAGTTTGGGACAGTGAAACCAGAGGAAGCATATCAGGTGTAATTGCAGAGCAGCTTGCCGGGATTCGGTTAGCTGGCACGACAAAAACCGCGGTATCACGCTGGATAAGCTGTGCCATATCAGCCAGAACGGGAACAGAGAACACACTGCGAACATCAAGTTGCCAGCCGATGCGACGTAACCGCTCGATCAGGCTGATGATCATCAGCGAGTGACCACCGAGTTCAAAGAAATGATCGTAACGACCGATTTGTTCCAGCCCCAATAAATCCTGCCAAATCTGAGACAAAACGGTTTCTATTTCACCTATCGGGGCCTCATAGCCGCGGGTTACAACAGCGGATTGATCGGGAGCGGGAAGTGCCCGGCGGTCGAGTTTACCATTCGGTGTCAGCGGGAAAGCATCCAATATCACAAATGCACTGGGCAACATGTATTCAGCGAGATGCTGAGCAAGTTGTTGACGTAATTCAACCGGATTCAGTTCAACACTATTCAAAGGCAGAATGTAGGCAACCAGCCGTTTTTGTTCCCCGTTATTTTGATAAGAAGCGTCTTCACGCGCCAGCACCACCGCTTCACGCACACCGTGGCATTGTGCCAATCTGGTCTCGATTTCACCAAGCTCAATACGGAAGCCCCGCAGCTTGACCTGAAAATCATTGCGGCCGAGATATTCGATATTGCCATCGGGCAGCCAGCGCCCTAAATCCCCGGTTTTATACATGCGTGCATCAGTGTTGTTATTGAATAAATTACCATTGCTGAACGGATCAGAAATAAAACGTTCAGCCGTCAGTTCAGGACGATTCAAATAACCACGGGCAACACCCACACCACCGATATGGATTTCACCCGCTATACCAACAGGAACGGGCTGGCCGTGTTTATCCAAAATATAGATTTGCGTGTTGGCAATAGGATGGCCGATTGGCACTAATCCGATGTATTTATCCGCTGTACAACGCCAGGATGTGACGTCAATAGCGGCTTCAGTTGGGCCATATAAATTATGCAGCTCACAGTGAGCAAAATGAGCCATACATTGTTGTTGCAGGGAATATGATAATGCTTCTCCACTACATAAAATCTGCCGTAAAGAGAGGCAGCGACCGGCTGGCGTGAAATGGATAAAACTTTGCAGCATAGAAGGAACAAAATGAATAGTGGTAATACCACGAGACTCAATTTCTTCCAACAGATAGAGCGGATCTTTATGCCCGTTAGGGCGTGCCATGATGAGTTGAGCACCGGAGAGTAAAGGCAGGAAAAATTCCCATACGGAAACATCAAAGCTGAATGGGGTCTTCTGCAATATGCGATCAGACTGATTTAATTGATATTCATCTTTGGCCCATAACAAACGGTTGACGACGCTGCGATGCTCATTCATAACCCCTTTGGCTAGACCGGTTGAACCGGAGGTATAGAGTACATAAGCCAAATGACGGGATGTGAGTCCTAAATCAGTAACAGGCAGGTTATCCTGCCGTTGATTAGCGACATTTTTCTGGAATTCTTCGCTTTCCCATATCCAGATCGGAACATCGGTTTCTGGTAAGTGATTTTGTAAACCATTCTGGGTCAGAACTAACACAGGTTCGCTATCTGTCAGAATATAATTAAGCCGCTCCGTAGGGTAAGTGGGGTCGAGCGGTACATAGGCACCGCCTGCTTTCAGGATAGCGAGCAAGCCCACCACCATTTCCAGACTGCGTTCGGCACAAATCGCTACCCGATCATCAGGTCGCACTCCCTGTGCAATTAAACAGTGAGCCAGTTGATTGGCACGATAGTTGAGTTCACCATAACTGAGAATCTGTTCCTCAAACACCACTGCGGTAGTCTCCGGATGATTCGCTGCCTGAACTTCAAAAAGCAGGTGGATCAGTGCATCCTGCGGGAAGTCTACCTGAGTGGTATTGAACCCTGTTAACAACTGCTGCCGCTCTGATTCTGGCAGGATTGGCACTTGCAGGATTGACTGCTGCGGGTCGAGCGTCAGAGCATCCACCAGACCACGAAGGGCGATAGCCAGATAATGGGTTAATCTATTTGGGTCAATGCTGGTTACGGTCTGGGCGCTTAGACGGAAATCAACACCCAGATCATCGACTGACAGCGTGACGGGATAGTTAGTCCGCTGCTCGATGTCAATGACTCGCATACCCGCCCAGGTTGTGTCAGCTTCGCTGGTTTGACTACTGGTTTGATTATGGCGGTAATTGAGTAAGGCACTGAACAGTGGCATCGGTTGAATTACGCCGCTGCACCGTTGTGCCAGCGTCAACGGTGCCTGCTCGTGCTCCAGCAACATGGTTAAACTACGATAAGTCGTTTGTACGATGTCTTGTACGCTATGACCTGCCAAAGAGATGCGTATTGGCAGGGTATTGATAAACATGCCCAGTACTCTGTCAGCACCGGCTCCACCTTGTAATCGGCCTAGCAGTACAGAGCCAAAAACAACATCATCTTGACCACTGGTTTGAGCCAGCACCAACGCCCAGGCCACATGGAACAATACACTTGGGCTGACACCCAGATGGCGGGCTTGCGTCCGAATCGCTTTTGCCAGAGTAGGTTCGAGTGGGAGGAAGGCTTCGATGACAGGTTCACTGTCATCTTGTACTTTGAGTACGCCAAACGGTGCTGTTGGTTCATTAACGTCGGCAAGTTGATTGCAGAAATAAGCCTCATGTACCGAGGTTGGTACACTCAAGGTCTGAGCAATGAAATCACGATAAGGTAATGCGGCAGGCAGTAATTCGGCATTTCCCTGTGACAACGTCACAATTTCGGCAAAGATAAGTGCCATTGTCATGTTGTCACTGACCAAATGGTGGAAACGCAGGGCCAACAACCATTCATCCTGTACCGGATCATAGGCAATATCCGCGCTAAACAACGGCGCGCGATTCAGGTTGAGGCGGTATCGACGAGGATCAGTATGGGCACGTAGCTGAGTAAGGACATCATCCGGTGTAGCAGGCGTAAAACGGTTAATATGCAGCGGTGCCTGACGCCAGACTACCTGAACAGGCTGTGCCAGCCCTTGCCAATAAACCGCAGTGCGCAGGATATCATGGCGATCGATAACCTGTTGCAACGCTGACAGGAAAATATCGAGACGCTGACGGGTATTGAAAACGAGCAACGTTTGTAATAGATAATCATCGCCTTGTGTCTGTAACAAATGATGGAACAGAATACCTTCCTGCAACGGTGCCAGCGGATAAATATCCTGAATATTACTTACGCCACCGGGGACTGCACCGACAATAGCGTCAATTTCAGTTTGCGACAGTGAAACCAATGTCAGCATATCAGGAATGATAGCGGTACAGTTTTCAGGAATAAGGTTAGGTGGCACAACAAAGGCATCTGCATTATTTTGATGTGCCAAGATAGATTGTGCCAGTTCAGTGAGAACCGGAGTTGCAAATACACTGCGAACATCGAGGCGCCAGCCGAAACCATGCAATTGTCCGATAAGATTGACAATCATCAAAGAATGACCACCGAGTTCAAAGAAATGATCGTGACGGCCGACTCGCTCCAGTCCCAGTAAATTTTGCCAAATCTGCGCCAGAACCATTTCTATTTCATTAACGGGAGCTTCATAACTGCGGGTGACTATGGCTGATTGATCAGGGGCAGGGAACGCCTGACGGTTGAGTTTGCCATTAGGGGTCAGCGGAAACGCTTTTAGTACCATATAGGCACCAGGCAACATATATTCGGCGAGGTGTTGAGCTAATTGCCGACGCAGTTCGGCCGGCACTAACTCAATGCCATCCAGAGGTCGCAGATAGGCAACCAGACGTGTCTGCTCAGGTTCATCTTCGCGAGCCAGCACTACCGCCTCGCGTACACCGTGGCACTGCATCAATTTTGCTTCAATTTCTCCAGGCTCAATACGGAAGCCGCGCAATTTGACCTGAAAATCATTACGGCCGAGATAGTCAATATTGCCGTCAGGCAACCAGCGACCGAGATCACCGGTCTTATACATGCGGGCATTCGGATCGGAAGAGAACGGATCGGCCAGGAAGCATTCGGCAGTGAGTTCAGGACGGTTCAGGTAACCACGGGCAATACCAGCACCAGCAACATGAATTTCACCTGTCACGCCGAGAGGGACAGGTTGTCCATGAGGGTCGAGAAGATAAATCTGGGTATTGGCGATAGGTCGGCCAATCACTGATGCTTCCGGTATCCCGGCCTGAGCCTTGTATTCATACCAGGTAGCATCACCATTGACTTCGGATGAACCATAGAAATTTAACAGACGGAGCCACGGGCAATCTGTCACAACTTGTCGGGCCAGTTCAGGCGCTAGCCGTTCTCCGCTGCAAACCAACGTCCTGATGGATTTCAACTCATCATGATGGCCTTGGATTAAGTGTTTTAACAGCGAAGGCACCACTACCAGATAATTAACGCCAGAACGGCGTAAACCATCACCGAAACGGCTGAGATCTTTCACCTCATGATCACTGAACACCACCAGTTTGCCACCGGATAACAACACGCCCAACGTCTCGGTTATAGAATCGACAAAACTGATGCTGGTTTTCAGAGCCGCTACCAATGGCGTTGTTACGATATCGCGGACGAACCATAACAGTCGGTTACACAAGGCCTGGTGACTGTTCATCACGCCTTTGGGTAGCCCTGTTGAACCGGAAGTGTAAACAACATAGGCCAAACGGTGTGGAGACAGACCTGATACCACCGGATTGTGATCCGGCTGCATTGCCATGCAAGGGTCTTGCGTATCGAACTCAAGTGTATCGAGTTTTTGTATATCAATTAACACGACTGGCCCGGCATAAGACACAGTATTGCGCCATGTTGTTTGGGTAAGTAACACGGTGGGAGTCGCATCCTCAAGCATATAAGTCAGTCGCTCAGCCGGATAGGCCGGATCCAGCGGAACATAAGCACCGCCGGCTTTCAGGATGGCAAGCAGGCCCACGACCATCTCCAGACTGCGTTCGACACACATTGCCACCCGGTCGTCCGGGCGAACGCCCAGTGTGATCAGATGATGAGCCAGTTGATTGGCCCGGCGATTCAGAGTGTCGTAACTGAGCGATTGCTTTCCGCATATCACTGCTGTTGCATTGGGATTGATCGCTGCCTGTTTTTCGAACAATTGATGAATCAAGACATTCTGCGGGAAGTCTGCTTGTGTTGTGTTGAAATCCACCAATAGTTGTTGCTGTTCTGCTTGCGGCAACATCGGCAGGGTTGCTATTGCTTGTGTTGCATCCGCTGCCATTGCCGCCAGTACTTTCATTAAATAACCAACCATACGCTCAATGGTTGCGGCATCGAACAAATCGGAGGCATATTCCAGATCACCCACTAACCCTGCTTCTGTTTCGGTCAGTGACAGCATCAGATCGAAGTGAGCACCGTGACGTACTTGCTCAACCGCTGAAAGTTGCAAGCCGGGCAGTGACAATGTTTGAGCCGGCGTATTGTTTAAAGCCAGCATCACCTGAAAGATCGGGCTGTAGCTGAGGCTGCGTTCTGGCTGTAGTGCTTCTACCACCTGTTCAAAGGGCAAATCCTGATGAGCATAGGCGGCCAACGCACGTTCCCGAACCTGAGCAAGCAGGCTGGCTATATTGGATGTATCACTCAGCGTGACCCGTAAAGCGAGTGTATTGACGAAGAAACCGATTAAATTCTCAAGTTCATGATACGGGCGGTTAGCGACTGGCGTGCCGATAACAATATCCTCTTGCCCACTGAGTCGGGCAAGGACGATACCCCAAGCCGTCAATAAGGTCATAAATAAAGTGGCGTTATGACGTTTCCCCAGTGTCTTAAGAGATGTCAATAAGGCCGCATCAATGCAGAGAGGCACCCGGTCGCCAGCATAGCTTTGTACTGATGGCCGCGGATAGTCGGTTGGCAGCGTCAGTAAGGTCGGAACCCCCTGGAGTTGATGACGCCAAAAATCGAGTTGTTCGGCAAAAACGGTTCCCTGCAACCAATTGCGCTGCCAGGCAGCATAGTCAGCATATTGAATGGGCAGCGGCGGCAATGGTTCATCTTGGCCGCTGAGGGTGGCACGGTAGAACGCACCCAGTTCATGTATCAACACACCGACAGACCAGCCATCGGAGATAATATGATGTTGAGTGATCAGCAGTACATGCTCTTCATCCGCCAGTTGCAACAACTGACCTCGGATTAGTGGGCCATGAACAAAATCAAACGGCGTCCGGGCTTCAAGGGCGGCAAGCTCCGCAATGTAATGAGCGTGTTCTTCTAACGCTAACGAGCGCAGGTCTTGGCTGGATAAGGTAAAGCCGATATTTGCAGGCTCAATGTGTTGATAAGGTTGCCCCTCAATCAGAACAAAATGGGTACGCAGACTCTCATGGCGGATGACCAGCCGATCAAGTGCGGTGGTCAAAGCATGACGATCAAGCAAACCGGTAAGATGGAGTGCAGCTGGAATATGGTAAGCCTGGCTGGCTGCTTCATCAAGCTGTCCAAGGAACCATAGACGCTGTTGAGCGAAGGAGAGTGGCAGTGGTTGATTGCGGTCAGCCGTAGGGATAACACTCTGAGAAGTTGGACAAACACTGATGAGTGAGCGAGCCAGCTCCATCAAGATAGGTTGAGCAAAGAGTTGCTGCAACGGTAATTCCTGTGCCAATTCCTGACGTATACGCGCGGCAAACTGGACAGCGAGCAACGAATGTCCTCCCAGTTCAAAGAAATGGTCGTGACGGCTGATCCGTTCCACTCCTAGTAGTTCTTGCCAGATCCGCGCCAGAACGATTTCGGTTTTACCGATGGGGGCTTCATAGCCACGTACAATCATGGCGGATAAATCCGGCACAGGCAGTGCCTGACGGTCAAGTTTACCGTTAGGCGTCAATGGGAAAGCATCAAGCGTGACAAAGGCGCTCGGTAACATATAGTCGGCGAGATGGTGTGCAAGTTGCTGACGCAGTTCGGCGGGAATCAGTTCAACACCTTCTGACGGTAGCAGATAGGCGACCAGCCGTTTCTCTGCTGTGTTCTCAGCGGAAATATTTTCGCGAGCCAGCACGACGGCTTCACGTACCCCGTGACATTGCATCAATCTGGCTTCGATTTCTCCCAGTTCAATGCGGAATCCACGGAGCTTGACCTGAAAATCATTACGGCCGAGATAATCAATATTACCATCAGAGCGCCAGCGACCGAGGTCACCGGTTTTATACATGCGTGCATTCGGATCGGAAGAGAACGGATCGACCAGGAAGCGTTCAGCCGTCAGTTCAGGGCGGTTCAGATAGCCGCGGGCCACTCCCGCACCAGCGATATAGATTTCGCCAGCGACATCGAGGGGAACAGGCTGACCGAAGGCGTCGAGAATATAAATCTGAGTATTGGCTATCGGGCGGCCGATAGGAATAGAGCGAGCCGCATCAACAAGTGAAGTCATGGTATAAGTTGCAGCGAATGTTGTGGTTTCCGTTGGGCCATAACCGTTGATTAAGTGTGCTGGCTGCGACTCAGCCGACTGAACGCGTCGTATCTTGCTTGGGTCAAGTACATCGCCGCCAATAAGCAAGTAACGTAATTGACCAAACAAGCACTCAAGATCGTCTAAATACTCATTGAATAAACCCGACGTTAACCAGAGAGCTGTCACCTGTCCTCTGATAAGTGAGTGGCGGAAACTTTCTGGATCAAGCAACGTTGATTGCGGAATGACACATAAGCAGCCGCCATTTAACAAGGCAGACCAAATTTCCCACGTCGAAGCGTCGAAAGCCATATTGGCACAGTGAGCAATGCAGTCATCGGGGCCAATATCAACAAAGCCATTATTGATAATGAGACGAAGCACGTTGCGGTGCTCGACCATCACCCCTTTAGGCAATCCAGTGGAGCCTGAAGTGTAGATCACATAGGCCAGATGACGCGATGTTAAACCTAACGCCTGTGGCTTTGGATTGTGGGTAGGTTGTGTCGCTATAGCTGAATCTTGAACATCCAGTAATACAATAGGTACGGGGCTATCCAGCGTATCGCTCCAGGCTGTTTGGGTCAGCAAGATCACAGGGGCGGCATCTTCAAACAGATAAGCCAGCCGTTCGGCTGGATAGGTGGGATCGAGTGGCACATAAGCACCACCTGCTTTGAGAATAGCCAGTAAGCCCACGACCATATCCAGGCTACGTTCAGTACAAATCGCCACCCGATCATCCGGGCGAACACCTAGTTCAATCAGGTAGTGAGCCAGACAATTGGCACGACAGTTGAGCTCGTCATAACTCAACATCTGCTCTTCAAACGTCACGGCTATAGCATCTGGCCGCTGCACTGCCTGAGCTTCAAATAATTGATGGATGAGATTATCTTGCGGGAAATCTGTTTGAGTGGCATTGAAATTCATCAATAGTTGTTGCCGTTCTTCGGGAGGCAAAACCGGGATATTCCGAATCAATTGTTGTGGGTTGTGGGCCAGCGCATCAACCAAACCCCTCATGGCCGTAGCCAGATAGGCAGTAACGCGAGTTGGATCGATGCCCTCTACCGTTTGAGCGGTCAGTTGAAAATCGGTTCCCAGATCATCTACCGACAGGGTAATAGGATAATTTGTACGTTCTTCTGCGGCCAAGACACGCATACCGTCCCAAGTTGTGTTCGCCGCATCTGCTGTGTTGATTTGATTGTGACGGTAATTGAATAATGTGCTGAACAACGGTGTCGATTGCGCCATATTGCTGCACTGTTGTGCCAGCGACAACGGTGCTTGCTCATGCTCCAGTAGCATCATCAGACTATGGTAAGTCGCCTGCACCACTTCTTGTACCGTCTTTTGTTCGGTTTTGTTTTTTTGTCCAGTCTTGTTGGTCAGAGAAATCCGTATTGGTAATGTATTGATAAACATACCCAATATCCGATCAGCGCCAACGCCTCCCTGTAGTCGGCCCAACAGCACAGAGCCAAAGACCACATCATTACGGCCGCTGGTCTGCGCCAGTACTTGCGCCCAGCCTACATGAAACAACACACCCGGACTCACGCCCAGACGACGGGCTTGGATGCGGATAGCTTCCCCCAACGCGGGTGCGATAGGGAGACGATCTTCAATGACGAGGGCACCGCCGGTTTTTACGTTGAGGATGCCAAACGGAGCGGTCGGTTCGTCAATATCGGCAAGTTGGGTGCGGAAATAAGCCTCGTGTTCGCAGATCGGCACACTTAAGGTTTGGGCAATAAAGTTACGATAGGGTAGTGCTTCGGGCAGCATTGCGGCACAACCCTGTTGTATCTGCGCAATTTCCGCGAAAATCAGCGCCAGTGTCATATGGTCGCTGACCAGATGGTGGAAGCGTAGCGCCAGTAGCCATTCTTCTTGTACCGGATCATAAGTAATATCAGCAGCAAACAATGGCGCGTGGCTCAGGTCGAGGCGGTTCTGTTTCGGATCGGTGTAAGCTCGCAATTGAGCCGGAACGTCATCCACTGTAGCAGGAATAAAATTATTAACATGGAGGGGAGCCTGACGCCAAACTACCTGAACCGGTTGTACCAGTCCTTGCCAGTAAGCAGAAGTACGCAGGATATCGTGACGATCAATCACCTGTTGCAGGGCGATCAGGAAGGTATCAAGACGTTTGCGGGTATCGAAGGCGAGCAGGCTTTGCAGCAAATAGTCGTCACCTTGTTCCTGTAATAAGTAATGGAACAAAATCCCTTCCTGCAATGGCGCCAGCGGGTAGATATCCTGTACATTACTTGCTCCACCGGGGATTGTCTCAGCGATAGCATCAATTTCATTTTGTGCCAGTGAAACCAGCGGTAACATGTCGGGCGTGATAGTCGTGCAATCTGCGGGAATACGATTGGCCGGTGCCAGGTTGTTTGCTACCAGATTACCTGATACGGCCAAGGCATGGGTATCACGCCGGATAACTTGCGCCATATCGGTGAGGGTTGGTGCAGTGAATACACTACGAACATCAAGTTGCCAACCGAGATTACGTAGCCGCTCAATCAGGCTGACAATCATCAATGAGTGACCGCCCAGTTCAAAGAAGTGATCGTGACGACCAACTTGCTCTAACCCTAGCAGATTTTGCCAAACCTGAGCTAAAGCGATTTCTGCTTCACCATTCGGAGCAGCATAAACGCGCGTGGCTATCGCAGAGGAATCCGGTGCAGGCAATGCCTGGCGGTCAAGTTTACCGTTAGGTGTTAACGGAAAAGCATCCAGTATCACGAAAGCGCTAGGTAGCATATATTCCGCAAGATGCTGGCCGAGTTGCTGACGCAGCGTGGCGGGGATCAGTTCGATACCATCCAAAGGACGTAAATAGGCAACCAGCCGTTTCTCTGTTGTGTTCTTACTGGAAATCGTGTTCTCACTGGAAATATCTTCGCGAGCCAGCACCACGGCTTCACGTACTCCGTGACATTGCATCAATCTGGCTTCGATTTCTCCCAGTTCAATACGGAAGCCGCGTAACTTAACCTGAAAATCATTGCGGCCAAGGTATTCGATAGTACCGTCAGGGAGCCAGCGGCCGAGGTCACCGGTCTTGTACATGCGGGCTTTTGACGCAGGGAAGAAGGGGTCGGTCAGGAAACGTTCAGCCGTCAATTCAGGACGATTCAGATAACCGCGGGCAACACCGGCGCCGGCAATATAAATTTCGCCGGTCACACCAATAGGAACGGGCTGACTGTAGGTATCGAGAATATAAGCACGCAGGTCAGCGAGTGGTTGACCGATTAAACTACCACGTCCAGCGTAGATATCTGCTTCCGTGAGTTCACGGTAAGTTGCATGTACAGTAATTTCAGTAATGCCATACATATTAACCAGACGTGTCTGCTGTGTGGGATTACGTGCGACCCACGGGGCAAGTGTAGGCAATTCTAATGCTTCACCACCAAAGATGATGCAGCGTAGTGCATGGGGGGTATCTTCCTGAGCTGAAATCAACTGGCGAAAAGCACTGGGGGTTTGGTTCAGGATCGTCACCTGTTCATGGCATAACAGCGCATAAAACATCTGTGGTGAACGGGTACAATCAGCCGGGATCACGACAAGCCGACCACCATAAGACAGAGCACCCCATATTTCCCACACAGAGAAATCGAACGCGAACGAGTGAAACAACGTCCAGACATCATCACTATCAAACTGGAAACGTGCTTGGGTTGCGGCTAACAGACGAATAACATTGGCGTGTTCAATCATAACGCCTTTGGGTTTACCGGTAGATCCTGAAGTATAAATCACATAGGCCAGATGACGTGACGTCAAGCCCAATGCCTGTGCGTCTGGGTTATGAGTCGGGTAGATTGCCAGTGGCAATTTCGGGTCATCAAGTACCACGGTGATTACAACACGATCTATAAAACTGTCTACAAAACTATCCAGCCTATTGATCAACGTCGTTTGGGTAAGTAATACCACAGGAGCGGCATCTTCAAGCATATAGACCAACCGCTCCGCGGGGTAGGTGGGATCAAGCGGAACATAAGCCCCACCCGCTTTCAGGATAGCAAGCAGGCCCACCACCATATCCAGACTACGTTCGACACAAATTGCTACCCGATCATCAGGACGCACGCCTAGCCCAATAAGATAATGTGCCAGTTGATTGGCCCGGCGGTTCAGTTCGCCATAGCTGATAGTTTGTTGTTCAAATATCACAGCAGTGACATCAGGATGGTGTTCTGCCTGAGATTCAAACAATTGGTGAATTAAGGCATCCTGCGGGAAATCGGCTTGGGTGGTATTAAATCCGTTCAGTAACTGTTGTCGTTCCGATTCCGGCAACATGGGCAAGCGACTAATAATTTGTGTCGGATCAGCGACCATCGCCGTCAGTACATTCTGCAAGTAGTTGATCATGCGCACGACAGTCTCTGAGTCAAACAAATCAGTGGCATACTCTAAATTACCGAGCAAACCAACATCCGTTTCGCTCAGTGACAATGTCATATCGAATTGGGTGCTATGGCGCACTGGTTCAACCGCTGAAAGCTGTAAACCGGGTAGTGACAATGTTTGGGCTGGCGTATTGTTTAAAGCCAGCATCACCTGAAAAATGGGGCTGTAACTGAGGCTGCGCTCAGGTTGCAGTGCTTCTACCACTTGCTCGAAGGGCAGATCCTGATGCGCATAGGCGACCAGCGCCCGCTCCCGAACCTGCATGAGAAGATCGGTAACGCTGGCGGTATCATCCAATGTGACACGTAAAGCGAGCGTATTGGCGAAGAAACCGATCAATCCCTCCAATTCCCGATGCTGGCGGTTGGCAACTGGAGTGCCGATAACAATCTCATCCTGACCACTGAGGCGGGCAAGAACAATGCTCCAGGCCGTCAGAAGGGTCATAAATAGGGTCGCGTTATGGTGTTGTCCTAGTTTCTTGAGGGATGTCAGTAAAGCGACATCAAATTTAAAGGACGCCTGTCTACCGGCATAAGTCTGTGCTGGCGGACGTGGCCGGTCAGTGGGCAGATCTAATAAGGCCGGTGCACCTGCCAGTTGCTGACACCAGAAATCACGTTGTTCAGCAAAAGTCTCTTCTTGTCGCCTGCCGTGCTGCCAGACGGCATAGTCGGCGTATTGAATGGGCAGTGGTGGTAGCAGAGCATCGTAGCCATCGAGGGCAGCCCGGTAGAACGCCCCCAGTTCATGCACCAGCACACTAACAGACCAGCCATCAGTGATAATGTGGTGCAGCGTTAACAGCAGCACATGCTCTTCGTCCGACAGTTGCAGCAATTGACCGCGGATCAGTGGCCCCTGAGTCAAATCAAACGGTGTTTGTGCCTCAAAAGTGACAAGTTCCGTAATGTGATGAGTCTGTTCTTCTGGTGCTGACTGGCGCAGATCCTGGCAGGACAGCGCAAAGCCGATATCCGCCGGGGAAATGTACTGACAGGGTTGCTCTTCAACCAAAATAAAGCGGGTACGCAGGCTTTCGTGACGGGCAATCAGGCAATCAAGTGCGACAGATAAAGCGTGCTGATTAAGTTGTCCTGTCAGACGTAGTGCTACCGGAACATGATAAGCCAGACTGGCTGCCGGATCGAGTTGGTCAAGAAACCATAATCGCTGTTGGGTGAAAGACAGGGGCAACGGGTGGTTACGCTCAGCCGGAGAGATAATGGTGATTTGTTCGGTCGCTGAGAAATCGGCAGAAGTATCGTTGATCACCTGTGCCAGATCTGCCAACAGAGGCCGGGCAAAGAGTTGCTGCAATGGTAATTCTTGTGCCAGTTCTTGACGCACGCGTGAAGCGAGCTGGACAGCAAACAGTGAATGTCCGCCCAGTTCAAAGAAATGGTCGTAACGGCC
The DNA here is from genome assembly GCF_014467235.1 of Xenorhabdus indica. Lineage (GTDB taxonomy): Bacteria > Pseudomonadota > Gammaproteobacteria > Enterobacterales > Enterobacteriaceae > Xenorhabdus > Xenorhabdus indica. The sequence goes on along the minus strand of NZ_NKHP01000007.1, from coordinate 10,275 downwards.
GACTTTTTCAACCCCTAGCAGGTCTTGCCAGATTTTAGCCAGTATGATTTCAGTTTTACCGACGGGGGCTTCATAACCACGTGCTATCACTGCGGATAAATCCGGCATTGGTAATGCCTGACGGTCAAGTTTACCGTTAGGTGTCAGTGGGAAAGCTTTAAGCGTGACAAAGGCACTCGGCAGCATATAGTCGGCAAGATGTTGTGCGAGTTGCTGACGCAGTTCGGCGGGCTTCAGTTCAACGCCTTCCGCGGCGAGCAGGTAAGCAACCAGCCGTTTCTGGTTACCTGTTTTCTCATCAGACATTCCTTCATGTTGTTCTTTATGTAGGTCTTTATGTAAGTCTTCACGAACCAACACGATGGCTTCTTTTACCCCGTGACATTGCATCAATTTTGCTTCAATTTCGCCAGGCTCGATGCGGAACCCACGCAGTTTAACCTGAAAATCATTGCGACCAAGATAGTCAATATTGCCATCAGAGCGCCAGCGACCGAGATCACCGGTTTTATACATACGTGCATCGGGATAGGCAGAGAATGGATCAGACAAGAAACGTTCGGCCGTCAGTTCAGGACGATTCAGATAGCCGCGGGCAACTCCCATGCCAGCGATATAGATTTCACCGACCGCGCCAATGGGAACCGGTTGACCCTGCGGATCGAGGATATAGATCTGCGTGTTGGCAATCGGGCGTCCGATGGGCGGTGCTTCGGTTTCCTGACTGTCACATAAATACATCGCTGAACAAACAGTATTTTCTGTCGGGCCATAGGCATTAATCATACGCCGCCCTGTTGCCCAGCGTTTGACCTGCGAAGACGGGCAGGCTTCACCCCCGACCAGCAAAGTCTCCAATGTTTCTGGTACAGCATCCATCGCTGACAATGCAACTGGCGGCAGAAGCACATGGGTAATAGCCTGTGTTTCCAGTGTTTTCAACAAAGCCTCACCGGGCAACAATTTTGTACGCGAAGCAAGATGGAGGCTGGCCCCTGCCACAAGTGCCATACAGCACTCCCAGATACAGGCATCAAAGCTGTTTGAGGCAAATTGCAAGATACGGCTGTTGGAGGTAAGCGCCAGTGTATTTTGTTGATTGACAATCAGGTTAGTCAGGCCGCGGTGCTCGATCATCACCCCTTTAGGCAATCCGGTAGAACCTGAGGTGTAAATCACATAGGCCAGATGGCGTGACGTCAATCCCAATACCTGCGCATCTGGATTGTGAGCAGGCAGTGTTCTTAACAAGGCTGCTTGTACATCAAGTACCACAGTAGGAACAGGGCGGTTCAGCAGGTCAACCAGGGTAGTTTGGATCACGGTTTGGGTCAGTAATACCACGGGAGTAGCGTCTTCAAGCATATACGCCAGTCGCTCAGACGGATAGGCCGGATCAAGCGGTACATAGGCACCACCGGCTTTAAGGATAGCCAATAAGCCTACCACCATGTCTGGACTGCGTTCGACGCATATTGCCACCCGATCATCCGGGCGCACGCCTAATGAAATCAAATAATGCGCCAGGCGATTAGCGCGGCAATTGAGTTCACCATAACTCAACATTTGCTCTTCAAATACCACAGCAATCGCTTCTGGACACTGTACTGCCTGCATCTCAACAAGTTGGTGAATGAGAGCATCCTGCGGGAAATCCGCCTGAGTAGCGTTGAAGTCAACTAATAATTGTTGTCGCTCCGAGATTGGCAGAATGGGGATTTGCACAATAGCTTGTTGTGGATCACGAATCAACGCTTCAACCAGACCGCTGATAGCAGTGACCAGATACGTGTTTATGCGAACGGGATCGATACCATCCACAGTTTGGGCGGTCAGATGGAAATCAGTTCCCAGATCATCTACCGACAGAGTAATGGGGTAGTTACTTCGTTCTTCGGCGGCAATGACACGCATACCGGCCCAAATTGTCTCGTTTGCATCTGTATCGGCTTTACCAATTTGACTATGACGGTAATTCAGTAAGGTGCTGAACAGCGGCATGGATTGAGTTACACCACTACAACCTTGCGCCAGTACTAACGGTGTTTGCTCGTGTTCCAGCAGCGTCATCAGATTGCGGTAGGTAGCTTGTATCACTTCCTGTACATTGCGCTTATTTAAAGAAACACGCACGGGTAGAGTATTGATAAACAAGCCCAATATCCGGTCGGCACCAGTTCCTCCTTGTAAACGCCCCAGTAACACCGAGCCAAAGACCACATCATCACGACCGCAGGTTTGTGCCAGTACTTGCGCCCAGGCTACATGAAACAGCACACTTGGACTGACCTTCAGACGGCGGGCTTGGGTACGAATCGTTTTTGCCAGCGCAGAGTTAAGCGGAAACTGAGCTTGGCTGACAGGGTTACTGCCGTTTTGTACTTTGAGTATGCCAAACGGTGCGGTTGGTTCGTCAATATCAGCAAGCTGGGCGCGGAAATAAGTTTCGTGTACAGCAGCCGGTATGCTCAGGATTTGGGCGATAAAGTTGCGGTACGGTAATGCCGTGGGCAGTGTTTCAGCTTTGCCCTGTAATATTTGGGCAATTTCGGCAAAAATCAGCGCCAGTGTCATATGATCGCTGACCAGATGGTGGAAGCGTAGCGCCAGCAGCCATTCCTCCTGTGCCGGATCATGGACGATATCCGCAGCAAACAGGGGGGGACGACTCAGGTCAAGCCGATGCCAGCGCGGATCTGTGTAGGCTCGTAGCTGAGACGGGATGTCTTCCGCAGTGGCGGGGGTAAAAACATTAACCGTTAACGATGCCTGACGCCAGACCACCTGAACCGGTTGGGCCAGCCCTTGCCAACAGGCGGCGGTACGCAGGATATCGTGACGGTTGATGACTTGCTGCAAGGCAGAGAGGAAAGCATCAAGGTGTTCGCGGGTATCGAAGGCAAGCAAGCTCTGGAGTAAATAATCATCACCTTGTGTCTGCAACAGATGATGGAACAGAATACCTTCCTGCAACGGTGCCAGCGGATAGATATCCTGGATATTACCAGCCCCGCCGGAAGTTGCCTCGACGATGGTATCAATCTCAGTTTGAAACAGTGAAACCAGCGGCAGCATATCCGGCGTGATGGTAGTGCAACCGTCGGGGATTAAAACAGAAGGCACCTCAAAAATACAATTGCTGTCCTGATCTGCCAAGATAGCTTGCGCCAGTTCAGCAAGAACAGGCGTTGCAAATACACTGCGCATATCAAGTTGCCAACCGAAATGATGCAACCGTTCAATCAGACTGACAATCATCAGCGAATGACCGCCGAGTTCAAAGAAATGGTCGTAGCGACCCACTTGCTCCACGCCTAGCAAGTCTCGCCAAATTTCCGCCAGCGCCGTCTCGATTTCACCGACTGGCACTTCATAACCGCGTGCGATAAAAGACGATAAATCAGGGTCAGGTAGCGCCTGACGATCCAGCTTGCCGTTAGGGGTTAGCGGGAAGTCTTCCAGTATGATATAGGCACTGGGCAGCATATAATCGGCAAGGTATTGTGCCAGTTGCTGGCGTAGTTCAGCCGGCACCAGTTCAACGCCAGGCTGAGGCAGGACATAAGCCACCAGACGTTTTTGCCCCGCTGTGTTTTTATAGGAATTATTTTTATGGAAATCGTTTTTATCAGCAATAGGTTCTTCATGGGGGATATATTCACGCGCCAGCACTACGGCTTCGCGTACTCCGTTACATTGCATTAATCTGGCTTCGATCTCACCAAGTTCAATACGAAAACCGCGCAATTTAACCTGAAAATCATTGCGGCCAAGATATTCGAGATTGCCATCAGGCAACCAACGGCCGAGGTCGCCGGTTTTATACATACGGGCGTCCGGCAAGGCAGAGAAGGGATCAGGCAGGAAACGTTCGGCCGTCAGTTCAGGGCGATTCAGATAGCCACGGGCTACGCCGGCTCCGGCAATATGGATTTCCCCCGTCACACCAAGAGGCACCGGCTGACCATGCGGATCGAGAAGATAGATCTGCGTGTTGGCGATTGGACGGCCGATATGGCTGACAAAACCTGCCGTCCGGTGCATGCGTGTCCAGGTTGAATAAGTCGTCGTCTCGGAAGGGCCATACAGGTTGCACACATTATGAACAGACGAGCGGGCAAACAGATGTTCAATGACATGGGGTTTTAGTGCTTCTCCGGCTAAATTGACGGTTTTGGCGGTCATGGGAACCGCATTCGCTTCAATTAACTGTGTAATGGCAGAGGGTACGGTATTGATCAGACTGACAGGTTGCTCCGTTGTGACCAGCGACAGCACATTGGGGACAAGATAAACCGTGCCACCCGAAATCAGTGGAGCAAAACATTCATATACCGCCAGATCAAAATTCAGCGAAGTGGCAAGAAGGGTATGTGCCAGTTCTTCCGGGCTAAAAGTTCGTTGTGCCCAGGTCAGGAAATTCACTGCATTACGATGAGTGATCGCCACACCTTTGGGCTGACCGGTGGAGCCGGAAGTATAAATCACATAGGCCAGATGATGTGCTGTTAATCCTAACGTCTGCGTGTCGGGATTACGAGCCGGCTGTGTTTCAAGATACGGTTGTTGAGTATCGAGCATTACTGTGGGAACAGAGTTGGTGAGTTTGTCGACGAGTGTCGTTTGAGTCAGCAAAGCTATCGGCGTGGCATCTTCCAGCATATAGATCAGCCGCTCAGCGGGATAGGTCGGATCGAGTGGCACATAAGCACCACCGGCTTTCAGGATGGCAAGCAGGCCAATCACCATCTCCAGATTACGGTCAACACAAATGGCGACCCGATCATCAGGTTGTACTCCCAACGTAATCAGATGATGGGCCAGACAATTGGCACGGTTGTTCAGTTCTGCATAACTGAGCGATTGCTCTCCATATACCACAGCCGTTGCACCGGGAGTGCGGGCAACTTGATTTTCAATCAGTTGGTGAATCAAGGCATCCTGCGGGAAATCCGCCTGAGTGGCGTTGAATTCTATTAGCAGTTGTCGCCGCTCCAGAGCAGGTAGCATTGGCAGGCTGGCAATAGTTTGTGTTGCATCGGTTGTCATGGCTAACAGGACTTGCTTCAAATATCCCACCATGCGTTTAATTGTTGCAGAATCGAATAAATCGGCAGCATATTCTAAATCCCCAACCAGACCGGCATCGGTTTCAGTCAGCGATAATGTCAAGTCGAAATGGGCGCTCTGGCGCACTGACTCAATTGGCGTTAGTTGCAGGCCGGGTAATGTCAGGGTTTGTGATGGCGTATTGTTTAAGGCCAGCATCACCTGAAAAATCGGGCTGTAACTGAGGCTGCGTTCTGGCTGTAGCACTTCTACCACTTGCTCAAAAGGCAGATCTTGATGAGCATAGGCGGCCAGCGCCCGTTCCCGAACCTGTGCAAGCAGGTCAGCCACTTGGGGAGTATCATTCAGCGTGACACGCAAAGCCAGAGTATTGGCGAAGAAACCGATTAAGCCTTCCAGTTCAGGATTTGAACGATTAGCGACTGGCGTACCGATAACAATATCATCCTGACCACTCATCCGGGAGAGTACGATACTCCAGGCCGCCAGAAGGGTCATAAATAGGGTAGTGTTATGGTGCTGTCCGAGTGATTTAAGTGATTCCAACAAGGCGACATCAAGGTGGATCAAGACTTGGTTACCCGTATAAGTCTGCACTGGCGGGCGTGGCCGGTCAGTGGGCAGGGCCAATAAGGCCGGCACACCTGCCAGTTGTTGGCACCAGAAATCGCGTTGTGTCGCGAGAACATCTCCCTGCAACCAGTCACGTTGCCAGACGGCATAGTCGGCATATTGAATAGGCAGTAGTGGCAATAGATCATCGTGGTCGTCGAGAACTGCTCGGTAAATCGAGCCCAGTTCATGTACCAATACACCAATGGACCAGCCATCGGAGATAATATGATGCTGAGTCAGCAGTAATACATGCTCTTCATCATCCAGTTGCAGCAGTTGACCTCGAATCAGTGGGCCTTGAGTAAAATCAAACGGTGTCTGGGCTTCAAGAGTGGTAAGCTCCGCAATGTGACTAGCCTGTTCTTCTGGCGTTAATGAACACAGATCTTGGCAGGACAGAGTAAAACCAATATCAGCGGGGTCAATGTGCTGGCAGGGTTGCCCGTCAATCAGGACAAAGCGGGTACGCAGGCTTTCGTGGCGGGCAATCAGGCGATCAAGTGCGGTAGATAAGGCGTGCTGGCTAAGCTGTCCCGTCAGACGCAGCGCCACCGGAATATGGTAAGCCAGACTGGCAGCAGGATCGAATTGATTGAGGAACCATAATCTCTGTTGGGCGAAGGACAGGGGTAAAGGAAACCCACGCTCAGCCTGCTTAATAGGAGGTCGCTGCTGATGTTGCCGAGCTTGCAATTGCTCTTTAATTTTCTTTTCCAGAGCAGCACGTTTCAGAGCATTGAGGTTCATGTCTGTCTTTGTCATTGATTATTATCTCCACCTATAATTGCCATCAATTCTTCCATTGACATTGAATCAAGCGCGTTTTGGAGTGATTCAATATCACTTTCTCCTATAGCATCCATTTGTGCTGCCAAAATGATGTCGGCCTGTTCCATCAATTTGGGTGCAAGAAACAGTGAAGCGACAGGAATATCGACTAAAAATTCTGTTTGTATGCGCATTGCTAATTGCACGACCAACAGAGAATGACCACCGAGTTCAAAAAAGTGATCGTGGCGGCCCACGTGTTGCAGCCCCAACAAGTCTTGCCAAATCTGAGCCAAAATAGTTTCTTTCTCACCATCCGGTGCTTCATAACCACGTGCTGCGACAGCCGATGCATCAGGGGCCGGCAATGCCTGACGGTCAAGTTTGCCGTTAGGAGTGAGAGGAAAGGCTGTAAGCACCACAAAGGCACTGGGTAGCATATAGTCGGCGAGGTGTTGCGCCAGTTGCTGGCGTAGTTCAGCCGGTACTAATTCAACGCCAGCCTGAGGTATGACGTAAGCGACCAGTTGTTCTTGTAGCTTTTCCTCTTCACACAAAAGAACCACCGCTTCACGTACCCCATCACATTGAACTAACCTTGACTCAATTTCGCCAAGTTCAATACGGAAGCCGCGCAGTTTGACCTGAAAATCACTGCGACCGAGGTATTCGATATTGCCATCAGGCCACCAACGGCCGAGGTCGCCGGTTTTATACATACGGGCATCTGCGTCTGGAAAGAACGGATCAGGCAGGAAGCATTCAGCGGTCAGTTCAGGGCGATTCAGATAACCACGGGCAACACCTGCGCCAGCGATATAAATTTCACCAACAGCACCGAGAGGAACGGGATGACGTTGTTTATCCAGAATATAAATCCGGGTATTACTGATCGGTCGTCCGATGGGAATTTTTCTACCTTCGTTTTCAGTAGTATTTTCTTCAGTAGTACTTTCTTCAATAGTGCTTTCAATAGCAGTTCTTTCAATACATGGTATTTCATAGACTGTTGCGAAGGTGGTTGTTTCCGTTGGCCCGTATCCGTTCAGTAAGTGCTCCGGTGGGTAATCAGCCTTCAAACGAATGGCGGAATGGTTATCGGCTTGTTCGCCACCGAAAAGGACATAGCGTAAACCCGATAATGAGGGGGCAATCAAACTGGCGTATTGATTAAACAACGTCGTAGTAAGAAACAGCGCGCTGACCCCTTCCGATGACAGACACTGACCAAAGTGAGCTGGCTGTAGCAAGGTTTTTTCGGGAATCAACAGGATACGTGCCCCATGCACCAAACCAGACCAGATTTCCCAGGTAGCCGCATCAAATGAGATATTTGCACAATGGGCGATGCAGTCATCAGGCCCGATATCGGCAAAGCCATTATTGATAATCAGACGCAGGACATTGCGATGCTCGACCATTACCCCCTTGGGCAATCCGGTGGAACCGGAAGTATAAATCACATAGGCCAGATGACGTGATGTCAGACCTAACTCTTGTGCATCTGGATTATCGGTGGATTGCGTGGCTGGAGAGGTTTGCCGAGCAGCCGTTTCCTGCATATCAAGTAACACTATCGGTATTGAATCAGGTACAGAGTTGCCTGGCTTGTTGAGCCACTCTGTTTGGGTCAATAAGGCCATCGGCGTTGCATCATTGAGCATATATGCTAACCGCTCATGCGGGTTGTTCGGATCGAGTGGGACATAAGCACCGCCGGCTTTGAGGATAGCCAGTAAACCCACCACCATGTTCGGGCTGCGTTCGACACAAATTGCTACACGGTCGTCCGGACGTACACCCAATGCCATCAGATGATGAGCCAGCCGGTTGGCCCGACGGTTAAGTTCACCATAGCTAAGCGTCTGGTCTTCGAATACCACCGCTGTGGCATTAGGTTGACGTACTGCCTGAGCCTCGAATAATTGATGGAGCAGAGCATCTTGGGGGAAATCCGTCTGAGTGGCATTAAAATCGACTAACAATTGTTGCCGTTCTGACAGCGGTAATATGGGTAACGCCTGAATCTGTGTTTGCGGAGCATGAGCCAGGGCTTCGACCAAACCGCTGATCGCTGTCACCATATAATCGATTATCCGGGCAGGATCGATATCAATCACAGCCTGAGCCGTCAGATGGAAACCGGTGCCAAAATCATCTACCGACAAAGTAAGTGGATAGTTTGTCTGCTCTTTAGTTGCGATGACACGCATACCTGACCAGAATTCGTTTTTAGCCGGATTTGTGTTCGCGGTATCTGCCTTGCTGGCCTGAGAATGGCGATAATTCAGTAAAGCACTAAATAGTGGCATAGGCTGTGGGACGCTGCTACAGCGTTGGGCCAATGTCAATGGTGCCTGTTCATGTTCCAGCAGCATCATTAAATCACGGTAGGTAGCTTGCACCACGTCTTGTACATTATTACCGTTCAGAGAAATCCGTATCGGCAGCGTATTGATAAACATCCCCAATATTTGATCAGCACCAATTCCTCCCTGTAAGCGGCCCAACAGTACAGAGCCAAAGACAACATCGTTACAGCCACTGGTCTGTGCCAGCACCTGTGCCCAGGCCACATGGAAAAGCACACTTGGGCTGACACCCAGACGACGTGCCTGGATGCGAATCGTCTTCGCCAGTGCAGGTTCGACAGAAAGACGCGTTTCAGCAATTGGAGTATCGTTGCTTGATATTGTGAGTACACCAAATGGTGCTGTCGGAGAATCAATATCGGCAAGCCGACCACGGAAATAGGTTTCATGTGTTGTGGCCGGAATACTTGAAATTTGAGCAATAAAATTACGGTAAGGCAGAGCAGTAGGAAGCATTTCAGTGCGGCCTTGTAATATTAGCTCAATTTCAGCAAAGATAAGTTCCATTGTCATATGGTCGCTGACCAGATGGTGGAAGCGTAGCGCCAATAGCCATTCGTTCAGAGCCGGATCGAAAGCAATATCTGCGGCAAACAGGGGTGCGCGGCTTAGGTCGAGACGATGCTGGCGCGGATCCGTGTGAGCACGTAGTTGAGCCAGAACATTGTCAGCGATATTGTCCGACGACATAGCGGGGGTAAAGATATTGATATTCAGAGATGCCTGACGCCAGACCACTTGAACCGCTTGTGTCAACCCTTGCCAGCAGACCGCAGTACGTAATATATCGTGGCGGTCAATGACTTGCTGTAAAGCATTCAGGAAGATATCGAGATTTTCACGGGTATCGAAGGCGAGCATACTCTGTAACAGATAGGTATCACCTTGTGTCTGCATCAGGTAATGAAACAGAATACCTTCCTGCAACGGTGCCAGTGGGTAAATATCCTGAACATGACTTGCCCCGCCGGGAACTGACTCGACGATAACATCGATTTCAGCCTGTGCCAGTGAAACGAGCGGCAACATATCAGGGGTGATGGCAGTGCACTCTTCAGGGATCAGGTTTGGTGGTACTGCAAAGGTATTTACATCATCTTGATATGCCAAAATAGATTGCGCCATTTCAGTGAGTATCGGCGCAGAGAACACACTGCGAACATCAAGCCGCCAACCGAAGCTGCGTAACCTGTCAATTAAGCTGACAATCATTAATGAGTGACCACCAAGCTCAAAGAAGTGGTCATGACGACTGATTTGTTCCAGCTCCAATAAATCCTGCCAAATTTGAGCCAGAGTGGTTTCTATCTCACCCATTGGTGCTTCATAGCCACGTGTTGCCACTGCAAATAAATCCGGTGCCGGTAGAGCCCGACGGTCAATTTTGCCGTTAGGCGTCAGCGGGAAAGCCTCAAGGGTGACGAAGGCGCCCGGTAACATATAGTCGGCA
>NZ_NKHP01000069.1 GCF_014467235.1 Xenorhabdus indica | reverse complement strand
TTTCATCAGACAATCTGTGTGAACACTCACATTTCACCATCTTCGGTTAAGGAGGTGATCCAACCGCAGGTTCCCCTACGGTTACCTTGTTACGACTTCACCCCAGTCATGAATCACAAAGTGGTCAGCGCCCTCCCGAAGGTTAAGCTACCGACTTCTTTTGCCACCCACTCCCATGGTGTGACGGGCGGTGTGTACAAGGCCCGGGAACGTATTCACCGTAGCATGCTGATCTACGATTACTAGCGATTCCGACTTCATGGAGTCGAGTTGCAGACTCCAATCCGGACTACGACAGACTTTATGAGTTCCGCTTGCTCTCGCGAGGTCGCTTCTCTTTGTATCCGCCATTGTAGCACGTGTGTAGCCCTACTCGTCAGGGCCATGATGACTTGACGTCATCCCCACCTTCCTCCGGTTTATCACCGGCAGTCTCCCTTGAGTTCCCACCATAACGTGCTGGCAACAAAGGATAAGGGTTGCGCTCGTTGCGGGACTTAACCCAACATTTCACAACACGAGCTGACGACAGCCATGCAGCACCTGTCTCACGGTTCCCGAAGGCACTTCCGCATCTCTGCAGAATTCCGTGGATGTCAAGAGTAGGTAAGGTTCTTCGCGTTGCATCGAATTAAACCACATGCTCCACCGCTTGTGCGGGCCCCCGTCAATTCATTTGAGTTTTAATCTTGCGACCGTACTCCCCAGGCGGTCGATTTAACGCGTTAGCTCCGGAAGCCACACCTCAAGGGCACAACCTCCAAATCGACATCGTTTACGGCGTGGACTACCAGGGTATCTAATCCTGTTTGCTCCCCACGCTTTCGCACCTGAGCGTCAGTCTTCGTCCAGGGGGCCGCCTTCGCCACCGGTATTCCTCCACATCTCTACGCATTTCACCGCTACACGTGGAATTCTACCCCCCTCTACGAGACTCTAGCCCACCAGTCTTAGATGCCGTTCCCGGGTTAAGCCCGGGGATTTCACATCTAACTTAATGGACCGCCTGCGTGCGCTTTACGCCCAGTAATTCCGATTAACGCTTGCACCCTCCGTATTACCGCGGCTGCTGGCACGGAGTTAGCCGGTGCTTCTTCTGCGGGTAACGTCAATCGTGAAACGTATTCGGTTTCACGCCTTCCTCCCCGCTGAAAGTACTTTACAACCCGAAGGCCTTCTTCATACACGCGGCATGGCTGCATCAGGCTGGCGCCCATTGTGCAATATTCCCCACTGCTGCCTCCCGTAGGAGTCTGGGCCGTGTCTCAGTCCCAGTGTGGCTGGTCATCCTCTCAGACCAGCTAGGGATCGTCGCCTAGGTGAGCCGTTACCCCACCTACTAGCTAATCCCATCTGGGTTCATCCGATGGCGTGAGGCCCGAAGGTCCCCCACCTTGCTCCTCAGAGTTCATGCGGTATTAGCCACCGTTTCCAGTGGTTATCCCCCTCCATCGGGCAGATCCCCAGACATTACTCACCCGTCCGCCGCTCGCCGGCAGGAAAGCACGCTTTCCCCCGCTGCCGCCCGACTTGCATGTGTTAGGCCTGCCGCCAGCGTTCAATCTGAGCCATGATCAAACTCTTCAATTAAAAGTTTGACGCTCAAAGAATTAAACTGTGTTAGTTCGTAATGAATTAACTGTTTCAGTCACTCTTCAAGACTTTAATCTTTCTGGCCTTTCGGCCTTGTCGATAATGTCCTGCGAGTGCCCACACAGATTGTCTGATTAA
>NZ_NKHP01000068.1 GCF_014467235.1 Xenorhabdus indica | reverse complement strand
CCTTCCTGTAGCGGTGCCAGCGGATAAATATCCTGCACGTTGGCAGCGCCGCCCGCCACCGTGTTGACAACCGTGTCGATTTCCGCCTGAGACAGGGTTACCAGTGACAGCATCTCCGGCGTAATCGCTGTGCAACCTTCAGGAATCCGGTTAGGCGGCACAATAAAGGCCGGTTCCCCCTGATTGGCCTGAATAGCCTGGGCCATGTCAGTGAGTACTGGAGCGGAAAAAACCGTACGTACATCAAGCAGCCAGCCGGCATTACGCAGTTGTTCAATCAGGCTGACCACCATCAGCGAGTGACCGCCGAGTTCGAAGAAGTGGTCATAACGGCCGACGCGTTCCAGCCCCAGCAGGTTTTGCCAAATCTGTGCCAGTGTAGTTTCCAGTTCACCCACCGGGACCGCATAGCCACGTGTAACAACCGCTGACTGGTCAGGGGCGGGCAGGGCTTTACGGTCAAGCTTGCCGTTAGGGGTCAGCGGGAAGGTTTCCAGCATCACAAAAGCGCCGGGCAGCATATATTCAGCCAGATGCTGCGCCAGTGCCTGACGTAAGTCAGACGGCGCCAGTACCACGCCGGACTGGGGCCGGAGATAGGCCACCAGACGGGTATCCCCCAGGATGTCTTCGCGGGCAATAACAACGGCCTCACATACACCGGGACACTGAACGAGACGCGCTTCAATTTCCCCCAGTTCAATGCGGAAGCCACGCAACTTGACCTGAAAGTCGTTACGGCCGAGGTATTCGATACTGCCATCCGGCAACCAGCGGCCGAGGTCTCCGGTTTTGTACAACCGGGCATCAGGCGTGTTGGAGAACGGGTCAGCCATAAAGCGTTCCGCGGTGAGTTCAGGCCGGTTCAGATAGCCGCGGGCCACCCCCACACCGCCGATATGGAGTTCACCGGACACCCCCATTGGCACGGGCTGACCCTGGGTATCCAGAATATACATCTGGGTATTGGCAATCGGGCGGCCGATAGGGACAAAGTGACGCTTATCGTCAGGCTCGCAGGCCCAATAGGTGACATCAATCGCCGCTTCAGTCGGGCCATACAGATTGTGCAGTCCGGCATTAAAACGGGCGAAGAAGCGCTGTTGCAGCTCCGGTGACAGGGCCTCACCGCTGCAAATCACCCGTTTGAGAGAGGCACAGGTGTGCTGGGGGTTAATCCCCTGTACAAACTGTTGCAACATGGACGGGACAAAATGCAGTGTCGTGATACCCGCGGTATCAATCAGCCGGGCCAGATAATCCACCTCTTTATGCCCTTCAGGACGGGCCATCACCAGACGGGCACCAAAGAGCAGGGGCCAGAAGAATTCCCAGACAGACACATCGAAACTGAACGGGGTTTTCTGCAGGACACGGTCGTGGGCGGTCAGGCCATAGGTCTCCTGCATCCAGACCAGACGATTACAGAGCGCGCGATGGCTGTTCATCACCCCTTTCGGCTGACCGGTGGAGCCGGAGGTATAAATGACATAAGCCAGATGCTGTGACGTCAGCCCCAGTGTCCGCGGATCAAGGTTTTCAGCCGGCAAATTATTCCAGACAGATAATGCTGGGGCATCAAGCACAACGACAGGCAGGCGGCTGCCTAAGGTTTCCATCTGGGCGGCCTGAGCCAGCAGGGCCACAGGAGCGGCATCCGCCAGCATATAGGCCAGCCGTTCAGCCGGATAAGCCGGGTCGAGTGGTACGTAGGCCGCGCCGGCTTTGAGAATAGCCAACAGCCCGACGACCATTTCCAGACTGCGTTCGGTACAGATAGCTACCCTGTCATCAGGCTGGACACCCAGCGCCAGCAGATGATGGGCCAGTTGGTTGGCACGGCGGTTGAGTTC
>NZ_NKHP01000067.1 GCF_014467235.1 Xenorhabdus indica | reverse complement strand
CCGGCTAAGTTTGACCTGAGCCTGTTCATTACTGAGAAGGCATCCTGCCTGACAGGGGCGATCAATTACGCCGTCAGCCTGTTTGATGACACGACGATAGCCCGGATGGCGGCCAGTTATCAGCAGGTACTCGCCGCATTTGTGGCAGAGCCACAGCAACCCTTGAGCCGTATTGATGTGTTATCTGCGCAGGAGCGTCATACCTTGCTGTATGGCTGGAACCAGACGAATAAACCCTACCCGTCAGAGAATACCCTGCAACAACAATTTGAGGCTCAGGCGGCAGCCACACCGGATAATGCCGCCCTGGAATTTGCCGGAGAAACGCTGACCTACCGCCAGCTTAATGAACGGGCCAATCAGTTAGCGGCCGTGATCCGGGCACAGTATCAGCAGCAGTGCCATACCCCGATGCCGGCCGATACGCCGGTGGCGTTATATCTGGATCGCAGTCTGACGATGATTATCGCTATCCTGGCGGTGTTAAAAGCCGGCGGGGCGTATGTCCCGCTTTCACCGGAATACCCGCCGGAGCGTACCCGCTTTATTCTGGCTGACACACAAACTCCGTGTGTAGTGACTCAGCAGCAGCATTTGGCTGCACTGACGGCCTGCACACAAACACGGACGGTGGCCCCCGTTCTGATTGCCGCTGATGATCCGGCAGTGACCGCCGGTTATCCTGCCGGTAATCCGCCGCCAGTAAACAGGGCCACCGATTTGGCCTACATCATTTACACATCAGGCACCACCGGGCAGCCGAAAGGCGTGGCGCTGACACACCGCAGTGTGATGAACCGCCTGTGCTGGATGTTGTCGCGTTATCCCTTCCGGCCAGCCGATAAAATACTGCAAAAAACCCCGTACACCTTTGATGTGTCAGTGTGGGAATTGCTGGCGGCAAACTGGACAGGGGCCTGTATTGTGATTGCGCCGCCAGAGGCACATAAACAGCCGGCGGTGTTGCAGCAACTGATCCGGCAAAGCGGTGTGACCATGGTGCATTTTATCCCGTCCATGCTAGGGGCATTCTGCCAGACCCTGGAGGCCATGGGGCAGCAGTTACCGGCCGGGGTACGTTATGTTTTCTGTAGCGGGGAGGCCCTGACGGTGTCACAGGTCAGGGCATTTAACCGGATCCAGACGGGCAGCCCTGCTCTTATCAACCTCTATGGGCCGACGGAAGCGGCGATTGAAGTCGCCTGTTATGAGACGGACACGGCCTGTCACGGTAATGTCCCGATTGGGCGGGCGATTGATAATGTGCGGCTCTATGTGCTGGACAAATACGGTAATGCTTCCCCGATAGGGGCACCGGGTGAACTGTATATTGGAGGCGTTTGTCTGGCACGCGGTTACTGGAACCAGCCGGCCCTGACGGCAGAGAGTTTTGTGCCGAACCCGTTTGCGACAGCGGAAGACGTGGCATTGGGTTATAGCCGGTTGTATAAAACCGGGGATTTGGTGCGCTGGCGGCCGGACGGCAATCTGGACTATCTGGGACGCAATGATTTTCAGGTGAAAATCCGGGGCTACCGGATTGAACTGGGGGAGATCGAAAGTGTGCTGGCAACTCATCCACAGGTGAAACAGGCAGTGGTGATTGATCGGGAACGCGAGGGGGAGCGCGTGCTGGTGGCCTATCTGGTGACGGCGGATGAAGTATCGGATGACAGCCTGATCGGGCATCTGTCAGCCCGTCTGCCGGAATATATGGTGCCGGCCAGTTTTACCCGTCTTGAATCCGTGCCGCTGACGCTGAACGGCAAACTGGACCGGCGGGCCTTGCCGGTCCCGGTCTGGGTAAACCGTGAACAGTATGTGGCCCCGCGCACGGCACTGGAAACCCGGTTGTGCCTGATCTGGCAGTCGGTATTGGGGCTGACACGGGTGGGGATTGACGATAACTT
>NZ_NKHP01000066.1 GCF_014467235.1 Xenorhabdus indica | reverse complement strand
CCGTACGCCTAATTCAATCAGGTAGTGCGCCAGACGGTTGGCGCGGAGGTTAAGTTCACCATAGCTGATAGTTTGTTCTTCAAACATGACGGCAATGGCGTCGGGGTTATGTGCGGCTTGCGCCTCGAATAATTGATGGATCAGCGCGTTTTGTGGGAAATCGGCTTGTGTCGCATTGAAATCGACCAGCAGTTGTTGCTGTTCGGATTCAGACAATATCGGTAAAGTTGCGATATTCTGGGTTGCATCGGTTGCCATCGCCGCTAACACACGTTTTAAGTAATCCACCATACGTTCGATAGTCGCGTGATCGAACAAATCGCTGGCATATTCCAAATCACCAATCAGGCCTGAATCACTTTCGGTCAGTGATAGCGTTAGGTCGAAGTGAGCACGGTGACGTGTTTGTTCTATGGGGATAAGTTGCAGACCCGGTAATACCAACGTTTGCGCCGGTGTGTTATTTAAGGCCAGCATCACCTGGAAAATCGGGCTGTAGCTGAGGCTGCGCTCAGGTTGTAGTGCTTCTACTACTTGCTCAAAAGGCAGATCCTGATGAGCATAGGCGGCCAGTGCCCGCTCCCTGACTTGTGTGAGCAGGTCGGTTACATTGGTGGAATCATTCAGCGTGACACGCAAAGCGAGTGTATTAACGAAGAAACCGATCAAATGTTCAAGTTCATGGTATGGACGATTAGAGACCGGGGTGCCGATAACAATATCATCCTGACCACTCAACCGGGAGAGGACAATACTCCAGGCCGCCAGAAGAGTCATAAATAAAGTGGTGTTATGGTGTTGTCCCAGTTTCTTGAGTGATGCCAGCAAAGCAGCGTCAAGCTCAAAGGATACCTGACTACCGCGATAAGTCTGCACGGCAGGGCGTGGCCGGTCAGTAGGCAGAGCTAATAAGGCAGGGGCACCTGCCAGTTGCTGACACCAGAAATCACGTTGCTGTGTGAGGGTCGTTTCTTGCAGCCAATCACGTTGCCAGACAGCATAGTCAGCATATTGGATGGGCAACGGCGGTAATGGATCATCGTGTTCGTTGTTGAGGGCAGCCCGGTAGAATGCTCCCAGTTCATGCTCCAGTACACCAACAGACCAGCCATCAGTGATAATGTGATGCAGAGTCAGCAACAGCACATGCTCATCGTCCGCCAGTTGCAGCAATCGACCACGGATCAGTGGACCCTGAGCAAAATCAAACGGCGTTTGTGCTTCAAGGGTGACCAATTCCGTAATGCGATGAGCATGATCTTCTGGCGCTAATTGGCGTAAGTCCTGACTGGACAGAGCAAAACCAATGTTCGCAGAATCAATGTGCTGGCAGGGCTGTCCCTCATGCCGAATAAAGCGGGTACGTAAACTTTCGTGGCGGGCTACCAGCCGATCGAGTGCGGTGGTCAGGGCAGGGTGATCCAGTATTCCCGTCAGGCGCAGTGTTACCGAAATATGGTAGACCAGACTGGCTGCGGGATCGAGTTGACTAAGGAACCACAACCGTTGTTGGGCGAAAGACAAGGGTAGCGGTTGATTACGGTCAGCCGGAGGAATGACGATTTGTTCAGTCTCTGAGGCCTCGGTGAGTGTCTGAGCCAAATCTGCCAGCAGAGGCTGTGCAAAGAGTTGTTGTAGCGATAATTCTTGTGACAGAGCCTGACGTACACGTGAAGCGAGCTGAACAGCAAGCAGTGAATGCCCGCCCAATTCAAAGAAATGGTCGTGACGACTAACTCGCTCGACTCTGAGGAGTTCTTGCCAGATTTGTGCCAGAACAATTTCAGTTTCACCGATAGGTGCTTCATAGCTGCGTGTCACTACAGCAGACAAATCCGGTGCCGGTAGAGCCCGACGGTCAATTTTGCCGTTAGGCGTCAGCGGGAAAGCCTCAAGGGTGACGAAGGCGCCCGGTAACATATAGTCGGCA
>NZ_NKHP01000065.1 GCF_014467235.1 Xenorhabdus indica | reverse complement strand
CCCCACTGTTTGTGCCAGCTCGGACAATACCGGCGACCGGAACAACTCTCGCGCTGTCAGGGCCAATCCCTGCTGACGCAGGCGCTCAATCATACGCACCGCGAGCAGGGAATGACCGCCCAATGCAAAGAAATTATCATGCCGGCTGATCGATTCAATGCCTAAAACTTCCCGCCAAATTGCTGCTAACGCGATTTCTATTTCCCCCTGCGGGGCTTCATAGGTTTGCCGGGCAAACGCATCATCATCTGGAGCCGGCAGCGCCCGGCGATCCAACTTACCATTTGGTGTTAATGGCAATGCCTCCAGACGCACAAAAGCCGCCGGCACCATATAATCCGGCAACACCGCACTCAAATGGGTACGCAGGCGGTTGACCAACGCCTCATCCGCCTCGGCCACCACATAGGCCACCAGCCGTTTGTCCCCACCATCTCCCAGCACTTGCACCGCGGCCTCACGCACCGCCGAGTACTCAACCAGCCGGGCTTCTATTTCCCCCGGTTCAATGCGGAAGCCACGAATTTTCACCTGCTGGTCATTACGGCCGAGAAACTCCAGATTACCGTCCGGTAGATAACGGGCTAAATCCCCGGTACGGTACATGCGCGCAGCCGGCCTATCACTGAACGGATCGAGAAGAAAACGTTCAGCGGTTAATTCAGGCCGGTTCAGGTAACCCCGCGCCACCCCTACCCCACCAATATACAGCTCACCCACCGCCCCCAGCGGCACCGGCTGACTACACTTATCCAGCAAATAAATCCGGGTATTCGCCGCTGGACGCCCGATAGGCACCGCAGTATCGGTATAGTCTGACGGGCACCGCCAGGTCGTAGCACACACCGTTATCTCGGTCGGGCCATAGGCATTAAACAAGGTGACCCGGCCACACAACGCCTGGATTAACGCCCTGCTGGGCGCTTCGCCCCCCAATATCAGGGTGGGTTTGACCGTTAATGCCGGTATATCCGCCCCGTCATGCAGCAGGGCCGGGGGCAGACAAGCATGTGTTATCGCCTGAGCTTCCAGGTAATGCCATAACGCGGTCGGGTTCTGACGCACGTGGTCGGCGGGAATGTCCAGCGTAGCGCCACTGTACAGTGCCATCATGATTTCCCAGACACTGGCATCAAAACTTAATGAAGCAAACTGCAACACCCGGCTTTCCGTGCCAATCGCGAATTGCGTGATTTTCTCCTGGATCAGGTTAACTAACCCACGATGCTCAACCATCACGCCTTTCGGGATGCCGGTCGAACCGGAAGTGTAAATCACGTACGCCAGATGGTGTGAAGTCAATACCGGTATCTGCGGATTACTATCTGGCTGGTCAAACCGGGTATTCGGGTCAAGTACGTTTCGTTCCGCCAGTGCGGGTTCACCCAATGCTGACCGGCCAAAACGGTCTGCCAGCACTATCGCCGGGGCCGTATCCCTCAGATTGTCGGCCAGACGCTCTCCCGGATAAGCCGGGTCCAGCGGTACATAGGCTCCACCGGCTTTTAAGACAGCCAGCACCCCGACCACCATGGCCGGGGAGCGTGCCACACAAATGGCGACCCGTTGCTCCGGTTCAATACCCAGTTCAATCAACTGATGCGCCAGCCGGTTAGCGCGGGCATTTAATTCGGCGTAACTGAGTGTTTGTTCCTGATACTCCAGTGCCGTGGCCTGCGGGGTGCGCTCTGCCTGTTGTTCAAAGCACTGGTGAATACACAAGGCATCAGGATAGGCAGTTTCCGTTTTATTCCAAGTACTTAATAATAATGTACGTTCTGTTTCCGGCAGAATTTCTAATGCCCGTACCGGGGTTTCCGGCGCCTGTTCCAGCGCCGCCACCAGACTTTCCAGTGCCTGCTGCATATAGCCGCATATCCGCGCTGGCTCAAATGGCTGTACTATTTGTACTGTCAGGCCCAGTGCTTCGCCAAAATCTTCCACTGATAATGTTAACGGGTAGTTGGTTCGCTCTTGTCCGTCCAATAACTCAACCCCCTCCAGCGTATTATCCAACTGGTTCGATTGATCATTGTGCCGATAATTTAACAGGGCA
>NZ_NKHP01000064.1 GCF_014467235.1 Xenorhabdus indica | reverse complement strand
TTTAATCTCGGTAACAGCACGTTTACCAATATACGGGAAGATATCTTTTTTCAGATATTCCAGAATGTCTTCGGCATAGCCTTTTGACCAGTTTGGGCGTTTATAATCGTGCCATTCAATAGCGATGGATTCAAAACTATTGCTGACCGCAAACACTTTAGCGGCTTTTTCTGCTCTCTTTTCTTCTATCGGATCATGACCATCCGATAGCGTCCGCCGGGCTTCATTTCTCTTGGTTCGTGCTTCGGCAAGGGAGATTTCAGGATATACCCCTAATGCGAGTAGTTTTTCTTTACCTGCGAGCCGATATTTTAGCCGCCAATAGCGAGAGCCATTAGGGTTAACCAATAGATATAATCCGCCGCCATCGGCAAGTTTATAGGGTTTTTCTTTCGGCTTTGCAGTGTCCACCTGTCGGGCTGTTAACTTCATATGGGGGTATCTCACTTCATTGAACCTGAACGTACCCCTAAATATACCCCTATAAGATCGGAGATTTCAACATACCTTACTAGACCAAAGGAGAACGTAAAAAGGCCAACACTGCGTATTTATTGGGATTTTGTAGACTTCGGAAGACGTTACGATATGAATGGATGGTACGCCCTACAGGATTCGAACCTGTGACATACGGCTTAGAAGAGAGTAAGCCAACTTTATAAATCAAGCAATTACCGCATTTATCAGTGCTCACACGTCCCACCTTACCGAAAGTTACCCGCAGTTACGGGCGGTTGCCTTTCGATACCTGTCCCAAATCCGTCCCACTTAATTTGAGTTTGATAGCGACTGAAAAAACAACAAAATTACAAAAGCCTATCAGTAAGGCGTGTCAATAAATCCATCTTCTCATGAAAAATGGCCACAATTAATGCCGGAGCACCGTCACGTGGCAAACAAAACACATAATGATGTTCACAACGCGCCATGCGCAATGCTGGGAAAAGTTCGCTCATGTCCTTGAAAGATCCTTTTCCGCACGCGAGACGTTCAATACCTTTCTTAAGGGTAGTAACGTAGCGGCGCGCCTGCACATTACCCCATTGTTTACGTGTATAACTAATAATTGAGCGCAAATCAGCTTCTGCAGCTTCCGTCAGTACATAGTCCATTAATCGCGCCCGTTCTCAGCCAGTTCTTCATTAAGGATTTCGTCGATACTTTTTCCGGACACCTTGCCTTCTATCCCTTCATTGATCCGTGTATTCAACAAGGCTTTTAACTCTTGCCATGCCTGATCATTATTAGTCATGTCAGGGAACAATCGTTCAAGCGTATATTGCTTGATTGTCTTGCCTTGCAAGGCTGCCAATGCTTTCAAACTCTTGTGTTGCTGATCGGTTATATCAATAGTTAAGCGACTCATAGTTCATTCCTCATCGGTTTCCCACAAACCCACATTAGCACATATGATGTCTTATGGCTATTTATAAGACACCTGTTCAATACCGTCTTGCCCGAACCCACTAAACACTACGATCGCTATGACTACCTGAAAGAAAAGCGGGAAATTATAGCGCAATGAGAAAGTAAGTTACTATCAATATAGGGCAGAAAACGGTCCTTTGAAATCCAGGCAGTTGTCTAATAACGCTGAGTTATTTGGATTGACTTAATCCTTATATTGATCAATTAGCCAAATATTAATTTGGCTATTTTCATTTAGGAGTGATCTCATCGCAATATTTGCTTTTATTTGAAAGAATGGCTGACATTTATATATTCAATGTAGATACATCATTCATTACTACACTCTTTTTTTATCAAAAAAAGACAGAAAAATATTATATCTAAAAATAGTTTTTTTGTGATCGAGTCCATAAAATGAAAATGATCATGATTCTGTCAAAACCGTTATCTTATTTTTTATTTTCACATCATAATGTTACAAAAAATACACCTTTTATGGATAAATATTAATCGGTTAGATACACTAATCATATACGCCATTTCAGAATATTATTCCTCAACGGCAATCATTTTAACTTTTTACGCTGTTATTGTCAGATGCCGTTTTTTATTTTACTTGATTTGGTTTGGTCTTTACTCATTCATTATTTATTATCCCCCCCGTTTTATTCACTACAAATCAGCCGATATATTCGGAAAATAAAGTCCCTTCAAATTATCGTAATACAGCATATTGCGTCCTTAATTAACCAATTTGTCGGAGACAATGTGAGTTAGATTTAAATCTTGTGCCCGAATGTTATGGCCTGTGTTGTTATCGGGCGGGATAGCCTATTTCATAACATTCCATCATCTCAGGGAGACAGAATATGTCAGTGAAAAAGCACCTCACAAAATTAAAGAAAGGAAACGCGCTGTT
>NZ_NKHP01000063.1 GCF_014467235.1 Xenorhabdus indica | reverse complement strand
GTAGCCGAGCGACTTGTCCTTATCCGTAGCAAACGGATTTGCCACAAACCGCCCGGCGGTCAGTTCAGGCCGGTTTAAATACCCCCGCGCCAGCCCGGCTCCGCCGATGTATAACTCTCCGGGAGCACCAATAGGCACAGGTTGCCCGGCCTGATTCAACACATAGGCATACATGTCATTTAACGGCCGGCCAATATTGGATGCGGTTATCGCGTCGTCCTGGGTTAATTTCCTGAAAGTAACATGTACGGTTGTTTCAGTGATCCCATACATATTAATCAGGGCCGGAGAGTGATCGCCGTAACGGTTCCACCAGGGTTTTAATTGAACCGGGTTCAGTTTATCTCCGCCGAAAATCACGTAGCGAAGATGGGGAAATTCAGCCTCCCTGGTCAAGGATGCGTCAATAAAGGCATAAAATGCCCCCGGCGTCTGATTTAATACGGTAACTTTCTGATCAGAACAGAGGCGGCTGAATCTGCTGAAATCTTTCGTGTGCTCTGTTGTTGGAATAATCAGACGCCCGCCATACAGTAATGCGCCCCATAATTCCCAGACACTGAAATCAAAGGTATAAGCATGATAGAGCACCCAGGTATCATGTTGGTCAAACTGATAATCTCCCTGAGTGGCCGCAAATAAACGCACCACATTATGATGTGTCTGCAACACGCCTTTTGGCTGCCCGGTCGTGCCCGACGTATAGATGACATAAGCCAGATCCGTCGCTGTATTCACAGGCGCCGGATTTTCTGTCGGCGGGTTTTCTGGCACGGCCTGATCATCCGCCGCTATCAACGCCGGCGACTGAGCCTGTGTCTGGGTATATTCCCCCAGTGTTGCCAGATAGTGTTTTTGGGTCACAACACAAGGTGATGCCGTATCTTGCAAAATAAACCGGATGCGCTCAGGCGGATATTGCGGAGATATCGGGACATAAGCCCCGCCGGCTTTCAGCACCGCCAGTATGCTGATGACCATTTCCAGACTGCGATCCAGATACAGAGCCACCAGCGTATCAACAGGCATAGGTTTATTGTGCTGCTGCTGATACTGTGCCCGGATCACCGCGGCCAATTGGTTGGCCCGTTCGTTGAGCTGGCGGTAAGTCAGCGTTTTGCCTTCAAACACCAGCGCCACGTTGTGCGGTCTGGCTGCCACTTGAGATTCAAATTGCTGCTGGAGAGTCTGGTCTTGCGGATACGCGATATCGGGCTGGTGCCAGTTATGCAGTAATAGCTGGCGTTCTTGCTCCAATAAAATGGGTAACTCACTGACTGACAATGCAGGATTGTTAATCAAAGCAACGAATAGATTTTGTAATCGTTCAAGTATTCTGTTGATATCCAGTTCACTAAAATATTCCTGTCGATAATCTATTGTTATTTTTAGTGCCTGATTATATCCATAATCTTTCAATCGAAAGACGATAGGGTAAATATTAAACACCCCATCGACATGGTAATACTGATTTTCAGCAATTTCAGCGGCGGATTCAGAAAAACGCTCATAAAAAATGGATATATTAGGCAAAGAAAGCCGGTGTTGATTAGCTATTCGGATAAGATGAGATTGAGGGAATCTACAGTGATAGTAACTACTTTTCAGCTCGGATTCTATCAGCCTAATCTGTTCAATCACACTTGCTGTATTAGAAATGCGACAATGCACTGGATATATATTTGCGCTCATGCCAACAACATATTTTTCTAATTTTTTCTTTCTTCCATGTGTGATCGTGTTAAAAGTCAACTCTTGCTGCCCGGTAAGTTCAGACATCATCATAACAACCAGGCCTGAAAAAATAGAATGCAGATTGGTTTGATATTTTTTACAAAATAACCGCAAATCCTCTTTAATTGAAAGAGGTAATATTAACGTACCATAACTACTTCCTGCCTTTGAATAACAAGGCGTTAATCGATGTATTTCTTTTTCTTTTAGAAAGTTAAGCCAATAATTTTTATCTTTTTCATAGTGAGTTTTATTTAGATATTCTCTTGCCTTGGCTACTACAGTCAAATATTGTGGAATATCCGATAACCATGCTGTTGATGTTCCGTTCTTAAGACATTTGTATAATTTATGGACATACTCATGAAGCCGGTAAGAACCGACACCATCAATCATAATATGGTGGATTTTAGTGAAAAAGTAATACTTTTCATCAGCCAGACGAATCAAGAAAACCTGATAAGGTGTTTCCTTTAAATAATCTATCGGAATTTCAATTTGTTGCCGCATCCAGAGTTTTGCTTCTTTTTCAGGTTCAGACTGCATGGCAACATCATGAAATATAATTGATTCGGGTATACTCTGTTCTTCAATGTATTGTATCGCTTCATTATCTGAATTAACCGATATGCGCAAACGCAACATATCAATATGTTGATGCAATACATTCCACACTTTTTGCAAAAGGGCTATATCAATCTGTTTTTCTATAAAAGCATACCAACCGAGATTGTGTATTGGACTATTTTCATAAAGTGCCTGTTCGTAAAACACATCTTCCTGAGAAGG
>NZ_NKHP01000062.1 GCF_014467235.1 Xenorhabdus indica | reverse complement strand
TCAGTCCTTCTTTTTGCTTTTTTGTTTGTGGAAAATCAAAATTCGCAAAAATTGGACTGAGTTTCTTTGATACTCCTACCATTTTGAAAAGGCATTTAGATGATAGCACTTCAGGTAAATAAATATGATTCGGTTTTCTATTTTCATGATTCCATTGAACATGGATTAACATCCTAATTGTTCTTGGTATCATCATTGATGTTTTAACCTCTAAAGCACATAGAGTAGGAAGATTTTTCCAACCTGCTTCATATATTATTAATGGCGGTAATTCACTGGTTAGATCTGGTGTCACAGTAAAAAAACAACTTACTAAATCTAAACATTGCAATTCATTTGTGGAAATAATTTTACTCATCATTAATAACGTGCTTCTTCTTATTTCATCAGAAGTATCTTTTGAAACTTGAATAGCTCCTCGTATGGCTCTAATTTCTATATTTTTTGACTCTGATTTTTTTTGTTTTTCATTGTCATCTCTTTGGTTTCATTTGTTATAATTAATAAATGAAATAGCATCTTGATAATTTTTACTAAACGTAATTTTTTATTGAAAATATATATTTTAAAAATAATTTGGTGTATAAATATAAAATTACACTAAAGCATCCAAATACAAAGGGCGCAATATTGAAGAAACTCATGTAAAAAAAAGAATAAAAAAACTGTAAATATAATGTAAGGCATTTCATTTATTGATGTCAATGATTTATGTTATACTTACTATAAAAATATTTTTTTCATTTTATTTCAAATGAATAAGGAAAAATCATGACAAGAAAAAGAGGTAGGCCTCTTAATTTTGACAAAGAATTAGCTCTCAAAAAAGCCATGGGTGTTTTCTGGATTAAAGGATTCGAAGGAACCCAACTTGTAGATTTAACGGCAGCTATGGGTATTAATCCTCCGAGCTTCTACGCAGCTTTTGGAAGTAAATTCAATCTATTTTGTGATGCAGTACAGCTTTATATTGAAACAGTAGGTAGTAAAACAATAAGTGCACTGAATGATGCAAAAACAACTAAAGAAGGGCTTAAGGCCATGCTGGAAAACGTCATAATTAACGCATCTTCAAATGAAGCGGGCGGTTGCTTAATGATAATGGGAGTAGTGAATAATCGCGCTGAGAATTATCCTGCTTGGGAATATTTGAGAAAAGAACGTGCCAAAATCCTTACACTGATACAGCTACGTATTGAACGCGGTATTATGGAGGGTGACTTACCCAAAAATACTGATTCGAAAACATTGGCAGAATATTTTTTGGGCATTACACAAGCTATCTCGTTTCAGGCCAGAGATAGAGTACCTAAAAACACTTTACAGCGTCTAATTGAACCAGCTTTAACCGCATTACCTTCATTCAACACTCTGTAGTAAAAAAATATATAACAGACAATTTTTTCCCAAAAAAGAGTTTTTTGAGATTTATTTCTGTTGCAACAATCTTATAATTTAATTTGGTAGCGGCTACCTAGGTAGCCACTACCAAATAAGTCAATATATTGTAATATGACAATACCTACCATTTTGATGTATTTATGAAAAATTCTTCCTAAATCTAATCCACTCAGTCACAAGCCACATTGATTAAAACTAGAAAATCAACAATATTACTACTACAAACATAAATTATGTTACTACTAAATGATTAGTAATTAAATATTTACGAGATGTAATTATCTCTGATTTGTAAATTAATTTCTAATTATTTTTATTTTTTTAACTTAAAGGATTTCTTGGAGTTTTCAAATATGAGGATTTAGTTAAATTTGTAGTCCAGACTCTTTTTTATCTTTCGTTGTGTTTTTGTAATTTCAATAAGATAAATATCTTGACGCCATTTCGTAAGAACGATATTTTTGTAGTTAAGATTACACAATTAAGTCAAGATAGAACTTTTTCTCAAGGTTTACTGCTTATACTCTAGATATCGCAAAGCATTCTGATAGAAGCAGCTTAATAAAGGAAAAATCTTTATGCAAAATATATCTGTCACAGACAATAAAAGTGCAACATTGCCATTGGCTGTGTACATACTGGCATTCGGTATTTTTGCTTTGGTGACAAGCGAGTTTCAAGTAGCAGGTATGATACCTGTTATGGCAAGTGATCTCGGTGTTTCTATTTCACAAATTGGTTACCTGGTGTCTTTATATGCACTGGCAATGGCGTTTGGAGGGCCATTACTTGCCATAGGACTATTAATAATACCACCTAAGTTAGCACTTATGATTCTTTACGTGATATTTACCATTGGTGAGATCCTGGGGGCTATGGCAAGCTCGTATCACTTTCTTGTAATAGCAAGACTTATTACTGGTGCTGTATCTGGAGCTTTTTATGGAGTAGCGATAGCAATTTGTGTTGCAATTGTATCCGAACATAAAAGAGGTTGGGCAGTTTCTATTGTTCTAGCTGGGATTATGGCAGGTACAATACTAGGTTTACCAATGGCAAATTTGATTGGAACACATTTTGGTTGGAGAGAAAGTTTCTGGGTTGTAAGCATCCTAGCTGTCCTCGGTTTAATTGTTAGCATATTATGGATCCCAAGCCTTCCAAAGCCGCAGGTGATTAGCTTAAAAAGTGAATTAGGAGCTCTAAAGAGCCCTAAATTATGGGCAGTATTTTCTACAAGTTTATTAATAATCGGTGCTACATTTTCTGCATTCACTTATTTTACTCCTATATTGAAAAATATTACGGGCTATAGTGATGGTGCTATCGCTGTACTCCTGACTGTTTATGGGATAGCAACTATGATAGGTAATATAATTGTTGGAAAACTAAATGCCTTTTCAAAATGGTAGGAGTATCAAAGAAACTCAGTCCAATTTTTGCGAATTTTGATTTTCCACAAACAAAAAAGCAAAAAGAAGGACTGA
>NZ_NKHP01000061.1 GCF_014467235.1 Xenorhabdus indica | reverse complement strand
TTGTTGTCTGCTTCAAGTTCGTAGCGACGACCTTCCGATACTTCATCGGGGATTGTTTCTTTACTGTAAGCTACGTAGTACTGAACTATTGCCATATATCCACCTTTTCTATTCTATTACCCAGTAAATATTTCTTTGGTTGGTTAAATTGCGTAAGTGATAGGGTTGGGTTATAGGGTTCTATTTGGATTACCGAGCACGGTCACTCGGTGTTGAAAGTCAGTGGGTAGATATACCTTCCCCCTTGATATCCTTTCGTGAGGGTTTTTCTTAAGATCTTCCCTTCTTTTCCTGTCTGACTCCTTATGACATTCAACGCATCTGTTGTGTTTTATATATCGCAATGTATGGCCTAACTTACACGGACTACCTTCAAAATATTTATTCGGTGACTGGCTCATTGGATTGTTTCTCCATAGCCATAGATTTAATTTTCCCGTATCCTTGTTTTAAGATTTCGCTATTCATTCCCTCAATAGCAGTCCAGCTTCTGGTGCCGAAAACATCTTCCATCACGTCTAATCGTTGTGCTTTTGCTTCTGAGCCATTGCCATCCAGTCCCAGTTTTACAAACAATCCTTTTATTTCTTCGCACAAAATTTCTCTCTGGCGTTTCTCATACTGGAATCCATCATCCGTAATTTCATTGGCAAACAGGATTGCACTATCGTGCTGCTCCATAGAATCGAAGTGCTTACCGCCAATGTTAAGAAAATCAAAGTGTGGTGCGAACGTCTGGAACGTGGGAAAATCAAACTCCTGCCCATTGAGTCTGTCAGTGCGATCCTTTTCGACTAATGCACGGTTGATAATTCGGCCGTTTTCCCTGTGCTTTATCATTTCGATAAGTAGTGATGGCTCATACCCCATTTCCTTCTCAGTAGCCATCTTTGTACCGTTGGTAATGAGTTCCATCTTTCCTGTTTCATCGTTTTTCTGGTACTCGTAAATAGATCCTGCGCGGCCACAAACTATGGCGTGTATCTTTGATGAAAGGAACAGGTCAGTAAATTCAGCCCATTTAGCCTTGATGGGCTTCCAGTGGTGAAACTCAAGCTGGTAAACAGGCTTGGCGCGTGGGTTATTTTTTTGCCGTTGGGTATTGAGTTGTTTCAAATAACTATCCTGACAATCTTTCCATACATGGGTGATTGAGTCAGCGATAATAATCGAACATTCCTGCTCAGCTTCTCGCCAAAATCCCATCAAGTCTTTGATTGCCCGACTCTCGTCGTATACCAGAAACTCAATTCCGGCAGCCTCAAAGAATGGGATAATGTAGGTTGCCGCTGGTTCTGTATCAAACATCGCAACAGGTTTTTTTAGGTTGTACGTCTTCCATAGCCCGACAGCAATTTCCGTTGCGGTTCTGGTCTTTCCTGATCCTGCGTCACCGTATATTCCAATTTTTGCAAACGCCTGTTTGCGTTCAGCTCTTCTTAGATAACTTTTCATATCATTTACTCCTCTACTGCTCCTCGTCTCTTAATTTCCAATAAGCTCAGGTCGTATAAGAGGCTATTCAAACATTCCTGAGCATCACTATCTTTATCGAGTAACTCACCGAACGTTTCCATCATTTTTTGGGATAAGATACCTTCAGGATCTTCCGGCAACTTGTCATACAGCTCTTGGGCTTTTTCGCCTTGTTCTTCCGCTATCATTTCCTTATAAGCCGCTTTCTCTTCTGCTTTATCCCATTCCAGTTCCTGCCTAAAGTACGGATTACAATCGAAGTGCCTCATGCGACCCCCTCATCCTGATAATGGTCATTGAGAACAGAAATGATATCTTCACGCTCCAGTGTGGAATTAAGCATAATTTCCCTGCCGTTGCCCTCCAGTTGCCATTTGGTATCATTATCAATGAATAATATGGATCCGCCGCGCCCATTGGACTCAGTTCTGAATCGGCCATTATTGAGATTAATTTTTAATGCCATAGTTACCTCCCGTTGTCAGACTGGAATAAATACAATTAATGAGACGGTGAATAAGGCGATACGGCGCTTCCTTGCGCGCCGGTTCCTGACAGCCTGCGGTTTTTTGGGAATGACCGCGCACTCATCAAACAGTGTATTACGCATGTAAAAAGCCCTCGTTAGCGAAACGATTCGTTATTTTTGGGATGGATTATTTAGAGAGAGTTGCTTTGATTCTAATGCGTGTTGCTGACGAGCTGTATTTATAACCATTTCAGCAAATTTATCTGAAACATTTTCTCGAATTCCATTATTTACGGCATTGGTAATCGCTCGATCAATATCTTTTTGAATCACGCTAATTCTTTTACTAACTAATTCTTGCATTCTATCACTCATTAGATATTTGATTAATGGAATTCCATCATAGCTGTTTGTGAAATTACCGTTTTTATCCACTTTCTTCTCTAAGGTATTATCAAAGCTTTTCTTGATTAGGTCGGTAATCGTTAGACGCTCTTGAATATCACCCCATTTATCAGTAACTGTAACTTCTTTTTTCAGCCATTCATCAGCAAATGCGATAGCTTTCTTTTCAATGGTAGCTTTCGCAGAATTTATAGATTCATTTATTGCCTGATTAATTTGTTTCGATGCTTCTTTTTCTACTTTATCCAAACATTGTCGTGAAATGGACTTTTTAACTCCCTCAATAATTTGATATTTAACTTCTTCATCGATGTTGCCATCTTCTTCTAACCAATCTAAGTCTACTGTGATGTTTATTTTCATTTTCTACTCCTATTTATGTGATAATGAAAATTATTTCTGAGTTAAGGAAATAAGCGCTTTGGCGTGGAGTTCGGCAGATTCGCGGTCGAGGTGGATTAGGCCGCTGAATAATCTATCTATATCATTATCGATGTTTTCACCCCAACAATGAGAATCTGCGTCTGGCGTTCCAAATGTATTTATATCAGGACAATAGTATTCGTCACATTCTTCCAGCGGCTTTCTAACTGGCTCAGGAACGTCGATATTCCCGATTTTGATAGTAGGAGTTACTATGCGATATTCAGTAAACCTGTCAAAAGTCATATTTGAACCGCATTTTTTCCAAGTTTCATGGTTATACAATCTATGTTCAAAATACTCCCACGGCTTATCGGTAATCTGAGCCAACCTTGCGTACTCAGACATTAAATCAGCGTGAATGTGTTTAGTCATCGTTATTCTCCAGTGGCATTGCACC
>NZ_NKHP01000060.1 GCF_014467235.1 Xenorhabdus indica | reverse complement strand
GCTCTTTAACAATCTGGAACAAGCTGAAAAATTGAAACATTCAGTGACACGGCTTTCTGAGTGAAAGCGGTCATTGAAGAGTCTCTCAACAACCCCAGTCCGAAGACCCCTTCGGGTTGTGAGGTTAAGCGACTAAGCGTACACGGTGGATGCCTAGGCAGTCAGAGGCGATGAAGGACGTGCTAATCTGCGATAAGCGCCGGTAAGGTGATATGAACCGTTATAGCCGGCGATGTCCGAATGGGGAAACCCAGTGCAATCCGTTGCACTATCGTTTGATGAATTCATAGTCAAACGAGGCGAACCGGGGGAACTGAAACATCTCAGTACCCCGAGGAAAAGAAATCAACCGAGATTCCCCCAGTAGCGGCGAGCGAACGGGGAGGAGCCCAGAACCAGCAACAGCTTGTGTGTCAGTGGAAGCGTCTGGAAAGGCGCACAGTAAAGGGTGACAGTCCCGTACACGAAGATGCATAAGGTGGGAGTTCGATGAGTAGGGCGGGACACGTGGTATCCTGTCTGAACATGGGGGGACCATCCTCCAAGGCTAAATACTCCTGACTGACCGATAGTGAACCAGTACCGTGAGGGAAAGGCGAAAAGAACCCCGGCGAGGGGAGTGAAAGAGAACCTGAAACCGTGTACGTACAAGCAGTGGGAGCACCCTTTGGGGTGTGACTGCGTACCTTTTGTATAATGGGTCAGCGACTTATATTCTGTAGCAAGGTTAACCGTATAGGGGAGCCGCAGGGAAACCGAGTCTTAACGGGGCGTTAAGTTGCAGGGTATAGAC
Organism: Xenorhabdus indica; assembly: GCF_014467235.1. Taxonomy (GTDB): domain Bacteria; phylum Pseudomonadota; class Gammaproteobacteria; order Enterobacterales; family Enterobacteriaceae; genus Xenorhabdus; species Xenorhabdus indica. Next base: position 2,409 of record NZ_NKHP01000060.1, on the reverse strand, counting down.
CCGAAACCCGGTGATCTAGCCATGGGCAGGTTGAAGGTTGGGTAACACTAACTGGAGGACCGAACCGACTAATGTTGAAAAATTAGCGGATGACTTGTGGCTGGGGGTGAAAGGCCAATCAAACCGGGAGATAGCTGGTTCTCCCCGAAAGCTATTTAGGTAGCGCCTCGTGAACTCATCTTCGGGGGTAGAGCACTGTTTCGGCTAGGGGGTCATCCCGACTTACCAACCCGATGCAAACTGCGAATACCGAAGAATGTTATCACGGGAGACACACGGCGGGTGCTAACGTCCGTCGTGAAGAGGGAAACAACCCAGACCGCCAGCTAAGGTCCCCAAGTTCTGGTTAAGTGGGAAACGAAGTGGGAAGGCTCAGACAGCCAGGATGTTGGCTTAGAAGCAGCCATCATTTAAAGAAAGCGTAATAGCTCACTGGTCGAGTCGGCCTGCGCGGAAGATGTAACGGGGCTAAACCAGGCACCGAAGCTGCGGCAGCGACACGAATGTGTTGCTGGGTAGGGGAGCGTTCTGTAAGCCGTTGAAGGTGAACTGTGAGGTTGGCTGGAGGTATCAGAAGTGCGAATGCTGACATAAGTAACGATAATGCGGGTGAAAAACCCGCACGCCGGAAGACCAAGGGTTCCTGTCCAACGTTAATCGGGGCAGGGTGAGTCGACCCCTAAGGCGAGGCTGAAAAGCGTAGTCGATGGGCAACAGGTTAATATTCCTGTACTTGGTGTTACTGCGAAGGGGGGACGGAGAAGGCTATGTCATCCGGGCGACGGTCGTCCCGGTTTAAGCGTGTAGGTGGGGGTTCCTGGTAAATCCGGAGCCCTGATAACACTGAGGCGTGATGACGAGGCACTGCGGTGCTGAAGTGACAGATGCCCGGCTTCCAGGAAAAGCCTCTAAGCATCAGGTAACATGAAATCGTACCCCAAACCGACACAGGTGGTCAGGTAGAGAATACTCAGGCGCTTGAGAGAACTCGGGTGAAGGAACTAGGCAAAATGGTGCCGTAACTTCGGGAGAAGGCACGCTGGCGTCAGGTGAAGAAACTTGCTTTCGGAGCCGAGGCCAGTCGCAGAGACCAGCTGGCTGCAACTGTTTAATAAAAACACAGCACTGTGCAAACACGAAAGTGGACGTATACGGTGTGACGCCTGCCCGGTGCTGGAAGGTTAATTGATGGGGTTATCCTTAGGGAGAAGCTCTTGATCGAAGCCCCAGTAAACGGCGGCCGTAACTATAACGGTCCTAAGGTAGCGAAATTCCTTGTCGGGTAAGTTCCGACCTGCACGAATGGCGTAATGATGGCCAGGCTGTCTCCACCCGAGACTCAGTGAAATTGAACTCGCTGTGAAGATGCAGTGTACCCGCGGCAAGACGGAAAGACCCCGTGAACCTTTACTATAGCTTGACACTGAACCTTGAGCCTTGATGTGTAGGATAGGTGGGAGGCCTGGAAGTGTGGACGCCAGTCTGCATGGAGCCATCCTTGAAATACCACCCTTGAATGTTTGATGTTCTAACGTAAGCCCGTTATCCGGGTTGCGGACAGTGTCTGGTGGGTAGTTTGACTGGGGCGGTCTCCTCCCAAAGCGTAACGGAGGAGCACGAAGGTCAGCTAATCACGGTCGGACATCGTGAGGTTAGTGCAAAGGCATAAGCTGGCTTGACTGCGAGCGTGACGGCGCGAGCAGGTACGAAAGTAGGTCTTAGTGATCCGGTGGTTCTGCATGGAAGGGCCATCGCTCAACGGATAAAAGGTACTCCGGGGATAACAGGCTGATACCGCCCAAGAGTTCATATCGACGGCGGTGTTTGGCACCTCGATGTCGGCTCATCACATCCTGGGGCTGAAGTAGGTCCCAAGGGTATGGCTGTTCGCCATTTAAAGTGGTACGCGAGCTGGGTTTAGAACGTCGTGAGACAGTTCGGTCCCTATCTGCCGTGGGCGCTGGAAGATTGAAAGGGGCTGCTCCTAGTACGAGAGGACCGGAGTGGACGCACCACTGGTGTTCGGGTTGTCATGCCAATGGCACTGCCCGGTAGCTAAGTGCGGAAGAGATAACCGCTGAAAGCATCTAAGCGGGAAACTTGCCTTGAGATGAGTCTTCCCTTATCCCCAGAGGATACTGAAGGAGCGTTCGAGACGAGGACGTGGATAGGCTGGGTGTGTAAGCGTGGCGAGACGTTGAGCTAACCAGTACTAATGTACCGTGCGGCTTAACCTGACAACACCGAAGGGGTTTTGGGGGCGTTGGAGAGAAAGACGAAAAGTTTCAGAGACGGGAGTGGCCTGGGCCAGTCCGGCAGCTTGTTCGGGATTGAAAACAGGATTTGTCTGGCGGCAATAGCGCGGTGGTCCCACCTGACCCCATGCCGAACTCAGCAGTGAAACGCCGT
>NZ_NKHP01000006.1 GCF_014467235.1 Xenorhabdus indica | reverse complement strand
GCTGATGAAAGCACCGGATCGTAATTTGCAGCTGGTCAGGTGTTTGCTGGGTCATCGTAGTCTGGCAACCACCCTGGAATATATTGATATCGATATGGAGATCGCAGGAAAAACGCTGGAGAATGAACTGGCAATCTATCTGGATATTGCGGTGTAAGGAGAACTGGCAGTAAAAAAGACAGGGCAGGTCTCAGACAGGATTGAGGAGGTGGAGGTGTGAGTCACTGCCCTGCATCAATAGGGATGATATGAAAAAATGGCTATTTGCGATCCCCTGTCCCGTAAAGTCTTTCCCTTACTTGACATCAGAATCAATTACTGAAATCATTACCTTGAACGAAAAAAGAGTGCTTGCAAATGCAGGCACTCTGTATTCTTTAATTTACGGCTTTTTTAAACATTGAACGTACAAGCTAAGCGAACAATTGTTTAACATCTTCTTAACAGCCCTAAATTTTAACTTATTTGTTAATTACCTGATAGTATTCAACAAATTAGCTTTAAAATCGTGGTGCCCGGAGGCGGAATCGAACCACCGACACGGGGATTTTCAATCCCCTGCTCTACCGACTGAGCTATCCGGGCTAACGGGGACGCATTAAACCGTATTAGCTCCAATCCGTCAACGACTTTCTGCGAAAAAAAACGTGAAAAATGGTTGTTGGATGTATTTTTATACTGTTCTGGTGTGATTATTCAGCTTTGGCTACTTTTTATCAGCTCAAAGCATCGTCTTTCCGGCAATTAGCAATGAACAAAATATCCTGAGCCAGTAGTTTTGCCGTAATCACAAACTCAAGTTCTCTTTTCACCAATAGCTTGCTGAGACAACCTTCAAGGATAAGTTCCATCTGTTTGGCAACCTGTTCACTATCTTCGATACCAATTTGCTGTAATAACCCGATCGTATAGTGAAAAGAATTCTGTTTTTGTAACTCAGCCAGTTGGTGAATTGGATGGTCAGTATCAGGAAAAGCACCACAAGCTGCAATGAATAAACAGCCGGGATAGCGCTGTTCTTGCACCTTTTCCTTTAGTGTATCGTAGCGGGCTAATAATTTCTGCTCTGGGCTTAAGGTTTCATCCAGCAAGATGTGACGCTGCCAGGCTTCAATTTGCTGACTATGATAGCGTAGGCAATCGTAGAGCAGGGCCTCGCGATCAGGCCAGAAATGTTTTATGTGGTTGATATCAATATTGAGGGGAGTTAAAAGTGTCTCTAATGTTGCTAACAGACCATGTTGCTCAAGTAAGTTCAGACTATGACTAAGCACATATTCACGTTGCACAGTTGTTCTCCTTTTAAATGATTTCTGTTTACCCATCATCTTGCTGGTTCCGGTTGGGAGTCTATTGGGTATAGATGCTGTAAATGGTGGTTGAAATGTTCTGCATCCATAAATCCATTCACCCGTGAATCGGATAGCTCTTTTCCCTGAGAGTCAAAAAACAAAATAGTGGGAAGCCCAAGTACTTTCAATTTTTGCAACAATTCTTTCTGTCTGGGGCTATTTTCTGTGACATTAGCTTGTAACAGAAGGAAATTGCTTAACTGTTTTTGCACCTGTGGGGCGCTGAAGGTATATTTCTCGAACTCTTTACAGGCCACACACCAATCTGCGTACAGATCCAACATTATCGGTTTATGGCGGTTTTCAGCCAGAATTTGGCTCAATTCCTGCCAATCGCTGACTTGTTGAAATTTTAAAGATGCTTGTTGTTGTGCTGTAGCCTGAGTTCCCCATACCCAATCCTGCAAGGGGCGTGACGAGATTAAAGCCAGTGTCAGTAGAATGAGTTGTAAGGTACGTAACCAACCATTTTTGTTGTTGAGTGTTAACACAAAAGCCCAACTGAAGAAAGCTACACCCAACATGCTCCACAATCTTATTCCCCAGGTTTCACCGAAGACCCTCTCCAGTAAAAAAATTGGCAGTGCAAGAATAATAAAGCCGAATGCTTCTTTAACGTATTGCATCCATGGACCGCTGCGGGGTAAAAATTTATGGCCAAATAAAGTAACAGCGATGAGTGGTAACCCCATTCCCAGTGCATAAAGGTAAAGTGTCAGGCCACCAAGCACCGTGTTACCACTTTGGGCAATGTAAAGTAAGATGGCGCTCAGTGGGGCGGTTGTACAGGGAGAGGCAATCAGTCCTGCCAGTATTCCCATAATAAATACTCCCAAATAAGAGCCACTTCTCTGCTGGTTACTCCAGTTCACCAGACGCGTTTGAACAGAAGAAGGAAGTTGTAGTGAATACGTCCCAAACATCGATAATGCTAGTAGAATAAACAGTACAGACAGCCCTACCAGAATATAAGGATTTTGTAACGCGGCCTGAAATTGTAAACCTGCCGCAGCGACGATTAACCCCAATGCAGTATAAGTAATAGCCATTCCTTGCACATAACTCATCGCCAGCCAGAAAATACGTTTCGGGCTTTCGGGTCTCTGTTGCCCCAGAATAATGCCGGAAATCAGCGGGTACATAGGCAGAATGCAAGGCGTAAATGCGACACCAATACCAATCAATAAAGCCCATAACGGTGAAAAGGGAGTCTCATGTGTTTTGGGGAGTGTTTCTTTCTGTAGTGGAGGTTCACTCAGAGAGGCATTTGGTGAAGAGGAAGCAATGACAGCACGCAGTGGTACGGTAAGTGTTTCCGGGGGATAGCAATATCCCGCTTCTGCACAGCCTTGATAAGAGATCTGAAGAGTAGAGTCATTTGTTGCAGCAAGAATGGGGATGTAAATATGTGCTGATTGGAAATAGACCTCGGTTTTGCCAAAAAACTCATCCTCATGAGCTGTCGCCTTGGAAAAATTGATATGACCTAAGGTAGCTTGTTGGTTTGGTGTGATGATGAACTGTTTTCTATAGAGGTAATAACCGGGTTTTATGTCCCAGCTCAGTGTGAGTTGGGCCCCTTTCTGCTGAAAATCAAACATGAATGCTTGTTCAACGGGAAGGTATGAAGTCTGTCCGGGGCGCTCAAACAGTACGTTAGCTTTAATAGGAGAAGCAGCTAACGCACTGAATAGTAGAAATAATATGAAAATACGTTTCATCATAAGATATCTTTTGCCTGCCTGTTTTTTTATAGGGTTAATAGGGAAAATTTACCAGAATCAGTACTGTTACCAAAATCAGTGCTATTACCGATGAGAGCCACGGCAAAAGGCTGCTTGCCTAATATTAAAACAGTGTGGTGTTTTTTTCAGGAAAGTTTATTGGCAACAAATATGGGAAAGAAAATATGCAGGGGCTTTTTAAGCCCCTGAGATAACACTAAGCAAGGAGTGAAAATTACAGGACCATGTCTCCAAATAGGAAACCGAATGTTACAGCTAATCCAACAGCAATTGTTCCCGGAATGAAGAACGGGTGGTTGAAAACGAAGCGTCCGATCCGGGTGGTGCCGGTATCATCCATTTGCACTGCTGCAACCAGTGTCGGATAGGTTGGCAGAATGAATAGACCGGAAACCGCAGAGAACGAAGCAATTGCAGTCAATGGTGTGACATGTAAAGCCAATGCCATAGGCATCAATGCCTTGGCTGTAACTGCTTGTGAATAAAGTAAGGCAGAGCAAAAGAAGAAAATAACAGCCAATAACCACGGTTGTGCATGAATCAGATTACCCGCAGTTTCTTTGATCCAAGCAAGATTGGCCTGAACAAAAGTATCCCCTAGCCATGCGACTCCCAGAATACAGATACAAGCACTCATTCCTGCTTTAAAAGTACTTGAGTTCAGTATGGCGTCAGTATTGGCGGAGCAGATAACGGTGATAATGGTTGCGACACTTAACATAATAATCAGAATCGCACTGGTGGTGTTCATCAGCGGTTTTTCAATTAATCCCACACTAGGGCTATTGATAACTGCGTAGATAATGACGCTGGTAACACCTAACAAAAACAGTAGAACAGACAGTTTTGCCCCAGGCTTAATTTGGATCTGAGCAGAGCCACGCATTTCTACTAAGCCAGCGGTAAGGCGTTTTTGATAGATAGGGTCATTGGCCAGTTTGGAATCGAAAAGCCATGAAACAATGAATGACATTAATACGATGGCAAAAAACGTAGCTGGCAGCAGTATCATGAGCAAATGAATATAACTGACACCTTGTTCTTCCATCATCGAGGCCATATAAACTACTGCCGCAGAAATCGGAGAAGCGGTGATCCCTATTTGGGCAGAGACAACAGCGGTTGAGAGTGGGCGACATGGTTTGATGCCTTGTTCTTTAGCGACCTCTGCAATAACAGGTAATGTTGCCAGTGAAATATTTCCCGTACCCGCAAATAAAGTCAGAAAATAAGTGACGATAGGCGCAAGGATAGTGATGTACTTCGGATTCCTGCGCAGTAATTTTTCGGTTTGTTGGACGAGATAATCTAATCCTCCAGCCACTTGCATAGCTGATATTGCAGCAATAACAGCCATAATAATTGAGATAACATCGAATGGAATGCTGCCTGGTTTGACGCCAATGGCGGCAAGGATCAAAACGCCAATCCCACCTGCAAAACCAATGCCTATTCCCCCTAATCTTGCCCCCAGAAAAATGGCCAGCAGAACAATAACCAATTCTACGGCTAACATGTTGCATACTCCTTCATTTATTTAATCTTATGAAAATCTATGGTTAATAATTTGTGTTTGCTGCCAATTAAAAAGGCACGCTTCCGGTTGGAATAGCGTGCCTTAAAAATTAAGACGAACTCGTTATTATAATCATTTAATTAGTCATCAAAACGTTTTGCTTTATAAGTCGGATGTTTTAGGTTCTCAACAGAGAAAATATCATCTAATTGCGCTTCTGTCAGCAAGCCTCGCTCCAAAACGACTTCCCGGACACTTTTACCCGTTTCTGCACAGATCTTACCTACGATATCACCATTATGGTGACCGATGAATGGGTTCAGATAGGTTACGATACCGATAGAGTTAAAGACAAAGCTTTCGCATACATCTTTATTGGCTGTAATACCATTAACACATTTTTCAACCAGATTACGGCATGCATTGCTCAAGATAGTAATGGATTCAAACATTGCCTGACCAATGGCTGGCTCCATCACGTTCAATTGCAATTGACCTGCTTCTGCGGCCATGGTAATGCAGGTATCGTTACCAATCACCTTGAAACAAACTTGGTTAACAACTTCTGGAACCACGGGGTTCACTTTGGCTGGCATAATGGAAGAGCCTGCCTGCAATTCTGGCAGATTGATTTCGTTCAGACCAGCGCGTGGGCCGGAAGAGAGCAGACGCAGGTCGTTACAAATTTTAGACATTTTTACTGCCAGACGCTTCAGTGCTCCATGAACCATCACATAAGCACCACAATCGGAAGTTGCTTCAATCAGGTCTTCTGCGGGTACACAAGGCAGGCCAGTGACTTCTGCCAATTTTTCCACAACTAGTTTCTGGTAGCCGGGTGCTGTATTCAGACCAGTACCGATAGCCGTTGCTCCGAGGTTGACTTCCAATAGCAATTCCGCTGTACGGGTGATATTTTTAGTCTCTTCTTTCAATAAAATAGAGAAAGCACGGAACTCTTGACCCAAAGTCATCGGCACAGCGTCTTGCAGTTGAGTACGACCCATTTTCAGAATGTCATCGAACTCAATACCTTTTTTGTCGAAGCCTGCTTTTAATAATTCAATAGAATCGATCAACTGCATGATTGAGTTGTAAACAGCAATACGGAAACCAGTAGGATAAGCATCGTTGGTTGACTGGCTTCTGTTCAGATGATCATTGGGGTTCAGGTACTCATATTCACCTTTCTGGTGCCCCATCAGTTCAAGACCGATATTTGCCAATACCTCATTCGTATTCATGTTTAGTGAGGTGCCTGCACCGCCCTGAAAAACGTCAACCGGGAACTGATCCATACATTTACCAGTGTTGAGCAGCTCATCACAAGCTTTGACAATGACATCTGCAACTTTGCCGGGAATCGTATGGAGCTCTTTGTTTGCCAGTGCTGCCGCTTTTTTCACCATGACCATGCCACGGATGAATTCAGGTACGTCGTTGATAGAGCGGTCACTGATATAGAAGTTTTCAATCGCACGTAGAGTGTGAATACCGTAATAGGCTTCAGCAGGGACTTCACGTTTACCTAACAGGTCTTCTTCGATACGAATGTTGTTTGACATGAGAACCTTCTTAAGATTGGATACGTTTTTACTGTTTGTTATGTGTTTGTTGAGATAATGTTGCCGATAGCAATTGCTGTGATATTAACTAATTACCATTAAATTGCTGGCGCGATCATATTTGGATTTGTTAGAAATGCCTTGAACCTGGATCACTTTATAGTACGATTTTAATTAATGAAATGGCATATGTGTGATTAAGGTCACGATTACTCAGCTTAAAAGTCAAGCGGGACAAGTATTGAAAACCGTTATTGTTATCCCCACACTATGTTATCTGGACATATCATCTGGAGAGTTATTATTAATGAACATGGTCATAAGGAAGAAGACTGTATTCATAATCGGATGAAAATGCCAATTTATCCCCTTCATCTTTTAGGTTGCCTCAACTATGCCTCAACTAAACTATGCCTCAATTAAAGGAGAACAACGTGCGCTGGCTCCCTCTTATCCTGATATGCCTGTTGGTTTATATAGAATCAGTTCTGTTCGTCCGCATTGCTTCTGAAGTCGGGGTCTTGCTAACCCTGTTATTGGTGGTTCTGACTTCTTGTGTTGGTGTTTCCCTGGTCCGTAATCAGGGAATCAAAAATTTTATGACAATGCAGCAGAAAATTGCTGCCGGAGAAAGCCCTGCGGTAGAAGCCGTTAAAAGTGTTTCTTTAGTGATGGCGGGGTTCCTGTTAATACTCCCTGGCTTTTTTACCGATTTTCTTGGGTTATTGTTGTTGCTGTCTCCTGTACAAAAATTACTGACAGCAAAATTACTGCCACATATTAACTTTTACCGCCCGAATGTCCGTGGAAGAGATGGTCAGGATAATGGTCGTGGGCAAACATTTGAAGGAGAGTATCAGCGCAAGCAAGATGATGCCTCCTATACTATTACTCGTGATGATCAGAAACATGATGACCAAAAACGCCATGATGATAGTTACAACAAGAAGTAATTTCGGCTTATGTTGTCTGAGATTTCAGAGGGTAATAAAAAAGTGAAATATTTTTTGCTATCCCCCCTTGAAGTACTGCTTATATGCCCCAACTTGTAGCTTCATGATACTGGTTCTATTGGGTTCTGGTATCAATTCTCTTACCTGATATGGACTTTATTTATAGGAGATCTATCAATGAAAATTCGTCCATTACATGACCGCGTTATTGTCAAGCGTCAAGAAGTTGAATCAAAATCTGCTGGCGGAATCGTTCTGACTGGTTCTGCTGCGGGTAAATCTACCCGTGGTGAAGTTCTCGCTGTTGGCAATGGTCGCATCCTGGAAAGCGGAGATGTGAAAGCGCTGGATGTTAAAGTGGGTGATGTCGTTATTTTTAACGAAGGTTATGGTGTTAAAACAGAGAAGATCGATAACGAAGAAGTGTTGATCATGTCTGAAAGCGATATTCTGGCAATTGTTGAAGCGTAATTGAAAAGACTACGCTTAGATCTTCTTAATTGAACGAATTTAAAGGAAAGACACAATGGCAGCTAAAGACGTAAAATTTGGTAATGATGCTCGCAGCAAAATGTTGCGTGGTGTGAATGTACTGGCTGATGCAGTTAAAGTGACTTTAGGTCCTAAAGGCCGTAATGTTGTTTTGGATAAATCTTTTGGCGCACCTGTAATTACTAAAGATGGTGTTTCTGTAGCACGTGAAATCGAATTAGAAGACAAATTCGAGAACATGGGTGCACAGATGGTTAAAGAAGTTGCCTCTAAAGCTAATGATGCAGCGGGTGACGGTACAACCACTGCAACTGTACTGGCTCAAGCGATCGTCACCGAAGGTCTGAAAGCAGTTGCTGCTGGCATGAACCCAATGGATCTGAAACGTGGAATCGATAAAGCAGTAATTTCTGCGGTTGAAGAGTTGAAGAAACTGTCCGTACCTTGCTCTGATTCCACTTCCATTGCACAGGTTGGTACAATCTCTGCAAACTCCGACGAAACCGTAGGTAAACTGATCGCAGAAGCGATGGATAAAGTCGGTAAAGAAGGTGTAATCACCGTTGAAGAAGGTACTGGTCTGGAAGATGAGCTGGACGTTGTTGAAGGTATGCAGTTCGATCGTGGTTACCTCTCTCCTTATTTCATCAACAAACCAGAAGCAGGTTCTGTTGAGCTGGAAAACCCATACATCCTGTTGGTAGACAAAAAAGTGTCCAACATCCGTGAACTGTTGCCAGTTCTGGAAGGTGTAGCTAAGGCGAGCAAGCCTCTGGCTATCATCGCTGAAGATGTTGAAGGCGAAGCACTGGCTACCCTGGTTGTAAACAACATGCGTGGTATCGTGAAAGTTGCAGCGGTTAAAGCACCAGGTTTCGGTGATCGCCGTAAAGCAATGCTACAGGATATCGCTATTCTGACTAACGGCACTGTGATTTCTGAAGAGATCGGTCTGGAGCTGGAAAAAGCAACTCTGGAAGATTTGGGCCAGGCAAAACGTATCGTTATCAGCAAAGACACGACTACTATCATTGATGGCGTAGGTGAAGCAAGCGCAATTGAAGCGCGTGTTGGCCAAATCCGTCAACAAATCGAAGAGTCAACTTCTGACTATGACCGTGAAAAACTGCAGGAGCGCGTAGCGAAACTGGCAGGCGGTGTTGCTGTGATCAAAGTTGGTGCAGCAACTGAAGTTGAAATGAAAGAAAAACGCGCACGTGTTGATGATGCTCTGCACGCAACTCGCGCAGCAGTCGAAGAAGGTGTTGTTGCTGGTGGTGGTGTTGCTCTGGTTCGCGCAGCGGCAGCTATCGCAGATCTGGTTGGAGACAACGAAGATCAGAACGTAGGTATCCGTGTTGCACTGCGTGCAATGGAAGCGCCAATGCGTCAGATCGTAGACAACGCGGGTGAAGAGTCATCTGTTGTTGTGAACAACGTGAAAGCAGGTCAGGGCAACCACGGTTATAACGCTGCAACTGAACAGTACGGCGACATGATCGAAATGGGTATTTTGGATCCAACTAAAGTAACACGTTCTGCACTGCAATTCGCAGCTTCTATTGCTGGTCTGATGATCACGACTGAAGCGATGATCACTGATCTGCCAAAAGATGACAAAGCTGACTTAGGCGCAGCTGGTGGCATGGGCGGTATGGGTGGAATGGGCGGCATGATGTAATGCGACGAGAGTTGCGTAGGTAGCTAGCCTGGCGGGCTACGTCCCTGTGAGTACTATCCTGAATAGGTAGTACTCACTCCCAACCCGCCGAAATAGCATTCATTTGATAAAACCCGATATTCGGGCTTGTTTCCAGGCCCGAATATCGGTCTCCGTATGGAGGGCTCTGTCGCATTAACGGAACTTCAGGTAAACTTCTTGGTTTTTGCGCGAGTCCCAAACGATGTCCCTGATCCGGAACGCCTTCAAACGTCTTCACTATCCTACCGATATTATCGCCCAGTGTGTCCGGTGGTATCTCGCTTATGCCCTGAGTTTACGAAATCTGGAAGAGATGATGGCTGAGCGGGGTGTCACCGTTGATCATTCCACACTCTCTCGCTGGGTTCATCGTCTGGTGCCTTTAATTGTCAAACGTTATCGGCGCTGCAAACCTGATGTCGGGCGTCGCTGGCGAATGGATGAAACCTATATCAAAATCAAAGGGCAATGGCGGTATCTCTACCGGGCGGTGGACTCGCACGGGAATACCGTGGATTTTTTGTTGACGGCCTGTCGGGATAAGGCCGCTGCCTTGCGTTTCTTTAAAAAGGCGATGCGTCAGCAGGGCCAACCTGAGGTTGTCACAATGGATAAAAGCAGCGCCAATAAAGCGGCGGTAGACGAGTTAAATCAGGAGAAATCCAAAGAGGAAGCCATCGTTATCCGGCAAAACAAATACCTCAATAATCTGATTGAGCAGGATCACCGCAACATCAAACGGCGAACCTCTCCCATGCTGGGCTTCAAAAATTTCAGGCGGGCTCAGCCCTGTTGGCGGGCATTGCATTGGTCAGCATGTTGCGTAAAGGACAATATGTTCAAGAATCGGAATGCCCGATGTCACCCGCGGCCTTTTTCTATCAACTGACCGCATAAAAAACAATCAATACACTTTCACTCGGACATTTCTTGTTAATGCGACAGAGCCCTTGCGAAATCATCTCCAGAAACTTCGAAGCATAGTCAGAAGTAATTTAATGGTTGGGCAAGACGTATTAATCCATTTGCTCAATCCGGTTTTACGTGGCTGGGCAAATTATCATCGCCATGTTGTGGCTAAAGAAACATTTGGCTATGTGGATTACCGTGTCTGGAAACTCCTTTGGCACTGGTGCTGTCGTAAGCATCAGAATCGCAATAAACGCTGGGTGAAAGATAAATATTTTCATGCAGTTGACGGAAAAAAATGCGTATTTCAAAGTGTTGATACTTGGGGTAAGTTAGCTCGATTGCTCAGAAGTAAAGACATCCCGATTAAGCGGTATATCAAGATAAAATCGGAGGCTAATCTATACGGTTGCAATGATGAGTTGTATTTCGAACAGCGCCAGATTAAGCACTGGAAGGAAAACAAACTCTATCTTGGAAAATTGTGGACGATATGGGAACGCCAACGATATCGATGTTCGATTTGTGGGCAAATGTTTAAGAATGATGAAGATTGGGATATCCATCACGTTATTCGACGAACAGATGGAGGCGGGGATGAAATTGATAACTTGGTAATGTTGCATCCTAATTGTCATCGACAACTACATGTGGTTATGTGATCAAAGCACTAACTGTTTTTTGAATAAAAGGGTTAATATAAGAACAATTTGTGTTTAAGGTTTAAACACAAATGTTCTGTATAAGCTGGTCGTACGGCAAAGTTTGAGTAGTTAGGCTGAACTAAAGCCCTCTAGTCAGTCTATTTCTTCCGAAGGGTATACAACTAAAGGAGAAAGCTGTAATGTCGCAGCCGAAAGCCCCTTATTACTATAAAACAAGCAGTGATACTTACCACTGGGAAACTAGCTGTAGTAAAAACGCTCATCCTGCGGCAGGTTGGGTAAAGACTAATGACAGACCTAGTGGTAGAGAGCAGTGTAACGAGTGTAAGGCGAAGTAATACTTATTTCGTCGTCGAAATGTAAATCTAGCCTTATAAAGGCTTGAGCCGTATGCGGTGAAACTTGCATGTACGGTTCTTAGGGGGCGGTGGTATAGTAATATACTGCTGCTACCCGGCATGCTGTTCATCCTGATAATGGAATTACCCGTCCATTAGGATAAAAGTTTGAAGGCGAGCAGAAAATATCTACTCGCCTTTTTACTTTTTGCTCTTAATGAAATACAAAAGGGTATATTTATCATTGTGGTATAAGTTCCAATAACCGATGAGGGAAGAAATGCGAATTAAAATTTTGCTCGGAATGTCAGTACTGCTGCTGGCTGGTTGCACAACGAATAATCAATTAACTTCCGCTGGCTCTAATGTACGTTTTGTGGATACTCAGCCGGGTAGTGAATGTCAGCGGTTAGGTGAAGTGACAGGTACTCAGAGCAACTGGTTCAATGGTGTGGGTAATGAGAGCAGCTCTATGCGTGGTGCAGCTAATGATTTACGTAATAAAGCGGCTGCAATGGGGGGAAATGTCATTTATGGTGCAAATAGCCCATCAGAAAATCTGTTGGGTAGCTTTGTTCCCCTTGATAGCAAAATGGTTGGGCAAGTCTATCAATGTCCTTAAGCACCAGTAAGAAGGCACAACAAAAGAACATGATGCAGTTTGGGCAATGTCCAGAAAAACGTTTTGTAACACGATGATCTGATCGTTTGAATTTCTGTGCACTGCCCATTATGACATATTTTCGACGGTGAGTTTATTGAATCAGTGATGGCTGAACATCATCTTGATGGGTGAATGCTACCCTAAGCCTAAATCCAGTGGTGTTTTACTCGGTTCGCCACCTATTTCCCTTGTCAGACGCGGAACCAAATAGCCGGAGACTTTAGTCAATAGCTCCCTCATAATGGATTTTGCTTCTTCATCAGTGACAAGAAAATGTGCAGCTCCCTGAACTTTATCCAGCACATGGATATAGTAAGGTAAAATACCCGCATCAAATAACGCATTACTTAACTCTGCCAGAGTATCAGCATCGTCATTTACATCACGCAACATGACGCTTTGGTTCAACAGTGTTACTCCCGCTTGTTTCAATCGCATCATGCTATTGCGAAAAGTATCATCAATTTCGTTTGCATGGTTAATATGAGTTACCATAATCACTTGCAAATCTGATTGTGCTAAGCGGTTGCATAATGAAAGAGTGATCCTGTCGGGGATGACGACAGGTAAGCGGGTATGAATACGTAACCGCTTAATATGCGGGATGGATTCAAGATGAGTCATTAGCCAATCCAGTTCATGATCTTTTGCCATAAGCGGGTCACCACCGGAGAAGATGATCTCATTCAGCTCAGTATGCTGTTCAATATAATTAAGTGCTGCATGCCAGTTGTTTTTATTACCTTTATTATCTTGATAAGGGAAATGGCGTCGGAAACAATAACGGCAATTTACCGCGCAGCCTCCTTTGACCAGTAATAAAGCGCGGTTGCGATACTTATGCAGCAAGCCGGGAACCACTGGATGTTGTTCATCTAATGGATCAGTGGAAAAACCAGTTGGAGTATCAAACTCTTCTCGTGCAGTCAGAACCTGTAGTAATAAGGGATCCCGCGGATCGCCTTTTTTCATTCGTGATACGAATGCTCTTGGCACACGTAAAGGAAATAGACGCCGCGCCTCATTGCCTTCTTTTAATATGGTGTGCGTGCTCAGGGACAACAGTTGCAACAACTCATTGGGATCAGTGATAACATCCGTAAGTTGTTGTAGCCAGACTTCTCTGGCAGGGTGAATTTGGGTTATAATGTGTGCCATTTTTTGGCTAAGCCATTTCGTTAAAAATTAGAGGATCTCCATGGCTACTTATAGTACCAATGAATTCCGTTCAGGTCTTAAAATCATGTTAGATGGCGAGCCGTGCGCTATTCTTGACAGTGAATTTGTTAAACCTGGTAAAGGGCAGGCATTTGCCCGCGTTCGTATTCGTAAGCTGATTTCTGGTAAACTGCTGGAAAAAACTTTTAAATCAACAGACTCTGTTGAAAGTGCAGATGTTATGGATATCAACCTGACTTATCTGTACAACGATGGTGAATTCTGGCATTTCATGAACAACGAAACTTTCGAGCAGTTAGCTGCGGATGCGAAAGCCGTTGGTGACAATGCAAAATGGCTAATTGATCAGGCAGAATGTATTCTGACTCTGTGGGATGGCCGTCCTATCGCTGTTACTCCACCAAACTTTGTTGAACTGGAAATTGTTGACACTGATCCGGGCCTGAAAGGTGATACCGCAGGTACTGGTGGTAAACCCGCTACTCTGAGCACTGGTGCGGTAGTGAAAGTACCTCTATTTGTACAGATCGGTGAAGTCATTAAAGTTGATACCCGCTCTAACGAATACGTTTCCCGCGTTAAATAATCGCGTATCGTTATTTTAAAAAAACCGTAGCCTCTTCGTCTAGAGGTTGCGGTTTTTTGTTGTACTCGATTTTATTACACGTTGCGACTCTCTGATCTGGTAGTTATAATCCTGTTGCATTTCTTATCGTTATCTGGGACGACCTGGATAAACGCCATCTGATTGGGGACGGCCCCGCTTTTCATTGGATAATTTTCCATTAGAGATAAGGTGAAAAGGCATGTCTTGGTTGATACTTCTCATCGCGGGTTTACTTGAAGTTGTGTGGGCTGTGGGCCTGAAATACACTCAGGGCTTTTCTCGCTTGGTTCCGAGTCTAATTACCATCAGTGCGATGAGTGTCAGTGTAGGGTTACTGGCTTATGCCATGAAAAACTTACCAGCAGGAACTGCCTATGCGGTATGGACAGGAGTTGGGGCTGTAGGTACTGCGATCTTCGGTATTATGGTATTGGGGGAATCTGCGAATTTTGCCAGGATATTGAGTCTTGGCCTGATTATTGTTGGTATTATTGGCCTGAAACTTACTAGCTGACTGTCAGTAAGGTTTGATGATTTGTAAATGAACCCAGCATAATGCTGGGTCTCATCTTTGCTCATTTTTTCTCATAACGAGAAGGCCATATCTCTTCCGGTGTAAGTCCTAGTGCGGCTGCTATAAGACGTTCTCCTTTTGGCCAGTGGCGTTGTAGAGCATTGGCAAGTGTTGATGATGCTAACCCGGCAGTACGTGATACTTCTGATAATGTTGTGCCTCTTTTTTTCAATTCAGCGATGATATCAGCGGAATGCCAATCTTTATTTTCCATTCTTAAGTTCTCCTGTTACCTGTCATTTTTCAATTAAAAAGAAATGAATTAATAGTAGACTATGAGTCACACATAATAACATAACTAAGATTTAAATGTGACTCATAGTCCGTGGTCGGATAAGTAACATGAATCGATACTTATCGGATGAAAACATCGAACAACATCAAATCCGTTTTTGGACAAAGAATTAGATATCTCAGGAAGGAAGCTGGGATGTCGCAGGAGGCTTTTGCCGATAAATGTGGTTTGGATCGAACTTATGTCAGCGGCATTGAACGTGGTGTCAGAAATCCTACCCTAGAAATTATTTATGTCATTGCGAATGGATTGCAAATTGAGTTGAATGAACTGTTCAGTTTTGAGACTTCCGTCACTCCTAATTAAAATTTCTACAAATTATCTCATTAGTCATGATTAAGAGACTGTCTAAACTCTGTGGCGTAAAACCACCTTTGGGCTTCGTGAATTATATGCCCAAAGGTGATATTGAATATAGTGCATGATGTTATCAGAGCGCTGTCTCCCCAATATTGTTTAGGGCATCAATGATCATCTGCCAAAACTTGTTTTGATCCAGCTTTACGGCAACTTGAGTATGGCAGTCTTCTGGGGGAGGAGCGCGGAAGTCAGCGACTGTCATACCTGTCGTTAAAGCTCCTGTCATCTCGATATTTACGGGGACTTTTTGAGTAGTCATAACTGTAGGGTCAATGACATAAGCAACTGCACAGGGATCATGGACTGGAGGATACTTGAAGCCTTGCCATATCCGATAACTTTCTCCATAAAACTCCAGTGCATCCAATACGAACTGAGCTGGACGTGTTTTTATCCGGGCGATTGCCTCAAGTACTTCTGGGGTTGCCTGAGCTTGATGGGTAAGATCTAATCCGACCATTGTTAGTGGCCATTTTTCATTAAAAACAATGTGAGCAGCTTCAGGGTCGATCAAGATATTAAATTCAGCAACAGCGCTCCTGTTACCTATATGGTAACCACCTCCCATTAATACAACTTCTTTTATTCGTTCGACAATGTGGGGTGCTTTTCGGGCAGCAAGGGCGATATTAGTCAAACCTGCCGTTGGAACTAACGTCACGCTTTTAGGTGGATGTTCCATGATGATATCAATGATCAAGTCAACTGCATGCCGGGGGTCCAGTTTTATTACAGGCTCAGGTAATTCAGTGCCATCCAGACCGGTTTCTCCATGAATATCAGGTGCCGTTTTGATCTCTCTTACCAATGGGCGATGGCATCCCGCAGCAAACGGAACATTGTGGATATTAGCGATATGGGCAATGGAAAGCGCATTACGGGTAACTTTATCTAAGGTTTGGTTACCAACAACGGTCGTCACAGCTAAGAGTTCAATATCGGGGTTTCCATGGGCAAGCAGCATGGCAATGGCATCATCGTGACCAGGGTCACAATCGAGGATAATTTTCTTAGGAAGCATATTTATTCCTTTTACGGTACCTAAAAATTACGGTGCTCAAATATACATATCAAGAATAATTCACCATCAGTAAAAATTCTTCTACTGACCATCACAAAATGACATGATAAAAATCATAACTTATTAATGATAACTTTAATTATTGTGATTTAATTAACATACAAATAACAAATAATTTGAGCATTTCTAATGTATATGATTCATATATAGGGTAAATGTTTGTGTATGAGCTTTTCTTATTTTATTAATACATTAATAATTTATTTTCGTATCCTTTTGTTATCCAATTGAATAACAAATGTTACCGGAATAAACGATTTTAAATAAATGCGATACGTGTCCCTGAATAGAAAACTGTTGGCAGTGCATATCAGGGAAAGGACTGATGCTCACGGGGTGTAATATGAACAATCAGATCGATTCATTAACATACTATGCAGCAACCAAAAAATATGACCTTCGCTTTCCAACATTGACAGAAGATCTGGATGTTGATGTCGTTATCATTGGTGGTGGATTTTCTGGTGTAAATACTGCACTGGAACTGGCAGAAAAAGGCATTACCAATATCGCGATTTTGGAAGGAATGACTCTGGGATATGGTGGAACAGGGCGCAATGGCGGGCAAGTTATGACTGGCATTGGTCATGATTTAGATCGGATTAAACACCATGTCGGTAAGAAAGGTCTGGAGACAATATTTAAAATCAGCAACATGGGGACTGGAATTATTCGTGACCGGATCGCCAAATATGATATTAAGGCGGATTTCTGCCAGGGTTATAGTTACCTGGGTTGTAACTCCCGACAAGAGAGGACACTGCGTGGCTGGCTGAAAGGATTTCGGGAAGCTAGTCCTGATGAAGAGATTGAACTTTATACTGGTTCAGAAGTTAAGAAAGTCATTGGTTCAAATCTTTACACGTCTGCCTTGAAACATATGGGCGGAGGGCATGTTCATTCATTGAACCTATTGTTGGGCGAAGCCAAAGCGGTCACAGAGTATGGTGTCAAAATTTTTGAAAATAGCCAGGTTTTGAGTGTGGAATATGGGCCAAGGGTTACCGTTCATACAGCAATGGGCTCTGTGCGGGCAAGCAAAATGCTATGGGCGTGCAATGCTTTTCTGAATGGTCTTGAACCAACCATTTACAAAAAAACGATTAATACTTACGCATTCCTGTTAATGACAGAAGAACTCTCAGATGAACTGATAGAAAAAATCAGCCCGATCCGTGGAGCATATAGTGATATCAACCCTGTTATCAACTACTACCGGGTCACCAAAGAGAACCGATTGTTATTTGGTAGTGCGACAAGATATTTCGAATATATTCCTTCGGATTTAAAAGAATGGAACCGCAAGTGGATGCTGGATGTTTATCCCTACCTGAAAGATGTGAAAATTGAATTAGCCTGGGGTGGACCTATGAATTGTAGCGCCAATCTCTTCCCGCAAATAGGTTCCTTGCCAAAACATAACAACGTGTTCTATGTCCAAGGTTATTCGGGTTTTGGTGTGACGCCAAGCCATATTATCTGCAAGGTACTGGCAGAAGGTATGAGTGAAGGCTCTGAGCGCTATTCACTGCTAAGTTCTATCCCCCATTCTAATATTATCGGCAAAGATAAATTGAGGCATTTGCTTCTTTCTACCGGAAAGATTTGGCATCAAGTGTCAGGCTATTGGAAAGGGCGCCGTTAGTGTTATTGATTTTTCGATTTTCACTATTTTTGCACATGAACTTTTTTGCACAATAAATTCTGAAAGGTAAAAGTCATGATAAAGTCGTTATTGTTAGATAAAGCACTTCCTGAACTAATGCCGATTGGTAGTGTCACCAATCTTGGCTCTATTGTTGTAGAAGGCGATCCACAGGCAAGCAGTGCAATGATACACGGAGAGCCAACGGATAACCTGACTTGCGGTATTTTTGCTTGTACCAAAGGGAAATTTAAGATGGTTTATCCCTTTGATGAAATGGCAACTGTTTATGAAGGCTCCGTAAAACTAACGGATGTTAAAACAGGGGTGATAGTCGAATACCACGAAGGTGACTCATGGTTTGCGGCGAAAGGTACCGAAGTCTTGTGGGAAATCACCAGTGAACGCTTCGTTAAACACTATATGGCATGTGTCAATGCTCAGGTTTCAGACTGACAAGAGGGAAATATAATGAGTGAAATCACTCTGCTAGAGTCCGTTACAGCGTTTTTGCAACGTTCTCATGGCCATTATATCAATGGACAAGCTGTTCGTGGTCAGGAAGGCAACACCTTTTCGGTCATCAACCCGGCATCTAATGAGGTGATTGCTATTGTCAACCGCGGAAGTCAGGCAGAAGCTAATGCCGCTATGGAGGCTGCATCAACGGCTTTTCATGGTTCATGGGCACAAACTTCTCCTATGGAACGTGGCAACTGCCTGATTCGATTGGCGGATTTACTGCAAAAACATAGTGAAGAACTTGCCCAGCTTGAAAGTCTGTGTTCAGGAAAAACTATTCAATTATCACGTATGCTGGAGGTTGGTACTTCTGCTGAATACTTGCGCTACTTTGCCGGTTGGTCGAGCAAAATAAGCGGTGAAACACTGAATGTTTCATTGCCATCGTTCAAAGGGGAGCAATATACCGCCTTTACCCGTCGTGAACCTGTTGGTGTGGTAGTCGGAATTATTCCGTGGAATTTCTCGATTATGATCGCCATTTGGAAACTGGGAGCGGCATTGGCCTGTGGTTGTACGATTGTTCTGAAACCCAGTGAATATACTCCCTTAACTATGCTGCGTGTAGCAGAACTGGCGAAAGAAGCCGGAATTCCTGATGGTGTGATCAATATTGTCAATGGTTCTGGTACTGGTGTGGGTGCGGAACTACTCGCCCATCCACTATGTGCTAAGGTCACTTTTACCGGATCAGTTCCTGTTGGCATGTCGATTGGTAAATCTGCCATGGAGCATGGTCGTTTGCTCCGTACGACGCTGGAATTAGGTGGTAAAAATGCAGCAGCTTTCTTGCCAGATATGTCTGTAGAGAAAATTGTTGAAGGAGTATTAGAAGCTGGTTATGTGAATCAGGGGCAAATTTGTGCGGCGGCGGAATGTTTCTATATTCCCTCTATTCACATGGATGCGGTTTTGAAGTTACTTTCTGAACGTTTGTCTGCGATGAAGATTGGTTCTCCCCTTGATGAAACAACAGAGATGGGACCTTTGGCAAACAAAGAGCATTACGAAAAAATTCTGTCTCTGTTTGAAAAAGCACGTCAGGAAGGGAATGAAATCATATATGGTGGACGTGCACTGGAAGGGAAAGGTTTTTTTGTTATGCCAACCGTAATCCGTGCGAAAAGTGCCGAAGATACGTTAATGAAAGAAGAAACGTTCGGCCCAATAGGGGCTTTCCTCAGTTATGATAATGAGGAAGAACTGATTGCCATGATGAATGCAACGCCATTCGGCCTATCTGCCAGTTTATGGACAAACGACTTAAGTAAGGCAATGCGCATGATCCCGCGTATCCGGGCGGGTATTTTATGGATTAACATGCACACGTTCCTTGATCCCGCAGTTCCATTTGGTGGTATGAAATCCTCAGGAATTGGTCGTGAGTTTGGTAAGGCATTCATTGAGCATTACACAGAACTGAAATCGGTCATGATGCGGTACTGATAGCAACAGGCAGTTATATCTAACAGATTTCAGGTTGTTTCACTGGGAGTGTAAATGAGGCAACCTGAAAAATATCGAGCCTAATCGCCGGGCTATTTCTTGCAATTTGCAGGTATGTCTATAGTGACAATACATATTGTAAGAAATTGTCATAAATGTGTTATCAGCCTTTCACAATAATGTCACATTGAGCGTTCACTATTCGGGAATAAATTCATATTCATGGTGTTTTGTTTAATTTTCCTGAAAGTAAGGAACACTCTATGTTTTACCGCCACATACCCTCCCGTAATTACACAAAAAGCTTGCTATCTCTTACTATTACCCTATTTATTATCGCTATATTCATGTCAGGAACCTGTTTATCTGCACGAGCCAGTAATACAGATAACATCGTGGCAGAATCCCGTTTAGCTCATGGAGATATAACCCAGTTCGGCGGTGCCCGCCGTCTTGCCGAAGACCAAACGAATGCTCTTAAGACAGCATTGAATAATAAAAAAGCGAAGAACGTTATTTTGTTTATCGGTGATGGTATGGGGGATTCTGAAATCACATTAGCCCGCAATTATTCACAAGGCGCTGGTGGTTTTTTTAAGGGAATCGATGCACTGCCTTTTACTGGCCAATACACGCATTACTCTCTGAATAAAAAAACAAAAAAACCAAACTATGTCACGGATTCTGCGGCTTCTGCCACTGCATGGTCAACAGGGACGAAAACCTATAATGGTGCGTTGGGCATTGATGTTTTTGGTAAAGCACATCAGTCATTACTGGAGTTAGCAAAGAAAAACGGAAAAGCGACAGGAAATGTTACGACTGCCGAAATTCAGGATGCTACGCCAGCCGCGCTGTATGCTCATGTCACAAACCGTAAATGCTATGGGCCACAAGAAACCTCGGAAAAATGCCCTATCGATGCTTTAGAAAACGGTGGTAAAGGTTCTATCACGGAACAGCTTTTAGTTGCGCGTCCCGATATTACTTTGGGGGGCGGTGCTAAAAGTTTTGAACAACAATCGTTATCCGGCGTTAATAAAGGAAAAATTCTGAAGCAACAAGCCCTGGAACAAGGGTATCAATGGGTAACAGATATAAAGTCATTAAATGATATTCAAGAGGTCAATCAGAAAAAACCCCTGTTGGGATTGTTCAATGATGGAAATATGGGTGTGATCTGGGAAGGGCCAAAAGCGGTTTATCATGGCAACATTAATGAAGCGCCAGTGAAGTGTAAAATTAACACTCATCGCAATTCCGCTGAACCCACATTGGCACAACTGACCGAAAAAGCGATTGATTTATTGAAAACCAATAAGAACGGATTCTTCTTACAAGTGGAAAGTGCTTCAATTGATAAACAAGATCATGAAGCTAACCCTTGTGCCCAAATTGGGGAAACAGTGGCATTAGATGAAGCTGTACAAGTGGGTTTGAAATTTGCAAAGCAATATGGAGATACCTTAGTTATTGTTACGGCTGATCATGCCCATTCCAGCCAGATTATTGAACCCGATGTTAAATCCCCCGGATTGACCCGCTCATTGATTACCAAAGATGGTGCAGTCATCACGGTAAGCTATGGCAATTCAGAAAAAAGCAAACAAAACCATACCGGAACACAATTACGTGTTGCCGCTTATGGCCCTTATGCAGCCAATGTTGTTGGTTTAACTGATCAAACCGATTTGTTCTTTACCATACGTAATGCGATGGGATTGTTGTGACGTGTAGCCTGTTTGCTGGCTTGCGTTGTTTAGGTCACTTTCATTTTTGAGAATAACTGGGATGTATTAAGGAATAAAACCAAAAAAAGAACGGAGAAAAAGCGAGAAAATATGAGACAGATAAGAGATGAGCAGATAAATATTAACAGTGGTGCGAAGGGGGGGACTTGAACCCCCACGTCCGTAAGGACACTAACACCTGAAGCTAGCGCGTCTACCAATTCCGCCACCCTCGCAGGTACTGCTATTTATCTGATTTGTTTAACTGATTTATCTAGTTGATTCGTTTAACCGATAACTATCTGATTTGGTGCGAAGGGGGGGACTTGAACCCCCACGTTCGTAAGAACACTAACACCTGAAGCTAGCGCGTCTACCAATTCCGCCACCCTCGCAAATTCAGATACTATTTAAACAGACAACCACTTAAACAGATAGCATGGAGGCGCATTCTAGAGATTTTACGGCTGACGTCAATCATTATTTATCGGAAGAAAGCATAATTGATGCAAAAAACAACATGCTGGTATTGCCCATCCATTTGGAAAGGGCAATAGTTGTTTGATTTGTTACTTCTTGGTAGCTTGATAAATTTTGAATTTACCTGTCTGAGCAATCACTTCATGTCGACCAAAAACGCTATCCAGCAGCGCCGGGTAAGGTAAAAAAGCATTTGCTACGATCCGGAGTTTACCACCATATTTCAGATGGTTGGGTGCCATGCGGATCATATCTTCAGCCGCTGACAGACTTGTCTTCAGGCCGTCATGGAATGGCGGATTGGAAATGATCCAGTCGAATTTTTCTTCGATAGCGGAGTAAACATTACTGGTAATGACGTTCCCTTCCAGTTTATTTGCTTTCAATGTCGCTTTACTGGATGTGATAGCGGCTGCATTGACATCGCTGAGTGTCAGTGACAAGCCGGGGTTATTTTTACCCAATACCGTTGCTAAGACACCAGAACCACAAGCGATATCCAGCAGGCTGCCAGAAATCGGTGTATCAAACGTAGAGAGCAGAAGACGGCTGCCAACATCCAGATTATCCTGACTGAATACGCCGGGCAATGTATTGACGGTGACATCGCCGACTTGATAGCTGTTCCACCAATTGTTCTGATCAAACTGAACCTGTTGCTCCAGTTGACCGTAAAAAAGGCTACAACGGCGGGCACTGTCTATTTTATGGAAAGTGGCAATACCTTCCATCAGCTTATCAGCGCTACGGACACCACTGCGATTTTCGCCGACAATAAAAACATCGGTTCCGACAGGCAGGATGGAAAACAGACTGCGGAGTTGGAAACGTGCTTCATGCTTGCTTTTTGGCCAGTAATAAATCAGCGTATCACATCCTTTGACAAAGATGCTGTCCGCCGTAAGACCAAACGAGGCATTATCACCCAGTGTGCGGATCAGCGACTGCCAGTGATGATATTGATTAGTATGTACTCGTACACTTGCAGCTTCAATTTCCGTTGCCAGAGTATCCTGAAGGTCACCAGCAAAAAGCAGATGATGGGAGCGGAATTGCTCTTGATGGCGCAGGATAACTTCACTGGCTGGTGTTAATACTGACATCTATGATTAGCTCCTTATAAATCTTTATTTAGTAATCATTATCTGTGGGCAAATCTGAGATGCCGTGTTGATTGGCGCAGAGATAAGCCCTCTGATAATATACCTTTCATCTTTCAAGTTGCCGTTTTGTTGGCTGCAACTTGAAATCTATTAGGTATATATTACCTGTTATTTTTTATGGCAGATGGAATAAAACACGATGACAAAGCGTGACAGATCACTTACTCGATTGGGCATTACCCAATGGGTTTTGCGTAGCCCTGCGACCCTGCGAGGTGAATTATCTGTCCTCATCCCTGACTCAACCCGTTTGTTGATCATTAGCCATGATAACATTGACTTAAGTCATTCATTACTTGCTGATATTTTCACAGCCATGGGGATTAATGCCTCATCAGTTTATTGCATCACGACAAAAGACGTTGAGTTACTTTCGGAATCAATCCACTGCCCATGCTGGCTGTTGGGGGTTGATATTACCTTATCAATACAAGGGATTTCTTTGAGAAGCCCTGCATTAAATGATTTATCCCTTGATGGGGATGCAAAACGCGCTCTTTGGCAACAAATTTACCATTATGAAGAATATTTCTCTATTAACTCCCGTTGATCTTCCCGTTGCATTTCAGATAGAACAGGCCAGCCATGCTTTTCCCTGGAGTGAAAAAACTTTTTACTCTAATCAGGGAGAACGTTATCTCAATTACAAAATCACGCTTAATGATCAGATGATTGGTTTTGCAATAGTGCAGTGTGTTTTGGATGAAGCGACACTCTTTAATATCGCTATTCATCCTGAATATCAATCACAGGGGCATGGAAAAACATTGCTGAAATACCTGGTCGATGTATTGCCTCACAAACAGATTAATACACTATGGCTTGAAGTACGGCGTTCAAACAGGTCGGCGATTCGTTTGTATGAAGATTTGGGATTTAACGAAGTTTCCATTCGCAAAAACTATTACCCAACCGCGACAGGAAAAGAAGACGCAATTATTATGGCGTTGCCGTTATTTGGAGAGTAACGGAGTTTTATACCATCTTGAGCATCATTAGTTGTTTATAACGCCAAGTTCAGCGAAAATAAGCACCAATCACGATTAACATGCCGGATTCGAAGATGAAGCGTCATTCTGTGCTTCACACATGGTAGCTATCCGCGCGTAGACTAGAAGATTTCAATTAATGTCAAATTCCTCATTCTTGCAAGAAGTCGCGAAGCGAAGAACCTTTGCAATAATTTCTCACCCCGATGCGGGTAAAACGACTATTACTGAAAAGGTATTGCTGTTCGGACAGGCGATTCAGAAAGCGGGTACGGTAAAAGGCCGGGGTTCCAATCAGCACGCTAAATCAGACTGGATGGAGATGGAAAAGCAACGTGGTATCTCCATTACCACCTCGGTGATGCAGTTCCCTTATAGTGATTGTCTGGTTAACTTACTGGATACTCCGGGGCATGAGGATTTCTCCGAAGATACTTACCGTACTTTGACTGCGGTTGACTGCTGTTTGATGGTAATTGACGCTGCAAAAGGTGTTGAAGATCGTACCCGTAAACTGATGGAAGTCACCCGTCTGCGTGATACGCCGATCCTGACATTCATGAATAAACTCGACCGTGATATCCGCGATCCGATGGAATTGATGGATGAAGTGGAAAACGAGTTGAATATCGCCTGTAGCCCGATCACATGGCCTATCGGCTGTGGTAAATCATTTAAAGGGGTTTATCATCTCTATCAGGATGAAATTTATCTGTATCAATCTGGCCAGGGGCATACGATTCAGGAAGTCCGGGCTATTAAAGGGCTGGATAACCCTGAGCTGGATGCGGCAATTGGTGAGGATTTGGCTAATCAGTTACGTGAAGAGTTGGAACTGGTCAAAGGTGCATCACACGAATTCGATCTGGATGCCTTCTTACAAGGTGAATTAACGCCGGTATTTTTCGGTACTGCACTCGGTAATTTTGGTGTTGATCACATGCTGGATGGCCTTGTTAAATGGGCACCGATGCCAATGCCTCGTCAAACTGATGCTCGTGAAGTCACTGCAAAAGAAGAAAAGTTCACGGGTTTTGTTTTCAAAATTCAGGCCAATATGGACCCGAAACATCGTGATCGTGTGGCATTTTTGCGTGTTGTTTCTGGTAAATACGAAAAAGGCATGAAACTGCGTCAGGTGCGTACTAAAAAAGATGTGGTTATTTCAGATGCGCTGACCTTTATGGCCGGAGATCGTTCCCATGTCGAAGATGCGTATCCGGGAGATATTATTGGCCTGCACAATCATGGCACGATTCAGATTGGTGATACCTTTACCCAAGGTGAAGAGCTGAAATTTACAGGCATTCCAAACTTTGCCCCTGAATTGTTCCGTCGTATTCGGTTGCGTGATCCACTGAAACAAAAACAATTGTTGAAAGGTCTTGTTCAGTTATCAGAAGAAGGCGCAGTACAGGTATTTCGCCCACTAACCAATAACGACCTGATCGTTGGGGCAGTGGGTGTCCTTCAGTTTGATGTCGTTGTTGCTCGTTTGAAGAGTGAATATAACGTTGAAGCGTTGTATGAACCTGTCAACGTTTCTACTGCACGTTGGGTAGAATGTAATGATGTCAAGAAACTGGAAGAGTTCAAACGCAAGAATGAGCAAAATCTGGCACTTGATGGTGGCGATAACCTGACTTACATTGCACCAACCATGGTTAATTTAAATCTGACCAGTGAACGTTATCCTGATATTGTTTTCCGTAAGACGCGGGAACACTAATATTTTTTCGGGGCTAACAAATAGTTGGCCCTTTTAAATTTGTTACTCCATTCCAAAATATATTGGTTATGCTTTATTTAAAGCATATTTCTGGCTTAAGAAAATATACGTTATTTATTGTAAAGCCCATTTCTTCTCCATAATTTGATGATATATCATCTTTTGACAATTTGGCTTAGTTAAGGGAAGGTCGCAGGATGAAAAAATCAACGTTCACACACTCACTCCTGACCGTTATTTTAGGTTCGGCTTTAGGCTTGGTATTGATAAATGGCAGCGTATCAGCCGCAGAAACATCTTCAGGCAATACTACAGAAAGTAATTCTTTAGAAAAGAAAATATTAGAAGATAAAGCATTAGAAAATACGCGCCAGAAAATTGATAATTCAATCAAAAATGCAGAGGAAAAAATTGATAATTCACTGAAACAAGTCGGTAATTCGATTGATGATAGTGTAATTACTGTCAAAATAAAAGAGAAGTTACTGGAATATAAAGGGATTAATAGTAACGATATTTCAGTGAAAACGAAAAAAGGCGTAGTTTATCTTTCCGGTTTTGTCAAAAATGAAGAACAGGTTAAACGGGTGATCAAAGTTGCTCATCAAGTAGATGGTGTTAAGTTCGTAAACAGTACGTTAACTATCAAAAAATAATGCGTATTTTGATGGAGTGGCAGATAATAAGCCACTCTTTTTGTTTCTATTCTCCAAATAAAATCCAACCTGATTAAGCGAGTCACTTTTCAAGAAGCACAATATGTGCTGTCTATTCAGAAAGTAAGCAAAGGCTTGCCTGTTTGTGAATTAATCTTCATTATCTAATGCAAGTTTTATAAGCACTTTGTTTGCATAACAATATACTGATAGATAGTCATATACCCAATGGATGTCAAGAGGCGTTGCAGCCAACAAAAAGACAACTCAAAAGGCGGAGGGTATAACTCAAATTACATTTTGAAACTGACATTGACTTTTTAGGGGGGGCTATGGGGAAACATATTCCGATTACGCTGGGTAGTATAGAGCCGTTAGCTTATACATCACGGATCAAACCGGGAAAAATTGCACTTGTCTGTGAAGGTGGTGGGCAGCGGGGAATTTTTACCGCTGGTGTGTTGGATGAATTTCTCCGGCTTGACTTCAACCCATTCGAATTGTTTCTTGGTACTTCCGCAGGTGCTCAGAATCTTTCTGCGTATATCTGTGGTCAGAAAGGATATGCCCGCAAGGTAATTAAAAATTACACAACTAATACTACCTTTTTTAATCCGTTGCGCTTTGTCCGGGGTGGGCATCTAATCGATCTGGATTGGTATATTGATATCGTTTCTGAAAAATCACCCTTGAATATCCCTATTGCGATGCGACATTTTGATGCAGGGCGTGAATTCTATATGTGCGCCTGTCGAGCAGATGATTTTGAAGCTAACTATTTTCATCCTGAGGAAAAAAATTGGATGGAGATTATAAAGGCTTCCAGCGCTATTCCTGGTTTTTATCGCAATGGCGTGACGCTTGATGGCACTGTTTATCAGGATGGTGGCATTTGTGATGCGATACCAGTAGAAGAGGCTTATCGCCGTGGTGCAGATACCATTGTGGTGGTCAGGACAGTGCCTTCACAGCTCTATTACACGCAACAGTGGATTAAACGAATAGAGCGTTGGTTGGAAAGCAGTAGCTCACAAAAGATGATTCAGATGTTGAAGCTGCATGCTAAAAGTTACTATCGGACACAGCAATTTATTGAAAATCCCCCCGATGATGTGCAGGTATTCGAAATTTATCCACCAGCACCATTAGCCACAATGGCACTGGGAAGCCGGATCAGTGCATTGGATAAGGATTATCACCTGGGGCGGCGCTGTGGGCGGTATTTTCTGGCCACCATCGGACATACTTTTATCGGAGGTAAATTCGGGCTGGCAGAACGTAAAAGTTATGGTGTTTGCCGCAACGGTTTAAATCATGATGGAATGAACCGTAATGCTTTCAGGCACAATGGTTTTTTGGACAATATGAATAGCCCGGAGAATGAGGTAACAGAGGTGAATGATATTACCCCGACTCCACTGACGGGTACTACCATGATGGATAAGTAGATGTTTATCGATACACATTGCCATTTTGATTTTCCTCCTTTTGCTGACGATGAAACAGCAAGTTTAGCTCGCGCCAGACAAACAGGGGTAGAAAAAATCATTGTCCCGACAGTCAGTCAGTTGAATTTTCAACGTGTTGCCGATCTGGCCGCTACCTATGACTCAATTTATGCTGCGTTTGGGTTACATCCCTTGTATATCAATGAACATCATGACGTGCATCTGGGTGAACTGGAACAGAAACTCAAGGAAAAACAGGCTAACTGTGTAGCGGTAGGTGAAATCGGGCTTGATCTGTATATGCCGGAACCTCAGTCTGAGAAGCAAAAAAGCCTCTTAGCAGCGCAGCTCATGCTGGCCGACAAGTATGAATTGCCTGTGATACTTCACTCCCGCAAAAGCCACGATCAATTGGCAGCAATGTTACGGAAACACAGTGTGCCACGTACCGGGGTGATCCATGGTTTTGCCGGGAGCTTGTCTCAGGCACAAGCTTTTATTCGTTTGGGTTTTTATATTGGTGTTGGTGGAACTATAACTTATGAGAGAGCAAAAAAGACACGAGATACGATTGCACGATTACCACTATCATCCCTGGTGTTAGAAACGGATGCCCCTGATATGCCCTTATCAGGGTTTCAGGGGCAGCCAAACCGACCAGAAAGAGTTGCTCAGATTTTTTCTGCATTGTGTGAATTGCGTCCTGAATCTGTAGATGAAATTTCCCACCAAATTTATCAAAATAGCATGACATTGTTTGCATTAAGCTAGTTTCTGTTGAATAAAAATCAGGCCATTTTTGTCAGTCAAAAGATGGTCTTCCGTTTTAAATAAATATTAATAATATTAAACTGGCATTATCTTCTTATTTCTCCCTTTTTTTCCGCAAAATTATCTAATCCCCGATAAATATCATGGTTATATGTGACGTAGATCTCATTTTCTGTTTTTATATTACTTTTTGCTGTATTAATTTGTGATGTTAGTTGCTTGTTCTTTTTTACTACTAGGTATAATCGCCTCCACACACAGTGTCAGTAGGAACTTACAAAATAACTGACATATTTTTAATTCATTTAGTGAACAGGGATTCTTCCAATGCAACTCATTATGAGCCTGATAGGGATGGTAGTGCTGATTTTTATCGCAGTACTTTTCTCCAGTAATTACCGAGCTATTAAAATCCGCACTGTCCTCGGCGCCTTTCTTATTCAGGTAGCTATTGGGGCATTTGTACTTTATGTGCCAGCAGGTAAAGACATTCTGGGTGGAATGTCAAAAGGTGTTTCCAATGTAATCGGATATGGTCAGAAGGGAACTGATTTCATCTTCGGTGGATTGGTTTCTGACAAAATGTTTGAACTGTTTGGCGGCGGTGGCTTTATCTTTGCTCTGCGTGTTCTGCCGGTCATTGTTTTCTTCTCTTCTTTGATTGCCGTTCTGTATTACATTGGTGTTATGCAGCTTATCATCAAAGTTCTTGGTGGCGGCTTGCAAAAAATGTTGGGAACATCACGTACAGAGTCTCTGTCCGCAACAGCGAATATTTTCGTAGGTCAGACAGAAGCCCCTCTGGTTGTCCGTCCTTATATCGCGACCATGACTCAATCTGAGCTGTTTGCTGTTATGTGTGGTGGTCTGGCTTCTGTAGCAGGCTCTGTATTGGCAGGCTACGCATCCATGGGCGTTCCATTGGAATACCTGATCGCGGCTTCATTCATGGCAGCACCGGGTGGCCTTTTGTTTGCAAAACTGATGGTGCCAGAAACTGAAAAAACACACGATACTGTTGATGCAATGTCTTTGGTTACTGCTCAAGAGCGTCCGGCTAATATTATTGATGCGGCGGCATCTGGTGCGGCATCCGGTATGCAACTGGCCCTGAATGTAGGGGCAATGTTGTTGGCATTTACTGCATTGATTGCTTTGTTGAATGGTATGCTAGGCGGCATCGGTGGTTGGTTCAGCTATCCTCAATTGTCAATGGAACTGATTCTGGGTTGGGTATTTGCGCCAATTGCTTATCTGATTGGTATACCGTGGCATGAAGCAACAGTTGCAGGTTCTTTTATTGGGCAGAAACTGGTTGTTAATGAATTCGTCGCATTTATGAGCTTTGGTGAATATCTGAAACCAGATGACGTAGTTAAGGCAGCAGGCCTGCAAGTACTTTCTGATCACACCAAAGCGATCATTTCTTTCGCATTGTGTGGTTTTGCTAATTTGTCTTCTGTTGCCATTTTGCTCGGTGGTCTGGGTGGTATGGCACCAAACCGCCGCGGTGACATTGCGCGCTTCGGTCTGAAAGCCGTATTGGCTGGTTCACTCTCTAACCTGATGAGTGCCACAATTGCCGGGTTTTTCTTCTCTCTGTAATAGTTAGGGAAGTCTAAATTAGAAAATATCTACTAAATTAGATGCAGGTGAGTTGACCTCACCTGCATTTTATTTTTTTCAAGGCTAATAATTGTGATTAATATCATAATAAAATGATTATCATTGCAATTCTCATTTAATTAATGTGAGTTTACACACGCATTATTGTGCGTTTACATGTTCAAATAATGATGTTCTAAGATTTCATGGAGTAAGCTAATGTCTGCCGGGGCAGTATGAGCTAAAGAAAATCAAACTAAAGAAATAGGTGCGGAGAAAAGGAACTCTGTTGTTGCTGAGAAATATAATCATCGCAACATCTTCAAGGAACCAAGTCCGCTCGCCAACATAAGAATTTACTAATCATTCAGGACAATTATTCAGCATAAGCGTTTAAAGAATGTGTGAACTGATTGAATCACAATAATACCGTTGGAGAGTTTTATGACCGATTTAACCGCAGTTGCTCAGCGTGCGCTGAGTTTGATGGATTTAACAACACTCAATGATGATGATACTGATGAAAAGGTGACGGCACTTTGTCATCAGGCGAACAGCCCGGCAGGGCATACCGCAGCTATCTGTATCTACCCACGTTTTATTCCGGTTGCACGTAAGGTATTAAGTGAACAAGGAACACCTGACGTTCGTATTGCCACTGTCACCAATTTCCCGCACGGTAATGACGATATTGATATCGCACTGGCGGAAACCCGTGCAGCCATTGCTTATGGTGCTGACGAAGTGGACGTTGTTTTCCCATATCGTGCACTGATAGCGGGTAACGAACAAATTGGTTTTGATTTAGTTAAAGCCTGCAAAGCTGCCTGCGCTGGAGCAGGTGTCTGGCTAAAAGTTATTATTGAAACCGGCGAACTGAAAGAGGTTGATCTGATCCGCAAAGCATCTGAAATATCAATTAAAGCGGGAGCAGATTTTATTAAAACTTCAACCGGAAAAGTACCCGTGAATGCGACACTGGAAAGTGCTGAGATCATGCTCAGCGTCATCCGTGATATGGGGGTAGGTGATACTGTTGGATTTAAACCTGCGGGCGGTGTGCGTACCGCAGAAGAAGCAGCGCAATATCTGGCTCTGGCAGATAGAATCATGGGTGATAAATGGGTAGACACCCGCCATTTCCGTTTTGGTGCTTCCAGTTTATTGGGGAGCTTATTGACAACGTTAGGGCACCAGGGACAAAAACAAAGCAGTAGTTATTGATAACCCATATTTAGAACCATCATTGATTAAAAACAATCGTTATTGAGATCAATAACAACATATGACGGTTCACTAAGATAAGGTGCATTACTGCCATTCTTTTCAGATAATAATGATGATTGGGAGGTAGCTTTGTTTCTGGTACAGGAAATTATCCGCAAAAAGAGAGAGGGTTATCCACTGAATGAAGAGGAAATCCGTTTCTTTATTAACGGCGTGTGTGATAACACAGTATCCGAAGGGCAAATCGCTGCATTAGCAATGACCATTTATTTCCGGGATATGACGATGGAGGAACGTATTGCTTTAACATTGGCAGTACGCGATTCCGGTACAGTTCTGGATTGGAATAAATTGAACTTGCATGGCCCAGTTGTCGATAAACATTCGACGGGCGGGGTTGGTGATGTAACATCCCTGATGTTAGGGCCGATGGTAGCAGCATGTGGAGGTTATGTCCCGATGATCTCAGGACGCGGATTGGGGCATACCGGAGGAACATTGGATAAATTAGAATCCATTCCCGGTTTTGACATCTTCCCTGATGAACATCGTTTTCGTGACATTATCCGGGATGTTGGCATTGCGATTATTGGTCAGACCCACTCATTGGCACCTGCGGATAAGCGTTTTTATGCAACACGTGATATTACTGCTACTGTTGACTCTATTCCACTGATTACCGCCTCTATTCTGGGCAAAAAATTGGCTGAGGGATTGGATGCCTTGGTCATGGATGTGAAAGTAGGTTCCGGGGCATTTATGCCAACTTATGAGCAATCGGAACAACTGGCAGAATCCATCGTCGCGGTAGCTAATGGTACGGGTTGCAAAACGACTGCATTGTTAACCGATATGAATCAGGTGCTGGCATCCAGTGCGGGTAATGCACTGGAAGTCCGTGAAGCGGTTCAGTTTCTGACGGGAGAATACCGTAATCCCCGGCTATTTGAAGTCACTATGGCATTGGCTGCTGAAATGCTGGTATCAGGTAAATTGGCAGAAAACCGTGATGCTGCATATCGTAAGTTACAGGCAGTTCTCAACAGTGGTAAAGCAGCGGAAGTTTTTGGACGTATGGTTGCTGCGCAAAAAGGGCCTGCCGATTTTGTTGAAAACTATGCGCATTATTTGCCGACAGCCTCTTTTAGCAGACCAGTATTTGCTGAAAAGTGTGTTATTGAAGAACAATGCATTGTAACAGAGATGGATACCCGGGCCTTG
Source organism: Xenorhabdus indica (assembly GCF_014467235.1). Lineage (GTDB taxonomy): Bacteria > Pseudomonadota > Gammaproteobacteria > Enterobacterales > Enterobacteriaceae > Xenorhabdus > Xenorhabdus indica. The sequence continues at coordinate 178,269 of NZ_NKHP01000006.1, read as the reverse complement.
GGAATGGCCGTGGTGACGTTAGGGGGTGGCCGTCGCAAGGCCACGGATACGATTAATTACAGTGTGGGGCTGAGTGATATTATTGCACTTGGTTCAGAAGTCAATACAGATACTCCTCTGATGACGATCCATGCCAATAGTGAAGATGAGTGGCATGCAGCAGCGGAGGCTGTGCGTAAGTCGTTTGTCCTACAACATAAAGCGTTACAACAGGCGGATGCTTCACAAAAGACGAATGTTTTGGCAGCATCAAATGTAGGAACGAAAGTCGCCACACAGATGGTTTATCGTCATATTAGTTGATAAACCGACATAGGCATTAAAAATAGATTTTAATAGCTGGCAGTTTCCGCATTGATAGCGTGAATTGACGCAGGAGAAAATTATGAAACGTACATTCATCATGGTATTGGATTCCTTTGGCATTGGTGCGAGTGCAGATGCAGACAGATTTGGTGACGAAGGATCTAACACTTTAGGACATATTGCGGAGCAATGTGCCCGTGGTGAAGCTGATATTGGCCGTCAGGGATTATTGAAGTTGCCGAATCTGAGCCGCTTGGGGCTAGGTAAAGCGGCAGAAGAATCCAGCGGGACTTTCCCGATTGGTTTAGACAAAGATGCCGACATTATTGGTGCCTATGGCTATGCAAGTGAACTTTCTTCTGGTAAAGACACGCCATCAGGTCATTGGGAAATTGCCGGTGTTCCGGTTTTGTTCGATTGGGGCTATTTTCAGGATTTAGAAAACAGCTTTCCGCAGGAATTACTGGATAAACTGGTTGAGCGCGCTAATCTCCCAGGGTATTTGGGTAATTGTCACTCTTCCGGTACAGTTATTCTGGACAAACTGGGAGAAGAGCACATGGAAACCGGTAAGCCGATTTTCTATACCTCTGCGGATTCTGTTTTCCAAATTGCCTGCCATGAAGAAACATTCGGTTTGGATAAACTGTATGAATTATGTGAGATCGCCCGTGAAGAACTGAATCTCGGGGGTTATAACATCGGTCGTGTTATTGCCCGTCCGTTTGTGGGTGATAAAGCGGGTAACTTCCAGCGTACCGGTAATCGCCATGATTTGGCGGTTGAGCCTCCTGCACCAACCATTCTGAAAAAATTGGTTGATGAAAAACAGGGTGAAGTGGTTTCCATCGGTAAGATAGCCGATATTTACGCTAATGTTGGTATCACCAAAAAAGTGAAGGCAACAGGGATTGATGCCCTGTTTGATGCTTCATTGGTTGAAATGGAACAGGCCGGCGATAACACAATCGTGTTTACCAATTTTGTTGATTTCGACTCATCTTATGGTCATCGCCGTGATGTGGCAGGTTATGCGGCAGCGCTTGAACTATTCGACCGCCGTTTGCCGGAGATGCTGAAACGGGTTAAAGAAGATGACATTCTGATCCTGACGGCTGACCACGGTTGTGACCCGACCTGGGCAGGTACAGATCATACTCGTGAGCATATTCCAGTACTGGTTTATGGGCCAAAAGTGAAACCTGGCTCATTGGGACATCGTGAAACATTTGCAGACATTGGTCAGACAGTGGCGAAATATTTCGACCTGACGCCGATGGATTATGGTAAAGCGATGTTCTGATTTTTCCGGGGAAGTCATTGGCTGCCCCGATATTTACCTATTTTTAATTACTTAATAAAAACAAGGAATCAATTTATGGCTACCCCACATATTAATGCTGAGATGGGCGATTTTGCTGATGTTGTTCTGATGCCAGGTGACCCACTACGTGCAAAATATATTGCGGAAACCTTTTTAGAAGATGCCCGTCAGGTTAACAATGTTCGTGGTATGTTGGGTTTCACCGGCACTTATAAAGGCCGTCGCATTTCAGTGATGGGTCACGGTATGGGCATTCCATCCTGTTCCATCTATGCGAAAGAGCTGATCACCGAGTTTGGTGTCAAAAAGATTATTCGTATTGGCTCCTGTGGTGCAGTGAGTAAAGACATTAAAATTCGTGATGTCGTGATTGGTATGGGGGCCTGTACTGACTCCAAAGTCAATCGTGTGCGTTTTAAAGATCATGATTTCGCGGCAATCGCTGATTTTGATTTGGTTCGTAATGCGGTTGATGCTGCTAAAGCGAAAAATATTAACACACGTGTTGGCAATATCTTCTCTATAGATCTGTTCTATACCCCAGATACACAATTGTTCGATATAATGGAAAAATATGGCATTCTGGGTGTTGAAATGGAAGCGGCAGGTATTTACGGTGTTGCGGCTGAATTTGGTGCAAAAGCACTGACGATCTGTACTGTTTCAGACCATATTCGCACAGGTGAAAAAATGACAGCTGAAGAGCGTCAAACAACTTTTAATGACATGATTGAAATTGCACTTGAATCTGTTTTGTTGGGTGATAATTAAAAAAGACTAAGTAATTTTATCCCCTGATTAAAAATAAAAGCTCTTCTCAATGATGGGAAGAGCTTTTTTGTTGCTCAAATTAATACATTATTTAAACAGTTTGATTAAAAATGACTCTCAACTATTTATTCAGTTGTCATTTTATTCCACGTTAATTCATCTGTAAAAAGAATGGGGAAATTAATTTAACAAAAAGTAAATCTTTTAAATAAAAATAATAATTTAATTATATTATAATTAGCTTGTTAATTGTATGGTTTGGATAAATAGTTTGTTTTTATTTTGATATAAGCCATAAAGGCAATAGTAAAAACTATATTTAATAATTATTTTGATATAATTATATGGCTATTTTTTTCGGAAAGATAAAGTTGCTCAATAAAAACACACAAACTAAGATTCTGAACTATTCATCTTTGTTCGATACAATTTAGGAAAATAACCCAAATTCACAAAATTGACAGTAAAATATACTACTGCTTATGGGGGCTTTTTGATAAAAACTCATATTTCATACGCAGTTAAGGAGCATTACCAGTTTTATCGGCTGAAATTTGACTTAAGGATTTTTGTGTAGAATGATACCGCCGGTTTGGTTTATTTGAATCAGTCAAGCTATCTGTCAAAAAACTAAATAGTCATTATCCTGAGTATCAGAAATTAATTTCTGTACTTCGGTTTCTCTTTATATATAAGTCTGACATTTTTTAATTAAAAGGTATAAATTCGATTATGAAAATGAATAAATTGGCAATGATTTTAGGTTTTGGTGTGGCTTTAACAGCAGGCGCTGCAAATGCGGCTAACCAAGGTAATGGTACGGTTACATTTACTGGTTCTATCATTGATGCACCTTGTTCAATTAAAAATACCAATATTGCAGTTGATATGGGGGCTGTTTCCAGCCACATTTTGAAAAAACAAGGGCGTTCAGAATCTAAACATTTCAAAATTGAATTAGAAAATTGCACTACACAGACTCTGAAAGGTGTAGAAACGACTTTCACTGGCGCTATAGCTAGTGGTCAGCCAGGTTATTTAGGTATTGAAGGAACAGCGAAAGGCGCGGCAATTGCTATTACTGATGCTGGTGATAACAGATTGCCTCTGGGAACAGCAAGTAAACTATTATCTCTGCACGAAGGTAACAATGATTTGCAATTTGCAGCGTACCTGCAAGGTACTAATTTAAGTGATGATAAAGGTGAAAGCATAGTTGTCCCTGGTAACTTCACTGCTATTGCTAACTTTACATTAAATTATCAATAATACTTTTACTGACTGATAATTTTGGTAATTGAACATCAGGAAATTCATTGCTATTGATTTACCGGGTTTCTTGATAATGTCTTTAGGGTATTTCTGGGAACTAATATGTTAGCAGTACATGATTAGAATATTCTGTAATGTGCTTTGTCTTATTGATATAAATCAATATTATTGTCAAATTAGTCAGCAGAGTATGACATTAATAGAATTATTCCCATGGAAGTAATTTGAAATACCCTTTTTTATTGATTTAATCTATGGTGTTCTCTATTGGTGGTATTCGGAAAATAAAGATATTTTGCCATGTTAAGTAATTTTTAATGGCTACCGATGGTGACATGTTTCCTCTACTTCCCGCTGTACGGTAATTCAGTGAATCACAAACAGAGAACGTAATATATTACGGATAAGCAGGACATGTGGTTACCTCTGCAATCCCCGGTATCTGTAGGATCCTTAAGTGAGAGCGATGAACTTTAATGATGCGATCTATTAGGCGATAGTCCTATACGCATACAGACTTGGCAGTATCAGACAACAGCTAAATTCAAATTGGGTTATTAACGATTCATTGCTCAGAGGATGTTATGGCTTTATTTTCAGATTCTATGAATCATTATTTTTCTTCTATTAATAAAAAAAAGAACAGTAATAGTATAAACACCTTTAATAAAAAATACGTGATTAATAAAAAGAAGATAACGAATAAAATACAAATAGAACACTTAATATCCGGAATTAAACCTCTTTCTGCTTTGATACTGTTTGCGGTATCCGGTATTCAGATCGCCTATTCTAAGCCAATTGAATTCAACATTGATGCGCTGGATATCAGTGAACGTAGCAATATTAATTTAGAACAGTTCTCTCGCGCAGGCTATATCATGCCGGGGAATTATATGATGGCTGTTCGGATGAATAAGGAGGAGTTCCCAGATACCCATTCTATCGATTTTATGGCTTCGGCTGATGATTCGAAAGGTAGTGAAGCCTGTATATCCCCTGAATTAATCAAACAAATCGCTCTTAAACCAAAGTGGGTGGAAAAATTAGGTTGGCAGAATGATGGAAAATGTCTTGATCTCAATACACTACCGGGTATGTCGGCAAGGGGGGATCTGGCCACCTATACGTTGTATCTGATTGTTCCTAAAAGCTATCTGGAATATGACTTGCCGGATTGGGATCCTCCGTCCCGTTGGGATGAGGGGATAACCGGATTATTGTTTGACTATAACGTTAATGCGCAAACATCGAAACCGACTCATGATCGGAATAACCAACAGATAAGTGCTAACGGAACGGCGGGCATGAATTTGGGTGCATGGCGTTTTCGGGCTGACTGGCAGGCCAGATATCATCGTTTCAAGACCAAACATGATAAAGCAGACAACTCACATCGATCAGGTGGCAAAGAACGCCGTGACTGGGATTGGAGCCGATACTACCTGTATCGTGCACTTCCTCGTTTAGAAGCAAAGTTGACGTTGGGAGAGGATTACCTCAATTCAAACCTCTTTGATAGCTTTCGTTATACCGGTATCAGTTTGGTGACTGATGAGAACATGTTGCCGCCGAACTTACGTGGCTATGCCCCTGAGGTCACTGGTGTCGCGAGAACCAATGCCAAGGTGACGGTGAGTCAGATGGGGAGAGTATTGTATGAAACTCAGGTTGCGTCAGGGCCATTCCGAATTCAGGATCTCAGTGATGCAGTGTCAGGCGCTTTGGATGTCAGAGTTGAAGAGCAGGATGGAAGTGTACAACAGTTTCAGGTTAACACCGCAACGATCCCTTACCTGACACGCCCCGGACGTGTGCAATACAAGTTGGTGGGTGGACAATCTACTAATGATAAACATCGTCGTGAAGGGCCGGCCTTCGGTCTCGGAGAATTCTCCTGGGGGATCAATAACGGCTGGTCATTGTATGGTGGTTTTTTGGGAGCAGGTGACTACAACGCTTTATCACTGGGGGTTGGTCGTGACTTGATGGTGTTGGGGGCATTGTCGTTTGACGTGACGGAGTCAAGAGCAAAATTGCCGGGAGAGAACAAGACCTTTACCGGGGGATCTTATCGTTTCAGTTATTCGAAACGTTTTGATCAATACAACAGTCAGGTAACTTTTGCCGGATATCGTTTCTCTGAACGCAACTTTATGAATATGGGACAATATATCGATCGCCGCTATCGCAACGTTTCTTCCGATAGTGGAAAAGAAATGTATACCGTGATGTTTAATCAACAGTTTACAGATATTGGCCTCAGTGCTTACCTCAGCTATAGCCATCAGACCTACTGGAATCGGTCAGCAAACGACTACTATAACGTATCCCTGTCTAAGTATATTGATATTGGGCGTTATAAAAATATCAATGTGAACCTGTCAGCTTACCGTAACAATTTTGATAATAAAAAAGATGACGGTATTTACTTGAATCTTTCTATTCCGTGGGGAGAAAGTAGCACCCTTAGCTATAACGGAATGACCAATCGTCAGGGAAATTCCCATTCGATAGGTTATTTTGACCGTCTTGATGATCGCAATAACTATCGCATATCAGCAGGTACGAATATTCATGGTAAGGCATCAGCAAATGGTTATTACACCCACTATGGTGATCGTGCATTGCTGACTGCCAGCGCCAGTTATCAGGATGGTGGCAATACTACTGTAGCACTCGGCTTGCAGGGGGGAGTTACTGTCACTGCCAATGGTGCAGCTTTACATCGCACTAATATGCCTGGCGCAACCCGCCTGATGGTGGATACCGAAGGTGTTGGCAATGTTCCTGTCCGGGCGTTCGGTTCGGCAGTATATACCAACCATTTTGGTAAAGCTGTGCTGGTAGATGTAAACAATTACTACCGCAATACCGCAAATATTGACTTAGACAAATTACCGGACGATGTAGAAGCATTGCGCTCTGTTCAATTGGCAACGTTGACAGAAGGTGCAATTGGTTACCGTAAATTTCAGGTCATATCAGGACTCAAGGCTATGACAACTATTCGTTTGCCTGATGGTACATTCCCACCTTTTGGGGCATCTATCGTTAATGCAAGTCAACGGGAAATCGGAATTGTCAATGATGACGGATATGCTTATCTGACCGGAATGAACAAAGGTGAAAAACTGAAGGTGCATTGGGATGGACGTGCTCAATGTGAGATTATTGTGCCAGATGAAATTTCGTCAGATTATTTAACTGCATTTTTGCTACCTTGTCAGTTTTTAAAAGATGAAGATAAATAAAATGTAATAAAAAAATCCATTTAATTGATCTTTAATAGAGTATTGCATTGCTTTATTTGGCATAGGTATACCGATATTAGTCGGCACCAGCAATATAAAAATGATCTTTTTTGAGTATAAGCAGATGACACTATGAAACTGAAAAAAATTCTAATGATGGCGGCCATAACGGTAACAAATTTAATGTCAGTACATCAGACAATGGCGGCGATAGCATTGGATCGTACCCGCGTTATTTTTAATGGGAATGAGAAATCTGTCAGCCTGAATATTGAAAATCAACATCTTGATTTGCCGCATTTAGCCCAGGCATGGTTTGAAGATGATAAGGGAAATAAGATCAACAGCCCACTCGTTGTTATTCCCCCTGTACAGCGTGTTGAAGCTGGAGCAAAAAGCCAAATCAAGATCCAGACACTGCCCGCAGTGGCCCAGTTGCCACAAGATAGAGAAAGTGTGTTTTATTTCAATGTTCGTGAAATACCCCCGCGCAGTGAGAAACCAAATGTCTTGCAAATAGCTTTACAAACGAAAATCAAATTGTTCTACCGCCCGGAGGCCATTATCGCACGCCGTATTGATCATGATAACCCGTGGCAGGAAAAACTGACCTTAAGCCGTCAGGGAAACCAATATGTGGTGAACAATCCAACACCTTATTACATCACAATTTCAGAAGCTTCAAATAAGGTAAATGGTAAAAGTGTAGACGGTTTTAAGCCCTTAATGCTGGCGCCCAAAAGCAGTGACAAACTGGGAGGAACGGTTAGTTCATTCGGTAATCAACCAGTACTGACTTATGTTAATGATTATGGTGGACGCCCACAGTTAACATTCAACTGTAGTGATAATACTTGTGTAGTGACAAAGGTTGTAGATGAAGGGAACTGATTGGTTCTTGGTAGTCATATCCCGTCATAAGCAGCTTGATGGGATCAAAAAGCAGACTTCACCAGATCGTAACGGGTTTTGGGATAAATGATAATGAATTTGTTAAGTATGAAGCTCTTTCACTACGCACTGAAGACATTGGTGCCATCGGTATTATTTCTGTTAGGGATTGGCAGTCAGCAAGGTGCTTATGCAAAAGATAACTTACGCCAAAATGTCAGAATCACAATGACCGTACTCGCCCCCCCTTGTGTGATTAAACCGGAAGATAAATTCATGGAAGTCAATTTTGGCAACATTATCAACCGGGATCTTTATCTGTATCACCGTACGCCAAGCCAACAGCTCCGGCTACATTTGGAAGAATGTGATCCCAGAGCGGCCCAGAAAGTGAAAATCAGGTTTATCGGACAGGAAAGCAGAGAGCAGCCCGGATTATTAGCATTCAGTTATGGCAGCAGTGCTTCAGGTGCAGCCATTGGTATGGAAAAACTGGATGGTACACCACTCCCTTTTAATAAAACGGCTCAATTTAGACTCTCTGATACGAGCAGTAACAATGTAATCCCGTTTCAGGCATATGTAAAAGCTGATCCCAGTGCGCTTCTGCAAAACAAGATTGGTGTAGGAGAGTTCAATGCAATGGCAACTTTTGAGCTCAGTTATGAATAGCGATTCCGGCTTCTTTTTCACCCCATGATATTCAACCTGAGTTTGATGTTATTTAGGGAAATAAATTATGCACCATATTAAAAAATCGTTGATGAAGTTTGCAGCATTGTTGCTTTTCTTTAGTGCTTCATATACCTATGGTGGCGCTTATGTTATGCCAGTAAATACTATTATATCGGGTAAACGAATTATCACTACCATGGAGATTATTGAATGGACAGAAGAAGAGGGGGCAGGCAATCCTTGTTATGGTAATGATCCATGTTATGTTGGCCCTGATGTTCAATATATTAATAATCAGCCGGGCATGTATGGTTCCTGTGTTGAGGCAAATATATGCCTGAATGACGCACAAAAGTACCGGACAACCGCAGAAGTCATGCGAGCCTATAAAAGACAGCTCGGAATCCCTATCCGGGTGACGTTTCCTATTATTACCGCAGATGCCGAATGTATAGGTTTGTTTTACACCAAGCAGATATCATCGGGTTATGGTATCGCAATGAAATTTCCTAACTCCACTTGCAACAAATTACCACCTATAAATCAAAGCTGTGAAATCAACATACCTTCTGAAATTGCCTACGGGGAATTAAAAGCTTCAGAAGTTAATAATGCCACTCGCTCAATTAATGGGCAATTGAAATGTGCACTTCGCAGCAACAAGATAATGTTGCAAGTCAAATCCATTAATAGTGAGCCCAAAATTTATCTCGATACTCATAAGCAAATTTACGCGACATTGCAGATTGATGGAAGGGATGCGACAGATGGCGTGCGTGTTATCGCCCAAGGGAAAAATATTCCCTCAAATTTTACCCTGACATCAATATTGCACACATTAACACAACCAAAAGCCGGTAAGTATGAAGGTACAGCAGTTGTTTTATTAACCTATTTATAAATTGAGAGTAAAGAGATTATGCGAGTCAGTATGCTGGTAGGTAAAAGGATCCAAATGAAGCGAAAAGAGCTTGGGATAACAGCAGCAGAGCTGGCGGACAGAATTGGCGTCAGCCATCAGCAGTTATCACGTTATGAACGAGGAACTAACCGAATTAGTCTGGAGCAGCTAGTTGTTGTCTCTATTACCCTGAAAACACCGGCAAGCTGGTTTCTGGAAGATTGCTTCACTAGCCCAAAGCCCCATATAAACAACCAATATACCTGTGTAGCTGAAACAATATTAGACTTATACTGATATTGTTCAGAAAGACAGTTATTAATGTTGCATGAAGGCCATCTCAGAATGGGGGTGGCTTTTTTTAATTTCAAAATAAGACGCTCTTTGGATTCAAAATTCCCTCCAGATAAAAATAGCAGCTAAAAAAGCAGCTCCCTTATTTGTTGGATAACTAACGCTTTAGGGGAGCTGTATTTTATTCGCTTATATCCTTTGTTTTCCAAGTTGCCTCTTTGTTGCCTGCATCTTGAAATCCATAGGGCATATTATCCGGTGATTTTTGCGTGCATTTCCTGGACAGAAATTACCTGCTCAGTCGGATCAGCACTGAGAGCCATCGTGGTTGCAAAACCGCCATTCAGGGTGGTGTCATAGTGCACTTTATATTGTAGTGCGCTGCGACGAAGCAGTTTTGAATCTTCAATTGCCTGGCGGCCAGCAGTGGTATTGACGATATAGTCATACTCACCGTTTTTAATTCTGTCTTGAATATGTGGACGGCCTTCATGAACTTTGTTTACCAGACGTGGGTTGATCCCAGCTTCACCCAATACAACGGCTGTACCGTGAGTCGCGTCCAGCTCAAAGCCATGTTTGAGCAGTTTGGCTGCTAAATCAACAATACGCCCTTTATCCTCTTCACGTACTGACAGTAACGCCCGGCCTTTTTTACGCATAGTGGAGTTACTGCCGAGCATCGCTTTGGAGAAGGCTTCCGCAAAAGTGCGGCCAACACCCATCACTTCACCTGTAGAGCGCATTTCTGGCCCCAGAATCGGGTCAACTCCTGGGAATTTGTTGAATGGCAATACCACTTCTTTCACAGAATAGTAAGGAGGAATGATTTCTTTCGTGACACCCTGTGACTGCAAGGATTGCCCGGCCATCACACGTGCTGCGACTTTCGCCAGTGGCAGACCTGTCGCTTTGGAAACAAATGGAACCGTGCGTGCTGCACGTGGGTTCACTTCGATCAGGTACACTTCGTTGTTTTTCACAGCAAACTGGACATTCATCAAACCACGGACACGTAATTCAAAAGCCAGTTTTTCAACCTGTTGACGCATAACATTCTGAATCTCCTTGCTTAAGGTATATGCAGGCAAGGAGCAGGCTGAGTCACCAGAGTGAACACCCGCCTGTTCGATATGTTCCATAATGCCACCTATCAGGACTCGTTCTCCGTCACAGATAGCATCAACATCGACTTCAACAGCATCATCAAGGAATCGATCCAGAAGAACCGGAGCATCGTTGGAAACACTCACAGCGGTTTGGAAGTAACGGCGCAGGTCTGATTCATCGTACACGATTTCCATTGCACGACCACCTAATACATAAGAAGGACGAACCACCAGCGGGTAGCCAATGTTGTTGCCTTTCTCTACCGCCTGTTCAATAGTGGTGACAGTGGCATTGGCTGGTTGTTTCAGACCAAGACGATTTACCGCCTGTTGGAAACGCTCACGGTCTTCTGCACGGTCAATGGCATCCGGGCTGGTGCCGATAATTGGTACGCCTGCTGCTTCCAGTTCGCGGGCCAGTTTCAGTGGCGTTTGACCACCATACTGTACGATCACACCTTTTGGTTGCTCAACGCGTACGATTTCCAGTACGTCTTCCAGTGTTACCGGCTCAAAGTAAAGGCGGTCAGAAGTGTCGTAATCTGTTGAAACCGTTTCTGGGTTACAGTTAACCATGATGGTTTCATAACCATCTTCACGTAACGCCAGTGCAGCGTGTACACAGCAATAATCGAATTCAATGCCCTGGCCGATACGGTTCGGGCCACCACCCAATACCATAATTTTCGGCTTGTCGCTATTTGGATTAGCTTCGCATTCATCTTCATAAGTGGAATACATGTAGGCAGTGTCAGTTGCAAACTCTGCGGCACAGGTATCTACTCGTTTGTAAACCGGATACAGGTTGTAATCATGGCGCAGTTTGCGGATCTCTTTACCGGATACGCCGACCAGTTTTGCCAAGCGTGCATCTGCAAAACCTTTACGCTTGAGCTGACGCAGGAAGTCGGAAGTCAGACCGTTGATGCCTTGCTCTGCTACTTGTTCTTCCAGACGTACCAGTTCTTCGATCTGTACCAGGAACCAGCGGTCAATGTTGGTCAGGTTAAAGAGACCATCAACGGACATACCGGCACGAAAAGCATCTGCGACATACCAGATGCGCTCAGCGCCTGCATCTTTTAGTTCGCTGCGGATTTTGGTCAGTGATTGCGGGTCATCCAGATTGACTTTCGGATCGAAACCGGTTGCTCCGACTTCCAGGCCACGCAAAGCTTTTTGCAGGGATTCCTGGAAAGTGCGGCCAATTGCCATGACTTCACCGACAGATTTCATCTGAGTTGTCAGGCGATCATTGCTGCCGACAAATTTTTCGAAGTTAAAGCGAGGGATCTTAGTCACTACATAGTCAATTGATGGTTCGAAAGAGGCTGGAGTACGCCCACCCGTGATATCGTTCATCAGTTCATCAAGGGTATAACCAACCGCCAGTTTTGCTGCAATTTTCGCGATAGGGAAGCCTGTCGCTTTGGAGGCCAGAGCGGATGAACGGGATACACGCGGGTTCATCTCGATGACAATCAGGCGACCATTTTTAGGGTTAACAGCAAACTGTACGTTTGAACCACCGGTTTCTACACCAATTTCACGCAGTACGGCCATGGAGGCATTACGCATGATTTGGTACTCTTTATCAGTCAATGTCTGAGCGGGAGCCACAGTAATGGAGTCACCAGTATGGATCCCCATTGGGTCGAAATTTTCAATGGAGCAGACGATGATGCAGTTATCGTTCTTGTCACGTACTACTTCCATTTCATACTCTTTCCAACCAATCAGAGATTCATCGATCAGCAATTCATTGGTTGGGGAGAGATCTAAACCACGTTCACAGATCTCTTCAAATTCTTCGCGGTTATAAGCGATACCTCCCCCTGTTCCGCCCATAGTGAAAGAAGGACGGATAATACAAGGGAAGCCAACGTCTTCGGCTACAGCCAGTGCTTCTTCCATCGAATGAGCAATTCCAGAACGTGCAGTATCCAAGCCGATTTTTTTCATCGCCTTGTCAAAACGCTGACGATCTTCTGCTTTATCAATTGCATCTGCGGTGGCACCAATCATAGTTACACCGAATTCTTGTAGTACGCCCTGACGTTCTAGTTCCAGTGCGCAGTTCAGTGCTGTTTGCCCCCCCATGGTTGGCAAAATTGCGTCCGGGCGCTCTTTTTCAATAATCTTGCGTACGACTTCCCAATGAATTGGCTCAATGTAAGTGGCATCTGCCATTCCTGGATCGGTCATGATAGTGGCAGGGTTAGAGTTCACCAGTATGACCCGATAGCCTTCTTCCCTCAGAGCTTTACAAGCCTGTGCTCCTGAGTAGTCAAATTCACATGCTTGACCAATCACAATCGGACCTGCACCCAAGATCAGGATACTTTTAATATCAGTACGTTTTGCCATTTTCCTTTTCTCCTGATTATTTGGTGTTCTGAATATCTTGCTGACGATACTGTTCAATCAATTCAATAAAGTGATCGAACAGAGACGCGGCTTCATGTGGACCAGGGCTGGCTTCAGGGTGTCCCTGAAAACTGAATGCAGGTTTGTCAGTACGGTGGATACCTTGCAGAGTACCATCAAAGAGTGATTTATGAGTCACACGCAGATTTGCCGGTAATGAGTTTTCATCAACGGCGAATCCGTGGTTCTGTGCGGTGATCATGACGACATTACGATCCAAATCTTTAACAGGGTGGTTGCCGCCGTGGTGACCAAACTTCATTTTTACAGTTTTTGCACCGCTTGCTAATGCCAGTAACTGGTGGCCCAGGCAGATACCAAATACAGGGATCTCGGTGTTCAGGAAAGTTTTGATTGCTTCGATAGCATAATCACAAGGCTCTGGATCGCCAGGGCCGTTAGACAGGAAAATACCATCCGGTGCCATTTCCAGTACCTCGTCTGCGGAGGTTTTTGCTGGCACGACAGTAACGTGGCAGCCGCGATCTACCAACATACGCAGAATATTACGCTTAACCCCAAAATCATAAGCAACAATATGGTATGACAGTTCTTGCTCTTTACAAGCTTCTGGTAATCCATCTGCCAGTGTCCAGCTTCCCTGTAACCACTGATAAGCTTGTGTGGTAGTCACTTCTTGCGCTAAATCCATACCTTTCAAGCCGGGAAATGCTTTCGCTTTTTCAAGAGCAACTTGAGCATCTACCTCATCACCTGCAATGATACAGCCGTTCTGTGCACCTTTTTCCCGTAACAGACGGGTCAGTTTACGAGTATCAATATCAGCAATGGCAACAATGTTATGACGCTTTAAGTAGTTAGACAGATTGTCTTCACTGCGGTAGTTGCTGGTTATCAGAGGTAAATCATGGATGACTAAGCCTTGGGCTTGAATGGTGGGAGATTCTTCATCAGCGGCATTGATGCCGACATTACCAATATGAGGATAGGTGAGAGTAACAATTTGGCGGGAATAGGAAGGGTCGGTAAGTATTTCTTGATATCCGGTCATTGAGGTATTGAAGACCACTTCTCCAACAGCCACACCTTCTGCACCTATGGCGCGACCGTGAAATTGGGTTCCATCTTCCAGAACCAATATAGCTGACTTAATCAAAACGCCCTCCAGAATGAATAACAAATCGCACTCAATGCATATTAATTCAGAATTAATCCTTTAAATCAATGCCAATTATGATGTTTGTCAAAATTTTGGCAAATTGCGCGCATTCTAATGATGAGAGGGGGGCTTGTCTACAAAAAACGCCATTTTTATTGTTTTTTTTGCGACACTCACTGTTGTATCATAGAAATTTACCTGAAAAATATAAGAAAAGTGCGAGTATATTCACGATTAATGTGAAATTAAATTTTAAAACAGAAAAAACAGTGTGATTTTTCGTATCTATAGGATAAAAGGTAGTAAAAAAGTGAGAATAATGTAGAAAATAGATATAAATGACGTAATACTTATATTTATGATTCATTTTATAAAAAATTACGCAATTAATGATAAATAATTGCGTAATTACAATTAGTTATTTTATTAAATAATTATAATTTATCGAGATTAAGAACGTCTTTCATGTCATAAAGACCCCTGTTTTTATTGGTTATCCAGATAGATGCCTTAACAGCGCCATTTGCAAAAGTCATACGGCTTGAAGCCTTATGGCTGATTTCTACTCGTTCACCAATATCGGCAAAAATAGCAGTATGTTCTCCAACAATATCGCCAGCTCTTACCGTAGCAAAACCAATACTTTTGGGGTTCCGCTCACCTGTGTGGCCTTCCCGCGCATATACAGCACAAGTTTTCAGGTCACGACCCAGTGTATGCGCAATAGATTCTCCCATTGCCAGTGCTGTTCCTGATGGCGCGTCCACTTTATGGCGATGGTGAGCTTCAATGATTTCAATATCCGTATACTCTCCCATCACTGTTGCTGCTTTTTCCAATAGCTTAAGGACAAGATTGACACCGACACTGAAATTTGCTGCAAAAACAATAGGAATTTCGTTTGCTGCATCTTTGATTGCTTGCTTACCTGTATCATCAAACCCAGTTGTACCAATCACCATGGCTTTACGGTATTGCCGGCATATTGGCAGATATGTCAGCGTTCCTTCTGGGCGGGTGAAATCAATCAGGACATCAAAATCTTCAATGACAGAATGGAGATCATTACGGATCGTAATACCGTTATGACCAATACTGGCCAATTCACCAGCATCTGCTCCCACCAATGAAGAGTCTGGGCGTTCTAATGCTGCACCAAGTGTAACGCCATCCAACTGCTGAATGGCCTGAATAAGATTGCGTCCCATGCGGCCACTGGCCCCTACGATAGCAATGCGAATATCTGTATCAGCCATAAGGCCCTCACTATAGTTGATATTGGTTTTAATTGAGGTGATAAAGCAAATTGCCTACAGCTTAACTGTCAATGGCTGGTTGCACCAGACTCAAAGGGAGATCATTAGGAAAACAGCGATCAGAAAGGCAGTTATAACAAAATCTAAACTGTGGATATAACATGATAGGGTATATAAAAATAACATGTAGAAAGTAAATTAATACAATATTTATTATAACAATTATTAAATATATACATTCAAATTATTTTTGACGAAAAAATAAATATTCTGGTTACCTTAGTAACATTGCTATAGCAATTTTATACAAAAAAGAAAAAGGCTCGCTAAATCCTCCCTGATGTGTTTTTTACAAAAAAGATTTGTTGGCATAAGAACAATGAGTAGTCAGTGATACTTGAAAATGCTCATATTCTTTATACTCTATAGGTGAGGTTTAATTTTCTTCAGACTGGAAAAAGTGCATAGTTAATTAAACAAGCGAATAGAAAAATGGGTGATATACCCGTTGTTTTTCAAGTTACACTCTGAAATCTATGGGATATATAACTTAAAAATAAAAGAGTTTAATACTATAAAAAGATCAATTTTCATCAGAAACTTGGGTAACTATTTTATGTGGCAACAAGAAAATGTAAAAGAGAAAATTCAGTTCTTTCGTCTGGAAGAATTTAATGGTTTGGAGATGCTCAAAGCCAGTTACCGTAAGCAAGTATTTTCTCGGCATGTGCACGAGACCTTTTGTATAGGAGTAATAGAAGAGGGGGCTCAGCGCTTCTATCGTACCGGTGCGGAACATATTGCGCCTAAAGGTGATATTATTTTAGTCAATTCAGATGAAATTCATACCGGATCTGCTGCTGTTGCAACAGGTTGGTCATATCAAGCTATTTACCCTTCACCTGATTTATTACGTTCACTTTCACGCGACTTAAAATATGCAGATGGCAGTATACCGTGGTTCCCTTCTGCGGTGGTTCATGATCCTGGGTTATCTGAACAATTACGTCTGATGTTTAATTTATTGTCGCAAAAAGGTAATACTTTATTCAAAGAAACTATGCTGTTTTCTTCACTTTCTTGGTTGATGATGAATTACGGTAAAACACGCATTACTGCACAGAAACTTCCTTCTGCTGAAAAGCAGATCTTATTGGCTAAAGAATATATTGATGCACATGCAGAAACTGATGTTTCTCTCAATCGGTTAGCAGAAATGGTACAGCTAAGTCCATGGCATTTTTTGCGGCAATTTAAGGAAATTATCGGAGTAACGCCTCATGTTTATTTAATTTTTGCCCGCTTACGTATGGCTAGAAAATTGTTATTGGATGGACATTCTATACTAAATGTTGCTATTCTCTGTGGTTTTGCCGACCAAAGCCATTTTAACCGCCATTTTAAAAATGCCTTAGGGATCACTCCCGGAATGTTTGTTCGTTCTCTACAAACAGCTTAAAAACGCTCTATTGCCTTATTGGGAAGGCTTCCAATCAGATTAGCAAGAAATTATTTCACCACAATTTTATTCAATACTCCTGTATTACCCGCACGTAAGCTACCTGTCAATGGTTCTTTTATTTTGTTGACGTAGATCTGTTTATGGAAAAAACAATGACTGAATTGCAACCAAAAATATCCTCCTGGCAAGGGTTTTGGTCTGGAATATATAATATGTTACCGCTTTGCCTTTCGGTTATTCCCTGGGGAATACTTGCTGGCTCTGTTGCCGTTCAATCAGGGTTAACTCTGGGACAAAGTATAGGGATGTCTGCAATCTTATTCGCTGGTGCTGCACAATTAGTGACACTTGGTTTATTAGCATCAGGTGCTAGTATCTTTACTATTATTATTTCAGTGTTTTTTATCACAGCTCAGCATTTTCTCTATGGCTTAACTTTACGCGAATATGTTTCTTTATTAAAAGCTCGTTATCGGCTGCCAATCGGTTTCTTACTAACAGATGAATTATTTGCTTTAAGTTGTGCTCAGAGAGATAAACAGATTTTAACTCCGGGCTATTTGATTGGTGCTGGATTATGTTTTTATGTATGCTGGAATCTATTCAGTCTTCTGGGAATATTAATGGCTTCTTCTATTCCAGATTTAGATAAGTATCATCTGGATTTCTCTATTGTCGCTACCTTCATTACTATTGTTGTACCGATGATTAAAAAACTCAGTGTGTTTTTAGGCGTGATTTTTTCATTGTTTTTATCAATGATATTATCTTACCTTCATGTTGAAGGTGCTATTATCATTGCTGGTGTCAGTGGTATGTTCTTTTCTGTTTTTATAGCCAGGTTAAATAAGGAGTCAATATGAGTTGGGCCTTGCTTTTTATTTTAGCTGGTATTGTATTATTTAATAGATATGTTTTCCTGGAACCTAAAGTTCCGGTAAAGCTTCCTAAAATAATAAATGAATCATTAAAATATTCTGCCCCTTGTTTATTGATTGCGATATGTGGGCCAATTATTTTAATGGAACATGGGGAGTTAAGAGAGGTTTCTAATAATCCTTATTTATGGGGGGCATTATTAACTACCGTTTTTGCTTTTTTTATCAGAAATATCGTAGTGTGTGTTGTTATCAGTCTGGCTGCTTTTTATGTGTTATCGGCTATTTTATAGCCGCAAAGCGGGATTCTTTTTTTATAAAATGTTAACAAATTTATATATATAGATAACTTTGCACGTTCACTGCGAGTTTATTTATAGATTGTAATAGTTACAATTTATGTTTTGATATTTCACTCTTTGTAATAAAAATAATTATATTAAAATTACTTTGTTCATCAATAGGAGGAATTATGAAAACAGGAATTGAACTTTATAAGGAATCTACCGCTATTCGGAATACATATAAGATATTACCTTTTCAAGGTGTATGGAGTTGGCTAACAGGAAAGGATATTCCCGGCAGGAAAGCATTATGGAAATCCAGCTCAATTGAAATGATATGTTGGTCGATTAGTTGGATTGTGGTTGGTACGCTACTTATCTACTTGTCACTAAATAGTAATATGTCATCAATTATCAAGTTTATTCTCTATTTAGTCGGTGTATTATTTTCCACTTCTGGAGCCAGGTATATTGTTGCTACTATTATTCATCAAGGGGTGCATGGAAATTTACTCTCAACAAAATCACGCAATAGAGTGATATGTGAAATTTTATCCACCATATTCATTACTCAACCTTACGATTCATACCGTCAGTTTCATATATATGAGCATCATGGAAAGGATTTTTCAACAATAGAAGATAAAGATTTAGCAGCAGTATACAAATTAGGATTTGAACCTGGAAAAACAAAAAAACAGCTCTATATTAACCTGTTTTTGACCCTATTTAGTCCTTATTTTCATTTTTCATATCTCTATGGCCGCATTAAGTCAAATTTAATAGGTGTTCCTGTTTATCGATTCATCATGACTATTGTTTATTTTCTGTTTTTGGGCTATCTATTTTGGTGGATGGGAATGATGAATTTTGTATTATTCATCATTATCCCTTATGTAATTGTGTACCAGATAGCATCGTTATTACAGTTAATGACTGAGCATGTGTGGTTGTTACGTCGTGAAAATGAGACTATTCTTCATAGCCATATCAAAAACTCTTTAGGGCGCTTTTGTGGCTCACCTTGTCCTGAAAGTTTTTCTTTGAAATATTCTCTACAATGGATTATATGGGCCTTTAAACACTTATTCTACCATTTGCCTGTTCGAATGCTGATAGTGCAGGGATCACTGATTTGTCATGATTGGCATCATCGGGTAAGTAATATTAAAGAGTGGTATGACTATACAAGATTGAGAGAAATTAATGCAGAAAAATTGGTTAAAGAAGGTAAGTATGATTATACCGAGTTTTGGGGGTTTTATAATTGCTTGGATCACGTGCTAACTATGCTTAGTAATTCCGATCCTATTGATGTTAATAATCTAAAATATAGGCTTAATTAAAAAAATTAATGAAAACAATATGACACGATCTTTTTATAGGGAATGATAATTCAGATTTTAACATGGAATTATTGTTTTGTTATCAATGGCAATTAACTTATTCATTATTATAAACCCCTTTGAATATTACAGAGAAGAGGTGAGTTAGAATAACTAATTCACCTCTTTTACATGAACATAATTATCCTCCCATTTCAGGTAATTCGTAATGAGTGGTATCGTGAATCTTATCTACCCTTTTATTATCTGCGATGTTTTCCTGACGGAGGCGTTCGGCCAGGAACCCTATAAATACACTAAGTTTTGGAGGTAAATGCCGTGTTGGTGGATAAAGTATCCATAATTCGCCAGTGTGGTTGGCTTTAAAGTTCCAATCAGGCAGAACTTGAACCAGCCGTCCCTGTTGTAAAGCATGTTTAGCGGTAAAATAAGGTAAGTTGCCAATTCCGATATGTCTTAATACGGCATCAAGCCGAACTCCTGTATGATTAGCAGCGTAACGACCATAAACATTGACGGTAATAATTTTATTTCCCTGATTGAATTTCCAACGTGAATCTCCTGGTTCTTCCCCAAGATAGATGCAACTGTGATTTTTCAGATCGTGCGGATGTTGTGGTGTGCCATGTTCTGCCAGGTATTCGGGTGTTGCACATAACATATGCCAAATATTTAATAGCCGTTTTCCCATGAGGCCCGGAGGAGGTTGATCTGTGATCCGTATTGCAAGATCAACCTCTTCATCTATCAAATCTACATAACGATCATCAAGTCGCAAATTTACATCAACTTTAGGATAGCAGGCAAGAAAAGCAGGTATATGAGGATGAATAACAAAACGGCCAACCGCTTTAGGGACACTGACCCGGACTATTCCCTGTGGTTCTCGGTTAAAGTTTCCTGATACCGACATGATTGCCTGAGCAGAATTCATCATGTCCAGGCAATGTTCATAAACGGTTTGTCCGCTTTCACTTAAACGAAGTTTGCGTGTTGTTCTTTGCAGCAGGCGGGTGCCGAGCGCTTTTTCCAGTCTGGTGACAGAACGACTAATAGCAGAAGGTGTTGCGGCAAGCTGACGTGCAGCTTCAGAGAAACTACCGGTTTCAACCACTTTGGCGAAAATAGCCATTTCCCGCATTAAATTTATCGTGCTATTTATGCTCATAGGTCAAAAGTTATTTGAGTTGAGGATGGATTATCGCAATTGTATTTATTTAATACAATCAGGGAAATTTGTTTATATGAAGAATATCGAATATGACTGAACGTTTTTATTTATCCAGTTCTATCCTGAGCAGGGAAGTTGAAGTGTTAGATTGTTCTTTTCGCGGTGTCTCCTCCTGTAATGATGGACGCTATGCAATCCGATTAAACGTAACACCATTTCATCCTCAGGGAGGAGGGCAACCTAGTGATGTTGGCTGGCTGAATGATGTGGAAGTTGTTCACGTCGCATTTGAAAATGATGACATCATTCATTACACAAAACATCCTATCAATACAGGAATAGCTTTTGCGCGCGTTGACGAAAATCATCGTCAATTACACTCACAGCTACATTCAGCAGGTCATCTTATTGGTCATATTGTTGAAGGCTTGGGTTGGTATCCTGTCAGTGCACATCATTGGCCCGGAGAAAGCCGGGTTATTTTTAAA
Source organism: Xenorhabdus indica (assembly GCF_014467235.1). Lineage (GTDB taxonomy): Bacteria > Pseudomonadota > Gammaproteobacteria > Enterobacterales > Enterobacteriaceae > Xenorhabdus > Xenorhabdus indica. The sequence continues at coordinate 157,040 of NZ_NKHP01000006.1, read as the reverse complement.
CCGGGAATGCATGCTCAAGCTGTTTTTGTTGAAGCACTCCAGGAAAGTTGTGATCGACTTATCGCTGAAAATTTGTCTTGCCAGATTACTCTGCGTGATGATGGATTTCGGCAAGTCAGTTTTGGTGAACTTCCCCCTTACCCTTGTGGCGGAACACATGTGACATCATTAAAACATATTCACAAAATTCAGATAAAAGCTATTAAGGAAAAGAAAGGCAAGTTATCGGTGCAATATGACATAGTTATGCCAACGTAATGTATTGCGTCATAATAGATTCAACCCAGTGATACCACTATAAATATAAACGCTTTTCGGGGTAAATATGCTTTCTGATTACTTGCATGAGTTTTGGGGACTGGCACTTATTCATTTTTTGGCAGTTGTTGCACCGGGACCAGATTTTGCCGTAACACTACGACAGAGCATACGTTTTGGTCGTTGGGTGGGAATTTGTACCGCTATTGGTATTGGTGCGGGAATATCAGTCCATGTTATTTATACATTGATTGGTATTGGAGCATTAATACATTCAACACCTTGGCTGATGACAATAGCAAAAATGATTGGTGGTATATATATTTGCTACTTGGGGATTCAATTTATTAGAAGTAAGCCGGAAAAAATGGATTTTATCCTCCCGAATAAGGCACTTCCGCAACAAAGAAACTTGCGACGAGCTTTTTTTACTGGTTTTATGACAAATGCTACCAATCCCAAAGCAACTTTATTTTTTCTGGCTGTCTTCACAACTGTTGTGAGCGCAACTACGCCGTTATCTGTCCAGATTTTTTATGGTGTATGGATGTGTATAGTAAATGCAGCGTGGTTTATTCTGGTGAGCTGTCTTTTTTCCAGTGCTACGGTTCGCTTACAGTTTATCCGGCTTGGGCATTGGTTCGAACGCGCAGTAGGCGTGGTTTTGATTGGTTTTTCTGTTCGTCTTTTATTTATTTCTGTGTAACAGAAATTGACTCAATACAGTAACGGTGTATTATGACTTAATTCAAAGGTGTTTTTATTTTTGATGGAGATGAGTTTTTATATCAACTAATATGAAAACTATAAAATTATTTTAATTATCCCAACTTCTTTAAATAAATAAATTTATTGATAATATTAATTATGGAAAAAATAAAGGTTTTTAGCTAGTTAATGATAGCAATATAATAGTAAAAAATGTTTATATCATAAGGAGGTCAATATGATATCCAGATCAAGATCTTTTTCAGAAATATGGCCAAAATCAATTGATATCAGATGTTCTATAGTTATTAAGGAGGCTAGTTTACCAGAAGCATTTAGCGCAATGGAAAAAATAAAGAAAGAAACTATGAATAATGAGTGGTTATGCTTTAATTCTTCTAAGCTTGATGAAGAGCAAATAAAATGGAATTCGAGATATAGCCAGGCATTGAAAATATTTGATTTTCTCTATGATAATATTGGTAAGCGCCTTAAATTAAAAGGAACTGATGAAAGAATGTTGTTTTCTGTTGCTTATTTCAGAGGTATTCCTATCGGAATTTTACAATTATTAATTACTGAGGAATTACCGAAAGTCGTTTTTTTGGCAACTCATTGTGGTATTCGAGGTTGTGGTGTTTTACTCATTGAGTATGCAGTAAATAAATCACAACAATTAGGTATGGGGGGGAAGTTACAACTTTCTCCATATGAAAGAGCGAGATCGGCATATATGGCGATGGGATTTACTAGGGCCGACGAGCATCTGGAATTATATCCTGCTGACAGAAGTGATAAATGGAAATGGGATGAGGCAACGGGTCGTTATAGTTTCTGCTGAATATCAGGTAGGACAGCTAATATCCTATAGATTTCAAGATGTAACTTGAAAGAAGACGTGTATATATTATATTTGGATTTTTATTAGAGAGAAGTCAGATGAATTATTTATATCGTTCAAAATAGTAAAGAGGGGAATTAATGTAATGTTCAGATCAAAATCTTTTAATATTAACAACCATTCTGTAGGATTTGGCCCTTTAACCCGGTCCAGGTCCTGTTCGGATATGTACACAACATTGGTTAATATGAGAACATTTATCACAATCAAGGAGGTTACCCCAGAAGAAGCATTCAACGCAACGGAAAAGATGCTAACAGAAACTATGGCTGAGGATTGGTTCTATTTTGATTTTCTTAAACTTAATGAAGAACAGCAAAGGTGGAAAATGAGATATAATCAGGCAGTTAGTATACTTAGTTGCCTCTCGACTAATGCAAAGCTTCAATCTATGAGAGATAAAACTGACGGTTCAAAAAAGTTTTTTGTTATTGCTTATTTCAGAGGTATTCCTGTTGGTGCTTTACAATTATTAGTGAAAGATAATCATGAAAATGAGTTACCTGAAGTTTCTTTTTTGGCTACTCATTGCGGCATTCGAGGTTGTGGTGTTTTACTCATTGAGTATGCAGTAAATAAATCACAACAATTAGGGATGGAAGGAAAGTTAAAGCTTTCTCCATATGATGAGGCGAGGCAAGCATATATCAATATGGGGTTTGTGAACGTAAATAGGGACATGGAATTACATCCCGCGGCAAGAAATGATAAATGGAAATGGAATGAGATAACAAGCCGTTATGAATGTTGTTAAATTTTTTTGGCAAGACATTCATATTCGGCTTTTCGTTAGAAAGATGCCGAATAAATTAATTGCATCTTCCAACAGAAAAGCCGAATTTAAGTTGAAGCAATCCTGAAATAGCGGTTCTTAAGTCAATCCGAAGTTAATGAACTTCTTTCACTTCAACTCGTAGTTCTTTCGGTACTTCAAACACAATGCTTTCTTCGCGGCCATGCAGTTCATTAACCGTTTCTGCGCCAAGCATTTTCAAACGCTTAATGACTTGTTGCACTAAAATATCTGGTGCGGATGCTCCTGCTGTCAAGCCAATAGAATTCACACCATCAACCCATTCCTCTTTGATATCATCGGCAGAATCAATCAAATAAGCCGGTTTGCCCATACGTTGTGCCAGTTCAGCCAGACGGTTTGAGTTTGATGAGTTTTTGGAGCCAACGACTAAGACAATATCGGCATCTGTTGCCAAATCGCGAACCGCTTCCTGACGATTGGTGGTGGCATAACAGATATCATCCTTACGTGGGCCGATAATATTCGGGAACCGGGCATTAAGTGCATCAATCACTTCTGAGGTATCATCCACAGAAAGTGTGGTTTGTGTCATAAAGCAGAGATTATTTTCGTCTTTAACCTGCAATTTCCATACATCTTCCGGTGATTCCACCAGATACATACCGCCTTCAGGGTTATTGTACTGCCCCATCGTGCCTTCAACTTCTGGATGACCGGCATGTCCGATTAAAATAGCTTCTTTACCTTTACGGCTTGCACGGGCGACTTCCATATGGACTTTTGTTACCAGCGGGCAGGTAGCATCAAACAGCATGGTTAAATTGCGGGAACGAGCTTCGTTACGGATAGTTTGAGAAACGCCATGTGCGGAGAAAATCAGAATTGCACCATCAGGAACTTCTGAAATTTCTTCAATGAAGATAGCTCCCCGATTCCTGAGATCATCAACCACATAGCGGTTATGTACTACTTCATGGCGAACATAAATCGGTGCGCCATATAATTCTAATGCGCGTTCTACAATGCTGATGGCACGATCAACACCAGCACAAAAACCACGAGGGTTAGCCAGCAATATTTGCATGGTTTTCCTCCAACTGAGGGTCTATTTCCAACACTTCAATCTCAAAAGTGACGTTTTGGTCAGCCAGTGGATGGTTAAAATCAACAGTGATAGAACCTTCTGCAACTTCTTTGATAAACCCCGGCATTTCGCTACCATTCATAGCAGTAAATAGCATGATAGTGCCCACTTCAGGAATATCCGAATTGGCAAAATCGCGTGGTGTGAAGTATTGCACCAGATCAGGATTATATTTGCCGAAAACAGTTTCTCCTGCCAGTATGAATTGGTGTTTATCGCCAGCTTTCAAACCAATCAGCTGTTGTTCGAGTGGCTCGGAAAGGCTGCCATCACCTAAACGGAATAATGCGGGTTTACCCTGACTATAAGTCGAGTCTGCTGTTGAACCATCATCCAGTTTTAATGTGAAGTGTAACAAAACTGCACTGTGCATTTGCACCTGCATTGACATGTTGCTCAAACCTTTTAGTAAAAAACGATTTAGTAAAAAATGATTTAATAATAAATAATTGCAAGTGGGTAAAGCTATCAGCCCCGGTTATATTAACCGGGGCTGGTTTCTTATTGTTTTCTTGATGATTGTTGTTTAGATTCTGTTTGTTTTGGTACAGTTTTCTTATCATCCGAACTGATAAAGCTCTCAATGATAATGAGTGCTGCCCCGATGCAAATGGCAGTGTCTGCAATATTAAAGGTAGGCCAGTGCCATGCTCCGATATAAAAATCGATGAAATCGACAACAAAACCATGTACCAGTCGATCAAACAGATTTCCCAGTGCTCCACCAATCACTAAAGCATAAGCAATGTTGTTCAGTTTCTGTTTAGCACTGGAACGATACATCATTACCAGCAGCGTGATAGAGATGACAACCGCAATCAAGGCAAAAAACCAACGCTGCCAGCCACCTTTGTCAGCCAGAAAACTAAACGCAGCCCCAAGATTTTGGGCATAAGTCAGATTGAAGTACGGTATTAATGGTATGGATTCGTACAGTCTGAAGTTTTGTAATACTAACTGTTTACTGCCCAGATCCAAAATCAATACCACAACAACTAACCAAAGCCAGCGGAGGCCAGTGGAACAAATGGGTTTCTTCATCAGGCAAATTTACGCTCTTCACCGTTACCGGCAACGTTAGTCACACAGCGGCCACAGAGTTCTGCATGTTCCGCTACCAATCCCAGGTCTTTAGCGTAGTGCCAGCAACGTGGGCATTTTTCACCGTCTGCTTTACGGAAGGCAATTTTCAGCCCTTTAAGTTCGCTCTGTTGTGCATCATCACACGCAGATGAATAGGCGGCAACTTCGGTTTGTGAAGTCAGTAATACAAAACGCAACTCATCAGACAGTTTGTTGAGTTTTTCTGCCAGTACATCATCAGCATAAAGTGTGACAGCCGCTTCCAGTGAACTGCGGATGTATTTATCGGCACGAGCCTGTTCCAGTACTTTGTTCACTTCACTGCGAACTTGCAGTAATTCAGCCCAGAAAGTATCGTTCATATTTTCACTGCCTGCCAGACCGAATAGACCATCATACCACTCTTCGGTCAAGACGAACTGTGCGCGTTTGCCAGGCAATTCATTCCACACTTCATCCGCAGTGAAGGAAAGGATTGGTGCTATCCAGCGAACCAGTGCTTCTGCAATATGGAATAAAGCGCTCTGGCAGCTACGGCGGGCAACACTGTCGCGTTTTGCGGTGTATTGACGATCTTTGATGATGTCCAGATAGAATGATCCCATCTCTACGGAGCAGAACTGCATCAAGCGTTGAACAACGGAGTGGAAGTCGTATTCATCGTAGTGTTTGAGGATATCAGCCTGTGCTGCCTGCGCACGACCTACCGCCCAGCGATCCAGTGTTACCATGTCTTCCGCTTTTACCATGTGCTGGTCAGGATCGAAACCGTTCAGGTTTGCCAGCAGGAACCGAGCTGTATTACGGATGCGGCGGTAAGCATCCGCTGAGCGTTTCAGGATTTCATCAGAAACTGCAATTTCGCCGGAGTAATCTGTTGACGCTACCCATAAGCGCAGGATATCTGCCCCCAGTTTATTCATCACATCTTGCGGGCTAACGGTGTTACCGATGGATTTGGACATTTTACGTCCTTGTTCATCAACGGTGAAACCGTGAGTCAGAACCTGACGGTAAGGTGCTTTACCTTTGATCGCGGTTGACAGCATGAGTGAGGACATAAACCAGCCACGGTGCTGGTCAGAGCCTTCCAGATAAATGTTTGCAGAATGACCATTGAATTCTGTGCGAACATCGACAACAGAGGCGTGGGTGCTTCCTGAATCAAACCAGACATCCAGTGTATCCTGTGTTTTGATGTAATCTGTTGCTTCATTACCCAGAAGTTCTGATGCGTCAAGATCCCACCATGCCTGAATGCCATCTATTTCAACACGTTTGGCAACTTCTTCAATGAGTTCTGGCGTGCGAGGGTGCAGTTCTTGTGTCTCTTTATGCAAGAACAGAGACATCGGTACGCCCCATGTGCGCTGACGGGAGATACACCAGTCCGGACGGTTTTCTACCATGGATTCAATGCGCGCTTGTCCCCAACCTGGGATCCACTCAACCCCTTTGATCTCTTTCAGTGATTGTTCACGCAGGCCGTTCTGATCCATGCTGATAAACCATTGTGGTGTTGCACGGAAGATGATTGGCTTTTTGTGACGCCAGCAGCAAGGATAGCTGTGCTGAATTTTTGACAGACTCAGTAACGCGCCTTTTTCTTTCAGTAACTCAACGATGACATCGTTCGCTTTGAAAACAAACAGGCCATCCAGAGAAGGATAAGTGCCAGAGATGTAGCAGCCATTTGGCCCAACCGGGTTTGCGATTTCAAGGCCATATTTCAGGCTGATAGAGTAGTCGTCCGGGCCATGACCGCCCGCAGTATGTACTGCACCAGTACCCGCATCAAGAGTCACGTGATCGCCCAGAATAGCAGGAGTGTCAAAGCCCATGAATGGATGGTTGAAACGCATCAGTTCCAGATCTGCGCCTTTGCAGTCACCGATGACTTCCCATACAGTGATGCCTGCGCGCTGCATAACAGATTCAACCAATTCCGCAGCCAGAATCAGGCATTCATTGTTAACTTTGACCAATTGGTAAGTGATTTCTGAGCCTAATGAGATCGCTCGGTTTGCTGGTAATGTCCACGGTGTGGTTGTCCAGATCACCAGAGAAACCGGCAGATTCTGTAACTCCATCCCCGATTTGGCAAATTTGGCATACACTGCATCTGCATCAACGGCGGTGAAACAGACGTCAATAGAAGGGGAGGTTTTGTCGTAATACTCAACTTCCGCTTCGGCAAGAGAAGAGCCACAATCAGTACACCAGTGAACAGGTTTAACACCTTTCAACAAATGACCGTTGTCGATAATACGACCCAGTGCACGAATGATGTCTGCTTCTGTTTTGAAGTCCATCGTCAGGTAAGGTTTATCCCAGTCACCCAGAACACCCAGACGTTTGAAACCCGCCTTTTGTGTTTCGACTTGGCTCATTGCATATTTGCGACACTCAGCACGGAACTCAGCGGCGGAAAATTTTTCACCCGGCTTACCGATAATTTGCTCAACCTTGAGCTCAATTGGCAAACCGTGGCAGTCCCAACCAGGAATATAAGGCGAATCGTAGCCTGATAATCCTTTGGATTTAACAACAATGTCTTTGAGAATTTTATTGACTGAGTGACCAATATGAATATCGCCATTTGCATATGGAGGGCCATCGTGCAAAATGAAGGTCTTTTTACCTGATTTTGCTTTTCTGATAGCCTGATACAAACCTTCTTTATACCAACGTTTCAACATATCTGGTTCGCGCTTGGCTAAATCCCCGCGCATAGGGAACCCTGTTTCCGGTAAATTCAGGGTGTCTTTATAGTCACTCATTCTCGATTCTCAGTTCCAATTTTCCGCTATACCCTTATATATGGGTATCAGATATATGACTCGGATCGCTGCAAAAAGTATTCCCTCGCAGCAACCACATCATTTGCGATTTGCTGTTTAAGCGCATCAAGCGAAGCAAACCGCTGCTCATCACGCAATTTTTTGCGTAATACCACATTGATATGACGCCCATACAGATCCATTTGGGTATCAATTAAATGCACTTCAAGTTGCTGGCCCTGACCCGCAACAGTGGGGCGATTTCCAATGTTGGCAACACCCAGTAAAGGATTATTGCCTAATCCATAAACTTCAACAGCATAAACGCCTTTTACAGGGGCAACCAGACGTTTTAAAGGTAAGTTCGCTGTAGGAAAGCCAATCGTGCGCCCCAGGCGGTTACCATGAACAACTCTGCCACTTATGCTGTAAGGATATCCTAATAATGTTTCGGCCAATGTTAGATCATCATCTTGCAACGATTGACGAATAACGGTACTGCTGATCCGCAATCCACTGTCACAAAAGCTGTCTGTACTGGCAACATCAAAACCGTATTGTTTACCTGCTTGTTGTAAATAGTGAAAATCACCGAAGCGGTTTTTACCGAAACGGAAATCATCACCTACAGCCAGAAACTTAACACCCAGTTTTTCAACGAGCAACCGAGAAACAAAGGCTTCCGGTGAATTGGCTGCAAAGTGTCTGTCAAATTTCACACACAACAAATAATCAACGCCATACTGAGATAAATATTTTATTTTATCTCGTAGCCGTGTCAGGCGAGCAGGCGCTTTATCTGCGAGAAAGACTTCCAGTGGTTGTGGTTCGAAAATCATAACCATTGTCGGTAATCCGAGCCGCAGCCCTTCTTGCTTCAAATGTTTCAATAAAGCCTGATGCCCACGATGGACACCATCAAAATTACCAATCGTCAGCACGCAACCATGGTGACGCGCCCGGATATTGTGTATACCGCGAATTAGCTCCATAGCTGGCTCAATACCGTGAAAATTGCCGGATTATACCTTGTACAACGCACAAGGTTAACCCACGATCACAAAGGGTTTTAATTAATAACCTGATTCATACAATAAAAACAGGTTGGATGCCCGAAAAATATTTAATTTATCGCATTTATCGGTGATTCATTGAGTTTTTTATTGTGAAAGACTGTATTCCCTCCCAGTAAGCTGATAAAATCCTGCCCCATCACAACGTAACCAGCGTCGCCGTACAACGACGCTTATTTGCACAAATCCATTGACAAAAGAAGGTTGAACAGGCATATTCCTCGGCCTTTGAATTGTCCTCAATAGAATATATTTGGGAGTTGGACCTTGGCTAATATCAAATCAGCTAAGAAACGCGCCGTACAGTCTGAGAAACGCCGTCAGCATAACGCAAGCCGTCGTTCTATGGTGCGTACTTTTATCAAGAAAGTATACGCGGCTATCGCTACTGGCGATAAAGAAGCTGCACAGAAAGCATTCAATGACATGCAACCAATTGTTGATCGTCACGCCTGCAAAGGTTTGATCCACAAAAATAAAGCAGCACGTCATAAATCTGCTCTGGCGGCGCAAATTAAAGCAATGTAACTCTTTGCTTTAATTATGCTGAAAAAACCGGCTTTTGCCGGTTTTTTTGTATATCCATCGTTTTTAAAATTGCATCTTGAAATTCATAGGGTATATCTGTTGATGCAGATTCAACGTTATTTTTCCGGTCTGTTTTTTAACGGGACGTTGAATAGGCCGGAAAAGTCTTTATTACACACACGTTGAACTGCCGGATGCTGAATCATTCTTTCCGCAAAGATGACGTAATACTCTTCCTGCACTGAATCCAGTCTGCCTATTTCAATAATATCACTGTCAGCAAAAGTATCATTGGCATAGAACGAAGGAGCAATAAAAATAGCATTATGGTACATGCCAAATGCTTTCATCAGTGCGGCATCGTCGAATTCGCCTAATACTTCAACTTGCAGATTTTTATTACGTATCCATGTTAGCAGTTTCCTGCCTAACATTGAACGGCGACCGGGGATCAATAAACGGCGTTCTTCCAGGCATTCAGGGAATGGTTTTTCGGGAATTGGCGTACGGCAGTAAAAACTAATGCTGCATTCTCCCAACTTGACGGAAAACAAACCTTCCTGCTGGGTGGAGTCGACCGGGCAATCTGACAGGATCATATCCAGTTTATGCTGGCTGAGTTGCTCAAGCAGCATTTCATGGGTTGATTCAAAACAACGCAGGTGGATTTTTTCCTGTTCCACAACTGCGGTTTCTAATACTTTGCTGACTAAACGTTTAGACAAGGCATCCGCAACACCCACGTCAAACAACAGGTTTGACTCTCTGCTGTAAGTGACAATATCCAGCATTTCCTGACTGAGCATAAACATTTTATCAGCATAGCGAAAAATAAGTTGTCCCAGTTCTGACGGAACTAATCCTCTTCCCTGACGCTTAAACAGCTTTCCACCAAGGCGTTCTTCCAGAGCCTTAATCTGGCCAGTAATAGTCTGTGGTGTCAGGTATAGCGCTTCAGCAGCCCCAACAACAGAACCCTCTTTACACACGTGCCAAAAATAATAAAGGTGGTTAAAGTTTAAATGTGAAACCCGCATATATTTATCCTTTGTGTATCACCTTACATCTGCATAACAGCCATGACCTTATATTTCAGGCCGCCAGATTATGGTGCTCTCCTGTCTTTCTCTAATATGAATATTCACGGCACAGCAGATGAGATGTTATGCCGTGAATATTAAAAGGATGAATTAATTTGGAATTATTTCTGATTGTGCGCCTAAATTAGTTCATTCGACTACATTTGGCTATGTTTTTTTCTTTGACCCATTTTCTTTGGTAAGAGCACATTCAGTAACCCATAACCAATGATGGCTGCCGTAGTTGAACCAATTAATATCCCCAGACGCGAATAGGTACTGAATGTATCACTCAGACCTTCAAATGCCAGGCCGGAAATAAAGATAGACATAGTAAAACCAATTCCACAAAGTACAGATACGGCAAAAATTTGTGTCAAACTAACTCCTGTCGGTAATTTGGCAACCCCCACTTTTACTGAGAGCCAGCTAAACAAGAAAATGCCCAGTGGCTTGCCAATAAACAGGCCAAGTGCTATCCCCATAGGTAACAGCCCTGTCAGATCGTTCAGCGTAACGCCTTGCAATGACACTCCGGCATTGGCAAAAGCAAAGAGTGGCAGAATTAAATAAGCCACCCACGGATGTAAGCTATGCTCAAGTGCTTCGGAAGGAGAATGGCCTTTTTTACAACGCAGAGGGATCAAGAACCCGACAATAACGCCTGCCAGTGTGGCATGGACGCCGGATTTGAGGATGCATACCCACAAAATTACGCCGACAACCAGATAAGCTGATGTTTTAGCGATTCCCCGACAGTTCATCCAGGCCAGAAGCCCTATCATAGCTGCGGCTAATCCCAGTGCAACTATAGAAACACTTTTAGTATAGAATAAGGCAATAATGATGATGACGCCCAAGTCATCAATAATCGCCAAAGCGAGCAAAAACACTTTTAATGCTGTAGGAATACGTTTTCCTAGCAGAGCCATAACGCCAAGTGCAAATGCAATATCGGTGGCAGCAGGAATAGCCCAACCCTGACGAGTGATTTCATTATTGCCATTAAAGAGTAAATAAACCAAAGCAGGGGCAAGCATACCACCGACGGCGGCAATGGCTGGAAAAATGGCTTTATTACGGCTAGCTAAAGCGCCTTCCATCAATTCCCGCTTAACTTCCAGACCAACAATCAGGAAAAAGATGGCCATTAATCCATCATTTATCCATAGCAGGAATGGTTTATTGATTTCCAGAGCAGCAAATTGAACTGCAATCGGTAGGTTAAGAAATTGATGATAAATACTCTGAAATGGCGTATTCGCCATTACCAGTGCAATAATGGCAGCAATAATGAGGATGATCCCGCCTGCTGCCTCTAATTTCAAAAATTGGCGAATAATTGCAGTCATAGATTAGTAACCTATAAGATGAATTAGGTTGTAGATACTATGTTTGTAAACACGATGTTTATAAAAGCTATAGTAGTAAATGTTGTTGTTATAAATAATATGGTTATAAATAATGTAGCCATAAGTAAATGTAGTTATGAATACTATGCTAATCATGACTTCGGAAAAAATCGATTATTTGTGTTATATTTATCGAAATATACGAATAGTTTCAATTTGAAAGTAATTTTTTTTAAAATGAATAGATTGAAATCAGTGCTGATTGACTTGAAGAGTTTATAGAAGTGTCTTTAATGGTTTCATTTTGGCAGACTGCATCAAAAGATCAAAAAAGAGAGTAACTATATTGATTTTTTTACAATATTTTAGTCTGCCTAGATACAAGTCTATTAACGTAAGGCTTCTACAGCTTCTTGTTAAACATATCCGGTATAATGCAATCATGACCTCTTAGCAAGCAATGCCAGAGTTGGTTGCATACGGAATGCTTCGGCAACCTCCTTTTCACTCATCAGCGGATAACATTTCTCTACAAATTCATCAAGTACCGGTAATATGCTTCTTCGTTCTTCAAGGCCCAGAACGCAGGCACAGGCGTTAAAAGCCACATTTTTGTATTGGTCGACGTTAGTTTCTTCATCCACATAGTCATCAATATCCCAACGGCTAATCAGACTTTCTTGCATATGGAAAGCATCCACTTCTACCCCTTCGCGGAAAACATGAAATACGGGATGAATATAGGCACTTTGCGAAGGATCGAAATGATTGGCTGGTAACGTAAAATAATGTGTCGGAAGATCGCCATTACCATACCGATGGAATCCATACTCAAATACCACTTCAATACGATTTTTTTTATCTTGCCAACGTTCGTAGTTATATTCTCGTGGAAATGGTGGCCATACACGTGCATATACGCTGTCTTTATCGTCATTCGTTTCAAAAGTAATGGTACGCCTAAGTAGCCGAAAAGCTCAAATAGGGACATCGTCGTACTGACAAATTCGACCAGAAATTCAGTGAGCGCAGTCAATCCATCTGAGGGATGAGTCAGTGATATCTTGCATTTAAATATCGGTTTGATAGCCATGCCGTGGTATTTTTCAGCAATGATATGACCAAGTGCCTGAATATTTCCTCGGAAACCATGTACAAATCCGGAAGCAGCATCAGGATCATTGACTTGCATAGGTGCACCAATGAAATAGAGCCCTGGTACGTTCACTGACTCCTAACTTGATGTAAGCAGGCAGAATTTATCTTTTTTATCCACTTCTGGCCGAACAGTCTTCTGATCGAAAATATCGGATAAGGTATAGTTGAATCCGCAGCATACAATGACATCATCAATAATCCCTTTTCGTTTCATCCATCTCGGTGGTTGCCAATGGGGACAAGGCGTTTCATAACTAATTAATAACCGTCTTTTGTGCTTACCACTGGTAATTCGGTTAATTTCGACAATTCGGTCGCTGACAATATTGTTGTTCGATTTCAATTGCATTAAATCGAAGACATCTGAGACCTGAGCACGTACATCATGTACGTTGTGTGTCTGCCGGGCAAACTGCGGTAATGATCTGGTGACAACACGGGTTTCGGCTGTGATATCGATAAGATGATGTGCGATTTCAAACGCAGAGTTACCACGTCCAAGAACGACAACAATTTTGTTTTTATAGCGCTCAGCAGCAGTATTTGGGTCAAAGTCTTCATAAAAAGTACAAGTTTCGGCATTGAGTCCTTTAATATCAGGCACAATTGGTTTTGATACACCAGTGGCACAAAATATTCTGTCTGCTGAGATACGCAGGGAATCAGAAACTTCGATAATAAAGTGCTCATTTTCTTTCATTATGCACTTAACACGCATATTGGTACGGATACAGTCTGAAAGCTCCATTTTATCAGCGACATATTTCAGATATTCCTTATAGAGTTTCGCTGATGGCCAATGAGCTGATGTTCATTCTGTAAAACGAAGTTTCGGGTCATTTGCTACATCTCCAGCATCAATAGTGCTAAGAGTATGCCAGTCATAACGCATCCGGTAAGTATGATTATCACCGGGGACATATTTTTTGTTGAGGGAGATCAATTCTCCACATAATTCTCCACATACAGGTAATCGGCCCCATTGACCACCAACCGTTTCGTTTGCCTCAAGTAAGAGATATTCAATACCGCGCTTACTAAACTCAAGAGCCATATTGAGTCCTGCGGGCCCTCCGCCAATAATGACATTAGGGTAATGATCTCGCATTATATTTATCTCCATTAATAATTTTTAGGTGGTATTGTTGTATTTATATCTAAAAATTATAAATCTCAGATAATTATTTGTTTTTTGAGATTAAAGGGGGTTATGGAAAAATTAATTTTTAATAAATTAGGAAGTTATATCGTTAAATATATTATTATTCATTTGAGTTATTTTATTTAGAATAATGTATGAAAGTAATCATTTCTCTTCTTACTAAATGTTTTCTATTAAACAGGTATATTCGAATGCGATTTCTGAATGTGGGAAACCTAACTTTAAATTAAAGACAGGAAAATTCAAAATGACTATATATCATTATCAGCAATGGGGTCATATTAATAAAATGTAGTGATTTACTATTTATTAATATGATGATCATGTTATTCATTCAAGTTTAAAAATTACCATCTGATTATTTTCACTCATGTTCCATAATTACTGTATTTATCAACATGCCAGAAGTGAGTTATGCGTTGATGATTTTAGTATCTGTTATACTTTGGCTTATATTTTGTGGTTGTTTGCTGTTTATGGTTGGATAATGGATCTCCAAGTAATAAATAGGAACCTGGAGACTCCAATTCGTTTCAGTTGGCTTCATTGGTTGGCATATTCAAATTTTGAATTACTGATTACAACCGTACCATCAGGTCTTATAATAGCCTGATTTAATACTGATTTTGGACTATTACTCATCATGTAAAATGTATTTTCATATAGAGGATTACCCGGATCTCCCTGTAACGGAGATCTTGATTTATATATTGAGGGAGTAGGTGCTTGTCCTAAAGACAAATACTTGCCATCAATTGCCCAATCAAGCATTTTTCTTTGCCAATTAGCATCATAATTTTCAGATAAACAAACTATATTTGCCCATGGATCGCATATCCAGGCCCCATCTGGGAGCTTATTGTACACTTTATACAGTGGATTTATTTCTTTATATTGAGATCTTATGTTATAGGTATGGGGGGGATAATAAAGCATGACAAAACAGTGATCATACCTTGATAAAGGCGATGGATAAAGAATCTCAATGTAAATAGATTGTATTTTTCCTGATGTGTTTTCAGTAAAAGAATCTTTATATAAATTATATATATCATCCCCTCTTTTTCTTGCTAAAGATATAAATACAGTATTAGATAGTTCATTACAATTTCCAACCAATGAATTATCACGTTCTTTTTCTTTTATTATACATTCATATTTTTTATCTGCGGTATCCAAATGGTGTAATTTACTTTTTAATTCTATGAGTTTTTTCTCTCTGGCAAAGCAATTTTCTCTATAATATCTTTTTGGCCGATCTCCTGATTGAAGTTCAACATTAAAATAAGAGATATTTGTGGTCTTACCACAGAAAATATTGTGGGAATGTGTAATTGCTTGTTTTAATATATGCGAAATCATTTTAATATCCTCATTGTTTCTGTATTGTTTTTAAACCTTATCATTTGTGTATGGATATTTTAAAATAATACTTTCTGCTCTTTTTAAATAAAGTGCAATATTAATAGAATAACAGCATGTTTAATAATAATTGAGAAATAAAATAATTTAATTAGCTAAAAGACAAAAAATTAATAAATAAAAATATCCCCCTGAACATCAATAAATTAGAAGGATGAGCAGGGGGATTTATTATTAGATATTTTGCAAAGTAATAAATTACTTTGTCAAATCATCAAAAAATTTTTTTACGCCATCAAGGAAGCTTTTGGAACGCGGGCTATTGGTTTCTCCACCTTTTCCGCCAAAAGATTCGCCCAGTTTACGCATCAGCTCTTTCTGTTCTTCGTTCAGTTTAACCGGTGTTTCTACGACAACACGGCACAACAAATCCCCCTGAATTCCGCCACGGACAGATTTAACACCTTTGCCTTTCATGCGGAACAGTTTGCCAGTCTGAGTTTCCACAGGGATTTTCAGGCTGACGCGGCCATCAAGGGTCGGAACTTCAATTTCGCCACCCAATGCCGCAGTTGCGAAGTTGATTGGAACTTCACAATAAAGGTTGCTGCCATCACGTTCGAAGATATGGTGCTTTTTGACCTGAACCTGAACGTACAAATCTCCTGCTGGTGCACCGTGTTCACCTGCTTCACCTTCACCACTCAGGCGAACGCGGTCACCGGTATCAACTCCTGCCGGGATTTTAACGGACAATGTTTTGTATTTCTCAACACGACCGTGACCGTGACATTTGCTGCAAGGCTCTTTGATGATTTTTCCACGACCATGACACTGAGGACAAGGTTGCTGAACAGTAAAGAAGCCCTGGCGCATATGCACCTGACCAGCACCATGACAGGTAGAGCAGGTTTCTGGGCTGGTGCCTGCTTTTGCACCACTGCCATGACAGCTTTCACAGGATTCCAGCGTTGGGATGCGGATTTCTTTGGTCACACCACGGACAGCTTCTTCCAGCGTTAATTCCATACTGTAACGTAAATCAGAACCACGGCTTGGACGCTGTTGACGGCGGCCGCCACCGAAAATATCTCCGAAAACGTCACCAAAGATATCGCTAAAGTCAGCTCCACCGAAACCACCAGCACCACCACCCATGCCGCCGTGTTCAAAGGCAGCATGACCATACTGGTCATAAGCGGCGCGTTTCTGTGAGTCGGTCAGGATCTCATACGCTTCTTTAATTTCTTTGAATTTACTCTCAGCGTCTTTATCCCCCTGATTACGGTCAGGGTGATATTTCATTGCCAGCCGCTTATAGGCTTTTTTTATTTCTTTTTCATCTGCTGTTTTGGATATACCCAAAACTTCGTAATAATCTTTTTTTGCCATTGTATTGTTTACCCCTAACACGCACAAACGGGCGTAGAGTTACCTCAACGCCCGTGCTAGTTAACAAGTAACAGGCGTCCTGTTACTTTGCCCGCTAAGGGCTATTATTTTTTATCCTTAACTTCTTCGAATTCAGCGTCTACAGCGTCATCATCTTTTTTTGCGTTACCTGCGTCTGCATCAGCCGCACTTGCCTGAGCTTGCTGTTGTGCGATTTCCAGAAGTTTCTTAGACGCTTCAACCAGAGCTTGGATCTTAGCTTCAATTTCAGCCTTGTCTTCGCCTTTCACCGCTGTTTCCAGCTCAGAAACAGCTTTTTCGATTGCAGTCTTGTCATCTGCTGGCAGTTTATCGCCAGCTTCTTCAACTTGCTTGCGGGTACCGTGGATCAGCTGATCAGCCTGGTTACGGATCTGAACCAGTTCTTCGAACTTACGGTCAGCTTCTGCGTTTGCTTCTGCATCGCGTACCATCTGCTGGATTTCGTCCTCGTTCAAGCCAGAAGAAGCCTTGATGGTGATGTTTTGTTCACGTCCGGAGTTTTTGTCTTTCGCAGAAACATGCAGGATACCATCAGCATCAATGTCGAAAGTAACTTCGATCTGAGGCATACCACGAGGTGCTGGTTGAATGCCATCCAGGTTGAATTGACCCAGGGATTTGTTGTCGCTGGCACGCTTACGCTCACCTTGCAGCACGTGGATAGTTACCGCAGACTGATTGTCTTCCGCAGTAGAGAACACTTGGCTGTGCTTGGTTGGGATAGTCGTGTTCTTCGAAATCAGCGAAGTCATCACACCACCCATAGTTTCGATACCCAGAGACAGTGGAGTTACGTCCAGCAGAAGAACGTCTTTCACGTCACCTGCCAGTACGCCGCCCTGAACTGCTGCTCCCATTGCAACCGCTTCGTCTGGGTTAACGTCTTTACGTGGTTCTTTGCCGAAGAAGTCTGCAACAGCTTTCTGAACCATTGGCATACGGGTCTGTCCACCAACCAGAATGACATCGTGAACGTCAGATACAGACAAGCCAGCGTCATTCAGTGCGACTTTCAGTGGCTCGATAGAGCGTTTCACCAGATCTTCAACCAGAGATTCCAGTTTCGCACGAGTCACTTTAACGTTCATGTGCTTAGGACCCGTTGCATCTGCGGTGATGTATGGCAGGTTCACGTCAGTCTGCTGAGCGGAAGAGAGCTCGATTTTCGCCTTTTCTGCGGCTTCTTTCAGGCGCTGCATAGCCAGCGGGTCGTTACGCAGATCGATACCTTGTTCTTTCTTGAACTCATCAACCAGATAGTTGATCAGGCGGCTGTCGAAGTCTTCACCACCCAAGTGAGTGTCACCGTTAGTTGCCAGTACTTCATAAGTTTTTTCGCCATCAACTTCGTCGATTTCGATGATAGAGATATCGAAAGTACCGCCACCCAAGTCATAAACTGCGATAGTACGGTTACCAACTTCTTTATCCAGACCATAAGCCAGAGCAGCAGCAGTTGGTTCGTTAATGATACGTTTAACTTCCAAACCTGCGATACGGCCAGCATCTTTAGTTGCCTGACGTTGTGCATCGTTGAAGTAAGCAGGAACAGTGATAACTGCTTCTGTGACTGGCTCACCCAGATAGTCTTCTGCGGTTTTCTTCATTTTCTTCAGAACCTCAGCAGAAACCTGAGGAGGTGCCATTTTCTGGCCTTTTACTTCCAGCCACGCATCACCGTTGTCTGCGTTGGTGATTTTGTATGGCATGATAGCAACGTCACGCTGAACTTCTTCGTCCTGAAAACGACGACCAATCAGGCGCTTGATAGCAAACAACGTATTTTGCGGGTTAGTAACAGCCTGACGTTTAGCTGGTTGACCAACCAGAGTTTCACCATCCTGAGTATATGCGATGATTGAAGGAGTGGTTCGATCACCTTCGCTGTTTTCAAGCACACGAGTTGTTGCGCCGTCCATAATTGCTACACAAGAGTTGGTAGTTCCCAAGTCGATACCAATGATTTTACCCATCTAAACGCCTCCACAAAGAATTCATATATTCGGTCAAGTTACTAAGCTATATGAGGACAAATGTTTTCTTTTCAATGGCACGATCAGCCAGAAATTCCTCATTTTATGTTTTCAGTTGTTACTGAAACGTCAGTAGTAACTGTAGTTGAGACTTAGATGGGGTCATTCATCTCATCATCAAGGGGCTGATTGAAAAAAAATTGAGATTTAATAAAAAAATTTTTCTGGGGCCATTGTGTAGTTGATGCCATCACATTATGATCCGCCGCCTTTTATGATTTTCTGGCGTAGAAATATGTCATGAGAAAATTTTTAGTATTTTGTTTTATCTATTTTTTAGGGGAATTATGAGTTCTAATCAGTTGGCTAATCCAGGCCCATTGGGGTTGATGGGTTTTGGCATGACAACAATTTTGTTGAACTTGCATAACGCAGGTTTTTTCCCTTTGGCATCAGCCATTTTAAGCATGGGAATTTTTTATGGTGGTTTGGCTCAGGTATTGGCTGGCATCATTGAGTACAAAAAAGGGAATACATTTGGTGCAACCGCGTTTACTTCTTATGGTATGTTCTGGCTCAGTTTGATTGGCCTACAGTTCCTGCCAACAATGGGGTTGGCAGAAGCGACTAGCCGTGAGTTCCTTGGTGTTTATCTCGCTTTGTGGGGTATTTTCACCCTGTTTATGTTCTTTGGAACATTCAAAGCTAACCGCACTTTGCAGTTTATTTTTGGTAGCCTGACCCTGCTGTTTGCATTGCTGGCGATTGGCAACATTACCGGCAATGCCAGCATGCTGACTTTTGCCGGTTATGAAGGTGTCATTTGTGGCGCCAGTGCTTTCTATCTGGCTATGGCCGAAGTTCTGAATGAACAGTATGGTCGTACTATTTTGCCAATTGGTGAAAGAAAACACGCTTAATTTCAGTTTCATTTACTGATTAATAAAAAACAGGATGAGCTACCGTACTTATCCTGTTTTTTTATCTTATATTTTTTGTCTTAATGATTGGCTTAGTGCCTTGTCTTGCTATCTAATACTGTTCTTTTATTTAAATAAAGAGCCAAGAATACCCCCACGACTGACAACGTCAGCATATAGTACGCTGGGGCTAATGAGGTATATTTCATTAACAGAGTGATCACAATCGGAGTTAATCCGCCAAAAATGGCGTAGGCCAAGTTATATGAAAATGAAATGCCACTGAACCGAATTTCAGGTGGATAGCTCTGAACCATAACGAAAGGCACTGCCCCTACAACACCAACAGAGAAACCTGCGAGAGCATATGCACTGAAGAGTCTGATGGGATCATCACTGATATTGTGGTAGAAAAACCATGTGGCGGCAGCCAACAGCAGGCTACCAGCCAGTAACACCTTACTGGCACCCCATTTATCGCATAAATGCCCGGCTAATATACAGCCAATAAAAAGTACAATAATTGCCAGGCTATTGGCTTTCAGCGTCATTGATGGTTCCAGATGGAAAACGGTTTGCATATAGCTGGGTGTCATCAAGATAACAACCACAATGCCCGCCGAAAGAAGCCATGTCAGCAACATGGAAACAGTGATTGCACGTTTATGATTCAGGATCACGGACTTTAGGGGCAGTTCTTCCGCTAATGTCTTACGTGCCTGCATTTCCTTAAATATTGGCGTTTCATGTAACCAACGGCGCAGGTACATAGCGAACAGCCCAAAAATTCCACCAAGGAAGAAAGGGATACGCCATGCCCAGTCCAAAACTTCTTGGCTGGTATAAGCTGAAGTTATTGCTGTTGCTATCAAAGAACCAAGCAAAATGCCGAGAGTCAGTCCTGCGGTGAGCATTCCACAGGCAAAACCGATATAGTTGTGGGGAACATGTTCCGCTACAAATACCCATGCTCCGGGGACTTCACCTCCAATTGCTGCTCCCTGCATAATTCGCATCAGTAATAATAATAATGGGGCAGTAATACCGATTGTGTCGTAAGTTGGCAGCAATCCGATACTTAGCGTCGGTAAAGCCATCAGCAAGATGCTGAGGGAGAACATTTTCTTGCGTCCAATTAGATCGCCGAAATGTGCCATGATGATCCCACCTAAGGGCCGGGCCAGATATCCGGCAGCAAAAATGCCAAAGGTTTGCAGTTGCCGGAGCCATTCAGGAATGTCGGCAGGGAAAAAAAGCTCACCAAGCACGACGGCAAAAAAGACAAAGATAATGAAATCGTAAAACTCTAAAGCTCCACCTAAGGAAGCTAAAAACAGAGTTTTATAATCTTGTTTGTTTAATGAACGACTTTGATGTTCTGACATAATGTACCGATTTATAGTTATAAAATAGGATTTTCATAAATCATAAAGTAAGACTTATGACTCTATCAGACCTTATTAAATGAAAAAGCAAAATTTATTCAGTATTAAAAGACATTTATTCTGTAATTTTCGTAATGGGATTTTTTTGTCAGTCAATGGATTTTGGTAATAAAAAGTTTCTGATAACCGATAGATTAATTTAAGTGTTCTTCATTTGTTGTGATAATTTATCCCTTTTATTTTTCAAGTTGCCAGTATTAGATTGGCAACTTGAAATCTGCCGGGCTTTTTGTGATAGCCCTCAATAGGACGTGGAACAGTTACAGAAACTTCTTCAGTAGTCCAATGACAGTTTCAATATCCGGCAAGGAAGGGTGTCCCACCATACGTTGCAGTGAGGCGTCAAAATTCTCGTGCCAGACGGGGTCAATCACGAAATAACCATCTTCTTGTAATTGAGCAATATTGCGGCGGGTGGCTTTTTTCTCCCACATTGCGCTTCCCATAACAGGGAAAAACAGTACCGGAAACGTGGCGGCCAAAATCACGGTTGTTAAACGGTTAGGTGCAGTACCATGCGCGACGGCTGCCATAGTATTTGCAGTTGCAGGTAAAATGGCCATTATGTCGTGATCAGCCACAATGCGTGAAGGTTTATCTGTTGGCCAATCCTGAGGTTTTTCTCCGCTGATCACGCGATCAGCATAAAGGGCGACAGTTTCTGCGGGTAAAAAGGTAGTGGCGCTGTTTGTCATCAATATTGTTAATGTACAATCAATAGTTGCTTTAATGGCCAAAAGATATCTTGGAAGGAGAGAGATATCGATTGACCCTGTTGCTCCAATCAAAATTCGAGGCTTTGTCTGTGGGATTGTTTCATCATCTTTCATCGGTAAATTAACCTTATTGTCAGAATAGTTAGCGATACTCATTAGTGGATTTCAGCAACTCGTCTAGTTGAACCAAGTAAGAATCTCTTCCATTTCTCCGCCATTCCCGTGGATATCCCAAAGAGACTTCTAAGTGCATAACATCTTGAACATATTCGATATTAGGTATATGCAGGTGCCCGTATACCACCATGCGAACGCCTTTTCTTGATGTCCATTGATGGGTTTTTTCACTACCACACCAAATGGAAAATTCTGTATTTCTTAAAGATTCGAGTGGCTTACGGATAAGGGGGAAATGGTTTATAAGCACAATATCTTCACCATCTGGAATAGTGTTCAAACGTTTCTCGGTGTATTGAAGACGTTCCTGACACCAATCGATAATATTTTTATAGGGATAGGTTTTCAGGAAGAATTCATCAGAACTAATGACACCACAACGGCGAGCACGTTCTATGGCCTGATCTGCTGTATAGTCACAAGTATTTCTGAATGAATAATCGTACAAGGTAAAAATAGGGGCAATGATAAGGGGCTTCCCATTCTCCATGCGGTAATGACCGAATCCATCTTCAGGGGTGAGTACGTTATGCTGTTGGCAAATATTGACCAGATGTTGATAACGCAGTACGCCAGGTAACTTCAAGTTATCTCTTGGTGTGCACCAAAGTTCATGATTCCCTGGTGTCCAGACCACTTGGGCAAACCGTCGGGTAAGCAGACTAATGACCCATATAAAGTCTGATTCTTGTTCCGCAATATCACCAGCCAACAGGAGCCAATCGTCGGGTGTTGATGGCTTGAGTGATTCAACTATAGCTCTATTTGCAGCATAAGATACATGTAAATCGCTGATAGCCAACAGCATGAACTCACCTCTCTATTCTAAGGTTCCTAAAGAATCAGGGGGTTCCCGGAGGTGCTTCACCCCAACCCCAATTGGGTACAGTTTCACGACGTGAAGGAGCTGCATTGGGTTGAGAATTGGCTTCTGCCCTGCGCGAACCCCATTCGATATAACTAGCAAACGCCGCACGAAACTCAGGGTCAGAGGGTAAACCGATTTCATCAGCAGACTGCATCAGTAGCTCTACCCATCTTTTCCTTTGTTCTGGTTGAATGCTTCTGCCTCTGTGACGGTTTAACATGACTTTAAAACCGCCCCGTTCATTGGAATAGCGTTTTTCTCCACCAAGTACTTCTTCCAGCCACATGGCAACATGACCGGGGTGATCGGATTTCATGTTTTTGAACAATGGGGCGAGTAACTCATCTTTTTCGACCTTAGCGTAAAAATGGGTCATGAGTTTCATGAGAGCCTCACGTCCTCCCATCCATTCAAATAGGGTCGGTATTTCATTATTTGCCATAACATAACCTCTCATATGAATATATTAATGATGTTGATTTATCTAAAGGAATATCACTGCGTTTTAAAGCCCAAGTGATTTACTAATGATTTCTTGCAGCACTTCACTGGTTCCTCCGTAAATGGTTTGGGCACGGCTATTTAGCCAATTCTTGCCAACAGTAGAGTCGCGCATATAACCCAATCCGCCGTGTAATTGCAGGCAGCGATCAGCCACTTTCATTTGAAGTTCGGTAGTCCACCATTTGATGCGGGCCGCGTCCACTAAACTGAAAAGCCCTTGGTTAAAGAGAGCAACAGCGTTATCAAGGTAGGTCCGAGCAATTTTTACTTCGGTATCTAATTGCGCGAGAACAAAACGGTTATATTGAAAGGAACCGATTGGTTGATTGAAGGCTGTCCTTTCTTTCACATATTCCAGTGTGCTCTGCAATATATGTTCTGCACTGGCTACTGCCACGGTTGAGATGCTGAGACGTTCGCGGGGCATTGCCGACATGAAGTAATAGTTGCCGAGGTTCTCACGGCCGATCAGATTAGTGACGGAGACTTTGCAGTCATGGAAAAAAAGTTCAGCCGTATCGCTGCCATTCCAGCCAATTTTCTTTAAGGGTTCACCTCTGGAGAACCCAGGCATATCCCGTTCTATCGCCAGCAAGCTGATCCCTTGGCCCTGTTTTCCTTGTTCTGTTTTTACAGCTACAATGATTAAATCTGCATTAATGCCATTGGTGATATAAGTTTTGCTGCCATTGACCAGATAGTAATCACCCTGACGTTTAGCCACGGTTTTGATATCTGCGGTGTTGGAACCACCACTTGGTTCTGTCATGGCGATAGCCGCAACCCGTTTTCCATTACATAATTCCGGCAGCCACCTTTTTTTCTGTTCCTGATTACCGAGAGCAAAAATATAGCTGGCAACAATATCATTGTGAGCAACGATCCCCGGTACAGTGACACCAGCTTTGATGAGCTCTTCTGTCAGAATTACCGCAAACCGATAATCGCTTTTTCCCTGTCCTCCAAACTCAGGATTGACACTCATACCTAACAAACCTGACTGACCAAATCTCTCCCAAAAAGTGCGCTCGACCAGTCCGTTTTCTTCCCATATCTGATGTTCAGGTACGATTTCACGCTCAAGAAATTCACGACAAAATTTCCTATAATTATTAAAATCATCAGCTTCAATACGCATATTCACTCCTGATTTTTTATCAGTTCATTCATTGCTCAGTAGTATTTGCTTGATAGTGTTCCAGTGTCGGTATACAGCAAAATGATCCCCTTCAATATTGATGAGTGAAATATCGTTAGAGGTGTAGTTTTTCCAGGCTTTCATCTCTTCCAAAGTGACATCAATGTCTTGGGTCGCGGAAATCAGTATTAGTGGGTAATTCACCTGTATATTGTCGAGTTGAGAAAATTGGCTGCGGATCAGGTAATCACTACGTAATTGACGAATGATTGGTTTTATCAGTGCAGGTTCGTTCAATATTGCTTCAGGTGTTCCTTGATCCTCTTTGGTTTTCTGAATCAATTGTTCATTAGTCCATTTATGCCGTTCATCTTTCAGTTGGAGGTGAGGTGGAACAGAGCTGGATACCACACCAAACAGGGGAGAAGTCCCATAGTTTTTCATTATCTCTTGCCCCACAGCGATACTCAGCACACCACCAAAACTATGACCAAAGGTTATCCATTCGGTATTTTCCTGGGCCTTTTTCTGCTGAAAGTCGGCCCAGATATCTGATGATAAGCGCTTAATCAGTAAATCGAGATCGTGGATTGCAGGCTCTTTAGCCAAATGACCACGGCCGGGTATCGCGACAGGCTGTAAGATCGCAGATTGGGTTGTCATGAGATCATTCAGCCAGGGGCGATAAATCGCTGTTGTTGCTCCCGCATGTGGGAAGGCGTAAATGACCCGCCTGCAATTAGTGTCCATCTGTCCTCCTGTCACCGGTGGATTCTCTCTTTATAAGGAAACTGACAATGCGTTCAGCGGTCATGATGGTTGTCAGATTAGTGGGCATGGAGGGAATGGTGGGAAATAGGGAAGCATCAGCGACTGTGACACCAGTAATGCCATGCACCCGACCATCTTCGTGTGTGGCGCTATCAGGATCTCCACAGATACCCATTCTGAGTGTTCCGGACGCATGCCAACCCGGATTGACAAGGTTTTTTATTGCACTGCTCATGATTGTGTCGTTATAAATCATTGAGTCAGACCAAAATTGTATTCCATCAAGGAAAGCATCCACTTCTGGAGAACGTAAAATTTCCCAAATCTTACGCACCCCTCCGATAAGACGTGCAATATCTGATGGGGTACGGGCTAATGGAAGATCAATTTGGGGCAATACTGTCGGAGTCTTGGAACTGATGAAGACCCGACCTTGAATTTCCGGGCGCATTAACATTACAGAAGCCCCAACCAACATTGGATAAGTCACCCGGTCTCTGAATCCCGGTACAGTGTTGCTGGCAACGTTGTTCAGTAAGCCGATTTGTATATCGACTTTTTCGTCGTGACCACTGCTGATACGGGCAGCAATTTGCCGCCATGGCAGGCCGGTTGTACAAACACCTGCTTTGGGAAGTGCCCAAAGTACCACTGATGCATGATCAGTCAGATTTCTGCCAACGGCTGGCACTTGAGCAATAACAGGGATATCTAACGTGTTCAGATGTTCTGGATCACCGACACCTGAACGCTGCAATAATGTTGCTGAGCCAATTGCCCCGGCACAAAGTACGATTTGCTTGCTCCGGTGAACCTGTTCTTTCCCTGATTGAATAGTCTTCACCCCTGAAGCGACAGTGCCGTTAAAAATTATCTGTGTGGTGAGTGCATCAGTCATCACATGCAGATTTTTTCTATTCAGGAACGGTTCAAGGTAGGAACGATAAACATCGACTCTTTCTGCTCCATGAATAACATTCGCGGGCACAGGGCCGACTGCGGGCCCTTCACCGACATTGAGATCGTCAACATAAGGCACACCAGACTGCTCGCAGGCACGAGAAAATGCCATGTCCAGTGGGTGGATCTCACTGTTTGAGGGCCTGCGCAGACACATGGGTCCCTGCGAACCGTGGTTATCATCACCAATACGATCGATATCATTCTCCAGATGCTTAAACCACGGTAGTACTTGCTCCCAAGACCAGTTCGGGCAACCCATTTGAGCCCATTGATCAAAATCGCTCGGAAATCCTCTCAGAGCGATGGCGCCGTTGACAGCGGAAGAACCACCAAGTACTTTTCCCGCCCGATAATTGAATGGATTACGTTTCTTATGCTTGCGATCCTGTTGTTTGTCATTTTGGGGGGAAGCGAGAGAGTGAACAAGTTCAGAGAAACGCTCGCCGTCGCGTACATTGGCTTCATAATCCCAGTTATACCCTTCCAGCACGAGCCTTGACGCATCCCTGAGTGGGCTGGCAGGGTTGTGTGCATCAGATTCGTGACCTGCTTCAATTAACAGTACGGACTTAGTACTATTTTCGGACAGGCGTGATGCCACCACACACCCTGCTGAACCTCCTCCTACCACGATATAATCGTACGCCTTGCTCATAGGTCATTCTCCGTTTGAGATTGAACAATTGTTTTGATAATGCGGGAGAAAGACTGGATATTAGCGTTCATGAACAGACCTTCAATGATGTCCTGTTCGCCAGCGGGTGTAATGTTAAATTCTTGTCGCAGTGCACTAAGTAAACCAACCGCATGCAGTGAATCGCCACCAATATCAAAAAAGCCATCGGTGACATCAAAATCATCATGTTGGAGCTGTGCCTGCCAGAGTTTCAGGATGATTGTTTCTGTCTCATTGGCAGGTTTGACTGGAGCATCAGCGTGTTCTTCGTTACCAGACCAAGGGATTGGCAGGGCCTTACGATCAATTTTTCCATTACTGGTTAATGGCATATGAGGCAATACGACATAGTAATTAGGCACCATATAAGAGGGCAAAGTTTTTTGGGCAATTTTCCGCAACTGTTCCTGAAAATAGTCCGGGGCATTTAATGTTTCTGTATTCTCAGGGACAACATAAGCAACGATGTGTCGTTGTCCGGTTTTGGCATGAACCGGAGCGTCAA
Source organism: Xenorhabdus indica (assembly GCF_014467235.1). Taxonomy (GTDB): domain Bacteria; phylum Pseudomonadota; class Gammaproteobacteria; order Enterobacterales; family Enterobacteriaceae; genus Xenorhabdus; species Xenorhabdus indica. The sequence goes on along the minus strand of NZ_NKHP01000006.1, from coordinate 129,605 downwards.
TGACAACATGGCTGACATTTTCATGATTCAGGAGGCAGGCTTCAATTTCGCCTAATTCAATGCGATATCCATTGATTTTTACCTGATTATCTTCACGCCCTAAAATCTCTATCAGACCATCTTCAATATATCGTCCTAAATCTCCCGTTTTGTACAGCCGTTCACCAGTGATGGGATGAGTAATAAAGCGAAGTGAGGTTTTTTCTGCGTCGCCCAAATAACCGTGGGTTACGCCAACGCCACCAATGTAGAGTTCTCCGGTCACCCATTTGGGGCAGGGAAGAAGCCAACTATTTAAAACATGAAAAGTCTGGTTTGCCAATGGCTTACCATAAGGAATGCTTTTCCAGTTTTGATCGATTTTCTCAATAGGATAATGTATTGACCAGATGGAGCCTTCGGTAGCTCCACCAAGGCTGATTATTGCCGCATTTGGCAACGTTTCCCGGATGCGCCCAGGCAGATCAACAGGTATCCAGTCTCCGCTCATGAGGATGAGCCTTAATTTGCTTTCGGCAAGTGCAGAGCCGTTTCTGTCTACCAATATTTTCATGGGGGCAGGAACGCTATCCCAGATAGTAATCTGATGTTTGATGAGTATTTCCAGCCAGACTTTCGGATCATTGGCTGTCTCTGGGATGGAAAAAATAACTTTTCCGCCTACTCCCAGTAGTCCGAAATAATCATAAACAGACAAGTCGAACCCCGCAGGTGCAACAGATAATACGGCATCTTTTTCTGTAACGTGGAATTTGTGATTTATATCAAACACAGTATTTGCTGCATTACGGTGGGAGGCCATGACACCTTTCGGTTCTCCGGTTGAACCGGAAGTAAAAATAACATATGCCAGATCATCTGGTCCCTGTACTGAAGGTATAGAAGACCAATGTGCGATATCCATTGAGTTGTCCATAGGACACTTGTCCAGATTAATCCGGGGCAGACCCGAAAACTCATTATGGTCAAATGCTGTGCTAGCAGTGATAATGCCTTTGGCTGAACAACGATTAATCAAATTCATTCGACGTTCAGCAGGGAGTTGGGGATCGATGGCTACGTAGGCAGCACCTGACATAAGAACAGCGAGCAATCCGATTACCAACTCAGGGCCTTGTGGTAAGGAGACAGCGACAATGTCATTGGGATGAATTTGGGTAGCAGCCTGAAGTTGTTGGGTTATTGAACCGGCTTTGTTAACCATTTCTGCATAAGTAATTTGTTTTTCTCCCTGAATAAGGGCGACTTCATCAGGAAATTTTGCGGCTGCCTGCAAAACTATTTCATGTAGCAATTTGATATCGAATGTTGTAGCTGTTGCATTAGCGTTTTCCCGTTCTGTCATATCTGACGCGGGTAACTTCACCAATGATGTATTTTTATCCCATAAAGCATCATCTTCTGCACAAGTCTCAATTAGTGTCAGATAAGCATCCAGCATGGCTTCTACCATTCCATCAGGGAACAATTCATAGATAGTGTTCCAGTTAATTTGAACAAAACCATCAACACGAACCAGTTGGTTCTCTAACCAGATTTGTGGCGTTTGATTACTGCTGTAAGTATGGATAGCATTCTCCCAGCCGATCTCTGTCACTACATCATCTAAATTGGCTGTCAGAGTATTGCTGAATACTATGGGAGCTGTTGCTGCTCGGTTGTGATGCTTTCGGCGGGTCAGCTCTCTAAGAACTTGGACACCATTGTAAGAAGAATGCCAGCGATTCATCATCAAATCAGTTTGGATCTGTATTAAACGATCATTGAGGCTTTCTTCTCTTGTTCCCTGTATTCCAAGCAACATGGGGTGAATAAAATTACCGACAACATTTTCAATGCCATCAAAATAGGGTCGCCGCCCAAATTGGGTAATAGTTAGTGTAAAAATTTGGTGTTTGGACCATTGGCGCAGGACTTCTGCATACATGCCGAGAAACACGGTTTCCAGAGTTAATTGACGTAATTCTGCTTTTTGCCTGAGAGCTTGTAATGTTTCAGTCGTGATTTTCCGCCTGTAACGTTTGATCAAAGGGGAAGAGATTAATTCAGGAATTGTTTTCAATGGTAGCTCTGGCGGTTGTGGTAGAACATCCAACTGTTTTTCCCAATAATCTTTGTCACGTAGCCCTTGTGATTCCCCTTGCAGGTAACGCTCTGAGTTTATATAAGTGTGGAAATTCATATTAGTGGTGAATGTTGGTAACTCATGACCTTGGTAAACATGCCACCAATCACGTAATATCAAGTGGGTGCTATGCAGATCCACAAACATAAGGTCAAAATAAATATGTAAACGAGTCATATCGTCATTAATTATTGTTGCACGTATATCGAATGTAGGTGTTTTATCAAGAGGTAATAATTGTTTTTCCATTTCCTGGCGAATACTTGACAGTATTTGTTTTTTTTCTGATGTAGTGTATTCGCTAATATCCTGAATAGGAATGGTGTAATTCAATGGAGTAGGTAAGATCTGTTGTTGTCCGTCTAAAGACAATGTTGCCCTCAACATAGGGTGATATACAATGATTTTATTAAATGCACAATTTAATGAATTGATATCTAATGATTTAATATCTAACTCTTTATATAAACAGCTAGTTAATCCTCCTAATTCTAATCCAGGATTACGTCCAATTAAATAAGCATATTGAATATCTGTTAATGGGAAATATTTTTCTTCAATAATATCTTTTTGTAGAGTTATGGGAGTGGTAATGTTTAAAGGTAACCTATTTCGAAGCATTCCACTGATCTGTCTTTTCAGTTGAGATAACTTGATTTCTGAATTTTTATTTTCTGATTTAAATAATTCAGAAGAAATAGAGATTTTTAATCCGGATTCTTGTAATGCCTTGAGAAAGTTTTGCATGCATTATCCCCTGTGTTTGATTAATAAGTAAATTTTTATTTTTGTAATAAAGAATTGCTGATAATGCAGTCAAGCTTTTTAATGAAGAACCCGCTTGTATTTGTTTTTTCTTGAAATATAAATAAAATTTACTATTATAATTTATTATTTTTAACTTTATGAAAAATAATGTTTTTTTGAGTTTTAATTAATTCTGGTAAGGTGTTAAATTTTATTTTTCGATTCATTTTTACACAAAAAAAACATTTTGATAACACTCTGTGTTATCAAATTATGATATAAGGTTAATAATTTTTTATATAAAAAATGGGGATCTCTAAATACCTATCTGATTTGATATAAAGACGTTGCACGATATGTTAAAATATATTTAATTCGTGATATGAATCACGAAAAATATTCAAGATAACAGATTAAAGGAACGTTTTTAAAGGTTCATATTGATCAAAAGTAATAAATTACGTCTGCCTTTCGATATTGAATGAATTTATGAGGAACGCTCATCGATTTCTTATGTCTGAAATCCTGACGATGCAGCTATTTAATCATTATTGGGATAGTGGACATGATCTGCCTGGATTTTTTGTGCTAACGTTAGATGAATTTTAATAACTAATAACTTAATATATTTGAATTCTGTATTCTTTTCTATACCTGTAGGATATATTGCAAAACACCACGGGAAGATTATAAGTAAGGGAATGGTGTGATAGTTCTACTTAAATTAGATTTTAAATTATTTTAATCACTGACAAACCCCATTGTTTTCAACGGGGCTTGTTTCATAATGGATAGGAGGGCTCAATAGATAATATTGATTTTTAGCGTTCACTGCTTTTCTCAATGTCATACAGAGTTAATGCTTTTGCACTATAAATAAAAGCATTTTCACCTTTCATCAATATTGCTACGTTAATTCCCTCAACGAGCTCTTCTCGCGTTAATCCACTTGCTATACCTGAACGAATGTGGTTTCTAAGTGATTCCTCAGAGCCTGAGGTTATTGCGATTGCTATTGCAATTAACTCTTTAATTTTATGGCTTATTTTTCCATCAATTAATGTTGTTGTGTAAAGTTTCTCAAAGGCAGAGGCGACATCAGATGAAGCTTGAGCCATAGTGCAGATGGCATCAGAAAAAGTATGAATTTGTTCATTCACAGTTTGTATCTTACTCATGTTTTCTATCCTTAATCTTGTACCTATCCCCTTCATTTTCCAATTGCCTTTTTAGTTGGTAGTGATCCCATACAGCTATGAAGCAATTCGAAATCTGTTGGGTATGGATGCTTTTTATTGGGGCTGATACTCACTATTTTACTACAATATTCAATTATTCTATTTAAGATTTATATTATATCAATGGCTACTCTTCGGAAACCTAAAATGTATGGGTGTGAGAATAAAAAACATTATTTATCAACATATTGTTAATTATTTCTGACTTGTGTTTTGGATAATAAACATATGAAAATACCCTATTAGTGATTGTTTACTACTGATCAAAGGTCATTCAGGGGTTAAACATTTTAGCTATTGCATCTGTCTGGCGTTCTTAGCATTTTTGGATGTAATTTGTTTTGGTTTTTATAACTAATTGTTATTAATCAATAAAAAATCTTGTTCTTTGATAGGAAAAGAACGGTTGATTGTTTTTATATATTCAATATAATAATTGAATATTGTGTTAGATAAGTTAAGTTAGTCATTACCTTGCGCATAACTAAGGATTCAATATGAATACATTAATTGAATTAACTGAAAAGAATTTTGATAGTGTAGTCAATACTAAAGGGATCTGCGTTGTCAGATTTTGGGCACCGTGGTGCGGGCCGTGTCGTGCAGTTGCACCAACATTTAGCCAGTTATCAAACGACATGAAAGCGAGTGCCACTTTCGCAGAAGTTAATATTGATGAAGCCTATGATATTGCTATGAAATATGGTATTCGCAGCATACCAACAACGTTAGTGTATAAAGATGGGTTGCCTGTTGATTCTCTTATTGGGGTCGCTTCGTTATCACAATTTAAGGATATGGTTTCTCAGAATTTGTAGTTCAGGTTGGATGATATTTGCGGTGTAAGGAGCCTGTCTCCTCTAATGCCTAAGCCAATATTATCATTATGCTGTTAACTGGTAACCCAAGGAGCATTTAATGTCTTTTTATACGAAAGTACTCATTATAGGAACTGGTCCTGCTGGGTATACAGCGGCGATATATGCGGCTAGGGCGGGTCTTTCTCCTATTGTTGTCTCCGGCTTGGAAGTGGGAGGGCAACTAATGAATACCTCTGATGTTGAAAACTGGCCGGGAGAGCCGAGGGGAACAACAGGCCCTGAATTGATGCTAAGAATGGATAATCACGCAAAAGAATTTATTTCAGAAATAATTCATGACCATATAGTTTCAATTGATTTTGATGCTAGGCCTTTCTTAGTTTCAGGGGAGAAAAACGAATACCAGGCAGAAAGTATTATTATTGCAACAGGTTCAACAGCGCGTTATTTGAATCTACCTGGTGAAAATAAATTATATGGTCAGGGGCTTTCTGCCTGTGCGACTTGCGATGGTTTTTTCTTTAAAGGCCAGGATGTGGCGGTAATAGGTGGCGGTAATACCGCCGTCGAAGAGGCATTGTATCTTTCTAATATAGCAAGGCGGGTTTTTCTCATTCACAGACGCGATCAGCTAAAAGCTGAAAAAATCTTACAGGACAGGCTAATGGCTAAGGTCAAGCAAGGTAAGATTGATATTCTCTGGAATACAGAGGTAAAAGGGTATATAGAGTATCAGGGTCAATTCAAGGGACTTGCCTTAATAAATAAAATTGATGACATATTATGTGATCTTCCAATAGGTGGTTGTTTTATGGCTATTGGTCATACTCCTAACACAAAATTTTTGCAGAATAAATTAGAACTGAATGATGGATATATTGTTGTGAATGGTAAGAGTCATCACCTTGAAACAATGACATCAATCTCAGGCGTATTTGCAGCAGGAGATGTTGCTGATAATAAATATCGTCAGGCAATAACATCCGCAGGTTCAGGGTGTATGGCGGCTCTTGATGCTGAAAAATGGTTGCAGCTTAACTGCCTATGATGTTTTTTAACTTCAGTTCTTCTTAAACAGGGTTGAAGTTAATATAAAATAGCGATTGCAAAAAAACGTAAAACAGGAACTGGCATCTCTATAATGCTATTAAATAATAATGTGTTATTTCTTTCTTGCCGCTGTCCGAAGCCGTTGCCTTGCTATCGGGTTAATCATTTCATGGCGATATAATCTAATATAATTAATATTAATTAGCCTCATTATTGCTATCAATATATGTTTTATTGATTCTTAAACTAAATAGCTTTTCAAAATGATAGGAGTATTCCTTACCCTGCGTGTCACGCGGGGTAAGGAACACCGCATGCTGATATTCTCACTATTATGAAAAGGTATATAGATGATAAAGGATTTTTGTATGTTGACGAAGATTTGAATTCACATTATTATGTTATTCAATTATTAAATTGAATGATATTTAAATGTACTCTTGATATATCATATCGAGCAGGAGATTATATAATGCCATCTAGCAATATATTCGCTAAAGACAATGAAAAGCCACAGAAAGAGTCGTTCCAACATGCTCAACGTCTGGCATTTACGATCTTAGCGATCGTTCAATCCACGCTGATCTTTACCATCGCACTCATCACAGTACCGCTGCCAAAAATAGCAATAGAATTCAATCTTACATCTGCTGATTTGCTTTTAGTTCTTGCCGCCTACGGGCTTCCATTCAGTGGCCTGCTACTTTTTGGTGGACAGTTGGCAGACAGGTTTCAGGGACGAAGAATGTTTGCTGTTGGCTTACTCATCTTTGGTATATCTTCTGTTATAGCTGGCTTTGCCCCCTCTTTCGAAGTGCTTGTTGCTATGCGTTTTGCTCAAGGAGTAGGTGGGGCCTTGACAGCACCTGCTGCAATGGCTGTATTGCGTACTTTGTTCCCAGAGCATGGGGCTTTTGCCCGGGCAATGACTATATGGGGAGGTGTTTCTGTTTTGGGGGCTGTTCTGGGATTTATTATTTCCGGTATAGCAACAACGTGGATTTCTTGGCGATGGATGTTCGCTGTTCCTGTCCTTGTTTCACTCATAGGCTTGGTCAGCACTCGTGGCTTACTTCCGGCAGACATGGACAAGATTCATCATAGGTCGAAATTAGATCTGGTTGGTGCGATATTCGCTACTTTCGGTATTTCCTTAAGCAGTTATGGTTTGATATTAACGGGTGATCACTCGTGGACATCATCAGTTGTGCTACTCCCGCTGCTGACAGGCCTCAGTTTGTTAATTGCCTTTGCAGTGATCGAACGTTTCGTTCGTGAGCCACTTCTTCCTCCCGGATTTATTTTCGAACGTTCTCGATTCATCGGATTGTTCGGTATGTTTCTCGCTGCGGCAGGATCAGGTGTTATCAATTTTGTTTTATCCCTCTACTTGCAGCGAGAGCTAGGATGGACACCACTTATGACAGCGGCTGCATTCTTGCCATTTGCTGTTGCTCTTATCGTAACTGGACAAATGACAACACATTTAGTTAGTCGCATAGGTGCAGTACGGTTGACAAACTTAGGGTTACTCATCGCTGCGGTAGGATTTGGATTGTTAGTTAGTCTTGACAAAAATACCACTTACTTTATGGGATTATTGCCCAGTTTGATTCTTGTAGCAGTAGGTATTTCACTGGTTTTTTCTGGTTCTGCCGTACTTTCCACTATGAATGTTCCACAACATCATGCGGGCCTGGCTGGTGGAGTCATGAATACTGCCATGGAACTTGGCCCAACCATAGGCCTCTCAGCACTAATGGCTGTGGCCGCAACACAAGTCGAAGTTATTGTTGGTTATGTATGGGCGTTCGGAACGGCTGCTGTTATTTATGTCATTGCTGCACTGTTGGCGACTCTATTTACAAATCGAAATACTGTTGAATTAGGAGAGCCTGGCCATGAATAAAATGCAATCAGAAAGGGTAAACCCCAATACTTCATCGGGAATAGCTTCACAAAAACCGCGTGATATCCCTATCTCCATCTATTTGCTCGGACTGACGATATTCATACTGACCACCTCTGAGTTTATGGTTGTTGGCATGATGCCATCGTTAACTGGTGTGTTTGGCGTCACTGTCGCAGATATTGGCTACCTGATTTCACTCTACGCTATTGGCATGGTGGTTGGTGGGCCGATATTAACCGCATTATTTGTCACGATACGGGTTCCTAACAAACAGGCTCTACTTTGGTTATTGGCAATCTATAGTGTTGGAGGTGTGATCGCTGCAACTGCCGGAAGTTATCAGGCTATGGCTATTGCCCGTGTTATCACTGGTGTTGCAGGCTCTGCTTGTATAGGCATCTCTTTAGCCGTCTGTGGTGAAGTCGTCAAAACTGAAATGCGGGGAAGAGCTTCATCAATTGTTCTCAGTGGTATGATGTTGGCAACCGTTTTAGGTGTACCCGCAGCAACTGTGATCGATCAGCATCTGGGCTGGCGTTTGAGTTTTTGGTTGGTTGTTGTATTCACTATCATTTGCGCTTTGATTGTGTGGAGGCTGGTGCCTGTTTCTCGTAATACTTCGGATGTCCGTATTGGTGAGCAACTTGCATCATTCCGAAATGGAAAACTCTGGGCGGCTTATGGTACAAGTGCCCTTATTATCGGGGCATCTTATGCCGCTTTCAGCTATATTTCTGTAATCTTAACTGAAGTTACAGGGTTATTGCCTGCTGTTGTACCTATATTACTCGGCCTTTACGGTGTTGCGAATGTCATTGGCAATTCGATTACTGGTCGTTTTGCGGATCAGCATACCTTCTTGGTGATGACCATCGGAATTAGCATACTGGCTATATCGTTATTGATATTCGCGCTTTTCCCAGAAAGTCGCTATATAAGCATTATTGCCTTTTTAGTGATTGGTCTTGTGGGAGTTCCTATGAGTCCGGCAATGATTACACGTGTAATGCGAGTGGCAAATGCTGGACCTTTGGTCAATAGCGTCCATGTTTCGGTCATTAACAGTGGGCTGGCATTTATTGCGTGGGCTGGAGGATTAAGTATTGGTGCCGGATATGGATTAATATCGCCATTATGGATTGGTTTAATTTTGGCTATCTTTGCTTTGCTTTCACTTACACCGCGTAATGTTAGATTTTCAATGAGGTTACCTTAAGTGAGTTTATATTAGACAATAAATGAATATTTATAATTTAAAGTGATAGCGCTGGCATCCATCAATGCAGCGCTAGATATCAAAGAATTCGGTTTTTCTTGCATAAAATTAAAAAACTAAACAGATGTAACTATCTACCATCTTTCCAAACTTTCAGAAGAATAGTGTTACTGTGCGACCCGACACTGACGAATGAATCCTCAGGAAGATCAATCCACTTGGCATTCAAACTTTTCATTAGAGCTCTAAACTCTTTTGATTTCCTCTGATTACGAAATTCAGTACCTGGTGACATAATAGAAACAAGTAAGCCGTTGCTCTTGAGGAATTTCAACGCATGTACCACATGATCGATATCTCGCTCTCCTTCAAATGGCGGATTCATTATTATTCGATCATATAGCTTTTCTTGGTTAGGTTCGATCGTGATAAAATCCGCATTTATAATGTGCCGGAAAAGTTGGGTATTCTCCAGTTCTAGACATCTTTCAGTATGCACTTCAATGCAATCAACAATACAACCAGCATCTACAGCGAGCTTAGCAAGGTTTCCTAGCCCTGCGCTCGGTTCAAGTACTGTTAGTTGATGGAATTCTGGCTCGTTAGTCAGTTCGGCCTTTGTAATAATCCAATGTGCAACTTCGATTGGGGTTGGGAAAAAACCGTAATGGGTGGCAAGGGATAATGTTGGTTCATGTAATCCTCGATTTTTATCTATTTCTGTATCATTCAAATCTGTTGCTCCATAGTAATCACCTAAAATATGGATAACTTCTTTGACCAAGACTTCTCGTTTGAACCAAAGATTGCCCCCTTTTTTTTCATCAATAAATCCAGAAAAATACGCCGAATCTATTGGCTTCTTTTTATCTGGCTCATTGGTTCCCGCATTAATTAAAGTATCGATAATACTGAATTGATTCTTTTCGGATAGATTCTTATCGTCTAGAAGTGAAAAGATTATTTCAACATCCTCTAGCATCTCTATAATATCAGATGAAATTTTTTCCTCATTTTTATCTTCGTAAAGATTTTCTATGTAAATCTTATCTCCTAATAACCATCCATCATGTGCCCTGAAACGTCTATCTAAGCGCGAAAAACTGTGAGCCACAGCTCTCTTGAAAGTGGCTCCTTGTTTTTGGGTGACGTTATTAAGGTTTTTGCCCGAAAAAATTTTACTCATAAATTTTCCTCGATTTTAATTGTATAAGAAAGAATAAATTTTCATTATATTAAATGAATATATTGAATGGTTTTATATATTGATGTGAATATTTTATTCATGTAATCGTACAAGTATAAAATTTATTTTATAATTATTTATTTAATTTTAGTGTCTTATGATAATTTGATACAGCATACATATATAAAATATCAAGTTGACATAAGTTGATATAAATATATTATTCAATTTATAAATTTAATGTTTTATTTATAATAGATCTATAGAGATGATTATCAAAAAATAAGTCATTTCTATTGCCATACGAAACACATAAATAATTAGCTTTTTCAAACCCTTAAATGGGAAATTTAAAAAGGAGCAATACCATGAAATACGATGTAATCGTTGTAGGCTCAGGTGCAATCTCCAGTTCAATTGCCTACGAATTAGCCAGCAGAAAGTATACAGTTTGTCGTATTGGTAGTCTTGATAGAAGTAATGCAGCCTCTAATGCAGCAGGAGCGATGAATGGTTGCTTCGGTGAGGTAACGACAGGTTTAGTTGCAAGTCAGCACGGAAAATTGAAAGTCAGTATGGATTTCAATGCCAAGAAAAGGTGGCCGCAATGGGCTAAAAGACTTGCTGTTTCATCTGGTAATCATCAATCACTTTTTACTGCACAAGGTACACATGTTATTCTTAACACCGCTGGAACTGATGAGATCGATAGTGCTAATTATGATGCAATCGAGAAGATGCTAATATCTTATCATGAACCATATGAAAAGATTTCCCCTAAACAAATCACTTGGCTAAAACCTAACGAACTTGTCCGACCGTTAATGAGTCTTTATATTCCCGATGAACACGCCGTGAATTCTCATTTACTACTCAAAATATTAGATTCTGCATTTTTGGCCGAAGGAGGAACACTTATTTCGAAAAATGCTAAGCGCGTTTTATCGGAAAATGGAAGAGTTACCGGTGTTGAGCTTGAAGATGGAAAAACAATTTCAGCTAATAAAGTCATTATAGCTGCGGGTGTTTACTCGTTAGATATCCTTACTGACATGCCAGATATCACAAAACGAATCCCGCCATTATTTTCAGGTAACGGTGTTTCCATATTACTTAAGCTGCCAGAAGGGGTGGAACTACCACAGTCCGTAATTCGCACACCAAATCGTGCTTTTGCATGTGGATTGCATTGTGTGCCAAGAAATGACGGTATTCTATATATTGGTGCAACTAATATTCTAAAAAACGATCCCCGAACTCAAGCAACTGTATCGGATGTTCAATTCTTACTTGATTGTGCTGTAGAACAACTCAATATAAATTTATATTCTTCTGAAATCATCTCGATTCAAGTGGGAAATAGACCAATATCGGCTGATGGATTTCCTCTTATTGGTGAATGTGGAATGAATGGACTTTGGTTGGTGACTGGAACGTATCGGGATGGTTTACATCAATCTCCCTTGTTAGCTGATTATGTTGCCAATGCTATTTATGGGAATGCAAATATGGATATCGATCTTAGTTATTTCACTCCAATACGTGCGCCGTTAGCTGGGCTTTCCCGTGACGTGACAGCCAAAGAAACTACTTCACAAATGCTTGGTGTCGGGTATGAATGTCTCTGGGATATCAAGCCAAATTGGACACCTATAATTCAAGAAGGGTTGTTACAGCGTTACGAAAGTTTCATTCACTCTCTTCATCCTAATTTTACACCGCCCCCGGAGGTTATCGCTTTCTCTTATTACAACGATAAGATAAAAGAACGGTTGTTGAAATATTATGATGCATGGTCATAAATAAAATCTATAACCTTGTCGTTGAGTACTTTTACAGAGTGTTAATTTTTTGATTGAATATATTTGATAAATATTGGGGATCCCTAAAAAATCCCAATTTAATATGTTGAGACAGGAAGGGGGTTAATTTTATTTATATCCATGATAAAGTTAACCCTGCTAAAAATAAATATTCCGCAGTTCCAGGTTCAGATTGTAACTGGAATATTTTTTAATAAAAACAGTATAATGTCACTTAATAGCCTACTATGGCTTGATCTGAAAGCTTAGACATTATTTACGTGCTGTAATTCACAATTTATTCAGTTTGATATAAATACCTCCTAAAAAAATAACATCAAGAAAATAATGTTAAAAAAAGCGCAGCTAAATACAGACCAATGCCATAAGAGGTATGTGCCATTAAACTCCTTAGCCTTAATGTATTAGGTGCGGGAGTTTTGGATGCGGCTATCCCCATTCCCATGCAAGGCTGCATAATAAAAAAAGGAGCAACTAACGTAACTAAACTTATAATTAATGCTGGCAGAAAAGTTGGGTTTTTTGCCCACTCTAATCCCCAAATCAGTAATAGAATACCAGCAAAAATGATGCCAATAAGATAGTGAAAGAACCAACCAATTCCACCCTCACCTTTTACAGGTTCAGCCTGTAATATACTTACATGAATAAATTTTCCTTTGGGTATGTGTCCAATCCAGCGTCCCACCATACTGTAGTTTAATGAGGGAATGTCGAAATAACGTTTTATAAAAACAGCCCAAAGATCCATGACAACTGTTGCGCCACCACCAATCAATGCAGAATAAGCAATAAACACCAGTCCTTCACTCATCAGTTTTTAATCTCCAAATTCTGGTTATACCCATCGTCTTTCGAGTTGCAGTTTGGTTAGCTGCATCTTGAAATCCATAGGGTATCCCCTAATGGCCAATCAATCAGCAAGTACTCGAAATGATAGAAAAAGTCTGATAATATCATAATCAATTAATTTATTGAGTTTAATGATGACGGAAGTATAAAGTCAATGTTTGATAAACAAATTCTCGTTGAGATAGCAGAAATCGCTAAAGTGTTGGGAAATATTCATCGGCTAATATTGATTGAATGTCTGATTGATACGGAACAATCCGTGGAAAACCTATCGGAGCTTTCCGGTCTGTCCATTGCCAATACTTCACAGCATCTTCAACATTTGAAACGTGCGGGGCTGCTTCGATCCCGTAAAGTCGGCAAAAATGTGTTTTATCGCCTGGGGGAAGGGCCGATTATGGATATCGTTACAGCCATCCAGAGATATGCCGAATTTAACCGGGCAGAAATGCGCAGATTAATTGATGATACGAATAATCAGGAAGCGATTTCATGGGATGAGCTGTTGGAGAGAATCAAGGAAAAAAGCACATTTTTGCTGGATGTCAGACCTAAAGAGGAATTTGAGCAAGGTCATTTACCCAATGCTATCAATATCCCTGTTGATGAACTGGAAAACAGGCTGGATGAGCTGCCTTCCCGTCAGGATATTATCGCCTATTGCCGTGGGCCTTATTGTGTTCTTTCTGCCAATGCCCTTGAACTATTGCGTGCTAAAGGTATTCGTGCCAGCCGTTTTAAAAAAGGCTTTTCAGGCTGGACAGAAGCAGGGATGGGAGTCGAAGTTGGATCTTAGACTGCTCAATATCATTGATTAATGAGTCTCTATTAATAGAGCTTCGCGATCACAGTCACACTTTTATTATTCGAAATTTGAGTGATAACTAAAAGTAACTAATATCAGAAAGTGAATTATTACTGCTTTTAGTGGTAACAGGAAGTATGCCTGTTGTCGTTCAAGTTGCAGTTTTTTTTCGGCTGCGTCACTTGAAAATCTTTAGGATATGACATCTGACAATAATTTCCCGCATGGTATGCAAGGGAGGATTGTCAGTTTTTTTTGCCTGAATAAAATTCACCGTTTTGCACTTCCCAGTCTATCTAATGGCAAAAATGGGGAAATAGCATGAAGTACCAACTATTAGCTCAGGAAATTATTGCGGATGTCGGTGGGCAAGAGAATATTATCAGTCTAGTCCACTGTGCAACCCGGCTGCGATTTAAACTGCGGGATAGTGCATTTACTGATATCGGTAAGCTAAAAGCTCAGTCAGAAGTTATGACAGTGATTGAAAGTGGGGGGCAGTTTCAGGTAGTCATTGGTAATGAAGTGCGTGATGTTTATCAGGCAATTCAACAAGTGCTAACTCCTCCTGATAAGATAGAAGCCACAACAGACTCAGCTAATAAGAAAGACAGCCTTTTTAACCATTTCATTGATATAGTTTCCAGTGTTTTCAGCCCATTTTTGGGTATTATGGCGGCAGCGGGTATTTTAAAAGGATTGCTTGCAGTTACTGTTACTCTGAAATGGATGTCTCCCGACAGTGGGACATATCATGTTTGGTATGCTGCCAGTGATTCTCTGTTCTACTTTTTTCCATTGGTGCTCGGTTATACAGCAGGTAAGAAATTCGGTGGTAATCCCTTTATTTCGATGGGTATTGGTGGTGCATTAGTTCATCCCATGATCATCTCTGCCTTTCAAACATCGACGGTAGCTGGTGGTACAACTGAGTATTTCATGGGTATTCCACTCTCCTTCCTGAACTACAGTTCTTCAGTGATCCCGATTATTCTGGCCTCTTGGGCAAGCTGTAAGGTTGAAAAGGTATTAGATGCTCATCTTCCTGCTGCAATCAAGAACTTCATTACCCCCCTTGTTTGCCTTATGTTAATTGTCCCTCTTACATTTCTTGTCATTGGACCAACGGCGACTTGGTTAAGCCAGTTGCTGGCGCAAGGTTACCAAAGTGCTTATGGATTCGCTCCGGTATTGGCAGGGATGATTACGGGAGGAGTATGGCAAATTTGTGTTATTTTTGGTCTGCACTGGGGATTTATTCCTATTTTAATCAATAATTTATCTACTGTTGGCTACGATACGTTAATGCCTTTGATACTCCCCGCAGTGATAGGACAAACAGGAGCGGCCTTTGGTGTGTTTCTGCGTACCCGCGATGCTAAATTGAAAATGTTATCTGGCTCGGCTGTAACCACCGGGATATTTGGTATTACTGAGCCTGCGGTTTATGGTGTGACCCTGCCTTATCGACGCCCATTTATTTTTGGCTGTATTGCTGGAGCGATGGGCAGTTCAGTGGTTGGTTATTACCAAAGTGCTGCCTATTCATTGGGGTTGGTTAATATTCTTACCCTTACTCAGCTTATTCCACCAACGGGTATCAATAATACGGTATGGGGTGCGCTTATTGGTACTGTGCTGGCTTTTGTCATTTCAACTTTATTGACATGGTTGTTCGGGCTTCCTGCCTCAACCAAACTCTCCACAAAAGAAAATAAGGATGAAAGATGCCACTAACATCGTTATTCATCACATGTCCAAAGAGGAGATCCGCATGAAACCGTTTCCAACACATTTTCTATGGGGTGGTGCAGTTGCTGCCAATCAGATTGAAGGGGCTTACTTAACCGATGGAAAAGGACTTTCAACATCCGATGTTCAACCGCAGGGTATTATGGGACCTGTCACTGAGCGAGAGAGTGATAACACACAGTATCTGAAAGATATTGCTATCGATTTTTATCATCGTTATCCCGAAGATATTGCACTGTTTGCTGAAATGGGTTTTACCTGTTTGCGGACGTCCATTGCATGGAGCCGGATTTTTCCTCAAGGTGACGAAACGCAGCCTAACGAAGCAGGGCTGGCATTCTATGACAAGTTATTCGATGAAATGGCGAAATATGGGATTAAGCCATTGATCACGTTGTCCCACTATGAAATGCCGTGGGCACTGGTCAAAAAATACGGTGGGTGGGGCAATCGCAAGCTGATCGATTTTTTTGAGCACTATGCCCGTACCGTTTTCACCCGTTATCGGAAAAAAGTGAAGTTGTGGCTGACGTTCAATGAAATCAATATGTCACTATATGAACCACTAACAGGAGTCGGATTACCTAAAAACAGCACACAATCAGAGATCTATCAGGCCATCCACCACCAATTAGTAGCCAGTGCCCGTGCGGTGAAACTGTGCCATCAGATAATCCCTGATGCCAAAGTTGGCAATATGTTATTGGGTGACCTGATGTATCCATTGACGTGTAAACCGGATGATGTACTGACAACTCTTCGGCAAAATCAGAAATGGCTGTTTTTTGGTGACGTACAGTGTCGTGGTGCTTATCCCGGCTATATGCTGCGCTATTTCCGCGAAAATGGCATTGAGGTAACGATAACTGAACAAGATAAACAGGAAATGCAAGCTACGGTTGATTTCATCTCATTCAGTTATTACATGAGTAGCTGTGCATCAGGGGATGAATCTGAATATCAGAAAAAACAGGGTAATATCCTGAGCACGATCCCGAACCCACATCTATCCAGTTCAGAGTGGGGGTGGCAGATAGATCCGGTCGGTTTGCGTATCTTACTCAATTTATTGTGGGATCGTTATCAGAAGCCACTGTTTATTGTTGAGAATGGTCTGGGAGCCAAAGATACCGTGGAAGCTGATGGCAGTATTCAGGATAATTATCGCATTGATTATCTTAATGACCACCTTGTGCAGGTCAGGGAAGCAATTGAAGATGGGGTGGAAGTTATGGGATATACAAGCTGGGGAGCGATTGATCTGGTCAGTGCCTCAAAGGGCGAAATTTCCAAGCGGTACGGGTACATCTATGTTGATCAGAATGAACAGGGAACAGGAACACTGGAACGACGCCGTAAGAAAAGCTTCTATTGGTACAAGCAGGTTATTGAAACTCGTGGTGGCAGTCTGACCTGAGCTACTGGAACAAACTTTTTTCTCAAAGGTTCTGATTTTATCCAGAACCTTTTTAATGTGTGCTTTCTGACAACGGTGCATTAATCACCGAATGCTGATGGACGGAAATCAGCCACTGAACACAGGAAACCAGGGGTTAACGGCGGGCACTTTTGGGTCTGAAAGCGGCCACAACGGTTTCATCAGTTTCGATGTAAGGGCCATCCAACAGTTGAATACAATAGGGCACACTGGCAAAAATGCCCGGCACTAAGACTTTGCCGTTGTTATCTTTCAACCCTTCCAGCGTTTCTGCAATTGCTTTTGGTTGTCCGGGCAGATTAAGGATTAATGCCTGGTTGCGGATCACACCGACCTGACGAGATAAAATCGCGGTTGGCACAAATTGCAAACTGATTTGACGCATCTGCTCGCCAAATCCGGGCATTTCACGATCAGCAATTGCCAATGTTGCATCTGGTGTCACATCACGACGGGCAGGGCCTGTTCCCCCGGTAGTCAGCACCAGATGGCAGCCTAATTCATCGACTAATTCACACAGGGTCTGCTCAATCAGGATTTGCTCATCGGGGATCAGTCGGGCTTCGATACTGAAAGGAGTGGTTACTGCTTTCCCTAGCCATTCTTCCAATGCAGGCAGACCCTTGTCCTGATAAATACCGCTTGAAGCACGATCAGAAACAGATACGAGGCCAATGCGTAATACATTCATACGAACCTCAATTAACAGTAAAAAAATAAAAACAACAAAAAATAGTGAAAAAGGCGACATTATTATGTCGCCTTTATAGAATAAAAAATAGTGGGTTGTTCAGAATTACAGCAAATCAGCGATCATGCTCTCAAGTTTGCCCTGATCAATAGCGAATTTACGAATACCTTCTGCCAGTTTCTCGGTTGCCATCGCATCCTGATGGTGTTCCCAGTAGAACTCAGCTTCAGTCATTGGGGCTGGACGAGGCTTAATTTCTCCCTCATAGCCCAGTTTGCATTCAACTTCGCCTTTTGTTTCAGAGAGCTCTTTCAGCAATGCAGGAGAAATAGTCAGGCGGTCACAGCCAGCCAGTTCCAGAATTTCGCCGGAATTACGGAAGCTTGCTCCCATAACAACCGTGTTGTAACCATGTTCTTTGTAGTACTGGTAAATTTCAGAAACAGAAATGACGCCCGGATCTTCGTGTGGCGCGAACTCTTTTTTATCGCCATTCGCTTTGTACCAGTCAAGGATACGGCCAACAAATGGAGAGATCAGGTAAACGCCCGCTTCTGCACAGGCCCGCGCTTGTGCAAAAGAGAACAGCAGAGTCAGGTTACAGTTGATACCTTCTTTTTCCAGTTGCTCAGCAGCACGGATACCTTGCCAGGTGGAAGCCAGTTTGATCAGGATGCGGTCATTGCTGATACCCGCTTCGTTGTACAGTTTGATCAGACGTTTTGCTTTCGCAACACTGGCTTCGGTGTCATAAGAGAGGCGGGCATCAACTTCAGTGGAAATGCGGCCAGGTATCAGTTTCAAAATTTCCAGACCGATGTTAACTGCCAATTTATCGCCGGCATCAATAATTTGTTGCTCACGGGAATTGCTCTGACGACGAGCCCATTCAATGGCTTCATCAATCAGTTGACGGTATTCAGGGATCTGTGCAGCATTCAAAATCAGGGAAGGATTAGTTGTTGCATCTTGCGGCTGATACAATTTCATTGCAGCGATATCCCCGGTATCTGCTACTACTGTTGTCAGTTTACGCAGGGAAGTCAGTTTATCGGTCATGGTTAATATCTCATCGTTATACGTAAAATCTTTGGCACAGTTGCCTCGCCATCTTGTGATAATAACATGGTCAAGCACAGCGCGTCAGGTCGGAAAATTCTATCGCTGTTATTCCCCTTTTTCAGGTTAATTTTGCTAAATTGAAGTGGAAAAGCCTCGATTATTGAGAAAACCATTCAGAAACTCGGAACAGAATCATGCTTATTACTATTTCACCAGCCAAAACGCTCGATTATGAAAACCCGCTTGCAACAGAAAAGTATAGTCAACCAGCTTTGCTGGAGGAGTCTAAACAGTTAATTGATGTTTGCTGCACATTAACACCCGCAGAAATCAGTAGTCTGATGGGTATCAGCGATAAACTGGCGGGATTGAATGCAGCCCGTTTTGGTGAGTGGAAACCCGAATTCACACCGGAAAATGCTCGTCAGGCGATCCTTGCTTTCAAAGGGGATGTCTATACCGGTATGCAGGCAGAAACATTCTCAGATGCTGATTTTGATTTTGCTCAAACTCATTTGAGAATTTTATCTGGGTTATATGGGGTCTTGCGTCCTCTCGATCTGATGCAGCCTTATCGTTTGGAAATGGGTATCAAACTGGAGAACCCTCGTGGTAAAGATTTGTATAAATTCTGGGGAGATCGTATTACGGAAAATTTGAATGTTGCACTGGAGCAACAAGGTGATGATGTTTTGATTAATTTGGCTTCTGATGAGTATTTCAAATCGGTAAATACCCAAAAGCTGTCAGCCAACATTATCAAGCCGGTTTTTCTGGATGAAAAAAATGGCAAATATAAAGTTATTAGTTTCTACGCCAAGAAAGCCCGTGGATTAATGAGCCGCTTTATTATTCAAAACCAATTGACCGATCCAGCACGGTTGGTGGAGTTTAACCTGGAAGGATACGCTTTTGATGAATCTCTTTCTAAAAGCAATGAATTGGTGTTTAAACGCCCTGAACAACCATGATAAAGGCCACTCCACAAGTCATTGTGGAGTGACAAATCTATTTATTTCGGGGCTCTTTCCATCAGGAATTCGCGTAAGGTGGCGAAATCAGCAGGCAGGACGTGGGATAATAATGCCATATCGGCACGTTCGGCCAGCTCTTGTGGTAACGGCAATGGCTGGCCGAGGATTGCTTCCACGCTTTCTTTGAATTTGGCGGGATGAGCCGTTCCCAAAAACAGTCCATATTCGCCTTCCTGCAATTGATCCCGTAATACCCGGTAAGCAATGGCTGCGTGAGGTTCGGAAATATAGCCTTTGGCAGCTAATTCCTGGATTGTGCTTTGAATGATATTGTCATCTACAACACCATTGCCCAGTTCACTGAGTGACCAACCCTTACGACGGAAAAGTTCTTCAATACGCGGCCAGTTATTTGGCTGACTGACGTCCATCGCATTGGCGAGAGTGGCAACGGTCTGGTTCGGTTGCCATGTGCCTTCTGCCAGATAACGGGGAACGGTATCGTTAACATTGGTTGCCGCGATAAAACGTTTTACCGGCAATCCCATTGATTTTGCCAGTAAGCCCGCAGTCAGATTGCCAAAGTTGCCGCTAGGCACGGAAATTACCAACTGTTCGCGTTTTTCTGCTGGTATCTGTGCAACGGCTTCAAAGTAATAGCAAATTTGTGCCAGTAGTCGACTGATATTAATTGAGTTCGCAGAGTTGAGGTACAAAGCTTTTTTCAGTTCTTCATCATCAAAAGATTGTTTAACCAGCGCCTGACAAGCATCAAAATCGCCTTGAACAGCGACAGTGTGAATATTGCGACCCAATGTGCAGAACAGTTTTTCCTGTAATGGGCTGATTTTTCCTTCTGGATAGAGGATCACCACCTGTACATTCTCTAAACCATAAAAGGCATGAGCAACAGCCGCTCCGGTATCACCGGAAGTCGCAGTCAAAATAGTGACTGGTTGTTCTCCTGCAATTTGTGCAAGGATCTGAGCCATAAAACGGCCGCCAAAGTCTTTGAAAGCCAGTGTCGGGCCGTGATAAAGCTCCAGTGAAGCGATGTCATCTTCGACAATTGATATGGGAGCAGGAAAAGCGAAAGCATTTTTAACGCGTTTAGCCAGTTGTTCAGCAGGAATTTCATCGCCAATAAATGCAGAGAGAATACGCTGGCTGCGGCTGACAAAATCCAGTTTTAATAATTCATCAACTTCGGCACGACTGAATTCAGGTAAATCCTGCGGGAAGAACAATCCTTGCTGTTTCCCCAATCCTTGTTTAACTGCCTGTGAAAAACTGACCTGCTCGTGATTGTCTTTTAAGTTATATAGTTTCATTGTTACCCTACCTGTCGTGCGCCTGCGAGATCCAGACGGCAAATATGAACAAAACCTTCGTCATTCTGTACGTAATGTTGTTGCAGCCACTGGGCGACCTCTTTCGCTATCGCCATCTCATTGCAAATCGCAAATAATGTCGGGCCAGAGCCAGAGATGCTACATGCCAAAGCACCCAGTTTTTTTACTCCATCACGTGCGTTGGTAAAACCAGGTAAAAGCTGTGTGCGATAAGGTTCGGCAATAACATCTTTCATCAGTTTGGCCGCTAAATCAGATTGTTGGGTATAGCAGGCGTGAATAAATCCTGCAAAATAACGGCCATGGTTAATAATATCGCTGCGGGAATAGCGAGCAGGTAAAATGGCGCGTGCTTCTGATGTCGAAACCTTGATGCCGGGGTAGGCCATCACCCATAACCAATCATCAAATGCGGGGATTGACTGACAAACGCTATCTTCCTGAGCCAGAATTAATTGCAGCCCACCTAAATAACACGGTGCAACATTGTCATAATGTACACCACCGGAAATTCGCCCTTCTAATTCCCCCATCATGTCCAATAATTGGCTACGCTCAAAAGGACGGCCTGCATACTCATTTAATGCCACTAATGCGGCAACTACTGAGCAGGCACTGGAACCTAATCCTGAGCCAATCGGCATGTTTTTTTCCAGTATCATGGCAACAGGCAGTTCTTTACCCAGTCGCTGGCGAAAGAGCTGCCAACATTGGTAGACAATATTATGTTTCGGATTTTCAGGTAGTTTACCGATAAATTTCCCTTCATTACTTAAAGTAAAACTTTCTGCTGCACTGACAGAGACACAATCCCCAAGCAGTGAACCATCAACAGGAGAAACTGCTGCGCCAAGCACATCAAACCCAACCCCAACGTTACCGATAGAGGCAGGTGCATAAACCCTGACCACCATTAAACCCCCAATTTCCATGACAGAGTGCGTAATATATCAGCAAAAACGCCTGCTGCCGTCACATCATTCCCTGCACCGTAGCCACGTAGCACCAGTGGGATTGGTTGATAATAACGGGTATAGAAAGCCAGCGCGTTTTCGCCATTTTTGACTTTATAAAGCGGATCATTGCCATCGACTGCGGCAATTTTCACCATACAACGACCTTGTTCAATGATGCCGACATAGCGCAACACTTTTTCTTGCTTTGCGGCATCTGCAACCCGGCGATTAAATTCCAGATCCAGTTGTGGTAAACGTTGCAGAAAATCGCTGACATCACCACTGGCATTAAATGATGCCGGTAAAACGGGCTCGACATGAATATCTTCCAATTCCAGCTCATAGCCAGATTCACGCGCCAGAATTAATAGTTTACGTGCAACATCCATACCTGATAGATCGTCTCGTGGGTCGGGTTCCGTAAAGCCTTTTTCTTTTGCCAGCAACGTTGCTTGCGAAAGTGTCATACCTTCATCCAGCATACCGAAAATGTAAGACAGAGAACCTGACAGGATACCGTTGAACTGAACTAACTCATCCCCGGCGTTCAGCAAATTCTGTAAGTTTTCGATGACAGGTAATCCTGCGCCTACGTTGGTGTCATACAGGAACTTACGCTTCGACTTTCCAGCAGCCTGACGGATTTTTCGGTAATAGACCATTGAAAGTGTATTGGCTTTTTTATTCGGTGTGACAACGTTGAAGCCATCGCTCAGGAAGCTGACATATTGTTCGGCAATGGATTGATTTGATGTACAGTCCACAATCACCGGGTTCAGGAGATGATACTCTTTTTCAAGCCGGATCAACCGGCTCAGGCTGAAAGGCTCACTGGCTTCTGACAGAGCCTGTTGCCAGTTATCTAAACTGATGCCCTGCATATCTGTTAGCATAGCCCGCGAGTTGGCAATACCACAGACGCGTAGATCAATATGTTTTTGTTTCAGCCATGATTGTTGGCGGCGGATTTGTTCAATCAATGCGCTGCCAACACCGCCCACACCGACAACAAACACTTCAACCACTTGAGCGGTATTAAACAGCATTTGGTGACAGAGACGAACCGCTGTTGTAGCAGCATCATTGTCAATGACTGCGGAAATGGAGCGTTCCGATGAACCTTGAGCAAGAGCGATGATGTTAATATTGGCACGGGTCAATGCCGAGAAGAAACGGGCAGAGATGCCACGTTGTGTGCGCATTCCATCACCAACCACAGAAATGATGGCGAGGTTATCTATCACATCAATGGGATCAAGCACACCGTCTTTCAATTCCAGATAAAATTCTTCTGTCAGTGCTTTTTGTGCTCTGTTCAACTCTTTTTGTGGTACGCAGAAACTGATGCTGTATTCCGATGAAGACTGTGTAATCAGCACAACAGAAATGCCTGAGCGGGACATAACGGCAAATACTCTTGCTGCCATGCCGACCATACCTTTCATGCCGGGGCCTGAAACGTTGATCATTGCCATATGATTCAGGTTAGTGATGCCCTTAATAAGCATACTTTCGTCTTTTTGTCCTTCACCAATGAACGTTCCTGGTGCATCAGGATTAGCGGTATTTTTAATCAGGCAAGGGATCTGGAATTGAGCGATAGGCGCAATAGTGCGGGGATGAAGGACTTTAGCACCAAAATAGGAAAGTTCCATGGCTTCCTGATAGGACAGGCTTTTCAATAGACGGGCATCAGAAACGGACCGTGGGTCACAGGTATAAACACCATCTACGTCAGTCCAGATTTCACAGCAATCCGCACGTAAGCATGCTGCCAGCACTGCGGCCGAATAATCGGAACCATTACGCCCAAGAACAACCCGTTCACCATTATCATTACCCGCAGTGAAGCCTGCCATCAGGATAATATGGTCAGCAGGAATATTCAGGGCTGCAATACGTTTGGTGGATTCGTGGATATCAACAGTGGATTCGAGATAGTGTCCGTGAGCAAGAAGGTTTTTAACCGGATCGATAACAAATACTTTATGTCCGCGAGCTTGTAGTACGGTGGACATAATCGCAATGGATAATTTTTCACCACAGCAAATCAGGGCTGCATTAATGCTGTCCGGGCACTGTTTTAACAGAGAAATACCATGCAGGGATTGCTTTAGATTAGCCAGTTCACGCGCTATAACACCTTTCAGAAGTTCATAATCGAAATTTGGCTGATGCTCTTTTAATCCCGACAACAAATCAGTAAAGATTTGGGTGGTATCGCTCATATTGGAAACAATGTCTTGTCCTGCAACCGTTTTGGTTATCATCGCTACTAAATGGTTTGTAATTTTTGCGGGTGCAGAAAGAACCAGGGCGACTTGCCCAAGGGATAGTTCACTTTCAGCGATATCAGCCACACACAGTACGCGTTGGTAGTTTGCGACTGATGTGCCCCCAAATTTTAGTACTCGCATTGGTATTTCTCTCCTGACTTTCTGTTAAAAAAAGCGTCAAAAAAAAGCCCGTATCTTGTGGGATACGGGCTTTTTACTATTTTATTTGTACGCGTCAGCCCGCACCGTAACTCGTGGTTCCGGTGGTAATCGTAGTGATTGTTTTAGCAGTAACTGTGTTTGCAGTAATTGTATTTTTCGGGCTAACGTTGCGCATGGTTTCCTGTCTGTCTTTTTATTCTGTTCGACCCCTATTGGTTAAAGGAAACTGTGGTGGAAGTCAAATAATTTTTAAAATCATCGTGGAAAAAAGCATCATTTTCTGTGTTGTAATCGTTCAAAATATGATTCGATAATTGAGCCATTATCTGGTTTGAAATATTTTTATCAGCATTTAATTTTATAAAAAACATATTTTGTAATTATTTCGTCTTTATGATAAAACACGCTAATTTTAACATTTAAGTGTTGGGTTGATCTCTCTAAGCATTAGAGGCAACATGGCAAATTATTAACATTAATTTTCCAAATTAATAACAAGATGGTTAATTTTAAATTAACAATTACAAATAATGTTATCGTGCTACAATTGATTTTGATATGTATCAACAAAAGTTGGTTTTTTTAGAGGGCAAATGCATTACTAGCTGTTATATTGCTGTTAATAGACTAATATAGCCCTTGCTGAGATGGGTTTACGGGTATGTACCTTCAGAGAGAAGCAACAAATGCTTTTAGCGTAAAACATATCAACAACATTTTTCAGACATGAGCTGCGTTTTCTGTAATCCAGAGCGAGAGTGGGATTTTTTACTTTTAATAATAACAGCTTATGTTATACAGGTTCTGTTTTTTTAGCGATTTTTAGGTAGCAACCATGCAAACCCCGCACATTTTGATTGTTGAAGACGAAATTGTCACACGCAATACCTTAAAGAGTATTTTTGAAGCTGAAGGGTATGTTGTTTATGAAGCCAATGATGGCTTAGAAATGCACAATATTTTGTCAGATAACGATATCAACTTAGTGATTATGGATATCAATCTGCCAGGCAAAAATGGGCTGCTTCTTGCCCGTGAGTTACGTGAGCAGGCAAATGTTGCCCTGATGTTCTTAACTGGGCGTGATAATGAGGTGGATAAAATACTTGGCCTTGAAATTGGTGCTGATGATTACATCACCAAGCCTTTCAACCCGCGGGAGTTAACTATTCGTGCGCGGAACCTGCTTTCCCGTACTATGAATCTGAGCCATTCAGGTGAAGAACGCCGTCAAGTTGAAAGTTATAAGTTCAATGGTTGGGAATTGGATATCAATAGCCGTTCACTGGTAAACCCAATGGGAGATCACTATAAGCTGCCACGCAGTGAGTTTCGTGCGATGCTCCACTTCTGTGAGAATCCGGGAAAAATTCAGACTCGTGCAGAGCTGTTGAAAAAAATGACCGGGCGTGAACTAAAGCCACATGATCGTACTGTGGACGTCACTATTCGTCGAATTCGTAAACACTTTGAATCGACACCGGATACCCCAGAAATTATTGCCACTATTCATGGTGAAGGCTATCGTTTCTGTGGTGATCTGGAAGACTAATATTTATTCCCGTCATTTATTGTGTTTTTAATTTATTGCATTCATAAAAATCTTTATTTTAAAAATACAATATCAACAAAAAAAGCCCTGAATACTTAAGGGAGTTCAGGGCTTTTTAATCACTATTTTTTTAGGCTGCGGTTTCGTTGGTTGTTCTACTCTTTCCACGGCATAATGGGTACGGCGCTGATGGCATTTTTAGGTGAACCATCAATGACTTTGTCGGAATAGGTTAAGTAGATCAGTGTATTACGTTTTGGATCGTAAAAACGGACAACCTGGAGTTTTTTAAACACCAACGATGTTCTTTTCTGGAAAACGACTTGCCCTTTTTTCGGTGAATTAAGGATCTTATCTGCCGGTTCAATTGGCCCAACCTGCTGACAGGAGATCGCGGCATCAGAAGTATCTTCTGCTAATCCTAAACCGCCTTTAATTCCACCTGTTTTAGCTCTGCTTAAATAGCAAGTTACATTTTTAACATCGGGATCATCAAAAGCTTCTATCACTATTTTGTTATCTGGCCCAAAAAGTTTGAACACGGTATCAACAGATCCGATCTCTTCGGCGTGCAGGATCACCGGAGAACAGAGTAGGGCAACAGCAATCACTATTTTCTTAATTGTTACCATATTTAGTCCACTTTAATTAAATAAACACGGTGAAAATATCTATCATTGACATATAATGCGAATCAATGGCTTTTGCAAAGGCATTTTCAAAGTTAATGTATCTATGAAGAAAAACATGGCATTATAGCTGAATATACATTCAAAACGAGTAAAGAGTGTGTTTTAAATCTGCTTTTACGGATGCTCATACTTTCTCAAAGATATACAAAATATGTTTTCTTCATAGAAAATTTCATGGGGTGTCACTGTTGTTTATCGCCCATCAATATAAAATAGAGGCAAATTATTTTAATAAATTTTCCAACCATTATTGGTAATGGAGCCTAAAGGTAAGCTTGACAAATGATCATATTTGCCATTAGCTTATTCCAAGATTTGTCTTGTTTAATTTCGTATCAGGTTTTATCTGTTGTGATTGTGCCACAATATTCTGCTTTATTATGTCAGGAAGAATGCTTGTCAATTTAGGAATTGCAATGAAAATAGCGGCTATGGGTAGTTACAATAGGTGTTGCTGTCATAACAGGGAAAAGGACTATGTTGTGAAAACGACAGTATGCTTGGTGAATTAAAAAAAATCAGGTAGTTAAAGCCATCTTAGAGTTTGGAAATGATAGGTGCTGATTATCAATCTATATAACATTTTCATTCTGAAAATTTTTTAAACATTTAGTTATCTTAAAATTGTATGGTTTTCTTTTTGTCTTGATGAATTAGGGAGATGTATGGATCAAACCAACATCATTCGAGATCTGCTACATTGGTTGGATAATAATCTGGATCGTCCACTATCCCTTGATAATGTTGCAGCAAAAGCAGGTTATTCCAAGTGGCACTTACAGCGCATGTTTAAAGATGTTACGGGACAGGCTATTGGCTCTTACATTCGTGCCAGACGGTTGTCCAAGGCTGCCGTTGCATTGCGTGTAACCGGTCGCCCCATTTTGGACATTGCTCTGCAATATCGTTTTGATTCTCAACAAACTTTTACCAGAGCTTTCAAAAAACAGTTCAACCGAACACCGGCCTCTTATCGCCGAAGTGAGGAGTGGTGTGCTACCGGGATTTGTCCTCCGATTATGTTGGATAACAAACCGTTACCTGAACATAAGTTTGTGACGTTGGAAGATAAATTACTTGTCGGTACTGAGCATACCTGCTCCTATACATTGGAACAATGGTCGAAAGCCTGTACGGAGATGCGCAATAACTTTTGGGTTTTCTATCTGCAACATGCTGAAATCTTACCTCCTAAATTGTATGGATTGCACCATTCCACTATCAGTACAGATCATGATGATGAGCAGACGGTTTTTTATACCACTGCAATAGAGCCGGAATATGCGACTTTTGACACTAAAGATAGTCAGCCGGTTGTTTTGCCCGGAGGGGAATACATTTCATTCAGTTATTTTGGTAAAGAAGAGCGCCTCGATGAATTTCTCTTTAATATCTATACTGTTTGTTTACCCCAACTGAATATCACTCGCAGGAAGGGATACGATGTCGAGCGATACTATCTTACTAATCTTGAAAGGAAGAAGTTGGAGGATGAGTCTCAAAGCCATGTTGTGGAGTTTGAGTACCTCATCCCAATTCAGCGTTAGCCTTGTAGTTCATCTAATGCGGGCATATTCAGATGTGTGATATCGCCCGCTGTTTCAACGATCCAACCAGAAGCCAGCCATGGGCTATCCTGATAATCCACCCTTGAGATAGAGCAGTTCCTCAACCGCAGGCGACGTTCAGAGTTGGCTGGTAATCCCAAAATAGAGAAAATCAGACTGACTAACGCCATGCCATGACTCACCAGCAAAGGACGACTTCCTGCTGGTAGGTCAAGACAGCTTTCCAGTGCTGCACGCATACGACTGCATACCTCGTTCATTGATTCACCTTTTGGTATCCGTCCGTTTGGTGTTCCATCAACAAGACTTTTGCGCCAGGACTCTTCTTCTTGTGTCAGGGAACTCAGTTCACGGTTTTCCAGAATGCCCATGTTTATTTCCCGCAAGCGTGGCTCTAATATCACCTCACAGTCACAGGCTTTTGCAATAATTTCTGCGGTTTCGCGTGTTCGACCAAGGTCACTAGTGATAACATGTGTAATGTTCTCTGACTGCACTCTTTGTGCTACCAAGAGTGCCTGACGCCGCCCAATTTCAGTCAATGGGCTGTCAGATTGCCCTTGAATACGACGAGCCACGTTCCATTCTGTTTCGCCATGACGAACAAGATATACCTGTAACATAGTTATTTTCCGTTATACTGCATCATGAAATAGTTCAAAGGATTACTTATTTATTATGTATCATGTTATTGCTGCAACAACTAACCCTGCGAAAATAAAAGCGATTAGCCTTGCATTTGATGATGTTTTTGGCCCAGGAACATACCGTATAGAAGATGTCAATGTAGACAGTAGCGTCCCTCAACAGCCAATTGGTAATACCGAAACTCGTACTGGTGCTCGTCATCGGGTTATGGCAGCTCGTCAGGTTCGGCCGGAAGCCGATTTCTGGGTCGGTGTTGAAGCCGGAATCGAAGATGACATGACTTTTGCCTGGATGGTTATCGAGTATAAGCAAATCCGGGGTGAATCGCGTTCTGCCAGTCTGATGCTGCCTGAAAAGGTACTGGAAGGCATTCGTGAGGGACGTGAGCTTGGTCACGAAATGGCTTATCTGACCGGTGTTGATAACATCAAACAAAAAGGTGGGGCCATTGGCTTTTTCACCAATGGCATCCTGACTCGTACTAGTGTTTACCATCAGGCACTGATACTGGCTCTCGTTCCTATCCATCATGAAATTTATAAAGAATTGAACAATCAACCTTAATGGCATAATGACAATAGCATAACTACCGGAGGCCATAATGATATGGCCTCTGTTAGTGATTATTTAACCACCATTACCAAAACAGATATCGTCAGAACAGCTATTATTATAACCGATTTACTTCAATAACTGCGCCTCCAGCCACTCTTTGACGTGGGCTGACGCTGATTTCAAACTATTCGAGCCACGAGTGATTGTTGCAATCCCAACACTAAGTTCGTTTTTGAGTTCGCGTTGACTCATTTGCCCACGCATCAACTCTTGAATAATTCGAACTCTGGTTGATAACGCTGTACGTTCATCGGGTGTCAATAATAACTGTAAAATTTGATGTTGCAAATTTTGTTCAAATGCCGTTTGTAATAACTCGACAAAAGCAAGCCAGTCATCGCCATCTTCCGGGGAAAGTGCCGGATCAATCAAATGATTTTGTGTCATAATCTATAGCCATACTATTTAACTAGTACAAAATCATATCACAATTAGATCTGAAATCAGTAACGTCTTTGCCATTCAGCTTCAGTCAACACATTAGATAATTTCCCCATGAAATTATGATAGAACACATCATAAGCCAGCACATTTTTGACGTAAGAGCGTGTTTCAGAAAAAGGAATACTTTCAATAAAAGCGATAGCATCAATGTTTCCCGCACTATTGGTTAACCAACGTTCGACATTTCTGGGGCCTGCGTTATAGGCAGCACTGGCGAGAATACGGTTATTACCAAAATTCTGATAAATCGATTCCAGATATGCAGTGCCAATTTTGATATTTATGGCCGGGTTCATTAATTGGCTGCGGCTGACATAGCCATCAATTTTTTTGCTCTTTACCGTATGTTCTGCTGTTTTGGGCATCAGTTGCATTAATCCGCTCGCTCCTTTTGAAGACTGGGCTTGTGGGTCCCAGGCGCTTTCCTGTCGCGCAATAGCCATTGCATAACTTTGTGAAATACTTTTATCTGAAGTAAAGTGAGCAAATTCATTTTGCCACGCTAAAGGAAAACGTTCTTCGAGATGATCCCACATCTTGCCGGTGATCGTCGCCTGAACACTCAGCGCAGGCCAATTTTGCTCAAACGCATAACGAGCCAGTTGTTCTTGTTTAGTGCTGTTCTGCGAAGAAACTAAGTTGATCCATTCTGAGCGGGCCAGATCATCCATATTCCAATACATTAATTCACGGACCCGCTTAATCTGCGGTAACTTCGTGATGGAAGCATCAGGTCTTTCTGACTTATTGATCACCAGAGGATAGGGCATATGTAATTTCTGTGCTGCTACCATAGGGTAGAAACCACGATGCTCCATCAATTTACGTAATATGGCGTCTCCTTCCTTTTTCTTACCGGTATTCAGCAGGACAATCGCACGCCAATATTGCCATTCATCTTTTTGCAGGACATTTTTAGGTAACAAGTTTAACCATTCCGCCAGTCCTTTTTCATCGGCATCCCGTAGCGCCAAACGAGTACGACGTTCAATCAGGGCGCTGGAGTGTGAGTCTTGTATTGCATTATCCCGCCATTTTGCTTGCTCTGGTGTAATATCTCCCATTAATTGCCATGCCACGATGTCCTTTAATCTCTGTCTTTCCAGGTTATTCATTTTTTGTGCTCGTGCAATGGCGGTGAGACTGAGTCTGGCCTGCTCAGCATCTTTACGGGCAAAATGAGAAAAGGCATTGATGACCATGGAACGGGTGAAGTCAGTTGGTCTTATTGTTCTGGCAAAGTATTCAACAGATGCGGGGTTACTTTGCAATTTCAGTAAATGAGTTCTTAAGTTGCGATAATTCAAGGGCAAGCGCTTGATAAGATAACTCGCCAGGGTTGCATTATTCTCCTCTACTGCTAATTCGATACGCTGCAATATTAAACTTACGGATAAGTGTCCGGAGCGTTCCCAGACATTCAACAAATTATCGCAATCATCGGGCAATGAGTTGCCACGTAACCAAATTTCCTTAGCGCCTTTCCAGGCAGCTTTCTGGTTTCCTATTGCCCACTTAGCAAAGTAATAATTACAACGTGCTGCTACGGTATTGGGTGCATTGGGACTGAATGCCAGAATGCCATACCAATCTCCGTCATTTGCCAGAGAATTGATGTATCGGGATGACAGAGAATGAGCGGGTGGCAGGGTCGGGTAA
The DNA here is from genome assembly GCF_014467235.1 of Xenorhabdus indica. GTDB lineage: Bacteria > Pseudomonadota > Gammaproteobacteria > Enterobacterales > Enterobacteriaceae > Xenorhabdus > Xenorhabdus indica. The sequence goes on along the minus strand of NZ_NKHP01000006.1, from coordinate 97,989 downwards.
GTGGTCATGAAGTGACGAATCTGCTGAGGAGAAACAATTTTCAGGTTATGAACTAATTGACGATACTCCAGATAAGGATACAAAGGGTAATCCTTTAATGTTGGCATCAACCGATCAACTTCTGCCATATTTTTCGCATCCCACGCGAGTTTTATTGCCTGATAGCGCTCCCGCTGAGCATCCAGAGAGTCTGCATGAGCCATGCCAATAACAGAAGCCAGACTAACAGTCATTATAAAATGCTGCCATTTACTTATAGTCACATACTCCTCCAGAAGATTGACCGGTAGTGAACGAGATATAAATTGTTTTAATTATAATAATATTGATGTGATTTATCACAACGATGAGCGTAATTGAACATAATGCTAAACAGGCAGCAACACGATCGGCAAAATTTAAGGTAAAATACCCTATCCAAGCCCCACAAGCGTAAACTAATATTAAATATTTCCTTAATTATCAAAAAGGTACATTACTTTGGCTCAATATGTTTATAGTATGCACCGGGTTGGAAAAATTGTTCCCCCGAAAAGGCATATTCTGAAAAATATTTCCTTAAGTTTTTTCCCTGGAGCAAAAATCGGTGTTCTTGGTCTGAATGGTGCTGGTAAATCGACCTTACTGCGTATCATGGCAGGTATTGATAAAGATATTGAGGGGGAAGCACGTCCACAACCGGGCATCAAAATTGGTTATTTGCCGCAGGAGCCTAAACTCAATCCTGAACATACCGTTCGTGAAGCGGTGGAAGAAGCTGTCAGCGAAGTTAAAAATGCACTGACACGCCTTGATGAAGTTTATGCTGCTTATGCTGATCCAGATGCAGATTTTGACAAACTGGCTAAAGAACAAGGCGAACTGGAAGCGATTATCCAGTCTCATGACGGTCATAATCTGGATAACCAACTTGAACGAGCGGCTAACGCTCTGCGTTTGCCAGCATGGGATGCTAAAATTGAGCACCTGTCCGGGGGAGAACGTCGCCGTGTTGCGATTTGTCGCCTGTTGCTGGAAAAACCAGACATGCTATTGCTTGACGAACCGACCAACCACCTTGATGCTGAATCTGTAGCGTGGCTGGAGCGCTTCCTGCACGATTATGAAGGTACTGTCGTTGCTATTACTCACGACCGTTACTTCCTCGATAATGTTGCGGGCTGGATCTTGGAACTTGACCGTGGCGAAGGTATTCCATGGGAAGGTAACTATTCTTCGTGGCTGGAACAGAAAGATGCTCGTCTGGCACAAGAAGCTTCAACAGAAGCTGCTCGTCGTAAATCTATTGAGAAAGAACTGGAATGGGTTCGTCAGAATCCGAAAGGACGTCAGGCCAAAGGTAAGGCTCGTCTGGCTCGATTTGAAGAACTCAATAACGTTGAATACCAGAAACGTAACGAAACCAGTGAATTGTTTATTCCGCCTGGGCCAAGGATGGGGGACAAGGTACTGGAAGTGAGTAATCTGACTAAATCTTATGGTGATCGAGTTCTGATTGATAACCTGAGTTTCTCTCTGCCAAAAGGGGCGATTGTTGGGATTATCGGCCCGAACGGTGCGGGTAAATCAACTCTGTTCCGTATGTTGTCTGGTCAGGAACAACCGGATTCCGGCTCAATCACTTTGGGTGAGACGGTGAAACTGGCTTCCGTTGATCAGTTCCGCGATAACATGGATGACAAAAAGACAGTATGGGAAGAAGTGTCCGGCGGGCAGGATATTATGCGCATCGGTAGCTTTGAGATCCCAAGCCGTGCTTATGTAGGCCGCTTTAACTTTAAAGGTGTGGATCAAGGCAAGCGCGTTGGCGAATTGTCCGGTGGTGAGCGTGGTCGTCTGCATCTGGCGAAACTTCTGCAAGTAGGCGGTAACATGTTGTTGCTGGACGAACCAACCAATGATCTGGATATCGAAACTCTGCGCGCACTGGAAAATGCGCTGTTGGAATTCCCAGGTTGTGCAATGGTTATTTCCCATGACCGTTGGTTCCTTGACCGTATTGCAACACATATCATTGATTATCAAGATGAAGGTAAGGTAAGTTTCTTTGAAGGAAACTTCAGCGAATACGAGGATTACAAGAAGCGGACACTGGGCGCTGAAGCACTGGAGCCTCATCGTATTAAGTATAAGAAAATCAGTAAATAAGATTTATACTCTAGGATTTCAAGATGCAGCGCGACGGCAAGGGAGTGACAAATTCGTCAGGAACTAAAACTTGAAAGACGACGGGTATATTCAGTGAAGATAAGAAACGGCCTGATATCAGGCCGTTTTCGCTCTTTTAAGGAAACATACAGTTATGACACCATAACTCTTTGCTCTTGGAAGGATTCATAAGTTTTAATGACTTTACCTCTTTCTAGAGTAATCATACTATCAGCGTATTGAATCAGGCGCTTATCTTGAGAGGCGATCACGACTGTGCCTTTCTGCTCATGTGCGATAAATTTAAAGATATCAACAAACATCTTTAATTCTTGATGGTTTAAGTGACGAGTCGGTTCATCTGCAAATAGATACTCAGGTCTTCTTACGAGTGCTTTTGCCATAGCAGCTCGTTGTCTTTCGTTTTCAGAAAGCTCTCCTGGATAGTAACGGCTCTTGTCACTTAATTTCACAATATCTAACGATTTCTGTGCAATTCTTACCGCTTGTTCTTGAGAAAGAGATAACCCGTAAGAGTTGGATAATAACAAGTTATCTAATAGCGTAAGCTCACTGGATAAATTAAAATCCTGAAAAATAAACCCACTATTTTTCGAATGAAATTGACCTAACTCGGAATCACTCATTAGTTTTAGCTTGTTATTATTGATTAATACATCTCCTTGATCTGGTTGTAACATACCCGAAGCAATCGATAGCAATATGCTGTTGGTTGATGTCTTCGGCCCTGTTATCAAAGTAATTTCACCTGGTATAATAGAAAATGTGATGTCTGAAATCATTTCATAATTAACTGTATTATCAGTTAGACCATATGAAATATTGATAACTTCAATCGATTTAAATTGATTTAAGTTCATATTCTCAACACAATTAGGTTAAAAAGTTAAAGCTTTTTCCTTAAATATGTTATCTAAATTTATTGGCGGCTTATTAATATCAATAAGACATTGTACAAGTTTAAATAGTTCACGCATGAAATATCTCGACAATACAAAACTTATGTCAATTATTATTTACAATTATTATATAATAAATGAGATATTTCTTAGTCTTAGAGTTAAATGTTAACGATATCCGCTATGACTGAGAAGAAGATAACATAAATAAAAAGGTATAAATTATTCTGTTTTTATTCCAATTTTATAATAAGGAAAAAAGTCATTTTACTCATGTCAAAAGGCTAATATTTTTTACATCACCTCCATCCTTAATAAAAATCACACGGAAATTATGTGGTTTTTGTTGATAATAAATGAATTTTATATAGATAAATCAATAGGTCCGTTAATTAAATGACTTATTTCTCGACAATTCAAGCCTAAACAGTAAAACCTAAGCATCAAAAAATATTATTATCACAATTTATTTTATTACTGATGAAAAAATAACACAATGAAATATTTAATTATAGAGTGTTTTAGAATAAAACATGAAATAACAAAAATTACTATAGAAAATAAATCATCTTAATTAATCATTATATAGTAACCATTCAGGTTATTAGTATATATGTCCTAATTTTTCAAGTTGCCGCCTGGTTATCTGCGCTTATTTATCTGCTTTATCTGTCATTGCGGCTACTTGAAATCTATTGATATAAAAATGAGTTATGCCATTAACATTTCCTGAACAAGTTCAACACAGCGAAGAAAACGTTGATCATAATCAGGTGAGTTAACACAGACATAATCAATGTTATTTTTTTCCAACAAGCTTTTAAGCAATTGCTGAAACTCTTTACGTTCTTGTTCATTGCCCAGGCTTCTCAGTCCATCCGCTACCCAGGGAGTGTTATTTTCTAAGAGAATGACCAGATCAAATCGATATTCATCAATCATTGCCTGAACAAAGGGATGTTCTTTCCCTTCATAGCGTTTGCAAAATGCCTGTGTTGTGACAAAGTCAGTATCAATAAAGGCGACTTTGTTGGCATATTTTATTGAAAAATCAATGTATTGTGCTTGACCTAAAGCGATTTTATCGTAATCGGAGTATTGCAGAGCCATTTCATCTCCTCCTAAATGAGAAAATACATACTCACGCCCATACTCCCACGCACTTGTCGTGTTAAACATATTCGCCAGTTTGTTTACCAACGTAGATTTCCCACTTGATTCACCACCAAGGATAGCGACAGTACGCACAAAAAACGGCTTCACTTCTGTCGGAATATATTCCCAATAGTGGAAAGGAGCCTGCCGTATCTGACTTCCACTGATATTCATGAATGAACGTTGTGGGTCAATAAGGATAGTTTCAATGCCAAAATGCTCTTTATAGCATGGGACATCCTGTGCTTCGCTGGAATAGATATAGTCAGGATTAATACCTTTTGTGGACATGAATCGTTTTGTACTTTGGCTCCAGGATTCCCAACCGTGTGGATAGGGCTCCATACCTTGCTCATCAAAAGCATGGATGTGGATATTTTTTTGGTATTTAAACGTTTGCAACAGCCATCTCAGACGGTCACTGACCGTAGGCTGTTGAGACATTGAGCTATTGATAAATAGCTCCCGATCCCGTAACTCGTCATAGCAGAGAATGACGTGCAATTCATCGACTTGGCTGGATGCTCGCTGGATCAAATAAATATGCCCGGTATGTAACGGGTAAAATTTACCAAACACGACACCGATAGTTTTCTTTTCCATAGGGTACGCCAATCCTAAATATTGATGAAGAGATGCTAATTTCTGCGCGCTCGGACTTTTTATCTTGCCGTTAATAAGTTGGCTTAAGTAGCCTTTTGTCATACCGCATGCATCCGCGACTTGCTGTAGTGTGTGATTCGCCTCTTTGATCACCTCTTTTAAATAGTCAAACTGTCCCATACATCCTCCTTGTTTAGTATACTAAACAACATAGCATGCTTACTGTGAAAGGTAAAAATAAAATTAGTCATAATTAAATTTTTAGCTAACTCCGGGAATTAGGTAATTAGACGATGATTAAATAAAAATTATATCGTCTGTTTCCTCATATATTCATGATTAGTCATCCAGTTCATCAAGAACAGATAGAGCATCTGTTAATTTTTTGACTCCAAAGACTTTCATTCCCGGTAATGCTTTTTTCGGCATATTAGCATAAGGCACAATTGCCCGTTTAAAACCGTGTTTAGCAGCTTCTGAAATACGCTCCTGACCACTGGGAACAGGGCGAATTTCCCCGGCCAGTCCAACCTCACCGAATACCACTAAATCACGGGACAAAGGGCGATCACGAAAGCTGGAAACCAAAGAGAGCAGTAATGCAAGGTCAGCGCTGGTTTCAGTGACTTTTACCCCACCGACTACATTAACGAAGACATCTTGATCTGCCATTTGCAAACCACCATGTTTGTGCAATATCGCTAATAAAATTGCCAGGCGGTTTTGCTCAAGCCCCACGGCTACCCGACGAGGATTAGACATCATGGAGTGATCAACCAAAGCCTGAATTTCCACCAGTAAAGGACGAGTGCCTTCCCAGACAATCATAACGGAGCTGCCTGAAGTGATCTCATCACCACGACTCAAGAAAATGGCGGAGGGATTATTCACTTCCCGCAATCCCTGTTCGGTCATAGCGAATACTCCTAATTCATTGACCGCACCGAAACGGTTTTTATGACTACGGAGAGTACGGAAACGAGAATCGGCTTCACCATCCAGCATCACCGAACAGTCTATACAGTGCTCTAATACCTTCGGACCAGCCAGAGAACCATCTTTTGTCACATGGCCAACCATGATGATCGCAACACCACGGGTTTTAGCAAATCGGGTTAGATAAGCCGCTGTTTCCCTGACTTGTGCCACACTGCCGGGTGAAGATTGGATATCAGCCATGTGCATAACCTGAATAGAGTCAATAACCATCAGTTTAGGTTGTTCCTGTTCGGCAATCAGACAAACCTGCTCAATGCTTGTTTCCGACAACATGTTCAGTTTATCCGTCGGCAAGCCTAGCCGATGTGCTCTCATTGCCACTTGCTGCAACGATTCTTCACCCGTTACATATAAGGTTTTCATCTGCTCAGATAGTTGACACATGGTTTGCAGTAACAGGGTACTTTTGCCTGCGCCCGGATTACCACCTATCAAAATGGCACTACCGGGTACGACTCCACCGCCGAGTACACGGTCAAACTCTTTAAACCCGGTAGAAAAACGAGGCAATTCTTCCAAACTGATTTCGGAAAGTTTTTGTACTTTACTGACTCCGGCATCTCCTGCATAACCGCTGAAACGATCATTGCGGGAAGAAGATGAAGTTGCGGCCAAACGCACTTCTGTAATGGTATTCCATGCCTGACATGCAGTGCATTGCCCCTGCCAACGGGGATAATCCGCCCCACACTCGTTACAGACAAATGCCCGTTTTGCTGCTTTTGCCACTGTATACTCCCTGATATAACTGCTCTGGGCAGCTAAAAAATGAATTTAACGCTCTTCGTGTTTTAAGCCGCCGCTCAAAATACACAAAACACCCATCAAATCCGCATGGCGAATACCCACTTTAGCGTGTGTATATACTTTGGGTTTCGCATGATAGGCAATACCCAGTCCTGCCTTGCGGATCATTTTCAAATCGTTAGCACCATCCCCGATTGCCACAGTTTGGCTAAGTGGAATATCCAACTCTTTTGCCAGCCGTAGCAACGTGGTCGCTTTATATTTTGCGTCAACAATTGGCCCTTTGATTTTGCCTGTCAACTTGCCATTTTTTATTTCGAGCTGATTGGCAACTGCGGCAAAAAGGCGCAATTGCTGGCGAAGATTATCGGCAAAGAAGGTAAAACCCCCGGATGCAATGGCGACATGCCAGTCCAGAGATTGTAGTTTGCGGACAAGGCTGGTTAAACCCGGCATAAGGGGGAGTGTATCCATAACTTGCTGTAATATAGCGGCATCAGCACCAGCCAGTTGGGCAACTCGCTGATGTAAGCTTTCTGAGAAATCTAATTCTCCCTGCATTGCCCGTTCTGTAATCTCAGCGACTTTGTCACCAACACCGGCCAGTCGTGCGATTTCATCAATACATTCAATCTGAATGGCGGTTGAGTCCATATCCATGACTAACAACCCTGGCGAACGCAAGCGTGGGATTTGTCCCAATGGAACAACATCCAGATGACATTCATCTGCTAAGCGTTTTATGCGTGGAGAAAGACTTCCTGCGATGCGAACAACTTGATAATCATCAATGCGCCATGAGGAAACGACAACGATAGCGGCTCCCAGACGATGCTGGAAATTACTAATGCGTTGTTTATCCAAATTGCGACCATATAGTAACCAACCACTGTCTCCTGCTCGGTAATCCAGTGGCATAACTTCATCCCCACTGAGGGATAACGGTAATCCCGGCCATTTATGGATTTCATCGGGTAAGTAACGATAGGCCAGATTGTTAGACATGAATATTGGCTCCTGTAATTCCATATAATTTTGGCAGGTAAAAAATGCTTTTCAAACTATCCTATCATTACTACATCTGGCAACATTGGAATGTTACGAGTTTGGGGGTGGGATAATTATGAGTAAAGCAAAACTGAAATTTCGACTGCACAAAACGGCAATTATTTTAATATGTATAGCACTGCTGGTATTGCTGATGCAGGGTGTTTCCTATTTTAGCCGTTCACAGCAACAAGCCCATATGGATCAGTTTGAAGATTTAGCGAATACGTTGGCAAAGCAGGTTGCATTCAGTCTGTCTGATTATATGGATAACGGCAGCAAAGATCTTAATAATAAGAAGATCATGGACAATCTGAACTATTTGACCAACAAAAGTCGCATTCTGGATGCCAGTGTTTATCTGGAAAATGGAACACAGGTCGCACGAAGTGGTGAACTTGTCTCTGTTCGTGAGCGGTTATCTTTGGATGGTAAAAAAGCAGGCAGCTATTTTAACCAACAAATTGTTGTTCCCATACCGGGCAAAAATAAACCCAAAGGTTTTCTCCGTTTGACGTTGGATACCCACAGATTAGCAACAGAAGCCAAGCAAGTAGATAACACGACTAATTTGCTCAGGGTTATGCTGCTGTTAGCATTGGCGATTGGGTTTATTCTTGCTCATAACTTGCTACAGCTTGCTCCTAGCCGTTGGCAGCAATCACCTTATTTGCTGACCGCTAATACTAAATCATCGGATGGCGAAGACAGAGTAGATAATTCCACCCGCTAGCCGGGTTGGATACTAAAACAGAAAACAATTCGGGGTGAAGGGCATGGTGCTGTTTTTAGTGATCATCGTAAAAATCCTTATCATCGTAATACAGCTTGAAGCAGATGGAATAGATCAGACAATGTAATAGTGCTGCTGCGATGGAGCCATAAAAAATGATGGCATGATGTGGAAGTGCCGAATGAACAAGAGGAGGATGCCCAAAACGGAAAACATACATATGAAAAGAAATCGCTAATATCGTTAGCATAATTCCGAAAACATTGTAATGGACATGGCTTGATAATAGGAACCGTTTTACTATAAAGAAAAAAGGAATCAACATTAATAGAGAAATTATTATGTAAGTCATTATCATTTACCCTGATACTATTTGAAATTTCACCATGAAAATATTTATGACGATTATTACTATAAATAACGTTTTCGCCGATCAGTTTATTCTTGCAGTTATTTAAAGTAATAAATCAAGAGTAGATCGTAATTTGTATATAGATAGTAAACATGGTTATTATTTATATTTCTTATAAGTTTGATTAGTTTTTTAATTATTAATGTGACAGCGAATTATACAGAGGTGTTTTATATTTCATTCTGTTTTAATAACTAGTCATTAAATTTTAATGGTAAGGCAATACCAATTATCAAAAATAATAATATAACCAAAAACGAATTTACTAATACAGAAAGTGGCTGTTTTGATGGTGTTGAAAAAGGCGTTTCAAAGTCAGGTTTTTTTTCATCTAATAAATATTTTTTATCGTCAATCTTAGAAAGTATTTCTTCAGCGCGTTTACGGTCAGAACGATGTACCAGTAGCTTTACTCCGCCAAATGCGTGGGAATACATATAATTATTCCATACCAGGCCTTCATCGATTATTCTTGCGTGGATACCCTCAGCTAACATTCTGCCAAGGATAATATTAGCCTCTATAGGTGACATAAAATTAGCTAAAAACTGCAAATATCCTCTTTGCGGAGATATGTTCCACATAAGCACCTCTCAATCATCTTTTTTATCAATTAGATACATTATTAATTAAATAACCAATTCTACTGAGTATAGTTAAAGTATAATTTAACATTCGGATACAAACACTAACTTAATACAAATAGATTTCAAACCACAGTTTAAGAAACGAAAATCTATCACAAAAAGTCATGAATAAAAAACTTTTCATTTAAACTGCCTGAACTCTGTAGGGAGCAGAATTCAGGCATGATTTTTCAGTTTATTGTATTGGATTCTCATTAAGATTTTATATGAGTTCTATCCTAAATTGAGCACAGTCAGATTATAAGTATCGGGATTGGGGCCGAGACGTTTACCTATATCCAACCTAGCGATGGTAGCCAGATCTTCTTTCTCTAATTTGAAATCAAAAACGGCAAAATTTTCTTTAATACGGTGAGGTGTTACTGATTTGGGAATAACAATCATGCCAGAATCAAGATGCCAGCGAATAACAATTTGAGCCGGTGTTTTTTCATATTTAACAGCCAGATTTTCAATTATGGGGTGGTCAAAAACACCTTTTCCACCGTGAGACAATGGGCTCCAGGATTCAGTTGTAATATGGTGGGTGGCATTCCATGAATGAAGCTGTCGCTGTTGCATCAGTGGATGCAGTTCGATTTGATTGATTACAGGTGAGACGCCTGTTTCTGATATTAGTTTCTGTAAATGTTCAATGTGAAAATTACATACACCAATACTGCGCACCAGTCCCGACTCTTTCAACTCAATGAATTGCTTCCATGTTTCAACATACTTATCTTGCTGGGGAACGGGCCAGTGAATTAGGAAGAGATCGACGTAATCCAGTTTTAGCCTATCCAGACTTTCTTGTAATGCAATTTGTGCATCCTGATGGCGATCATTCCACAGTTTGGTTGTGATAAAAATCTCTTCACGTGGAATATTGCTTTCTTGTAATGCTTTCCCTACGCCTTTTTCATTGTGATAAATTGCCGCAGTATCAATAGAACGATAGCCTACTTCCAATGCGGTGTGGATAGCGTTAACAACCTGCTCATTACTCGCTTGCCAAACCCCAAGCCCTAATTGTGGCATGAGGTTCCCGTCAACGAGTTTAATTATTGTCTGCTGACCCATTTTTACCTCCTTCAGATTTGGCATATCAGATGGACGCTTCGTAACTTCGCTTACTGGCAGCAAGCGTAATATCCTGGTGTTCACCTAACACAATCAAACCTTGCTGTTTTAGTTTTCTGAGCATACTCGGTATTGGACTGCCATCAAGTTGAAATTCCGAATACGTTCAGCATATTGCAGGAGTTTTTCATGTTTAGCATCCCATTTTTCTTACAGAAACAGTAACAGAGTCCACTCTATTCAAGGTTACTTAATTTTTCTGTCAGAATTCAGATCATTGACAATCATGATACCTGTCGGAGCGGACTCTAATTGTTTTACTTTTAGGATTGATAGGTTAATAACCAGAGAAAACAAAGGGTTTTGAAATAGCGATGAATACCCAATATATTCATTTACGTTTTCTTGATGACGCTTTTTTGTGTCGCCAATACATCAATAGAGATGCGGTAAGACCGCTGATCAAGAGAATGACAGGCAAGATCATCAAAATATTCATGACCAAATCCTGATGCGCTTTGACGAAAGGGATTTGATTCAAGATATAGCCAAAACTCACGATTATGATGACCCATAAAAAGCCACTTAACCAATTAAAAAATTGAAAGCGTTTATTATTCAGTCCAGAAATACCGGCAAAAGTTGGCAGGAGAGTACGGACAAAGGCGAGAAACCGCCCGATGAGCAACGCCGCCAAACCATGTTTGGCAAATAAAATATTGGCACGTTGGCGGTACTGTAGAGGAAGTTGGGCCAACCAGTTCTTGACGATACGGGTATGACCTAACCAACGTCCTTGCAAATAACCTAACCAGCACCCGATACTTGCTGCAATAGTTAATAAAATGATGGTCGGAAAGAACTCCATAACACCTTTAGCGATTAACGCACCAGCAAGAACCAGAAGAGTATCGCCGGGCAAAAATGCGGCGGGTAACAAACCGTTTTCTAACACCAGCGTGACAAAGATAACACCATAAATAATCCAGATGACATCGGGATTGGCGAGTTGGGTAAAATCATGCTGCCAAAGTGCATGCACGATCCCGCTTAACGTTTCCATTATTTATCCTGTAATTTCTGCACGATACCTTTACACAACAGTTTTTGCGCGATTGTTTCTGAACAACATTCTGAACAACAACAATAAAGTATCAAATAAACACATGTGTCCCAGTGTACCGCAAAATTGCTGGGGGGAGTTGATTTGATCTGGCATGAAGAGAATCAATTGAAGATAAGGAAAGAAAACAGTGGCCATCTGTAGTGGGAAGATAGCCATTCAGGGGCACGATCATTATGTATTAAGTTATTTATGTTAACGCCAAGTAACTTATGCTAACGCACGGCAATGCGGGTAAAAGCGGCATCCAAGTCAGCAATCAGATCCTGGGGATTTTCGAGTCCGATATGTACACGTATTAACGTTCTTTCTTTTTTGGGGAAATGATAATGTTCGGGAAAATGATAGCGGCGTAAAGTCGCGAGTGATTCAGGTGATATACCCAAAATTAATGATTCAAATCCTCCCCAGGAAAACGCCATTTTAAAATGTTGGAAATTATCAAGATAATCAGAAAGTTGAGTGGAGCTCAGATTAATATTCAGGAGGAAAGAGAACAGCCCGCTGGAGCCAGTGAAGTCACGTTGAAAATAGTGATGTCCGGGACAAGAAGGTAGAGCGGGGTGATAAACCTCAGCGACTTCAGGCCGTTGGGATAGCCACTTAGCAATTTCGAGGCTGCTTTCTTCATGTTGTTTTAAGCGGACAGCTAGCGTATGTAATCCACGGGTTGCGGAATAAACCGTATCGGGGTCGGCAATTTGTCCCATCAGGTAAGAATTTTCCCGCAATTGATCCCAACAGCGCTTATTGGCGACAGCCGTACCCAACATGCCATCCGAATGGCCGATGATATATTTTGTGGCGGATTGAATAGAAATATCGACGCCAAAATCCAATGCCTTGAAGAGAATACCGGCAGCCCATGTATTATCGATCATAATGACAATTTCAGGATTAACCTGCCGGACAGCCTGCACGATAGCGGGGACATCCTGAACTTCCATCGTGAGGGAGCCGGGGGATTCCAGAAAGATAACCTTGGTATTTGGTTGAATGAGCGTGGCAATCTCTTTTCCGATCATTGGGTCAAAATAATCGGTGGAAATATTCAGCTTTTTCAGAACGTGATTGCAAAACTCTTGCGTCGGTTCATAGGCTGTCCCTGTGACTAAAATATGGTCGCCTGTTTCTACAAATGACAGAATGCTGTTGGTAATAGCGGCTGTACCGGATGGATACAGTGCACACCCCACGCCGCTTTCCAGTTCTGCCATTGCTTCCTGGAAAGCAAAATGCGTCAATGTGCCACGACGCCCATAGAATAGTTCACCGTTAGCACGATGTTTTATGGCGTGTCTCAAATCTTCAACCGTTTTGAAAATGACGGATGAAGTTCGTTGGATAATGGGGTTGACAGCATTAAGCGTGAATTTATGCTTTCTTCCGGCATCAACCAGTCTGGTCTCCAGTTTCTTTTCTTCTGTCATATGATTTCCCCCTCAATTAACGTTGATTACTCAAATATCATTGCAAGTTAAAAGATTTGTCCCGTTTTTTACAAAGAGATTCTTGCAACTTGACGAAAATTCAAGGTGATCGGTGATAGTGAAAAAGAGGATTGTGGTGAAATCGCCTCTTTTCATGACCACTTTTTTATTAAATAGTAATGATAATTACTATCAAATCGCTCAATGTCTGATATCATTTGAAATGGACTTTTCCCCCACGTGATGAAAAGCATGAAATAGGGCTAAACGGAACCTTATCAGGTGGAAAAGCGAGCTATGGCTCAGGATATATTAGGATTAGCAAGATGAGTAAATGCGATTCATTGCTAAGTAACAGAATCTATAAAAAAGAGAGTAAGGCTAACTGATGCGTAATTTGACAGCTTCTATTCTATTGGCACTCGGATTAACAGGTTCAGCGTGGGCTAATACCGCACTAATAACAGCGGCTGCTGCGCCAGAAAATCAGGCTGCCACTCAGGTAGCGGCCCCGGCAACACCAGTATCTGCCACGGCTCCGCAAGCAGGAGAGACGAAGGCAGATCCACAGCAAGGCGAAGCTCAGAAAACGGACACGTCAGCGTCGGCTGAACAGCAAACAGTAACTACCGAAGTGACTGAAATAACAGAAGCAGACGCAGCGCAATCAATTGCTGTGGAAGATTCTGAAAACTTGTCCAGCGGTTTTGCAACGGATCTTTCCGTTTGGGGCATGTATCAGAATGCGGATGTCGTGGTAAAAAGCGTCATGGTAGGTTTGGTGATTGCTTCTATTATTACATGGGCACTTTTCTTCTCCAAAGGAAGCGAATTATTAATGGCTCGTCGTCGGTTACGCAGAGAGCAACTGGCATTAGCTGACGTTGCTAATCTGGATGCAGCCGTGAAAATTGCCGCTGATTTCGGTAAGAATAGTATCAGCCGCCTGTTATTGAACGAAGCACAGTCTGAACGCAACTTATCTGCTGAAAGTACTGACAAAGATGGAACCAAAGAGCGCACCTCATTCCGCATGGAGCGTGCTGTTGCGGCAATCAGCCGTCATCTGGGACGTGGGAACGGTTATCTGGCGACTATCGGCGCGATTTCACCGTTTGTCGGCCTGTTTGGTACAGTCTGGGGGATCATGAACAGCTTCATTGGTATCGCGCATTCACAAACTACTAACCTGGCGGTTGTTGCTCCGGGTATTGCAGAAGCACTCTTGGCGACAGCATTGGGTTTGGTCGCTGCAATTCCGGCGGTAGTTATCTATAACGTTTTTGCCCGCGTAATTTCATCATATCGTGGACAAGTAGGTGATATGGCGGCACAGGCAATTCTGTTGCTTGGGCGTGATCTTGATTTGGCTGACAGAAAAACTGAACAAGCAGAAGCAAGGTAATCAATTATGGCAATACGTCTTAATGAAAATTTGGACGATAACGGTGAATTACACGAGATTAACGTCACGCCATTTATTGATGTGATGTTGGTACTGTTGATCATCTTTATGGTAGCAGCACCACTGGCAACAGTTGATATCAAAGTCGATTTACCTGCATCGTCAGCCAAACCACAACCACGACCGGAAAAACCGGTCTTTCTGACAGTGAAAGCAGATCTCCAGTTATACGTGGGCGATCAATTGGTTGAGCGTGACACGCTGTCTTCGGTACTGGATCAAACAACCCAATCCAATAAGGAAACCACGATTTTCTTCCAGGCGGATAAGACCGTGGATTATGAAACGTTAATGAGCGTGATGGATTCTTTGCGCAAGGCTGGCTATCTGAAAGTGGGTCTGGTCGGAATGGAAGCGGTAGAGGCTAAATAACGTTTTCAGTGGTTAACTTACCTGGATAATAGAAACTGCCCGAATGATTAAATCGGGCAGTTTTTCTATTAGGCTAGACACAAAATAATAATAAAATACCCTACAGGTTTTTCCAGTCAAACGGCAGTAATTCGCCAAGTGGCAAAACCAATTCTTGATTCACTTTAACCTCGGCGTGGATATTTTCTCTATTGATCTGACTGATAAACTCCCGACAGCGGCCACAGGGTGGAATGATAGCTCCATATTTATTAACTGCGATAATTTTAATAATTTGAGTTTCTCCATGTTTTATCATATCTGCAATGGCACCATGTTCTGCACAAAATCCCATTGAACAGGCTGTATCAATATTCATACCGGTATAAATATGCCCGGATTCACACTGAATAACCGCAGCTACATGACCATATTTAATATATTTATTTAATTGTGTCGGGGAAATAAGTTGATGTGCGATATTTTCCATTTCGTCAAAAGAGATCATAAGATATCTCCAATAGGCAACCTATAAGATATAGAACTTACTCTTTAATATTACGAATAAGATCAACAACTGATTGAGCCATTTCCTCTTCATTTTCTCCTTCAACTCGAATAGTGACTTCCATGCCACTTTTTATTCCCATTGACATAATTTTGAACATGCTTTTTAAATTGGCACTTTTATCTCCCCTGATAATTTCTATCGAGCCATTGTAAGTTTTAGCTAAATTACAAAGTTGGGCAGAAGGCCGGGTATGCAGCCCCGAAGGGGCTGTGACTACAACGGAATATTCGATCATAAATTTACCTAAAAGGAAAATCAGGATTCAGTTAATGAACCACCACGTGTCTGAATAACTTTCTGATACCAATAAAACGAATTTTTCTTATAACGGCCGAGGTCTTTTAGATCGTCATCAGTGCGATTAACATAAACAAAGCCATACCGTTTTTTGTAACCATTGCTGGTGGAAAGAAGGTCAATAAAGCTCCACGGATTATAAGAGAGAACCACAACACCCGAATCCATAGCCCGTTTTATAGCCTGAAGATGTTTTTCCAGATAATCAATGCGGTAACTGTCATTAATGGTGCCATCAGATTCCAGTACATCATCAGCACCGAAACCATTTTCCGTGATCATCAATGGCTTCTGATAACGGGTATATAAATCGCGTAACAGATATTCAAGCCCAAGCGGGTCAATCGCCCAATCCCAGTCTGTGGTATCAAGTTGTGGGTTTTTATGGATCTGATAGTAATTGGGTTGGATCTCATAGCCGTCAATTTGTCCTTTGATACCTGTTGGATTAAAACCATCCATTCGTCTCTGAGCATTTGCTGGCGCTGCGGCAGCAGTATGGCTGCAATAATAATTGAGGGCCAGAAAATCAGAATAGCCCTCTCTGATTAATTCCATATCGCCGTCTTCGATATTGGGGGCCAGCCCATAATTTTTCAGGTAATTCAATGCGGATTGGTTATATTGTCCTTTCAGATAGATATCGGTGAAATAGTAATTGCGTAGATCATTGGCATTTTGGGCCGCCAAATTATCTTCCGGTTTGCTGGTCAGCGGGTAAATAGCGGAATATCCCAATGCTGCGCCGACCTGACCATCAGGCACCCATTGATGAACTAACTTACAGGCAATCGCGTGAGCCAGATTCATATGGTGATTTATCTGATACTTAATCTGCTCATTATGAAGATATTGCTCAGGGATAAAACACTTTTTCGTCCAGAATTGTACGATAATACTTTGTTCATTGATGGTCAGCCAATATTTGACTTTCCCGCTATATTCTTTGATGACAAATTCAGCATAATAGGCAAAATCATTCACACTTTGTCTATCGATCCAACCATGATATTTTTCCACCAATGCCATAGGCATATCATAATGATAAAGTGTTGGGATTGGCGTAATACCGTTTTCCAATAGTTCATCGATAAGATTGTGATAAAATTGCACGCCCTTATCATTAGGCTTACCGATCCCGTCAGGGAAAATGCGCGCCCATGCGATGGAGAAACGATAGGCTTTCAAACCTAGCTCTTTCATTAATGCAACATCTTCTTTATAGCGGTGATAATGGTCACTGGTAATATGAGTATCAGCTAATCCAGGGTTATTATTGAGAATATCTTGTTGTGATAATTTCTTGCCATATTCTTCCGCTGCTCCTTCAACCTGATAGGCACTGGTTGCAGCTCCCCAAAGAAAACTTTCAGGAAACAGAGTGTTATTTTTCATCATGCTGTTTTTCTCCTTTATTGTTGTTCGTCGTGTGAAGGTATTTATATAAACTAATAATTTCTTCTCTCAGAATTAACTCACTGCGTATCGCCATCAATGTATCCTGAGCATGAATAAACAATAGACTTAAATTAAAGCTATCTCCCTGAGTCTCTTTCTGAATAACTTCAGTCTGTGTCTGATGGGCAGATAACATCATTTTGCGTGCTTTTTCCATATATAAATGCGCATTGTTAAAATCACCATCACGGGCATATTTTATGGCTTTTTCACTTTTTTCTCTGGCATTACCTGCATCGAGAATTATTTCCATAGAAATAGGAATTAAAATATTTTCCTCACTGTTCATTGTTTATTTTCCTTCTAATGGAGTTGGATATATAACTTATGCTGCATTGGTGCCCTCTTCCTCAATCCGTTTTTTCTCATACACTTTAAAGAAGGGATACCAGGTAATCAGGAATACGGCCATTAGTACGGCGTAACAGATGACAGCCCGCCAGTCTTCCGTAATCATGACACTGGAGAACGGAGCAGGTATTTGACCGACCTGAATCATTTTGGCGGGAATATTCAGCCAGTCTGAACGCATGAATACCCAGACGATAATGGGACTGGTGATTGCGTTAATCCACATGGGAAGCATTAACAGTGGGTTGAGGACAATCGGTGTACCAAATACCAGAGGTTCGTTGATATTGAAGAAAGAAGGTCCTATGCAGATATAGCCCGTGGCTTTAAGCTCCCTGGATTTAGAAAACAGCATTAAAAGATTCAATGCGAGAGTGGCGCCGGTTCCTCCCATTGTAATCAAAGCCGCTGTATACATGGTCTCATAGGTCACAATATTGGTAGGGGACTGCCCTGCTGCCACCAGAGTAATATTGGTGCTGATACCAAGCATAAAGATAGGCATTTGCAGGCCGGTAAATGTCCAGACTGAAATTCCCATCGACATTGCAATAGCAGGGATTAATGCCATGAGTATGAATCCCGGCAATGTTTGTCCGAATGCAGCAATAGGAGAAAAGAGAGAAAGTAGCCGGGAGAAGACATCAACTTCAAAGGTGAAAACCAATAATGTTCCTGCTCCGATGGAAATCAGAATCGGGATAATGGCATGTATCCAACCGACAACAAAATCAGGTAGGGAGCTCTCTTTCAATAAACCCATTTTGGTATATAGATGAAAGAGATAGGAAACAAATAAACCCGTGACAATACCCAATAAAATGCCTGCGGGGCCGAATCGTTCAAAACTGACAATCATGTTGCCGTCAGCAAACTCCGGTTTAATGAACATCATATAGACACAAATGGAAGTCAGCCCGGCAATTAGGGTATAGCGAAAATGATGAAGTTTTTCCATCATCTGATTAGCTATCATAAACGCGGTAATTAAACCGAGCATACCAAAAGAGTATTCGGCGATCCGGCCAAGATTGGGCAAAAAAGGAAGATAAGCACGAAATACATTATAAAAAAATATAAGTGATCCCGCTAAGATAAAAGGAATATTTTTCTGCATGGAGCCAGAAATAGCAGCTACCCACGGTCGCTTAGTAAAATTTTGCATCGCGGGTGCAAATGAATCAGATAACCACGACATAAATGCTTTCATTTTGCATCTCTCTTTATTATTGTCTTTGTCTATTCTGAGTAAGTGAAATCCCTGGTGTTGTAAAGAGTAAAATTAATGATTTAATGTGTTTATGGCTAATTCCAGTAATGCTTCTCCGTCTAATTTTCCATAAATATTTTGGGGTACGACAAGCACAGGAATATTGTAAATATCAGCATGTTTTTGGAACTCATCTTTTTGCGAAGCATAATGAGGGCCAAGAAACAGGATATCGATAACTGAAAAGTATTCTGCTACCTCGCTTTCACTTCTGGCTTCGACGGTAACTGATACACCTTTTTGTCTGGCGGCATTTCTGGTTTTTGTTGCTAACATTCCACTGGAAATGCCTGCTCCACAACACAACATAATAAAAATATTTTTCATATGAATTCCTTATTATTTTGCTGCTAATTGATTTTTGTTTTTTGACATATAAACTACTATCTTGAATTTTGATTTTATATTCAATTATGTGTTTTCACTTTAAGAGGGCAAAATTATATTTTTCTAAATCGATCATCTCAGTAAATTTAAGGTGTTATTTATTCATTTAACAGGGGGTTATAATGCTAAGACCTAAGCAGAAAGAATTATTGGACTATTTACTGAATAAAAATACCCCGACGTTGGCAATAAAATTATCTCAGATCTTAAACGTCTCCATTAGAACGGTGAAAAATTATGTAGCGGAAATTAATGAATCCTATGGCGAGAAAATTATTCTTTCTGGTCGAACAGGATATTCGTTATCACCTGATAAAAATATAAAATTACACCAACAACCCAATGGTCAGCCGAAAACTTACCAGGAAAGGGCCTGTTTTTTGATTAAGTCCATTCTGTTATTTAAGAAAAGTAATAATATTTATGATCTCAGTGCTGATTTGTATGTCAGTGACTCAACGTTAAAATCATTGATATATAAAATGAATAGTTCATTTGAAAAATTTAATGTCAGATTTTTATGCAGGAATAATCATATTGAAATTTTGGGGGCAGAACAAAAAATAAGAGAATTGATTTACTATACTATTATCGAACAAACAGATTATCGTTTCAATGAATTAAAAACATTGGAAACCATATTTGGCACTCAACAGATAGAAATGGTATCCAATCTTATTAAGGGAATATTTTATAAATGGGGCTATTCTGTTTATGATTTCTCTTATACCAATCTTGTTTTGCATTTTCTAATACTGATAAATCGGTTAAAGCATGATAAGTGTTTAGATACTCAGCTAACTTTTTTCGGGAATAATAAATTACACTCTATAACTAATGAGTTATGTGATAATCTGCAACATAAATTTAATGTTTCAATATCAGAAAATGAAAGGAATGCCTGTTATACTTTGTTGAAAGTCAACATCAGTTCTAACCATACTAAAAATAGTGAATCAATTGATTTAGTGGATGCAAGTTTATACCAATTTACAAAAAAAATTACTGAATCTGTACAGGAACACTATCTGATTGATTTTGGAACAGATGATTTTGTCTCATTATTTTCTCTGCATATATCAGGGCTGAAAACACGATTGGAATATAATATTTATACTAAAAACCCTATGCTGGAGGTAATAAAAAAGGAGTGTCGCATAATTTTTGATATCGCTGTTTTTATCTCTTTACAATTAAATGAATTTTTAGGTAAGAAACTAAATGAAGATGAGATTTCTTTTATTGCCCTGCATGTTGGTGCTGAATTTGAACGGCAAAAAAATCATGATAATAAAGTACGGGCAGTGCTTTTATGCCCCGGCTATCGGGGAATTGAGAATAAAATCCATCATCAATTATTGTGTGATTTTGGTAATGAAATAAGTGTGATTAAGAGGATTTCGCAGCCTTTTGAATTGCAGACTCTGGAATTCGAATTATTGATTACAACAATAAATCTTCCTGCCAGCCATAATTATGAAACAGTGTGTATTTCTCCTTTCCAATTACGGAATAAGCGCACACAGTTGATTAGAAAAATTGATATTGCTAATGCAAACCGGAAGAAGAGGACGCTACAACGTAATTTTGATCTATTTTTTGAACAAGGTCTGTTTTGGTTTGAACCTGGCTTTCAGCACAGAGATGCACTTATTGATGATCTTTGTCAGACAATGTTTGCCAAAGGCTATGTTGAATCTGATTTTGCCAGATATGTTTATCAGCGTGAAAGTGCTTCCTCAACGGCTTTTGGCATTCTGGCATTACCTCATTCAGTAAAGATGGATGCGATAAAAACGGGTGTTGCTGTTGTTATCAGTCCAAAAGGGATACGTTGGGGGAAAGATGAACGTGTGCATGTTATTTTTTTAATAGCAATAAACAGAATAGATAAGGTATGTTTTGCAGAGTGTTATGATGCGTTATTAGATATCTTTAGCCATGATAAGATTATTAATCAACTGCATAAAATAACTTGTTTTGAACGCTTTCGGCAGATGTTGATCGGAGCAAATAAATATCAAGTTATAGATGATAATGCTTAAAATTTGATTGTCTATTGTAAATAAAAATAAGGCGATGAGTGATTATCATGAACTCAACGCCTTATGTATTGCTGTGAGAAAAATTCTTATTTCTCAGGTAATCCAGACTTAAGTAAATTTATTATTGCTGTAATTCGGTGGGAAATATCAGTTTCTGGTAAAGGTGGTGTTTGCCCCAGTACCATTTGTCTGAGCGGCTCTGCAATCACCATAGAGATAGCCAACTCACTGAATATTTTATAATTAAATTCTTTTAATAATCCTTGTTTATATTGCTGTTCTAGCCAATTTGCTAAAATAATTTTG
Organism: Xenorhabdus indica; assembly: GCF_014467235.1. Classification (GTDB taxonomy): domain Bacteria; phylum Pseudomonadota; class Gammaproteobacteria; order Enterobacterales; family Enterobacteriaceae; genus Xenorhabdus; species Xenorhabdus indica. Next base: position 76,465 of record NZ_NKHP01000006.1, on the reverse strand, counting down.
TTTTTTTCAATACCGCCTTGTTGATATTTTCCTAAGAAGGTATCCCGATGAGGAAAATCAGACTGTAATAATTTAAATAATCCGACTGCATCTTTAGATAAGGATTTTTCAGCGATCCCCATCAAATAATTCCCTAATGAAATTATAACTTGTTGGTAATTATTGGCATCTTTAGTCAGAGGAAGGACTGTGTTATCTGTCCACTTTAATATAACTTGTTCAATCAAATCTTCTCTATTTTTAACGAAACGGTAGAGTGTCTTTTTGGCGATTTTTGCTTTTTGGGCAATAACATCCATGGTGGCTGTGCTATAGCCCTGATTTAACAGTAGAGAAAGAGTAATATCATGGATTTTCTCACGTATTTCTTGTTCGGGAATTGACGGGCGACCTCGTGGGCGTGGATGATTTTCTGCCATTTTAGCACCTTATAAGTTGTCGATATTTAATGTACCGCATTGGCTTTATTCCATTAAAAGGAAGAAATGTTTACTTGAAATAAATGGAAATTTATCAATTTCCACCAAATACAGAACTTACAGTCACTTGTCAATATTTACAATAAATAATTGTCACATCATCTATGGTAATTAGCAGTGAAAAATGCTGCTTAGAACACTTCTTTTATTTTTCATCAACTCTCTTATTATTTATAACTTACTGTTTTTAATAACTAATAAACATAATTGATGTTATTCAATTATTGAAAATATGCTTACTATGTGATCTGTCTCACAGGGCAGCACTTTTGGTTAAATTTTGTTAGCAAAACGTTAATTTGGATCTTAGTATCGCTATTGTTGGTTACAAAATTAACCATAAAGTAACAAAAGTTGCTAAATGTTAATCCGCCTAACTATTTCTTAGAAATGTATTTCCTGTCGGTGGAAAAGGTAGGTGACAAAAGGTAATAACAACACTAGTGAGGACCATAATAATGATAAAACACAACGTAATAGCAATGGCGATTCCGGTTTTCCTTATCGCTGGGGCTGCAAATGCGGCCGAAGTTTATAATAAGGATGGTAATAAAATTGATTTATATGGAAAAGCTGAAGCTCAACACTATTTTGCTAAGTCAAAGAGCAAAGAAGCGGGTGATAACTCCAGCGGGCGTATCGGTGTGAGAGGAACAACCCAACTTACAGACACAATTTCAGGATTCGGGCGCTGGGAATTTAATCTGGGTGCCAACAGCACTGAAGTTGAAAGCAGCAAATTTGCAAGAACACGTCTGGCTTTTGTCGGCCTTAAACTGGGTCATTATGGCTCTCTTGATTATGGTCGTAACTTCGGCGTGGTATATGATGTCAACACGTTTACAGATATGCTTCCCGTTTTTGGTGGCGACAGCATGGCTGCAACTGATAATTTTATGATGGGGCGTTCGACAGGGTTATTAACTTATCGTAATACTGACTTTTTTGGCCTGGTGAACGGGTGGAATTTTGCCCTGCAATATCAGGCCAAAAATGATGGTGGCACTAAAAATGCCCGCGATGATGTTATGCGGCAGAATGGTGATGGTTTTGGCCTTTCCAGCTCTTACGATTTTGGTAATGGTGTGACTGTTGCAGCTTCTTATGGCAATTCTAATCGTACTCAGGCACAAAAACAGGGCACGGAATCAGCTAAGGTACTGGCGAAAGGCAACAAAGCCGAAGCATGGTTGGTATCAGCTAAGTACGATAGAAATAATGTCTATCTGGCAGCGATGTATGGTCAGGCTCGTAATTTGACCCGATTCGGCAGCGCTGTAGATAATCATGTGATGTTTGCGAATAAAACGGAAAACATTGAGTTAACGGCGCAATATCTGTTTGATTTTGGCTTGCGTCCGTCTATTGGTTATGTCTATTCCAGAGGCAAAGACTTAGGCAACGATTTGGGCGAGAACAATTTATTGAGAACCAAAGGATCTGAAGATCTGGTGAAGTATATCTCTATCGGCGCGTCTTATAATTTTAATAAAAATATGGGTACTTATGCTGAATACAAGATCAACTTGCTGAAAAATAATGACTTTACTAAAACAACTAAGATTAAAACAGATAATGTCATGGGTGTTGGCGTCATATACCGTTTTTAATTGTGTGCAGTAACATTTTTGTAAAGTAACGATTTGTGTAAAGTAATAACAGCCACAACAACGGCCTTAATGGAAATACCATTGAGGCCGTATTCTTTTTATATCTTGTTTATATCAAACCACAGTGTTGTTAGTTGCTTTTTGAAATCTATTAGGTAGATAAGAAATTATCTTTCAGCCTCACCACCTAGCGCATCAATGGTATTCTTTATCAGTGCACTTAATTCACCAGTCATCAGCGTGAAATCCGCATCGAATCGTTGAGCAACATCTTCGCGATCAATATCATCATTTTGTTCACGCAATGTTTCACTGAATTTAATACGTTTGTAAGAGCCATCATCTGACAACATGAATTGAATACGCTCTTCCCAGTCCAGTGCCAGTTTGGTGACATATTTCCCAGACTCAATGTGTGCCGCGATTTCGTCAGACACTAACTCTTGTTTCTTGCAGCGAATAACCCCGCCTTCTTCCAGAATAGCTTTTAATTCAGCTTCATCCATCAGAGCATAACCGGCAGGCAAATTACCCGAACGTACCCACTCAGTTAATGTCAGCTCAATGGGATCTTTGAACGTCAAGGGAACAACAGGCAATGAGCCAAGTGTTTTTCTTAATAACGCCAGATTATCTTCGGCACGTTTAGCACTGGCTGAATCAACAATAATCAGATTGTTAACGGTATCTATCCAGATATAAGTCTGGCTGAAACGGCTAAATGCTCTTGGTAATAAGGTGTGGATCACTTCGTCTTTCAGTGAATCTTTCTCGGTTTTTTTCAGTTTCCGATGTTGTTCTCCTTCCAGACGGGCGATTTTGGTTTGTAGTTCCTGTTTAATGACCGGAGAAGGCAGCATTTTTTCTTCCTTGCGTGCACAAATCAAGATCTGATTACCGGCAGCATGAGTTAATGCTTCACCATGAGCGCCCATTGGTGGAACCCAACCCGTTTTCATCATGTCCTGACTGCCGCATGGGGTGAATGCCAATGGGCTTAATTGTTTTTCCAGTTCATCCGCAGAAAGTGAAATTTCTCGGTTTAAACGGTAAATTATTAAATTTTTGAACCATAACATGCGGTTACCCCATATTTGTGCATTATGACAAATGTCATATGAAACGTTATTTGAAAAGCATAGTTGCGCATGATAACGAATCATGCGGCGAAGCCCTAGAACTTCATCTATTTCCTTTCTGGAATTTCATTCATTATCTAAAACGCCCATTTCCTAAAACAAAGTGACGTTATAGTTCTTGATTGTTAGTGCTGCTCAGGCAATGATCTTACGACAACACGATTCAATAGCCTGAAAAAAATTCGGCTGACGGTAAACCACAGAGAAAAAGGTAAGCTATGCGTATAGGTATTGATCTTGGTGGAACCAAGATTGAAGTGATCGCATTGGGTGATCAGGGTGAAGAACTGTTTCGGAAACGGGTGGATACTCCCCGCAATGACTATCAGCAAACACTGGCCGCCATTGCTGGTTTGATAGCGGATGCGGAACAGGCAACCGGGCAGAAAGGTACAATAGGAATTGGCATTCCGGGAGCGATTTCACCTTTTACCGGAAAAGTGAAAAATGCTAATTCGGTCTGGCTGAACGGTCAGGTTTTGGACAAAGACATTTCCGCTTTTCTGGGGCGTGAAGTACGGGTTGCCAATGATGCAAACTGTCTGGCTGTCTCGGAAGCGACTGATGGTGCAGCAGCAGGTATGCCAATGGTGTTTGCCGTTATTATCGGGACTGGCTGTGGTTCAGGTCTGGCATTTGATGGCAAGGTACATGCAGGTGGTAATGGTCTGGCTGGAGAGTGGGGGCATAACCCATTACCGTGGATGGATGACGAAGATCGGGCATATCAGGAAGAAGTTCGTTGTTTCTGCGGTAAACCAGGCTGTACCGAAATGTTTGTATCGGGAACCGGTTTTATGAAGGATTATTTCCGCTTGAGTGGCGTGCACAAAAAAGGCCATGAAATTATGGAGGCTGTAGCTCAGGGAGATAAAATTGCGGAACTGGCTATTCAGCGTTATGAAAGGCGTCTGGCACGGGCATTAGCACAGGTTGTTAACTTACTTGATCCTGATGTCATTGTGCTTGGCGGCGGTATGAGTAATGTTGATCGTTTTTATCAGACCTTGCCGGATTTAGTGAGTGAGTGGGTCTTTGGTGGCGAGTGTGTAACACCGATTAGAAAAGCGCTGCATGGTGATTCCAGTGGAGTGCGTGGTGCGGCGTGGCTGTGGCCTAATAAATAACGATACCCTCTATTTTTGCCCTTCATTTTTTGAATAAAAATGAAGGGCATATCTATCTGTAACCCGATTTAAGTTGTAACCTGATTTAAGTTAATTTTCTGATTTTGTGAACGAATTCTGTTTCTATGTTACGGGTAATAACAGAAATAAAAGAACAATCAGTACAATAACATTCGTCTGTTTGTTGAAGCGGCATATGATGATGCCCGCAGCGACAATCCAGTTTACAGAGATAAGAAACAAACCATTCTGGAAACTTTATCTATAGAGGGAGATAACATGTTGAAATATGGCTTGAGGATTTCAACGTTGGCGATGTTGGTGGCATTTAATGTCAATGCGGCAACCGTTGATTTACGGGTTATGGAAACATCGGATGTTCACAGTAACCTGATTGATTTCGATTATTTTAAGGATAAACCGACTGAGCAGTTTGGTCTGGTTCGTACTGCGGGTTTAATTAAAGCAGCCAAAGCTGAAGCTACTAACGTAATTCTGGTTGATAATGGTGACCTGATTCAGGGAAACCCAATGGCAGATTACATCGTGGCAAAAGGACTCAAACACGGTGAAGTCCATCCGGCCCACCAACTGATGAACACAATGGATTATACCGTAGGTAACTTCGGTAACCATGAATTTAACTTTGGGCTGGATTATCTGAAACAGGTGATAGCAGGGGCTAAGTTCCCTTACATTAACGCCAATATTATGGATGCCAAGACTGGCAAAAACTACTTCACACCTTATATTATCGTTGATACCCCTGTTAAAGATCGTGAAGACAGAGAGCATATAATTAAGATCGGTTATATCGGTTTTGTTCCACCGCAGATCAGTATTTGGGATAAAACCAATCTGGATGGCAAAATCGTTGTCAACGATATCACTGAGACGGCAAAAAAATTCGTACCTGAAATGAAGAAAGCGGGTGCTGATCTGATTATTGCTATTCCGCATTCCGGCTTCTCTCAAGAGCCTTATAAAGCGATGGCAGAAAACTCTATTTATTATTTGAGTGAAGTTCCCGGTATTAATGCCATTATGTTCGGCCATGCACACGGGGTTTTCCCAAGCGAGGAGTATAAGGGTATTAAAGGTGTTGATGTTGCTAATGGCACAGTCAATGGTATTCCTGCCGTAATGCCGGGCCAGTGGGGAGACCATTTGGGGGTTGTTGATATGGTTATCAACAATAGCAGCGGTGAATGGAAAGTGGAATCTGCTAAAGCTGAAGCGCGTCCTATCTATGATAAAACGCATAAGAAAGCACTGGTTGAAAGTGATAACAAACTGGCCGCGATTATTGAAGAAGCCAATCAGGGAACCCGTGATTTCGTTGGCAAATTCATTGGTAAAGCCTCTGCCAATATGTACAGTTATCTTGCTCTGATCCAGAGTGATCCAACGGTTCAGATCGTTAACGATGCTCAAGTTGATTATACCAAGCGTTTTATTCAGGGTGATCCTGATCTGGCAGATCTGCCCGTTCTGGGGGCTGCTGCACCATTCAAGGTGGGTGGACGTAAAAATGCCCCGGCTGAGTTTGTGGAAGTAGAAAAAGGTGACCTGACATTCCGTAACGCGGCTGATTTGTATCTCTACCCGAACACGTTGGTTGTGGTGAAAGCGAGTGGGGCTGATGTTGTGGAGTGGCTGGAATGTTCAGTCGGCATGTATAACCAGATAGATCCTAACTCCACCAAACCACAAGATTTATTGAACTGGAAGGGTTTCCGAACTTATAACTTTGATACCATCAGTGGTGTCAATTATAAGATAGATCTGACTCAGCCAGCGAAATACGACACAGATTGCCAATTGATCGACAAAGATGCGAACCGTATTAAGGACGTTACTTATCAGGGTAAGCTTATTGATCCAAAAGCAACATTCCTGATAGCCACCAATAACTACCGAGGTTACGGTGGTAAATTTGCAGGAACAGGTGAAGGCCATATTGCATTCGCGTCACCGGATGAAAACCGCTCTATTCTGGCTGCCTACATTTCCAGAATGACCAAAGAGAAAGGTGTGGTATCAACACTGGCGGAAAATAACTGGTCATTCCTGCCAATCAAGACAGGCAAGAAACTGGATGTCCGCTTTGAAACTTCTTCATCAGAAAAGGCCGTGAAGTTTATTAAAGAACAGGCTCAATATCCGGTGAAATACCTGAAAAATGATGATGTTGGGTTTGCCATTTATCAAATTGATCTGACTGATAAAAAATAAATCTTAACTTTATTGATGCCTGTTCGACGGAGCAGGCAACATCAATTATGTAAGAATATTACAAGTAAGAGTAATATTTTTAAGTAGTTAATAATAAAGATGGTAATTATAAATATGACAGTAACTTAATAATAAAAAACAGTTATGGAGAGCACTAATATGCAAAAAATGATGGCAAAGCTAATAAAAAATAAAACATCTAAAGTATTAACCTGCTCGATAGGAATGATACTGGGCAGTGTCAGTTTGGCTCAGGCTGCTGTTATCCCTCCCGGTACAGAGTTGGCAGAGAAACAGGAAATTGTGCGCAATAACGGCTCATTTCCTGCTTCTCTGGATGTGCATAAAGTAGAAAGTAATACTGAGTTAGATATTATCCATGATTTTTTTGATGGTTTGGTTTATACCGATAGAAAAGGGAATATCGAACCGAGATTGGCAGAACGTTGGGAAACGGCTGATAACCAGATATGGATTTTCCATTTAAGAAAAGGGATGAAATGGTCTGACGGTACGCCAATTACTGCCCATGATGTGGTATTCAGTTGGCGGCGTCTACTTGATCCAACTATGGGTTCCCCTTATAGCAGCTATCTTGCAACGGCTCATGTAATAAATGCAAATGATGTATTACTTGGTAAGAAAAAAGTAGAAGAGCTTGGTGTAAAAGCACTGGATGATTTTACATTGGAAGTGAAATTGGATAAGCCTGTTGCTTATTTATTACAGATGCTAACCCACCCGATTCTGGTTCCCATCAGCGAAAAAGTGGTCAAAAAATATGGTGATAAATGGACACAACCAGAGAATTTTGTTGGTAGTGGAGCTTTTAAACTTTCAGCGTGGCGGGTAAATGAAAAAGTCGTTGGTGTCAGGAATCCTCAATATTGGGATGATAAAAATACAGTCATTAATAAAGTGACTTATCTTGCAATCGTATCAGAAAAAGCAGATCTGAACCGTTATCTCGCAGGGGAAGTCGATATAACTAAAACGATTGAATTAGACTCTTTTACATCATTAAAAAAAGAGTTTAGTGATCAAATGCATATTATTCCTATGTTATCTACTTATTATTATGTTTTTAATACTAAGAAACCACCATTTAATGATATCAGAGTCAGACAGGCATTAAGTTTAGCTATTGATAGAGATATTATTGCGAATAAGGTTTTAGGGCAAGGGCAATTGCCTGCATATGATATTATTCCGCCTAATATTGGCGGGTTAAGTTTAACACTACCTGAATATGCTTCCTGGACACAAGAACAACGGATAAAAAAAGCCAGGGAGTTATTAAATGAGGCTGGTTTTAATAAAGATAATCCACTGAAATTTAATCTGCTTTATAATACAAGAGAAACCCACAAAAAAATAGCTATTGCAGTAACTTCAATGTGGAAAAAAAATCTTGGTGTTCAAGCCGCTTTGCAAAATCAAGAATGGAAAGTCATGCTGGACAATATGCATCAAAATAAATTTGATGTAGTCAGATATGCATGGATAGCAGATTATAATAGTCCGATGTCATTTCTGGATACGTTTCTGACAGGAAGTAGTCAAAATATTCCTCTCTATGAAAATAGTGATTTCGATCAACTGGTAATTAAAGCTGGTGAAACTAATGATGTTATGTATTATCAAAAGGCGATAGATATTTTAACCAATGATACTCCTGCTATTCCTGTCTACTATTATGTCAGTAATAAGTTGGTAAAACCTTATGTCGGTGGATTTTATGTTACCCCAATGGATTATATTTCGACGAAAGATCTTTATATAATAAAACATTAGAAAAAATTCAGAGCCTGTACCGACAGGCTCTGATTATATGAATGCAAGCTCTCTTTTGTTATTGCAGTAATAGTTGCAAATTCCTCATTATCTTATGCTGCTGTTTGTTCCTCAAGGGATAAAATTGGCGGCTAAACAAGAAATTGTACGTAATAATTTAGTAGAACCTGCTTCACTGGATACGCATAAAGTTTCCAGTAATGTGGAGTTTGATATTATTCATGATTTTTTCGATGGTTTAGTTTATACCGACAGACAAGGCAATATCGAACTGAGATTAGCTGAAAGTTGGGAAGCCGATGATAATAAAACATGGGTTTTCCATTTAAGAAAAGGCATTAAATGGTCTGATAGTACACCAATTACCGCCCAAGATTTCGTATTCAGTTGGCGGTGTTTGGTTGAGCCTGATATTGGTTCACTTTATGGTAGCGATCTTATTATTAAAGATTCTCCCGTTATTCCCACTTATTATTATGTTAGTGCGAGAATGGTGAAGCCTTATGCAGGCGGTTTTTATGTTAATTCGTTAGGATATATATCCACTAAAGACCTTTATGTTATTGATAATTAAAAGAATAAAAAATTATCCTTGATAGGATTCAAGCTGCATCTGATGAAGTTGTAGCTTTTTTATTTCTATGTGATATATCAATATCAAATAATTATCTAATTAATTTAATTTTGCAATAGATTGATTTTGGTCTGTATATCTTAAGTTAATTAGTTTTTTTAAATTGTTATTTCACGAAATTATTTATTAAATAATAAAATTGGATGTATGTTTTTTAAGCATAAATAAATATTTCTACTCAATAATAAAAATTACATCACAGCAATAGAGGAAAACGATATGTTAAGTAAAATTATTAATAGAAGAATTAGGTTATTAATTTATTCTATGAGTATGGCTTTGAATGGTATTACACTATCTTATGCTGCAGTTATTCCGCCAGGTACACAATTGGATGAAAAACAGGAGGTTATTCGTAATAATGGCGCAGAGCCAGTATCACTTGATGTAGATAAAGTTGAAGATAATGTTTCAATTAATATTATCAATGATTTTTTTGATGGATTAGTTGGTACTAATAAAGATGGTAATATTGAACCCAAATTGGCCGAAAGTTGGGAAACAAAAGATAATCAAAAGTGGATCTTTCATTTAAGAAAAGGTATCAAATGGTCTGATGGGACACCGATCACTGCACATGATGTTGTCTTTAGCTGGCGGCGTTTAATTGATCCTGCAACGGTTTCTCCTTATGGTAGTTATCTTGCTGATACCTCTGTTGTAAATGCCAAAGAGATATTAAAAGGGCAGAAAAAAGTTGAAGAGTTAGGTGTTAAAGCATTGGATGATGCCACTGTTGAGGTGAAGTTAGAGAAGCCCGTTGGTTATTTTTTGCAAGTATTAGCCTTTCCCATTCTGGATCCTATTAATGAGAAAGTGGTGACAAAGTATGGTGATAAGTGGGTACAGCCAGAGCATTTTGTCTCCAGTGGGCCATTCAAATTATCTGAATGGGTTGTAAATGAAAAAATTGTCGGTGTCAGAAATTCTGATTATTGGGATAATAAAGATACGGTAATTAATAAAGTAACGTATTTGCCAATTGAATCAAATAAAGCGGAGTTAAACCGCTATTTAGTGGGGGAAATAGATATCACATTTACCATTCCGTTAGAAGACTTTGCTTCATTAAAGAAAAAAATAGGCGATCAGATCCATATCTCTCCGATCCTCAGTACGTATTATTACCAGTTTAATAATAAAAAGCCTCCATTCAATGATGTCAGAGTCAGACAAGCACTAAATTTAGCTTTGAATCGGGGCATTATTGCCAATAGAATTGTCGCTCAAGGTCAACTGCCTGCTTACACCATACTTCCTCTGGGAATCGGAGGGTTTAAATTTAAACAGCCTGAGTATGCAACTTGGACACAATCTCAGCGTAATAAAAAAGCGCGACAATTATTAAATGAAGCAGGCTTTAATCAGAATAATCCCCTGAAATTTAATCTGACCTATAATACTTCAGAAATACATAAGAAAATTGCTATTGCTGCGGCATCCATGTGGAAAAAGAATCTTGGTGTTATCACCAAGTTGCAAGCTCAGGAATGGAAAGTCATGTTGGATAATGAACATGAGGGTAAGTTTGATGTTGTCAGAGGAGGATGGATTGGAGATTATAATAATCCGATGTCTTTCTTAAATATTTTCTGCACCAATCAAACTAATAATGTTTCATTTTATTCTAATAAAGAATTTGATCATTGGGTGGAAAAAGCAGGTAAAACCAATAGTCAGACATATTTCCAACAAGCTATCGATACCTTTGTAAAAGATGCTCCCATTGCTCCAGTTTATTATGGTGTGACAGCGGTATTAGTAAAACCTTATATCGGAGGGTATTATTCCGATATAAACGGATTTATACCAACGAAAGATCTTTTTGTTGTTAAACATTAATAAGATTTATCTTTCATGATTCCCTAAGCGTGTCACAGTCACAGTTAATTAAAGGAATTACATCAGAAAAATAAAGAGGAAGAGTGCATTATGCAACAAGTCACAATTATTACAGGCGGTTCCCGCGGCATTGGTAAAGCGACAGCGTTGTGTCTGGCAAAGAGAGGGCACCATATTTGTATTGGTTATCGTACTCGTGAAAACAGTGCACATGAAGTTGTGGAGATGATCCGAAACTTGGGGCAGTCGGCAATCTCTGTCCAAGTGGATGTAACAGATGAAAAACAGATCGTGGCCTTGTTCCAAAAGGCAGAAAAGGAACTAGGTTATATATCCGGGCTGGTGAATAATGCCGGTATTTTAAAGCCTCAGGCTACTATTGAGCAGTTAACAGCGGAACGGTTGAATGACATATTTGCTACCAATGTAACAGGATATTTTCTTTGTGCCCGCGAAGCTGTTAAAAGAATGGCCTTTCGTCATGGAGGTAAAGGAGGCGCTATTGTTAACGTTTCATCGGCGGCTGCAAGATTGGGTTCCCCTTATGAATATATTGATTATGCTGCATCAAAAGGTGCTGTTGATACATTGACTATCGGATTATCTCAAGAAGTTGCAGCGCAGGGGATTAGGGTGAACACGGTTCGGCCCGGCTTTGTCTATACAGGAATGCATGCAGATGGAGGTGAGCCGGATAGAATCGAGCGTATTAAAGATTCTCTACCGATGAAAAGAGGAGGGCAGCCAGAAGAAATTGCAGAAGCCATTGCGTGGCTATTGTCTGATGAAGCATCATATGTAACAGGTAATTTCATGGATCTGGCGGGAGGAAAGTAGATTTTTTCGGCGGCTTAAAATTAAATAGTCAACCGGAAAAGAAGGGATAATCTTTCCGGTTGATATCTCCAAGAGATTTTTGACAAAAAACGGTGAACTGTTGCTCAGGCTAACAGTTCTGCTAATTTGGGCTTAAGAATAATTTTTCCAGATGTTATTTCAATATTAATTGGCTGTTCTATCAATTGACTGTCAGTTAGCCAATCACCTGCAATATAGAGTTCACCGTTTTCACGAATATTGTCTATTCCTTGCTCTGGCTTATTTTCAATTTCATTGATCAAGCAGGCAAGATCAGTCTGAGGGGTAAGTAGAGAGATGATTATCCCATCTGAATATTGATGGATATGAAATAATGAATCAGCAATAAATCCAGCCTCATTGAGGGCGCTACCATGCAGAATTAATTCAGGGATATCATTATGGCGAAATAAAACATGAAGACTCATTTGACGTTCCTTGTGTTATTTGAATATGTGGAGATACTTTAGCAGCACTTTATGTTCTGAGAAAATCATGTTGTGAGAAAACGTTAACCCCGTTCGATAAGTTAAAACCCTGCCAATATTATCAGGCAGGGTTTTTAATTACGGTGTGATTTAATCACGGTATAGTAATTAATTCACGATATTGATGGCCTTATATTGAAGTTCGTTACCTGAAAGATCTTAGATTGATCCCAGCCAAGATTAGGCTGCGTTAATACCATACTGAGCGCAAACAGAAGCCAGACCACCAGCATAACCTTGACCAACTGCACGGAATTTCCATTCGCCATTGTGGCGATACAGTTCACCGAACAGCATAGCCGTTTCAATAGAAGCATCTTCTGTCAGATCATAGCGAGCAACTTCAACTTGCGTATCATCATTAACCAGCCGAATGAAAGCCCCTGAAACTTGACCGAAGCTCTGACGGCGTGTTTGCGCATCATGGATAGTGACAACAAAGACAATTTTGTCTACGTCAGCAGGGATCTGGTCCAGTTTGATTTTCAGTGATTCATCATCTCCATCCCCTTCACCAGTACGGTTGTCGCCAGTGTGCATAATAGAGCCATCAGAAGATTTCAGGTTGTTGTAGAAAATGAAATCGGTATCACTGCGTACTTTGCCGTTCGCTGCCAGCAGGAATGCAGAAGCATCAAGGTCAAAATCTTGTCCGTCAGTCGCGCGGGCATCCCAGCCGAGACCGATCAGAACATTTTTCATAGTTGGAGCTTCTTTGCTCAGAGAAACGTTACCACCTTTAGAAAGAGATACACCCATTATTATTTCCTCATTTATTAAATAGTTATTTATTCCCGTCGTCTTTCAAGTTGCAGCTTTGTTGGCTGTACCTTGGAATCCACAGGATATACAGGATTCAGCTTGCTTTTTCTTTCTGGGGAAACAGAAGGCTGGCTATAATACCAGCAGACAGAACCCCTAGCACCACAAACAGACTGGTTGTTGCCGAAATGGAATAACCGTGGTGGAACATATGTTCAGATGCGTTAAGCCCTAATTTAATAGCAATAAAGAACAGCAGGACAATCACGGCTTTTTCCAAGTGCACCAGATACTTTTTCAACGCTTCCAGTACAAAGTAGAGTGTACGCAGGCCTAAGATAGCAAACATCATGGCGCTGTAAACGATTAAAGGCTCGCGGCTGACCGCGATAATCGCAGGTACAGAGTCAAAAGCAAACATGACATCAGACAGTTCAACAACGGCCAGGCACAGCAACAGTGGGGTGGCATAAAATGCTGCCTTGCCAGCACGACCTGTTTTTTCTCGATCCTTTTTTTCTCGATCAATAGCCACATCTGCGTTTTCCGGTTTGGCCAGTTCCGCATTGACTTCTTTCTGGCTGAGTATGAAGGCATGACCACGCAGTTTCGGCCAGATTGGAAAGAAGCGCTTCACCAAACGGTAGGCAAGATGCTGTGAGTAGTCTTCGATTTCATCATCATTGTCACCACTTTTCAGCATCATCACCGCCGTCCAACCGACCACAACAGCAAAGACCATTTCAACCCAGGGCCCTAGCATCAGCAGGCTTGTCCCGATGGCTACAAAAATACCCCGGAAGATAATGGCCCCGATAATGCCCCAGTAAAGAACGCGGTGACGATAACGATCCGGGATCGCAAACCAAGAGAAAATTGCCATGATGACAAACAGGTTATCGACAGAAAGTACTTTTTCCAGCGCATAGCCGGTAATGAACAGACTTGCTACTTCAGCACCGTGATGGACAAACAGGAAGCCCGCGAAAACAAAAGCAATGGCGACCCAGAAAACAGACCAGAGTGCGGCACTGCGTAACGAAATTGGCTTGTCATGACGATGCATAAAGAGGTCGATAAAGAGCGCACCAACCGACAGAAGGATAAATACAGCAACGGTTTCCATCGGAAAACCAATGTGCGTGGATACCATGAAGTAAGCCTCTTAAATTAACTGCGATTACAGTTCAAAATCTGCTGGAGCAAAGCCTAAGGATGTACATATTTCCCTGGCAGCATTTTTTTCATCGTTATCGAAGTCACCATCACTCTTGGCAACGGCAATACCGACGCGTAAAGCAAGTTGTGCCGCTTCCGGCTGCTGTTTCAACGCCATAATGTATTTCATGGCTTCACCTTTGCCGATATCAGCATCAAATTCATAGCTACTGACCAGCTTATTGAAGAATTCGATAATTTCAGTGGTATCGAACACTTTTAGTTCGGGGGAGTTTTTGATAAATCCCACCATTTTTTGTTTTTCTTCAGAGCTGACACCATTGCTTGCCATCGCAACATGTGCGCATACCGCTACAGTACCTTCCATGAATTTTCTGTTTTTGAAACGGCCAACTTGATTGGCCAATTCTTCGCGACCAGCATTGAAAGCTGACTTAATTTTGTTTAAAAAGGACATAAATCCCTCCAATTATGTAATAACCGATTTATATAACAGCGCCTATATCACAGCAGAAGTCTCATTTACTGCCAGATGTCCAGCGAAAACCCCATCCGAAGGCTTTGTCCATTTCTTTGTGCCCACTGAAGTACTGGTTGATGCGTTCTACTCTGATGGCACCATTTTCGTTAACAAGACGGGCAACGGCACACATATTTTTGCGGTTGTGGCCTTCCGTCAGACGCGTTTCGATCGGAGGTTGCCCATTGACATAAATTGTGACAATACCGTCAGTGCTGTTCCAGTTAGGTACACCTTCGTAGATAAAGGCGTAGATCAGAACTTCACTGATGTTTTTCCATTCAAGACCATTGATGTGGAGCCATTCGCCGTCTTTGACATTACCCGTACGATCATCCCCTTGTAGCTGTACGTAGGGATCGTGATGGTAAGAGCCAAAACTCTCTCCTAATGCTTGTATAACTCCACGTGTACCATCACGAAGCCGGACGAATGCACCGAGATCCAGATCCACGCCTTTGTTGGTGTTAAAGATATTCTGGAACATTCCCCGATTAGCAGGAGCAGTGCTCTGATTCCAGTTCAGATTGATGCGTATCTCACCGTAGTTATCACGTTTATTCAGGCTGATAGCGGGTTTTTCTTTGGTAAGAGAAACCTTGCTCAGATTAACGCTGTTAGGAGCCGGCGTTGGTGTTGATATTGGCGCCTCATCAATAATATCAACACCAAAATGCTCAGCTAAGGGCTTGAGACCGCCATTAAATCCTTGAGCAATAAAGCGGAATTTCCACTCGCTGTTGCGGCGATAAAGTTCACCCAGAATCAAGGCGGCTTCTGAACGACCCTGAACTTCAACATGTCCCTGTAAGATCACGCTTCCGTTTAGTTCTACCTGAATAGAGAGATTGTGCAGGTTGGAGATAGTTTGATTGCCGTCGCAAGTCGCAGTAAATGCCACTTTCTGAACCTCTTGCCGCAGAGCGGGCAAGTTAACAGAAAACGCAGTATCGGTATTGCCACCGGACAGGCGAATGGTGTTATCGTCATTATTGGGCTGACCATAAAACACCATGTCCGGGTCCCCCTGAACTTTCCCGTTAGCATACAGACGGAAAGCGGAGACATCGACTGATGATCCGGAAAGTACCCTTATGGTCAGTGCCTGGTTGGAGACGGAGGCATTTCCTCCCGGAGTCAGGTTCATTAGCGCACCACCGTTTCAACGATTTGTGGAGACATATTTTCAATGGTACGCCCACGGCAAGCAACACCATGTGCGGTAAAATCCCACTGACCACTGTTACGGCACAGAGAAGAGATAATAATGCCAGTATGAGCGCCTTGTTCGTTTAACTGATAGCGCGCCAGCTCTTTGCCGTTTTGATCAACAACGCGGCAGAAAGCGTTCTCAACATCATTAAAGGTTTGGCCTCGAAAGCTATTAACGGTAAAGGCAAGATATTCAACATCGGCAGGCAGTTTGATCAAATCGACGCTGATGACTTCATCATCTCCGTCACCTTCACCAGTCAGGTTATCGCCGCTATGTTTTACAGAACCACATTCTGAATTCAGTTGACCAAACCAGACAACATCAAGGGTATTACCGAATTTATCAAGCAGGATGCAGCTTGCATCCAGATCGATTTCATTATTGTCTCCGCCGAATAAGCGTGACAAGAAACTTTTTTTTGGGGCTACAGGATCCCATCCCAGACCAAAATCAATTTTAGCCAGTGAAGTGCTCTGTTTACTGAGAGAGACTGACTGATTTTTACTTAATGAAACCATTAATAACACCTCTTATTTATCGGTGAATTGTTTTTATCGTGAATTGTTTTTTATCGTAAATCGTTATCGATGAATTGCGATAATTTCACTTATGGAAAAAATCATAATATGACCAGATATATGGTTAAAATCCTGTCATATTATGATCCCCACAAATTGCACATCTCTATTAAATGCATGATAGAGAGCAACCTGGCTTCGCTTTTTATGATTTCTTGTCCATGATAAAAAGTCAAACAAAATTTGATCATAAAAAATCATATTATGATTGACATAAGCAGAATCTCAGTTCTAGACTGCGATGCATATTTCACCGAATTTAGACTGGAAAACGAATGTATCCATTGTGACCAACGGCAATTTAGCAATAGGCATTTTTTGAGTAACAAGATTTAGTTTATGAAAGGGAAATTTATTTTATGAAAGCATCACAACTGTCACCGCATCACTTTTTGCAATGGCTGAAATTTTTTTAAAAGGCTTCTTTAGTATGACAGTATGTAATCATCTTCAGCGTTACCTATCTCAGGTTGATAACAGCCAGTTCTATAAGAAACAGTTAAATAGCGGAACTTTGACTGTTATGGCTGAACGTGGTGTAACGTCTTTGGAAACATTGTTTGATATTGCTGAACGCCGTAATCCTAAAAGAGCATTCTTATTTGTCAGCAAAGTATTGGGCCGCCATATTCCCGTCAGCCCATCTATTATGCGAGCTGTTTATCGGCAATTGTCAGAACAGTTTCCGATTAATTTGTCTGGCCCTGTGCTCTATATCGGTATGGCAGAAACGGCGGTCGGATTGGCCGCCGGCGTTTTTCAGGAGACGCGGCAAAACGTGGCCTCTTCGGTGTTTCTGACATCAACGCGCCATCCGGTAGAAGGTGAACTGTTGTGTGAATTTAAAGAGGATCATAGCCATGCAACAGATCATCTGATTTACTGGCCGAAAGAAAATCATCTGCGTCAACGGGTAAGCAGTGCCCGTACCCTTGTTCTGATCGATGATGAAGCGACTACCGGTAATACCTTTCTTAATCTGTTCGAGGCCTTGTGTCATGCCGGGCTGGATCAAATAGAACATATCATCACAGTGACACTGACGGACTGGAGTGGTCAAAGCATCATAAGACGCTGTCCGCTCCCTGTCTCTACTGTTTCTTTGATTGAAGGAAATTGGCAGTGGGAGGCAGATAGTTCTGCCCCTGTTCCTGTCATGCCTCAAGTCAATATCACAGCACGGGGAAAGACCGATATTATCGGTATTCAAAACTGGGGACGTCTGGGATTGGCTGATATTCAGTATGATCTTGGTACTGATATTCAGGCCAAAGCCGGTGAGAGGGTGCTGGTACTGGGTTCCAGCGAGTTTGTCTGGCAACCATTTTTGCTGGCGGAACGGCTTGAACAGGAAGGTGCATCTGTGAAGTTTGGCTCGACAACCCGTTCTCCTATCTCTTGTGGGCATGCAATTCAGTCTGTTATGGCATTTACGGATAATTACGGATTAGGAATTCCAAATTTCCTCTATAACGTTGCACACCAACAGTTCGATCGTATACTGCTTTGCCTTGAAACACCGAAAACCTCGGTTGATCCAGCGTTAATCGCGCAATTATCTCTTGTCGCTCCTTGTGTAGAAATTATAACTTATGATTAAGCCAGTTTTTAATACAACTATCGGAACTATAAATAAATGAATGGCTTTGCTCCTTTTTCTGGTTCTTATGCTGCTGATGATATCCAATTTTTGCTGGAACCCGTTCAGATTGAAATGACCCCGGTTGAGGTTAAAGAGCAGTTAATTCAATCTGGTGCTCGTCATTATTCTGATATGTTGAGTCAGGAACCAGAGCCAACCTCTTATCATTTAGATTTGTTCGATAAAGCGTTGCAACTGGGAGCTGCCAGACTGGCAACGGAAGTTGTCATGCTTGCCAATTCTCTGATATTACGCTTTGGTGATACACCGATTGTGCTGGCGAGTTTGGTCAGGGCGGGAGTGCCTTTAGGCGTCATGCTGCATCAAACTTTGCGGAAGATGGGAAAACGCTCTTATCACTATGGGATCAGTATCATACGGGACCGTGGTATTGACAACGTAGCACTGTCATTTATAGAACAGCAGCATGGCACGGAAGGGTTGGTGTTTGTAGATGGCTGGACAGGCAAAGGCGCAATCATGGCTGAATTATCCCGCTCGCTGGCAGGACGAGCTGGCTATTCGGCGATTCCCCGTTTGGTGGTGCTGGCTGATCCGTGTGGATGTTCATGGCTGGCAGCTTGCGATGATGATTGGTTAATTCCTTTCGGCATCATGGGAGCTCCTGTATCTGGGCTGATATCGCGTTCAATTTGGCGTGAAGAAGGGTTGCACGGTTGTGTGAAATGTGCTCATCTGAGTGAGTTTGAATGCAGCAAGTTGTTAGTTGATACTGTCGCGGAATACCGTGATCGCTTAGATTTGACGACCGTACCAGCAGCGGATTGGCAACCGCAGGAAAAAATGGCGTTGCTGCAATTGAGTAAGACCGTAATTTCAACGCTTGCTGACATCTATAAGATCGATAATATTAACCGTATCAAACCTGGAATTGCAGAAGCAACCCGCGCGGTCTTGCGGCGTATACCGGAACAGGTACTTGTCCGATCACTGGCTGATCCTGATATCGCTTTGCTGGTTTATTTAGCGCAGCAGAAAAATGTTGCTATTACAGAGGTGGGCGATTTAATAGGCCAATATCGCGCGGTAACGATTATAAAAAAAGTAGCATGAAAAGTAGCATGAAAAAGGTAGTCTGATGAAATCGATCCCTTCCGCAAATCAGCTTGGTGCAACGTTGTATATGCCAGCGACCCGCCAGAATATTACTGAGATTGTGCTGCACAATAAAGTTGTAGGGCTGCGCTCTCTGGTGATCTGTCTGGAGGATTCAGTCACTGAACAGGAAATCCCCCATGCTATCGAAAATCTCGTGTTTGTATTACAGGCACTGGCAGAGTCAAAGAATGCTGTTGCCGATATTAAACATCATCATCCTCTGATTTTTATCCGTCCACGCAATGAATCAATGGGACGATATTTGGTCGATACTGTTAATCTTAGTGCTGTCGCTGGCTTGGTTTTGCCTAAATTTACGCAGGTGTCATTATCTGAATGGTGGGAGATTGTCGCCGCAACTCATCTTGGGATCATGCCGACATTGGAAACTGAAGATGTTTTTGATGTGCAACAAATGAATCAACTCGCCGATAAGCTTAAATCCCACCCTTGTTATGAGCGTATTATTGCTTTACGTATTGGTGGTAACGATCTGATGAACCTGATTTCTATGCGGCGCTCGCGTGACCTTACCTTATATGATGGCCCGATGGGGTATGTGATCAAAATGCTGGTAGCTGTTTTTGGCTCGCGGGGTTTTCATTTAACTGCGCCGGTTTGTGAGCATATTGATAATCTGGAGTTGCTTGAGAAAGAGCTGGCACTGGATATAGCTCATGGACTTGTTGGGAAAACGGCTATTCATCCGGGGCAAATAGAACATATTCATCGGGCCTTGATGGTGAATACTCGTGATTACGATGATGCTTTACAGATCCTCAATTCAAATCAGGCGGTATTCAAATTTCAGGGGGCAATGTGTGAACCTGCTACGCACTGGCGTTGGGCGGTGAATATTCTGGAACGGGCGAAATATAACGGCCTCTGTTCGGGAGCTGGTGGAGAAAACTATGGAACTTTTAACCTGTTTTAATATTGATTTACCAGAACGAAAAGCTATGCTGGATGTTGTGTTTATAGTTGATATTAGGAATTAGTATTCCTGACCCGGTAATTGAAAACGATGTTACTTAGCCCCAAACAACTTAGAAATTTCAAATTAACTTTGCTACTTTCGCATGAAAAGCCTGTCAGTAAGGTGAAGGTGATCGAGGCACTCAGTTGTTCTGAACCGACACTGACTCGCACCTTAAGAGAATTGAGGGATCATTATTGTGCTGACATCCGGTTTAGCAAAATGGGAAACACTTACCAATTAGTTGATAAGGGGATGTTAACCAGGAAAGAAGTCCGCAGAATTGAAGAACTGCTTACTCAGCATAACAACTTTAAATCTAAGGAAGCGACCAGCCATGTATACCTTGATAAGGAGAAAAAAAGATCGATTTCACTGTCGTTGAGGATGTCTGTTATCAGAAAAATAGATGGGCTGTCCAACAGGCTCGGTGCGACCAGAAGTGAAACAGTTGAAATGGTTGTAGACAGATTTATTGAGGAGTTACAGAAAGAAACAGCCCGTAACAATTCATCACGAAAAAAAGGAGTTTCCCGTAATGCCAGCAAATGATATCAGGCTGGCATCAGGGGAGAGACATGTTGGATAGAATTCTTTGTTAATGATGGTGGCGTGTAAGTTTATCCAGATATCCCATCACAAATGCTGATATAACAAAAGTGAGGTGGATAATGACATACCACATCAATTTATTGTCTGGAACATTGCGGGCATCCATAAAGACACGCAGTAAATGAATTGATGAAATGGCAACAATAGAAGCCGCAACCTTATTTTTGAGTGACGTCGCGTCCATTTTTCCCAACCAATTCAACTTTTCCTTGTTTTCCTCAATATCCAGTGTGGAAACAAAGTTTTCGTAGCCGGAAAACATGACCATTACCAACAACCCACCAACCAGTGCCATGTCAATCAGAGAAAGTAGGGTCAGGATAAGTTCTGATTCAGCAACCGAAAAGATATGTGGCAGGATGTAAATGATTTCCTGAAAGAATTTTATAGCCAGAGCAAACAGGGCCAGTGATAAACCAAAATAAACGGGTGCAAGTAGCCAGCGAGAGGCATACATAGCGTTTTCTATAAATCGTTCCATGGTGTTTTGAATATGTTGTAAAAGGAGCCGTATTATAGATCAAGATTGTGTGAGCTATGAAATACATCTCATTGTTTGTTTCTCTTCTCCTATATTGGGAATTATCTCTGCCAGTAGTGGGAGATCCCCTTTCTCCTTTAGGAAAAATTTCCCCACCATAAATGTTATTCGTTGGTACACCCTATTAAATAAAGTTATATAAATGAATATTAATTGTTAATTAATTGTGCAATTCTGCGTGTGTCATTATTTGATTCATGTGGGATTTATTGGCAGAGAAAAATATCGCAGCGTTATTTGCGTCAATCCCTTTGAGTTCGTTACAGAGTTTTTTTGCGGTATGGCAATGATATTTTGGCAAATCAACAATGGACAGTGATTGAAATGAATAAGCAAAATACAGATCTATTTAAGAATACCCCATCCGAAATTAATCTATTCAAAACTAATTTATTCAAAACGAAACCATGTGTACTTTACTATGCCGTTGCTTGTTGTCTTGCGGCTGGCAGCGTCGGAGCATATGCGGAAAATTATATTGAAACTGGTAAGTTGGGCGATCCTGCCAGTTGGCACTCAGGTGAATTCCTTGCAGAGTGGGGGCTTGGTGCTATTCACGCAGATGAAGCATATGCAAAAGGCTATACCGGTAAAGGGATCAAACTAGGAATATTTGATCAGGCTGTTTACGCTAAGCATCCTGAGTTTGTAGGAAAAGATAAGGTGATCAATCTTTACACCTTCGGAATACGTGAGTATACCGATCCCTATATTGCGGTGAAGAAAGGTGATCCCTTCTCTTACGATGGTACGCCGAGCCAACAACGGGGGGGCAAATTGGGAAATCACGGTACTCATGTTGCTGGTATTGCTGCCGGTAGCCGTGATGGCGGGAAAATGCATGGTGTGGCCTATGATGCCCAAATCATTAGTGCTGAAAATGGCGATCCCGGCCCTGAGGATGGCATTATTTTAGGTAATGACGGTGGTGTATATCAGGCTGGATGGGATGCACTGATAGCAAGTGGAGCCCGTATTATCAATAACAGTTGGGGCATTGGTATTGATAAAAAGCTTGAAGATGCAGGGAGGGATCCCAAAGGGCCACATTTCCATCTGGAACATGCCCAGAAACAGTTCGATCAAATCAAACCAATATTGGGAACAAAACCGGGTGGTGCGTATCAGGGCGCAATTGATGCCGGGCGTAATGGCATTGTGACCATTTTTGCTGCGGGTAACAGCGGCAACTATAATGAACCGGATGCTATAGCGGGTTTGGCCTGGTTTGTCCCAGATATAGCACCAAACTGGTTGACGGTTGCCAGTGTGCAAAAGGATGCGAATAGCAGCAATAAAATTCCCTATAGTATCAGTGGATTTTCATCCCGCTGTGGTTATACCGCCAGTTTGTGTGTCAGTGCACCTGGTAGTTACATATATAGCTCAGTGATAAATGGCACAAGTGTGGATACGCTAAAAACCGATTATGAAAAATTCAGTGGCACTTCAATGGCAGCCCCTCACGCTGCTGGTGGTATTGCTATTCTGATGGAGCGTTTCCCGTATATGAGTGGTGCTCAGGTTTCTTCTGTGCTTCGTACTACTGCTACTGATATGGGCAAACCAGGCATTGATGAGATTTACGGTTGGGGAATGATTAACCTCGGTAAAGCGATAAATGGCCCTGGCATGTTTTATACGGCAGAGGATATTCCAACGACTTTTCGTATTCCTGATCCAGAGGGTGTTATTTATGGGGATGGACAGTTTATCGCTGATATTCCCGGCGTTGGTGCTGTTCTCGACAAAGGCAAACCGACCGAACGTGTTTGTGAAGGCAGACAGTGTGAATTTGATATCTGGAGTAATGATATCAGTGGCCACGGTGGGTTAACCAAACAGGGTAATGGTGCGTTATTTCTCACTGGCAAGAATACTTATTCTGGCCCGACAGTCGTTAAACAGGGATTATTGGGGATCAGCGATTTGCTGGCTTCCTCTGTTCTGGTAAAAGATAACGGTGTATTCAGTGGTTATGGCACCCTCGGTTCCCTTGTGGTTCAGCGTGGAGGAACGGTCAGTCCGGGTTATTCTATTGGTAAACTCAATGTTTCTCGTGAAGTTACCTTTGAGTCTGGCTCCCGTTATTCTGTTGAAATCACATCTGCTGGACGCAATGACAGCATCCATGCAGGGGGTAAGGTACAAATCAACGGCGGTAAGGTAGAAATCGCTCTCCTGAACAGTAATAACCTCCTTTCTCGCGATAATCTTGCTGAAGATAAAGCGTATAACCTGACAGGTCGGCAGTATCATATTCTCAGTACAGAAAAAGATATCAGCGGGCGTTTTGATAAAGTTGATTCTAACTACCTCTTTTTGAACACTAACTTGTCATATCAACCCAGTCAAGTGACGCTCAATATAGCCCGTAATAATACCGCTTTTGCCGATGTAGCACTGACGCAGAATGAACGCTCTGTGGCTGGTGCTGTTGATTCCCTCGGTGCGGGTAATCCGGTTTACGAGAGTATTTTGCCTTCTACTTCTGCCGATCAGGTTCGTCCTGCTTTCAAACAACTTGATGGACAGATCCATGCGGACATAACTTCTGCATTGGTTAATGAAAGCCGTTACTTGCGTGATACCCTGAATGCCCGATTGAGGCAGGCTGAAGGTCGTTCGTTATCATCCGGTATTTATGCGGAGAATAATAACGTAGATAGTAATCATGCAGATGGTAATCATGGAGAGAATAAGGGAGCGTGGGTTCGTTTGCTTGGGGCATGGAGTCATGGCTCCGGTACACTTAATGCTACTGGCTATCAGTCTTCCACTTACGGGGTACTACTCGGAGCTGACGGTTCGATTGATAATTATAGTCATTTTGGTATCGCCACTGGTTATACCCGTACCTCTCTTGACGGTGGCTACCATACCAGTGCCGACAGTAATAATTATCACATCGCTCTTTATGGTGATCGTCGCTTTGGTGATCTGGCGCTGCGTACCGGAGGTGGATACACCTGGCATCGCATTGATACCAATCGTCCTGTCAACTATGGCTATCAGTACGATCGCGGGGAAGCAAAATATGGTGGTCGGACGGCACAGTTATTCGTTGAAGCTGCGTACAATCTGCCTGTAGCTCCGGTAAGTCTGGAACCGTTTATAAATCTTTCTTATGTTGGTTTCCGTAATAATGGTATTAACGAAAATGGTGGCCCCGTAGCGCTTCAGGCTGATAAACAACATACAGAAGCAACGCTTTCCACACTTGGATTACGTGCTAACCATGATTGGCAGACCAAGTGGGGAGCGACTGTTGCCCTGCATGGTGAGTTAGGTTGGCAACACCAGTATGGTGAACGTGAACGCGCGGTGAGTTCAGCGTTTCGTGGAAGTAACAAAATTTTCGTTACCCACAGTGTTCCGGTTTCGCGTGATGGCCTTGTCTTGAAGGCAAATGCTGAAATGACAGCAGGCAAGAATGTGTCATTTACGCTTGGTTATAGTGGATTGTTATCTTCCGCACATCAGGACAATAGTGTTAATGCTGGTTTTGTCTGGCGGTTCTGACGATAGGTGTATAACTAATATCTAGAACAATTATCAATATTGCACCGTAAAATCCGTCTCTGGACGGATTTTACGGCAGGCAAATTCCCTTATGATCTTGTTATATCAACTTTTGTTATGGCAATGAACACTAAATTCCGGCGATAACTTACTGACGCCTAATCCATTCATTTTTTCTACTTTGATTTGCACAGGGATACGCTCTTTCATCGCTTCAACATGGCTGATAACACCGATGGTTTTTCCTGTTGCATTCAGGTGATCGAGAGCATCCAGAGCGATATCAAGGGTTTCTGAGTCCAGAGTACCAAAGCCTTCATCAAGGAACAGGGATTCTATCTGAGTTTTGTTGCTGACCAGATCAGACAGAGCCAATGCCAGCGCCAGACTAACGAGGAAACTCTCACCACCTGAGAGGGTTTTGGTATCTCGAATTGCATCGGCTTGCCAGGTATCGACAATCTGTAATTCTAATCCACCATCATCTTTGCTTTGTCGTTTTCGCTGTAGATAGTAGCGGCCGTGTAATTTTTCTAACCGAATATTTGCCAGATAGACTAAATGATCCAATGTTAACCCTTGAGCAAAACGCCGGAACTTGGCACCATCAGCGGAGCCGAGTAAGTTATTGAGATAGCTCCAGTCATCGTAGTTTTGTTGTGAAAGGGCAATTTGTGTCAGTAGTTCCTGTTGCTGATGCCGACGATTAGCATCGCTGTTGAGTCGGTTTTTTACTGCGCCTTGTAGCTGATTATTTTGTTTCAGTTCATCGGTGATATTAGCCAAGAGTTCGGTTACTTGTGACGGTTCGTATTGTTTCAGCAGTAACGGTGATTTTTCTCTATGCCGTTGTAATATAACTTCTGATTCGTAGTATCGTGTTTTAGCTTGCAGGCTCTGTTTGGTCAGTTGTTCTTGTAATTGTTGCAGAACTTCTCGCTGTTCAGGCATCAGCAAAGCTTGCTCAAAAGCAGCTTGATTAGAAAAACCTTGTTGTTGCAACCCTTGTTGGAAAGCGTTGGATGTTAATTTACACTCGGTTTCGGCAGTGTGATAGTTTCGTTCAATTTCACTGGCTGCGCCCGTTAATTGATTCATTTTGTCCTGTAACTGCTGCAAAGCTGTCGTCGCTTGTTTATAGGCGGTATCCAATTTATTTGTCTTTTGCTGTAATTCCTGACGGATGGCACTGATGGATTGTTCGCCAAATAATTGATAACGCTCTTGTTGTGTTTTTTGCAATAACAGTTTTTGCTGTTGTTGCTGTTCACTCAATGTTTGCAGTTTATCGATCAGCTTATCTTTTTGCTTTTTCAGTTCATCAAGTTTACTTTGCAGGGCTGCCTGTTCCCGTTGTAATTGTTGCCACTTTTCTCGCGAAGCGTGATAGTTTTTTAATTCGTTATCACGTAGCTGTAACCAGTTCTCAGCCTCCGGCGGTTCCGGTAGTACAAATGGCGTATCATGTAATTCGGAGGTTAGCTGTTCTGTTATGGTTGTGCATTCTGCTTCTGTCTGGCGCAGCTCTGCTGTATTTTCAGTTAATTGTCTCTGATAAGTATCTTGTTTGACCCTTTCCAGAGCGATTTCTTGTTCGTACGATTTTGACTGTTCACGATGATTCGATAGCGATTTTTCCGCAGTCTGATACTGTTTTTCAGCTTGTAATAGTGTTTCGTACTGTTTCTGGTGTTGTAGGTAAGCCGCTTTCCGTTGATCAATAAAATGACCTATATCCCCTGTTTCTGCTGATAATTCATCTACTGTAAATTCAGAGGATTGTAGCTGTTGGTAATGGTGTTGCCACTGTTTAATCATCTCTGCCAGTTGAGAGGTGAGGTGTGTAATGGATTGCTGTAATTGCTCACTTCGCTCTTGTTGAAGCTGCTGTTTTTGCTGTAAAGCAGAGCGTTCTCCTTGTAACTGTTCTGTTTTCTGGCTCAGGACTTTTAAGCGCTCTTCTGATTTTGGCAGGGCGATATTTTGGTATTCGGTGATCAAAGGGTGATGCGTTGCCCCACAAAGCGGACAGGCTTCACCTTCCTTCAATTGGTTGCGTTCTTGTTCCAGGCTGATGATCCGCTGTTCCAGACGGATACGTTCAGCTAAATCCTGATGATGTTGCTGCGTTTCTGTTAATTGCAGTTCAAGAGCGGTTATCTGAGTGGGTAAAGGTTCCAATAATATCTGAGTTTGTGCAAGTTGTGCCTGATTATCTGAAATCGTTGCCTGTAATTGCTGGATCTGGGGCTGCAAAATCTCCAGTTGGTTTTGTGAACTGAGTTGTGACTGGTAATCTGATAACTGTTTTTGTAACTGTTCCAATGGGTGAATGGCCTGCAAGCTACTCAGTTCTTTTTCGGCAAGGATCAGTTCATCCTGTAATGGCTGGTTTTGTGCAGCTTGTTGTACCAGCGCCGTATTTAAGGCATTCAGATGCTCATTTGTACAGGTTAGCTCAGTGGTAATTTGCTGGTTTTTTTGTCTGAGCCTGGTTATATGGCTTTGTTTTTCTTTCTGGCGAGAAAAGAGCTGTTTCCATTCAGGCAGTTTACTTTCTATCTTACGGAAATAAGAGTGTTCTTCGTAGTATGTTTCCAGCGTTTTTTGTTCTTTATTCAGTGTGGTGTACTGAGTTTTCGTCACTTGATATTGAGACAATATTTCTGTCAGTTCACGATGATATGCAGTAACTTCTTTTTCTTGAGTGAGCAAATCTTTCGATTGAATTTCAATCTTATGATCGAGTGGCACAATGTGCTCAGCAATCAGTTTTTCCTGCCGCATATGGTGCTGTATATGCTCTTTTTGGGTATTTTCCAGCTCAACCTGCTTTCGTTGGGCTGGTTGTAATAAAGAACATTGTTGTTCAATCTCATGTGCTATTTTTTTGTGTTGCTCATCAAGCCGTTGCTTTTCATTACAAGCCCGATTTTGAGCATCCCACAATGAGCGAAGTTTTTCGGCAGGCTCACTGACAGCCAGTTGTTGTAATTGGGGGTAGGCATCTTGAATAGCTTGCTCTGCCTGCTGAAAAAGTAATTTGTTATTAGTTAATGTTTGCTCTAATTCATTTTGTCGTACGAGCCAATGTTCGGTTGTCTGTAAGTCTTTAATTTGTTGGTTGAGCTGAATTTCTGCTGCGATAAGCTGTTGTTGCTGATTTTGGGATTCTTCGATCTGTGCCAGAGTTAATAATTCAATTGAAGAAGCCTTTGCTTGTTGGATACTTAATTCAGATTGGGCGTCTTTGTAGCGTTGATAAATTTCCTGCGACAGGATGCCATAAATTTCTGTACCGGTTAGTTCTTCCAGTAGATCGGCACGGTCTTTATCATCTGCATTTAGGAATGCGGCAAAATCACCTTGTGACAGGAGGATAGATTTAGTAAAACGTTTGAAATCAAGACCAGTTATTTCAGCAATTTTCTCTTTTTTATCCGGTATCTTGTCAGCTAAAATCTTGCCTGTTTTTTTGTCTGCTAATTCTCCTTTCGGGTGCTGGAGTTTGCCGTCAGCTTGATTGCGGGCACGACGCTGGCTCCAGAAGGCACGATAAGCAACCCCTTTAACTTCGAACTCAACTTCTGACAAGCATTCGGCTGTATGGCGGGTCATTAATTCATTCTGATTGGCTGAAATGGTCTTGAGCCGTGGGGTTTCGTGATATAAGGCGAGGCAGATAGCATCCAACAAGGTCGTTTTTCCTGCACCTGTCGGGCCGGTAATAGCAAATAATCCGTTACTGGCAAAAGGCTCTGCTGTGAAATCGATTTTCCATTCACCCTGTAGGGAATTAATATTTTTTAGCCGTAAGCTAAGAATTTTCATGCTATTGCATCCTACTCTTTTTTCTGAGCCATTGTTTTTGAACTATAGTTTTTGAACTATAGTTTCTGAGTCGTTATTACTGGGTATGTTGCTGAGCAATATCGTCCAGTGTTTGCCTGAAAAGGGTAGTCAGGCGTTGTTTCTGCGTTTGATCGTCAATTTCGGCTAATGCCAGTCGTCTTTCGAAAACTTCGTATACACTCAATTCGGTAAGTGTCTCTTTGTTTTTTTCCGACAATAAGATTTGTCGTGTGGTTTTACTACGCCGTAAAAGGATAATTTCGACTGGCAGATCGACAACCATAGACTGAATGCGTTTCTGAATGTCATGCAGGTAATCTTGAGTTGCAACTTCAATATCCAGCCAAATAGGACGTTCTCCCTGATAGTCACTGAAAGTTTGTAATTGTTCCTCGATTTGCTGCAAATTCCCCCGGATTAATTGCATGGGCTGATAAGCAGGAATGGGTAACAGGGTGACACCATTAAACTTGTCCTCCTTAAATTCAACCAAACAGACACTTTTCTCTTGCCCGACTTCATCGAAACTTAAGGGGATGGGTGAGCCACTGTAACGAATATATTCAGCCTGATTGATAAGTTGTGGACGATGAATATGCCCCAGAGCAATATAGTCAGCAGGAGGAAACGCTTGAGCGGGGAAGGCATCCAGTGTGCCAATATAAATATCTCGGACAGAATCCGAGGTAGAAGCCCCTACAGTGGTCAGATGCCCGGTTGCGATAATCGGCAGAGGGCGACCAAGTTGTTCCCGTAATAGGCAAGCCTGTTGATAGAGCTGATGATAGTGTTCCGTAATAGCATCTTGTAGTACCTGCTGTTTCTGGATGGCTGATTGCCCCGCTTGGCTTATCATGATATCCCGTGGGCGCAGATAAGGAATGGCACAGAGAATGGCTCCAGGTTGACCACTTTTGTTATTCAGTAACTTAATTTGTTGTTGGATATCAGTTTCTGCACAAGCAATGACGGTAGTATTCAGGTAAGAAAATAAGGTCTTTGATTCATTGAGTGTGGCGACGGAATCATGATTTCCACCAAGAATAACGAGCTGACAGCCAGTAGATTGTAAGTCCACGACAAACCTGTTGTATAACTCACGGGCGTAACTGGGTGGAGAGCCCGTATCAAAAACATCTCCGGCGATAATCAAGGCATCAACCTGATATTCATTTATTTGCCCAATAAGCCACTGTAAGAAGTGTTGATGCTCTGCGGCACGATTTTTGGTAAAGAAATATTGCCCAAGATGCCAGTCTGACGTATGAATGATTCGCATATTTTTTACTCTGTTTTTCTTACCTTGCTTTTCTTGTTTTGTTTTTTTTTGCTGTTTCAGCTTTCCGCTTTTCCGTCCGGCTATTAATTATAATGAGTACTCAAGGGATGTCGTGTGTAATTATGATTTCATTCGCAGGTTTTCGAGCAGCTTCGCAACCACAATGAAATATGGCAGCGATGTCATAAATTCCCTGTAATGTTGATTACAGTTTTATGATGAAGACGGCAGGATTTCATAAAACTGTAATAAAATTGACTCACAATGAATTACTGTGAGTTTTGCTGACGTCAATAATATTGGCAGGATTAACCATGGTTAGACGTATTTTGGTTGTTGAAGATGAAACCCCGATTCGTGAAATGGTGTGTTTTGTGCTGGAGCAGAACGGGTATGAACCTGTTGAAGCAGAAGATTATGATACAGCTATCGGGCGTTTGTCGGAGCCTTACCCTGATTTAGTATTATTGGACTGGATGCTGCCTGGTGGCTCAGGAATACAAGTTATTAAACAAATGAAGCGCAGCAGTAATACCAAAGATATTCCTGTCGTCATGGTGACTGCGAGGGGAGAAGAAGAAGATCGGGTTCGTGGGCTTGATGTTGGCGCAGACGATTACATCACTAAGCCATTTTCTCCAAAAGAATTGATTGCTCGTGTTAAAGCTGTATTGCGTCGTATATCTCCCATGGCAGCGGAAGACATTATCAATATGAATGGGTTGATGTTGGATTCCGTATCCCATCGAGTTTCCAGTCAGGGGCAGGATGTGGATATGGGGCCAACAGAATTCAAACTGCTCCACTTTTTCATGACACATCCTGAACGTGTTTATAGCCGTGAACAGTTACTCAACTATGTATGGGGAACGAATGTTTATGTGGAAGATCGTACTGTTGATGTGCATATCCGTCGATTACGTAAGGCGCTTGAAACCGATGGACACGATAAAATGGTACAGACTGTTCGTGGTACAGGTTATCGTTTCTCCACCCGTTATTAATCTGTCTGGTTTTTATCGCTTGGATTTTTGTGGATAGATTTTGTGTGGATAGTCTTTATGTCGAAGTCCTTATGTGGATAGGTCTTATGTGGGCAGATTTGTTGAATACCACTTAGTGAACAAAACCAGATGAGCAAAATCAGGTAAAAAGTTAAGTAAAACAAATAATTATGATAAGCATTTAATTTCATGCCGGAGAGAATCACGTGCTGGAGCGGTTATCCTGGAAGCAGTTAGTACTGGGTCTGTTTGTTTTTTGTCTGCCTGCGATCATTTTATCTTTCTTTATTGGTCAGTTGGCGTGGTTGCTGGTGGTTGCATTATTGCTGGCTCTGGTATGGCATGGTTACAACTTGCTGAAATTATCAGACTGGCTTTGGCTGGATCGCAGTATGTTGCCTCCTTCAGGTCGTGGTGGTTGGGAACCCATATTTTATGGCATTTATCAGTTGCAGCAACGTAACCGTAAGCGTCGTCGGGAGTTGGCATTACTGATAAAACGGTTCCGTAGTGGGGCGGAATCATTACCGGATGCGCTGGTGATGATGACAGTGGAAGGTAATATTTTCTGGTGTAATCGCTTAGCTCAACATTTATTAGGATTCCGCTGGCCTGAGGATAATGGGCAGCCTATTTTTAATTTGCTTCGCTATCCTGATTTCAGTCGTTATATGACTGCGGGCGATTTTACTTACCCTCTTTCTATCGAATTAAATAATAGTCATTTGGTGGAATTCCAGTTAATGCCATATGCAGAAGGGCTACTATTGATGATCGCCCGTGATATTACACAAAAGCGGCGATTGGAAAATTTCCGACGCGATTTTTTTGCCAATGCCAGTCATGAGTTGAGAACACCATTAACAGTACTGCAAGGTTATCTGGAAATGATGCAGGATCAGGAGCTGAGTAGAGAAACAAACCAGAAAGCGATCGGGATAATGCAGGAGCAGATCCGAAGAATGGATGGTCTGGTTACACAACTATTGCATCTCTCCAGAATTGAAATCGGATCGCAGGTGGATATGCATGATATTGTTGATGTGCCTGCTATGTTGGCTTTATTGCAGCAAGAAATGCTGACACTGGCAGATAAACGGTATGATATTGCGTTTGATATCGATGAAAAACTACGGGTTTTCGGGAATGAAGAACAACTGAGAAGTGCAATGTCGAACCTTGTTTACAATGCGATTAACCACACAGTGGAAGGTACTCGCATTGTAGTTAGTTGGTCTAGATTCTCTCAGGGAGCACTGTTCAAAGTCGAAGATAATGGTCAAGGGATCAGCCAAGAACATTTACCGCGCCTGACTGAGCGTTTTTATCGGGTTAATCGTGCTCGTTCACGACAAACAGGTGGAAGTGGGTTGGGGTTGGCGATCGTGAAACATGCTTTGCTTCATTACAATACACATCTCGATATTTCAAGCACTGTAGGCAAGGGTTCCACATTTAGTTTCTTGTTGCCTCAGCCGCTTGTTGTCTCTGATATAGGTAAACTGATTAAAAAATCAAAAGGTTAATGTAATTAATGGTAATAACACGGGCAAAAAAATGATTTATTAATCAAAGTGAATAAAAAAAGTGCAAATCATATAGTGTGTATTCAATGATAGATGATAATAATCACTAGTTTTAAAAATTAGTTTGAGATATTACTCTGCTTTTTGGTTTGTTACTTGCCTTTTAGCGCTATAAAAGTTTTACTTGGAGGCAGTTGTTGGCGATTCTAGCTGTTCTTACCACTACCATTCTGTGTCTTGCGAGTATCAGGAAATATGATACTTATCACTGACTGTTAAACCAGGATCCTGTTTCGCCAGTGAAAATTCAAGTATTTGTAATAGTAACTATTGCATATGCAATTCTTTCAGTAACAATAAGTTAACAATCATTATGACATACCGTTTATCATCTAAGGATATTTGGGCATTAGGCTTTATGACTTTTGCTCTGTTCGTTGGTGCGGGAAATATCATTTTTCCACCTATGGTTGGCTTGCAGGCGGGTGAGCATGTTTGGGTCGCTGCCGCTGGTTTTTTGCTTACTGCTGTAGGTCTACCTGTCATTACCGTTATTGCTTTGGCGAAAGTAGGTGGCGGGATTGAAGCACTGAGTTCCCCTATCGGTAGGACTGCGGGTTTAATACTGGCGACTGTCTGTTATCTGGCTGTTGGCCCGCTGTTTGCAACACCGAGAACTGCGACAGTTTCTTTTGAAGTAGGTATTGCTCCGTTGGTAGGCTCCGGAGAACTTCCGCTTTTCATTTACAGCATAATCTATTTCTTACTGGTGGTTTTGGTCTCACTTTATCCGGGCAAATTACTGGATAGCGTTGGACATGTGTTGGCACCAATCAAAATACTGGCATTGGTAATTCTGGGCGTTGCCGCTGTGTTATGGCCAGCGGGCCATTCTATTCCTGCTATTGAGACTTATCAGGAAATTCCGTTTTCAAATGGTTTTGTGAATGGGTATTTAACCATGGATACCCTTGGCGCAATGGTATTTGGCATTGTTATTGTTAATGCTGCGCGTTCCAGAGGGGTGGAATCTTCTTCATTGTTGACCCGCTATACTATGTGGGCTGGTTTGATTGCAGGGCTTTGTCTGGCTCTGGTTTACCTCTCTTTGTTCAAATTGGGGGAAGGCAGCGGCATACTAGTACCAAAAGCTGACAATGGTGCGACTATCCTGCATGCTTATGTTCAGAGTGTTTTTGGTAACTATGGAAGCTTTTTTCTTGCGGTATTGATCTTCATAGCCTGTATGGTAACTGCAATAGGCTTAACCTGCGCTTGTGCTGAGTTCTTCAGCCGTTATCTGCCGCTCTCTTATCGCACATTGGTTCTAAGCCTGGGGTTGTTCTCCATGCTGGTTTCCAATTTGGGTTTGAGCCATCTGATTACATTTTCAATTCCGGTGCTCACAGCAATTTATCCGCCTTGTATCGCACTGATATTATTAAGTTTTACTATTCGTTGGTGGAATAACTTCACCCGTATTCTGGCTCCTGCTATGTTGGTCAGCCTGATGTTTGGGGTTTTGGATGCCATGAAATCATCTGAGTATTTATCACACTTACTGCCTAAATGGGCAACTCATTTGCCATTAGCAAATCAAGGGCTGGCATGGTTAATACCGACGCTGTTGTCAGTGGTAGTATTTGCTATTTATGATCGCATTGCGGGAGAAAGCAAACTTCCAAAGCATGAAATCCAGCAGGGATAAGGCTGATATACAACTCATTAATTCTTCTGTAAGAAAA
Organism: Xenorhabdus indica; assembly: GCF_014467235.1. Classification (GTDB taxonomy): domain Bacteria; phylum Pseudomonadota; class Gammaproteobacteria; order Enterobacterales; family Enterobacteriaceae; genus Xenorhabdus; species Xenorhabdus indica. The sequence goes on along the minus strand of NZ_NKHP01000006.1, from coordinate 42,186 downwards.
TAATTCGGGCGGCATAAATCAATGCCGCTTTGATACCTGTTGGCTCTGTCTTTCCTATAAAATAATAATAATATCTATCAATAAATATAAAACTAAATTCCACTATATATCTTTTCATAATAGTGAGAATATTGGCATGTGGTGTTTCCTTACCCCACACATCGTGCGAGGTAAGGAATAGTCCTGTCATTTTGAAAAGCTATATAGATTATAACTAATAAATTTTCTGTTGAACTCAATAATTATTAGAAGATGCTTGGTGGGTAAATTTAAGGGTTATTGATGAAAATGAATAAAAAATGCAAATCATATATTATGCATTCAATTATAGATAATAATAATCACTATTTTTAAAAATTAGTTTAGGATATTATTCTGCATTTTGGTTTGCTACTTGTCTTTTGGCGATATAAAAGCTTTACTTATGGTCTGTTATTGGCGATTCTAGTTGTTACTATCATTTTTTATCTTACGGGTATCATTGAATATAAAACGCTCCCCGCATTAAAGTAAGAATTTAGTCTCACCAATGAAAATTTCAGTAATTGCAATAGTTACTTTATTTACATGCGTAACTAAATATATAGCATTTACTATTTCATATTTAACAATAATTTATTATCAATCACTATGGCATATCGTTTATCATCTAAAGATATTTTGGCATTAGGTTTTATGACCTTTGCCTTGTTTGTTGGAGCGGGAAATATTATTTTTCCGCCTATGGTTGGTTTGCAGGCGGGTGAGCATGTTTGGATTGCTGCTGCTGGTTTCTTGATTACTGCGGTAGGCCTACCAGTCATCACCGTTATTGCTCTGGCGAAAGCAGGGGGCGGAATTGAAACGTTGAGTTCTCCTATCGGTAAAATGGCGGGCTTAGTACTGGCGACTGTCTGTTATCTGGCTGTTGGGCCGCTGTTTGCAACACCAAGAACTGCAACGGTTTCTTTTGAAGTGGGTATTGCGCCGCTGACAGGAGACGGTAAGCTTCCGCTTTTTATTTATAGCGTCATCTATTTCCTACTGGTGATCCTCATTGCACTTTATCCGGGGAGATTACTGGATAATATCGGACGTATACTGGCTCCTGTCAAAATGCTGGCGCTGGCTATCCTGGGTATTGCGACATTATTGTGGCCTGCTGGTAGCCCTATCCCTGCCTCTAATACTTATCAGGAAATCCCATTCTCAAATGGTTTTGTGAATGGATATTTAACTATGGATACACTGGGGGCAATGGTATTCGGCATTGTTATCGTTAATGCTGCGCGTTCCAGAGGAGTGGAGTCTTCTATATTGTTGACCCGTTACGCTATGTATGCGGGTTTGATTGCAGGGCTTTGTCTGACTCTGGTTTACCTCTCTTTGTTCAAATTGGGGGAGGCGAGTGGAACGTTAATACCAACAGCTAAAAATGGTGCAGAGATCCTGCATGTTTATGTTCAGAATACTTTTGGAAATTATGGGAGCTTCTTACTGGCGGTATTGATTTTCCTTGCCTGTATAGGAACAGCAGTCGGTTTGACCTGTGCTTGTGCTGAGTTTTTCAGCCGTTATCTGCCGCTCTCTTATCGTTCTCTAGTTCTGAGCCTGGGGTTGTTCTCTATGCTGGTTTCTAATTTGGGTTTGAGCCATCTGATTGCATTTTCAATTCCGGTGCTTACGGCAATTTATCCGCCTTGTATTGCATTGATATTATTGAGTTTTACAAAACGTTGGTGGAATAATTTCACCCGTATTTTGGCTCCCGCTATGCTGGTTAGCCTGGCATTTGGGATCCTGGATGCGGTTAAAGCGTCTGAGTATCTGGTTCACTTATTACCAACATGGGCAGAATATTTGCCATTGGCAGAGCAAGGGCTGGCATGGTTAATGCCGACTCTGTTGTCTGTCATGGTGTTTGCTATTTACGATCGCGCCGTAGGCTCGACAAAAATCCCAAAGCATGAAGTTCAACAGGAGCAGCTTTGACAGTCGATAAATCCATAAATTGGTCTAGCCTAATTGGCTAGATTAATAAAAACAAATATGCTCAAAATGTGTACATCATGAAGTGATGTTATGGGAAAAGTTAACATCTACAATGCGAAAACCAACCTGTCCAAAATTGTTCAGAAAGTTGCTCGCACTGGAGAACCCGTGGTGATCGCCAAAGATGGTCATGCACTGGTTAAAGTCGTCGCATACAGAGAAGAGAAGCCTAAGCAAAAATTAGGTTTCCTGAAAGGCAAAGGTAGTATTCCCGCTAATTTTGACGATATGAACAGCGCAGAACTTATTGATATGTTCGAAGGAAAATATTCTTAATGGAAGTGCTGTTAGATACCAACATCTTGTTGTTTATGGCATATGAACCGGAAAAACTGAAAACTGATATTATTGATCTTCTGGAAGATACTGGCAAAACCCTTTGTTTTAGTGCGGCGTCTATATGGGAGGTAATCATTAAAAGCAAGTTGATAGATTTTGTCAGTGATTACATTACCGTAATCCCTAACAGATAGCCAAAATGAGTACGAATCATTTGGCTATTTAAATTGGTCGCAATCTGATTGAAGTTCATTTGTTATTTTAGGGGCGTTCATTGCCCCTAAAATAATTTATTGTTTAGCTGTTCTTATTTATACCCGTCGTCTTTCAAGTTACATCTTTGTTGGCTGCATCTTGAAATCCATAAGATATAGTTGCTAATCATTAGTAGCCAATAGCTGCGCCAGCAGGTCGGCGTACATCATTGGCACCATAGATATATCCTTCGCGAACTTTGCCTGAGACGAAGGAATCATTGCCTGATGAATTGGCTGGAGAAACACCAGCAGCACCCGGTAAACCTATCATGATTAATTCAGTTGCGCCCCATGGAGTCTGCTCTACCATTTTGTACCCCATTTTTTTCAGTAAATTTAAGGTGTCTTTCGAAAGGCCACGTTGTTCATAATAGACTTCATCTGGCAGCCATTGATGATGAATGCGCGGACTGTTAACTGCTTCTTGCGGGGGCATACCAAACTCAATGATATTCAAAGCAGCCTGTAAGGTGATAGAGATAATCCTTGAACCACCCGGAGAGCCCAGGACCAGAAAAATTTTATTATCTTTAGTCACGAGTGTCGGACTCATGGATGATAGTGGGCGCTTACCAGGGGCGATGGAGTTGGTTGCTCCTTGAACTAATCCATACATATTCTTTTCCCCAACCTTAGTGGTAAAGTCATCCATTTCATCGTTCAGGAAAAAGCCAGTACCAGGGGCGATGACAACAGCACCAAAGCGCCCATTAATGGTATAGGTTGTTGATACTGCGTTACCATCTTTATCTACGACAGAATAGTGGGTTGTTTCTGGTTTTTCGTGTGGGCCAATACCCGGTTGAACCTGTTTTGACGGAGTTGCTTTGTTTGGCTGTATCTCTTTTCTGATAGATTCTGCATAGCTTTTACTTAATAGACGATCAAGCGGATTTTTGATAAACGCAGGATCACCAAGGTAAGTATTTCTGTCTATGTAGGCGTGGCGCATGGCTTCCGTCAATGTATGGATATAGGCGGCAGAGTTGAATCCCATGGATTTGAGATCGTAACCTTCGACAATGTTCAGTATTTCGCACAGTGTGACGCCACCGGAGCTGGGAGGAGGGGAAGAGATAAATTTATATCCGCGATAGCTACAGGTGACTGGTGTGGTTTCGGTGATAGTGTAATTGGCAAAATCAGTCGCTGTAATGATCCCTCCAGATTTCTTTGAGGTTTCCTCAATGATTTGTGGAATTTTACCGTGATAAAAGGCATCTGGCCCTTGTTTGGCAATCATCTCCAGCGTGTTGGCTAAATCAGTTTGAACCAGTCTGTCTCCTGGCTGGAAAGGCGTTCCATCTTTGCGCAGGAAGATGCGGGCAGTTTCTGGATCTTGAGCAAAGCGTTTGACAGTGGTGTCCATAATATCCGTATCACCACGGGTCAGGATATAACCTTCACGTGCCAGCTTGATTGCCGGTGCCATGACTTGCTCCCGGGTTAACGTACCGTATTTTTGCAGTGCGGTATCCAGTCCCATAACTGTGCCGGGCACACCGATGGCTTTATAACCATATAAGCTGGCACCTTTAATAACATTACCTTCTTTATCCAGATACATATTGGCACTGGCAGCCGCTGGTGCTGTTTCACGAAAATTAATGAAAGTATCTGTACCATCTGCCAGATGGATGGTCATAAAACCCCCTCCACCGATATTCCCGCAGCAGGGATTGACCACAGCTTCTGCATAGCCCACAGCAACCGCAGCATCAATAGCATTGCCCCCCATTTTGAGGATATCAATACCAACTTGTGATGCCAGATGTTGTGCACTGACTACCATGCCTTGTTTGGCTTCAACAGCAAGTTCGGTAGCAGCATAAAGAGTAGAGGATACGAATAACGAGATAGCGATGAGCGGGATTTTCCATGTCTTGAGCATTTTTGCTCCTTATCTTCGGGTTGTTGAATAAAAGCCCTAGAAAATTATAAGGTTTTTGTTAATTATTTGTGATGTTACCTTATAGAAAACCTGGGATTTTGGGAAGGTGAATTTTTGGGCGTCTGTCAAAAAAACCAGCCGATAGTACGGCTGGTTTGAAGGCTCCGTTAACAATGTGAAGCTATTAACGGATTGAATACTGACGGAGATTACAGTTTGTCAGCATTTTTGGTCAGGTACTTAGCTACGCCTTCTGGGGAAGCGCCCATACCTTCTTGACCTTTGGCCCACTGTGCAGGACAAACTTCGCCGTGTTCTTCGTGGAATTGCAGTGCATCAACCATACGCAGCATTTCGTCAATGTTTCGGCCCAGTGGCAGATCGTTAACAACCTGATGACGAACAACCCCATTTTTATCGATCAGGAAAGAGCCACGTAAAGCAACCCCCGCTTCTGGGTGCTCAATACCGTATGCTTTCATGATGTCACGTTTGATGTCAGCAACCATTGGGTATTTGACTTCGCCGATACCGCCTTCGTTGATTGGGGTCTTGCGCCATGCGTTGTGAACGAATTCAGAGTCGAAAGAAACACCGATAACTTCAAAACCGCGTTTTTGGAATTCTTCATAACGGTGATCGAAAGCAATCAGCTCTGATGGACAAACGAAAGTGAAGTCCATTGGCCAGAAGAAGATAACGGCTGGACGACCATTCAGATGTTTTTTCAGGTTGAAGTTATCAACGATCTCACCGTTACCGAGAACCGCAGCAGCTGTAAAGTCAGGGGCTTGGCGGGTTACTAAAACCATAATTGACTCCTGTGATTTTAAAAAATTCTACCCTTAGGTATTTGTGGAAACGGGCTACAGCATAAGGAATTAGGTTATAGCAATAAAGGATAAAATACCAATTGATATAATAGGTTCTACCTATTAATAATCTATTTTTAATTCCTTTTCGCCTACAATAAGATAAAGCTATTTGGTAAAAGTGCAAGGTTCCGGAGAAATTTTCTGTTCCAGTAAGCGCTTTTCTGCGGCTAAGACCATCATTTGAGGGTAAAACTGCCAAAATAGTGCCTCAAAATCAGAGTAATGATTTTCAACATCTTGGTACGATCCCGCCAGTGCTGATAATTTCGGTCGTCTCCTTGCCATACTTTGCAGGACATTAGCAATACATGTCAGATCAGCGTAACGGATCAACAAATTTTGTGACCAGAGATATTGGTTCAATTCCTGAAATTTTTCAGGAGTGGAACCGAGATGGGGCTTTATTTGGTGGTGGGCAAGGTGAACAAATTCCGGTAAAGAGTAATTTTTTTCAAGTTTATTCCAGTGTCGGGATAAAAAATGATCCCAGGTGATATCAAGAGTTATAGGTGCTACACGCCGATATTCACTACGGAATAACGTTCGGGCTTCAATGACCAAAGGATGATTATCTGTCAGGCTGTCTATTCTGCGGTGCAGACGAATACCCGATACAATATCGGCGCTGAATAAGCCTTCTGGGGAACCACGGACAAAATCTGCCATTAAATTACCCAGTAAAGAGCTTTCGGATAATGCTGCCAAATGCAGGTGTGCGAGAAAATTCATGGGGAAGAGTATAGCGTAAATAGTGAAACTAATATGCTTCTTTCTTGCACCATTGTCTGTGCAGCACTAGACTAGTCCGTCTGTTTTTTTGAATGATACAGATAAAATGCGTGTCGCTGATTTTACATTTGAACTGCCAGAAGAGCTAATTGCTCATTATCCCCAATCACAGCGCAGTGGCTGCCGCTTGCTCTCCCTTAACGGGGAAACAGGTGAGCTGACACACGGCATTTTTACTGATGTGCTGGATAAATTGGACGCGGGAGATTTGTTAGTTTTCAATAATACCCGAGTTATTCCTGCTCGCTTGTTTGGTCGTAAGGCAACAGGTGGCAAATTGGAAGTTTTAGTAGAAAGGATGTTGGATAACAAGCGAGTACTTGCTCACGTTCGTGCATCTAAAGCACCAAAAGAAGGTGCAGAGTTGATCCTTGGTGAGGATAAAGCACTTGGTGAGAATGCCTTTGGGGCAAATAACGGCATTAAAGCGACAATGTTGGCACGCCACGATGCGTTATTTGAAATTCGTTTTGATGACGAACGGGATGTACTGACCATTTTAGATGAAATCGGTCATATGCCGTTACCGCCTTACATTGCTCGCCCTGATGAAGAGGCCGATCGGGAATTATATCAAACGGTATACAATGAACGTCCGGGCGCGGTTGCTGCACCAACCGCCGGGTTGCACTTTGATGAGCCACTTTTGACTGCCTTGCGTGAAAAAGGCATAGAAATGGCTTTTGTCACCCTGCATGTGGGGGCAGGAACTTTTCAACCTGTACGTGTAGAGGCAATCGAAGATCATGTTATGCACGCCGAATATGCAGAAGTACCGCAGAACGTTGTTGATGCTGTACTGGCGTGCAAAGCGCGTGGCAATAAAGTGGTGGCAGTGGGAACAACGTCAGTTCGTTCGTTGGAAAGTGCAGCCCGTGTTTATCGGGATGGTCTTATTGCTCCATTTTTCGATGATACCCAAATCTTTATCTACCCAGGATTTGAATATCAGGTTGTTGATGCACTGATTACTAATTTCCATTTACCGGAATCTACATTAATTATGCTGGTTTCTGCATTTGCGGGTTATAAAAATACCATGGATGCCTACAAAGCAGCGGTAGCTGAGAAATATCGTTTCTTTAGTTATGGTGATGCGATGTTTATTAATCGTAATTCTCTGGCTGCAAAAGAGCGATGGCCTCAAAAGAAATAAACTATGGCTTCAAAAAAATAGTAGCAAAAGAAAAAATTTCGTCACTCCAGCTCCGCTGGTTTGAATAATTTTTAAATATCACATCAGACTGTTTTTCTGATGTCTGGAGGTTAAGTGAAATTTGAGTTACAAAAGATGGATGGGCACGCCCGCCGTGGCCGCCTGATTTTTGATCGGGGCGTAGTGGAAACACCAGCGTTTATGCCTGTGGGAACTTACGGCACAGTCAAAGGCATGACACCGGAAGAGGTTAAAGAGACGGGAGCTCAAATCCTGTTGGGAAATACTTTCCATTTATGGTTACGTCCTGGCCAGGAAATCATGAAGCTGCATGGCGATCTGCATGATTTTATGCAGTGGCAAGGCCCGATCCTGACTGATTCTGGCGGTTTTCAGGTTTTCAGTCTTGGGGCAATGCGTAAAATCAAGGAAGAAGGCGTGCATTTCCGCAATCCTATCAATGGAACGCCCGTTTTCCTCAGCCCGGAAAAATCGATGGAAATTCAATATGATCTGGGTTCCGATATCGTCATGATTTTTGATGAATGTACACCATACCCTGCGGATTGGGATTATGCCAAACGCTCTATGGAAATGTCATTGCGCTGGGCAGCACGCAGTCGCCAGCGTTTTGATGAGCTAGGCAATAAAAATGCGTTGTTTGGTATCATTCAGGGCAGTGTTTATGAAGACTTGCGTGATGTTTCTATCAAAGGGTTGGTGGAAATTGGCTTTGACGGTTACGCGGTGGGTGGTTTAGCTGTGGGTGAGCCAAAAGAAGACATGCATCGCATTTTAGAACATGTTTGCCCGCAAATTCCACAAGATAAGCCACGCTATTTGATGGGAGTTGGTAAACCAGAAGATTTGGTTGAAGGTGTTCGTCGCGGTATTGATATGTTTGACTGCGTTATGCCAACTCGTAATGCCCGAAATGGTCATCTTTTTGTGACAGAAGGTGTGATCAAGATCCGCAATGCGAAACATAAAGAAGATACATCTCCATTAGATGAACATTGTGATTGCTATACTTGCCGAAATTATAGCCGTGCGTATCTGCATCATCTTGATCGCTGTAACGAAATTCTTGGTGCAAGGCTGAATACAATACATAATCTAAGGTATTATCAACGCTTGATGGCCGGGATCCGTAAAGCCATTGAAGAGGGCAAACTGGAACAGTTTGTTGAAGAGTTTTATCAGCGGATCGGTAAACCCGTTCCACCGTTAAATGTATAATTTGGCGTGACTAACCAGCCTCAATGTGTGTAGCATATTGGGCTGGTTTTTGATCGAGCCATTATCGATTTTCGATGGCAAATTTTTCGAGAACCATTTTTTCGCAAACCATTTTTCGGAAACCACTTTTTGAAACTTGTTTTTGGAAACTATTTTTTAAAATACATGCTTCGCAAATGATGTTTTCGATAACAATGAGGGATATTTGATGAGTTTTTTTATTTCTGAAGCTGCGGCAGCTGCTGGTGCGCCAGCGCAAGCTCAGGGAAACCCATATTCTCTGATTATCATGCTGGTTGTTTTCGGTTTGATTTTCTATTTCATGATTCTGCGTCCGCAACAAAAACGCACCAAAGAACATAAAAAACTGATGGATTCCATCTCCAAAGGAGATGAAGTACTGACTTCTGGTGGTTTGGTTGGTCGTGTCTCTAAGGTGTCTGAAACTGGCTACATCGTAATTGCCCTGAATGACACCACAGAAATAACTGTCAAACGTGATTTCGTCGCTGCCATTTTGCCGAAAGGTACAATGAAGGCTATTTAATTTTCCGATTTTCCCGAAGGGAACTGCCGTGTTGAACCGTTATCCTTTGTGGAAGTATCTGATGCTGATCGCTGCGATCCTCATCGGTCTGCTTTACGCACTTCCCAACCTTTATGGTGAGGATCCGGCTGTGCAAATCACTGGTGCGCGAGGTATCGCCGCCAGTGAAAAAACGCTGGACCAGGTCCGTAATGTTTTAGATAAAGAACAGATCAAGAGCAAATCCATTGCACTGGAAAATGGGGCAATTCTTGCTCGTTTCAATAGCCAGGATATTCAGCTCCGTGCTCGTGAAGCTTTAGTTTCTGCATTGGGTGAACAGTATGTTGTGGCATTAAATCTTGCGCCTGCGACCCCAATCTGGCTAAACACAATTGGCGCTGAGCCGATGAAGTTAGGCTTAGACCTGCGCGGAGGGGTCCACTTCCTGATGGAAGTGGATATGGACACTGCCATGAGTAAACTTCAGGAACAGAATATTGATAGTCTGCGTTCTGAACTGCGCGACCAAGGCATTGCTTATTCCACTATCCGCAAGGCGGAGAATTACGGTGTAGAAATTCGTTTCCGTGATAATGATGCCCGCTCTAAAGCAGAAAGCTATCTTGTACCCCGCCATCGCGACCTGGTGTTTTCGACAGGCGCTAACAGTACCTTGAAAGCGGTCATGAGTGATGAACGTTTGCGTGAAGCTCGTTCCTATGCTGTACAGCAGAACATCACTATCCTGCGTAACCGTGTTAACCAACTGGGTGTTGCTGAACCTTTGGTACAACGTCAAGGTGCTGACCGTATTGTCGTTGAATTACCGGGCATTCAGGATACTGCCCGTGCGAAGGAAATTCTTGGGGCAACTGCAACGCTGGAATTCCGTTTGGTAAATACCAACGTTGACCAAAGCGCTGTTGCATCAGGCCGTATTCCGGGTGATTCAGAACTGAAATATACCCGTGATGGTAGTCCTGCTGTGCTGTACAAGCGTGTTATCTTGACCGGTGATCATATTACTGATTCAACATCGGGGACTGATGAGAACGGGTATCCTCAGGTTAATATCTCACTGGACAGTGCCGGTGGTACTGCGATGTCTAACTTCACCAAAGATAACCTACAGAAGCCTATGGCAACGCTGTTTGTGGAGTACAAAGACAGCGGTAAGAAAGACGCTAATGGCCGGGCAATTCTGGCTAAGCACGAAGAAGTTATCAACATCGCAACTATTCAGTCCCGTTTGGGTAATAATTTCCGTATTACCGGGATTAATAACCCGAATGAAGCGCGCCAATTGGCATTATTGCTGCGTGCAGGTGCTCTGATTGCGCCAATCCAGATTGTGGAAGAGCGCACAATTGGGCCAACTCTTGGTATGCAGAATATTGAGCAAGGGCTTGAAGCTTGTTTGTGGGGATTGATTTCTTCTGTACTGTTCATGGTGATTTACTATCGTAAATTTGGCTTGATAGCGAGTAGTGCGCTGTTGGCAAACTTGGTCTTGATCGTCGGGATTATGTCCTTGTTACCGGGGGCGACACTGACGATGCCGGGTATTGCAGGTATCGTATTGACTTTGGCTGTTGCGGTGGATGCGAACGTTTTGATAAACGAACGAATCAAAGAAGAATTGCGTAACGGGCGGAGCATACAGCAAGCTATCCATGAAGGTTATAAGGGGGCATTTTCCAGTATCATTGATGCCAACCTGACGACGCTGATTACCGCCATTATCTTGTATGCAGTAGGAACGGGTTCTATCAAAGGGTTTGCGATCACAACCAGCATCGGTGTAGCGACGTCAATGTTCACTGCCATTATAGGAACACGCGCAATCGTGAACCTATTATATGGTGGTAAGCGTATCAATAAGCTATCAATTTAAGGAGCACGTTGTGGCACAGGATTACTCTGTTGAACAATTAAACTATGGGCGTAAAGTCATCGACTTTATGCGCTGGGACAACGTTGCCTTTACTGTTTCATTTCTGCTGTTGGTTGCTTCTATCGTAATGATAGCAACTCGCGGGTTTAACTGGGGGCTTGATTTTACCGGAGGTACGGTAATTGAGATTAACCTGAGTAAACCGGCTGATCTGGATAAAATGCGTGAGAGCCTGACGAAAAATGGTTTTGCAGATCCACTTCTGCAAAACTTTGGCAGCAGCCGTGACGTCATGGTTCGTATGCCGCCAGTGACGGGTAATGCCGGTCAGGAGCTAGGCAATAAAATTATCTCGGTCATCAACGCAGAGATTGATAAAGATGCGGTTGTTAAGCGAGTTGAATTTGTTGGCCCAAGTGTAGGAAGCGAGTTAGCGCAAACCGGGGCAATGGCGCTATTGGTGGCACTGATCTGTATCCTGATTTATGTTGGATTTCGCTTCGAATGGCGTCTGGCGTTAGGGGCTGTTATTGCGCTTGCTCATGACGTTATCATTACATTAGGTATATTGTCGTTATTCCACATTGAAATTGACCTGACTATCGTGGCATCGTTGATGTCCGTTATCGGTTATTCATTGAACGATAGTATTGTTGTCTCGGATCGTATTCGTGAGAACTTCCGTAAGATACGTCGTGGTACGTCATATGAAATCGTAAACGTTTCTCTGACTCAGACTCTGAGCCGTACGATTATGACTTCAGCAACAACATTACTGGTGGTGCTGATGCTTTATATCTTCGGTGGCGAAATGCTGAAAGGCTTTTCACTGGCGATGTTAATCGGAGTTTCCATCGGTACAGCATCTTCTATCTATGTTGCATCTGCACTGGCACTGAAACTCGGTATGAAGCGCGAACATATTGTTGTGCAGAAAGTGGAGAAAGAAGGGGCAGATCAACCTTCCATTCTTCCTTAATCATTTTTTCTGTGATGACATAGTTTGTCTTGTTCAAACACCCTGTGAGTACTTACTGACAGGGTGTTTTTCATTATCACTTCAAGGTAAACTGTCTATCTGTTCGGTTAACTGTCAGGAAACAATATGCATTGCCCATTTTGCGCAGCCGTTGATACTAAAGTTATTGATTCCCGTTTGGTAGGAGATGGCTCACAAGTGCGCCGCCGCCGTCAGTGTCTCGAATGTCATGAACGATTCACCACGTTTGAAATTGCAGAACTGGTAATGCCAAGAGTTATAAAAAGTGATGATATGCGGGAGCCTTTCGACGAAGAAAAATTGCGTCGTGGCATGCAGAAGGCACTGGAAAAGCGCCCTGTCAGCTCTGATGATGTGGAAATGGCGATTAGCCACATTAAGTCACAGGTCCGGGCTACGGGAGAGCGTGAAATTCCGTCTAAAATGATCGGCAATTTTGTGATGGATGCGCTGAAAAAACTCGATAAAGTGGCTTATATCCGTTTCGCATCTGTTTACCGTAGTTTTGAAGACATTCGGGAATTTGGTGAAGAGATCGCCAGACTACAAGATTAAAGGCCATCACTATGACTCTTGATGAAACTTATATGTCCCGGGCGCTGGAACTGGCGTATCAGGGGCGTTTTACGACATCCCCGAACCCGAACGTGGGTTGTGTCATTGTCAAAGATGACCAAATAATAGGGGAAGGTTTTCATTTACGTGCGGGTGAACCTCACGCAGAAGTTCATGCTCTTCACATGGCTGGTGACAAGGCAAAAGGTGCAACGGCCTATGTTACCCTTGAGCCATGCAGCCACCATGGTAAAACTCCTCCTTGTGCTGATGCTTTGATTGCCGCAGGTATAAGTCGTGTTGTGGTGGCTATGCAGGATCCTAATCCACAAGTTGCAGGACGTGGTTTATATAAATTGCAGCAGGCAGGTATTGCGGTTGAACATGGTTTAATGATGGAACAGGCCGAAATACTGAATAAAGGATTTCTCAAGCGTATGCGCACCGGATTTCCTTATCTGCAATTAAAACTGGGAGCCTCATTGGATGGGCGTACTGCATTGGCATCGGGTGAAAGTAAGTGGATTACTTCATCGGAAGCACGGCAGGATGTACAGAAATTGCGGGCACAGTGCAGTGCTATCCTGAGTTCCAGCGCGACGGTGTTAGCAGATGATCCTTCACTGACGGTTCGCTGGAATGAACTGGATGCAGAAACTCAGTCTGTTTATCCTCAAGAACTTTTGCGTCAACCGATCCGTATTATTGTGGATAGTCAAAACCGTGTGATGCCACACCATCAAGTTGTTCAGCCATCAGGGCAATGTTGGTTAGTGCACACTGACTCGGCAGATTCTGATAAAGATGAACAGTGCTGGCCTGAAGATATTGAGCGAGTTGTTGAAAGGATAATGTTGCCGGCACACGGCGCTGGTGTTGATTTAGTTCTGCTGATGATGCAGCTTGGTAAACGTCAGATAAATTCGGTCTGGGCTGAATGTGGGCCAACGCTGGCAGGTGCTTTGTTGTCTTTGGGCTTGGTGGATGAGCTGATCCTCTATATCGCTCCCAAAGTATTGGGGAGCAGCGCCCGTGGGTTGTTTGCTATCCCTGAACTACAAAAATTATCGGATGCGCCAGAATTTACGTTGCTGGATGTACAACAGGTTGGGCCTGATGTGCGTCTTCGTTTACGACCGTGCTAAGTGCTCTGATTTAACTTTGAACATAAATCAAGACGCAGAGAAAAAGAATATGATAAGATCCGCGCCCCTGCGGATGTTAATAAGATATAAGGAAGGCTATGAACATAATCAAAGGTGTTGTTGCAGCTCCTGAAGCACGCATTGCGATTGCGATTGCCCGCTTTAACAACTTCATTAATGACAGCCTGCTGGAAGGGGCCGTGGATGCGCTGGAACGCATCGGTCAGGTTTCTTCAGACAATATCACCGTAGTATGGGTTCCGGGAGCTTATGAGCTGCCGTTGACAGTTAAGGCACTGGCTGAATCCGAAAAGTATGATGCGGTTATTGCTTTGGGTACTGTTATCCGTGGCGGTACGGCTCACTTCGAATATGTTGCCGGTGAGTGTAGCTCTGGCTTGTCCAGTGTGGCAATGTCCAGCGACATTCCTGTCACGTTTGGTGTTCTGACAACCGAAAATATTGAACAGGCGATTGAACGTGCGGGTACTAAAGCGGGCAATAAAGGAGCAGAAGCTGCCTTGACTGCATTGGAAATGATTAATGTAATTAAAGCCATCAAGGCTTAAGTTTTTTAGTTTTAATTAAGGGGAATTTTGTGAAACCTGCTGCTCGTCGTCGTGCTCGTGAGTGTGCTGTTCAGGCAATTTATTCATGGCAATTATCCAAAAACAGCATCGCTGATGTTGAATTGCAGTTTCTGTCAGAGCAGGATGTAACCGGTGTTGATGTCACCTATTTCCGTGAATTATTGTCCGGGGTCGCGGTGAATGCTGCAAAATTGGATGCCTTGATGGCTCCGTATCTTTCCCGCCAGCTTGAAGAGTTAGGTCAGGTGGAAAAAGCCATCTTGCGCGTTGCGATGTTTGAACTAAGCTTTCGTGATGATGTTCCCTACAAAGTGGCTATTAATGAAGGTATCGAATTGGCAAAAACATTTGGTGCCGAAGATAGTCATAAATTCGTGAATGGGGTATTGGACAAAGCTGGCCCGGTAGCACGTAAAAAAAAGTGATTGCTTGCCAATAGCCCCTATTATAACTCGATGATTTTAAACATAAGGCCGGTTTCCCCGGCCTTATGTACACATCGTCAGTCACTTTTTGGAATTCTATTATGGCATGTGGTGAATTTGACCTCATTGCACGTTATTTCAATCGCCATGTTATCCGCCGACGTGATGTGAATCTAGGGATTGGTGATGATTGTGCGCTGATGACCGTTGCAGAAAAGCAAGAGCTGGCAGTGACAACAGATACGTTGGTTTCTGGTATTCATTTTCTTCCTGATATTGCACCGGAAGATCTGGCGTATAAGGCTCTGGCTGTCAATATCAGCGATTTGGCTGCGGTAGGAGCAGATCCTGCCTGGGCATCGTTGGCGCTGACTTTGCCGGCTATCAATGAGGATTGGTTAAAGCGGTTTAGTGATAGTCTGTTTGAACAACTGAACTATTACGGAATGCAGTTAATTGGTGGAGATACGACCAAAGGTCCGATGAGTTTGACTCTGACTGTACATGGTCTGGTTCCGGCTGGCAGAGCATTACGTCGTACCGGTGCCAAAAACGGTGATTGGATTTATGTGACCGGAACTTTGGGTGATAGTGCAGCGGGGCTTGCCTTATTGCAGGATCGCCTGACAATCGAAGAGACAGCCGTCCAAAACTGGCTTCTCAAGCGTCATCTCCGTCCACAGCCTCGGGTCTTGCAGGGGCAGGCATTGCGTGATTTAGCCTCTTCTGCTATCGATTTATCCGATGGCTTGATTTCCGATCTGAACCATATTCTGACTGCCAGCCAATGTGGTGCGCGTATTAATCTGGATGCACTGCCTTATTCTGAGGCGATGCAGAAATATGTCCCGCCAGAGCAGGCATTAAGTTTGGCATTAAGTGGTGGTGAAGATTACGAGTTGTGCTTTACTGTGCCTGAACTGAACCGTGGTGCATTAAATATGGCTTTGGCACATACAGGAGCCAGTTTCTGCTGTATCGGGCAGATCAGACCAGAATCAGAAGGTATTCGCTATTTTAACAATAATGAAGAGATCAAACTGGATCTGAAAGGATTCGACCATTTTAAAACCGAGAAAAAGCCGGTAGAAGATTGCCAGACATCAGAGCGTGAAGAGAATGATCAAACGGAGGGAACTCATGGATGATGCAAAACGCCGTTTGAGGATGAGCAATCCGTGGCACTTGCTGGCTACCGGATTCGGCAGTGGTTTATCGCCGGTTATTCCGGGCACTATGGGCTCAGTCGCTGCTATCCCATTTTGGTTATTGTTAGTACAGTTACCTCAATGGGGGATCTGGCTGGCTATTCTGTTCGGCACAATTATTGGCTGTGTTATTTGTCAGAAAGCAGCCGATGCTATGCAGGTTGAAGATCCGGGGTGTGTGGTCTGGGATGAATTCATCGGAATGTGGATCACATTAATGGCGATCCCTGTCCTCAACTGGCAATGGGTTTTAGTGGCTTTTGTGATATTCCGCATTTTCGATATGTGGAAACCGTGGCCGATTCGCTGGTTTGACCGTTACGTCAAAGGTGGGGTTGGTATTATGCTGGATGATATTATCGCAGCGATTTTTGCCGTGATTGTTATCTGGTTGCTGAATTTTTATCAACTATGACCTTTCTGAACCTTCCATTTTTAGTGTAGTGATAACTAATTGATTAGCCACTGTGTGCAGTGGCTAATTTACTTCTAACATTTGTCTTATTCTTTAGTTGAAGGATGTTAGGAATTATCAATTCTGTTAAATATAATTTGTTGTTATTTTATTTCTTAGAAATTATTTCTTAAATCTTTTTATGTTCTTAATTTTCATTCGAATCAGGTTATCAAAAAATAAACTATCTTATAAAATAACAATAATAAAAGACAAATAACTCGTTGACTTCAAAAATCATAGGCGTATTATTTTTTTCAGTTGAATCCAAACCACAACAACCTTATTAAATTTTGTTATATTTATTTTCATCGAAAATGGTTTGATAATGAAATAATCATATTTTTAATCTAGTTTATATCCGTTGCAAAAAATATATAATCATTCGTATAGGAGTTGATTATTTATGAAATGGTATGTTACGGAAGCATCAGAAATACATGATACAATTCCCTACGGAAAGGAAATCAATATTGGTGCTGGATTTGGTCCAACAGGAATTCCTCATATAGGAACACTTTGTGAAATAATTCGTACCAATTTAGTAAAAAAAGAACTCAACAAATTGGGTAGAAAAGTTAATTTTTATCTTATTTCAGACGATTTTGACCCGTTCAGAAAAATACCAACTAATGTACCTAGTTCAGAAAAGTTAAAAAGTTATTTAGGTCTGCCAGTAAATAAAGTTCCAGACCCATTCGGCGTATACTCTTCATTCTCAGAGATGGCGGAAAAACGATTATTGGAATTTGTCAAAGAGTATGATATAGATTGCAATATAATAAATAATTCTCTGGCTTATAGTAATGGAGACTATAACGATACAATTAAAGTATTTCTGAGAAATTTTTCAATTATCAATCAGATATGCAAAGGGTCTACAGGTTATTTAAGGCAGAGAACATATAACATCATAATGCCTATTTCTGAAAAAACAGGGAAAGTACTTGAGCATATTGTCATAACAAATGTAAATCCAGATGATGGAGAGATAACCTATTATATACCTTCAGAAGAAATAGTGAATAAACCTGGGTATGAATATGGTGTAGAACTTCGAGAGCTTTATCAGGATGAAATATTAGATCAAGAGCAAACAATTTCAATATTAAATGGCAAATCTAAACTCCAATGGAAAGCTGACTGGAGCATGCGTTTGCTGCATAGAAATATTCATTTTGAAATGCATGGAGAAGACCTGACTGGTTCAGCAGTTGTTGCTCGTCAGATTTTTAGTGCATTACATAAACCTACTCCACGTTTTTACAAATATGGACTTTTTCTTGACTCTTCTGGGGAAAAAATATCTAAATCAAAAGGTAATGGCTTCTCTCTGAGTGATGTCAGAAATCTCCTTACACAAGACGCCATTCAAATTTATTTATCAAAAGATCCTAAAAAAGCCACTAGATTTTATATAGAACAGTTTCCTGGATTGAATGATCAAGTAAATATTTTGAGCAAAAATAAAAAACGCTTATCTTTTTTAAAGATATCCAGGATATTAAAAGCATCAAAGCCAACCAGCCTTGCATCAGCAAGAAAATTTCTTGATTTATATAAAAGAGATGGGGAAATTATATCGGAAAATGAACTAACAATTAGCTATAATTATTACTTAAAAACCAATAAAAATGATAACAGAGGGTTAACAACAAACAAAGAGAAGCAGTATTTTTCTGTTATCACAGAGTCGATAAAATCAGGAAAATACTTTTGTAAGGAAGATATAATAAAACTTATATTTGATACCTACGAAAATCATTTCCCAGAAAAGGATAAACCACAAATATGGAATTTACTTTATAGGGGATTATTTGGTGATATCTGTGGCCCAAGAATAAAGACATGGATAGCAGTAAATGATATAAAAGAAATAATTGAATGTTTTGATAATCCACAAAAAATAAAAAAAGAAAATGAAACAAAAGAAAGTGGTGCGATAAAAACAGAATCATCTATTGTAAGAAATTTGTATAAGGATGAAAAACCACATATGACAAAATTATTCGGTGAAATTAATTTTCATCAAATTAGGGAAAAATGTAATGTTTTATCTCATGAGTTGAAAAAACAGACAAGCTCCCTAATTGACGCTTTTTCTGAATACCAATGTAAAATCGTCACTGAAGATGAGATTTATCGCGCAGTAGATCTTTTAGAAAATATTGAAAAAAATGAAAAATTTTTTCAAAAGAAAGTCTACGGCATTACATCATTTCTTCCTCTGAACCAACCAATTTATGCTTCTGTGTGTTTTGGTTTTATACCTTCTCTTATGGCTGAAAATATTTGTATTCGTCCACCTACAGCGATGCATCCCCATTATAAAAAATTTGAAAAGGTTATTGATCTATCGAAAATATCTGAATCATTTTCAGTTTCCTATGAAGATAAAGAGTTATTTTTAAGTAAAAGAGTAAAAATAACCGATGCTGTTATTTTTACCGGTACACCAGAGAATGCAATTAAAGTTCGCAAACATTTTAGAAAAAACACATTGTTTATCTTAAATGGGGCAGGACATAATCCTCTTATTGTATCAAAGGATGCGGATATAGATTTAGCTATCGAAAGTGCCAAACGAGTTGTGCTCTATAATCAAGGGCAAGATTGTGCCGGTCCCAATTCTATATTGGTACACAATGATATATATAATGTGTTTAAGGATAAATTAATTTTTAGTTTGAAAGGAATTGAAGATAAAGTAGGTCCTTATTCTGATTATGAAAATATAGTAGGCCCTAACAGTGATATTGATCACAGTATAAAGATTGCATCAATATTTAAAATGAACAGAAGTTATTGTACCTATGGTGGAGAAATAAATCCTATAAACGGTATGATAAAACCGACTGTATTTGAAAAACCTCTCGTTTTAGGCGGTAATTACAAAGAGTTTTTTGCTCCTGTTTTCTTTTTGCAAAGATATCAGCTAGATCAAGAATTAATAGATTATTTTTCTCATCCAAGTTACTCTGCTAATGCTATGTACATTTCTTTATTTGGTACAAGCGATTATATTAACTATGAATTAAGCAAAAAGTTACACTTACCGGATAGTATTCTCCATAATACTGATTTACATTTGGAGGAACATGGTTATCTTCCATATGGTGGACAAGGACCCGCTGCATCATGCCTTTGGTATGATGGTAATAGAATTAATGGAAGTACATTGCCGCAAAGGGATATATATCAGTATTTGGTTGAACCGTACAACAGGTAAAAAAGTAAAAATGACTGCCAGCATTAATAAATCATATATGGTATCTATTATATTGGGAGCATCTCTCGTAGGATTAGCAATGGGATATACATTGCCAATGGTCAGTTTAAAGCTGGCAGGACAAAATCACGCTTCAACGACTTTGGGTATAGTGTCAGCATTACCTGCGGTGGGAATGCTGATTTCTTCTATGATTATTCCAATATTGACTCGTTTATTTAAATTAAATAATTTATTGATTTTTGTTTTATTATTACTTGCCGTTTCTACTTTATTTTCCACTTACATAAACCAAGTATATTATCTTGCTATTCCCCGATTCTTGATGGGGTTTGCTTGTGGCATCATTGTGGTGGTCGGAGAATCCTGGATCAGCGATAATGCTAGTGATAACTATAAAGGAACATTGATGGGATTATACACTTCAGTATTTACCGGATGTCAATTACTGGGGCCATTATTGATTTCTATCGTTGGTATTATCTCACTTATTCCTGCAACATTACTGAGCTTATTCTCCATTGTTTGTATTGTAATTATTTTAATAAATCCTTCAGCATCCTTATCACAACAGACAGAAAAAAATCAAGAAATAAAATATTCTGCCTTGCCATTAATTATGTCTGCGCCCTGTCTTATGATTGGTGTTTTTTGTTTTTCGTTTTTTGATGCAGCGACATTATCCATGTTTCCACTATATGGTTTTTCATTGGGAATTCAAGAAAAAGTCACCATTACCCTGATAACAGTAATTTTTCTTGGTGATGCAATTTTTCAAGTTCCTATAGGGTGGCTTGCAGATAAAACTAATCATCAAAGGATGCATATTATTTGTGGAGTGGTTTTTATTCTTACCTTATTAGCATTACCATTTACTGTAAATTCTATATTTTTATGGCTTGATATTATCATCATGGGAGCATTCGGTGGCGGGATTTATACCTTATCATTAGTGAGAGCAGGGAAAAAATATTCAGGCCAGACACTAATTACTATAAATTCTCTATTTGGCATTATTTGGAGCATTGGCAGTCTTATGGGACCTTTAATGACGGGTATTTCAATGGATATATTTAACGAAAAAGGGTTTATTATTGTCCTTGTTCTGGTCGGATTAATGTTTATATCTTCACACTTGATCCCTAAAAAGTCTGTATAGCTTATAAGCCTCAAGGTGCAGCCAATCAAAGCTGCAGCTTGAAATAGAGGGCATACAACGTAGTGGCAAACTTAATGAGTTGTACCACCTGCCACAACAATATCCGATTTATTTTTCCAGGCTATCTCAATAGCTATTTTCAATGCGATAGTCATTGTTTCCAGAGACATACTTGGCATCTCTGTATGCTCTGCTGCTTGTTGCGGTAAATAAGGAACATGGATAAATCCTCCACGAACAGCAGGGTATTTATGTGACAGATAATGTAATAAGCCATACATCACATGGTTACAGACAAAAGTACCGGCTGTTTGAGAGACAGAAGCTGGAATACCTGCTGCCTTCAGTTTATTGACCATTGCTTTGATAGGGAGGCTGGAGAAATAAGCCGCAGGGCCTCCGGTAATAACCGGGGTATCAATTGGCTGTTTACCTGCATTATCAGCAATTCTGGCATCGTTGATATTGATTGCAACCCGCTCTACGCTGATATTTGGCCTGCCTCCTGCCAGCCCAACGGAAATCACCATTTCCGGCTGATGTTTATCAATGGCGGCGTAAAGCTGTTCCAGTGAAGTATCAAAAATACAGGAGAGTTGTTGAGTTTCAATATTTGCATCGGCAACTTGGTTGCCTTGCAGTGGTTTTATTGCTTCCCATGAAGGATTGATGATTTCGTTCCCAAAAGGCTCAAAACCAGTGATTAAAATTGTTTTCATAGCTGTTTCCTGTCGTTATTTTATAAATATGTATTTATAACTAATGTGTTTATCACTGATTTTTTTATATGAACATCAGAAAATAGAGTAAAAATACATTGGTAATCAGCAAGATACATCCCGTAGGAATTTGCGCCTTAATAACGGCATTTCGATCAGGTAACTCCAATAGCGCGGCAGGGACGAGATTAAAATTTGCTGCCATTGGTGTCATCAACGTACCACAATAACCGGAAAACATCCCGATTGCTGCCATCACTGCCGGATTGCCTCCATGTTGCAAAATCAGAATAGGAATACCAATCCCCGCTGTCACAATGGGAAAAGCAGCAAAAGCATTTCCCATGATCATGGTCAGTAACGCCATGCAAAATACATAAGCCATTGCAGCGATAAATCGGTTATCGACAGCCAGATAACTCTCCGTCAGATGGGAAATAATCGTGCCCACTCCTGCGGCAGTAAACAGTAATCCGAGAGTTGCCAAAATTTGCGGTAAAATGAACACACAGCCGATAGAGTCCAACAATCGGCGAGTTTCTTGCATAGGCTGCATGATTTTTTCGTGGGTGATATATATGGCGATGACCAATGCGATCAGGCAGCCAAGGCTAATAGAAAACAGTGTAATCAACGTTGTATGATTACCTTCGCCGAAAATTGCTTGTTCTAATCCTGGGACATGATTGAACAGCAGAACGCTAATCATAGTGATAACGGGAATAAGCAGAGCGGGTAAAAATAAGCGATTGCCAAGACGATCTGCACTTTCCTGCCGCTGTTTTGGTGTAGACTGGTGGTAATTACCTAAATGTACTCCCCCAAATCCAGCTAGCAAAGCCATTACAACCACCAGAATTCCTACTCCGATATGAACAGTTCTTGTCGCATGAGTTTCGTCGCTGATCCAGATCTCTAACAGACGGTAGCTCCAGTCTCCCAATAGAAAAATAAAGCCATAAAGTCCCCAAAACAGACCAGTAGTCAAGCGACGGGGATTGGCTTTATCGCGCCAGGACATCACAGTAATAATAAGTAAGATAATACCCGCTAAATAATAGAGATACTGTAATTGAAGCATTATCTTGCCTCCTTACTGGCCTGCTTTATCGGGTTTAAAGGTGCATGATTCAGGGAAGCAATTTCTTTGGCCAGCCGATTATCAAGGCGATATAGCCTAGTTGAATGGATTAAAAAAGCACAAATAGCGGTCGGAATGCCCCACATGGCGATATGCAGAGGTTCAGTCTGGATGCCTGCAGAGTTCAGCATAAAATTGTGCATAAAGATAATGGCACCGAATGCGACAAAGATATCTTCACCGAAAAATAATCCCGTATTATCCGTTGCAGCGGACATAGCACGGATCCGGTAACGGACATGGTCAGGCAAATCACCGTATTGATTCTCGGCAGCTCCTTCTGCCATAGGTGCCAACAGTGGACGAACCATTTGTGGATGCCCGCCCAGACTGGTTAATCCCAGAGCAGCAGAGGTTTCACGTATAAATAAATAGATGATCAATAGACGTCCTGTGGTGGCGCTCTTGATATGGGCAATTGTACGTTGGGCTTGTTCTTTTAACCCATGTCTTTCCAGCAGGCCAATGATAACTAAGGGCAGTAAAATAGTCAGAGATAGATTCAGTGTATTAAGAAACCCAGAGCCGAGTTTTTCCAGAATATCGAGGATTGGCATCCCGGCGGCTAACCCAGTAACCAGCCCTGCAATTGTTACAATCAAGACAGGGTTAAGCCTCAGAATAAAACCGACTATGATGACTGCGATCCCGATTAAGGGCCAGAAATTGACAGTGTACTGCATCGTTTACTTCCCCTTTGGATAAATGAAGTGTTGTTCTATTGTTGGTTTAAATCGCATAAATTGTTGTCTTATCGTTTTAAATTGTTGAACAATAAATAGGTTGCGATCAAAGAATGATCAATGCAAATTTGCATCAGATTGCAAAAATGGAATGCAGATCACTTGTTGGTTGAAAAATAGTTTATTTAATGGCGCTATTTTGCTAGCTGGCAAGAGGTAAAGCGTCTGGTTGGCAGAAAAGATCCTAAATAGCAGAAGAAATATATTCTTTATAAAAATATTTGGGGGGGAATAACGGTAATCCTCGCTAAGATTAATATCCGTGACATTACACGGACATTCTGTTGTGAGTATTGCCATTATTTGAAATTCAAATGAAAATACGGCTTTCAGGTTGTAAAAACCTTTCAGGTACATAGAGATCGAAGTTATTTAATCGACAGTATTCTTCCAATTGTTGAGCGGAGCTAACACCAACTTTTCTATATATTTGTGCTGTATAGTTTTCAACAGTACGATAGGAGATATTTAATATTCTACCAATTTGTTTACTAGTATATTTATGCAAAGAGAGAAAAATGACATCCCATTCCCGTTGAGTAAATAAATGAGTAGGTGGCTGAAACATGATAGAAGCAGGGAGCTTCCCGTGGTATAAGCGGGTTAATGAATAATCTTGGGCTTTCCATAAGTGGTATATAATTCCTATACAGTCACCATTTTCATGATAAATAGGTGATTTTTCACAGAAGTAAGACGATAATGTTTTCGTTTCTCCCCAAATATGGGTTTCGAGTGAAACATATGATTTTTCTTCAGCCATTACTTTCTGGTCATGGTGAATGTATGCTTCTGCAAATTCAGCACCATCCCAGGGAAGTTCGTCATCATAAAGCCCTTCAAAATCAAATGAATCAGAAAATCCTTTAATCGCATTCAATGCTTTGTTACCATAAATAAAACATGAGTTTTTGTCTTTTATTCCCCAGGGATCGTTACTTGCTGCTAGTGTATTAATTATTTGCGGTGAAATGATGGACTTCTTACCCATATCAATATTCCTTTTTTATGCTTGAATAATATGCTCAACTTAATCCTATGCTACCAATAGTGATGTGTCTTTCAGGAATATAGTGTTCAAGATTCTGTTCTTTAAAAAATTCTTTCAGATTTACATGTCTTGAAAGATTAAATTTTTGATAAATGGACAGTATGTAATTAATAACATCTTCCGTTGTTATGTTTAATTCTTTGCCGATTCTATTTTCATCCAGAGAACGTAAAAGTAGAAATAGAATCTCCCATTCAGTTTGTGTCAGTATATTATTGGGAGGCACGAATTCTAATGTTTTTGGTGTGATTTTATCGTAATAATAAGAAGCAGAAAAGTTGTGGATTTTGTATAAATGAAAAGTGATACCAATACAATTACCTTTGTCATCATAAAGTGGATATTTATCACAAAGATACGATTGTTTAATTTTGTCTTTTCCGAATAAATGAGTTTCCATTGTAGTTACGCGTTGCATCGTTTGCATAACCTTTTTATCCTGATAATGGAATTCCTTTTCATATTCTGCAATGGATGAAGGTAATTCGCTTACATTAAGCCCTGTAATGTTAAAATCTTTAGGTAGATTGAGTAGTTGATAAAAGGCAGAATTGGCGTAGATAAAATTTGATTGGAGGTCTTTAGCTCCCCAGGGATCAATGCTTTTTTCCCACATATGAATTAATTGCGGAGTGATATTATTTTGTTTTTTCATATTTTATAGGCTAACTATTTAATAGTTATAGCAGTATGTTAATTGATTTTTTGATGATGGCTTTAATGGTTTAACTGCATGATATAGAACAATAATTAGCTAGTCAAAACCTATACATTTATTAATTTTGTTATAGGGTTTTCAATATAAAAAACACCGTTTCATATTGAAATTATTATATTAATTTAAAATTTAACGTGAATATAATTTTATTAACCTAATGAAATGGTAATAGAATAAAATTTATATGGTTTATTTTCCTTAAGGTAAAATATCATCATTAAAGTATTTCATACGCTTCCAACGTTTCCGAAAATGATTAAACTTTTTAAGTATTCTGTTGGATGTAAAAGGATCAATATGGGCGTTTATTGTTCTATTTTTGCTGACAGAACTAATGCGTGAACATTTGATAACTATATGTAATATTCCCAATTTGAGAATATTTTATTGTTATCAAAGGAGATTAATGTCCTGGTATAGATATCTTAGTATCTTATACCAGCACTAACGCCAGGGAAATTCTTTAAAAAATATAAAAATGAATCTAAATAAGATATAAAAATAGTATTGTAATTAATCAATATGAGGGGGATAGGACTATATTTACCACTTTAGTTTTATACAAAAATCACTGAAACTAATAACCTGAAACTTTTCACAAGAAAAGTTTCAGGTATATTCATAGGATTAAAACAGAGCATTAACACTTTGTTTTTTATTTTACAGGAGCTAATTCAGACAAACCTGCCATTGCTTTTTCTAGGTACTGGCGGGGGCAACCTAGGTTAATTCGGATAAATCCTTTTCCTTTATCACCAAAATTACATCCCATTGAAACAGCGACTTGGGCTTTTTGTATTAATATTTGTTGCAACGTATTATCATCTAAGTCTAAATCTCGACAATCCAGCCAGGCCAGATATGTACCTTCTGCTTTGATCATTCGGCACCAAGGGGCAGAAGATGCTAACGCCTGTTCTAACCAAATACGATTTTCAGCCAGATAATCCAATAGGTTATCAAGCCATATCTCGCCATATTGGTAAGCAGCAGTAGCCGCAGCCATAGATAGTGAATTGAATACATCTAACCCATGAGCATGCAACCGATCATTAAAGGCTTGCCGAAGTGCCGGATTTGGAATGAGAAAGTTTGAAATACGCAGTGATGAGAGTCCAAACGTTTTACTTGATGAAGTGGCAACAATAACATGCTCATGCCATTCACTATCCAGATGCAATACTGAGGTGAATTTCCCCCAAGGTAGCGTTAAATCCGCCCAGATTTCATCGGAAAGCACTGTTGTACCGTACTTTTTACAAAGTATTAATAGTTGGAGTAATTCGTTACGATCCCAACAGCGACCAGTAGGATTATGGGGATTACATAACAATAACAGCGGTGGTCTGTGTTGTTCCAAGATATGTTTTAGGTGACCGTAGTCAATTTTATACCCTTCTGGGGTTTCAATAAGTGGGTTTTCAATAACCTTTCTGCCGTTCATAGTCGTAATTTTGGCAAACGAAGAATAGTAAGGCCCCTGTATAACAACTCCCTCTCCTGGTTTACTCAACATTTGTATCAATAAAGCTAACCCAGGTATGACACCTTCTATAGAGGTAAACCAATCCCTGTGTAAGGTGAGTTTATGGCGTTTTGCAAACCAGTCTATTGCTGCCTGATAGTAAAGATCGTCGCGTTCACTATAACCGAAAATACCATGATCGATTCGGGATGATAGGGCTTGCTGGACTTCTTTTGGACACTGAAAATCGTAGTCTGATACCCACATTGGCAGAAGGTCATTTGTGTTTAATTGCAGATAACGATCTAAAAAATCCCACTTAATAGAACCTGTATTGTGGCGATCGATTATCTGGTTGAAATCATATGATTTCACGTTGTGTTTCCTTTTTCTTCAGAGAATTTTCGGAGGGGATTTTTGCAATACCGAAACCAGTAAAGCCATAAATGAGGGCAAAAAAGATGGCGGCATAGCACTGGATTGCCCAAGGTAGTAACTCCAGCGTACTGACTCCCAGTGTTGTAGCCATGTAAATGCCGGCAGAAGTCCAGGGAAGCAGAGGTTCGATAACCGTACAGCCATCTTCTATGGTGCGTGATAGATTTTTGTTGTCTAGTCCCATCCGGTGATAAGCATCTTTGAATAGTTCGGCCGGGATGAGAAGAGCCAGTTTTCCATCACAAGTTGCGCCTGTCACCATAATCGTTGTGGCCAACGTTGCGGCAATGAGTTGGCCGGTTGTATGAACAGCTTTCAGAAGCTGGTTGATGATAATGGTTAGTGCGCTAGTGAGTGTTAAGGCTCCGGCAAACGCGAATGCACAAAGTATAAGCAGTATAGTCCCCATCATTGAGGACATACCTCCGCGATTAAGTAAGCGGGGAATATCACTAACGATACCAGTGATATTATGTCCTTGCTCGGAGAACATTGAGAGGTTGAAACCATCAATTATCGCGTTAAGTCCTTGTTTAAGCGTGAATCCTTGAAGAGCTATACCGATCGTAATCGCTAATGCACAGGCAGCCAACATGGTTGGTATCACCGGGCGTTTTGTTATAGCTCCCCATAAAACTAATACCGGTGGCAAAATCAGCAATAAATTGAAATTATACAGACTTTCAAGAGATTGTATGATTTCTGTGATTTTTTCTGGGGGAACTGTACTCCCTGTTAAATCTGTATAGCCGACGATAAAGTAAACAATAGCAGCTAAAACAAAGCCAGGAATAGTGGTATATGTTAAATGTTGAATATGACTGTAAAGATCTGTTTCGGCCACGATTGCAGCGAAATTGGTTGAGTCAGATAACGGCGAGATTTTATCACCGAAATACGCTCCTGAAACAATCGCGCCTGCTGCTGCGGCTAAAGATACGTCAAGGCCAGCCGCTACTCCCATTAGAGCAACTCCAACTGTTCCGGCTGCGCCCCATGAAGTACCGGTACAAACTGAAATCAAGCTTGTGATAAAGAAGGCAGCAATCAGTATGTATTGAGGGCTAATCAGTTTTAGTCCCCAATATACCATGTAAGGTATAGTTCCACTGAACATCCAGGTGCCAATTAGACCTCCGACACAAATCAGTATCATTATTACTGGCATAGCTTTGGCTAGCTTTGCCACAATAGAATCAATAATGTCATCCCAGCGATAGCCTTGCCAATATGCCAGGGCCGCTGCTATTACGGCGGAGATAAGTAATAAGGATTCGATACGCAGATTAAGTTGACCATAGCCAATGATTAGCAGTAAGAGCATTGATGCAATTGGTAGGATAGCGAGTCCCAGATTAATTTTTTTCTTGTCATCCATTTGAAAATTCCAATTTTATGTAGGGTGTTGAAATAAAATCTATTTTATTAAAAGAACAGAATCTCTGATGATGAGTTCTGCGGAAAACATATTCATTTGTGGAGTCGGTTCTTTTTTGGCGCTGAGTTGTAATGCCAGATTAGTAGCCCGTTGAGCCATTTGTTCAATTGGGTTGCGTATGGTAGTTAAGGGAGGATAGAGATATCGGGCTGTAACTATATCATCAAAGCCAATGATCGATAGCTGTTCTGGTAAGCGAATTCCCCGCCGATGTAGGGAGCGCATCATTCCGGCAGCCATCACATCATTGAATGTTACTGCTGCGGTAAAGTTGATACCGCTGTCTAAGAGTTTTTCTGCTGCTTGTTCTCCGCCTTTTTCGTTAAATGGAACACTGATAACCCAACCGCCGGGTACAGTGATACCCGCATTAGCCATTGCAGAATAATATCCTTCCAAACGGAGTCTTCTATCATCAATTGGTAAATCTGCTGTTATATAAGCAATTTTTCGATGACCATTTTGGAGAAGGTAGTTGATAGCCGTCTGAGAAGCGCTGATATTATCTAACCAGATACATCGGTTAGCGATGGCTGGAAGATATCGATTAATAACCACTAATCCTGGAGTGTGAGCTGCATAACGTAATATATCGGCTTCGTTCATTCTACTGACATAGGCTACTATTGCTTCACACCCTTGATTGATTAAAAAATCCAATGCAGATTTTTCGAGTTCAGCTTGATGCCCGCCACTACAAACCATAAGTTTGGCTTCTTTTTTTCGAGCGATTCTTTCAACTCCGCGAGATAAAAGAGAAAAAAACGGATCAGCTAAATTACCTGTCAGTAATCCCAACATATTGCCGCACCTTTGTGCCAATGCAAGTGCTGCGGAATTACGGTGGTAATTTAATTCTCGCATGGCTTTTTCTACACGCTCACGTGTACCTGGTTCAACATAAACTGTATTATTAATAACACGACTGACAGTGGCTACAGATACTCCAGCTTTATGAGCGACATCTTTCATAGTGGCCATTGCTTTTCCCTGGCAGTTATATAAGCTAAATATAGGGTGGGATCATATCCCAATTTATTCAGATGATCATGAAATGTTTTGTGGGCTTTATTTTAGGCGAATAACATATATTGGGCTCTGGCAAATAGTTTAATGATAGAATGAGAGTTTTATCTCTTCGGTTATTTAAATCACTTTTTAAAGTGTGTCATACTCTGTGCATATAGTTATCTATGCTCCTGAGAATTTTCTCTCTTGCCGTCGCGCTGCATTTTGAAATCCATTGGATATAGAAAAGTATAATCTATAGATTTAAGATATTTGGGAGGGATGTATAAATCATAATTGTTTCTTTCGCAAAGAGTTTTTAATTCAATCATTGAATTTATTGAAAATTTTTCATAGATATTTTTAAAATATCTTTCTAATGTACGACATGATATTTTTAATTCATTAGCAATTTTTCTATTACTGATACCTCGGCAGAACAGAAATACTATTATCCATTCTTTTTCTGTTAATATATTGTTAGGAGGGCTGAGGTTAATGGACGCCGTAATATCATTTTTGATATAGTGATGTACTGAAAAATGATCTATTTCTTTAATGTGACAAATGATTCCGATGCATTTATTTTCTTCACTCATTAATGGGTATTTTTCGCAAAAATAGGGTCTTAGTTGTTTTGATTCGTATTGGAAATAAGAGCTAATAGATGATACTCGTTGCATGGATGTTAAGACTTGACGATCATGTTCTTCAAAGAGGTGAACAAGATGATTAAATGGTGTAGGTAATTCTTTTTCAGTATACCCTGTAACATCAAAATCGTCTGACAAATTATTTAATTTAATAAACATCTTGTTTGCATATATAAGATGGAGTTTCTTATCTTTTACAGACCATGATTCATGACTTTTATCCCACATATTTGTTAACTGAGGCGTGATTTGACTCATTATATAACCTTAATATTTATTAGATATTTTTTCTATGATTTTAGTTGGTTGATCTTCAACTGAAAATATTCTTATCCATACAAGGGTAACTAATTCATTTCAGATGGAATGTGAGAAGTGCTTATTATTCATGTAACAGGTTTCATGAAGTGTGAAAATGTGACTGTTGTCATGATTTTTACCTTGCGGGGTAAACTTCCAATCACAACTATATTTGCTAGGTTAGCATGGCTTAATGAGAAAAACCGCCACAAACAGCGCCTACTCAAAAACGGAGGTGTTTATGACGGTCTGAGAAAAATTCAATTGAATCAGACTTTAATGAACTGTTTATTATCCAACACCTTGGAGACTTCTTTATTGAGTATATTCAACAGAAGAATCGAACGGGTTTCTCCATCCGGTTCATTATAAATGGCCTGAATACCTTCAAAAATACCTTCAGTTATCAGTACCGTATCACCAGTAACAGGGGTTTCTGGTGCAGTAAACTCCTGTTCAGTTGCGCTCATTAACTCATCAATTAACTGTTGTGGAACAACAGCTGGGTAAGTGCTGAAGCGGATAAAATGATTGACCCCACGTGTTGAATTGACGGTAGTGGTATGAATAACCTCCGGATCAAAATTCACAAAAAGGTAGTTCGGAAAGAGGGGTTCGGTTACGGTTGCCCTTTTACCCCGAACGATTTTTTCAATTTTGGCTGTGGGTGTCAGGCAAATAACATCCTGTCGCTCCAGGTTTTCTATCGCCCGAGAGATTTGCCCGCGTTTACAGTAAAGAAGATACCAGTTTCCCATAATATTCCGACTCCATTACACAATGTACTTAGCATAACAAAACCGATATACCAGGATCATCTATAAAGTGAAGCATAACAAAACTGATATACAAGGATCACCTATAAAGTGAAAATGCGTTTAGGGGAGAAAACATGGTCTTATAGCCAGTAGGTGTTTGTTACCAGTAAAAGTTCATGTTTTATAGCATTTAACTGTACATTGACCAATTTTATGTATGTTTATGAATTTATTTTGTTTTTATAGATGAAATCAACAAAGGATTTACTATTAAAATCAATTGAATTATATCAATAGGTATATTGAAGAAATCCATGCTAAAAGAATAGCACTATTTTTTAGTGATAGTTTTAGTGACAGAAATGGAAGGTTTAAAATCTTTCAGCGTAATGTAGAGTTTTTTGAACAATTTGATAAACAGGTGGAGTCTGAGTAATGTTTCATTGTATCTCAGCAACCTAACCCACAAGATTACAATAAACTCATTGATTTTTAGTAGGTTATGGGTTTACCTTGTAACCTTTATGGGAAGGCTTATAATGTCTTTCCCTCCTTGCAAATCGGTACAATTAAATAAGATGAAATACCGCGATCTAAGAGACTTTCTTTCCCTGCTGGAGCAATCTGGTGAATTAAAACGAATTCGTATGGAAGTTGATCCTTATCTGGAAATGACAGAGATCGCAGATCGTACTCTTCGTGCCGGTGGTCCTGCTTTGTTGTTTGAAAATCCAAAAGGATATTCAATGCCGGTCTTATGTAATCTGTTTGGTACTCCTAAACGGGTTGCAATGGGAATGGGACAGGATGATGTTAAGGCACTGCACGATGTTGGCAAATTACTGGCTTTTCTTAAAGAGCCTGAGCCACCGAAAGGTTTTCGTGACCTGGTAGAGAAGCTGCCAAAATTCAAACAAGTTTTGAATATGCCAACTAAGCGCCTTAGTTCTGCGCCTTGTCAGGAACAGGTTTGGGAGGGGGATGAAGTTGATTTGACCCGTATTCCTGTGATGCACTGCTGGCCCGAAGATGCCGCTCCTCTAATAACATGGGGGTTAACTGTCACCAAAGGGCCAAATAAAGAGCGTCAGAATCTGGGCATCTATCGTCAGCAGGTTTTGGGGAAAAATAAACTTATCATGCGGTGGTTATCACACCGTGGTGGTGCGCTTGATTTTCAGGAATGGTGTCAGGCACATCCAGGCGAACGATTCCCTGTTGCTGTTGCACTGGGAGCTGATCCTGCCACAATCTTGGGAGCTGTCACTCCTATTCCTGATACGTTGTCTGAATATGCTTTTGCCGGGCTGTTACGTGGACATAAAACAGAAGTAGTGAAATGTTTATCCAATGATTTGGAAGTGCCTGCTAGTGCTGAAATTATCCTTGAAGGATATATCGAGCCGGGCGAATTGGCGCCAGAAGGGCCATATGGCGACCACACTGGTTATTATAATGAAGTAGATATGTTCCCAGTGTTGACCGTCACACATATTACTCAGCGCTGTGATGCCATCTATCACTCCACTTATACAGGGCGTCCACCAGATGAACCTGCTGTATTGGGGGTAGCATTGAATGAAGTGCTGGTTCCAATTCTACAAAAGCAATTTCCTGAAATTGTCGATTTTTATCTACCACCGGAAGGGTGTTCTTATCGGCTTGCTATCGTGACGATGAAAAAACAATATGCAGGGCATGCCAAGCGAGTCATGATGGGGGTTTGGTCATACCTGCGACAATTTATGTACACAAAATTTGTTATTGTCTGCGATGATGATATTAATGCGCGAGATTGGAATGATGTCATCTGGGCAATAACGACGCGAATGGACCCACAACGGGATACTGTCCTAATGGAAAATACACCAATCGACTATCTCGATTTTGCATCACCGGTTTCTGGGCTTGGCTCAAAAATGGGATTGGATGCAACGAATAAATGGCCGGGAGAGACACAAAGGGAGTGGGGGCGTCCGATAGTCATGAGTGATGAAATCCGGGCCCGTGTCGATGAGATTTGGGATCAATTAGATATTTTGAAGCGATAAGAGGGAACGCATGACAACACTAAGCTGTAAAGTAACATCGGTTGACTCCATTACAGATACAGTTTATCGGGTTCGTTTATTACCTGATTCGCCTTTTTCTTTTCGTGCAGGGCAATACCTTATGGTGGTTATGGATGAGCGGGATAAACGGCCTTTCTCCATGGCATCACCGCCATCAGAAAAACAGACGATTGAATTGCATATAGGTGCTTCTGAATTAAATCTGTATGCAATGGCGGTGATGGACAGGATCCTGGATCAGAAAGTTATTGATATTGATATTCCACACGGGAAAGCATGGTTTCGTGAAGATAGTAAAAACCCGATGCTATTAGTTGCAGGAGGAACAGGGTTTTCCTATACCCGTTCTATCTTACTGGCCGCATTAGAAAAAGATCCTAACCGCGAAATTGCAATTTACTGGGGTGGCCGCGAATTGCAGCATCTCTACGATTTAGAAGAATTGCAGGCACTGAGTGAATGTTATCCTAATTTAACGGTTGTTCCTGTCGTTGAACAAGTTGATGAGAATTGGCATGGGAGGACGGGGACTGTACTCAGTGCTGTTCTGGAAGATTTTGGCAGTTTGGCGCCGTATGATATCTATATAGCAGGCCGTTTTGAGATGGCTAAAATTGCCCGTGAACGGTTTTGTAGTGAACGTGATGCTTGCATCGATCGCATGTATGGTGATGCATTCGAGTTTATCTGAGCCAATCGACATACTTCTCATCACTTTTCAGATG
Organism: Xenorhabdus indica; assembly: GCF_014467235.1. Classification (GTDB taxonomy): domain Bacteria; phylum Pseudomonadota; class Gammaproteobacteria; order Enterobacterales; family Enterobacteriaceae; genus Xenorhabdus; species Xenorhabdus indica. The sequence goes on along the minus strand of NZ_NKHP01000006.1, from coordinate 8,252 downwards.
TTTTGTTGGACGAGTATTCACTCCCCCAGTTACATAGTTAACTATGCCTCTGGGGAATCATCTGATTACTATCCTGATACACAATTTGAATCTATTAAATAAAATATAAGAAATAAAATATAAGAAATAAAAAAACCCGCCCCTGACAGGCGGGAAACTACGGCAACAACTTATTAGAGTGATGCAATAGAGAAGACAGACAAGGGGAAAATACGCATAAATAATCGTCAGATAACTCCAATAACTCAACAACTAGATTCTTTCAACAATCGTGGCAATGCCTTGGCCCAACCCTATACACATTGTTGCCAACCCGAATTGGACATCTTTATGCTCCATTAAGTTCAGCAAGGTTGTAGTGATACGAGCACCAGAGCAACCCAGTGGGTGGCCGAGAGCAATAGCACCACCATTCAGGTTGATTTTGTCGTCCATGCTATCCAGCAATTTCAGACCTTTCATACAAGCCAGAGATTGAGCTGCAAATGCTTCGTTTAACTCAATCATGCCAATATCTGAAAGGTTCAAGCCTGCTTTTTTCAGCGCCATTTGTGTCGCAGGTACAGGACCATAACCCATGATAGAAGGATCACAACCAACAACTGCCATTGAACGGATACGAGCACGGGGTATTAACCCTAATTCACGAGCTTTACTTTCACTCATGATTAACATCGCAGATGCACCATCTGAAAGCGCGGAAGAGTTACCTGCGGTCACACTGCCTGTGACGGGATCAAAGACAGGACGCAGTGCAGACAAGTCTTTCAGGTTGGTATCGGGGCGGATCACTTCATCAAAATCGATGAGTTTCAGATTACCATCAGCGTCATGTCCTTGGATTGGTGCGATTTCACTAGCAAAGGCTTTTGACTCTGTCGCTTGTGCAGCGCGCTGGTGTGAACGCATGGCAAATTCATCCTGCATTTCGCGGCTGATACCGTGCATTTTCGCCAGCATTTCAGCGGTCAAACCCATCACACCGGCCGCTTTTGCTACATTACGACTTAATTTAGGATGGAAATCAACACCATGAGTCATCGGTACATGTCCCATGTGCTCAACACCACCAATCAGTGCAATGTTGGCATCACCCGTCATGATCATGCGGGCACCATCGTGTAATGATTGCATTGAAGAGCCGCACAAACGGTTTACTGTAACAGCAGGAACTGAGTGAGGGATCCCGGCCAGTAAGGCGGAGTTACGGGCAATATTGAAGCCTTGTTCCAGTGTTTGTTGTACACAGCCCCAAGAAATATCGTCGATATGTTCAGGTTGTACTGACGGATTACGCTTGAGTATCGATTTCATCAAATGTGCAGAGAGATCTTCGGCACGGATCTGACGGAATACTCCACCTTTTGAGCGCCCCATAGGGGTACGGATACCATCAATAATGACTACGTTTTCCATGTTTTCAGACCTCACGCTGTTTCACCGGGATTAACAGCAAGTTTTGCTGCGGCAGGATAGTAACTTTCATTGCTCTCAGCTTTCGCTTTCAGGCCGGCTGGAACTTGATAAAGTGCGCCTAAATGGGCATAACTTTCAGCCAATTTCACATAAGCTGCGGTTCCCATCGTATCCAAATAACGGAAAATACCACCGTGGAATGGAGGGAAGCCTAAACCATAAACCAGTGCCATATCTGCCTCCGCAGGGCTGGCAATAACACCTTCTTCCAGACAGCGAACCACTTCGTTAATCATTGGGATCATGGTACGAGCAATGATCTCTTCGCCAGAGAAAGTCTGTTTAGGTTGACTAACGTCTGCCAATAATTGATCTGTGGCTTCGTCTTGTTCTTTTTTCGGTTTGCCTTTTTTGTCTTGGGTGTATTTATAGAAACCAACACCATTTTTCTGACCATAACGTTGATTTTCAAACAATACATCAATGGCATCCCGGTAATCGCGGCTCATACGGTCAGGGAAACCTTGTGCCATAACACTCTGGGCGTGGTGAGCAGTATCAATCCCAACAACATCAATGAGGTAAGCAGGGCCCATCGGCCAGCCAAATTCTTTTTCCATGATTTTGTCGATTTGACGGAAGTCACCGCCATCGCGCAATAACATGCCGAAGCCAGCCAGATAAGGGAACAAGACACGATTTACGAAAAATCCTGGGCAGTCATTGACAACGATTGGCGTTTTACCCATTTTGCTGGCGTAAGCGACAACAGTCGAAATCGTTTTGTCAGATGTTTTTTCTCCGCGAATGATCTCAACCAATGGCATACGGTGAACCGGGTTGAAGAAGTGCATACCACAGAAGTTTTCTGGTCGTTTCAGTGACTTTGCCAGTTCAGTGATTGGAATTGTGGAGGTATTAGATGCCAGAATGCAGTTATCATTAATATGGGATTCTGTTTCTGCCAGAACTGCGGCTTTAATTTTCGGATTTTCAACGACAGCTTCAACAACAACTTGCGCCTGCTCAATGCCGGCATAATTCAGGGTTGGTTGAATGGATGACAGCATTTTAGCCATCTTCATCGCATCCAGACGTCCGCGTTCGAATTGCTTATTTAACAGCTTAGCCGCTTCATTAATACCTAAATCCAGCGCTTTCTGATTAATATCTTTCATCAGCACTGGAACACCCTTACGTGCTGATTGGTAAGCAATGCCGCCTCCCATAATGCCTGCACCCAGAACGGCTGCGCGCTGAGGAGTGGATACTTCCTTCAGATGTTTTTTTGCCAGACCTTTTACATATTGGTCATTCAGGAAAATGCCGACTAAAGCGCGAGCAACGGAAGTGTGTGCTAATGCAACAAAACTTTCGCTTTCCAGTTTCAATGCTTCATCACGGCCTAATGTGGCCGCTTTCTCAATGGTTTTCACGGCGGTAATTGGAGCAGGGTAATGAGGGCCTGCGACTTTCATTACCATACCTTTTGCCACAGTGAAGCTCATCGTGCGTTCAATTTCGTTGAGGTTCAGTGGTGACAGCTTAGGCTGGCGGGCCGCTTTCCAGTCCAAGTCACCTTTGATGGCTTGTGCCAAAATAGAAACAGCAGCATCAGTCAGTTTTTCAGCAGGGACAACCGCATCAACTAAACCGTTTTTCAGTGCTTCTTCTGCGCTGATATCTTTGCCTGCGGTAATAATCTCAAGGGCATTGTCAGTACCAATTAAGCGTGGCATACGGACGGAGCCACCGAAGCCTGGCATAATGCCTAATTTAGTTTCTGGCAAACCAATTCGAAGGTCGGGTGACGCAATACGGAAATCAGTAGAAAGTACTAGCTCACAACCACCGCCAAGCGCATACCCATTGATTGCGGAGACTGTAGGAACAGGGAGATCTTCAATTCGGTTGAAAATATTGTTAGCGAGATTCAACAGTTCATGAAGTTTTTCTGCGGGTGCGCTGAATAAGGATAAAAATTCTGTGATATCTGCACCAACAATGAAGGCTTGTTTTTCAGAACGTATTAACAACCCTTTTAATTCAGTTTGTTGCTCAAGGGTAGCAACGGCTTTATCTAGTGATGCAACAGTTTTTGTATCTAATTTATTAATTGCAGATGGCGCATTGAAGATCAGTTCTGCAATGCCATCTTTCAGCCAGTTTACTTGAATAGTTTCACTTAGGTAGAGCATGTCATTCTCCTCAATGAGTGCATACCATCTGGTATGACCAGATGCAGTTGATTGTGATTAGTGTGTTAATTGAATGCAAATCAATGATTAATTTTTTGTAGGGTAGATCACAGGTAAGATTTATGATGTATCGTGATATTTTTTATTATTGCATTGAAAAATATAAATATTATCAGTTAATTTCTATGAAATCGATTTTCTGCTATGGCACTAAAAAAAAGGAATTGTGATAAAATTTAAATTCCAGCCAGATAACCTAAAGGCTAATAAAATGGAAAAGTTGGCATCTCTGTACCAAGAACATATTAAAATATTGCAAAAACGTGTCAGAGAAATATTGGCACGTAGTCAGCTAGACGCCCTGCTTATTCACTCTGGTGAGTTATTACGAGTGTTTTTTGATGATAGCCATTATCCTTTCAAGGCAAATGCGTATTTCAAAGCATGGGTTCCTGTAACCAATGTACCGAATTGCTGGTTATGGATCGATGGTATTAATAAACCCAAGCTATGGTTTTACTCCCCAGTGGATTATTGGCACAGTGTGGAACCGTTGCCTCATGGTTATTGGACTGAAGAAGTAGAAATGTTTCATTTGGCTAAGGCTGATGATATCAAAGTTGCACTGAATGGGTTACCAAAACAATATACAGCATATATCGGTGAGCAAGTTGATCGTGCAAAATCTCTGGGACTCCTCAATCATAATATTAACCCTAAAGTAGTTTTAGATTATTTAAGTTACCATCGTTCATATAAAACCGATTATGAACTGGCTTGTATGCGTGAAGCGCAGAAAACGGCTGTCAATGGTCACATGGCCGCACATGACGCATTTCTGTCGGGTGTCAGTGAATTCGAAATCAATATGTTCTATTTAATAGCAACAGGCCACCGTGATACTGATGTTCCTTATGATAATATTATTGCTTTGAATGAAAATGCGGCAGTTTTGCATTACACAAAGTTACAACAAACCGCGCCTTCTGAAATTCGCAGTTTTTTGATTGATGCTGGGGCGGAATATAATGGCTATGCTGCGGATATCACCCGAACTTATGCAGTAAAACCCAACAGCGAGTTCGCCGCTCTGATTAAAGGATTGAATGATGAGCAGCAGGCAATTATAGCCACGATCAAAGCTGGTAGTCGATATACCGATTACCATGTCAATATGCATCATCGCATAGCCAGGTTGCTGAAAAAACACGATATCATTACTGGAATTAGTGAAGACGTCATGGTTGAGAAAGGGCTAACAACGCCATTTTTCCCACATGGACTTGGTCATCAACTTGGCTTACAGGTGCATGATGCTGCCGGGTTTATGCAAGATGATAGCGGAACCCATCTGGCTGCGCCGGAAATGTATTCCTACCTGCGTTGTACACGTATTTTAGAGCCAGGAATGGTTTTGACCATTGAGCCGGGTCTTTATTTCATTGAAACTTTATTGACGCCTTGGCGTGAAAGTGAATACAGCAAACATTTCGATTGGAAAAAAATCGATATGCTTAAGCCTTATGGCGGTATTCGAATAGAGGATAATATCATTATTCACGATGGAAGAATCGAAAACATGACCAGAGATTTACAGTTGTCGTAATGAAGCCTTATTTAATTCCTGCGGCTTCAGTCAGTTTTACTGAAGAAATAAAGAAAAGTCGTTTTATTACCCTGTTGGAACATACCAGTGGGGTAGATGAAGCGAAAGCATTTATCCAAGGTATCAAAGAACAATACCCTGATGCCCGGCATCATTGTTGGGCTTTTGTCGCAGGTGCGCCTGATGACTCTCAGCAATTGGGGTTTTCAGATGATGGAGAGCCTACCGGAACTGCGGGTAAACCTATGATTGCACAATTAATCGGGAGTGGTTTAGGAGAGATCACCGCAGTATCAGTTCGTTATTTTGGTGGTATCAAACTTGGTACAGGTGGATTAGTGAAAGCCTATGGTAATGGTGTTCAGCAGGCACTTAATCTATTGGAAAGAAAGTATAAAGTGCCGCAAAAACTGTATCAGTTACAGTGTGAATATGCACAAATTTCCATGGTGGAACAACTGTTACAGCAATTTTCAGGGCAAGTGCTCGCTAGTGAGTATACTGAAAATGTTACATTGCAAATATCATTACCTGCTACTCTTGCAGAAGAAATAGGTAATAGATTACGTGATTTAAGTCGCGGTACGCTTTTTTTAACGTCAAAAAAATAACTGTTTTGTCATACAGGATTTCGAAGGAACCTGCTGAATGCATTTTCGCACCATAACTCGTATTGTCGGGCTACTTGTTATTATTTTCTCTGTCACAATGATTATTCCGGGGGTGGTGGCATTAATTTACCGAGATGGTGCAGGCAGAGCTTTCAGTCAGACATTCATCTTTGCGCTCTTTATTGGTTTAATACTATGGATACCCAATCGGGAACAAAAACATGAATTGAAACCTAAAGAGGGTTTCCTGATTGTTGTACTGTTCTGGACAGTATTGGGCAGTGTCGGAGCATTACCTTTTATTTTCTCTGAAAAACCTAACCTTTCGATTACAGATGCCTTTTTTGAATCCTTTTCTGGCCTGACAACAACAGGGGCGACGACGCTTGTTGGTCTTGATTCCCTTCCTAAAGCAATTCTCTTTTATCGGCAAATGTTGCAATGGTTGGGGGGAATGGGAATTATTGTATTGGCTGTTGCGATCCTGCCTTTGTTGGGCGTCGGTGGAATGCAGCTTTATCGGGCTGAAATGCCGGGACCATTAAAAGACAATAAAATGCGTCCTCGTATTGCGGAAACAGCTAAAACTCTTTGGCTGATTTATGTTTTATTGACCATTGCCTGTGCGATTGCACTATGGGCAGCGGGAATGTCGATTTTTGATGCGATTTCTCATAGCTTTTCTACCATCGCAATTGGTGGATTTTCAACACATGATGCCAGCGTGGGTTTTTTCAATAGCTCGACAATTAATACTATTATTGCGATCTTTCTACTGATTTCCGGTTGTAACTTTGGCTTACATTTTGCTGTGCTTTCCGGGCGAAGTTTGACAGTCTACTGGCGTGACCCTGAATTTCGCATGTTTATCAGTATCCAGTTGGCATTAGTCGTACTGTGTACACTGGTTTTATGGCAGCATTCTGTTTATGAATCCAAATTAAATGCACTTAATCATGCTTTCTTTCAGGTTGTTTCAATGGCAACGACGGCAGGGTTTACAACAGACAGTTTTGCCAAGTGGCCTCTGTTTCTACCGTTCCTACTATTATGCTCTGCATTTATTGGTGGATGTGCCGGCTCAACCGGTGGGGGTTTGAAAGTCATCCGTATTTTGCTCTTATTTCTACAAGGCTCCCGCGAACTGAAACGTCTGGTGCATCCGAACGCGGTATATACTATTAAATTGGGACGCCGGGCATTGCCGGAAAAAATTATTGAGGCAGTCTGGGGGTTTTTCTCCGCTTACGCATTGGTTTTCATTATTAGTATGTTGCTACTGATAGCAACGGGTATTGATGAATTCTCTGCCTTTTCGGCTATAGCCGCAACATTGAATAACCTGGGGCCAGGGTTGGGAACTGTAGCGGATAACTTCACTACGATGAATCCGACAGCCAAGTGGATATTGGTCGTTACGATGTTGTTTGGACGTCTGGAGGTTTTCACTTTATTAGTCCTATTCACACCGACTTTCTGGCGCGACTAATTATGAGATGATTCGTTATTTAAAAGGACGTATCTATGAACTACTTACTGCTCTATTCCACACAGGATGGACAGACTAAGAAAATTATTACCCGTATCGCGGAAAATATTCGTCGTGCGGGTATAGGATGTGATTTAAGAGATCTTGCTACAGTTAAGCACATGAATTTGGATCCTTACCATAAAGTGATGGTAGGAGCCTCAATACGTTATGGTCACTTTAATTCTGCGTTGTATAAGTTTGTCACGAGCCATCAAAAGCAATTGGATCAATTGCCGACAGCATTCTTTAGTGTCAATTTAACCGCGAGAAAACCAGAAAAAAGTACACCGGAAACGAATACCTATTTACGCAAGTTCTTGACAAAAAGCACGTGGAAGCCAGATTTGTGTGATGTTTTTGCAGGAGCTTTGCTTTATCCCCGTTATCGTTGGTTTGATCGCCTCATGGTTCAATTCATTATGCGCATGACGGGAGGAGAAACGGATACAACTAAAGAGGTTGAATACACTGATTGGGCTAAAGTAGATCATTTTTCAGAGATATTTTTACAGTTAGCATGTCAAAAAGCGCCTTAAAAGCAATCCATTCGCTGATTTTTACGTCGTTTTGAGGAAAAAAAATGCGAACAGAAAAAAAGTGCAAAAAAACTATTGTCAGCGCCGGAAAACTCCCTATAATGCGCATCCGTTGTCACGACAAACACACAAACCAGTCGGGATGACAAGCGTGAAAAGCTGAGAAAATAAAGGCTTGACACGCTGAGAGGAAAGCGTAAGATACGCAGCCTCGCAACCCGGAACGAACGTTCGGTTGCCCTGCTCTTTAACAAGTTAATCAGACAATCTGTGTGGGCACTCGCAGGACATTATCGACAAGGCCGAAAGGCCAGAAAGATTAAAGTCTTGAAGAGTGACTGAAACAGTTAATTT
>NZ_NKHP01000059.1 GCF_014467235.1 Xenorhabdus indica | reverse complement strand
TACTGCCAGCATCAATAACAAATGTTGCGAGATTAGAGCTGATATTATCCTTCAGAGATGTCAATATGCCACTATTATCAAGAGTCTTAAGTGTTGAAGATGCAACAGTTATCCCGTCAATCGATCCTTCTTTCCTATTTAGGAGGGTATTTACGCGCCCATATTGACTATTATTATTTGCTTGACTTGCCTGCTGGATCATTATTGAATTAAAGGATTCAGGTTCATCACTGGCTTTGATTATGCCAGAATTATCTAACGTGTTTATTTGACCAGAAACCCATACGGCTCCATTGATTCCACTTATGGTTCCGTGATTAAGCAGCTTTCCAACAGAACCACTGTAAGTTACTGTGACTCCACTACTTCCCTGTAAAATTCCATTATTCTCAATGCGTTCAACGGGAATTACTTGTGCCAGATTATTGTTAATGCCGACATTGACTGCACTGTATTTCAACCCGTAGCTATCTGAATCACTTGGTAGTCCTTTGGGAACATCAATTGATGCGTTCTTCTTGATAGTAAGATTTTCACACTGTGAGAGATTATAGGGTTCTGTCTCATTTTGAGAGATAGTGGTATTTGTATTCAAAGAACCACATGATGATGAGTCAGCTATTGCATCAACACTTATCCCCAGTAGAGTCACCTTAAGAGCGATTGGAAATACAGCATGTCTGTCTATCTTCATAAGAGGAACCCCTACCCATAAATAACCTGATTTTCATTTAAATAACGAAGTGGAGACTACTAAATTCATTATTACTGTAGAATATATTTACTATATCGTCGATTATTCCAACTAAAATTTGATATTAATGATTTTATTAAAGTGGTTACTGGTGAAGATCATATAGAACCTTGCATTCAGGTAAAGAGCAGTGTTTATATTTTAAGGATAAAAATTTGGATTTATAACATTGCCTTTTTTATCTGAGAAGTAGATTTAAATGAAGAAAAAATTATTATGAAATATATTTGATAGTTTAATTGAGGGTTTGATACTTCGATTTTTTAGTTTATATTTAAATTTTTGTGATGGGTTTAAATTTACAAAAAGTATCAATCATAGAGTTTTATTGATTTTTTCATGGTGGTTTTTTATATGTTTTTATTTTGTTCCTTAATGTGTTTATATTTTTGATAAGGATTTGTGATTATATGGTTTTGAATTCATTTTTTGTGTTTCAAGTGAACTTAATGTTATTGGTGGTAAATATATATGGTGGTCGTTGCCGATATGTTATGTAATAACAGTGTAGTAAAATACTCGAGTATATCCATTAGAAATAATTCCTAAGATTTATATAAAAACGCTTTTATTCTTTAGAAGACATTTTTTGTGGCGTGATTTTAAAGCATTGACGACCATTAATTGCCAGTGTAAGATTTTTATCGTTGTAACGCTACCTTATGGTAGCCAACCAATGTTCTGGCAATCTGAGAGGAACGCCTTCGGGTGATTGCAAATATCAATGTTCTAGTAGTCTGAGAGGAACGCCTTTGGGTGACTACACCATCTGCCAGACCTGAAAAGGCAGACAGTAAATACTCTGGGTAAACCCGTTTATTCTTTGAAAACGGGGATCGCTAAAGCGATTAAGAAATATTCAACTAACGTTCATCAAAAGCGATGAACCCTTTCAAACGAGTTGTTTGATGCAGAAAAACATCAAACATTTTTGTCGATGTAATACGTCTTTTGTAAATACGTCGAGAGCTTTTCCGACCTTTACCAGCGTCGATATAACGGTATGCCATTTGGAACATTTGGCATTTTCGTTATTTTCGAATCGCGGTATTGGGAGCGGAAAGATGAGCGGCGTCACTTGAGTAAAAGCGTAGCGATTACCAAGTGACGCCGCCAGGCGTAAAACTTCCAGACCGCATTACAACTAACGTTAAGACATCTTTTCAAACGGTTTTACCAAATGAAGACAACAGTTGGTATGTTTCAAAAACGTTGTAAGAGATCGTTTTAAATAATTCACAAAGCGCCCGCCGCGCCCGTTTTCACTAACGGTCGCTTGGGAGAATTTCAACTCTTAGTTTTTATAAATGAAACTAACTTTTTGATAAATAGGAGATAAGTAGTCAAGATATTGAGGCGTTCACCCTGATAACAGGCTCTGAACGGGGAGCATTAAAGCGCAGTGCAGAGCACAGAGCGCGCTCCTGTAATAACTCAACATGATAGCGCCCTGCTACACAATATCTGACTGTCAGGATGACACACATAACCGATACGCAGGGAACGTCTGTAATGACGAAAAACTAACAATTTGGATGGAGGCAGTAGAATTATGAATAATAAAAATTATCCATAATTTTAATGCTATTGGAGATTTTTATGAGTAAAAAAACATCACGTTCAAAGGTAGAAACATTTAAGAAAGATTTTATTACTTGTGCCCGTAAAGCAGGAGGTAGTTTTGTTACCGTTGCTGATCGCACTCGAATAGCCAAACAATTTCTTAATTATTTAAATTCTTCTGGAATTAAGTTGCGACAGTTAGATAGCTTAAAAATTAAGTATATAGAAGGATATGTTGACAAAAGAAAATCTGAAAATATTAGCAATCGAACTTTACAAAATGAAATGTCTGCATTACGTGGGATTCTTTCACAAGCAGGAAAACATAAATTAGCAGATCCAAATAATGAGCGGTTGAATAATCATTCACTTGGAATAGCAGGTACAAGCCGTATGGGAACAAAAGAAGCATTAACTCCCGATGAATTTAAACTGGCATTTAAAGAAGTAGAGAAAATTGATAAAGGTGTCGCTGCAACTTTACAATTGGCGTATATTTTAGGGCTTAGAACGAAAGAGGCAGTTCAGTCTTGTAAATCTATAAGTACGTGGAAACAATCTTTAAATAATGGTCACCATTCTGTCAGAGTTGTTTTTGGTACAAAAGGAGGGCGTCCTAGAGATACGACTATTTTAAATCGTGAACAATTTAAAAATGCTATTATTTATGCTGAAAACGTAATGAAAGAGCGTGAAGGTAAATTAATCAATAAGTCTAATATTCATCAGGCAATTGATCGTTATAGAAATATAGTACGCTCAGCCGGATTAGTTGGAAAAAAAGCACCTCATAGTATGCGTTATTATGTTGCTAAAGAGCTAAGTGAACATTATAAGAAAGCTGGGTTTAACCAAAAAGAAGTATTAGCCCAGGTATCTATGGATCTAAATGCCTTTTCAAAATGGTAGGAGTATCAAAGAAACTCAGTCCAATTTTTGCGAATTTTGATTTTCCACAAACAAAAAAGCAAAAAGAAGGACTGA
>NZ_NKHP01000058.1 GCF_014467235.1 Xenorhabdus indica | reverse complement strand
GCATTCGTGATGGTATCAACAACGCCTTTATCGTCGATAGAAATTCCATTTCGCTTTCCATATAACAAGGAAGCATTGGTAATCTGTTTTATCCTGGACTGCCTCATGTTGGAATCATCCAGTAGCGCCTTTCCTTGCCCGGCGACCTGAATTGCGTCCTGCTCAGCCGTGATCCCATTACTTCCGGACTGATTATAGAGATTTTCTAGGTATCCTCCATTTTGAATCAGAACACTGTGATTGGGTCCAGCCACTGTTCCATCATTATTGAAAATACCGACATTACTGCCAGCGTCGATAACGAACGTTGCTAAAGTAAAGGAAGCATTAATATTCTGAGATTTCAGTTTTCCAACATTATGAAAGAGCTTAAGTTTTGAGGTTATAACAGTTATCCCATCAATCGATCCTTCCTTCTGATTTAGGATAGTATCTATTTGTCCCTTATAATCTGAGCTACTCGATGGTTGTATCTGTATTGCATTCAATGAAGAGAGGTTATTGGTGGAATTAATTGAGCTATAATTATCCAGCATATTCATTTGACCAACAACCGATATGGTTCCGTTCGTTCCGATTATGGTTCCATTATTACGTAACTTACCAACAGACCCACTGTAAGTTACTGAGACCCCATTTGTTCCCTGCAATCTTCCGTTATTCACAATGGTATCAACGTAAACCTTTTTTGCCATATTATTGTTAGTGCCGATATTGACTGCACTATATTTCAGACCGTATGGATCATTTACAGGATCTGGTAGCCCTGTAGGGGTAACAATCGATGCGTTTTTTTTGATAGTAAGATTTTCACATTGTGAGAGATTATAGGGTTCTGTCTCATTTTGAGAGATAGTGGTATTTGTACTCAGAGAACCACATGATGATGAGTCAGCTATTGCATCAACACTTATCCCTAGTAAAGTCACCCTAAGAGCGATTGGAAATACAGCATTTCTGTCTATCTTCATAAGAGGAACCCCTACCCCTAAATAACCTGATTTTCATTTAAATAATTAAGTGAAGCCTACTAGATTCATTATTACTGTAGAATACATTTGCCATATCGTCGATTATTCCAACTAAAATTTGATATTAATGATTGTCTTAAAGTGATTACTGGTGAAGGTCATATAGGACCTTATATTCAGGTTTTGTCGATAATATACGGTTTTATCTGGTTTTTAAGATTATTATTTTGCAAAAATGAAATCTTTTGGTTTTATATGAAGGGAATCATCATTAATAAACCAATTTTTAAACTTTAATAGTAAACTATGTGTAAAGAGCAATGTTTATATTTTAAGAATAAAAATTTGGATTTATAATATTTTCTTTATCACCTGAAATTATATTTAAACAATTATTTTTAAAAAAGGTAAATATCCATTTTTTGTTGTTAATAAATACAAAAAATATAAGATTTAAGTGAGAAAAAATTATTATGAAATATATTTGATAGTTTAATTAAGGGTTTGATGCTTCGATTTTTCAGTTTATATATAAATTTCGTGATGGGTTTGAGTTCACAAAGAATATAAATCATAGGGTTTTATTTATTTTTTCATGGTGGCTCTTTATATGTTATTGTTTTTTATTGCATTCCTTAATGTGCTTGCATTCACATAATAAGTGCAACACCGTTATAAACGAAGTAAATGAGTTGATATTCCTTTAAATAATTCATTCGGTGTTTTGTAATTCCTCGTTTTACGAGGACGATTATTTAATCGGTTTGCCACAAGATTCACCTCTCGCTCTGATACCTGATTAAAATCAGTTCCCTTTGGGAAGTAATTTCTGATTAATCCATTTGTGTTCTCATTGATTCCTCTTTCCCAAGGGGAATACGGGTGAGCAAAATAAATTTTTGCCTCTAAATTTTTACTGATAAGGGCATGCTCAGCAAACTCCAATCCGTTATCAAAGGTCATTGTTTTAACTTTGTTTTTTATCCCAGATAAGTGTCTTGTTGCCGCTTTTGCAACGCCTTTTGCTGTTTTATCTTCCAGTTTAATGATGAAAGTAAATAGCGATTTTCGTTCAACTAAGGTCAATAATGCACTTTTATGATCTTTGCCAACTATCGTATCGCCTTCCCAATCACCAATACGTTGCTTTTTATCAACACATTTTGGGCGTTTTTCAATACTGACTCTGTTTTTAATTTTTCCTCGGTGTTCATGACTTCCATAACGTTTACGATACGGTTTTTTAGCTATTCTGAGATGCTGGTATAAGTCACCACCATTCAGTATATCTTTATAAATCAACCTATAAACTGTTTCATGATGCAAAGAGATGATATTTTCTCTTTTGAGATAACCGACGGTTTGTTCAGGACTCAAATCTTGCCAAGTTAACTGTTTAATCAATTTGACGATCATAGGTGTCACTTTGACAGCTTTTATCGCGGTATGGCGGCGCTCTGAGGCTTTAAGTTGAGCCTGTTTAGGGCAGTATTTCTCGTCTTCCTGATTTCGTCTCAATTCCCGGCTAATTGTTGATGGAGCTCGATTAAGCGATGTTGCGATAAAGCGTTGTGTAAAACCGGCTTCTTTTAAAGTGAAAATCTGGTATCTTTCTATTTCGGTCAGTTGTGTATAGGCCATAGCGCATTTTCCTTTGGCGAGAAAGGTGCCTACTATAGCAACTGACCGCCTTTCTTAGAAATTGCACTTATTAGGCGAATCCAAGAAATCCTAAACCTTCGCTGGCTGCACATATGACAGCCCAGCGACCCGCGATTCCAAGATCCATATTCTCTCCGTTAGTATGATAGTGAAGATAATATTATCAATTTTGGTTGCTCTATAAGCGCCGGTTTTTTATTTCGGATACCCTATACAGAGTAAAGGTAATGAAAACAAAACAAATCAAGGCAAGAATGAAAAGTCCCCACATTAAACCCGCTGCTGTTGTTGTATGCCCACTAGAGAAAAACCATAATACAATGGCTGCTCCGGCCATTTTTAAGGCTCCTTGTAAGGCACTGCCTGTTCCGGACAATTCTGGATGTCCATGCAAACTTATCCCAAGTAATAATGGAGAAGACAGTCCACATCCTAGCCCTACCGCAAGACTATAAATAATGATAAATTTAATCGACAATATTTGAGTAAAATAAATAAAAATAAGCGCCATCGCCGTAAACAATACTAATAACGGGAGTGAAACTTTCAGAATTCTTTCAGGTGTGGAATGTGACAATCCTTTTTTTGTCAGTAACGAACCTATTACGATCCCAGCAGAATAAACCATAAACAGATATCCATTCTGTGATGAAGATAATTCAAATTGTGTCTGGAATACGAAAGGGCTGGTCATGCTTCCAATAGTTAGATCGCTTAGAGGAAGTAGTATTCACGCTCAATAAACGTTCCTATCACTTTATCGTGTATTTCTTCAGATTTGGAATAG
>NZ_NKHP01000057.1 GCF_014467235.1 Xenorhabdus indica | reverse complement strand
TTTGCTGACAAAATCGACATTTTACTTCAACAGTCGCCATGTGACTTCTCCGAAAAAATGACGATTATACACAACCATCAACAGGTTGAATACGTGACCGAAATATGAAAGGTAAATTTACTACAATGTTCATAGAGAATATACACCAAGCGCTGTACTTGTTGTAATTTCAGCCCCATAAATTGTTTTCAAATAATCAAGTGCTTCATCCTGATCTGCCCTCATAAAAACACAAACAGCATCAGATAATATTTTGATATTATAGCCGCAAACAAATGCACCATAAGCAGTATGCCGGATACAACAATCGGTATGCTGGCCAGTCAATATCACTTCAGTCACCCCATATCGCTCGAAAACTGCCTCCAGATCTGTTCCATCAAAAGCACCGTAAAAACGCTTGGGAGAAACAATCTCTCGCGCTATTCCAATCGGAGCCAAAGCGTTAATAACTTTAGCTCCGAATGTCCCCGCCATAGCATGCCTGCCCCAAATCGCTATTTCCCGATCATTTTCCTGATGAGAGTCATTAGAATACACAACCAACCAATCAGGCTGACTCCTGGCATGATTAATCATTTTCTGGATCACAGGGACAATTAGCATTGCATTCGCTTCATTGGCGAGAGCACCAGTCACAAAATCATTTAACATATCAATTACGATGAGTGCTTTCATTTGAGTATCCTTATTTTCATATAAAGAAATATCGGTTAGAAATGAAACCACTGCTTATAATTCACCACATATCAGAAAATATCTACTCCAAGATCATATTGTTTAAGCAACCTTATTATTTTACTTTTATTTCAACAGACAACCTTATTACTTATTATTCAGGGCTCTATTGAACATTAATTCATTCACTTGTACTAAAGCTTTTTCATGAACATTATGATATATAAAATACATTTATACTAAAAATCACCATAAAAAATGAAGATAAAAGTTGCACTTATTGATGACCATGTTGTTGTTAGATCAGGATTCGCTCAGCTGCTCACACTTGAAGATGACATTACAATAGTAGAGCAATACAGCAATAGTAAAGAAGCATGGCCTGACCTACTGAAAAGAAATATTGATATAGTTATCATGGATATTTCTATGCCACATGAAAATGGCTTGCAACTCCTTGCACGACTGCGTCCTAATCACCCTAATTTTCGTACGATTATGCTTAGCATTTATGATACGGTTGCTCTTGTGCAAACCGCTCTTGATTCAGGAGCTCGTGGCTATCTGACAAAATGCTGTGGAGCAGAAGAACTGGTACAAGCAGTACGAACCGTTCATAAAGGGAAGATTTATCTTTGTGCCGATGCCATGAAAGCTTTACACCAGAAACCGCAAGAGTTGAATGCACTACAAGTACTGACACCACGAGAACGAGAGATATTTAATCTTCTAATTAATGGTGTAAACGCCAGGAGTATTGCAGAACAACTAATGTTGAGCCCTAAAACTGTCCATGTTCACCGAGCCAATATCTTAAATAAATTACAGTGTGACACCACTATTGATCTTGTCCATTATGCATTACAACATCAAATTATTACTGGCTAATAGATGAATTGGAAAGTACGCTTTAGTTTACAGTCTCTGTTTTTATTGATTTTCTATTCTCTTACTTGGATTTCACTATGGATAATCAGTTTTAATTTGAGTAAAAATGGACAGCAGGCCACTCTTTTTTTACCTCAGGGGTTAAGACTGATCCTTATGATTTTGCTCTGGAAACGTTACCTGTCAATTCTGATTATCAGTGAGAGCAGCATCCTGATATGTTTAAATAGCGAACAATTCATTACAAACTTAGTTATTTTACTCTCTCCAATTATCAGTTTGATAATAGTCTTAGGTATTAAACAGATATGGAAATATTATTCTCTTTATTGGCAGCAACTCTCCATCCTGCTAGCTTCTGTTATCATTAACAGTTTATTACAAACCTTTTTCCTCAGTAGCCTGTTATCCTGTAAATCCAGCCTTATTTTTCTCAGTTCTCTAACTGGTGGAGTTCTGTTATCCCCATTTATTTATCTGATTTATATCTATATATATGAGCAAAATCTAAAATCTCAATATATTACTGACCACTCAACCTATCCACAATTACGCACATCGTTATTGATGTGGTGTTTTCTATTCAGCTTATTGGGTATTAGTGGGCAGTTCTTTTTATCTCCCAAAATTGAGGGGCTTTTGTCAATCTTGGTTTTTATTCCCAATGTTTTTATGGCTTACCGTTATGGTTGGCAAGGCGGTGTATTATCAGCACTATTAGGAAGCTTAATCGTAGCTTTTGCACGTCAATTTAGTGGTTCATTCAGTGAATTACAAGAGCTGGAGATTTTTTTAACTACTCAAGCATTATTGGGGATCGGACTTGGTATAGCCATCAGCCGCCAACAACAATTAGCTGGTAGCCTTATTCACCAGCAACGTTTAACAGAGAATCTTAACCGCTATCGTACTCAACTCGAAAAAGAACTCGCTGCACGTCGAATTCTGATGCAAAAAATTGTGCAGATTGAAGAAGATACCCGTAAAAATATTGCCAGAGAATTACATGATGAGATCGGACAAAATATTACTGCTATTCAAATCCAATCCACATTAGTAAAACGTACAGCAAATTCTCCACTAACCATAAAAGCAGCCGACCAGATCAAATCTCTTGCTCAACAAATCCACCAATCTACTCGTCAACTTCTTCGCGAACTACGTCCCCCCATTCTGGATGAAATGTCATTTGAACAAGCAATTCGTCACCTTGTAAATGAGTTTGCTTTCGAGGAGCAGAATATTATTTGTCAGTTCAATTATCAATTACCACAAGAACCCAAAAATAGCACTATTATTTTGACTCTCTACAGAGTTATTCAGGAACTATTAAATAATATCAGTAAACATGCCGATGCCAGCATAATAATTATCACACTAAAACAAAGAGGAAATTTCATTAAACTTCGCATTAGTGACAATGGAATCGGCATCAAGGAAAATAAAAAAAACAGAGGCCTTGGCTTAAAAGGCATTGAAGAAAGGATTCGTATACTTGGTGGAAATTGGCTATTAAAAACACAAAGAGGAACACATGTTGTTGTTAATTTACCATAAATTCAGATCAGTATATCGAGTAATTAAATAACACCCTTCATACATCAGGGGATACCATCAATATTTAATAAATCTCAAAAAGCTGAACAGTAAAAACGGAACAACATTTTGGGAACATAGGTAGTGATGTAACCAGAATAAGAGGTGTAACTAACAAAACTGCAATTTAAAAGAATGAGATAATATTCTATTTACACAGGCTTACTTTTATGGAGAAATATTATGCAAGCCAGTAGCAAAGGACAGATTTCACAGCAATATCGCTATTGGCGAATTCATTTACTAATAACAATGTTGATCGGTTATGCCACATTTCAACTTACACGTAGAAGTTTGAATGTTGTTATGCCTGCAATGCAAGTGGAACTGGCATTAAATAAAAGTGATATTGGCTGGATAGCCAGCCTATTTTATCTTGCTTATGGTGCCTCAAAATTTGTATCCGGTATTTTCCACGACTATACAGGCTATCGCTGGTTTATGGGGGCTGGATTATTAATGACCGGAATACTTAATATTATTCTCACATCTTGTTCTTCATTGCCAGCTATATTAATTATCTGGACGCTGAATGGTTTTTTTCAGGGATGGGGCTGGCCTCCGTGTGCGAGATTACTGACTTATTGGTATTCTCGTAGTGAGCGGGGATTTTGGTGGGGGTGTTGGAATATTTCAATTAATATCAGTGGAATACTCCTGACCCTATTATCTACACTGTTGGCAACAATATAAATAAGCTTTCATAATAACGATACACTCATTTTTCTCACTCCCGGCTGTTGCCCTGATGAAAAGGCGGTCATAAATTCTTCAACGCACACTAAGAGT
>NZ_NKHP01000056.1 GCF_014467235.1 Xenorhabdus indica | reverse complement strand
GGCGGGATAGCCTATTTCATAACATTCCATCATCTCAGGGAGACAGAATATGTCAGTGAAAAAGCACCTCACAAAATTAAAGAAAGGAAACGCGCTGTTGGAACAAGGACAGCAAACGACACAAATAGCGAAACAGGCCAAAGGCCTGTTGACGGGGGCGAAGGGTAATTCTGCTGCCGGTGCCGGTAGCCTAATCAGTGGCGGAGGTTTTGCGGGGAGTTCAGGCAAAGCAGCCGGTGGCCTCGGTGCTGATAGCATGATCAGCGGTATGGGCGGCGGCTTTGCCGGTGGCGCAGGACAAAAAGCCGGACTGGCTGTCCGGGCCGCTACGGGTGACTCAATGGCAGGCAAACTGTTGCAGCAAGTCGGTCAGCAACTGGGATTACTTGGCGGCGCTGACCCCAGCGGCCTGTTGTTCACCCTGACAGCAGGTGGCTTACCGGCACAGACCTTTGTCGTCACTGACTTCAGCCTGAGCGAACACTTCTCACGCCCCTTTGTGCTGGAAGTGGGGCTGGCGAGTGCTGACCCTGCTATAGATTTCCCGCTGGTACTTGACCGCACAGCGACGCTGACCATTCTGCAGAACGGTATTGAACAGCGCAGCGTCACCGGCATCGTTACCCGCTTTGAGCAGGGCAATACTGGCCTGCATCAGACCACCTACCGGATGAGTATCCGCCCCGACCTGTGGCGCACCACTCTGCGACAGAACTCGCGTATCTTTCAGCAACTCAACATCGCCGGCATCATCACCAAGATCCTCAAAGAGCACAGCATCCGTGACGTGGAATTCAGGCTGCGTCACCCGCACCCGGAGCGCGAATTCTGCGTACAGTATCAGGAAAGCGACTTTGATTTTCTGCAACGACTAACCGCGGAAGAAGGCATTTTCTACTTCTTTGAATGCCGTAACGGGCGCAACACGCTGGTATACGCCGACGACTGTGGTTCAGTGCCGCCGGGCATCCGTCTGCCCTATCAGCCGGACGAAGGCAGTACGCTGGGGGAACCGGCGGTCAGCAGTCTGACCAGCAGCGCACAGGTACGACCGGCTCAGGTACAGCTTAAGGATTACACTTTCAAAAACCCGGCCTGGCCGGCAGAATTTCAGCAACAGATGCGGGATGAAAACCTGCAACAGTTGTATTACGAGCACTACGACTATCCGGGCCGTTTCAAGGACGAGGCGCATGGCAAAGATTTTACCCGCTACCGGCTGGAGGCGCTGCGCAACGACGCCGTGACCGGACAGGGCAGTGGCAATGCCATCGCCCTGCAACCGGGCAAACTGTTCATTCTCGATAATCATCCCCGCCTGGACCTGAACCAGTCGTGGCAGACCGTTGCGACCAGCCACAGCGGCAGCCAGCCCCAGGCACTGGAAACCGCCAGCGCCGGCTCCGGTACAACGCTGCACAGTCACTTCCACTTTATCCGCCAGAACCAGAACTGGCGTCCGGCACCGTTGCCGAAACCGGTGATTGATGGGCCGCAAATTGCCAAAGTCGTCGGCCCGGCGGGGGAGGAGATTTTCTGTGACCAGTACGGGCGGGTGCGCCTGCAATTCCCGTGGGACCGTTACGGCAAGAGCGATGACCAAAGCTCCTGCTGGATACGGGTCAGTCAACCGTGGGCCGGTCAGGGCTGGGGCATGCTGGCCATTCCACGCATCGGACAGGAAGTGGTGGTGGATTTCCTGCACGGTGACCCCGACCAGCCCATCGTCACCGGGCGGACCTATCATGCCAGCAATATCCCACCGGGGAACCTACCGGGCAGTAAAACCCAGATGGCGTTCCGCTCCAAAACCCACAAAGGACAAGGGTATAACGAACTGCTGTTTGAAGATGCCAAGGGCAGTGAACTGCTGTCATTGCATGCGCAGAAAGACATGAATACCAAGGTACTCAATGACCGTGAGACCCATGTACTGGCTAACCACAGCGAAACGGTGGAGAAAAACCAGACCATCAAGGTGAATGCACACAAAAACGAGATGGTGAAAATGACCAGCACGGAAACCATCGGCATGATTTATGCACTGACCGTCGGGGCCAGCATGAACACCACCGTCGGCGCCAGCCAGACTGAACAGGTGGGGCTTCACAAATCCGTTATTGTCGGCAATACCTTGTCTATCAATGCCGGTGATGTGATTGAGCTGAAATGCGGTGCCAGCGTCCTGCGTATGGATAGCGAGGGTAAAATCACCATTCAGGGCAGTGAGTTCAAATTTGAGGCCAGTGGCCCGGTACAAATCACCGGCAAAGACATCGACCTGAACTAACAAGGACGGACTGAGATGGAATTTCGTAACCTGACGCCCTTCGCGGTGATGAACTATTCGATGTGCGATGTCGAAGATACCGGGCATCACGTCGCGGTCATGAAAATTGGCTACCAACTGATGCCTGCCGGAGAGGGGGAGTACGTCGCCGAATTATTGCCCGCCCCGCCCCTGTGTTTACAGGATGAATACCGCGGGCAGATGAATGCTTCGCAGGTGTTGCAGGAAAGTGACCTTGCGCCGTTTAAACCGCGCTGCGACGTGATTGTCAACGGCACGGCTTATGCGCCAGAAGGTAAGCCCTGTACCGAATTTCCCGTGCGGTTGCAGGTACAAACTAAGCAGGGCCAGACCCTGCTTGACAAAACACTCACCGTAATCGGTGAACGGGAATTTATCCGTGACACCAGCGGCAACTGGCAACTGACGGCACCGAAACCCTTTACGACACTGCCACTGGATTATCGCTACGCCTTTGGGGGTGAGTGCAAAATTCAGGCAGACGATAAAGCGAGCCAACACCTCAAAGAGCGTGACCGACTGACCCCCGAACAGCGCCAGCAGCACCCGGACGGGGAAAATGCCCCGGTTGCCCATGCCGTTTGTGAAACCAACCCGCTGGGGATGGGATTTATCACACCGTGGTATGCCGATGCCAAACAACTCACCCGCTACCCTGCCCCACGTATTACCCGCCCGGATGCGCCGTTGACCGCGCAGCATTTTGCCGCGCAACTGAACAGTACATTACCGACTGATACCCCGGCCTGTCAGCCGCAGGGAATGGGGTTTATCGGTCGCCCGTGGCTGCCCCGCCGCCAGCTTGCCGGCACTTACGATGCCGACTGGCTGGAACATCGCCACCCTTACCTGCCGAAAGATTTTGACTTCGGCTATTGGAACGGGGCACCGGCTGACCAGCAGATTGACTGGCCGGACACCGATATCGCCCTCACCCTGAGCGGCCTGACGCTTCACAGTGACCTGCATGTCAAACTGCCGGGACACCGCCCGTTTATCCTGCTGCGGATGCACAACGGCATGCTACTGCCCGTGCCGATGCGCCTCGATACGCTCATTATCGACAGCGAAGCCAGAACACTGCATATAACCTGCCGTCTGAGCTTCAAAGCCTCTCTGCCCGTACGGGTCGCCGAAGCCCGGTTTGAAATCAACCCGGATGCGCCGTTACTCAAACTGGCGCCACTGGAAGAGGAGAAAAAAGATGGCTGATAACTACATCGCCCGTACCGCGGGCACCTGGATGATTATCGGCATGCTGCCGGACGTGTGCAAAACCCCGATGGGGCCTTCCACCCCACCCATCCCCTATCCGGTGGTGGCGAAACTGGCAGACAGCTCAGCCCCGGAAAAAACCGTGCGCGCCAATGGCCAGCCGGTGGTGGTATTTGCCCAGAGCTTTGTGCCGCAGACACTGGGCGACCAGCCCGGCGTAGCGAATGGCGTCAAAAGCAGCACCGTCGGCGGAAAATGCCATCCGCAGGAGCATACCCGCACGGTACGGGCCGGCAACAAGCTGGTGCTGCGCCACGGGGACAAATTTTGGATGAACGGGACATAAGGAGGGAAACCATGTCAGATAAGATGCTCGTCACACCCGATAGCAACGATGTCAGAGCCGAAGAATATTGTAAAGAATTTAACATTCGCACACAGGCTGAGGCGGAGAAAGCGCTCAGCAATGCAGAGACATTATACCGGCAAAGCGCCCGTTTTTACGGCGATTACGGCGACAACCCGGAATTAGACGTTCACTATAACCAGGCAGACGCTGACTTCGAAGCTCAGGCTTTTAAGAAAACGGCTCAGGATACCGTTGAAAAATTCAAAAGGGGTGAATTTCCAAAGGAAGAATGGGAAGAAGAGAAAGA
>NZ_NKHP01000055.1 GCF_014467235.1 Xenorhabdus indica | reverse complement strand
AGTTTGATCAGCCGCTTAGTGCGGCGGCTATCCCCTAAATCAGCATATTGAAAAGTGTCTTTTGCCCATTGCTCAGCATCTGTTGAAAACATCATACGTGACCTCAACGTAGTATTTCTTATTGAGATCAGCCAGGTAGAAAAAGGTTCAAAAAAATCCCTCGATTCAATCGAGGGATTTGTGTAGAAGAGACAGCGTATTAACGGGGGTGAGGAAATTATTATTTTTATATATTATCAATTGTAATTATTAGGTTGCTATCTTTAAAACCCATTACAGGGTAAGAATAAGTCAGACTCATCAATTACAAATAATTTATAACTTATTGTCTAAGGTCAACTCTAAAACGGTATGTCATCAGAAAAATCGATAGGGGGTTCGTTACTCTGATGAGGAACGATCCTAACTTGGTTAGATGGTGTCATCTCACCACTATATTGTGGCTGCTGTGGCTGTCCCCAACTTTCCTGCCCCCCACTACGATTGCCTAATATCTGCATCTTACCGCTAATATTTACAAAAATTTCTGTAGCGTATCGATCTTGACCACTCTGATCTTGCCATTTTCGAGTTTGCAAAATCCCTTCTATATAAACCTGTGAACCTTTTCGAAGATACTCACCTGCAATTTCCGCCAGTTTTCCGAAGATCACCACGCGATGCCACTCGGTTTTCTCTCTCATTTCACCAGTTTGCTTATCTCGCCAACTCTCAGATGTTGCCAGAGTAATGTTTGCCACTGCTCCATTGTTATTTGGCATATAACGAATTTCTGGATCTGCGCCCAGGTTCCCTACCAAAATAACTTTATTAATGCCTCTTGATGCCATGATATTTCTCCTCAGATATATTCGCGTTGTGTCCAATTGCCCCGTTTCAGAGCATTAGATGCAATCGTTTCTGATTTAAAATATTCTATGGACTCACGAGATACAGGCCCTTCTTCGTTTATCGTCCCAATGTAATAACCGATACGACTACGTAAAACCCGTAATGGTAAATTTTGTCCTGCAAGTTTTGCTGCAAGTACACCGATCTTCATCATAGTATGTTCCTTTATCAATATGACAGAAACATACTTCCCTGAAAGATGTATGTTCCTATCAGGGAAGTAAAATTACGTGATTTAGAATGAGTCTGCCGCATATTGTTTTGCAGGAGCCTTTTCTTCACTAGGTGGCGTTGATTGAGTTTTTTCGGCCTTATATACCATCTCTTTTCCAACCTTAATCCAGTCGATATTAATTAGTCGAGCACGTAGGCTGGCACGCTGTTCTCCTGCGTGTTCTCCACTGTTAAGTGTAAAAATCTCAGTGGAAAGGTTACTCAAGACGAATCCAACCAACACTTTTTGATCTTCATCCACTGCTCGCTGACAGCGGTTTATAAGTTTAATGGTGTTTTCTCCGGCAACAGTAGCATCAAAACGAACATATGCCGGATTATCAGTAGGACCACTTAAGGCGTTAATCACAACCGCCAGAAAACGTCCATTAGGTCCATTTAAACTGCGAATGTTGCTTAAGTATCCAATACCATTGATATGAAGATTAAAGTATTTATTTTCATTTTTGCTATTCATCATGATGTTTCTCCTAGAAAATAAGGTAAAAAAATGAGAAACATCATCCCAATGGGATAATTGTCTCCCATTGGGAAGCCAGCCATCAGACTGACTCGATATCGCGATATGATATATGTGAAGAGTTTCTTAATCGCCTTAGCGATCCCCGTTTTCAAAGAATAAACGGGTTTACCCAGAGTATTTACTGTCTGCTTTTTCAGGTCCGGCAGATAATGTAGTCACCCGAAGGAGTTCCTCTCAGACTATCGGAACATTGATTAATACAGTCACTCGAAAGCGCTTCTTTCAGACTGCTGAAGCATTGGTAAGTTGCAAAGCAACATAGATTATTGTACATAATTAAATCAAAACACAATAATGTCAAGATATTGGCCGCAGAATTTACCAATTTTTAACATACTTAATATATCCAGCCCCTTATTTTTTAGGTACTAAAAAAGCTGATGTTAAGCCTAATATCAAAATTATACTTGTGATAATATTAACTGTTAAATAATCACTTAATATTAATAAAATTGAAGCTCCAATATTTCCAAACCTACCAGTCAGAGAGAAAGCTGACAAATACACTCCTGAACTTTGTTTTTCTATATATTCTGCATATATTGATTGTTGCAATGGGTTGATAAATGCCTCACAGCAACTCATTAAAAATATCAACATAAAGAAAATAATTTTCATATCAGACAACCAAATTGATAATGAAAACATGAATGAAAAAATCACAATTCCTAATCTTAATTTTCCTACTGTTGCTATTGATGCCTTTATTATAGGAATTAACAACAATCCAAATACTATATTTACTACTCCATTCATAACCCTAGATATAGAGAACTGTTCAACTCCATATTTAAAAGATGATAGGTAAACAGGAAGAAATTGCAAAAAAGAAAACTGGATAACATTTAAAAGCACCGCACTAATAATTATAAGAATAGCTGGTTTGTTTTTTGATATAGTATTAAAATATGACACTGTATTTTCTCTATATTCATTATTAATCACTTTTGTTTTCTTTAATCCAACACTATAAATAACAAAAACAAAAAATGAAAATAGGAATGATAAAAACAACAGGTATTCAACACTGATCTTAAACAACAAAGCCCCCAATAGCATTCCGATTGGTAAGGCCATTCCGCTTAGTATACTATTAAATTGATAAACAACCTGCCTATTATTACTACTCGTATTATCAAAAATAACTTTTTCACTAAATGGAACCAAGAAGCTGAATATAATATTTTTGATAAAATAAAAAAGTATCATTAAATTGACATCTAATACGGAAGTTATAGCCATAGCAATAACTGAAAAAGCATGAAGTAATTCACCGATTACTAATGTTTTTTTTGTTTCAAATTTACAACTCAGTTTCCCTCCTAGACCATTAAAAAAAACCCCTAAACAAAGAATGCAAATTATTAATAATCCGGCTATGGTTTCCCCTTTAGTCTGAGCAATAAAAATTGTCATAAAAGGAATAACCACATCGGTTGATATTCTCTTGAAGAAATTAGCTATCAACCTTGTTCTCACTGAATTTGTTAATGATAAAAATTCACTGATCATAATATTTTGAACAGATTGGACAGGTTGGATTTCGCTCAATATTTTCAAACTCAAAACCTTTATTAATTATAAGAGAATTAAAGGTTAATTTTGAGTTTACCGTCATATTATCTCTGTATCCTAAAAACCATTTTAGAACCTCCGCTGCACCTAAAGAACCAGCTATAGACGTAGATAAGACGTTAACAGGAACTGCTCCAGTATGTTCTGTTCTAGTATGATCATTTGGAAAAATACATGCAAAACAGGCTGTTTTTTCTTTTGGGAGTAATGTGGTTACATAACCATAGCTGAATTGTGCTGAACAATGCACCATTACTATATTGTTTTTTAAACAATACTCGTTGATTAAATTTCTTCCAGCCGGAGATTCGCCTCCCTCTACAATTAATTCATATCCACTAAGAAGACTATCAATATTATTTTTTGTAACTTTGTCCGAAACAAGTTCTATCTCAATTTCAGGATTTAAATCTTGTAAAGTTTTTTTTGCAGCCTGTCCTTTCTCGATACCTATATCTGATGTACGATAAAGCAATTGTCGATTTAAGTTTGAAAGTTCTACTTTATCAAATTCGATAATTTTTATGTGACCAATTCCAGCAGCAGCTAAGCACATTAATAATGTAGACTTTACTCCCCCTGCACCAATGACAACAACTCTACTATTAAGTAGCTTCTCTTGCCTTTCCACTCCCCATTCAGGCATATTAATCTGCCTGTTATATCTTTCATCTTTGAACATAAACATAAATAAGTCCTTATTTACTAATCAAAGCCTATAGCTACTCTTATAGTCATAGGCTTTTTGCAATGTAATATTTACTATCACGTTATAATTCATTAACTTTTAGCCGTCACAAGGCATGAATGCTATAACTTTATTTCCTTGAATGGTAACTTTATTACGAATATCTGAAAGTGGATTATATTTTTTAAATAAATCATCAATAGACTCTGCTTGCACTGTTGATTTACCTATCAATCCTTCAGCAAGACCAAAAAGTTTAAATTCTTTCATGATTCCGCCTCACCTTTAAAAATAAAAAACACATTTTATATGCATGAGATATTTTTATCTCACGCAATTTAAATTACACTTATTACCCTAAATACCTTTTCATAATTATGAGACTTCCATATTTCCTATTCCTTTCCAGCTACTTGCTGAGGCTGTATTCAAAAAGATCTTAATTTTTTTGATCAA
>NZ_NKHP01000054.1 GCF_014467235.1 Xenorhabdus indica | reverse complement strand
CTTAGCCGTCCTGATCCAGAGCAGCAGTGCCGCCGGCAAGAGCAGCTTAATGGAGGCGGTGCTGAACCTGATACCGGCAGAAGAGCGCATCCAGTACAGTGCCATGACCGGCCAGAGCCTGTTTTATCTCGGTGAAACCAACCTGCAGCACAAAATATTAGCCATCGCGGAAGAAGAAGGCGTGCGGCAGGCGGCTTACGCACTCAAGCTGTTGCAATCGGACGGCGAGTTAACGATGGCGAGCACGGGCAAGGACGAAGCCACCGGCAACCTGGTCACCAAAAGCTATACCGTCAAAGGCCCGGTGATGCTGATGTTAACCACGACGGCCATTGATGTGGATGAAGAACTGCTCAACCGCTGTCTGGTGCTGACGGTGAACGAATCCCGCGAGCAGACCGAAGCCATCCATGCATTGCAGCGCCAGAAGCAAACCCTCGAAGGCCTGCTGGCTGAAAATGAGCGGGGCTATCTCACCACGTTGCACCAGAACGCCCAGCGGCTGCTTAAGCCCTTGAATGTGGTCAATCCCTATGCCAGCCAGTTGACGTTCCTGTCAGACAAAACCCGCACGCGCCGTGACCATATGAAATACCTGACCCTCATTCAGAGCATCGCCCTGCTGCACCAATACCAGCGGGAAATCAAGACGGCAGCGCATCGCGGCAAGACACTGGAATATATCGAAGTCACAAAGGACGATATCCGGCTGGCCAATCAGCTGGCGCATGACATCTTAGGCCGGACGCTGGACGAAATGCCGCCACAGACGCGCAAGCTGTTGCTGTTGATACAGGACTGGATACGGGACAGCGGTCAGGCTCGCCATGAGAGGATTTTTACCCGCAAACAGTTGCGTGATGCGGTGCAGTGGGGCGATACCCAGCTCAAGCTCCATCTCTCGCGGCTGGTCGAAATGGAATACCTGCTGCTGCACAAGCGCGGGCTGACGTTCGCCTATGAACTGCTGTTTGACGGTGACGACAGCAACACCGCGCACCTGTGCGGCCTTATCGTACCGTGACAGGACAGGTATGACTTACTCCGGTCGGGGTAAATGGATAAGCAGTCGCCCGCGAGTCGGGGTTCAGTCGGCAGGCGGTCGGCATAGCAACATCCTCGCAAAGACAGACACCGCAAGACGTCAAAGCAAAGCGGTCGGGTTAGCGTAAAAAACACGGTTCCCGGCACCTTCATTTAACCCATCGTAACCGTATTCTTGCACAGACAGAAAGGAGCTTCTCATGGCATCGACAACACTCAGACAACATATCGAGGACTACCTAGAATACCTCGACGCCCTGCGCTACACACGGCAAACCCGGCAGCACTGCAGAAGCGATCTGATGCAGTTCGCGCGCTGGTGTGACGAACGGGGGATAACCCGGGCACAACAGGTGAGCTTTCCCCAGCTGGAAAGCTGGCAGCGGGGACTGTCAGCCCGGAAGAACTGGCGGGGTCAGCCCCTCACGGGCAGCACCATCGCGAAAAAGCTGACCCATCTGCGTAATCTGTTCAGCTGGCTGGCGAAGCGGCAGCACCTGCTGTACAACCCGGCGCAGGGGCTGGAGTTGCCGCGGCAGGAGCGGCGTCTGCCGTGGGGCATGCTGAATGAGCAGGAAACCCGGCAGGTTTTAGCCCTGACCGGGGACAATCACCCGCTGAGGGTACGGGATCGCGTCATGATGGAAACGTTATGGAGTACAGGCCTCCGGCGTTCAGAAGTCCAGCGGTTACAGGTCAGTGATATCGACTTTGCCGCCGGGGCGCTGTTTGTCCGGCAGGGCAAGGGACACAAAGACCGGGTTGTTCCGTTCGGCGAGTCGGCGCGCCACTGGCTGCAACGTTACCTGAATGAGGTGCGCCCGCGTCTGGTCTGGGAAAAAGATCCGGGGTATCTGTTTGTGTCACAACAGGGGAATGCGCTGGCCGATGGCACCCTGACCCAGATAGTGCGCAATGCGCTGCATCGTGCCGGGATCGATAAACCGGGCGCCTGTCACCTGTTCCGGCATGGCATGGCGACCCAGATGCTGGAAAATGGGGCGGATACACGGCACATTCAGGCGATACTGGGTCATGCCAGTCTGGAATCGACGCAAATTTATACCCATGTTGCCGTCGGACACTTAAAAGAAGTGCATAAGCAGACCCACCCAGCAGAGCGGACGCCAGAGAGCCGCTCAGCCCGTGCCAGCAGTGAGCCGGACGTCAAACCGACGCCACAGAACACCGGACAATCCGGCCGTCCCCGTTGAGTTCGCTGGGATCGGCGTGGGGGCAGACCGTGGCCGGACTGCCCGGAGGCCTCGGTGCTTGCGGGGGTAAATGGGCAATGGGCGGCGGCGGCCACGGCGTCCCCAATCAGTCTGTGCTGGCCGCCCAAAGCCCATTTAACATAATGCCGGGGAATTATACGCCACTCACCGGGCGGCCTCGCAGCCAGTCAACGGCATCGGTGAGCGGTTCGCAGCGTATAATTTACATTATGTCTGCGCCCCCGCTTATCGGCATCGCTGGGTGCACCGCACAAGGCTGCGCCTTCTGCTGTCAGCACCGGCGCACCCGCTTGGCAAACTCAGCGCCAATCTTAAGCACCGTGCCACGTTCCGGCAAAATCACGTCTTCTTCAGCTGCCTTGCATGGCTCAGGCCAACAACGCTGTAGGCAGGTCGGCCTGCGGCCTCCGCGTTTACCTCCCCCGCCCCAACCCCGCTGCACTGGCTGCGCCCGGCTCGCAGTCGCTGCGCTACCTTGCTCGTTCCCGTGCTCGCCATCGCCGCCCCGTGCAGCCCCCGCAGGGGGCTTCCCTTGCATCAAGCGGTCATTCAAAGCCGTGCCTCTTCTTAAGCTGTCGTGCCTGAGAGCGTCGCAGGGCGCCGCTTGCAGGCTCTATGCCGCCCGCACCCGCAGAACGGCCGCCCGGCGTCCAGCAAGCTGGTCGCCGTTCGCCCGTTGCCGAAAGTGAAAAGCATCACAAAATCAATCTGTTCAGCCAATAATCAGAAAAAAGGGGCGCTATACTGCATAACGGCTCGTGGCAAAAGCAGGGTAAAAGTACATCAGGGAAACATGGCAAAACAGGCCAAAAGTGCATATCGGCGTTTTAGGTTCGCGGATGTGGGCTAAACAGGTAAAAACGGATCTTTAACAAGCTGATAGTGAAGGAAAAAATCGCTTAAAAAAGTACGACCGCACCGGAACCTGCCCTAAGACCCCATCGGGCTGATGGGGGGATTTAATCC
This sequence comes from Xenorhabdus indica, assembly GCF_014467235.1. Lineage (GTDB taxonomy): Bacteria > Pseudomonadota > Gammaproteobacteria > Enterobacterales > Enterobacteriaceae > Xenorhabdus > Xenorhabdus indica. The sequence continues at coordinate 2,119 of NZ_NKHP01000054.1, read as the reverse complement.
GTACTCTTACGTGCATAATCCCACGGGATGGGTAGATCCGTTCGGGTTAGCGGGTAAAGACTGCGATAAATTGTTTTCAAATCAATCTTATAAGGAGATTGAAAAAGCCGCATTAGATCAGTGGATAGTTGATTCTTTTAAAGACGGGAAATATAAAACTGTCGTCACAACTCAAGATACATATGTATATCGTGTTTACGGTGGTAATGCTAAACCGGGTGGCTCATTCGTATCAGATCTTCCTGCTCCTAACCGTATACAAGCTAAAATCGATGCGGCTCTTTTGCCCGAATGGAAGAATACCCGACAATTTGAAGCCCAAATATTGGTTCCAAAAGGAACAACACTCCATGTGGGCCAAGTTGCACCGCAAACAATGAAATCTGGAGCAGTTCTTAAGGGAGAAGCAACACAAATTCTTCTGCCCAGAGATTGGGATCCATCTTGGATAAAAAATACAAGAAGCATTCCATCAAAATAGAGATAACAATATGAATAAAAAAGAATTAATAAATTTAATCGAAAATGTAATTTTTGATTTGGAAGAACTAAAAAAATCTAGGCAGGAGAACAATCTGGACTCAATTATAATTCTTTATAAAAAAACGCTTTTATCTTTAGAGTTAGGAGAGCTAAAAGCTAATATTGTGAAAAATATGACTAGAGGGTATCTAGAAATCTATAGTGATTACGACAATCCTGTGCTTAACCTAATGTATGCATGTGAAAAAGAGATAGACAAATATATAAACTCATAGCTCATTGTTTAAGTTAAAGATCTATGATCAAACAGCCGGAAAGATCCCCGTGATCTTCCGGCTTTTTTCTTTTTTAAGAGCTGCTCACTCCCTGCCCTTAGCGGCTTGTGTAGTCGCCAAGCAGTTCCCGCATCTTGAGCTTAATCTCACTAAGCTGGTCTTGCTGGCGCTGGTACTGTTGCTTCATGGTGCGGGTGTCGTCACTGTCAGGAATAAGCACTAAACAACCCGCCATAATCTTGACGGTGAGTGTGCCGCCAATCTCAAACCCCGCCGCCTTAAGCCATCTTCCCGTTAAATTTATCGCGGGTCGGGGGTTCGGCCTGCCATTTTGCGGCACGTATCCCACGGTGTAATAACGTTCTGTTTTTGCCGCTTTATTTACGGCACGGTTTTGCCTAGAATGCGCTTTAGCCATGATTAACTACCTCCAATAGTTGGTTATGGTTAGCGGCTCCGGCGTGTTGCAAGCGCGTCGGAGCCGTATTCTTTACTGCTGTCGCCGGAATCTATCCGACTGGTGCTTGAGAATTAATCCCTCAAGTACGGCTTTGGCAACAGCTTTTTCATCCGCCTCAAACTGGCTGATAGCTTCAAAATGCAGGCTCAAATCATCAGCGGGCTTGCGCTCCTCTTCGCTGAAAACCAGCGTATCAAGGCTGACATGCAACGCTTTCGCAATCCTGACAAACGCTTCAAGAGTGGGCTGGGCACTTCCAGCTTCGTAGCGTTTTATCTGGTTAACGTGAACTTGTGCAGCGTCAGCAAGCTCCTGCTGTGTAAAGTTCTGTGCCTTGCGGAACTGAATCAATCGGGTTGGAAACTGCATAGGATTAAGCCATAAGAAAACAGTTCCCATAATGTACCCCACGGTATCTTAAAGTGGTTGCCATGAGTTCATTATAAGGTACAATGAAAAAACATTAAAGGGGTCTTGACATGTTTTGGAGGAACTTTTTATGGCTCGCATCCCGGAAGCAGAATTACAGCACCTGAAAACCGCTGTCTCTTTAGTTGCCATCATTGAGCAACAAGGCCGGCAGCTCTTTAAGCGCGGCAAGGACATGACCGTGCTGTGCCCGTTCCATCAGGAAAAAACGCCCTCGATGGTCATCACGCCGTCGAAAAACCTGTATCACTGCTTTGGCTGCGATGCGGGCGGCTCGGTGCTGGACTGGGTGATGAAAACCGAAGGGTTAAGCCTGCGCCATGCCGTGGAACGCCTGCGCGCGGTGTTGGGGCACAATCCGGCAGTGGAGCCGCTGGCGGCGGTGTCGTCAGTGGAGGAGGGGATCGGGCGGCAGGCGCTGTTGCAGCGGGTGATCGCCTTTTATCACCAGACCCTGCTGAATGCGCCGGAA
>NZ_NKHP01000053.1 GCF_014467235.1 Xenorhabdus indica | reverse complement strand
GGCAGCTATCAATGGCATTTCATAGGCAGTGGCGAAAGTGGTTGTTTCCGTTGGGCCATAGACATGCAGTAAGTGCTCAGGTGGGTGATCAGATCGCAGACGAATGGCTGAACGCATATCGGTTTGTTCACCCCCGAAAAGGAGATAGCGTAAACCCGATAACGCGGGTGCAATCAGGCCAGCGTATTGGTTGAACAGCGCCGTCGTCAGAAACAGTGCGCTGACCCCTTCCGATGACAGACACTGACCAAAATAATCCGGCTGTAGCAAGGTTTTTTCCGGGATCAACAGGATACGCGCCCCATGCACCAGGCCCGCCCAGATCTCCCAGGTGGCAGCATCAAATGAAACATTGGCGCAGTGGGCGATACAGTCATCCGGCCCGATATCGGCAAAGCCATTATTGACAATCAGACGGAGCACATTGCGGTGCTCGACCATCACCCCTTTAGGTAAGCCGGTGGAACCAGAGGTGTAGATCACATAGGCCAGATGGCGTGACGTCAGCCCTAATGTCTGTCTATCCGGGTTATGAGTCGGTTGGTTTATCAGGCTCAATGCCTGATCATCCAGCGCTACAGTGGGGACAGTGCTATTCAGTTTGCCAATCGATTCCGTTTTGGTGAGCACCACCACGGGAGCAGCATCTTCCAGCATATACGCCAGCCGCTCAGCCGGATAAGCCGGATCGAGTGGCACATAGGCGCCGCCGGCCTTGAGGATAGCCAGTAAACCCACCACCATCTCTGGGCTGCGTTCAGTACAAATTGCCACCCGATCGTCCGGTTGTACGCCTAATTCAATCAGGTAGTGCGCCAGACGGTTGGCACGACAGTTGAGTTCACCATAGCTCAGTGTTTGCCCCTCAAACACTAAGGCCGTGGCATCAGGATGTTGTTCCACCTGAACTTCAAACAATGGGTGAATAAGGGCATCTTGCGGGAAATCTGCTTGCGTCGCATTGAAATCGACCAGCACTCGTTGCTGTTCCGACTCAGACAGTATCGGTAAAGTTGCGATAGACTGTGTCGCATCAGACGTCATCGCCGTCAGTACTCGTTTTAAGTAATCCACCATACGTTCGGCGGTGGTGTGATCGAACAAATCACTGGCATATTCCAGATCACCAATCAGGCCAGAGTCACTTTCGAACAGGGATAACGTTAAATCAAAGTGAGCACTGTGACGTGCTTGTTCAATGGGAACGAGTTGTAAATCCGGCAGCGTCAATGTTTGCGCTGATGTGTTATCTAAGGTCAACATCACCTGAAAAATCGGGCTGTAGCTCAGACTGCGTTCGGGTTGTAATGCTTCCACCAATTGCTCAAAGGGCAGATCCTGATGAGCATAGGCGGCCAGCGCTTGTTCCCGAACTTGCGCAAGCAGGTCAGCTATATTGGAAACATCACTCAGCGTGACACGTAAAGCCAACGTATTGACGAAGAAGCCGATTAACCCTTCAAGTTCATAATGTGATCGGTTGGCAACTGGCGTACCGATAACAACATCATCCTGACCACTGAGTCGGGCGAGGACAATGCTCCAGGCGGTCAGTATGGTCATAAACAACGTCGTATTGTGGCGCTGTCCAAGCTCTTTTAGTGATGTCAATAAGTGGGTATCAAGGTGGAAAGAGACCTGACCGCCAGTATAGGTTTGCACCGATGGGCGTGGTCGATCAGCAGGCAGAGTCAACAAAGCGGGAGCGTCTGCCAGTTGCTGACACCAGAATTCGCGTTGCTGAGTGAGAGCCGCTTCTTGCAGCCAATCGCGTTGCCAGACAGCATAGTCGGCATACTGAATGGGTAACGGTGGCAATGGATCATTATGACCGCTGAGAATAGCGCGGTAGCGTTCGCCCAATTCACGTATCAGTACATTAATCGACCAGCGATCAGAGATAATGTGATGTTGGGTGAGCAGCAACACATGCTCTTCGTCCGTCAGTTGCAGTAATTGCCCGCGGATCAATGGGCCTTCTGTAAAGTTGAAAGGCGTTTGTGCTTCAATGGCAGTTAGTTCGGCAATACGATGGGGGTGTTTTTCGGGTGTTAACAAGCGCAGGTCTTGGCAGGACAAGGTAAAGCCAATATCGGCCGAATCAATTTTCTGGTAAGGCTGTCCATCAATCAGCACAAAGCGGGTACGCAAACTTTCGTGACGAGCGACCAGTTGATCGAGCGCGGTGATCAGGGCATGGTGATTGAGCGTACCAATGAGGCGCAGTGCTAACGGAATATGGTAAGCCAGACTGGTCGCCGGATCGAGTTGACCAAGGAACCACAGTCGTTGTTGAGCGAAAGACAGCGGCAGTGGCTGGTTACGGTTGCTGACAGGAATAACCCTCTGAGCGGTTGTCGAAGTTTCGGTCAGTGTTTGCGCTAAATTTGCCAGCAGGGGATTAGCAAAAAGTTGTTGTAACGGTAATTCCCGCGCCAGATCCTGACGTACACGCGAAACGAGCTGGATAGCAAGCAGTGAATGGCCGCCAAGCTCAAAGAAATGGTCATGACGACCAATCTGTTCCAGCCCTAGCAGGTTTTGCCAAATTTCAGCCAACGCGACTTCCATCTCTCCCATTGGTGCTTCATAACCACGAACCATGATAGCCGATACATCGGGTGCTGGTAACGCCTGACGGTCAAGTTTGCCGTTGGGTGTCAATGGGAAGGTTTCGAGTATCACAAAGGCGCCAGGCAGCATATAGTCAGCGAGATACTGAGCCAGTTGCTGACGCAGTTCCGCAGGAACCAGTTCAACATTATCGAAAGGTCGCAGATAGGCAACCAGTCGTTTTTGTTCCCCGGCTTTTTCATATGAAGTATCTTCACCCAGGTTTCCACATAGATCTTCACGCAGGATAACGACCGCTTCACGTACCCCGTCACATTGCATCAATCGCGCTTCAATTTCACCGAGTTCAATACGGAAACCGCGTAGTTTGACCTGAAAATCTTTGCGGCCGAGGTACTCAATATTGCCGTCAGGGAGCCAACGACCGAGGTCGCCGGTTTTGTACATGCGGGCGTCCGGGGTTGAAGAGAACGGATCGGGCAGGAAACGTTCATCGGTCAGTTCAGGCCGATTCAGGTAACCACGGGCCACACCGACTCCGGCAATATGAATTTCGCCAATCACACCAAGAGGGGCTGGTTGCCCATGATGATCAAGAATATAGATCTGGGTGTTGGCAATGGGTCGGCCGATATGATGGACAAAGCCCTCTGTCCGTTTCATCCGAACCCAGGTTGAATAAGTTGTTGTCTCAGAAGGGCCATACAGGTTACATACATGTTGTATGCAAGTGCTGGCAAATAGACGCTCAACAATATGTGACTTCAATGCTTCACCCGCTAAATTGACCGTCTGGGTGGTCATAGGTACGGCGTTGACTTCAAGCAAGTGCGCAATGGCTGAGGGCACGGTATTGATTAAGCTGACGGGATGTTCAGTTGTGACCAGTGACAACACATCAGAAACGAGATGAACCGTACCGCCAGAAATTAATGGTGCAAAACATTCGTACACCGCCAAATCAAAACTCAGTGAAGTAGCAAAAAGGGTATTTATCAGCTCTTCGGAACTGAAATTTTGTTTTGCCCAAGTGAGGAAATTCACGGTGTTGCGGTGAGTAATCGCCACCCCTTTGGGTAATCCTGTAGAGCCGGAGGTATAGATTACATAGGCCAGATGATGTGATGTCAGCCCTGACTGTACATCAGGATTATAGACAGGTTGTGACGTCAGGAATGCTTCTTGTTGGTTATTGAGTACTATAGTTGTTATTGCAGTTGGTATTGCAGTTGGTATTACGTCATTGGTGCTTGTGTTAGTGGCAATTGTGTTGCTCAGCCGATCAGCCCATTCTGCTTGCGTCAGCATCACGATTGGTGCTGCGTCTTCGAGCATATACACCAGTCGCTCGGTTGGATAGACAGGATCGAGAGGTACATAAGCCCCTCCAGCTTTGAGAATGGCAAGCAGCCCTACCACCATCTCCAGACTGCGTGTCATACAAATTGCAACACGGTCGTCCGGGCGAACGCCCAGTGTGATCAGATGATGAGCCAGACGATTGGCTCGGTTGTTCAGTTCTTCATAACTGAGCGATTGCTCTCCGCATACCACAGCCGTTGCACCGGGAGTGCGGGCAACTTGAGTTTCAATCAATTGGTGAATCAAGGCATCTTGTGGAAAATCTGCCTGGGTAGCATTGAAGTCCACTAATAACTGTTGTCGCTCCGAATCTGGCAAAATTGACACTTGCAGGATAGGTTGTTGTGGAGCATGGATCAGGGCATCGACCAGACCACTGAGAGCCGTAGCGAGATACGCTGTGAGACGAGCCGGATCAATACTTGCTATGGTCAATGCGGTCAGTTGAAAACCGTCCCCCAGATCATCTACTGACAGAGTAATGGGGTAATTTGTGCGTTCTTCAGCGGAAACTAAACGTATATCTGCCCAAATTGTCTCGCTTGCATCGGCTTCGGCCTTACCCAGTTGACTATTATTCATTTGGCTATGACGGTAATTCAGCAGAGTACTAAACAGTGGCATCGGCTGTGCTATACCGCTGCACTGTTGTGCCAGCGCCAATGGTGCTTGTTCGTGTTCCAATAATGTTGTCAGACTGCGATAAGTCGCCTGTACCACTTCCTGTACGCTGTAATCCGCCAAAGAAACCCGCATTGGCAGAGTATTGATAAACATCCCCAGTATTTGATCGGCACCCGTGACGCCTTGTAGACGCCCAAGCAGCACAGAGCCAAAGACCACATCATCACTGCCGCTGGTCTGTGCCAGTACTTGCGCACAGGCCACATGGAACAGTACGCTTGGACTGACGCCCAAACGACGGGCTTGTGTACGGACAGCTTGTGCCAATACAGAAGAAAGCGAGAGACTGGCTTTTGCAATAGTGTCATCGTTGTCCGGCATAGAGAGCACACCAAACGGTGCTGTCGGCGCGTCAATACCAGCAAGTTGATCGCGGAAGAAAGCTTCATGCTCGGAAGCGGGTACGCTTAAAATTTGGGTAATAAAATTACGATAGGGCAATGCAACGGGCAACATTTCGGCATTTCCCTGCTGTATCTGAGCAATTTCGGCAAAAATCAGTTCCAGTGTTATATGGTCACTGACCAGATGGTGGAACCGCAGCGCCAACAGCCATTCATCCTGTGCCGGATCGTGAGCGATGTCAGCCGCGAATAATGGAGCACGATTCAAATCCAGGCGGTATCGACGAGGATCAGTATGAGCACGTAGCTGAGTCAGAACATCATCCGCTGTGGCGGGAGTAAAGTTGTTAATACACAGCGATGCCTGACGCCAGACCACTTGAACCGGTTGCGTCAATCCTTGCCAGCAAACTGCGGTACGCAGAATATCATGGCGATCGATAACCTGTTGCAGCGCTGACAGGAAAGTGTCGAGATGTTGACGGGTATTAAAAGCGAGCAGGGTTTGCAACAGATAGTCATCGCCTTGCGCCTGTAATAGGTGATGGAACAAGATACCTTCCTGCAACGGTGCCAGCGGATAAATATCCTGCACATTCCTTGCTCCGCCGGTAACTGTTTCGACGATAGTATCAATTTCAGTTTGCTCCAGTGAAGCCAGCGGCAACATATCGGGCGTGATGACGGCACAGCCTTCAACGATCAGGTTGGGTGGTACTACAAAGACATTGGTATCGTCTGGATACGTCAGAATAGTGTGTGCTAGTTCGGTGAGAATCGGGGTTGCAAACACACTGCGAACATCAAGCTGCCAGCCGAAACTGCGCAATTGTTCGATAAGATGAACAATCATCAGCGAATGGCCGCCGAGCGCAAAAAAGTGGTCGTGACGACCGACTTGCTCCAGTCCCAGTAAATCTTGCCAAATCTGTGCCAGAGCTATTTCTATTTCACCCATCGGGGCTTCATAGCCATGCGTTGCTACAGCAGATGAATCGGGGGCAGGGAATGCCTGACGATCAAGTTTGCCATTAGGGGTTAGCGGAAATGCTTCCAGTACCACATAGGCACTGGGCAGCATATAGCCCGCAAGATGTTGCGCCAGTTGCTGGCGCAGTTCAGCCGGCACCAGTTTAACCCCCGTCTGTGGCAGGAGATAAGCCACTAGCTGTTTTTGCCCCCCGGTTTTATCAGATATCGTTTCATGTA
>NZ_NKHP01000052.1 GCF_014467235.1 Xenorhabdus indica | reverse complement strand
TACCTTGATTGAGTTACCCCCGCCGACACCGGAGGAGCTACAGCAACAGGCCGAATCAGAAAAGCGTTATCGCATGTCACAGGTGGCAAATACCATTGCCCCGTTACAGGACGCCGCTGACCTCGACATGGCCACGAAGGAAGAAAAAGCGGCTCTTGTCGCCTGGAAAAAATACCGCGTCCTGCTCAACCGGGTAGACTGTTCCACTGCCCCCGATATCGCATGGCCGGAACCGCCGAAGTGAGGGGGTGGGCACAAAGGGACATTGGCGTTAATTATGAGTTAATTCAATGTTAATTGTGGGTAACTGAAACTCTTACTTGCCGTGGGGAAGTATTGGAGGTATTGACTCACTGACAATGAATTCAGGCCACGGAGGGCTGAAAACTGAAACGGTTTGATACATTTTAATCCTCAGCAAAACAAAATAAATACAGTCTGCGCGGTTGAGCTTAAGATTCAATGGCACTAATATAGCCATAGCTATATATCAGTTTGATAAATTTGGCGTGTAGTGTTTTATTAAATTACCTATGGAGAAGTGTTATGCCTACTTGTTTTGATGTGGCTGATTATTTTTTGGCTTGCTGTAATGAGGAAAGCGGCGACACTATTTCCAATCTAAAGTTACAGAAGCTCGTTTATTACGCGCAGGGTTTTTCTTTGGCATTGCTGAAAAAGCCGCTATTTAAGGAACAGATAGAAGCGTGGATGCATGGCCCTGTGGTTCCGGCGATTTATAGAAAATATAAAGAGCATGGTAATCAAGCGCTGCCTATCCCTACCAACTTAGATTTAAATAAGTTTTCCGATGATGAAAAAGGACTTCTTAATGAGGTTTATGATGTTTTCGGGCAATTTTCAGCCTGGAAGCTTCGTAATATGACTCATGAAGAGGCGCCATGGAAGAATAACTATATCGAAGGTGTAGGATGTCAAGTTATTTCTCATGAAGAGCTTAAGGATTACTTTCTTACTCGTATAAATTAATATGGCAAAGAAAAATTCCAAAAGAATAAAAGCACCTCAGAAAGTTCAGGCGGAATCTGGTAGGCTTAGGCTAGGTCCTGAATTTCATGATGATTCAGAAAAAAGACCACCTGAATTTTCTTTAAGATACTTGCAAGATAATTACTGTGTAAGTCGTTGTGAAAGGGATGATAAGGCGGCTTTGTCTGACAAATTATTCCGGCTGAGCCAATTAACATGGGGTCAAATAAAACAGCAAAATCGGCATACGCTTGGATTTGAAAAGATAGCGAGGAACGCAATTCAAGCAGGTATACCTGAACACGTCACAGAGGATGTTGACTTTATCGCTTTCAGGTTCAGTGGTAGGAAGCCCATGGTTGGCTATAGGCGTGATTCTACTTTTTTCATTGTATGGCTGGATAGAAATTATACGCTGTACAACCACGGATAAATAATTAACTCACCCCACCTCCCCGATCCCCTTAATTTCCGCTCCTTTGATAAAATCATGTTAAATCAATAAATTACAAATTATTCACGTGTAACTTATTGATTTTATTGAATTCAAGCATGGTGCAGGAATTCCGGTTCTGAGAGGGAATTGTCTAATATCAATGAGTCAAAAGGGCTTTCAAATCCCGTCTAGCGTAACCTATTGATTTATTCGAGGTCCTCACTTTGGGCGCTGGAAAAATAAGTCTGCTTCGGGTCGTCAATTTGACGGTCAGCGGATAAATCAATGACTTAATCAACCGTTGCGGAAATCCCTATGGTTGATTTATGTACTGGACAAAAGCAATAAATCTACATATTTTCAATATGTTACTTGGACATAAGGGGTAGATAATGACAGCAAAGCCCGAATTCCCGCTTAGCTCAGGATTAACTAACGAGGTCATATTCCGTAGGTCAAAAAAAAGCCCCGTTATGGGGCTATCATTCGCATAATAAGCATTGAAAAAAGTTATTCTTCTTTCTTTTGCATCAGCTTGTTGTACTTCTCATGCAGTGATTGCGGGTACAGTTCTGTGTATACCTGCCATAATACATTCAGTGATCGGTGGCCTGTTACCTGCGCAACTTCTTCAATTGAGAAGCCAGCTTCAAACAAGCGACTGGCTCCTTCTCGGCGTAGGTCGTGATAGCGGAGGTCTTCAATGCCTAGAGCGTTACGGACTCTTTGGAATCCTGCTGTTACGCTTTTGGCGTTGTAAGGAAATATTAGATCACTTGTTCTTGGTTGTTTTTGAACTATTTCCCAGGCATCCCCAAGTAAAGGAACGGACATGTGATTCCCTGTTTTCTTTCTGGGATCTTTTCTATCCCTTACAACGACAGATCTTTGTTTTTCGTCTACATCATCCCATCTAATTTTACAGACCTCGCCTATGCGCATACAGCTTAAGATTGAGAAATTTAAGATATCTTCATAGGGTATTTTCCCTTCTCTATGATTACTGCGCTTACGTAACCCAACAATAAGTTTATCGATCTCATCTTGCGCAGGCCTTCGGCTACGACGTCGAGATTTCTCAATCAACCCCATTTGAGTTAGCAAAGGACGCGCTTCATATGCAGGATTTGATATATAGTCTATGTTATAGATTGGCTTGGCTGATTTTAATACTGACGTTAAGTAGCTGACATCATGGTTAATGGTTGATGGAGTAATACCAGTAGAATGTCTTTGCTTGCAATACTCGATAATGTGGCTAACTGATAGCTCTGAAAGTGCTAGTTTCGCTAATTCACTATCTAAGAGCATGTTTAATACATATTTTTTAGTTCTTCCTGCTTTCCCACCCAAATCTGGATCATTGATGTATTTATACAGCAAATCACCGACTGTTAAATCCTCGGTATCGCTTTGTGTGGGAACTCCGTTTTGCTCCAACTCAGCTACTCGCTGAGCACCCCATGTCTTGGCGTGGGACTGTTTTCCGAATGTACGGTTCTCTCTATAAATATATTTACCACCAGACTTAACACCAACAGTACAACGATAGCGGACAGTGCCGTCTGCGCGGGGGCGTTTTTCTATGCTATAGTAGGCCATCTTTAATACTCTCCTATTCAGGTCCCCAAATTAATGGGGTTCTGTTTGGGGTGCTGATAATTCAAAAATAGCCCAAAATAGCCTAAAATGCACGAAAATATACAGACACAAAAATGTAGTAAATTCACTGTAATATCAAAGGATACAAGGAAATTCAAACCTTCCCGCTTCTCCGTTGCGCCCATGTTGGACTGGACTGACCGCCATTGCCGTTATTTCCATCGCCTGTTAAGTAAAGAAGCGCTGCTTTACACAGAAATGGTCACCACAGGCGCAATTATTCATGGCAAAGGGGACTATCTGGCTTATAACGAGCAAGAACATCCATTGGCATTGCAATTAGGGGGCAGTGAACCCCAGGCATTGGCGCACAGTGCTGAGATCGCGCAACAGCGTGGTTACGATGAAATTAATTTGAATGTTGGTTGTCCGTCTGATCGTGTGCAGAATGGCCGTTTTGGTGCCTGCCTGATGGGAGAGGCTATGCTGGTAGCCGATTGTGTCAAGGCGATGCAGGATGTGGTAGATATTCCTGTCACAGTTAAAACCCGTATCGGTATTGATGAGCAGGATAGCTACGAATTTTTGTGTGATTTCATAGATACTGTCGTAAAAAACAGTGAGTGCAATCATTTTGTGATCCACGCTCGCAAAGCATGGTTGTCTGGTTTGAGTCCAAAAGAAAACCGCGAAATTCCGCCTTTGGATTATCCACGGGTCTATCAATTGAAAAAAGATTTTCCACAACTGACAATTTCCATTAATGGTGGAATTAAGTCATTGGAAGAAGCGAAGCAGCATTTACAGCATGTTGATGGTGTGATGATTGGACGGGAGGCTTACCAAAATCCCTCTATTCTGGCGAAGGTCGACCGTGAATTATTTGACCAAACCGTTCGCGTGATAGATACCGTTGAGGTAGTTAAGGCGCTTTATCCTTATATCGAACAAGAATTGTCAAAAGGCACTTATTTAGGGCACATTACCCGCCATATTTTGGGTGTTTTTCAGGGGATTCCCGGTGCACGTCAATGGCGTCGTCATTTGAGTGAGAATGCGCATAAACCCGGAGCTGACATTATGGTTGTTGAAAAAGCATTGGAAATGGTAACAGAGCGGATGTAATCCGCTCAGGCGCTTTGTTCAAAAAGGGAATCATGGTATCAACAAACTGGAACCGTGAGTTGCACGGCTTTCCAGTGTCCGGTGTGCTCTTACCGCTTCGCTTAGTGGAAATTTCTGATTTTCTCGAACATCTACATTGATTTTACCGCTGGCAATAAAATCAAACAGGATTTTGCTGGCTTCAATCAACCCCTTGTGTGTAGTGATATAACCATTAAGAGAAGGTCGGGTAAGAAATAGTGAACCTTTCTGATTGAGAAGTCCGACATTCACTCCTGTTACTGGTCCTGAGGCATTACCGAAACTGACCATCAATCCTCTGGGGGCTAAGGAATCAAGTGAATCCAGCCACGTAGCCTGACCAACGGAATCATAAACCACATCAACTTTTTTTCCGTCAGTAAGTTCCAAAATACGTTCCACAATATTTTCACGGTTATAATTGATGGTCTGCCATGCACCCGCAGCTTTGGCAAGGTTGGCTTTTTCGTCTGAACCGACTGTTCCAATCAATTTTGCACCTAATGCCTTTGCCCACTGGCAGGCAATCAAACCGACACCACCGGCTGCGGCATGGAATAGGAAAGTTTCACCTGCTTGAACCTTGTGTGTCTGATAGAACAGATAATAAACTGTTAGTCCTTTTAAAAGAGAAGCCGCCGCCTGTTCAAATGAAATTGCATCCGGCAGGATAGCTAATTTGCTGGCAGGAACATTATGTACTTCACTGTATGCGCCCAAACCGGATTGAGCATATGCCACACGATCTCCAACTTTGATGTATGACACATTTGAGCCAACTTTTGTGACAACTCCCGCAGCTTCCGTCCCTAATCCACTGGGAAGACCTGCTGGTGGGTAGAGGCCACTACGTACATAGGTATCAATATAATTAATTCCGATAGCTTTATTCTCAATCTGTATTTCATCAGGTGCAGGATCAGTAGGCGTAAATTCACAATATCGGAGTACTTCTGGGCCGCCAGTGGCGGAAAATTCGATGTGTTTTGCCATTGGTAACTCTCTCATTCTTTAAGAAATATTGGGAACAACCTCGCACGTTTGTAATGGAATCGTTGTAAACGGCGATAATATCCCCGAAATCATTGCAGACCATATATATTTACTTTGTGTTTTGAAGTTTGTCCATGATTATTATTTTTATATAAATATCAAATAATTAATTAATCATTAAACTGTATGTTGTTACAGTGTTTATTGACGTTTTGCCTCTCTTGCAGCACACTGCGTATAAACAATTGTATAAATACTTTTAGCGATCATGGCTGCCGAACTAAACAAGCTCAGTGACAAAAAACTTAGAACCCTGCACGGAAAAGAAAGGGGTAATATTGAATTTTTTGCCGATGGTGCGGGGTTGAGCGCCAAAGCATCTAAAGCTGGTGGAGTTAGTTGGGTTTTTACGTACCGACTTGATGGAAAAAAGTTAAACCGCCTTACCATTGGGCGCTATCCTGATGTGTCTCTCAAGCAAGCTCGTGAAACGCGGGATAAATGTCGTAGTTGGTTAGCATCTGGGAAAGATCCAAAGCTGCAATTTAATTTAGTGATGCAGGAATCATTAAAACCAGTCACTGTGAAAGACGCTATTGAATATTGGATAGAGCACTACGGCAGAGAAAATCGAGTCAATATTGATACCCTTATTCTGCAATTAGAAAAACATATTTATCCTTATATTGGTGAAATGGCGTTGTCTGACTGCGAAACAATATATTGGCTACAATGCTTTGATAGAATGAAAAAGAAAGCGCCGGTGGCTGCTGGTTCTGTATTTCAATTGTGCAAGCAAACTCTAAAATTTTGCCGGGTAAGAAGGTATGCAGTCAGCCATGTATTGGATGATTTAACTATTCAGGATGTTGGAAAAAAACAAAATAAAGGCCAGCGATATTTAGACGATCATGAACTTGGTCAATTATGGGACTCCATAAATACAGGTATTTACCTACCTTATTATAATAATTTATTGAAAATTTTGGTTGTATTTGGCTGTCGGACACGGGAGATCAGGTTATCTAAATGTTCAGAATGGAATTTGAATTCTATGTTATGGACTGTCCCAAAAGAAAATAGCAAGACAGGTGAGAAAATCATTCGTCCAATACCAGAATACATGAAGCCATTTTTAATGAATATTATTCACCAAAACCATAAAAGTGGTTATCTCTTAGGGGAAATTAAAAAACTTGAAGCAGTCGCACAATATGGCAGAAAAATATGGAAAAAATTAGAGCATGACGAGGAATGGTCTTTGCATGATTTAAGGCGAACGTTTGCAACTAAATTAAATGACATAGGTATCGCACCTCATGTCGTTGAGCAACTGTTAGGCCATGCACTGCCGGGCATTATGGCGATATATAACAAGAGCCAATACCTGCCAGAGAAGCTGGACGCTTTAAACAAGTGGTGTGAGCGACTGGATGTATTGGCGGGTAATTATGAGAATGTGGTTATATTAAAAGCAGCTCAATAATGGGAAGTAATGAGTTGTGAGAATGACCATTGTGATATACACGTAACAAATGTGGCTTTCTTTCGTAATAATTTCTGTTAAGTAAAATACCCTCACAAAAACAATTAAACAGTGAGGGTAACATAATCATGCAATACAG
>NZ_NKHP01000051.1 GCF_014467235.1 Xenorhabdus indica | reverse complement strand
CAAAGGCAACACTGTTTCTGCCAGTATGGCCGCACTGGAAAACCCACGGGAACGGGCGCTGATTGTGGGGTATTCGTTGATTATCCTGCCAGACCAGACCCGCTATGTAGGCGATGGCTCCGGTATCAAAGCCATTACAGGCGGGGATGAAGTCGCTATCGACCCGAAGCATAAGCAACCCTACTCCACTCGTATTCCTGCTGTGGTGTTGGCGGTAAATAATAATGCCATGAGTTTCAGTGATCGCAGTGGGGGGGTGTCACGGCGTCGGGTGATTTTCAACTTTTCCGAAGTCGTGCCAGAAAACGAACGTGATCCACTTCTACGGGAGAAGATTGCAACAGAATTGCCTGTGATTATCCGGCATCTGCTTCATCGGTTCGCTGACCCACAAGCTGCAAGGTGTTTACTGGCAGCGCAACAAAAGTCCGCAGAAGCACTGGATATCAAACGTGGCACAGATCCATTGGTCGATTTTTGCAGCTACCTGCTTGCATCCGATGAAGCTGATGGCCTGCTCATCGGTAATGCGGAGATTATGCCGTTCAATCCCCGTAAGTACCTTTATCACGCTTACCTTGCTTACATGAAAGGTAACAATCTGAATAAACCTGTTTCCGTAACCCGTTTTGGTATGGATATGCCGGGCGCACTGGCAGAGTATGGTCAGCATTACCTGCGTAAGAAAAGCAAATACGGCATTCGCAGTAATCTGAGCCTGAATATCGACACGGCTATTGAGTGGATGCCAAAACTGGCAAGGGATAACCTGCCAGAAGAATAATTTTTTTCTTTATTGATGATAATTTTCAAAGAAATATAAAAAAGTGTTCACTACTGTTCACCTTATAATTTAAACATATATATCAATATATTATAGGATGAATAGTTATTTTTAAACTGTTCACAAGTCTTCATCACTATTCACCTTTTCCTGATTTGAAGGTGAATGGTTGGTGAAGAGTGGTGATGAGTTTGATTTCAAGTTATCACCATTTAACAACATGAATTTAAATGAAAATATTAATAGGTGAATAGGGTGAACAGTTTTATCCCTAATTCTTTAATAGGGTAGGCTGTGAAAATGTTTTTTCTGGCAGGCATAGTGTTTTTCAAAGTCTCAGGTTTGTCTGGTTAATGTATTAGCCGGACAAAACAGAGAAGACAAGCGTAGCGCGTCAGTGTGATTTGAATCTGTCGTACTAGGTGAAATTTAAAAGAGGTAATTATCTGATTTTGTTTAGTCAGAGAAGTTAATCATAATTTTCCTGATGTACTTTTATTCTTACTGGAACATATAAATAATTTTATTATATCCTGCACCCTTCTCAATAAACCTAAAATACATAATGGTCATTCTATTACTAAATTATTTTTACTATTCAGGTCGTAACTAAGGATTGATACACCCCAAAATTATGGAGAATACAAATGAGCAGGGTAATGGATAAAATAAACCAACTACTTGATCGCTCAGGTTTAATATTTACACTGATTACGGAAAATTTACCTGAACAAACTTTCGCAGTTGTCGATTTTTCTCTGAATGAAGCGTTATCAACCCCTTTTCGGCTGGAAGCCACACTGACTTGCCATATTGCTGACATTAATTTTGCCGATGTTTTGGACAGAAATGCCGCTTTTGCCGTGCATCGCAATGGGCGAGTTGAACGGCAAATCACCGGCATGGTGACACATTTTTCACTGCAATCAACCGGACGCCATCTCAGCCACTACCATATCACCATTCAACCTTCTTTATGGCGCGCATCTTTACGGGTCAATAGCCGGATTTTCCAAAATCAGTCCGTGATGGATATTGTAGAAAGCCTGCTCAGAGAAAATGGGGTGCGTAATTTTTTCTTTGCGCTCGGTTACAAACATCCACCGAGAGAGTTCTGTGTTCAGTACGATGAAAGCGATCTGGCCTTTATCCAGCGTTTGCTGGCTGATGAGGGCATTTTTTACTACTTCACTTTCGATCAGGAACAGCACGAGCAACGCATTGTGTTTCACGACTCCTGCCTGTCTCTTAATCAGGTGATGACCGTCCCCTATCGCCCGGAACCCGATGTGACGGGTGAAACAATCTGTATCCGCCAGTTTAGCTGGTCAGAGCGCGTGGGTGTGGCCAATATCACGACCAAAGACAGAACGTTTAAGAATCCACGCTGGAACCGGGAATTCTGGTATGAAGGGCGCAATCTTGACAATCAGCGAAGACTGAACAGCTATCATTATTATGATTTCCCCAGCCGCTATAAAGATGACGAGTTAGGGCAACGGGCAAGTCAGTATCGTCTGGAATACCTGCGCCGGGACACTCAGCTCGGTAACGGTCAGGGTGACTGTTTTGCCATGTGGCCGGGGCAGTTATTTAATCTGATGGATCACCCCAGAGCGGTTTTTAACGACCAGTGGCAGTTAATTCAGATAACCCACTCAGGTCAACAGCCACAAGCCGATGAAACCCAGTCAGGCGGTGGCGGTACGTGGCTGTCTAACCAATTTACCTTTACCACCCGAAAAAACTCTTATCGGCCTTCCCCCTACCCAAAGCCTCAAATGGCAGGTCCACACATTGCCACGGTTGTGGGGCCAGAGGGCGAAGAAATTTTCTGCGATGAACACGGGCGCGTCCGTATCCAGTTTGACTGGGACCGGTACGGTGAATTTAATGACCGCAGTTCTTGCTGGGTACGGGTCAGTCAGGCGTGGGCAGGGCAATTAATGGGCATGATTGCCATTCCCCGTATTGGTCATGAAGTATTAGTCGATTTTGTCCACGGCGATCCCGACCAGCCGATTATTGTCGGGCGGGCTTATCATGCCAACAATATTCCCCCAAACCGCCTGCCGATGGCGAAAACCCAGATGTCGATCCGTTCTAAAACCCACAAAGGAGAAGGGTTTAACGAATTACGTTTTGAAGATGAGAAAGATCGCGAAGAAGTCTTTATTCATGCTCAGAAAAACCTCGCCATTCAGGTGCGCAATTCACGCGGGGAACGCATTAACTATGACCGGACAACCAGCATCGGGCATGACGATGAATTGGTTATCGCCAATAACCGCAAAGTCACGGTTGAAGGCCAACAGGAGCATAAAACTGCCGGCAACTATCTGGAACAGATTGACGGCGACCGTGCGTTACAAATCAAAGGCGATCTGGCTGAAAAAATTCAGGGGGTCGTCAGTGTGGATGCACAGGGCGATCTCACCCTGCAAAGTGGCAGCAAAATCACATTAAATGTCGGTGGAAACTTTGTTGTGCTTCACGCGGACGGTATCGATATCAAAGGTGCGGCAATTAATCTGAACTCCGGTGGCAGCCCCGGCGATTTACTGGCACCGGCTAACCCCACCATCCTGCTGGCCGCCGCAAGCGAAGGCTCCATGTTTGTCGCTCACTGCCCCATGAAAGAGAAGGAGAAGCCCGAATGAGTCAGGAAAAACTCTACGCCATTATTGATGGTGCCGCAGAATCCGACCTTTTTTTGATGCTGGAACGCTATGATCCACCTTCTTCCTGTCTTTATGGTGAACCCCTCCAGCCAGAACTGGTGGAAATTGCCCCTTATCTGGTACAGGTCACTGAAGAAGTCAAAATCTGGCTGGAATGTCGCAAAACCCCGTGGGGCATTTTCGTTCACAGTGTGGCGGACATGAAAACCGTGCGCCAGAATTTACGTAAATACTTGCAAGTTCTGCTTCCCCAACAGGAAAAACCGGTCTTTTTCCGTTTTTATGATCCCCGTAATATCTGGGATTTTCTGGGGGTATTGAGTGATTGGGAAGTACATTGTTTTTTGGGACCCATCACGCGGATCACAACACTTTACCTCGAAGAAGAACGCACAGAGAACTTTGTAAAAGTCAGAGAACCTTTTCCTGATAATGCCAAGGGGAAATATAAAATTTTCAAAATTAGTGAACAACAGTATAAGTTGATAGAAATAAAGCAAAAAGAAAGATATTTACAGAAACTTGACTCTATTTTGCTATCTGAATTAGTAAATCTAAGAAAAAGTATCAGTATCGATAACTCATTACCATTTTTAACCTTTTTCTATGATTATCTACTTTCTGAAAAAATAACAGATACTCGCTCTATGGAAGGAATCCTTAAGAAAGTTATCAGAGAAGACGATTTTAATATTGATGACTTTGATAAATCAATTTTAATCAAACTTGCTGATGATGGAACTCCCGGTTGGTACAGAGCTAATCAATTTATTTATGGTATTAAGGAATAATAGGAATGGATACTGTCGTTGGAATTAATGCAGGAAAAGCTTGTGCAACATGTGATACACCACCATCTTGTACACATAAATATGAAATAAAAGGTAAGTCGGAAACTCATCTAAGCTTTCCAGAAAATCACAAAATGTTCGAAGTGGTTAATATTATTTCAGAGAAGAGGGAATATACACTTACATCAAATCTAACTCCTATTAAATGTATAAGTGGAAAATCAAATTGTCCTATTACTTATATATACTCACAAGATAATCAAAAAAAAATTGAACTAGATCCTAATCATAAAAGTTCAACCTATATTATTAAGAGTAATGCTAATCTCCCTGAAATGGATATTTGGGATAGAATTCAAAATTTATTTTCATCATGGGATGATAAAATAGGAAAAACAACATATTATTCACAAACCACTGATTGTTCAGGATTGGTGCAAAGTACACAAATTAATCTTTACCCAAAGTATTTGGTTTCAGCATCTGTCAAGATAGGGAGTACCACTAATGTTAAGGACCATATTAAAGCAAAACGCTCTGATTATTCTAAAGAAGAATTCGAACAATTAAAAAAAGAACTAAAAGTTGATAGGTGGAGCCAAATTGGACAGTATATTCATGATAGAGAATATACAATAGATTTTAGTTGTTCGGATACTTTCTTTGATGAAGAAAATAATTTTGAACTAACACCATATGAAAAAAAGAAAAAAATATGGAAGCATAAGAATTCAATAATTGAAAGGTTAAGAAAATCCATAGAAAACATGGGGGATAATCTTTTTAAGAAAGCTGGAGGTAATTTCGGTATAAAAGAAATATCTTTGAATGGACCGAATATATCAATCGAAGGAGAAAAAGAACTTGTAATCATTGATTTACGCCCTGATTTTCAGTACAAATGGAATTTATCATTTTTTCCTTTATTTGGCATGACAATAAAAATTGATATAATCCATGTAGTACTCTCAATATTAGGAACACCAGGAGCAGGAAGAGCTTGGAGAGAATTGCGAGAAACAATGGAAGATCAAATGGATAAAATGAATGATCCCAAAAATAAAGCGGCTGGCGGAGCTATATTTTATCTAGATCTTACGATAGATGGAGAATTACTGAACACAAAAGCTGAAATAATTTATAAGAACAAAAAAAGAGAACTTATCGGAGAGGTTGGTGGTAGTTTGGGTTTAGATATAAGTCTTGGTATTGAGGCTGGAGCAAGAGTTTTTTTATTCAAGGAGTATTCACAGCAAAGGGAACAACGGAAACAAGAATTTCACCGGTTCTAATATGTGATAAATCAGGATTAGGTATTACTTTTTCTCATAAGGGATTAAAACTTACCTTTGATGTAGAAGTAAAAGCAAAATGGAAAAGAAAAAATAAAAGTAATAAGATCAGTCAAGAAAGTTTGGAGGAATATGATGACGGAAGTGATTTATTGAGTAAGAAATTATACAATGACGAAATCATAATTATCGAGGAAGATGAAATTGATCCAATTTATCTCATTGATTTTTAAAATAGAAAAAACAAAAATATTAAGTGTATTTTTATTGTTTTTTATTTTTTTGTTTAATAAAGGATTTGCTATGAACATAGAAAATGAGCCAACAGATTACAGATTAGAGATTAAATTAAAAAAATGTGCTATGGATGTTTTTATAAATGATCTTATAGTGACATCATATTATGATAATGGTCCTATGAATACTTTAATTGGTATAGGTGAATATCTAAAGCCTAAAAACAATAAAATTAGATTTGTTGTTAAACCCCCAAACAATCATGAGGGTTATTTCGATAAAGGAGCACTTTGCCAGCTTACGTTGAAAGCACGAGACAGGAATTTAGATAATGATTTAACAAATTTCATGAGCATAATATATACTCCTGATAATAATATTGAATATAATAAATCGTTTTCATCTCTAAATATAACTTCAACATCTAATAAATGGGGAGAAATACTAACTAAAGGAGATATAATTTATCATAATGATAAACACCTCTATGAATACACACAACAATTTGATATAAAAGGCAATTACTTCACATGGATGTGGGTTGACTCCACTCAATTTTCAAAAGATAAAAAAGTAGTTAATTCTTTACCAGAACCATATCAAGATTTACTCCAATCCGCCTATAAAGAATACTGGAATCTACTAAATTCAAAAGATATATCTGGATTAAAAAAATACTATACGGAAATGTTAAATGAATCAGTAAGAGCTAATGGTGGCACTATACAGTCATATTTCTCTTCTATGGATTTTGAAAGTACATTAAACGATAATATGTTAAAATTACAACCTATAAGTTTTAGTGAATCTAAAGTAAAAATAGTTTTAGATGGTAGAGTTGTATATATGAACCCATCACCTATTAGATATTTAGATATGGAAGATGATGCAATTTTACTTATATCTCCAAAATTCCGTTTCGATGGAAATAAATTCATTGTGACACGTTAATTAAAATATTAAGAGGAAGCAAATCTGAAAAACCGCTCTCCTCTTTTCAATAAAAATTAGGAAAAATAATATGGGAAATGCAGTAAAAATCGGTGATATCGGCACACAACATAGTGATTGTTCTGCGACACCTGTTATTACTGGGTCCAGTAGTGTCAAAGTTGATGGATCTTACCTTGCTCGGCAAGGAGATGCCCTAGAACCGCACTCATCACATTCACGAACAATAGCAGGTGGTTCAGGCTCAGTATTTGTAGAAGGAAAACCTGCGGCCAGAACGGGAGATGCTGTTGATTGTGGCGGTGTCGTGATTGGCGGCGGCAGTGTGAATATTGGTTAAGGAGATAAAAAATGACGTCAACAAAGGCCGGTTCAGCAATATGTGGTTGTGACAACCCGGATGATTGTACGCATAAGATTGATGTTACATTGGGGGGCGTTTAGTTATGAACAACTGCTTCCTTTCCCAGCTGTATTGTATTATGTGGTTCCTAAGCCGGTCACGTATTCAACCTGTTGATGGTTGTGTATAATCGTCATTTTTTCGGAGAAGTCACATGGCGACTGTTGAAGTAAAATGTCGATTTTGTCAGCAAA
>NZ_NKHP01000050.1 GCF_014467235.1 Xenorhabdus indica | reverse complement strand
AGTCAGTCCCCGTGCCCGGCTGTCAGGGTTGCTGCCCGGTTCTCTGTCAAAGACACGTGGTGAGCGGGCATCAAGCACGACAGTGGGTAAGGGACTGTCTACTTTTTCCACTAGCGCAGTCTGGATCAGTAAGGCGACGGGAGCCGCATCCTCAAGCATATAGGCCAGCCGTTCGGTTGGATAGGCCGGGTCGAGAGGCAGATAGGCCGCGCCGGCTTTGAGGATAGCCAACAGGCCGACGACCATATCCAGACTGCGTTCAACACAGATAGCAACGCGATCATCAGGCTGGACGCCCAGCGTAATCAAATGATGGGCTAACTGATTGGCGCGGCAGTTCAGTTCATCGTAGCGGAGGGATTGCCCTTCAAATACCACGGCGATGGCGTCAGGGGTCAGCTCAGCCTGTTGCTCAAACAATTCATGGATCAGGGCTTCTTGTGGGAAGTCAGCCTGTGGAGCGTTGAAATCGACCAGTACCTGCTGGCGTTCGGCAGCAGGTAGCATAGGCAGGGACTGGATAACTTGTGTGGCATCTGTTGCCATTGCTGTCAGAATGTTTTTGAAATAACTCCCTATACGAATCACAGTTTCCTGATCGAACAAATCAGTTGCATACTCCAGTTTACCAACCAAACCGGCGTCGGTTTCAGTAAGCGACAGTGTCAGGTCGAATTGGGTACTGCACTGTGATTGCTCAATAAGGGTGAGTTCCAGACCGGGTAACTTCAGTTCCTGAGCCGGAGTATTGTTCAAAGCCAGCATGACTTGGAAAATTGGGTTGTAACTCATGTTGCGGGCGGGCTGTAATACTTCCACCACCTGTTCGAACGGCAGATCCTGATGAGCATAAGCAGCCAGTGTACGTTCGCGAACCTGAGCAAGCAGTTCCGCCACAGTATTGCACTGACCAGATTCGATACGTAAGGCCAACGTGTTGACAAAGAAGCCAATTAACTCTTCGGTTTCTCTGTTCTGGCGGTTGGCAACAGGAGTGCCAATCACGATATCATCCTGACCACTGAGACGAGCAAGGACAATAGACCAAGCCGCGAGCAGGGTCATAAATAAAGTTGTATTTTGGTGCTGTCCAAGTGCCTTAAGTGCGGTTAGTAATCCTGCGTCGAGATGGAAAGGCACCTGGCTGCCAGCATAGTGCTGTACTGATGGTCGTGGCCGATCCATAGGCAGTTCCAACAGGGCTGGCGCTCCTTGAAGCTGAGCACACCAGAAATTACGTTGTTCAGTAAGTACGTCGCCCTGCAACTGGTTGCGCTGCCAGACAGCATAGTCAGCGTACTGGATGGGCAATGGTGGTAAGGCAACATCGTGACCGGAAAGGATAGCCTGATAAGACGCTGCCAGCTCACGAATTAAAATACCAGTAGACCAGCCATCGGAGATAATATGGTGCTGGGTAAACAGCAGCACATGCTCCTCGTCAGCCAGTTGCAGCAATTGACCACGGACCAGCGGGCCTTGAGTAAGATTGAAAGGCGTACGAGCTTCACATTCAGTGAGTTCGGCAACGCGATGGATGCGGGCCGTTTCGCTCAGGGAACGCAGATCCAGATGGGAAAGCGTAAAACCAATATCTGCATGGTCAATCTGCTGACAGGGCTGACCGTCAACCAACGTAAAGTGAGTGCGCAGGCTTTCTTGACGGGCAACAAGGGTATCGAGAGCCGTGGTAAGCGCTTGATAGTTAAGCTTACCGCAAAGTCGCAATACCACCGAGATATGGTAGGCCTGACTAGCGGCGGGATCGAGTTGGTCAAGGAACCACAACCGCTGCTGAGCAAAAGAGACAGGTAGCGGCAGGCCGCGATCGGCAACAGGTATCGCAGTCTGAATGGTTACGGAAATATCAATAAGCGTTCGAGCGAGATCAATAAGCACAGGCTGGGCAAAAATCTGAGCAAGCGGCAGATCCCGTGCCAACATCTGGCGTATACGTGTCGTGCATTGAACCGCAAGTAACGAATGACCGCCAAGCTCAAAGAAATGATCATAACGACCCACGCGCTCCAGTCCCAACAAGTCTTGCCAGATCTGAGCCAGCACCGTTTCCACTTCACCAACAGGGGCTTCATAATCGCGTACAGCCACGGCAGACTGATTAGGTGCGGGCAGTGCCTTACGGTCAAGTTTGCCATTAGGCGTAAGCGGGAAGGTTTCCAACATCACAAAAGCGCTGGGGATCATGTATTCAGCCAAATGCTGAGTCAGTTGCTGGCGCAGTTCAGCCGGGATCAGTTCAACGCCGGATTGCGGCTGGAGATAGGCCACCAAACGGGTATCGCCCGGAATATCTTCGCGCGCAATGACAATAGCTTCATTGACCCCCGGACACTGAATAAGTTGTGCTTCTATCTCACCAGGCTCAATACGGAAGCCACGGATCTTGACCTGAAAGTCGTTGCGCCCCAAATAGTCAATATTGCCATCGGGCAGCCAGCGACCGAGGTCACCGGTCTTGTACATTCGGGCATTAGGTGTAGTTGAGAACGGGTCAGCAATAAAGCGCTCCGCTGTCAACTCTGGGCGGTTAAGATAACCGCGGGCAACACCGACGCCACCAATATAAATCTCACCAGTAACACCAAAGGGCAGCAACTGGCCTTGTTTATCCAGAATATAGATCTGGGTGTTAGCCATTGGCCGGCCGATGCTGGGTTGCGACAATGATAAATCAACCGGACAGAGAGTGGCGTCTACTGTACATTCTGTTGGTCCGTAAACGTTGATGAAACGGGTAGTTTTTATATATTGCAGTCTGGACCACATTAAAGGAGAAATAGTATCCCCGCCAATCAGTGCCAACTTGGGTTGATAACCGGCACGTGTTCCCAGTCCGGCGTCCAACAGCCACTGCAATTGAACCGGCGTACAGTCGAACATGTCCACAACGTGGCGTGCAAAATAGTGCCAGAGCTGCTGGCCATCGGCACGAATATCTTCAGGAACGATGATCAATGTATGACCTGAAAGCAATTGGAGCCAGATTTTCACCGAGGCATCGAACACAATACTGGCATTCATGGCTATGCGACACGGTTGTTGGAGGTCGAGCGCTGCATTCAATCCGGTATAAAGATTGATGACATTTCTGTGCGCCACCATGACCCCTTTGGGCTGTCCCGTGGAACCGGAGGTGTAAATCACATAGGCCAGATGGTGTGGGGTTAGTCCCAGCGTTTGAGCATCGGGATTGTTTTCAGATCCCTCATCAAAAACAGATAGCGGCTGATCAAGTAATATGCGGGGTAGATTGCTGTCCAGCATATCAACCAGGGTGGACTGCGTGAGCAGAGCTACCGGTGCAGCATCGTCGAGCATGTAAGTCAATCGTTCGGCTGGGTAGGCTGGATCCAGTGGCACATAGGCACCACCCGCTTTAAGGATAGCCAGCAGTCCCACCATCATCTCCAGACTACGTTCAACACAGATAGCCACCCGATCATCCGGACGTACTCCTATGGCAATTAGATGATGAGCCAGACGATTGGCCTGGCAGTTCAGTTCACGGTAGCTGAGAGACCGATCTCCGAATACCACAGCAGTGGCGTCAGGCGTGCGTACTGCTTGTTGTTCAAACAGTTCATGGATCAGCGTTTCTTGTGGGAAATCAGTCTCGGTGTTATTGAACTCTATCAATAATTGCTGGCGTTCATCGGCAGGCAGGATTGATAGACCCAAAACAGACTGCTGAGGTGCGTTTGCCAAAGCTTCAACTAAGTTGTTGATAGTTGTGACCAGATAATCTGCTATCCGGGCGGGATCAATTGTAGCGATGGCTTTGACGACTATGCTGAAATCTTCGCCAAAGTCATCCACCGAAAGGGTCAATGGGTAGTTAGTACGCTCCTCAGCAGACAACAGACGCATGCCATCCCAGACTGTATCATCTGTCTCTGGCTGGCTATGGCGATAATTGAGTAAGGCACTGAACAATGGCATTGGTGGCATCACACTACTGCAACGTTGGGCCAGAGCTAAAGAAGCCTGCTCATGCTCAAGCAGTGCCGTCAAATCATGGTAAGTGTCTTGCACCACTTCCAATACACTGCGACCGGCAAGAGATATCCGCACTGGCAGGGTATTGATAAACATGCCCATCACCCGATCGGCGCCGGCAAAGCCTTGCAAACGGCCAAGCAGTACGGTGCCGAAAACGACATTCTCAAGGCCGCTGGTTTGTGCCAGTACCTGTGCCCAGGCGACATGGAATAATACACCCGGACTGATACTCAGATGGCGGGCCTGATTGCGGATTTCCTGTGCCAGTGCCGGCTCCAGCGGGAGATTCACTTCGAGTATGCCTTCACCGTCACCCTGTACATTGAGCAGGTCGAAGGGAGCCGTTGGTGTGTCGATATCAGCAAGTCTGGAACGGAAATAGGTCTCATGTGTCGAGATTGGCACGTTGAGTGTCTGGGCAATAAAGTTGCGGTAAGGTAATGGGACGGTCAGAGTTTCTGCTTGCCCTTTCAACAGTAAGCGAATTTCGTCAGTGATAAGCTCCATCGTTACATGGTCGCCTATCAAATGATGAATACTTAAAGCAAGTAGCCATTCATTGCTGGTCGGATCGAGAGCAATATCGGCCGTGAACAGTGGTGCCTGATTCAGGTTGAGCCGCCGCTGACGCGGATCAGTGTGCGCTTGTAACTGAGCCAGCACATTGTCTGAAGAGGTTGGAACAAAGGGACTGATCGACAACGGTGCCTGACGCCAGACAACCTGTACAGGTTGGGACAATTCCTGCCAACAGATGGCGGTGCGCAGGATATCATGGCGATCAATAACTTGTTGCAGGGCGCCCAGGAAATCATCGAGACGTGCACGGCTATCAAAGGCAATCAGGCTGTTTAACAGGTAGACATCGCCTTGCTCCTGTAGCTGATGGTGGAACAAAATGCCTTCCTGTAACGGTGCGAGCGGATAGATATCCTGCACATTAGCGGCACCGCCAGCCACACTCTCAACAATGATGTCAATTTCCGCCTGAGATAATGTTACCAGCGGCAGCATATCTGGCGTAATAGTGTCACAATCCGTGCTGATTAGGTTGGGTGGCACGTTTAGGGCGGTTTTGCCAGTCGCCTCTATTGTCAGGCGAGTCGCCATCACTTCCAGCGTCGGCGAAGTGAAAACCGCTTTGACATCAAGTGCAAGGTTACGTTGGCGCAGTTGTTCAATCAGGCTGACAACCAACAGTGAATGTCCTCCCAGCTCAAAGAAATTGTCGTAACGTCCGACACGCTCTAACCCCAACAGATTTTGCCAGATTTGAGCTAATGTCGTTTCCCGTTCGCCAACAGGAGACTCATAATCACGGGTTACCAGCGCTGATTGGTCTGGCGCGGGCAGCGCTTTACGGTCAAGTTTGCCATTGAGTGTAAGGGGGAACGTTTCTAACATCACAAAGGCGCTGGGCAGCATATAATCTGCCAAACGGGTACTCAGTTGTTCTCGCAGGTTAGCGGCATCCAGCGTGACATCAGGCTGTGGCACGATGTACGCCACTAGACGTTTCTCGCCATTATCTTCTTCACGTGCAATAACGACGGCATCCTTGACACCTGCACAATGGGTCAATTGTGCTTCGATTTCGCCCAGCTCAATACGGAACCCGCGGATCTTAACCTGAAAGTCATTACGGCCGAGGTAAACAATCGTGCCATTTGGCTGCCAGCACCCCAGATCGCCGGTCTTATACATTTTGGCATTCGGTTGCATACTGAATGGATCGGTGACAAATCGCTCTTCTGTCAGTTCTGGGCGATTCAGATAGCCACGAGCCACCCCTGCACCGGCAATATAGATCTCTCCAGTGACACCGAGTGGTACAGGTTGTCCTTGTGTATTAAGAATATAAATGCGGGTATTGGCAATCGGGCGACCAATTGACAACGTTTCGGTTGCATCCAGTACCTCACCGCTGTCCAGTGTCATTGCGGTGGTAATGACAGTAGTTTCGGTTGGTCCGTAGGTATCGATCCAGCGACAGTGCCGGGTTTCAGGCATGGATTGCCAATCGATAAGATGACGGGATTCAGCCTTTTCACCACCGACCGTGATTGAGCGCAGAGAAGGGCTGAAACCACAGCGGCCTGCTTTCATCTCTTGTACCCACTGGTGCCAGAAGGCAGTCGGCAGATCTACTACGCTGATAGCCTGTTTCTGTAGGAAATGGCTAAAGGTCGTATCCGGTATCCGAATATGCGCTGGGCGCAGGATTAAGGTGGCACCGACAGACAATGTTGGGAAAATTTCAGACACAGCAGTATCAAAGGCAATCGTGGCGAATTGCAGAACACGATCAGTCGATCTGAGTTCACTGATCTGACACTGGGTATGGATAAAGTTCACCACATTGTGGTGTTCAATCATCACGCCTTTAGGTAATCCAGTGGAACCAGAGGTATAAATCACATAGGCCAGATGATGTGCTTGTAACCCCAACTGTCTTGGATCAGGATTGGCAACCGATTGTTGGGCAACTGAGTTCAGATGGTTGGCATGATCTAATAACCATACAGGGATATCGGCTATCGGCAAATGCGCGTGTAAATGTTGCTGAGTGAGCAGTAACTTGGGCGTACTGTCAGACAAAGCATGTGCCAGCCGTTCGTTTGGATATTCAGGATCGAGCGGAACATAACCCGCTCCGGCTTTTAATATACCCAGTATACCAATCACCATATCCAGGCTGCGCTCGACACAAATCGCCACCCGATCATCGGAACGTACACCAAATTCAATCAAAGCATGGGCTATTTGGTTGGCACGCTGATTTAGCTCATCATAGCTAAGCGACTGTTTCTCAAATACCACAGCCGTGGCATCAGGTGTACGTTTAACCTGCTGCTCAATCAATTCATGGATAAGCACTTTTTGCGGGAAATCCACTTGTGTCGCATTGAAGTTCACCAGTAGCTGCTGACGTTCTGCTGCTGGCAAAATTGGCAGGTTTAGAATGGGCCGCTGTGGATCGGTTTTCAGCGCTTCAATTAGCCCGCTGATGGCGGTAACCAGATAATTGACTACCCGGACAGGATCAACCTCCGCAATACTTTGAACTATCAAATTAAAATCTTCCCCCAGATCATCCACGGAGAGATCAAGTGGATAGTTGGTGCGTTCTTCTGCGCTCAATATACGCATACCATCCCAAATCTGGTTCACCGTATTTGGCTGGTTATGGCGGTAGTTAAACAGAGCGCTGAATAGTGGCAACGGCGGATTTACGCCACTACAGCGTTGCGCCAATGTCAGAGGGGCTTGTTCATGCTCCAGCAGTGATGTCAGATCGCGATAGGTAGCCCGTACCACCTCCAGCACACTACGATTGGCAAGAGATACCCGTACTGGCAGCGTATTGATAAACATCCCCATCACCTGATCGGCACCGGTAAAACCTTGCAGGCGACCGAGCAGTACAGTGCCGAAGACGACATCGTCACGGTCACTGGTTTGCGCCAGTACCTGTGCCCAGGCAACGTGGAACAGTACGCCGGGGTTGATACCCAGACGACGAGCCTGAGTACGTATCGCCTGTGCCAGAGTGGTATCCAGCCGCAAACGGGCTTCGGTAATATCCTTACCGTCTCCCTGTACATTAAGCAGGCCAAAGGGGGCGGTTGGCGCATCAACGTCGGCAAGTTGGGCGCGGAAGTAGTCCTCATGTACAAAGGCGGGTACGCTCAGGGTTTGAGCGATAAAGTTGCGGTAAGGGATTGTTACAGGCAGAGTTTCGGGTTGCCCCTGCAACAGTAAACGGATCTCGGCGACGATAAGTTCCAGAGTCATATGGTCGCCAATTAGATGATGAAAATTCAGGGCTAACAGCCATTCATTGTTGGCTGGGTCGTGAGCAATGCTGGTGGCCAGTAATGGTGCCTGACTCAAATCAAGATGACACCGACGTGGATCGGTGTGGGCCTGTAATTGGGCCGGGATATTGTCTGCGGAGGCTGGCACAAAAGTTGTTACAGACAGTGGTGCCTGACGCCAGACCACCTGTACAGGCTGAGTCAATCCCTGCCAGCAAACGGCGGTACGCAGGATATCATGACGGTCTATCACTTGTTGTAACGCCCCAAGGAAGGCGTCGAGATGCTCACGAGTATCAAAAGCAATCAAGTTATTTAACAGATAAGTATCGCCTTGTTGCTGTAGCCTGTGGTGGAACAGAATGCCTTCCTGTAGCGGTGCCAGCGGATAAATATCCTGCACGTTGGCAGCGCCGCCCGCCACCGTGTTGACAACCGTGTCGATTTCCGCCTGAGACAGGGTT
>NZ_NKHP01000005.1 GCF_014467235.1 Xenorhabdus indica | reverse complement strand
AACCTTCACTCAACGTATTGAGCGGGAGAATTTGACGTTGCGCAACCGACTTAAGCGACTCAATCGTAAAACGTTGAGTTATTCTAAGTCACCGAAAATGCATGATAAAGTCATCGGGACTTTCATTGAACGTGAATACTATGTTTAACACAAATCAACGGATTGAATACGTGACCTTGATTATCCAATATGTCATTTGTGTATTAGCTTATAGCTAAACGATATAAATATACAGTAAAGACAAATGAAAAGTAATGAGTTATCTCACAATAAGAAATTCGTGAAGAGTTAGAGTAATGTTTTATATTCTTGAATAATAAATATAATGGAGGGTAAATTCATATAATAGATAAAACAGTGTCATAAAACTATAATACCCACTAATTAAGCTAATTCGCTTGTTATTCATTATTATGATGACATCGTAATTTGATATCGCTTTTCTGGTTAATCCACATGAATATATCTCATTGCCTTGAAAAGTATATTCTTTTTTTGTGCTGGAAAGGGTAATCACGACCAGTGTCGGTACGGCTAATAGGCTGTTGTTTTCTGCGATATTTTGATGAGATGTATCGTAGTCATATTATTCCCAATTGAGGACAATTATCCTTGTATATTGGATCTCCAGTGCTGAATAAAAAGATTTCTTTTCTTGACCTTTAAAAATCGTCGTTATCGATAGGAGCATAGAAAAGATGGTAAGAACCGGAAAGCAATATATGGAGGATTTACGTGATGGACGCACTATTTTTATCAATGGCGAAAAGATCACAGATCATGTAGATCACCCGGCATTCAGGAATGCGATTAGATCTGTAGCGAATTTGTATGATTATAAAATTCAGTATGCGGATAAGATGACTTTCACAACAGAAGCTGGCGAGCAGTTGAGTTTATACTGGCAGTTGCCTTCTACCCCTGAACAGCTAATTGCGCGCGGTTATGCAGCATATGAATGGGCTAAGCAGACGGTGGGCTGGCTTGGCAGAAGCCCCGATTACACGTCATCGGCGTTAGCCGGAATGCTGACACATATTGAGTTATTCGAATCTTACTCTCAAGAACGCGCTGATGCTTTGCGAAAATATTTTGCCTATGCGAGTAAGAATGATCTTTATCTGGCTTATGCCCTGATTAATCCGCAAGGTGATCGTTCAAAGACACCTGGTGGACATGATAAGAATATCTATCATGCTCTTGGTGTAGTGGAAAAGAATGCCGAGGGCATTATTGTCCGAGGTGCTAAAATGCTTGCTACGGGCGCTGTATTGGCTGATGAAGTATTGGTCGGTACTACTAAGCCGCTGAAAAAAGTTGTTGATGAACGCTATGCGCTCTCTTTTGCTATGCCACTCAATACGAAAGGCATAAAAATTATATCCAGACGCTCCTATGAGTTTGGTGCTAATCCCACAGATTATCCCTTGTCATCCCGGTTTGATGAAAATGATTCAATGCTCTATTTCGATGATGTTCTGGTGCCTTGGGAAAGAGTATTTATCTTTGAAGATATCGATATGTGCACTAAGCAGATGGAGTCAACGGCTACGGAAATTTTGATGGATATCCAAAGCCTGGCCCGTTATGCAGTAAAACTGCACTTTTTAGCGGGATTAGCGCAGGCGATGGCTGAAACCAATGGTGTCTGCGAGTATCCTGCTGTGAAGGAATCACTCGCACAGCTCGCCTGCTATGCCATGAATATTGAAGGGTTGTTTAAGAGTGTGCTTCATTGCCCAAAAGTTCATAATGGATTTTATTTGCCTGATAAGACCATGCTTTATACGTATCGGGTGATCTCGCAGTCAATGTATCCAAATGTATTGGAGACAATCAGAAAACTGGCGGGGGGAGGCGTTTTGATGTTGCCATCAAGTGCGGCTGATTTAGAGGATGATGAAATTTTAAGTGTTATTGAAAAAACACAGTATTCATCCATTGCTTCACCTGTCGAAAGGGTCAGGTTGATGAAGTTGGTGTGGGATGCGGTAGGTTCAGAGTGTGCTTCAAGACACCATCAGTATGAACTGTTTTATGCCGGAGCTCCTTATCAAACGTTGGGGCGTCTTTACAGTCAATACGACTGGGAGTCATCAAGGGAACTGGTTGAAAGGATAAAAACGCTTTAAAGTCATTTTTATCCTGTTGCTATGTTTGTTCATCCTATTGTTACGTTAAATTTACCGGATAATAATAATGAATGGTAATAGTTGATAATGAAATATTCGGTAGAAAAAAGTGCCAGCATTGAGTGTTGGCACTTCTTATTCCGTATCAGTATAACTTGTCAGAATTTGGCCAAAAATAATTTATTGATAAAGCGCTTGCCATCCTGCCTCAACAAGTCCATAATGCCGCCTCATTTTTGGGTAGGCAGAGGAAAATTTCTCCAGTAGTGTCTAGAATGGGGAAGTGGATTCCGTTTTTATTGCCAATACCTAATACTTTTCCAACGAAGTGCAATCTCTATTTTTTATCCACAGTATTTAACGTAACTACCCTATTGAGTTGTCCGGCATTGCTTTGATTGTTACACAGAGTTATCCACAGGCAATACGATGACATTTAAGCTTTGTAACCCATTATTTAAAATAATATCCATTAATTAACTAATTGATAAATTAGAATAATTAGCTATTATTCAAAAATATTGAATTAATATTTATCCTTTCTTTGCGCCTTGATCAACAAAGCGTTTTTATTTTATTCACAAGGAAACAGACGGTTTTTTTAATAAGAAATTAAGCTGATTGTATATTAAGCATCTCTGGGTAACCCTTTAGTAATTGCCCGTATTAATCGTTTCTGTTGCGACGTTTGGACTTCAATTGCATTAGCGCTCCGACGAGATATCTGTTGAGCAATGGCCCAGTGAATATGTTCATCTAATACATCACTCAAGCCGATTCTTTTTTCTAGAATTAGTACAATTTCATCCCGATAAGGTGCGTTACCTAACGCAACTGAAATATTGCGCAGCCAACGTAGATAACCGATACGTCGTATGGCCGAGCCTTCCGTTATGCGCAGGAACTTTTCTTCGCTCCAACTGAATAAATCGAGTAACTTAGGCGTATGCAGTACGGCACGAGGGCTGAAATCATCTTCATCCGTTAATTGTGAGAAACGATTCCAGGGACAAATAAGTTGGCAATCGTCACAACCATAAATCCGGTTTCCCATCAATGGACGAAATTCTTCTGGGATAGATCCGTCGAGTTCAATCGTCAGGTACGAAATACAGCGGCGTGCATCAATCGTATAAGGTTCTACAATTGCTCCTGTCGGGCAGGTAGTCATACAGGCGACACAACGCCCGCATTGTTCTTCTTGAGGAGTATCGATAGGTAAGGGAAGGTTAATCAGTAATTCTCCCAGAAAGAACCAAGAACCCGATTCCCTGTTTAATATAAGTGAGTGTTTGCCAACCCAACCAAGTCCGGCTTTTGCTGCCAATGGGCGTTCCATAATGGGAGCTGAATCGACGAAGGGACGAAAATTCAGAGTCCCTTGGTATTCATGGAAGCTGCAATAGTCCTGTATTTGTTCACCTAGCTTTTTAAGCCGTTGGCGTAGCAGCTTATGGTAATCTCTACCCAGTGAATAACGGCTAACATAGCCCAGTTCAGGGTCATTCAATGTACTGGCAAAAGCCGCTTTGGTGGGCAGGTAATTCATGCGTACACTAATAACCCGCAAAGTGCCGGGCAGTAATTCATGGGTGCGTGCTCGCATCATACCGTGACGTGCCATCCAGTCCATTTCACCGTGGTATTGCTTATCGAGCCATTCCTGTAATCTCGGCTCTTCTGTGGATAAATCAGTGTCACAGATGCCAACTTGCTGGAAACCGAGGGAAAGCCCCCATTGCTTGATGTTTGTTGCCAGAAGACTCAGATCGAGAGGGGTTGCCATTACATATTAATTTACTGCTATAAAAGGAGCGTAGAGTAACACAGGATAGATTGAAGATAAAAAATGTGGTATCCGGCTTGGTGTCAGCACAGAAGATGCTAAATGATAATAGCTAAGTTATGTTATGGTTATTGATTAAACTAATATTATTTGGCTGATATGCCTTTTTATATACCTTATGGATTTCAGGTCTCGACTTGAAAGAGGATGTGTATATTTCAATATCCTTCAATTTAATAAATACAATAGATAATTTTCGATGAAAGAACTCGTTTTATCACTTCCAAATGAAAATGCTACGGTTGCACTGGGCAATGCAGTGGCGGCAGCTTGCGAACGCGGTTATGTTATTTATTTATATGGTGATCTTGGTGCAGGAAAAACGACATTCAGTCGTGGTTTCCTGCAAGCTCTCGGTCATCAGGGACATGTAAAAAGCCCTACTTATACGTTGGTGGAACCTTATACCTTGCAACCACGTTCTGTTTATCATTTTGATTTGTACCGTCTGGCTGATCCAGAAGAATTGGAATTTATGGGGATTCGGGATTATTTTCATCAGGATGCCATTTGTTTAGTGGAATGGCCGCAGCAGGGGGCAGGTTTTTTGCCTGAAGCTGATATTGAGTTGCATTTGACCTATAACAAGGAAGGTCGACAAGCGCGTTTTGTGGCGTTATCTGAATATGGTGAAAATTTACTGGATAATCTGAAATCCTTATGAAGGAATCCCTGACCATGATGAATGCCTTCTTCTCCGTGAAGACGATACAAAAATGGCAACCCCATTGGCTGATGGTGTGTATGTTGTTTGTGATATTAAGCCAACTGGTTATGACAACAGCAATGGCGTCTACGCTGTCAAATGTGCATGTGAGCAATAGTCCATCTGAAGCGACTGTGACGTTGGGGTTCACAGGCGGGCATCCTGAGTATCGTTTTTTCCCTCTGCATAGCCCTGAAAGACTGGTGGTGGATATTCTTCAATCTGCTAATTTCACAGGGTTGCCAATGCATTTATCAGGCCAGGGTCAGGCAAAACAAAATTTAGTAAAAGTAGTCCGAACCAGTCAGCCACCTGATTTACTTCATAAGCGAATTGTGCTGGAGTTGGCACAGAAGGCAACAGCAACTTCCGTTGTGAAGCAATCAGGCCATCAGTACCAGATTATCTTTACTCTGAAAGTAGAGGGTACTGCGAGTCCTTCATCAACATTGAAAGAAAAACCTGCATTCAGGAAAAATCCAGTATCAAATGAAGGTAAGCAATTACTAACAAATAAGCCAACTTCTGGTACAATGCTGACAAAACAAGCTGCTAAAACTGCGTCTGCTCATGGTGAACAATTTGCTCATGGTGAACAAGTAGTGAAAAAACAGCTAACTAAGGCAACTAAAGGAAAATATCCAATTGTTATTGCCATTGATGCCGGGCATGGAGGGCAAGATCCGGGGGCAATCGGGCAGCGAGGATTGCGGGAAAAGAATGTTACCATCAGTGTAGCGCGTAAACTGGAAGTACTCCTGCGCAATGATCCCATGTTCAAACCTGTCCTGACACGGAATGGTGATTATTTTATTTCGGTAGCAGGACGATCGGAGGTCGCCCGTAAACACAAAGCCAATATGCTGGTTTCCATTCATGCGGATGCTGCACCCAATCGTAGTGCCAAAGGAGCTTCTGTTTGGGTATTGTCCAATCGTCGTGCGAACAGTGAATTGGGGAATTGGCTGGAGCAGCATGAGAAACAATCTGAATTGTTAGGTGGTGCGGGAGATGCTCTTGCCAATGGTACTGATCCTTTTTTGAGTCAGGCTGTGCTGGATCTGCAATTCGGGCATTCACAACGGGTAGGTTATGACGTTGCTGTTCAGGTTTTGCATCAGTTAACTCAGGTTGGTTCTTTGCATAAACGCACACCAGAGCATGCCAGTTTGGGGGTTCTGCGTTCACCGGATATTCCTTCCATCTTGGTAGAAACGGGTTTTATCAGTAACTCGTCAGAAGAAGGGTTGCTGAGTTCTGATCAGTATCAAGAAAAATTGGCGCAAGCCATCCATCTGGGGTTACGTCACTATTTTCAGACTAATCCGTTGCAAACAGCACCAAAGTAATTTTAAACCGTGAGCAAGAAACTATACGTAGAATTAACATGTAAGAATTAACACGTAAGAAACAGTGAATAAGGTCGAATGATGGCTATCAGGATATTACCCCCACAATTGGCAAATCAGATTGCTGCTGGTGAAGTGGTTGAACGCCCTGCATCGGTGGTGAAGGAGTTAGTGGAAAATAGCCTTGATGCTGGCGCTACCCGCATTGACATTGATATTGAGCGCGGTGGCATAAAATTGATCCGTATTCGTGATAACGGCTGTGGTATTAGCAGGCAAGACCTCACGTTGGCATTGGCTCGGCATGCTACCAGTAAAATAGCATCTCTTGATGATCTGGAAGCCATTGTCAGTATGGGATTCCGAGGGGAGGCGCTAGCCAGTATCAGTTCCGTTTCACGGCTGACGCTAACATCTCGTCCTGAAAATCAGGCCGAAGCATGGCAGTCTTATGCTGAAGGCCGTGATATGGAAGTAACGGTAAAACCAGCTTCTCACCCTGTTGGAACGACGGTTGAGGTTTTAGACCTGTTTTATAACACGCCTGCCCGTCGAAAATTTCTGAGAACGGAAAAAACGGAGTTCAGTCATATTGATGAAGTCATGCGTAGAATCGCACTTGCCCGGCTGGATGTGGCGATCAATTTGAATCACAATGGAAAATTGGTTCGTCAGTATCGCCCGGCCAAAGAAGCATCTCAGCATGAACGTCGATTGGCAACAATTTGTGGCGCGGCATTTGTGCAGCAGGCTCTTGCACTATCATGGCAGCACGATTCTTTATCTATCAAAGGTTGGGTGGTTGATCCTATGAATACCGCTGTGGCTGGTGATACTCAGTATTGCTATGTTAATGGACGTATGATGCGGGATCGGCTGATTAATCACGCTATTCGTCAGGCTTACCAAGATCTGCTACAAGGAGAGCAGCAACCTGCTTATGTTCTGTACTTGGAGATCGACCCGCATCAGGTCGATGTCAATGTGCATCCGGCTAAACATGAAGTACGTTTTCATCAGGCGCGTTTGGTGCACGATTTTATTTATCAGGGCGTAGCAGCAGTATTGAAACAGCGGAGCAATGGCACTGAACCAGGACTTGATTGTCAGGAGAATACCGCTAATTGGATACCGGAAAATCGGCCTTCTGCGGGAGAAAACCATTTTCACCGACAACCAAAGACATTATCGGCAGAGTCGCCTTCAAATACACCATCATCTTCCCGTTCTCTATCTTCATCTTCGTCCGGGCAGCATGATAAGCAAAGGCAAGAACCACTCAAAAATTCATCTTCAGGCCAGTGTTCAGAACATGGCTCTAACCGGCAGCCTTATCATGGGGAAAATTATCAGAAAAAACAGGGGGAGTTGTATCAGAAACTGATGCAGTTTGCGTCGGAGGAAAAACAACCATTATTTCCTGAAAAGGCAACGCCTGAGAAACGGGGTTCTGGAAACCCAACGCCTGACACGGAAAAAACAACATTAACACCAACTCATTTAACTGCCGTACAGGGGAAAAGTAGTAGTTATAGTTTCGGCAAGGTATTAAGTATCTATGATTCTCACTATGCTTTGTTTGAGTCGGTGTCAGGCATTGGATTGTTGTCTTTACCTGTTGCGGAGCGTTGGCTGAGGCAGGCACAGTTAACTCCGGGAGAACAAGGGCTAAAATCACAACCACTGCTTATCCCATTGAAACTGTCTCTCGATCCGGCAGAAATGCGCGTCTTAAAGCAGAATAGTGAACTATTAAAGACTTTTGGTATTGAATCTACTGTCGCGCATGGAAAAGTAACCATTCATGCGGTATCGTTGCCTCTGCGCCAACAGAACCTGCCAAAACTTTTTCCGACCTTGTTGGGTTATCTGATAGAGCAGCCATCGGCCTCTGTAGAACAGGTGGCGATCTGGCTTTCCCGTCATTTGGGGAGCGAACACGAAACGTGGAATGTTGCGCAGGCTGTTCAGCTTTTAGCTGATGTCGAACGTCTTTGCCCTCAGTTGGTGGAATCTCCGCCTGAGGGATTATTACAATTTATTGACTTACAAGCAGTGGTGGCACTTTTTAATCATGAGTGATTTAAAAACTCAACAATTGCCTACAGCCATTTTTATCATGGGGCCAACTGCCTCAGGAAAAACGGCATTATCAATCGCTTTACGTCATCATCTTCCGGTTGAACTGATTAGCGTTGATTCTGCATTGATTTATCGTGGCATGGATATTGGTACAGCGAAACCTTCCACAGAAGAACAGGTACAGGCACCTCATCGTTTGATTGATGTTTTGGATCCTGCCGAAGTTTATTCTGCTGCTGATTTTCGTCGTGATGCGGTGAAACACATGGCAGAAATTACGGCCGCCGGGAGAATTCCACTCTTGGTTGGCGGAACCATGCTATATTTCAAAGCATTACTAGAAGGATTATCGCCATTGCCTTCTGCAAATCCTAACGTGCGGGCACAGATTGAGCAGCAAGCAGCGGAAGAGGGGTGGGACGCATTGCATCGGCAGTTGCAGGAGATTGATCCGGTCGCTGCCGCAAGAATTCACCCAAATGATCCACAACGTCTTACTCGTGCACTGGAAGTTTTTCGGATTTCGGGTAAAACTCTAACTACATTGACTGAAACGTCTGGAGAAGTATTGCCTTATCGTGTTCATCAGTTTGCGATTGCGCCTGCAAGCCGTGAAGTTCTGCATCAGCGCATTGCTGCCCGTTTTGAACAAATGATCAAATCAGGGTTTGAAGATGAAGTTAAAGCGCTTTATGCTCGTAACGATTTGCATACAGATTTACCTTCCATTCGTTGTGTTGGTTATCGTCAGATGTGGTCTTATCTCGCAGGCGAAATCTCTCATGATGAGATGGTTTATCGTGGTATCTGTGCGACTCGCCAGCTAGCGAAGCGTCAGATCACATGGCTCAGGAGTTGGGACAATGTGACTTGGTTGGACAGTGATCAACCTGAACAAGCACTAAATACAGTCATGCAGGTTATTAGTACATAAATTTATTGATTGTGTACAATTGATCAGTACAAAGTGTCATTTTTGAGTAGTTAATTTTTCGAACCAATGGGTTCTTAGTTAAAAACAACAAAATAAGGAAAATATAGAATGGCTAAGGGGCAATCTTTGCAAGATCCATTCCTGAACGCATTACGACGTGAAAGGGTCCCGGTTTCTATTTATTTAGTCAACGGCATCAAATTGCAGGGTCAAATTGAATCTTTTGACCAATTTGTCATTTTGCTGAAAAACACAGTCAGTCAGATGGTTTATAAACACGCCATCTCTACTGTTGTGCCTTCTCGCCCAGTGTCTCACCATGGTAGCAATGCAAATGTGGGAGCCAGTGTAGGAAATTATCAGGCTAATACTAGCTCGGCGGCACAGCAGGAAAATGATATCGCTGAATAAATCAGTGATAGTGCCTGATGTAAATAAAAACATAGGTAGGGAGACTTTACCTATGTTTTTCCTATGGATTTTACTCAGCCTGAGGGGTTGCACCGTTGTTTGATCGTTATGAAGGCGGAGAACTAGCTGTTCTGGTGCATGTTTTTTTCTCACAGGAAAAAGATACGGAAAATCTCGGTGAATTCGAATCATTGGTGACTTCCGCAGGTGTTTCTCCTGTGCAGATAGTGACAGGTAGCCGTAAGGCTCCGCATCCGAAATATTTTGTCGGGGAAGGCAAAGCAGAAGAAATTGCTGAAGCAGTCAAAAACAGTGGCGCAGATGTGGTGTTGTTTAATCATACACTCAGTCCTGCTCAGGAACGTAATCTTGAACGCCTGTGTCAATGCCGTGTTGTTGATCGCACGGGTGTGATTCTGGATATTTTTGCCCAGCGGGCAAGAACGCATGAAGGTAAGTTACAGGTAGAACTTGCACAATTGCGTCATTTATCCACCCGTTTAGTTCGGGGTTGGACTCACCTTGAACGCCAGAAAGGGGGGATTGGTTTACGTGGTCCGGGAGAAACTCAGCTGGAATCAGACCGCCGTATGCTGCGTGACAAGATCAAGCAGATTCTGGGGCGTCTCAATAAAGTAGAAAAGCAACGCGAACAGGGGCGTCAGGCACGTAATAAAGCGGATATTCCTACTGTTTCCCTCGTCGGTTATACCAACGCAGGGAAATCAAGTTTATTCAATAGAATAACCTCAGCTGAGGTATATGCTGCTGATCAGCTTTTTGCTACTCTCGACCCTACATTGCGTCGGATCAATGTGAATGATGTCGGTCCGGTTGTCTTGGCTGATACCGTTGGTTTCATTCGTCATTTGCCTCATGATTTGGTTGCAGCGTTTAAGGCTACTTTGCAAGAAACCCGGCAGGCAAGATTGCTGCTTCATGTTGTTGATGCGTCAGATAATCGTTTGGATGAAAATATCCTTGCTGTTGATAGTGTCCTGGAAGAGATTGAGGCGCATGAGATCCCTTCCCTACTGGTGATGAACAAAATCGATATGTTG
Source organism: Xenorhabdus indica (assembly GCF_014467235.1). Lineage (GTDB taxonomy): Bacteria > Pseudomonadota > Gammaproteobacteria > Enterobacterales > Enterobacteriaceae > Xenorhabdus > Xenorhabdus indica. Next base: position 212,430 of record NZ_NKHP01000005.1, on the reverse strand, counting down.
GCTGATTTTGTTCCCCGTATTGACCGTGATGAGGAAAATCGTCCGGTGAGAGTCTGGCTTTCTGCTCAGACTGGAGAAGGTATCCCTCTGTTATTACAGGCGCTGACTGAGCGTCTTTCAGGGGAAATTGCGCATTATGAATTGCATCTTCCACCAGAAGCAGGGCGTTTACGTAGTCGTTTTTACCAGCTTCAGGCGATTGAACGTGAGTGGATGGAAGAAGATGGCCAGTTGGGGCTTGAAGTCAGGATGCCAATGGTTGATTGGCGTCGTCTGTGCAAACATGAGCCAAATTTACCAGACTATGTTGTCTGATTGATTGGCGCAGGACGACAAACAAGGTATCATTTTGTCTGCCATTTCAAGGTGCTTAAAGTCATGGAGTAGCGGTGATGGAATGGTGGTGATGAAATGACTGTGCCAGAATTGCAGTGACGAAATCAGCACTGTCAAAAGTATCACCCAAAAATATTGGTTGCTTACGAAACGATGAAAGTTATCGTTTCTGCCCATGGAGGCCGCTGTCAGACCTGTCAGGGACAGGCAATGGCCTGTGAAGTGGGAAGCCTCACCCGTCAGGGTGGAGAGCAGTCACCTCTGAAAAACCAGTGAAAAATTAAAAGTGGAGCTAAAACATGGCGTGGAATCAGCCCGGTAATAACGGACAGGACCGCGACCCGTGGGGAAGCAGCAATAATAATGGCGGCAACTCCGGCGGCAACAATAAAGGTGGTCGAAACCGTGGGGCAACTGATCTCGACGATCTGTTCCGTAAACTGAGTGAAAAACTCGGTGGTCTCGGTGGAAACAAAGGTGGAAATGGTTCTGGACAGAACTTTAAATTTGGTGGGCGTCTTATTGGTCTCGCTGTTGCTGCTGCAGTTGCTGTTTGGGTTGTAAGTGGTTTCTATACCATTAAAGAAACAGAACGTGGCGTTGTTACCCGATTGGGTAAATTTAGCCATATCGTGCAGCCCGGCTTGAACTGGAAGATGACATTTATCGACAGGGTTCGTGCTGTTAACGTTGAATCTGTTCGTGAATTGGCAACATCGGGTGTCATGTTGACATCGGATGAAAACGTAGTACGTGCTGAAATGAACGTTCAGTATCGTGTTACTGACCCTGCCGCTTATCTTTTCAATGTCACTAATCCTGATAACAGTCTGCGTCAAGCGACCGACAGTGCTGTGCGCGGGGTTGTCGGCAAATACACAATGGAAAAAATCCTGACTGCGGATCGTACTATTGTGCGTAACGATACCCAAAAGGTACTGGAAGAAACCATTCGTCCGTACAATATGGGGATCACTTTGTTGGATGTTAACTTCCAGACTGCGCGTCCACCTGAAGAGGTGAAAGCGGCGTTTGATGACGTTATCGCAGCCCGCGAAGAAGAGCAGAAAACGATTCGTGAAGCAGAAGCCTATAAAAACTCTGTCTTACCGATTGCCAAGGGTGACGCTCAACGTATTATCGAAGAAGCTAAAGCCTATAAAGTCAGTGTCGTATTGAATGCACAGGGTGAAGTGGCAAGTTTCGCTAAAATCCTGCCAGAATATAAAGCTGCACCGGAAATTACCCGTGAGCGCCTTTATATTGAGACAATGGAGCGTATTCTAAGTAATACCCGTAAAGTGATTGCAAATGAAAAGAGCAACAACATGCTGGTATTGCCACTGGATCAGGTTCTGCGTAGTCAAACTGAAGCCGCAAAGGTTAAGCCATCAGAAGTAAAGGTAACATCGGAGCAACGCAGCTCGACACATTCTACACCAACACACGGGCCATCTAGTTATAGCAACTCTGGTTATGGCAGTTCTGGCTATGATGATTCAAACAACCTGCGTGGTGATACGACAAGACAAGGGAGACCATAATCATGCGTAAGTCGTTCGTCTTTGCTATTGCCGCCGTATTGGTTGTGCTGTATTCATCGATATTTATCGTATATGAAGGTCAGCGTGGTATTATGCTGCGCTTTGGTAAAGTGGTGCGTGATGCTGAAAATAAGCCAATGGTTTATCAGCCCGGCCTGCATTTTAAAATTCCATTTATTGAAACTGTCAAAACACTTGATGCTCGTATCCAGACGATGGATATCAAGGCTGATCGCTTTCTGACAAGTGAAAATAAGGACCTGATTGTTGACTCTTATCTGAAATGGCGGATTAAAGATTTCAGTAGCTATTATCTGGCAACGGGGAATGGTTCGATTTCTCAAGCTGAAGTGCTGTTAAAACGTAAATTCAGTGACCGCCTGCGTTCTGAAATTGGTCGTCTGGATGTTCGTGGTATTGTGACAGACTCCCGTGGTCGTTTGACGACGGATGTGCGTAATGCTCTGAACCTGGGTACAAGTGACGATGATTCTTCCGCAGACAGTGCAATCGTCTCTGCTGCTGCCCGTGTGAAGAAAGAAACTAAAGGTGAACAACCCGCTTTCAACCCGAACAGTATGGCTGCGTTAGGAATTGAAGTTGTGGATGTCCGTATCAAGCAAATCAACTTGCCTGATGAAGTTTCTGGTGCAATCTACCAGCGTATGCGTGCAGAACGTGAAGCGGTAGCTCGTCGCCATCGTTCGCAGGGTATGGAAGAAGCTGAGAAGGTCCGTGCAGCGGCTGACAAATCTGCTACTGAGATTAAAGCAGCGGCATATAGTCAGGCACTGGTTTTACGTGGTGAAGGCGATGCAGAAGCCACTAAACTGTTTGCTGATGCTTTCAATAAAGATCCTGATTTCTACGCTTTTATCCGTAGCTTGCGTGCTTATGAGAAAAGTTTCAAGAATGAGGGGAATATCATGGTTCTCAGTCCGGATACTGATTTCTTCCGTTATATGAAAGAGCCGACTAAACAGCGTGATCATGTTAACCGTGTTGATCACTAATGAGTTCTGATAGGTGAATTGTTTTATATTCGCCTGAATTGAAAAAAGAAATCTCATCTGAGCCACTGTAAGAAAACTTACAGTGGCTTTTTCATGCTAGTTTTTTGTTTGCCATCATCACCAATATTTACTTAGCAGCCCATTAATATGACGAAACGAAATAACAGAAGTGAGAAAAAATACTGAAAGGTGCTAAATGAGATGTTAGAATCCATTTTTAAGCAACCGAGTGAACTTTTGAAATGGGTAAGAACGTTGTCGTATTGGGCACCCAATGGGGTGACGAGGGCAAGGGTAAAATCGTCGACTTGCTGACTGAACGGGCTAAATATGTGGTTCGTTATCAGGGCGGCCATAATGCAGGCCATACACTAGTCATCAACGGTGAAAAAACCGTTCTCCACTTAATCCCATCTGGGATCTTACGTGAAAATGTCATTAGCATTATCGCAAATGGGGTCGTTTTAGCACCAGATGCTTTAATGAAAGAGATGAAGGAGCTTGAATCACGTGGGGTTCCTGTACGTGAGCGCTTGCTTATTTCCGAAGCTTGTCCGTTGATCCTGCCTTATCATGTTGCATTGGATAATGCTCGCGAAAAGGCACGCGGTGCTAAGGCTATCGGTACAACTGGCCGTGGTATCGGGCCTGCATACGAAGATAAAGTGGCTCGTCGTGGCCTGCGTGTGGGCGATCTGTTCGATAAAGAAACTTTCGCAGTTAAGCTGAAAGAAATCATTGATTACCATAATTTCCAATTGGTTAACTATTACAACGAACCTGCTGTTGATTATCAGAAAACGCTGGATGATATTCTGGCAGTTGCGGATATTCTGACTGGCATGGTAGTTGACGTTTCTGACCTGCTTTACAAAGCAACTCAGAAAGGTGAATTGGTAATGTTCGAAGGTGCGCAGGGTACATTGCTGGATATCGACCACGGTACTTATCCTTATGTAACTTCTTCCAATACTACCGCGGGTGGTGTTGCAACTGGTTCAGGTCTGGGACCACGTTACGTTGATTACGTACTGGGTATCATTAAAGCTTACTCTACCCGTGTTGGCGCTGGCCCATTCCCAACTGAACTGTTTGATGAGACCGGTGAATATCTGCGCCAGAAAGGTCAAGAATTCGGTGCAACCACAGGGCGTAGCCGCCGTACTGGCTGGTTGGATATTGTTGCTATTCGTCGCGCGATCCAAATTAATTCTCTGTCTGGTTTCTGTATGACTAAACTGGACGTACTGGATGGCCTGAAAGAAGTGAAAATCTGCGTTGGCTATCGTAAGTCTGATGGTACTGTTATTGAGACGACTCCTTTGGCCGCAGAAAACTGGGAAGGTTTGGAAGCGGTATATGAAACTCTGCCAGGTTGGGATGAAAGCACTTTCGGTGTTAAAGAACACAGCCAGTTACCAGCAGCAGCATTGAATTATATCAAACGTGTTGAAGAGCTAACCGGTGTTCCTGTTGATATTATTTCTACAGGCCCAGATCGTTCTGAAACCATGATCCTGCGTGATCCATTTGATGCTTAATTGATGATTTTAAATCTTTAAAGTATTTACAACCGGGCTTTATGCCCGGTTTAAGTCACTGGCAAGTCCACAATGCCTACCTACTTATTCCTGTTGCCTTGTTCTTCTTCAAGTTAATGATCCCTTTTCCAGCAGCCATTTTGTGTTTAGCAGTAGCTGCGAGAAAAAATAGATTGTTGATCCTGGCGTATCTCATTCAGAATTGCTTGGGACCAATCCCTGGATTGATTTTTCGGCAGACAAGCCGAAGTGTTTGATAAAGTGAAATAAATTGATATTTAGATAATCTGCTGGTGAGCTAAGACGCTCATCAGCTTCTTGTAATGATTGCCCTTGATTTTTTCTCTTGCAAAATCGTATAGCTTCGAATTTTATCACTCGCCACAAAAAGTTATGTTTACTATCTGATTTTGTGTTTTGAGGAGATAGAAGGAAAAGAGAGCCACTCGTTTTGCTTAATTTTTAAAATACCCACATAATGTGACCAGCTAATGATAAACCAATAATATCTGTTTGTTTGGTTATCAATAACCCCCCGTTATATTCAGCCACCCAGAGGTAAGTGTGCAGTTAACCAGTTTTACCGATTATGGCTTACGTGCCCTGATTTATATGGCTTCTTTACCAGAAGGCCAGATGACAAACATTACTGAAGTAACGGAAGTTTACGGTGTCTCACGTAATCATATGGTAAAAATAATTAATCAACTGAGTAACTTGGGGCTAGTTAATGCTGTTAGGGGGAAAAATGGCGGCATTAGTCTGGGTAAGGCTGCCAGCGAGATTAAAATCGGTGATGTGGTTCGTGCATTAGAACCACTTGGATTAGTTAATTGTAGTAGTTGCCATATTACACCTGCTTGTCGTTTAAAATCAGTATTGAATCGAGCAGTAGAAAATTTTTTGGCAGAATTGAATCAATATACTTTGGCCGATATGGTCGAAGACAATCGTCCCCTTTATAAATTGTTGCTGACAAAATGAAACAAGAAATGAAATATGGGGATAAACAGCTTACTGATGACAACAGAGGAATTGCGATGTCAAAAGATCCTTTTCAGGAACGAGAGGCTGAAAAATACGAATCTCCTATCCCAAGTCGGGAATATATCTTGGATATCCTTTCTAAACACACCACTCCGGTAAGTCGTCAGGAACTAGCACAGGAACTTCAGTTAACCAGCGCAGATGCACAGGAAGCATTGCGCCGTCGTTTGCGGGCAATGGAACGTGATGGACAATTAGTTTTCACTCGCCGCCAATGTTATGCGTTACCAGAAAGATTGGACTTATTGAAGGGTATAGTGATTGGTCATCGTGATGGCTACGGTTTTCTGCGAGTGGAAGGCCACAAAGAAGATTTTTATTTGTCGGCAGAGCAGATGAAAATGGCGATCCATGGCGATGTTGTACTGGCACAACCTTTGCGTCCGGATCGTAAAGGTCGGGTTGAAGTTCGAGTTGTAAGAGTGTTGGAGCCAAAGAACAGCCAAATTGTTGGGCGGTATTTTATTGATGCTGGTATGGGGTTTGTTGTACCTGATGATAGCCGTTTGTGCTTCGATATCTTGATCCCTAAAGAGGAGATCTGTGGAGCAAGAATGGGTAATGTCGTCGTTGTGGAATTGACGAATCGCCCGACTCGCCGTACTAAAGCGATTGGCAAAATTGTTGAGGTACTCGGTGAAACGATGGGAACAAGCATGGCGGTTGATATTGCTCTTCGAACCCATGAAATTCCCTATAATTGGCCGCCAATGGTGGAAAAACAGGTCGCTGATCTGGATGAGAATGTACCCGAATTGGCTAAACAAGGGCGAGTTGATTTACGAGAATTACCATTGGTTACTATTGATGGTGAAGATGCTCGTGATTTCGATGACGCGGTTTATTGCGAAAGAAAACGGGGCGGTGGCTGGCGGTTATGGGTAGCGATTGCAGACGTCAGTTATTATGTGCGCCCACAAACTCCTTTGGATACCGAAGCACGCAGCCGTGGTAACTCAGTTTATTTTCCATCGCAAGTTGTGCCGATGTTGCCGGAAGTTCTGTCGAATGGATTGTGTTCACTTAACCCGGAAGTTGATCGCCTGTGTATGGTATGCGAAATGACAGTTTCCGCCCAAGGGAGACTCTCTTCATACAAGTTTTACGAAGCTGTAATGAATTCTCATGCTCGTTTAACTTACACCAAAGTATGGAAAATCTTGCAGGGCGATCAAGAGCTGCGTGAGCATTATAAACCATTAGTAAAGCATATTGAGCATTTACATGAACTTTATCAGGCATTGGATAAGTCGCGTGATGAGCGTGGTGCTATTTCGTTTGAATCTGAAGAAGCAAAGTTTATCTTCAATGCAGAACGTCGTATTGAACGGATTGAGCCGGTAGTACGTAACGATGCTCACAAACTCATTGAAGAGTGCATGATCCTGGCAAATATTGCGGCAGCCCGTTTTGTTGAAAAGCAGCGTGAACCTGTTTTGTATCGTATTCATGACCGACCGAAAGAAGAAAGTATTCTGAATTTACGCTCAGTCTTTAATGAATTGGGGCTGAGTCTATTGGGAGGTATGACACCAGAGCCAAAAGACTATGCTCAATTGATGAAAATAGTTGCTGAACGACCTGATCATGAACTATTGCAGACGATGTTATTGCGCTCTATGAAACAGGCCATTTACGATCCGGAAAACCGTGGGCATTTTGGTCTTGCTCTGCGTTCTTATGCACATTTTACATCGCCAATCCGCCGTTATCCTGATTTGGCATTGCATCGTGCGATTAAATACCTGCTGGCACAAGAGGATGGCACTGTTGAGCAGCATTGGACACCAACGGGTGGCTGGCACAATGATATGGAGCAGATGCTACAATTGGGTGACCACTGTTCGATGACTGAACGTCGGGCTGATGAAGCGACAAGAGATGTGGCAGATTGGCTAAAATGTGATTTCATGCAAGATCAGGTAGGTAATATTTTCACTGGTCTGATTACCAGTGTAACTGGTTTTGGTTTCTTCGTCAGACTGCATGATCTTTTCATTGATGGTTTGGTGCATGTTTCAACATTAGATAATGACTATTACCGATATGATAATGTCGGCCAGCGTCTGATAGGTGAATCTTCCGGGCAGACTTACCGACTCGGTGATGAAGTGGAAATTCGTGTAGAAGCGGTGCACATGGATGAGCGCAAGATTGATTTTATTCTGCTTTCTAGCACCCGCAAGGCTCGTAATAAAGGTAAGACTGCAAGAGATAAAGAGAAAAAAGGCGTTTCTGAACGTAAAAGTGCCAAAAAAGGGCGAGATTATAAAAAATCAGCCAATTTCGAGTCAGATCGTGTTTTCCGTCAAGACAGTGAGTTCCGTAAGAAGAAAAAAACGGAACAAGACAAACCAAACAATAAATCAGGTAAGAAGAAAAAAGTTTCAGACAAAACCAAAAAGATCACGGCAAAATTGAAAGCAAAACGCGCGAAAAAAACGCGAGAAAATAGCTGACAGCCAAAAAGCTAACAACTACAGATAATCAGGGGCGGTTTCTGCCGCCTTCTATTTTTTTAGGTATCATCCAGTCATGAGTGAAATTATCTACGGTATTCATGCCGTTAAAGCCTTATTGGAACGTGATCCACAGCGTTTTATGGAAGTTTATGTATTGAAAGGGCGCGAAGATCGTCGTTTAACTCCGCTGTTACAGGAATTGGAAAATATCGGTGTTTCAGTTCAACTGGCTAACCGTCAATGGTTGGATGTGCAGACAGAGAACGCGGTACACCAGGGTATTATTGCTAAGGTTAAGCCTGGACGACAATATCAGGAGAATGACTTACCTGATCTGTTAGCTCAATGGGAACATCCTTTCTTGTTGGTGCTGGATGGTGTCACCGATCCGCATAATTTGGGAGCTTGTCTGCGGACTGCCGATGCGGCAGGAGTTAATGCAGTTATTGTCCCTCGTGATCGTTCTGCTCAGTTGAACGCAACCGCAAAAAAAGTTGCCTGTGGTGCGGCAGAAAGTGTTCCGCTGATCCGTGTCACGAACCTTGCCCGTACTCTGCGTTTACTACAAGAAAATAATGTTTGGATTGTGGGAACTGCGGGGGAAGCCACGCATGCTTTATATCAGAGCAAACTGACAGGCCCGATGGCTCTGATTATGGGGGCTGAAGGTGAAGGTATGCGTCGATTGACCCGTGAACATTGCGATGAACTGATTAGCATTCCAATGGTGGGTTCAGTCTCTTCTCTGAATGTATCGGTAGCAACAGGAATCTGCCTGTTTGAGATTGTGCGCCAAAGAGGCGCCCAATAGTTGCTTGAGTTTTTTTTATTGTGCGGGTATAGTGACGCGTCAATTTTTCAGCCGTACTCAACACGTTCCTTGCCTCCATGGGCCACGGCTGACCCTGACAGGAGGCTGAATAATCCGTAAGGAGCAATGATAATGCGTCATTACGAAATCGTTTTTATGGTCCATCCTGATCAAAGCGAACAGGTTCCGGGCATGATCGAGCGTTACAGTGCGACTATCACTAACGCGCAAGGTCAGATTCACCGTCTGGAAGACTGGGGCCGTCGTCAACTGGCTTATCCAATCAACAAACTGCACAAGGCTCACTACGTTCTGATGAACGTTGAAGCGCCACAAGAAGCGATTGATGAGCTGGAAACTAACTTCCGCTTCAACGATGCCGTTATCCGCAGCATGGTTATGCGCGTTAAGCACGCAATAACTGAACCATCACCAATGGTTAAGGCTAAAGACGAACGTCGCAGCCGTGACCTGGTCTTGGAAGAAGACCTGGTTGATGATGTTGATGAAGCTGGGGATTCTGAAGAGTAATCATCGTGACAACCAATCGTTTGGTGCTTTCTGGCACAGTGTGCAAAGCACCGATACGAAGAGTTAGTCCATCCGGTATTCCGCATTGTCAGTTTGTGCTTGAACACCGTTCACAGCAACAGGAAGCCGGATTAAACAGGCAATCATGGTGCAGAATGCCCGTTATTGCCAGTGGACAGTTGTTACAGGAATATACTCACAGTATAACGGTCGGTAGTCGAATAACCGTTTCAGGATTCATTAACTCCCACCAAGGGCGCAATGGTCTTAACAAACTGGTTCTTCATGCCGAGCAGATTGAATTGATAGATTCTGGAGACTAGCCAAATGGCACGTTATTTCCGTCGTCGCAAGTTCTGCCGTTTCACAGCGGAAGGCGTACAAGAGATTGATTATAAAGACATTGCTACGCTGAAAAACTACATTACCGAAAGTGGTAAAATTGTACCTAGCCGCATCACCGGCACTCGTGCAAAATATCAGCGCCAGCTCGCTCGTGCTATCAAGCGTGCGCGCTACCTGTCTTTGTTGCCTTACACTGATCGTCATCAGTAATAGGCACAGTCCATTCACGACTTTGAGAGGATAAGGTAATGCAAGTTATTCTGCTTGATAAAGTAGCAAACCTGGGTAGCCTGGGTGACCAAGTTAGCGTTAAAGCGGGTTATGCCCGTAACTTCTTAGTTCCACAGGGCAAAGCTGTTCCTGCAACTAAGAAAAACATCGAATTCTTCGAAGCTCGCCGTGCTGAACTGGAAGCTAAACTGGCTGACATTCTGGCAGCAGCGCAAGCTCGTGCAGAGCAAATCAACGCACTGGGTTCTGTCACTATCGCTTCTAAAGCGGGTGACGAAGGTAAATTGTTCGGTTCTATCGGTACTCGTGACATCGCTGACGCAATTACTGCGGCTGGTGTTGCTGTATCTAAGAGCGAAGTTCGCCTGCCTAACGGCGTTCTGCGTACTGTTGGTGAACACGAAGTTCACTTTCAGGTACACAGCGATGTATTCGCACAGTTGAACGTTAACATCGTTCCAGAAGCTTAATCTCTGATTAGCGACAGAACATGTGAACACAAAAAACGCTGGCAATGCTGGCGTTTTTTGTTGATTATAATTCAAAAAATATTTTACAAGAGCAAAACTTCCTTTTAAATCCCTTCACGCGTTTACCCATCCAGACAGGGCTGTTATGCTTGAACCTTTATCCATTTAATAACAGGTAATTTCATGACAAAACCTTCTTTTGAATCTATTGAGGCGCGGGCAAGCTACGGTATTGGATTGCAGGTTGGGCAACAATTGCAGGAATCTGGTTTGCAGGGATTGGAGCCAGAAGCGCTGTTGGCAGGTTTGTGTGATGCATTGGAAGACCGTGCTCCGGCACTTCCTGTGGAAGAACTGCATCGTGCTCTGCGTGAAGTACATGAACGTGCTGATAGCGTTCGTCGTGAACGCCAGCAGGCGATGGCAGAAGAAGGCAAAAAGTTCCTGGCAGAAAACGCACAGCGTGAAGGTATAAACAGCACAGAATCTGGTTTGCAATTCTCTGTTCTGACTCAGGGTAATGGCACAATCCCTGCCCGCAATGATCGTGTCCGTGTTCACTATACTGGCCGTCTGATTGATGGCACTGTGTTTGATAGCTCTGTACAACGTGGAACACCAGCAGAATTCCCTGTCAGTGGTGTGATCCCAGGTTGGATTGAAGCGCTGACTCTGATGCCTGTTGGTTCCAAGTGGGAACTCTATATTCCGCATAATCTGGCTTATGGTGAGCGTGGTGCCGGTGCTTCTATTCCTCCTTACAGTACATTGATCTTTGAAGTCGAATTACTTGAGATTCTGTAATTCTGATCAATAAAATAGCTGGCTACTGGCTAGCCGGCTATTTTATTTTAGAAAATGCAGAGGTGTAAGATGTTACAACAGATCTGCCAATTGGCACGGGAAGCAGGAACAGCAATCATGGCGGTTTATCATGATGAGCAACCGTTACAAGTAAAACATAAAACGGATGATTCACCTGTTACCGCGGCGGATTTTGCCGCCCATAAGATCATTAAAGCGGGTTTGACGCGTATTTCGCCTGATATTCCGTTGCTGTCAGAAGAAGATCCGCCAACATGGGATGAACGAAAAAACTGGCAGCGTTATTGGCTGGTGGATCCGCTGGATGGAACAAAAGAGTTTATTAACCGAAATGGTGAATTCACCGTTAATATTGCACTGATTGAGGATGGTGTACCCGTAATGGGGGTGGTTTATGTGCCCGCACATGATGTTCTTTATTCAGGGCAGGAACGTCAGGCGTGGAAAGAAACGAATGGGCAGAAATTTCCCATTAAAATTGTTGCTGCAATACCGCCCACTGTTGTAGTTAGTCGTTCGCATATGGATGATGAACTGAAAGATTATCTTACTCAATTAGGTACGCATCAGACGCTATCAGTCGGATCTTCACTTAAATTTTGTATGGTTGCTGAAGGGAAAGCACAGCTTTATCCCCGTTTCGGGCCAACAAATATTTGGGATACTGCCGCGGGTCATGCTGTTGCAATCGCTGCGGGTGCACATGTAACAGATTGGGCCGGTAAAACACTAAGTTATGTACCGCGTGAATCTTTTTTGAATCCGGGGTTCAGAGTGACGATTTTTTAATGAGTAATACGAATCGTAGCTCAATTTTAATATTACCGTTTTAACACCACCGTTTTAACACCAATTGTCTTTATCATAATAGCTAAAAGTGATAATGGTTCCTGCCACGAAACCATTATCACTAGTTCAATATGATAGAAAAATAAAAAGATAATTAATTTTTCAGTTCTTCTTTGATCAAAGCAAGAACGTGTGTGATCTCTTCATGACTTAATTTGCCATCTTTGACAAATTTCACATTACCATTCTTATCCAACACAATGATTGCTGAACTTTTGGGTTCCAGCTCCCATGCTTTTTTGGCAACACCATGACTATCAACAATAAATTGTGACCACGGAAACTCTTTTTTACTGTCTTCAAGACTGCTGCGGACGAAAGCACTGGTGCCAAAAATAGCATCATCGGTATTTACAATACTGGTGGTTTGATATTGATCTTTCGGGAGATCAGCCGCTTTCAAGGCCTGAATGAGGGGATCATTCATCTCTTTGGCTGAGCTGCGCCCGGCAATATGCTGGATAGTTCTTACTTTCCCTGGAAGTTCTGCACTGTTCCATTTCTGATAGCTAAACTTATTGTCATTGAGAAGTAGTTCACCTTTATCTGTTACGATGACAACAGGAACGGGTTTTTCGACAGTAATATTGTGGGCAAACGCAGATATTGAAGCTAAGCCCAATATTAAAGGTAATATTATGTTTTTTAGCATGTTTATTCCTTATTTGGCATGATATGGCATGTTATCAAGGTGCATCATATTCAGCATAGCGCGTGTTGGCGGGTCTGTCCTTACAAAATACAACAATTTGTTAACATTCAAAATAAAATATAAGGTAATCTTCAGACAATATAACATAATGCTCTCTTTTTTCATCATGTTACGTAAAAGTAGTGATTGAATCTTCAATGTTGGGGAACAAATTGTCGGATATAGAGTCTATACATCGTACACAGCAGTGATGTGTTTGATCACGCAATGCAGTAAACAACAATGCAACAAAAAAATGCAGTAAAAAAATAGTATCGTAAGAAGCACGGAGGAATAAAAAAAGATGAAAATCTTTCGCCACTATAATCCACTAAAAATTGCTCTCTACGTAAAAACCCTATTCCGTGGGCGGTTGTATATTAAGGATATGGGTGCTTTTGAATTTAATTATGGGAAAATTTTACCTCCAAGGATAAAAGATAAACGTCATTTCCATGTAATGAGTGAAGTTAACCAGCACGTGTTGCTCCTACAGGCTGAAATGGGATAGCTTTTTGACAGCTAACTTAATGGCTTTATATGCTTATATATCATGATTGACGCAACATAAATTGGTATAATAAACGGCCTTTCCTTTCGGCCGTTTTTTTGTAAGGAGAGTTTTTCTAATGACAGTTTTTCTTTGAGTTTATTACTCAGATACTGCCTGCTCAGTAGGGCCTGAACTGGAAGGAGATGGTGTATCCACAATTTTGGTTACCAGTAATTGATCAATTTTGTAGTTATCAATATCGACTACTTCAAATTTGTAACCTTCAAATTTCACATAATCTGTGCGTTTTGGGATCTTCCGCAAACGGAACATCATAAACCCGGCAATCGTTTCATAATTGTTGGAATCCGGGAAATCATCGATATCCAGAACTCGCAGCACATCCTCAATAGGTGTGCCACCTTCTACTAACCATGAATTTTCATCGCGGACAACAATCTGTTCTTCCTGACCCTGACCAATCAGATCTCCCATTAAAGTTGTCATGACATCATTCAAAGTTATCACACCCATCACCAGTGCGTATTCATTGAGAATGATGGCAAAATCCTCTCCGGCAGCTTTGAAACTTTCCAGGGTGTCAGACAACGAGAGAGTATCAGGGATCATCAGAGCATTGCGGATTTGAACGCCATTTTTTAAGCTGAGGTTCTGCCCATTCAGAACACGGTTCAGTAAATCTTTGGAGTCTACATAACCAAGGACATGATCAATATCACCATCGCAGACGAGGAACTTTGAGTGTGGATGGGTAGAGATCTTTTCTTTGATACTGTTTTCGTCTTCATTTTTATCAAAATAAACCACGCTTTCACGGGACGTCATGGCAGAAGGAACAGTACGGGACTCCAGTTCGAAAACATTTTCGATCAACTCATGTTCTTGTTTACGTAATACTCCAGCGACGGCCCCTGCTTCAACCACAGCATAAATATCATCAGAGGTGATATCTTCATTGCGTGCCATCGGGATTTTGAAGACTTTGAATATGCAGTCAGCGAGCCCATTGAACAACCAGACTAATGGACGACATACTGCCAAACAAAAACGCATTGGATTTACAATTCTGATTGCAACAGCTTCGGGTTTAATCATTCCAAGGCGTTTAGGGGTCAAGTCAGCAAGTAAAATAAAGAAGCTGGTTACGATAGTGAAAGAACAAATAAAGCCAAGTTGTTCTGCCCATTCATAAGGCATAAATTTGAGTAGTAATGATTTAATGGCAGGAGAAAAGGCAGATTCTCCGACAACACCTGCGAGGATGGCTACTGCATTCAGGCCAATCTGTACGACAGTAAAAAACATGCCCGGCGTTTCTTGTAATTTGAGAACATGAGCTGCATTGATATTTCCCTCGTTAGCCATCAGTTTTAATTTTATTCTTCTTGAAGCGGCGAGAGAAATTTCAGATAACGAAAAAAATGCGCTAATCGCACAAAGCAAAAGTATGACTAATAAACTGTTTAACATAAAGTATCCGTGTCTTATCTCCAGTGGCAGGGTAGGTTTTTTATTTGAATAACACTGGAGGAAGATATGAAAAATTACACAAATAATATCTTACGGCACATTGCCGTAAGACAAATGAATTTAGTCCGATAATTATAACTTGAGTTTATTAAATCAGCTAGTTTCTGGACGGAGGTGGAAAACAGATGCCTGTGCCTCCTAATCCACAATACCCTTCTGGATTTTTCATCAGATATTGCTGGTGATAATCTTCTGCAAAATAGAATGGCCCGGCTTGCCGGATCTCTGTGGTAATTGTGCGCTTATCGTCATTATCATCCATTGCTTGCTGGTATTGCTCGCGACTTGAGAGTGCCTGCGCATATTGTTCAGGAGAAATCGTGTAAAGGGCTGAGCGATATTGTGTACCGATATCACCTTGTTGACGCATACCTTGTGCAGGATCATGGTTTTCCCAGAACAACTTCAATAACTGCCCATAGGTGATTTTGTTCGGGTCAAATACAATTTTGACGATTTCGGTATGCCCGGTTAACCCTGAACAGACTTCCTCATAGGTCGGATTTGGCGTGGTGCCTCCACTGTAACCAACAGATGTGGTATACACGCCTTCCTGCTGCCAGAAAAGACGTTCGACACCCCAGAAGCAACCCATGCCTACATAAGCAATTTCCATATTATCAGGTATGTTATTTATCGCATGCTGTGTAACGTAGTGATAGGGTGATACAGTTAATGGTATTTCTCGGCCTGGTAATGCATTCTGTTCAGAAACATGTTGGCTTTCGTTGGCTGAATTTGGCAAGATTCTCTCCCGTTTGTCATCTATTTTATGGTTATGAGTTGCTTGTATATCTTTCAAACTTTACCAGAATTAATCCATGGCAGTATTCTTTTATGCTGCTGAATCTTACCCCTAAATAAATATTAGGAGTTCGCGTGTCACGATACCCTTTCATGTTTATTTTTTGTGTGTCTATCGCAGCTCCATCGGCTTATAGTGCAAATTTACGATTGAAAGTGGAAGGACTTTCTGGCGAGCTGGATAAAAATGCCAGAGTGCAGCTCTCAAACATCAGTACTGATGAAGTTTCTCCCGATGGACGTTTTCGGGCCCGTGTCGAAAAAGCCATACGAAAAGGGTTAAGGCCATTGGGGTATTATGATCCCACCATTGAATTCACTTATCAGGAAAATACTCCACCTTTCCGTCCTGTTTTGACAGCAAAAGTCACACCAGGTGAACCAGTGCGGGTTGCTGAAGTTAAGGTTGATTTAGAGGGGGGAGCTAAAACCGACCAGGATTATGCTGCACTTATCAAAAAAAATACGCCGAAGAAAGGGACAATTCTAAATCATGGCGAGTATGAAAACTTTAAGAGTGGGTTAAATAATCTGGCGCTCAGGAAGGGATATTTTGATGCCGAGTTAAAAAAAAGTGAATTGGAAGTATCCCAGGAACGGTATGAATCCTTCTGGGATTTTGATTTTGATAGCGGAGAGCGTTATCGCTTTGGTCCTGTTAAGTTTCAAGGCTCACAAATCCGAGAAAGTTACCTGAATAATCTTGTGCCGTTTAAAGAAGGAGATTATTACTCTTCGGAAGAACTGGCAGAATTTAACCGACGTCTGGCAGATACTGGATGGTTCAACTCAGCGGTTGTCGTGCCTGATTTTACTGCGGGGCGTGATAGTAAAGACAAGATATTGCCACTGGATGCTTCTTTGGTTCCCCGTTCTGCCAATTATGTTGAGTTGGGAGGAGGATATGCAACAGATGTTGGTCCTCGTATTCAGGCAAAATGGAAAAAGCCGTGGCTCAATTCCCGTGGGCACAGTTTGAGTACTAGCATCAATATTTCCAGACGTGATCAATTGATTGATGCATCTTATAAAATGCCACTTAAGGCTAATCCACTTGAACAATATTATGAGTTGCAAACAGGTTATAAGCGTAAAGATATCAACGATACCATCTCGGATACCGCAACTTTAAACCTTTCTCGTAACTGGGATCTCTCCACAGGGTGGCGATACAGTATCAATTTGCGCTGGAGCCTCAGCCACTTTACTCAAGCTAATGTAACGAATACAACAACGTTGCTTTATCCGGGCGCGAATATCAGCCGAATTCGCCAGCGTGGCGGTACTATGCCTTATTGGGGAGACAGTCAGCGTTATTCAATTGATGTTTCCGATACGACCTGGCGATCAAATGTAGATTTTCTAGTCTTACAGGCTCACCACGTTTGGATTAGAACGTTTCGTGATAAACACCGTTTTGTTTTACGGGGAGATCTTGGTTGGATAGAAACCAATCAATTCGAGAAAGTGCCGCCTGATTTGCGTTTCTTCGCCGGAGGAGATCGTAGTATCCGTGGTTATAAGTACCAGAAGATTTCCCCTAAAGATAGTAATGGTAAGTTAACAGGGGCGTCAAAGTTGGTTATTGGTTCGCTGGAATATCAATATAATATTTATGGTAATTGGTGGAGTGCATTGTTTGTGGATACTGGCGAAGCAGTGAATGATATCAAGAAGAGCAATTTTAAAACAGGTGCAGGCTTAGGCATACGTTGGGCTTCCCCCGTTGGGCCGATTAAATTCGACCTGGCAACCCCCGTGAGAGATAAAGATAATCATGGCATTCAATTTTATATCGGTTTAGGGGCTGAACTATGAGGTGGGCAAAAAGGCTGAGCATTGCTTTCCTATTGGTTGTTAGCCTGTTGTTGATAGCGATTGCGGGATTAGTGGGTACACGAACTGGTCTACATTTTATGATTAACAGTGCGACACGCTTAGTTCCGGGACTGGAGATAGCAGATATCAGTGGCGGTTGGCGCGATTTAACATTACAAGGTATAAAATATAAGATACCGGGTGTTGATGTTAATGCTGACAAAATACACCTTTCGTTGCGCCTCTCTTGTTTGAAACACAGCCATGTTTGTGTCAGTGCTCTGACGACGGAAGGGGTATCTGTTTTAGTCAATACGGCAGAACTTCCGCCATCAGAAAACCCGTCAGAATCAGAGCCATTAACTGAACTGAAAACACCATATCCTATTTCATTGGATCTGCTTTCTTTAAAGAATACCTATGTCAAAGTAGATGATACAGTCATTGATTTAGACGAGTTCAAAGCGGGTGCTCAGTGGCAGGCAAAACATCTGACTTTAAAACCCATACGAGTCAATAAGTTATTGGTTGCATTGCCGAGAACCCCTCCTGGACATACTGCACAGAAAACTCAGCAGAAAGCTGAACCAGAGGAATCATTGGGAGAAGTTTTAAAGACACTGTTTTCTAAGCCACTATTGACTGAATTGCCTAATGTTCCTATTCCCCTTGATATTACGGTAGAAAATATTCACGGCCGTCAACTTCGTCTGACGGGAGATACCGCTATCATTCTCAATGATCTGAAACTGCAAGCCAGTAATCAGGGGCAGCAGGTAGATATCAAAACCTTCAGCGTAAGTGCACCGGAAGGCTCCTTCACGATACAGGGAACGGCAAAACTGTCCGAACAGTGGCCAGTCAATTTGTCAGTTAAGGGCGATACTCAGCTGGATGAACTGAACGGGCAACAGGTTGAGGCAAAACTGAACGGATCTTTATTACAGCAGCTTAATCTGGCATTGAATCTTTCAGGGCCAGTGAATGCTAATTTGGATGCTCAGGTCGAATTAGCTAAAGCGGGCCTGCCTGTACGCCTGACATTGGCAGGTAAACGGTTACAGTGGCCATTGGCAGGTAAATCTGAATATCAGTTAAATGATGTCAAATTACGTCTGAATGGTAAGGCCAGTGGTTATGATCTTTTCCTGCGTTCTGATATTAAGGGTGAAGAACTTCCATCGGCATTATTGGTACTGGATGCAAAGGGAAATGAAGAACGACTCAGATTAACTCGATTGCGTCTATCTGCGTTGCAGGGGCATGCGGATCTCACAGGTGTAGTTGACTGGAGCAAAGCCATTAGCTGGAATGCGTTGTTGACGCTTAATAGCGTTGATACTGCTAAACAGTGGCCGGAATGGCCTGCCAAAATAGATGGCAAGGTGGCAGTACGTGGCAGTTTATATGGAGGCAGTTGGCAGCTCCAACTTCCTGAAATATCCCTTGATGGTTATATAAAACAGAATACTGTCAAAGCACATGGCAAAGTTTCCGGCAATGCGGCCGGACAATGGGATATTCCCCAATTTAACTTTATTTTTGGTCGTAACACGCTGGATATTAAAGGATATCTTACCGATGAAAAATGGAATTTGGATGGCGATATCAATGCCCCACAATTAAATGGCTTGCTGCCGGGATTGTCCGGAGTGGTTGTCGGTGATGTGAAGCTACGTGGCAACCTGAAAGCACCGCAAGTTGTGGCAGATTTAAATGCACATCGTGTGGGCTGGCAGAATATGCTGAGGGTGGATAGCGCTGTTATTAAAGGAAATGTGCGTTCTGTCGATCAGATTGAAGGGCAGTTATCGATTGTTATTCGTCAATTGAAGCAGTCAGATCTGATCATCAGTAACTTGATGCTCAATGCCAAAGGAACAGAAAAACAGCATGACTTACAATTGCAGGTGGATGGGAATCCCGTATCAGGTAAGCTGGAGCTCAATGGGAGTTTTGACCGTAAACAAGAACGCTGGAAAGGCAATATCAACAATACCTATTTTGAGACTCCGATTGGTGAGTGGCGCTTAAGTAAGGCGATCGCTATTGATTATCAGAAATTACAGCAAAAAGTGATCGTTGGTACTCATTGTTGGTTGAACCCGAATGCTCAACTTTGTATTCCGAAACCGATTGAAGCTGGCCCCAGTGGGCGGGCTGATATTGTGTTTGAGCGTTTTGATCTTGCCATGATCCAGCCATTCCTGGATAAAACAACCCAACTTAAAGGCGTCTTTAGTGGGAGTGCCAATGTCAAATGGACAGCAGGGCATCAATTACCACAAGCGAACGTGACTCTGCAAGGAAACGGCGTCCAGATTCGGCAGGTTGTGGAAGGCACTACGTTACCTGTTGATTTTGAAGCATTGACTTTGAGTGCTGGTTTGACAAATGGTAAGGCGGATTTAACGTGGTTATTTAAACTGGCAGATAATGGACAACTGAATGGTCATGTTCAAATTGATGATTTAGAAGGCCGTCGTAAATTAGCGGGTAATGTAGATATCCAGTCCCTTTCTCTGAGGTTGATGAAACCGATTCTGGATAAAGGGGAAAAAGCTGAAGGGAATTTAAATGCGAACTTGCGCCTTGGTGGTAATGCTAAGAATCCGTTGTTATTTGGCATATTAAAAGCAGATGTTTTTCAGGTCAGTAGCCACTGGTTGCCGTTTGATATCAACCAAAGTCAGGTAGCGGTTCATTTTGATGGTGTCCGTTCCGATCTGGATGGTGTGATCAAAACTCCGCAAGGGCAACTTAATCTTCATGGTAATGCAGACTGGCACAATCTGGACGCATGGTATGCCAGAGTGACAGCGTATGGTGAGAAACTGCGTGTGACAGTACCACCAATGGTAAAAATTGATGTGAGTCCTGATTTGGTTTTTGAAGCGACGCCTCAATTATTGAAGCTCAATGGCAATGTGGATATTCCGTGGGCACGCATTACCGTACAGGAATTACCGGAATCTGCGGTAGATGTTTCTCCTGACGAAGTGATGCTGGATAAAAATCTACAGCCGATAGAAAAGAAAAAATCTTCCATTTTGATTCAAAGTAATTTAAATATTCACGTAGGTGATGATGTCCGCTTGAGTGCATTTGGTTTGAACGCTCAGTTGAAAGGAGATCTGAAAGTCATTCAGGATCAACAGGGATTGGGGCTGAACGGTCAAATTGATATTCCGGATGGTCGCTTTCGCGCTTATGGGCAGGATTTACAGGTACGCAAGGGAATTATTTTGTTCTCTGGTCCACCAGATCAACCTATGTTGAATATTGAAGCGATCCGCAACCCCGAATCGACAGCGAATGATGTTATTGCTGGTGTGAAAGTGAGGGGATTGGCAGATAAACCTAAGATTGAAATTTTCTCTGAGCCAGTCAAATCACAAGAGGAAGCGTTATCTTACCTGTTGCGTGGTGAAGGGTTAGAGAAGGGGGGGGCTGATAACTCCCAGATGACTTCTGTGTTGATTGGTTTGGGTGTCGCGCAGAGCGGTAGATTAGTGGGCAAAATTGGTGAAACCTTTGGTGTCTCTGATCTGGCTCTGGATACACAAGGAATTGGTAACAAATCGCAGGTTGTTGTGAGCGGCAAGATTACCAACGACTTACAGGTCAAATATGGTGTTGGTATTTTTGACTCTCTGGCAACTCTGACGTTACGTTACCGTGTGATGCCGAGATTGTATCTGGAAGCGGTATCTGGTATTGATCAGGCTTTAGATCTGCTCTATGAGTTTGAGTTTTAAAGATGCGAGTTATTGTTTATGGCAGCCTGAGGCGCAAACAAGGTAATCACCACTGGATGACCTATGCTCAACTTTTGGGGGAGCACAGGTTGGAAGGTTATGAAATTTATGATTTGGGACATTATCCAGCGGTGATCCGTGGCGAAGGAACAATTGAATGTGAGGTTTATCGCATTACGTCATCCATTTTGACTGAATTGGATGATTTGAAAAAGAATACTCAGGAATATCAAAGGGAATTGGTCAAAACCCCTTATGGCAGCGCATGGATCTATTTATACATGTTATCAGTTGAGGGAGTGCCTCGAATAGAAAGCGGTGACTGGCTGAAGCGGCACGAAGAGAGATAAAAATCAGCGATGTTACTGTTTTTATATCATTTTTAACAGGTTAACCAATACAACCAAATAAAAAAATCTCTGTACCAATAAATAAAAGTACAGAGGTTTTTTATAATCAAAACTTGCTGTTATCCGTCAGGATTATTTTTTCGCAGCGCGTTCGAAAGAAGATTGGATTTCTGCTTTAGCAGCTTCGGCATTCTCCCAACCATCAACTTTTACCCACTTACCTTTTTCCAAGTCTTTGTAGTGTTCAAAGAAATGTGTAATTTGAGCACGCAGCAGCTCTGGCAGATCGTTTACATCTTTGATGTGGTCGTATTCTTTAGTCAGTTTAGAATGAGGAACAGCAACCAGTTTAGCGTCTTCACCAGATTCGTCGGTCATTTTCAGAACACCAACTGGACGGCAGCGAATAACGGAGCCCGGCTGCAATGGGTATGGAGTTGGAACCAGTACGTCAACAGGGTCGCCATCAAGAGACAGGGTATTGTTGATATAACCGTAGTTGCATGGATAGAACATGGAGGTCGCCATGAAACGGTCTACAAACAGAGCGCCGGATTCTTTGTCTACTTCATATTTGATTGGGTCGGCGTTTGCAGGGATCTCAATAATAACGTAGATGTCTTCTGGCAGTTCTTTACCCGCCGGTACATTGTTCAGGCTCATAAAAGGTTTCCTTCAATTTCAAACCAAAATGGAGTGCGGGATATTATAGCCAAAACAGACTTAAAGTAATTCCATTTTTCTGTATTATGCCTGTACTCCTATAGATTAATGGTGGTAGAGGATCCCTGTTCAAAAATCATTCATGAACAAAGAAAAAAAGAGTGAACAAAACTAGGTTGGGACAAGTCAAAAAATACTGATAAATATTACAGAGATAACTGGGTAGTTGTTTGTATTGGAGTAATAGTGTTGGAGTAATAATAGAAAGAGGCGAATCCTCACCTCTTCTTATATTAGAACCAATTAATCAACCAGTTGACTTATATTACTCATCCGGATCATCTGGAAACTCAGCCATAAAGCTTTCGGCTTTTTCTACCATAGATTTGGTTCCGACGAAAAAAGGCACTCGCTGATGCAGCTTGCTTGGTACGATATCTAAAATCCGGTTAATGCCATCACTGGCTTTGCCGCCGGCTTGTTCAGCCAGGAAAGCAATTGGGTTGCACTCATACAGCAGACGGAGTTTGCCAGTCGGGTGACTTGCTGTACTTGGGTAGATATAGATACCACCTTTTAACAGATTGCGGTGGAAGTCGGCAACCAGTGAGCCAATATAACGGGTAGTATAAGGGCGTTGAGTTGCTTCGTCTTGTTCCTGGCAATACTTAATGTACTTTTTCACTCCCAGAGGGAATTTGATGTAGTTCCCTTCGTTAATCGAGTACATATTACCTTTTTCCGGGAACTGGACTTTCTCATGGGTCAGACAGAATACACCAAGGGAAGGATCGTAAGTGAAAGTATGAACACCATAGCCAGTGGTGTAAACCAACATAGTGGACGAACCGTAAACCACATAACCCGCTGCAACCTGACGATGACCCGGTTGCAGGAAGTCTTCTTCGGTAACGGGTTGCCCAACTGGCGTAATTCGATGGTAAATGGAGAAAATAGTCCCAACGGAAACGTTTACATCAATATTTGAAGAACCATCCAGTGGATCCATCAAAACAACATACTTCGCATTTTCTGCCCGGTCACCATCAAAGATGACGATTTCGTCTTCTTCTTCGGAAGCAATACCAGCTACTTCACCGCGTGCTTTTAATGCCGCTTTGAGTTTTTCATTGGCATACAAGTCCAGTTTCATCTGAACTTCACCCTGAACATTAGAAACACCACTGGTGCCTAAAATATCGACCAGGCCAGCTTTATTAATGTCCCGATGAATGATTTTGGCACCCAATTTAATGGCAGAAAGTAGTGCGGTCAGTTCACCCGTAGCATGAGGAAAGTCGTGCTGTTTCTCGACGATGAATTCGCCTAATGTTTTCATGACGAAGGCCTTGATTTGGTTATGGTTTTAAAATCGTGCTACATATTCTGGTAGCACTTAAGTGCGGGCAGTTTAGCTAAAGAATAAAATGATTGATAGGCTATTGCATTTCTAATCTGTGATTTGATGGTTAGAATAGTGATACACTTCATGATATCGGATAGAAATAAATGCGTATTCATATTCTTGGCATCTGCGGTACTTTCATGGGAGGGCTGGCGATACTCGCTCGTTCATTAGGTCACGAAGTTACCGGCTCTGACGACAATGTGTATCCTCCTATGAGTACTCTGTTGAAAAATCAGGGTATTGAACTGATCCAAGGATACGATCCTTCACAACTCGATCCTGTGCCAGATATGGTGATCATCGGTAACGCGATGACACGTGGTAATCCTTGTGTTGAGGCGGTGCTGGATCGCGGTATTCCTTATACATCCGGCCCACAGTGGTTACATGATTATGTTTTACCTGAGCGTTGGGTTTTGGCTGTTGCAGGAACACACGGTAAAACAACAACTGCGGGTATGCTGGCGTGGATCCTGGAAGCCTGTGGCTATAAACCGGGATTTCTGGTCGGTGGTGTGCCGGGCAATTTTGATGTTTCAGCGCAGATTGGTGAAAGCCCATTTTTCGTGATTGAAGCGGATGAATACGATAGTGCTTTCTTTGATAAACGTTCGAAATTTGTTCATTATAGCCCTCGTACGCTGATCATAAATAATCTTGAATTCGATCATGCTGATATTTTCGAAAATCTGGCTGCCATCCAAAAGCAATTTCACCATCTTGTCAGAATCGTACCGGGTATAGGTAAAATCCTTGTGCCCGATAATGACATAAATCTGAAACAAGTGCTTGGAATGGGATGCTGGAGTGAGTTGGAATCCCTCGGAGAAACAGGGGATTGGCACGTCCAAAAAACCACTCAGGACAGTAGTACCTATCGAGTATACCATCATGGTGAATTGGTTGGCGAAGTTAACTGGTCATTGGTGGGGGAACACAATATGCATAATGGCTTAATGGCTATTGCAGCCGCTCACCATGTAGGAATTCAGCCTGAGGATGCTTGTCAGGTATTAGGTGACTTTATCAATGCTCGTCGCCGACTGGAATTACTCGGCAAAGTGAATGATATTTCGATTTATGATGATTTTGCCCATCATCCAACCGCAATTTTGGCAACACTGGAAGCTCTGAGAAGCAAAGCGGGCAGTATGGCGCGCATTTTTGCAGTACTGGAACCACGTTCAAATACCATGAAACTGGGTATAAGCAAAAATGATATTGCACCTTCCCTGGGCCGGGCGGATGAAGTTTTTCTGTTTCAGCCTGGTAATATCCAGTGGCAGGTTGCTGAAATTGTGGAACAATGTGTTCAACCTGCTCGCTGGAGTGCAGATATTGACACGTTGGTACGTATGATTGTGGAGGCAGTACAGCCGGGTGACCACATACTGATCATGAGTAATGGTGGTTTTGGTGGTATTCATGAGAAATTATTGGCAGCGTTGAATAAGAAAGCACACGCTGCTTAATTGATCACAAGCGTTAAATTAAGAGGATCGCAATAATCAAGCGATCCTCTCACACAGAACCTCTGGCAAAATTTTCTCTGGTAAAATGGTATGTAGTGATACCGTGTTTTTACATGATCTTGATGGACGATTGATTTACAGTTCTTGCTCAAACAAGTTGAGGATAGCCTCATAGAGCTGTTTGGTTGTGAGGGCTTGTGTCGGTGTAGAAAAAACAGTGTCATCTCCTGCAATACTGCCAAGGATCCCTTCTGCTTTTCCTAATGAATCCAATAAACGCGCGATCAACTGTGCTGCGCCAGGACTGGTACGAATAACAACTACGGAATGATTATAATCAATATCTAATACCAAATTTTTCAATGGACTGGTGGCAGTAGGAACACCTAATTCTGCTGGCAGACAGTAGGCCATTTCCATTTTTGCATTACGGGTTCTGACAGCACCAAATTTTGTCAGCATTCTGGAAACTTTAGATTGATTAATGTTTTTAAAACCTTCTTCTTGGAGTGCTGCAACTATTTCGCCTTGAGAACTGAATTTTTCTTCCTTTAATAATGCTTTGAAAGCTTTGATCAAATCTTCCTGTTTCGAAGGAATTCGCATATTTCACCATCGTTGAATCCACTATGAAGCCAATATTATGCAAAAAGTGAATTTTTATGCAAGAAAGAGAAGAAAAACCCAATAGAGAGCATAATTACATTATTGAACCCAGTAAATTTATTGTTAATAAAATTGCATTATTCAGGGGAAAGGAAAAGGGCAAGTTAATCAACAGAGCAATTAATAAGATAACAGGAATAATTCCTAAAAAAGTGTCCATTATCTCATTAACAGATAAGCATTTTGTCTAAAATAAAAAACTTTAGTATTCCATCATTAGGCTATTAGGTAGATAATCTGTCTGTTAACAGATTGTTTTTAATACGTAGTGATGAGTAAGGCTGAGAGCGTATCCCATACTTATACTTTGTATGGGAAATATGAGTCTCTTAACCAGACAGGTTTAAGTTTTTTACAGCACTTATTTAAAGGAGTATCAGGATGAAAGTTGCAGTTCTCGGTGCAGCCGGTGGTATTGGTCAGGCACTTGCCCTTCTACTCAAGACCCAGCTTCCTTCAGGTTCAGAACTTTCCTTGTATGACATTGCTCCGGTGACCCCAGGTGTGGCTGCCGATTTGAGCCATATCCCAACAGCCGTGAAGGTCACTGGTTTTGCTGGTGAAGATGCAACTCCTGCATTGGTAGGAGCGGATGTTGTATTGATTTCTGCAGGTGTAGCACGTAAACCTGGTATGGATCGCTCAGATCTGTTCAATATTAATGCAGGCATTATCCGTAATCTGGTTCAACAAATTGCCAAAACATGTCCAAAAGCATTAATCGGAATTATTACTAACCCTGTGAATACCACTGTGGCAATCGCTGCCGAAGTTCTGAAAAAAGAGGGCGTTTACGACAAGAATCGTCTGTTTGGCGTAACTACTCTGGATATTATTCGCTCTAATACGTTTGTGGCAGAACTGAAAGATAAGAAACCAGAAGAGCTGGACGTTCCTGTTATCGGCGGTCACTCCGGCGTAACTATTCTGCCATTATTGTCTCAGATCCCGGATGTCAGTTTCACTGACGAAGAAGTAGAAGCGTTGACGAAACGTATTCAGAACGCAGGTACTGAAGTTGTTGAAGCAAAAGCAGGTGGTGGATCTGCAACCTTGTCTATGGGTCAAGCAGCAGCACGTCTGGGTCTTTCTTTGATCCGTGGTTTGCAGGGTGAAAGCAATGTTATCGAATGCAGCTATGTAGAAGGTGACGGCAAATATGCTCGTTTCTTTGCACAACCTGTTCGTTTGGGCAAAAATGGTGTTGAAGAACGTTTAGATATTGGTCAATTGAGTGAGTTTGAACAGAAAGCATTGGATAATATGCTGGATGTTCTGAAAAAAGATATTGAATTAGGCGAAAGATTTATTAATGGTTAATTTATTCTTAATTTATTAATATACGAATTAATTTAAATATATTAGATAACGAAAACCGCTAGTTTAAAAAAGCTAGCGGTTTTTCTTTCAATAATTATATTGGTAGCTAATTATTCTTTTTTCTCTCTTACTTTCCTTTCTAATAACTCTCCAGTATGAGGATTGAAATAACGGCTTGGCCATATTTCAGACGGATGAATACCTAAGTAGTTTGCTATTATCCATTCTCCCTTGGGCCATGAGCGAGAAAGAGTATTCGCCAAAGTTGATGAGCTTAGTCCTGATTCACGAGAAACAGCGGCCAGAGTTGTTCCACGTTTACGTAAAGCAGCAATAATATCAGCAGGATGCCAATCCGATTTCATAGAAATCATTTTTTTAATCCTTTCCTATTAAATTTAGAGCCACATTAGTGGTATAACTAAAGCGTTAGAGTGAAATTAATAACGAACATGGATCTGTTATTAAGAAAATAAAATAACATTATTTTTTCTAAAAATATTTTTAATTTTTTCTTAATAACTTCTTTTTTGAACTTGGTTACAAAAATAGAGAAACATTATGAAAAAAGAGTGGTATACGGCAATGGAGTTGACCGGTGTAGGTGAGTTACCTAGATCACCACAAGGAGTGAATGCCAGAGCCAAACGTGAAGAGTGGTTGAGACAAAAACGAACAGGTGTTCAAGGAAGGGCGATTGAATATCACTATTCATGTTTTCCTGAAACAACATTGGCAGCTCTGGAACTTAATGAAATATCACCTGAATATCAGGTTCAGAAACAAGACCCACTATCCATTTGGGTAAGTGCGTTTAATCTACTCACGGATGAAGAAAAGGAGATAATTACAGAAGTGATACTACGAGATGGAATAAGAAGTTTTTTGGAAAAAATCGTAGCTACCTGAGGCAGCTTTTGAAAAGCTAAATGTTTAAAATTTGGCTTCCTCTTTACTGCTCCGGTACAAAGCGAGGAGAAAGAGAGATGAAAAAAGAATGGTATTCTGCAAAGGAACTCATTGGCCTCGCTGGTCTGCCATCGTCCCCCCAGGGAGTAAACCTGATGGCAAGACGTGAAGGTTGGGAACAACGCCGTAAGCGTGGAGTGCAGGGAAAAGCTCTCGAATATCATATCAATAGCTTGCCCGAAGATGTTTTGAATGTACTGACCGTTAGTGAGAGCTCGGTTGAGTATTATCGGAACAAACGACAGGATCCGTTTATGATTTGGGTGGAAGCTTATTATCAATTGACCAAGCCAGAAAGGGAGCGAATGGTTAAGTTCATTTTACGTAAAGGACTTGCCAGCATTGTGCAGTATATAGGAATTCAAGAAGTTGAAAACAAAGGCGTATCCCAGACTGAATAGTCTGGGATACTTATACCCAGGGCATACTATCTTGGGTCTGGCTCAGGAAAGTCGCTGTACAGCGATGTGGGCCAATCCCACAAGGGCCGCTTTGTATGGAGACTCATCAAGTACTTGTAACGCTGAGATTGCTTTATCCGCTTCTTCCTCCGCCCGTTGGCGGGTGTAATCAAGTGAACCACACTGTTTCATCGTTGTAAGCACAGTATCCAGCAAATGGCGGCCATTGCCTTTCTCAATAGCTTCGCGGATCAATGCTGACTGTTCAGGTGTTCCGTGATTCATTGCATGTAAAAGTGGGAGAGTTGGTTTACCTTCGTTTAAATCATCTCCGGTGTTTTTCCCAAGTGTATTATCATCGGAATCGTAGTCTAACAGGTCATCAATCAATTGAAATGCAGTACCAAGATAGCGACCATAATCACGTAGTGCTTCTTCTTGCTCCTGAGTTGCACCAGACAAAATAGCAGCAGAATGCGCAGCTACTTCAAACAGGCGTGCAGTTTTACTGTAAATTACGCACATGTAGTCATCTTCTGAAATGTTCGGATCGTTACAGTTCATCAACTGCATTACTTCACCTTCAGCGATAACATTCGTGGCGTCAGACATCAATTTCAGCACTCGCATAGAATTGAGGTCTGTCATCATCTGAAACGAGCGGGTATAGATAAAATCGCCAACCAGAACGCTGGCTGCATTGCCATACATAGCATTGGCAGTTGCTTTACCGCGGCGCATATCGGACTCATCTACGACGTCATCATGGAGTAGGGTTGCTGTATGGATAAATTCGATCAGGGCAGCAATTTTGATATGTTTATTTCCCTCATAATGCAGTGCCTTACCAGCCAACACTGCGATCATTGGGCGAATACGTTTACCACCGCCGCTGATAATGTAATAACCAAGCTGGTTGATTAGCGCTACATCAGAATTTAATTGGTTAAGAATTGTTTCATTAACCGCTGCCATATCATCAGCTGTAAGTTTAATTATAGTTTCTAAGTTCATGTTTTGGCTTCGGACTCTGATTCAGAACTGTGCTCATTAATTAGTGTATCAATAGATATCGCGATAGGTTGATTGTACTTGAAAAACCGTTCAAATAAATGACAATCGAAAAACTCGGCTTTTTTCTCCTCTGCTCTAATTCTGCTCTTGTCTTCCAAGTGGTTTTTGCGTAGAATTCGCGCCCTATTGTGAATATTTTATAGCGCGCTCTGGAAAGAATTTTAGGGAGTGTGCGGAAAGCGGAGTTTATATGTACGCGGTTTTCCAAAGTGGTGGTAAACAACACCGAGTAAGCGAAGGTCAAACTATTCGCTTGGAAAAGCTGGACATCGCAACAGGTGAAACTGTTGAGTTTGACCAGGTTCTGATGGTCGCTAATGGTGAAGACATCAAAATCGGCGCTCCAGTAGTTGAAGGCGTTAAAGTTAAAGCTGAAGTTGTTGCGCACGGTCGTGGCGAGAAAGTTAAAATCGTTAAGTTTCGTCGTCGTAAACACAGCCGTAAGCAGCAGGGCCACCGTCAGTGGTTCACTGATGTTAAAATCACTGGCATCGCTTAAGATATTAGGAGAGCAGATTAATGGCACACAAAAAGGCTGGCGGCTCGACTCGTAACGGTCGCGATTCTGAAAGCAAACGTCTGGGTGTAAAACGTTTTGGTGGTGAATCTGTTTTGGCAGGTAGCATCATCGTTCGTCAACGTGGTACTAAATTCCACGCAGGCAACAATGTAGGTTGTGGCCGTGACCACACCCTGTTTGCATTAGCTGACGGAAAAGTTAAATTCGAAGTTAAAGGTCCAAAAAACCGTAAATTTATCAGCATCGTAGCTGAATAAATTTTTTGAACTTCGATCGAATCGGAAGCCCTGCAATATGTGTTGCGGGGCTTTTTATATTTTGGATTATGCCATCTCTGGGTACGATCTGCCATCCAGCTTTATAGTGGCTATCCTACGGAGAAAAATGATGAAATTTGTAGATGAAGCCAGGATACTGGTTGTAGCGGGAGATGGTGGCAATGGCTGTGTCAGCTTCCGTCGTGAAAAATATATTCCAAAAGGTGGGCCGGACGGCGGTGATGGCGGTGATGGCGGTGATGTTTATCTACTGGCAGATGAAAACCTCAATACACTAATTGACTACCGTTTTGAGAAGTCCTTCCGTGCTGAACGTGGGCAAAATGGGCAAAGCCGCGATTGTACTGGCAAGCGTGGTCAGGATATTACCATTAAAATACCAGTAGGGACTCGTATCCGTGATATCGCGACAGGGGAAATTCTGGGCGATATGGTACGTCATGAGCAACGCTTGATGGTTGCGAAAGGTGGTTTTCATGGATTGGGTAACACCCGTTTTAAATCCTCTGTTAACCGCGCTCCTCGCCAAAGAACCATGGGAACGCCGGGAGAAAGTCGTGAGCTACTGTTGGAGCTGATGTTGTTGGCTGACGTAGGGATGTTGGGAATGCCAAATGCGGGTAAATCTACCTTCATCCGCGCTGTTTCAGCAGCAAAACCTAAAGTCGCTGATTATCCATTTACGACGTTAGTACCAAGTCTTGGTGTCGTACGTATGGATAACGAGCAAAGCTTCGTCGTAGCGGATATCCCAGGTTTGATTGAAGGTGCATCAGAAGGTGCCGGTTTGGGTATCCGTTTTCTGAAACACTTGGAGCGTTGCCGTGTACTGTTGCATTTAATTGATCTCTGTCCAATTGATGAATCTGATCCAGTAGAGAATGCTCGTATTATCATCAATGAACTGCATAAATACAGTGAAAAACTGGCTGAAAAACCACGCTGGTTGGTATTCAATAAGGTTGATCTGACCGATCCGGAAGAAGCTAAATTGAAAGCGAAGGCAATTGCTGATGAACTGGGTTGGGAAGGCGATTACTACATGATTTCAGCGGTGAATCGTCAGGGAGTGAAAGAGCTCTGCTGGGATATCATGGAATTCATCAAGGCTCAGCCTCGCCAAGTAGATGCCGAGGAAGGATCTCAACCGAAGAAAGTGGAGTTCATGTGGGATGACTACCATAAGGAACAGTTGCAGCAATCATCTGATACTGATGATTGGGATGACAACTGGGATGAAGAAGATGACGAAGGCGTTGAATTTATTTACAAACGCTAAGTTCTCACACCAGATATCTAAATGACGGAAAAGGGCGTATTTGAAGCGCCCTTTTTTTCTTATTCTCTCAGAAGGCATTTTCGTCAATTGTTTTTGTATAGTGATTTATATAAATGGCTTTCAAAACGAGTCAGAGGAACACGGCGCTGACGCTGATCTTCAGGAGAGACGGAGTAAGACGAAATAAATTGAACAAAAGCGATCTGCTGTCCGCTGGCAGCTTTCATAAAGCCAGCAAGATTATATACACCTTGCAAAGATCCTGTTTTCGCAAAAACTTTACCATTAACGCCAGCTTCATGCAGGCCGGGACGATAGGCTAGTGTGCCATCATAACCGGCTTGCGGCAGCATGGAGATAAAATCCAGTTCGTTATTGTGTTGGGCAATGAATTGTAAAATCTCCATCATGGTTGAAGGAGTGATAAGATCATGACGTGAGAGGCCGGAACCATCAACTAAGACGCTATTACCAAGATCAATACCTGCCTTTTGTTTTAAGATCTGACGAACAGCGTCAGAGCCGGAGCGCCAGGTGCCGGGAACGTTAAAGTAATAATGTCCCAGGGTGCGAAAAACGGTATCAGCTATCATATTATCTGACTTTTTTAGCATGATTCTAAGCAGGTCATGTAAAGGTATTGATTGATTCAATGCGAGGATCTTTTCCGGTTGTTCAGAAAGCGATTGGCGTCGTAGATGGCCTTTTAACTCAATTCCAGCAAGATGTAGTTCATTTTTCAGAATAGCACCCACATAGCTTGCTCCATTCTGGATAGCAAATGCCAGTGGTAAGGGTTCACTACGTTGTGTCAGACAGCCAGTCAGCGTATATCGGTTTAATTCTCCTGTTGTCACATCAAGTTCACAATACTTTGCTTCTGGAGAACCTTTCGCAAGTGTTTTTACTTCACTGAATATATTGACAGGATAATACGAAGGAACATGGACAGTGGCTAATGCATCAGCTTGTTCAGCGCTGTAGAGTAAGACTGAAAAACAGTTTTTATCCACAATAGCGGCAGCAGGAGGGGCACTAAAACATTGTGTCATATCATTCCATACCCAACCGGGGGCTTTATCGTGGCTGGAAAAAATGGAAATATCCATGATGAGATCACCCTCGATCTGCTGTACACCAGATTGTTTTAACTTTTCTACCATATTACGCAGTTGTGTGCGTGTTAGCGATGGATCACCAACGAAACGGGCGATAAGATTGCCTTTTAATCTGCCATCTTCAACATGAGCGTCACTTTCTAATGTAGTCACAAAACGGAAATCTTTGCCAAGCTGCAATAAGGCAGCTAATGCTGTCACAATTTTCTGAGTACTGGCAGGTAATGCCAATTGCTGTCCATGATAATCAATGAGAGGTGTTTTTTCGCCGACTTTCTGGGCGATAAATGAAAAATTAGTTCCCGCTGGCAAATATTGAATATTTTCTTCAATTGAAGATGCATTTGCACTGAAAATACTCAGGCTCAAACTGAGCACACAAGCTATTCTGCTGATAATCTTTAAAAGAGCCATAGATCTCGCATATAAATGTGGATGTATTCCGATAATATTTGTATCAATAATACTAAGATGCAATTCAGGAAAAAGTAAACGATGATCCATCATCAACTCTACGTTAAAATGATAGATTAGCAGTTTAAATATGTATGTGAACTATCAGAGTATTCTGTAGTTTATACTCTTTTTATTGTCTGGAAGCCCGCCTGATAGGGTGTGCTCATTGTGTTGTAATCTATTGCAAGATATTGTTATTGCAAGAGAAGTGATGCTATTGCAAAAATCAGGAAGATGTTGTCTGGGCTTAGGATTGATTTAGAGGTTTGATAAATGAAACAAATTCCGATGACGGTACGTGGCGCAGATAAATTGCGCGAAGAATTAGAATATTTGAAAAATGTACGTCGCCCTCAAATTATTACTGCAATCGCTGAGGCGCGTGAGCACGGTGACTTGAAAGAAAATGCTGAATATCACGCTGCTCGTGAGCAACAGGGATTCTGTGAAGGCCGTATTCAAGAAATTGAAGCTAAACTTTCTAATGCACAAGTGATCGATATCACTAAGATGACCAACAATGGCCGTGTCATTTTTGGTGCAACGGTAACGGTGTTAAACGTTGATTCTGATGAAGAACAGACTTACCGCATTGTGGGGGACGATGAAGCGAATATCAAAGAAAACCTGCTGTCGGTTAACTCGCCTATTGCCCGTGGTTTAATTGGAAAAGAAGTGGATGATGTTGCTGTGATTGATACTCCGGGCGGCAAAGTGGAATATGAAGTTCTGAACGTTGAGTATATTTGATATTCAATTTAAAGGTTGAATTAACCTTCCCGCTTGTAGAGCGGGGAGGGGCGTAGAAAACAGCGATTATATATTGATGATGGAAATAAAAAGGCCTGATTTGGCCTTTTTTATCATGGTAGAATGGCACTTTTGTATAAATATGTTGAGATTATTTCGGTAAACTAATCTTGCGTTCTTTCGATGGGCGGTAGAGAACTAGCATTTTTCCAATAATTTGCACATTATATGCGCCAGTTTCACGAACAATAGCTTCCGCGATCAAAGTTTTGATTTCACGGTCTTCGCCTGCAACCTTGACTTTGATAAGCTCGTGATGCGAAAGGGTTTGTTCGATTTCGGCCAATACGCCTTCAGTCAGTCCGTTGTTACCGATCATAACAACAGGCTTTAATGAATGAGCGAGACTTTTCAGGTATTGCACTTGTTTCTTGTTAAGAGTCATCGTTTTTTTGCTTAGTTGGGATTGAAAACGACATATTCTACCGCCATCTCCTATCTATCACCATAAGTGTGTGGTGTGGTTTGATAAGAGAATGCAAAAATAGGGCTCTTTATTAGTATAGTTGGAAAGAACAATGGCCAATAAAAAACGCTCAGCAAGCTCAAGTCGCTGGTTACAGGAACATTTTAGTGATAAATATGTTCTTCAGGCGCAGAAAAAAGGGCTTCGCTCCCGCGCTTGGTTTAAACTTGATGAGATACAGCAAAGCGACAAAATCTTTAAACTGGGCATGACCGTTGTTGATTTAGGCGCTGCCCCAGGTGGGTGGTCTCAGTACGTAGTCAGTCAGATTGGTGATCGTGGTCGGGTAATTGCCTGTGATCTTTTGCCGATGGATCCCATTGTCGGAGTTGATTTCCTACAGGGGGACTTCCGTGATGAGGTTGTATTGAAAACATTGTTTGAGAGAGTTGGTGATAATAAAGTCCAGGTCGTCATGTCGGATATGGCTCCCAATATGAGTGGAACCCCCGCGGTCGATATTCCTCGATCCATGTATCTGGTTGAGTTAGCGTTGGATATGTGTCGTGATGTGCTGGCCCCTGGGGGTAGTTTTATCGTCAAAGTGTTTCAGGGAGAGGGCTTTGATGAGTACCTGAGGGAAATACGCTCCCTTTTTACGAAAGTCAAAATTCGTAAACCAGACGCTTCGCGGGCACGATCACGTGAAGTATACATTGTAGCGACAGGGCGGAAAGTGTAGTACTCTGCTGCTATTTGTTAACACAGTTGTAATATGAGGTTAATCCCTTGAGTGACATGGCGAAAAACCTGATTCTCTGGTTAGTCATCGCAGTTGTCTTGATGTTATTGTTCCAGAGTTTTGGTCCCGGCGATTCCAGTGGTCGTAGGGTGGATTACTCGAACTTCATCAGTGAGTTATCACATAATCAAATCAGTGAAGTACGTATTTCGGGTCGTGACATTGATTTCACTAAGAAAGACAACGGTGGAAAATATAGCACGTATATGCCAGTTCAGGATGAGAAGCTGCTGGATACGCTGCTCAACAAACAGGTAAAAGTTGTTGGTGAACCACCAGAGCAACAGGGCCTGTTAGCGACTCTCTTTATTTCATGGTTCCCAATGCTACTGCTGATTGGCGTTTGGATCTTCTTTATGCGCCAAATGCAAGGTGGCGGTGGTAAAGGAGCGATGTCTTTCGGTAAAAGCAAAGCCCGTATGTTAACGGAAGATCAGATCAAAACCACGTTTGCTGATGTTGCTGGTTGTGATGAAGCAAAAGAAGAAGTAGGTGAATTGGTTGAATACCTGCGTGAACCCGGCCGTTTCCAGAAACTAGGTGGTAAGATCCCGAGAGGTATCCTGATGGTAGGGCCTCCGGGTACAGGTAAGACTTTACTGGCGAAAGCAATTGCAGGTGAGGCTAAAGTACCATTCTTCACCATTTCTGGTTCTGACTTTGTTGAAATGTTTGTTGGTGTTGGTGCTTCTCGTGTTCGTGACATGTTTGAACAAGCGAAGAAAGCCGCTCCTTGTATTATCTTTATCGACGAAATTGATGCCGTAGGGCGCCAACGTGGCGCTGGTTTAGGTGGTGGACACGATGAACGTGAACAGACGCTGAACCAGATGCTGGTTGAAATGGATGGCTTTGAAGGTAACGAAGGCATTATCGTTATCGCTGCAACTAACCGTCCTGATGTTCTGGACCCTGCTCTGTTGCGTCCGGGCCGTTTCGACCGTCAGGTTGTCGTTGGTCTGCCAGATGTTCGCGGTCGTGAACAGATTCTAAAAGTTCATATGCGCCGTATTCCATTGAATACTGACATTGATGCTTCCATTATTGCCCGTGGTACACCTGGTTTCTCTGGTGCGGATTTGGCAAACCTAGTGAACGAAGCAGCTTTGTTTGCCGCTCGCGGCAACAGACGCGTCGTCTCTATGGTGGAATTTGAGAAGGCAAAAGATAAGATCATGATGGGTGCAGAGCGCCGTTCAATGGTCATGACAGAAGAGCAGAAAGAAGCCACCGCTTACCACGAAGCAGGACATGCCATCATTGGCCGTCTGGTTCCTGAACATGATCCTGTCCATAAAGTGACAATCATTCCCCGTGGTCGCGCATTGGGTGTAACTTTCTTCTTGCCAGAAGGTGATCAAATCAGTGCCAGCCGTCAGAAATTAGAAAGTCAGATTTCTACTTTATACGGCGGCCGTCTTGCAGAAGAGATCATCTACGGTCCAGATAATGTTTCTACGGGTGCTTCCAATGACATTAAAGTGGCGACATCTATTGCCCGTAACATGGTGACACAATGGGGCTTCTCGGAAAAACTAGGTCCACTGTTGTATGCGGAAGAAGAAGGCGAAGTTTTCCTTGGCCGTTCTGTGGCTAAGGCAAAACACATGTCGGAAGATACTGCACGTTTAATTGATCAAGAAGTGAAAGTTATCATTGATCGTAACTATCAGCGTGCACGTCAGATTCTGATGGATAATCTGGATATCTTGCATTCAATGAAAGATGCTTTGATGAAGTACGAAACCATTGATGCGCCTCAGATTGATGACCTGATGAACCGTACTACAGTCCGTCCACCGGCGGGTTGGGAAGGCGATAACGATAATGGCGGTAATAGCAGTAATAATCGTCAGAATACATCGTCTCAGCAGCAAGCCACGAAACCTGCGGATGGTAATCCAACTGCATAATCTATTCAAACCAAGGGCGATCATTGATAGAAGGTTGCCTCTGGTTTTGACAGACCGTACTTACTAAACCCTAGGTTTATCCTGGGGTTTTTAACATTAAGGCCCCCTAGCGATGAAACTGACTTCCAGAGGCAGCATTCTTGACTTTTCCCATCCGCAAGTCATGGGAATTCTGAATGTTACCCCTGATTCCTTTTCAGATGGTGGTACTCACCGTACCCTTAATGCGGCACTACAACATGCTGCCAGAATGATTGAAGAAGGAGCCACTATTATTGATGTTGGTGGCGAATCGACGCGTCCCGGTGCTGATGATGTCAGTGAACAGGAAGAACTAGATCGCGTTGTACCTGTAATAGAATCTTTGGCACAGCGTTTTAAGGTGTGGATCTCTGTTGATACGTCAAAAGCTATCGTAATGCAGGAAGCTGCCAAAGCAGGGGCTCATATCATTAATGACATCCGTTCATTGCAGGAGCCGGGTGCACTAGAGGTGGCCGTAAAAGCAGAGTTACCAGTTTGTTTAATGCACATGCAGGGACAACCCCGAACAATGCAGGTAGAGCCCCACTACGAAGATGTTGTGGCAGAAGTCAAAACGTACCTAGAAGAGCAGATTGAACGCTGTGTTGCGGCAGGCATTAAAAGAAACAAGCTGATGATAGATCCGGGATTCGGTTTTGGTAAGAATTTATCACATAATTATCAACTATTGGCTCATTTGAAAGAGCTCCACCATCTTGGCTTGCCGATTCTGGCTGGTATGTCACGTAAGTCTATGATTGGTCAGTTACTTCATGTTCCACCACAGGAGAGAGTAACGGGAAGTGTTGCTTGTGCTGTCATTGCGGCTATGCAGGGAGCTCATATTATTCGCGTGCATGATGTAAAAGAAACGGTGCAGGCAATGCAGATTGTTCAGGCAACCTTGTCAGAGAAGACGATTGTTCGTCAGTAGAGACCTCCCGGAAAAATTATCAGCAAGACACAGATTGTGAACAAAGAATACGTTCAGCAAAGGAAGAAAGAAATTTATGAGTAGCCGTAAATATTTTGGTACTGATGGAATCCGTGGCAAAGTCGGTAATAGTCCGATTACCCCTGATTTTGTTTTAAAACTTGGTTGGGCCGCGGGTAAGGTACTGGCGCGTCATGGTTCTCGCAAAATTATTATTGGTAAAGATACCCGCATTTCCGGCTACATGTTGGAATCTGCTTTGGAAGCGGGATTGGCAGCCGCGGGACTATCAGCATCGTTTACTGGCCCGATGCCGACGCCAGCCGTAGCATACCTGACTCGTACTTTCCGCGCTGAAGCGGGAATCGTTATTTCTGCTTCCCATAATCCTTACTACGACAACGGTATTAAATTCTTTTCCATTGATGGCACTAAACTTCCTGATGATGTGGAAGAAGCCATTGAAGCCGAAATGGAGAAGCCGCTGACTTGCGTAGAATCCGCTGAATTAGGGCGTGCTAATCGTATCGTTGATGCGGCAGGCCGTTATATCGAATTCTGTAAAGGCACATTCCCTAGTGAACAAAGTCTAAATGGATTAAAAATTGTATTGGATTGTGCTAATGGTGCTACCTACCATATCGCACCGAATGTTCTCAGAGAGTTGGGCGCCGATGTGATAACCATTGGTTGTGAGCCCAATGGCATCAATATCAATGAAGAATGCGGTGCGACAGATGTCCGGCTATTACAGAAACGGGTTTTGGAAGAGCAGGCAAATGTCGGTTTGGCATTTGATGGCGATGGTGATCGGATAATCATGGTTGATCATTTAGGTCAGAAAGTGGATGGAGACCAGATACTTTACATCATCGCACGTGAAGCATTGCGACAAGGGCAACTGCGCGGTGGAGCAGTGGGAACGTTGATGAGCAATATGGGATTGGAGTTGGCGTTGAAACAGCTTGGTATTCCATTTGAACGTGCCAAAGTCGGTGACCGCTATGTACTGGAGACGTTGCAAGAAAAAGGCTGGCGTTTAGGCGCAGAAAATTCAGGCCATGTCATATTACTGGATAAAACCACAACAGGTGATGGTATCGTTGCTGGTTTGCAGGTATTGAGTGCTATGGTGCGCAACAATATGAGTCTGCATGATCTATGTAGTGGCATGAAATTGTTGCCCCAAGTGCTGGTCAATGTTCGTTTTAGTGGTGATAACGATCCTTTGCAATCAGAACGAGTACTCGAAGTTGTTAAAGAAGTTGAAGCTGAGTTAGATGGTCGTGGTCGGGTACTGTTACGCAAATCGGGCACGGAGCCACTAATCCGTGTGATGGTAGAAGGTGAAGATGAGGAACAGGTTACGACACTGGCACATCGTATCGCAGATGTTGTGAAAAAATAGCCTGATTTGCTGTTTTTTTCTTCGATCAGCATCAGTATTTGAAATTAACCTTGCTTGTCTGAAACGCTTTGGTTAGTATTCACACCCGCTCAATAAGTTAATTTTTTTAACTTTGAGCGGGTGATGCAGTATAACGTTACCAGAGTTATGACGTTACCAAAGTTATGGCAAATCCCACGAGGAAACGGGTACAACATATGTATGAAGCTCTTTTAGGTATATTCTTGCTGGTCGGTATCGGGCTCATCGCTCTGGTTCTGCTGCAGCAGGGGAAAGGTGCTGATATGGGTGCTTCCTTTGGTGCGGGTGCGTCTGCAACAATATTTGGTTCATCGGGTTCTGCGAATTTTATGACCCGTATGACAGCAGTTTTTGCAACACTGTTTTTTGTTATTAGTTTGGTTCTGGGTAATATGACCAGTAACAGAACTGGTTCAAGTGGTAAGTGGGAAAATATTGCTGAACCTGCACAAGTTGAGAAACAAACAGAAGTTCCAGTAGTGCCAGCAAAGCCGACTAAACCGAATAGTGATATCCCACAGTAACTCTTGATAGAAAGTTTTCGGTAAAAAGAAATAGTCAGAAAAAGAATTGAAGTAGGGTTGTTAATTTAAACAGTTGGTATCTTAACAGATTAAGATAACAGTTCTACAATCAGTGCCGAGGTGGTGAAATTGGTATACACGCTACCTTGAGGTGGTAGTGCCTAAACAACGGGCGTACGGGTTCAAGTCCCGTCCTCGGCACCATTAATCTAGAAACTTGCGTTTTTAGTGTTATCAGCGTAAGATTTGCCACGTTTTCGAACGCGGGATGGAGCAGCATGGTAGCTCGTCGGGCTCATAACCCGAAGGTCGTCGGTTCAAATCCGGCTCCCGCAACCACTTCTTAACAACATATACCCTTTCAAATAGTTATGATTTAGCAGCCTAGGGTATCAATCCTGATTTGACAGGTTGCTTCCAGAGGTATAGCTTTGAGAGGTATAAAAGAAGTTGGTTGAGACCACTGGCAGTAAATAGGGTCCAGTTGCATAAAGCCCCGGTTTTCGGGGTTTTTTGTTATTTGACAGCAGAACTACTGGGCTAATATAGCCCTTTTTTTATGTCTTGGGGGTGGGCTTGTCCACATTAGAGCAAAAATTAACAGCGATGATTTCAGCACCAGTTGAAGCTTTAGGTTTTGAATTAGTGGGCCTGGAGTTTATTCGCGCACGTGTATCGACACTGCGGGTCTATATCGATAGTGAGGAGGGTATCACTGTTGATGATTGTGCTGATGTTAGCCATCAGGTCAGTGCAGTACTCGATGTCGAAGATCCGATCTCAGGGCTTTATAACCTGGAAATATCTTCACCGGGGCTAGATCGTCCACTGTTTAAGGCTGAACACTACCAGAGTTTCATGGGGGAAGAAGTCAGCTTGATGTTACGCATGGCAATGCAAAACCGTCGTAAATGGCGAGGAATTATCAAAGCTGTTGATGGTGAAATGATTACGGTTACGGTGGATGGAAAAGACGAAGTGTTCGCACTGAGCAACATCCAGAAAGCGAATCTGGTACCCCACTTTTAAAGTTCAGATGAGGCAACTAGGATGAATAAAGAAATTCTGGCTGTTGTGGAAGCGGTTTCTAATGAAAAATCTCTCCCTCGTGAAAAAATCTTCGAAGCATTAGAGATTGCATTGGCGACAGCCACCAAGAAAAAATATGAGCAGGAAATCGATGTCCGTGTTTGCATCGATCGTAAATCCGGTGATTTTGATACCTTCCGCCGTTGGTTAGCTGTTGAAGAAGTCACTCTGCCGACGCGTGAAATCACATTGGAAGCTGCAAAATTTGAAGACCCAGAAATTGAACTGGGTGGTTATATTGAAGATCAAATTGAATCAGTAACTTTTGACCGTATTACAACTCAGACTGCAAAACAGGTTATCGTGCAGAAAGTACGTGAGGCTGAACGTGCAATGGTTGTCGATCAGTTCCGCGAACAGCAGGGTGAGATCGTGACTGGTCAGGTCAAAAAAGTAAATCGTGATAATATTACGCTTGATTTGGGTAATAATGCTGAAGCGGTTATTTTGCGTGAAGACATGCTGCCACGTGAAAACTTCCGTCCGGGTGACCGCGTGCGTGGTGTCTTGTATGATGTGCGTCCAGAGGCACGTGGCGCACAGCTTTTCATTAGCCGTTCTCGTCCAGAGATGCTGGTTGAATTGTTCCGCATCGAAGTACCGGAAATTGGTGAAGAAATTATTGAAATCAAAGCTGCTGCCCGTGATCCGGGTTCCCGAGCCAAAATCGCGGTGAAAACTAATGACAAGCGTATCGATCCGGTCGGTGCTTGCGTAGGTATGCGTGGTGCAAGGGTACAGGCCGTTTCCAGTGAGTTGGGTGGCGAACGAATTGATATCGTATTGTGGGATGACAATCCTGCGCAATTTGTTATTAATGCAATGGCTCCGGCGGATGTTGCATCTATCGTTGTTGATGAAGATAACTGTACGATGGATGTTGCCGTGGAAAACAGCAATCTTGCTCAGGCGATTGGTCGTAATGGACAAAACGTCCGTCTGGCGGCACAATTGCTGAAAAAACATCGTGGTGATGACAAGTGGGAACTGAATGTCATGACTGCGGAAGAGCTGCAAGCGAAACATCAGGCAGAAGCTCATGCTTCTATTGATACATTTACTAAGCACCTCGACATTGATGAAGATTTCGCCACTGTATTGGTCGAAGAAGGTTTCTCCACACTGGAAGAGTTGGCTTATGTGCCAATCAATGAACTTCTGGCAGTGGAAGGCCTTGATGAGGAAACCGTTGAAGTTCTCCGTGAACGTGCAAAAGCGGCCTTGACGACGCTGGAACTGGCTCAGAAAGAGGGTCTTGGTGATCAGCAACCAGCCAAAGATTTACTGGATCTGCCTGGCATGGAGCGTACTTTGGCGTTTAACCTGGCTGCCCGTGGCATTTGCACTCTGGAAGATCTTGCCGAGCAGGGTATCGACGACTTATCTGATATCGAAGGACTGAATGATGAGAAAGCAGGAGAACTCATTATGGCAGCCCGTAATATCTGTTGGTTTGGCGATGATGCATAAATAAACTGTAGCAGGAAGGAACAGAATGACAGAGGTAACCGTAAAATTACTGGCAGAAGAGATCCAGACATCGGTTGAACGCCTGATCCAGCAATTCGCTGATGCTGGCATTCAGAAAACCGCAACTGACTCTGTTTCCCAGAAAGAAAAAGAAGCTTTGCTGGCCCACCTGAACCGCGAACAAGGCGGTACTGGCGGTCAGCCAGGTAAATTAACACTACAGCGTAAAACGCGCAGTACACTGAACGTCCCTGGCACCGGTGGCAAAAGTAAATCGGTAGCGATTGAAGTCCGTAAAAAACGCACATATGTGAACCGTGACGCGATTGAACAAGCTAAAGCGGAAGAACAGGCGAAGCGTGAAGCGGAAGAGCAGGCTCGGCGCGAGGCAGAAGAAAAGGCGCGGCTTGAAGCTGAAGCGAAGAAACTCGCGGAAGAGCAAGCGAAACGTAACGCGGAAGAACAGGCAAAACGCGAAGCAGAAAAGCAAGCTCAACGTGAAGCAGAAGAAAAAGCCAAACGTGAAGAGGCTGAAAAGGCTCAGCGTGAGGCAGCGGAAAAAGAAAAAGTGACTAAGCAACATACCGAAAAGAAATCGAAACCAGTGCAAACTGAGCCAGCAGCGCAAACTGAAAAAGCGCGTCGTGAAGCTGAAGCAGCAAATTTAAAACGCAAAGCTGAAGAAGAGATGCGTCGTAAAGTTGAAGCGGAAGCAAGACGGGTAGCAGAAGAAGCTCGCCGCATGGCAGAAGAAAATCAGGATAAATGGTCTGACGACTCTGATCTTAATGACAGCAATGACTATCATGTAACCACTTCCCGTCATGCCCGTGATGCGGAAGATGAGAATGACGCTAAAGTTGAAGGCGATCGCCGTGCCCGCAGCCGTGGCGGCAAATCCTCCCGCCAGAAGAAGAATAATAAACATTCTGAATCGAAAGCTGATCGTGAAGAAGCACGTGCAGTCGGCCGTACCAAAGGCAAACAGCGCAAAACCTCTGCTTTGCAGCAGAGCTTTACCAAACCTGTAGCAGTCGTTAACCGTGATGTAGTAATTGGTGAAACCATTACCGTTGCTGAACTGGCTAATAAGATGGCTGTTAAAGGCTCCCAGGTCATCAAAACCATGATGAAGATGGGGGCAATGGCGACCATTAACCAGGTTATCGATCAGGAAACAGCTCAACTGGTTGCCGAAGAAATGGGGCACAAAGTTATTCTGCGTCGTGAGAACGAGCTAGAAGAAGCGCTGATGAGCGATCGTGACACTGGTGAAACTCAGGCTGAGCCCCGTGCGCCTGTGGTTACCATCATGGGTCACGTTGACCATGGTAAAACCTCTTTGTTGGATTATATCCGTTCAACCAAAGTGGCTTCCGGTGAAGCGGGCGGTATTACACAGCATATCGGTGCATATCATGTGAAAACTGAAAAAGG
This sequence comes from Xenorhabdus indica, assembly GCF_014467235.1. Classification (GTDB taxonomy): domain Bacteria; phylum Pseudomonadota; class Gammaproteobacteria; order Enterobacterales; family Enterobacteriaceae; genus Xenorhabdus; species Xenorhabdus indica. The sequence goes on along the minus strand of NZ_NKHP01000005.1, from coordinate 168,498 downwards.
CATGATCACCTTCCTGGATACTCCAGGCCATGCTGCATTTACCTCCATGCGTGCTCGTGGTGCTAAAGCAACCGACATTGTTGTTCTGGTTGTCGCTGCGGATGATGGTGTGATGCCTCAGACTATTGAAGCTATCCAGCACGCCAAAGCAGCTAGTGTGCCGGTAGTTGTTGCGGTTAATAAAATTGATAAACCAGAAGCTGATCCGGATCGCGTGAAGAATGAACTGTCGCAGTACGGCATTATTCCGGAAGATTGGGGCGGTGAAAACCAGTTTATCAATGTATCTGCTAAAGCAGGTATTGGTATTGATGAATTGCTGGAAGCTATCTTGCTGCAAGCTGAAGTTCTGGAGCTGAATGCGGTTCGTACTGGTATGGCAAATGGTGTGGTCATTGAATCCTTCCTGGATAAAGGCCGCGGTCCTGTTGCAACCATTCTGGTGCAGTCCGGTACTCTGAACAAAGGTGATATCGTTCTGTGCGGCTTCGAATATGGCCGTATCCGTGCGATGCGTAACGAACTTGGTCAGGAAGTCATGTCTGCCGGCCCATCTATGCCAGTGGAAATACTTGGTCTGTCCAACGTGCCATCTGCGGGTGATGAAGCAACTGTTGTACGAGATGAGAAGAAAGCCCGTGAAGTGGCATTGTACCGTCAAGGCAAATTCCGTGAAGTGAAACTGGCTCGTCAGCAGAAATCTAAACTGGAAAACATGTTTGCTAACATGGAAGAAGGTAAAGTATCTGAACTGAACATCGTCCTGAAAACCGACGTTCAGGGTACGTGCGAAGCGATTTGTGATTCACTGATGAAGTTGTCTACTGACGAAGTGAAAGTGAAAATTATCGGTTCCGGTGTGGGTGGTATCACTGAAACTGACGCAACGCTTGCGGCAGCATCCAACGCAATCATTTTGGGCTTCAACGTCCGTGCTGATGCTTCTGCACGTCGTATCATTGAAAACGAAAGTGTTGATCTGCGTTATTACTCCGTTATCTATAGCTTGATTGATGAAATCAAACAGGCAATGAGCGGTATGTTGGCTCCAGAATACAAACAGCAAATCATGGGGCTGGCAGAGGTCCGTGATGTCTTTAAGTCACCGAAATTTGGTGCAATTGCTGGCTGTATGGTGACAGAAGGTACCATTAAACGTAATAATCCAATCCGTGTTCTGCGTGATAACGTGGTTATCTACGAAGGTGAACTGGAATCCTTGCGTCGCTTTAAGGATGACGTTAACGAAGTTCGTAATGGCATGGAATGTGGTATTGGTGTGAAGAACTACAATGATGTCCGTGTTGGCGATATGATAGAAGTCTTCGAAGTTGTTGAAATTAAACGCTCCATCGATTAAAAAACCACAATTACCCAATAGATTTCAGGTAGTAGCTTGAAAGACGGGTATAGATTCATCCATTCTTGGGGGGCTTAATGCCCCCCAAAATGTCAGGAGATAAAACAATGGCAAGAGAATTCAGTCGTACTCAGCGCGTTGCACAAGAAATGCAAAAAGAGATTGCCATCATTTTACAGCGTGAAGTCAAAGATCCCCGTATCGGTATGGCCACTGTTTCTGGTGTTGAGGTTTCCCGCGATCTGGCTTATGCCAAAATATTTGTGACTTTTCTTAATGTGTTAGTAGAAGAACATGATTCAGATAAGGTTCAAGAGGGTATTAAGGCATTGAATGAAGCCTCTGGATTTATTCGTTCTTTACTGGGCAAAGCGATGCGTCTGCGTATTATTCCTGAACTGACGTTTTCTTACGACAGTTCTTTGATAGAGGGGATGCGTATGTCAAATTTGGTGACTAATGTCGTAAAAAATGATGAGCAGCGTCGTGCTTCTGCGGATCATAACGAGGAAAAGTAATGGGGCGTCGTCGGGGTCGTGCGATACACGGCGTACTGTTGCTGGACAAGCCGCAGGATATTTCCTCCAATGATGCTTTACAGAAAGTAAGGCGGGTCTTTAATGCCAGCAAAGCAGGTCATACAGGTGCGTTAGATCCGCTGGCAACTGGAATGTTGCCGATTTGTCTGGGTGAAGCGACCAAGTTTTCTCAGTTTTTGCTGGATTCTGACAAACGCTATAGAGTCATTGCCCGTTTAGGACAGCGCACTGATACTTCCGATTCTCATGGAAAAATCATTTGTGAACGTGAAGTTCAGGTGACTCTGGCTCAGCTTGATGAGGCATTGGAAACATTCCGTGGTGATACCATGCAGGTTCCTTCCATGTACTCTGCATTAAAACATCAGGGAAAACCGCTGTATGAATATGCTCGTCAGGGCATTGAAGTTGAGCGGGAAGCGCGTCCAATTACTGTTTATGAATTGCAGTTCATTCGCTGGGAAGGTGATGAACTGGAGCTGGAAATCCACTGTTCCAAAGGGACTTATATCCGTACTATCATTGACGATTTAGGAGAGTTGTTGGGTTGTGGTGCCCATGTGATTTATCTGCGTCGTTTGCAGGTTGCCAATTATCCTAATCATAGAATGGTGACATTGGAACAGTTATATGAGTTAAAAGAACAGGCGGAAAGACAACAGATTGAAACAGGAGAATTGCTCGACCCATTACTGTTACCGATGGATACGGCAGTTGTGCATTTCCCTGTAATTCATCTGACATCTGTTGTTGCTGCTTATTTTAAGCAGGGACAGCCTGTTCGTAGCCAGCACCGTTTACCATCTGGTGAGTGGGTACGTATTACCGAAGGAGATGAAAACAAATTCATCGGTATTGCCGTGATTGATGATGATGGCTTAGTGGCTCCGCGTCGTTTGGTAGTGGAAGATAATGTTAGTTAAAACTTATGATAGTAAAAACCGAATGATGGTTGAATTATATCAAAAGTAAGCATTTATGGGGTTATCTTGCGCTTCACCTATTTGCAGCGTAGAATAATGCGCCTGTATATGAGTGGCTGAATTAGAGATCGGCACTCGTCATTCATAATCTATTATTTGGAGTTATACTATGTCTCTAAGTACTGAAGCAAAAGCGCAGATTATTGCTGAGTTTGGCCGTGGCGCTAACGACAGTGGTTCTAGTGAAGTTCAGATTGCCCTGCTGACTGCACAAATCAACCATCTGCAAGGTCACTTTGCAGAGCATAAAAAAGATCACCACAGCCGTCGTGGTCTGCTGCGTATGGTTGCACAGCGTCGTAATCAACTGAACTACCTGAAGCGTAAAGATCTGGCACGTTACACCGCGCTGATTGAGCGTCTGGGACTGCGTCGCTAATTGATGAGTTTCAGTGGAAAGGGGCCTATCGGGCCCCTTTTCTTCTAGAAAGTAGAATTTAAGAAACTTAAATTCCGTTTCTGAAATATTTGAACCTCTTCAGCTACAGTGACTCGCGCGGCTAATGAGAGTACTTAAAAGGATATACCCGGTAGATGCTAAGTTATAGCGCGGCTAACAAAGTTGCACTTGAAAGACAAAGGGGATTAAGCGCTGTCATTAGTCGTGAGGGTGTAGCAATGAAGAGAATATCCATTGTTGCTGATAGTTAAAAGGCAGCAACACTAACGAAGGAATATTATTTTGCTGAATCCGATTGTTCGTAAATTCCAGTATGGTCAGCACACGGTGACCATCGAAACAGGCATGATGGCTCGTCAAGCGACAGCGGCTGTTATGGTAAATATGGATGACACTGCGGTATTTGTTACCGTTGTTGGTCAGAAAAAAGTGAAACCAGGTCAGGATTTTTTCCCACTGACTGTTAACTATCAAGAACGTACATATGCTGCTGGTCGTATTCCTGGCAGTTTTTTCCGTCGTGAAGGCCGTCCGGGTGAAGGTGAAACCCTTATTGCCCGTCTTATCGACCGTCCATTGCGCCCACTGTTTCCGGAAGGTTTCCTGAATGAAGTTCAAATCATTGCAACCGTTGTTTCCGTAAACCCACAGGTTCACCCGGACATCGTTGCTATGATCGGTTCTTCTGCGGCGTTGGCATTGTCTGGCATTCCATTCAATGGCCCAATTGGTGCAGCGCGCGTTGGTTATATCAATGATCAGTATGTATTGAACCCAACCAGCGATGAGCTGAAAAACAGTCGCTTGGATTTGGTTGTTGCAGGTACTGAAAGCGCTGTACTGATGGTTGAATCCGAAGCGGATCTGCTGACAGAAGAGCAGATGTTGGGTGCGGTGGTGTTCGGCCATGAACAACAGCAGATTGTGATTGATAATATCAATGCACTGGCTGCTGAAGCGGGTAAAGAGAAGTGGGATTGGACACCAGAGACTGTCAACCAATCTCTGCATGATCGCGTTGCTGAGTTGGCAGAAAGCCGTTTGGGTGATGCTTACCGCATTACTGAAAAACAGGAGCGTTACGCTCAGGTTGATACTATCAAAGAAGAAGTTTCTGCTATCATTTTGGCAGAAGCAGCAGAAAAAGGTGTTGAACTGGAAGAGACAGAAGTGCTTGAAGTATTGTCTGTTCTGGAGAAAAACGTCGTTCGTGGCCGTGTCCTGCGTGGCGAGCCTCGCATTGATGGTCGTGAAAAAGATATGGTTCGTGCACTGGACGTTCGTACTGGCGTATTGCCACGTACTCACGGTTCATCTCTGTTTACCCGTGGTGAAACTCAGGCACTGGTTACAGCAACATTGGGTACTGAACGTGATGCTCAGGTGATCGACGAACTGATGGGAGAATACACAGATCGCTTCCTGTTCCATTACAACTTCCCTCCATACTCTGTTGGTGAAACGGGTATGGTTGGTTCGCCAAAACGTCGTGAAATTGGTCACGGTCGTTTGGCGAAACGTGGTGTTCTGGCGGTAATGCCTAGCATCAACGAGTTTCCATATACCGTTCGTGTGGTTTCTGAAATTACTGAATCCAATGGTTCCTCTTCTATGGCTTCCGTCTGTGGTGCTTCATTGGCACTGATGGATGCAGGTGTACCGATTAAGGCCGCAGTTGCAGGTATCGCCATGGGACTGGTGAAAGAAGGCGATAACTTTGTGGTTCTTTCTGACATTCTGGGTGATGAAGATCATCTGGGTGATATGGACTTTAAAGTTGCGGGTAGCCGTGATGGTGTCAGCGCATTGCAGATGGACATCAAAATTGAAGGTATCACCCGTGAAATCATGCAAATTGCTTTGAATCAGGCTAAAGGTGCTCGTTTACATATACTGAACGTAATGGAGCAGGCAATCCAGAGTCCACGTAATGATATCTCTGAATTTGCGCCACGTATTCACACCATCAAAATAAATCCAGATAAGATCAAAGACGTGATTGGTAAAGGTGGTTCCGTGATCCGTGCTTTGACTGAAGAAACAGGCACAACTATTGAAATCGAAGATGACGGTACAGTGAAGATAGCAGCGACTGATGGTGAAAAAGCGCGTCATGCTATCAGCCGTATTGAAGAGATTACTGCTGAAGTTGAAGTTGGCCGTATTTATACTGGTAAAGTTACTCGTATTGTTGACTTTGGCGCATTTGTTGCGATTGGCGGTGGTAAAGAAGGATTAGTACACATTTCTCAGATCGCAGACAAACGTGTAGAGAAAGTCACTGACTATTTGCAGATTGGTCAGGAAGTTCCTGTCAAGGTGCTGGAAATTGACCGTCAGGGTCGTATCCGCCTGAGCATGAAAGAAGCAGTAGCTAATACTATGCTGAATATTATCGATGAAACATCACAATCACCGGAATCATCAGTAGAATAAATTTGACGTAAAGAACGGTGTCCTGTAAAAAGGGCGCCGTTTATCTCCAATAGATTTCGCATTGTCGCCAACAAAGGACAATTTGAAAGATAAAGGAAGGCAGTTAATTTCTGGCGGGATGCCTGAAATATACAATGTGGGTGGAACAACCGTGGGTGGAGTAACAGGGCATTCTGATTAATGTCTGACTTCGGGAGTGGGAAATGAATTCTTTTCTGCGCTGGTATTACGTTGCAGCTATTTTTCTCCTTATAGGATGTGGCAGCACTGAGTGGCGTAAAAATGAAGTTTTTGCTATTCCACTTCAACCAACATTGCAACAAGAGGTTATTTTGGCGCGCATGGAACAAATACTTGCGAGCCGCTCTCTTAAGGAAGATGAGTATGCACAGCTTTTATATGAAAGAGGTGTGCTGTATGATAGCCTCGGGCTGAGGGCATTGGCACAGAATGATTTTTCAGTTGCTTTGTCTATCCGTCCTGATATTCCTGAGATTTTTAATTACTTGGGGATTTATTTTACGCAGGCAGGCAATTTTGATGCTGCCTATGAAGCGTTTGATTCTGTTTTAGAGCTTGATCCAACTTACAACTACGCGCGAATGAATCGCGGAATTGCACTGTATTACGGTGGCCGTTATCGTTTAGCGCAGGATGATCTGCAGGCGTTTTATCAAGACGATCCAAATGATCCCTTCCGTTCGTTGTGGTTGTACCTTGTGGAAGAGAAAATCGATCCGAAGGTTGCAATGACTAATTTGTCGCATCGCTTTGACAAAACGAACCGGGGGCTATGGGGCTGGAATATTGTTGAATTCTATTTAGGTAAGATCAGTGAGAAGACACTGATGAAACGCCTGAAACAAGGTTCGACAGATAACACTTCGCTCGCTGAGCATCTCAGTGAAACTGACTTCTATTTAGGTAAGCATTACCTAAGTCTGGGGGATGAGGATAGCGCGGTTGCGTTATTCAAGCTGACGGTAGCTAATAATGTCCATAACTTTGTTGAGCACCGCTATGCATTGTTGGAATTGGCGCTGCTAGGCCAAAGACAAGATGACCTATCAGAATCGAACCAACAATAGCTGACGAACATTTTCACGACAGATTTTTAAGTCCACATCTATAAGAGGTGGGGATTTGTTTGTTCGTTTTATAACATAATTTGAGCCAGTTCACATTTTAAATGAAAATGACAGAAATTCTTTTCACTGTGTTATGTAGACTGGCCGCCACGATCAATGAGGCACCATTACATGACCACTGAGACTGAAATCTCTTTTGCTGATTTAGGATTATCAGCACCTATTCTTTCTGCACTGCAAGACATGGGCTATGAGAAGCCCTCACCAATTCAACAGCAATGTATTCCTCACCTGTTAAATGGTCGTGACGTGTTGGGTATGGCGCAGACTGGTAGTGGTAAAACTGCGGCTTTCAGCTTGCCTTTACTGCATAATATTGATGCTGAGCTTAGAGCTCCACAGATCCTTGTGTTAGCACCGACCCGTGAACTGGCGGTACAGGTTGCTGAAGCATGTTCAGATTTTTCCAAACATATGCGTAGTGTGAATGTTGTCGCGCTCTATGGTGGACAGCGTTATGACGTTCAATTGCGTGCTTTGCGCCAGGGGCCACAAGTTGTAGTGGGAACACCGGGTCGTCTGCTGGATCACCTGAAGCGTGGTACGTTGGATCTGTCCAACCTGAGAGGTCTGGTGCTGGACGAAGCTGACGAAATGCTGCGTATGGGCTTTATTGAAGATGTTGAAAACATCATGAGTCAGATCCCGGCAGAACATCAGACTGCATTGTTCTCAGCGACTATGCCTGAAGCGATTCGTCGTATCACTCGTCGTTTCATGAACGAGCCACAGGAAGTTCGCATTCAGACCAGTGTAACCAACCGTCCGGATATCAGCCAGAGCTATTGGTCTGTTTACGGTATGCGTAAAAATGAAGCACTGGTACGTTTCCTTGAAGCAGAAGATTTTGATGCGGCGATTATTTTCGTCCGTACCAAGAATGCGACTCTGGAAGTGGCAGAAGCGCTTGAGCGTAACGGTTATAACTCTGCGGCACTGAATGGTGATATGAATCAGGCTCTGCGTGAACAGACTCTGGAGCGTTTAAAAGATGGCCGTTTGGATATTCTGATCGCAACAGATGTTGCTGCCCGTGGTTTGGATGTTGACCGTATCAGTCTGGTTGTTAACTATGATATTCCGATGGATGCTGAGTCATATGTACACCGTATCGGCCGTACCGGTCGTGCTGGTCGTGCCGGTCGTGCGCTGCTGTTTGTTGAAAACCGTGAACGCCGCTTGCTGCGTAACATTGAACGCACTATGAAGTTGACAATCCCGGAAGTAGAGCTGCCGAATGCTGAACTTCTGAGCCAGCGCCGTCTGGAAAAATTTGCTGCTAACGTTCAGCAGCAGTTGGAAAGCAGCGATCTGGATCAATATCGTGCTCTGTTGTCTAAATTGGGCACCAGTGACGAGTTGGATATGGAAACATTAGCTGCGGCATTGCTGAAAATGGCACAAGGTGAACGTTCATTGATCCTGCCACCAGATCCGGTTCGTCGTCCTCGCCGTGAATTCAATGATCGTGATGACCGTCGCCGTAATGGTAATGGCTTTGGTGATCGTGACAGAGGTGATAAAGGCGACAGGGGTGACCGTCCTCGTCGTGAGCGCCGTGATGTTGGCGATATGGAACTGTACCGCATTGAAGTGGGTCGTGATGATGGTGTTGAAGTACGCCACATTGTGGGTGCTATTGCTAACGAAGGTGATATCAGCAGCCGTTACATCGGTAATATCAAACTGTTCGCAACGCACTCCACAATTGAGTTGCCAAAAGGGATGCCAGGGGAGTTACTGACTCACTTTACCCGTACACGTATCCTGAACAAACCAATGAACATGCAGTTGTTAGGCGATGCACAGCCATTTGAACGTCGTGAGCGTCGTGGTGGTGGTCGCAACAGTAATGGTAATGGTGGCAATGGTCCACGTCGTGATCGTGACGGTTTTGGTAACGGCGGTGGTCGTCGTTTTAACAATGAACGTCGTGGTGGCGGTGAGCGTGGTTCTTTCCGTGGTCGCAATAATGACGATTTCAACGGTGGTGCACAACGTCGTCGTCAGCAACAAAGCAATGGTAACGTTTAATACACCATTGATTATTGTTTCGTGTTAGCAATAACACGCTGAAATATCGAATTGAAATAAGCCCTTTCTCTTTATAAAAGAAAGGGCTTTTTTATGTTTTCAATATTCTCATTTTCGTAGCCAATTTTCTGGCTGTATGAAGTACTTTCTGAACGTGAACTGAAACCACTCGTTATAGACTGCTTTTTATTGCTGTTTTTTAAATCAAAAATCAGATGATTTCTTAACTCACAGCTTGTGTATTAATTCTCAGTATTTCTTTGATTTCTAAATCTGAAAGTAAGTGCTCACCTTGATGAATAACCATTTTTTTCATTCTGGATCGAGAGCCACTATAGGCCACTTCTAATAGCACACGTTCTTCGACGGAACAAAGACCGCCTTCGGATTGCTCTAATGGATGGATAAGTACCCGATGTTTGCGTCCGAAGAATCTGTCAATGAATCGGATGAGGCCATGTTGCTTAAGCAGCAAATGCAATTGCTGCTCTGCATTATAAAAATCACCAACCAATAAGCGGGAAGTACTGAAATTTCCTGTAATACTCAGTTCTTTTTGATTACTGAGATTTTTCAGGATCATTTGGTTGGTTTTGATTTTTAGATAGAGATCGGCCATACATTTCCCTATTTTATTTTTGGCTTAATGATAGAGAGTACAGAATTATTTCTAAAAAATGATTAAATTAACCCCAGTTCTTCTTTGAGAGGCTTTAAATAACGGCGGCTGACAGGAATACGTTCATCATTGCGCAATACCAATTCCGCCTGGCTGTTTTCCCCAAAAACAATCTCCCGTAAATGGGCCATATTGACAAGATACTGCCGATGGCAGCGAGTCAGAGGCGTACGGGTTTCCAAAGTGCGCAAGGTCAATTCAGTAAAACCTTCCTGTCCGTTGGCACTCATTACATATACACCACTCAAACGTGAGGTGATATACAGCACATCATCCAGTTGCATCAGCCATATCCGGCTGTGTCCTGTGCAGGGAATATATTTCAGTTGCTCATTTTCGGAGTGTAAATCTGCCAGACTCTGTTTTTGATAACCCGACCGAAGTCGTTGTAATGTCTTGCTCAGTCGCTCTTTTTCCAGCGGCTTTAGCAGATAATCAAACGCATGTTCTTCAAATGCCTGTATGGCATATTCATCAAAAGCGGTAAGAAAAACGATATAAGGGCGATGCTCAGGGTCAAGCATACCCACCATTTCAAGCCCAGTGATGCGAGGCATTTGAATATCAAGGAAAATCACATCCGGTTTCAGACGATGAATGGTGCCAATGGCTTCTACTGCATTGGCACATTCACCGATGATCTGAATATCTGTTTCCTCTTCTAACAGGCAACGTAAATTTTCACGGGCCAGTGGTTCATCATCAATAATTAATACATTCATACCTACGCTGCCTTATCAGCCTCTTTTTCCAGTGGTAAGCATAAGATGACACGAGTAAATTCTTCTGGTTGGTAATCAACACGCACACCATAATGTTCACCATAGCGAAGCCGCAGGCGCTTATCTACCAGGCTCATTCCAAGTCCATCCCCCATTTTTTTCGGGCAATAAAGCCCCGCATTATCTTCAATTTCTACCAATAGCAGATTCGTTTGTTGATGGGCTCTAATCGTAATTCTTCCGGTATCCAGTAACTGTGATGTGCCATGTTTAATTGCATTTTCGACCATGGGTTGCAGGGAAAATGCAGGTAATTGGGCATAACGCAGAGACTCCGGTATATCTATCGTTATCTGGAGACGTTCGCAGAATCGCGCTTTTTCAATTTGTAAGTAAGCATTCACATGCTCTATTTCATTTTGTAGTGTGGCGATTTCTTCTGGTCGCTTCAGATTCTTGCGAAAGAATGTTGAAAGGTACTGCACAAGCTGACCCGCTTGCTGGCTATCGCGTCGGATCACCGCCTGTAATGTATTCAGGGCATTAAATAAAAAGTGAGGATTCACTTGCGCGTGAAGTAGTTTTACTTCTGATTGTAACAGAGACTGCTTATTTCGTTCATATTGTCCCGCAAGGATTTGGGCAGAAAGCAAGCTGGCAATTCCTTCACCTAATGTTCGATTGATCGAACTAAATAAACGGTTTTTGGCTTCATACAATTTTATCGTACCGATCACTTGCTGATTTTCTCCCCGTAGAGGAATAACCAGTGCTGAACCCAACTTGCAAATAGGACTAAGGGAGCAGCAATAGGGAGTTTCATTACCATCAGCGTAGACCACCTCATTATTTGCTATCGCACGATGTGATTGCTCGGAAGCAATAGGCGTTCCCGGTAAATGATGGTCGGAACCAATGCCGATAAATGCCAATAATTTTTCCCGATCAGTAATTGCGACAGCCCCAATTTCCAATTCCTGATAGATAACTTTTGCGACACGCATGCTGTTAGCTTCATTAAATCCCTTAAGTAATATCCCTTCGGTGCATACCGCGATTTTCAGGGCTTGGGCAGAAAAAGCACTGGTATATTTTTCGAATATGGCGCGTCTGTCCAGTAAGATACGGATAAACATAGCTGCCCCGATACTATTAGCGATGATCATAGGAGCGGCGATATTTTTCACTAAATTAAATGCTTCACTGAAAGGGTTAGTAAACAGCAGAATAATCCCCATCTGAGCACATTCGGCAAGGAATGTCACAATCGCCGCAGTCCATAGGTTAAGTAACTTATTGATCTTGCCCTGCTTCATTAAATAACTGTGTACAAGACCGCCAATAACGCCTTCTATAATGGTGGATACCATACAACTGAATGCGGTCATTCCGCCAAGGGAATAGCGATGCAATCCTCCCGTGAATCCTACCATCGCTCCGACTGTTGGCCCGCCAAGGAAACCACCTAATACAGCACCAATAGCACGGGTATTAGCAATAGAATCATTAACATGCAGACCAAAATATGTTCCCATGATGCAGAAGATGGAGAAAATGACATAACACATGAGCTTATGAGGTAAGCGAACACTCACTTGCAGTAAAGGAATGAACAGAGGCGTTTTACTCAGTAGCCAGGCAATCACCAGATAGATACACATCTGCTGGAGCAGTAGTAACACGAGGTTAAATTCATACATATTTTTTCACGGCATGTTTGATAACAATAAATAAATTTATGCGGTCATTATCAAAGCTTGAATTTAACGCCGTCAATGGGTATATCCGCCCTCTTCGGCAAGGACGGATTTTCTTAAAGATTTTTTGACGAAATAAACAGGAATAGGATTATTCAGTGCAGATAACGTAATCGGTGACTATCTCATTAATAACATGAACTGTACCATCATCTATATTCACGGCGAAATGAGCATTTTTCCCGTGTTCATCTATTCCGGGTGTTGAAGAACGGTAAGAACGGAATTGTGGCCAGCCATACAGCTCATGCATCGCATTTTGTTGATGTGCTTGGTACAGGCTGGCTAAGTCTTCTGCTGTCGGTAATTTTTTATGTATTTTTTTACAATACCATACAGCGCCTTTATAGACTCGACGTGGCCAAATCTCACCATTTTCAGTATAAGTAGTCATTCCTTTCATACCCATTGCTAACTCGGCTTGTAGCAGAGGTCGGTCAAAAATGACTCCGTTTGTATTTGTCACCGTTTCAGCCATATGTCCCCAAAAATTTGCGTACTTAGAATCAGGGCTGGTCACGACAGTAAAAATGACATCTTCAGTTTTCGGGTTTGAGACACCATAGGCTTTTATTTGCAAGGTCGTTTTTACGCCCAGTCCATTTGGGTCGGTGATGGGGAGCGATAAACTACCCTCATCTCCCGTTGCTCCTTGGTAGTGACCTGATTCATTGTCTATCAGCGCAGTAACTGTCTGAGGGACTTCCTGACGGTTTAGTGCTTTGGTTGCTTTCATTTCTATGGGGACATTTTTTACAGGCTGTCCGTGATTGAATGCTTTAATATTCAAGGTAATTGTTTCGCCTTTTTTAACTTTCCCTGTATTGAGGGTGACTACCAGATGATCAGCAATCCCTTTGACTTTTCCGCCTTCAGTACCATCATAGGTATGGTTACCGTGCTCTTGATCCATACTGGTATCAATCGCTTTGGTATTCCCGGTAATGTGGAGCCCATTTTGTGCCTGAACAACAAGTGCTTTTACTTTACCTGCATCTGACAGTGTCAATGTATAACCGGGGATCTTACCCGATTCGACGATAGTACTGCTTTTGGTAATATCAACATTCCCTTTATCTCCCCACACATAGCGTGATTTGTCCACATTTTCGCCGTTATTAGCATGGAAGGTATAGGTTGCATTGAGGATATGTCCTATTTCTAATCTGCCTGACATACTGAGATCTTTAATAATTGGTTTGTCAGGGTGAAAAAAGGTGATCTCTATTGGCTTTATATCAAGGCTTTTCACTTCAGGTGTAATAGTCAGCACACCTATTTTTTCACCAGCGGTAAGTAACGCTTCATAGATCCCTGGTTGAGTTTCTTTTATTTGCCCAATCTGAGGATCTTTACCGGCCCCGCCTAATTTACTACCCATGAGTTTGATATCCTCGCCAGCACCAGGAATTGGATTGCCGTTCCCATCTTTTAGTGTCAATTTAAGGATGGTGGTGGAGTGACCATCTGCTGACAGTTCGCTGTCTTTTGCGGTGAACGTAGATTTATCGGCACTTGCCTGTGCTTGTAGTACCTGAACCTGAGTTTCTGCTCGTTTGGAAGCATTGCCATGCTCATCGTAGGCAATAGCACCTATGGTATAAGTGTTATTGCCTTGACGATGATATTTCGGCAGGGTCAGCAGATAGGTATTACTGTTTTGTTGTTTGATCTTGCCTCCATTGGCAAGCAGGCTTCCAACCTCCCATTGGATCGTTTTCAGGCCATATTTGCTGTTTACTCTAAGATGAATAGGTTTGATTTCACCTGCATGGCCGGAAATCAGTCTGTCTAATGTCAGACTAATGACTTCACGTTTACGAAATTGCAAAACAATTTGATTGTTACGATCAACGAGATCAAAACGACCGCTTTGTAGCGTATGTTTGAATATCACGGCATCGGGATCAATCTGTGTTGACCATGGTGTACCGATGTCATAGTTCAGTTCTATATTGAATTGAGTGTCTTTATTGCCAGACATCTCTTGTTTGCGGTCAATACCGAAAGTCAGCAATGGGATAGGCGTATAGTTAATGCCGGCAGTAAAGGCCGCGGGGTTCTTTTGGCGGTGATCTTTATTGATTAACCCAACTTCATCGCCAAAATATTGTTCATATACCAACTTACCGCCAAGTTGTGACAAAGCGGGAAGATAGCCTTGTACTCTCAGATCGAATCCATTGGCAGGACGTTCATCGTAATCTTTCAGAAAATGCGATTTTTTCCAGTTACTTAAGCGAAAATAGCCGTTCATGCCTAGCCTCAGATAATCGCGAGCATACTCTGTGCCGAGGCCAAGCCGGGTATTATCTCCGGTAAAATCGTGATCCAGAAAAGCGTTGTATCCTAGCATCCAGCTATCAAAAAACTGACGATGTCCGATACCGATATTGATGGTGTTGCGTTTATCAATGCGGCGTAGGCCAAATTGAGTGAAGTCCATTTTACTTTTGTTGTCATACAGAGGTAACAACATATCAAGTTGACTGCCATCCAGACGACCTCGTTTATCAATATGAGTTTGTACACGCGCTGTACCGTAAAATCCTAGCCAGCTCTGGAGTTGTTGATTGGCTTCTGACACCGCTAAGTTGCTTATCTGATTTATTGCGCTGTCGCTTGCTTTATTGCTGTTCAGTATCTCACCGACGCGGATAGCCGCATGAGCCAGCTTGCGTTCTGTATCATCGGTTTTGGAAAATGGCTCTGATGAAAAGTCATTGAATGGTAAATATTTATTAGGGCGATATTTGGGGACATCAATTTCATCATCAACCCCAAGTACTGGAAACGGTTTGCTGAAAGTACGGAATTTATTTATTTCCTTAAGTTGATTAATGGTGAAACCGTAACGTTTAGCTATTGTATGGATAGTTTCTCCCGGTTTCAGAATATAAGGCTCAGTTGGTATTGCCAGAGGGGAATGTTGAGAAATCGTATGCGTTTCGGCCGTGGCAATAATAGGAGTAAATGTGCCAGCGAGTGGGAACGCGAATTGGGCGATAATATTCACCCAGGCTACTCGTTTCAGCCAGTGTTGCTGATTTTGTGCCTGAGGCTTATCAAATTTTTTGTGCATAAAAATAAACCTGTAATAGTAACAGCGTCAGGTGATGATGAAATAAAAGAGGGGCAAAATGGTATTGCCTTATTTGAGACATCATAAATTGGTTAACAAAAAAATTGTTAACGTGTTAACGCAAGGATTATTGATCTGACATATCTTGTATATGTATTTTTTATTCCAGCATAAAACTATTTAGTGGTCAACATGACTTTCTATATCAGGTATTGAAAATAAAAAACAAGACTGAGAATAAAAAAATAACAGGTGATTTATACGTATTTTCTCATTAGGTTAAAACATGGTTTTTTAGATTTATGTAAATTAAAACATAATGTTGCAATTTATATGTCTTATGTGAACAGGGATTGTCTGAGGAAGGGAAAAAATAACTTTAAATATAATAGGATTTTTCATAGTTAAATATTCTATGCTAATTATTATTGGTTTTTATTTGTATTTTCATTTTATTAATCTTTGATGTTTTATTGGCGAATATTCTACAATGTGGTTTCAGAAAGCACTTTCTTTCTAATTCATAATTAAATATTAATTGATGAATTGATTTTAAGAAATAAAAATAATCAGATAACAAGTTGAATTGAGGGAAAGGGAATGTGTTAATTTCCCGTCTTACTGCTACTTGAAATTGATTGGGTATATAATGTGATAGGTAGTTACATAAAGCATTTCATTTTTGTCAATGATCAGGCGCACGAATTTCTAAAAAGAATTTATGAAGATAGTGTCACACTAGATCGGTACAGCTACACTAATTTGGTCATCGCTGACGAATTTTGATCTGGTAGTATGCTTGGAGCTTACAAAACATAATGAAGAAAAGAACACTTTTCACGATATTGCTGATTATCTTTCTGACCGCAATGGCCGTGCTTTTTCGCTCACATCATCAGGACTTATTGTTGCAGGGAGAGGTTGAAGCACCTGAAGTCATCATTGCATCTAAAGCCTCTGGAAGAGTGATTGCGCTTCACGTTAGGAGAGGAGACGACGTAAAAGCCGACCAACTATTAGTAAGCCTTGATGGCCCTGAGCTGACTGCAAAAGTTGCCGCAGCTCAAGCCGCCCGTGATCAGGCTAAAGCAAAACTCAATTTATCTTTGCATGGAACACGAGAAGAAAATATTCGCAGTTTGGAAGCGGCATACTTACAGGCTGAATTTGGATATAAAAACGCTCAACGTGAATTTGAGCGACTCAGTAATATTTCAGGCAAAGGTTATTCATCTGCCAGTGAATTGGATAACGCACGAAACGCGCGTGATATTGCTTACCAGAAAATGCTGTCAGCAAAAGCGGAGCTGGATGCAGGGAAAAATGGAGATCGTATAGAATTACGGCAACAATATCAGGCAGCACTGAATGAAGCTGAAGAGAAATTACGGGAATTAAAAATTCAGAGTAATGATCTACAGGTAAAAGCTCCCGTTGATGGTGAAATTGGGCCACTTCCGGCGGAGGTCGGGCAACTTTTCAATGCCAATAGCCCATTGGCAACACTAATACGTATCCCTGAAGCTTATTTTGTTTATAATTTGCGCGAAGATATTCTGGCTAAAGTCCGTAAAGGTGACAAAGTGACATTGTGTGTACCGGCTTTGGATAATAAAGATATTGAGGCAGAAGTCCGTTATATCGCGCCAATGGGGGATTACGCAACAAAACGGGCCACTCGTGCAACAGGGGACTTTGATCTGAGAACATTTGAAGTCCGTTTATATCCACTACAACCTGTTGATGGGCTGCGTCCGGGAATGAGTGCATTATGGCACTGGGATAAGTAAGGCGGCAGCTTGATGAACAGAAAAGCTGTGTGGCGTGGTCTTAAATGGCGTGGTCTTAAATGGCGTGGTCTTAAATGGCATGGTCTTAAATGGCATAGTCTTGAATGGCATAGTTTTAAGCATGCGTTTATCCGCGAGCTGGTGGTTGCAGTCCGTAGCCCGATTTTTCACTGGCTAAGTTGGCTGTTTCCTCTGTTGCTGTTTATCTTAATTAGTGCCAATTTTTCGGAAGGAACGCTGCTAAACCTGCCTGTTTCAGTCGTGGATAATGATCACAGTACCTTATCACGCACATTAATCCGTAACTTAAATGCGGCACCTCACGCTGATATCAAAACCTATGATAATGGTCTGACAGAATCATTAGAGAGATTGGGCAGTGCAAAGGATTACTCTTTACTCTATATCCCTCCCGATCTAGAAAAAGATGCGTTGAGTGGTAAACAGCCGACAGTGAGCATCTATTATAATGCCTTGTTTTATGGTGCAGGGCGTTATTCCGTTCAGGACTTCGGCGGATTGATGGCAGAAACAAATGCCAAATATCGTAAGATCATTGCGTCTGAAATGGGTCGTCAGCTTCCACCACTAGCTAAAGCGACGATGTCTTATGACAGCTTGTTCAATGCCAGTGGCAGTTATATCTATTTCCAGCAATTTGCTGCAACCATCCATTTATTACAGCTTTTCGTCGTGACTTGCACTATTTATACAATGGCAAGGGGAAAACAGCTCTTAAGCGCAAAATCTTTTATATCGGCTTTATTAGGAAAACTTGCGCCTTATACCCTGATTTTTACGTTGTTGTTGATGATAGAAATTGCAGCATTGGTTGCATTTTCTGATGCCAAAGTTGCAGGTAATCCCATATATATGCCAGTTGTTGGATTCTTTTATGTGATTGCGGCTCAAAGTATCGGTTTACTACTATTTACTTTCACCGGTAATGCATTGACGGCTTATTCACTAATCGGAATGCTGGTCAGTATTGCGATGTCATTTTCTGGCATGGTGGTGCCTGAATTATCAATGGTATGGCCGGCAAGAGTTATTTCGAATCTGGAGCCATTAACCCATGCTTTAAATGCCATGTTCGATATCTTTCTGCGGGAAGTATCATTAAAAATCATCCTGCATGTTTGCATGCTATTGGTGATTTATCCTTTAGTTTGTGCCTTGTTGATCCGCAATCGTTTGTGGAAACGGCTTAACCAGTCAGGAGAAGCTATATAATGCAGGGGAAGCAGGTAAATGAATAATTGGAAAATGTATTGGCAAACTTTCCGCAATGTATTGTTGGGAATGCTGGAAAAACCTTTGTGGTTAATGCTGATTGTTTCTCTGTGTGTGATGAGTCTGGTTTATGTCCGCCCTACATTATGGGATCTGCCCGTTGCGATTATTGATCAGGACAACAGTCATATGAGTCGTGCGCTGATCCGCCATATTGATGCGACGGCGAAAATTGAAACCCAAAACTACACTAGTCTTGCTAACGCCCGTAATGACATGTTACGACGGGAAATCTTCGCCATTATCATTGTGCCGCCGGATTTTGAAAAACGTCTTTTAGGCGGGAAAAATGTGACAGTACCGGTTTATGGTGACGCGACGAACCGCCTTGCCAATGGGCAGATTCAGCAGGATTTGGCGTTGGCGTATCAACAGTTATTATCTGAATATAATACACAGTTACTGCTGAAATCAGGTTTCAGTACGGAACAGGTGAACGTGTTGCTACAACCGATTAAAGGAGAAACCATTGGATTATTCAATCCGGGGATCAGTTATGCTGCCATTGTTTTTCCCGGATTACTGGTGATGCTTTTGCAGCACTCCTTTTTGATTGCTTGTGTACGTGTGAGTATCACCATACGTAGTACCCCTAAAGGTAAGCCACCACTTCCTGTCTATCTGGGAGCTTTGTCTGCGTTGTTGCCTATTTGGCTGTTTTTGTCTGTGATCTTTTTTGTTCTGTGGCCATGGGTATTGGGATACCGGCAGGACGCACCAATTTATCAATTATTGCTGATGACTTTCCCATTCCTGCTGGCAGTATTGGGGTTAGGTAAACTGGTAACAGAGTGTTTGCGCAGTGTGGAAATGATTTATCTGACATTGGCGTTTATCACTACGCCTGTTTTCTACATTTCGGGGACTATCTGGCCGGTTCAGGCGATGCCTGATTGGGTAAGAGCGATTTCATCGGCTTTGCCATCCACATGGGCAACCAAAATTATCGCAGGAATAAACCAAATGAATATGCCCTTGCAAAATATGTTAGGGGATATTGCAATGATCCTGTTCCTTGGTGTTGTATACATGATCCTGGGAATTTTTGTTGGGATATTGCGTAATGGTGAACTGCGGGAATTGAAGATTTTTATGAAACGGCAGCGAAAGCATTAACAGCAATCAAGAATTATCGCCAGACCGATAGTGAAAATATATTGATTTGGGACGGGTTCCGTGCAAATGTCACGGATACTGATTTACCTGGATCTCAGTGATAGAATTTTATTATCAATTCTTGAGGTAGTATCAGGAAATATCACAGTATTTTGGCAAAATAACATGTTCCTTTTCACGAAAAGGGATCTGACTTGTGTTAGGTTAAATCCACTTTCCGTTTTGGTTTATTATCGTTAACTCAATTTATCAAAGCGGAACAAAAAGAGGGCGCAGATCAGAACGATCGCGCGTTATCGTCATGTTAATCAGGGTCGAAATTCCGGTTGATGCCATGGGTATTGATCGCTTGCTGCGAGAATCCTTTGAGACATCGACAGAAGCTGAGTTAGTTCATAGATTAAGAGAAAATGGCTTGTTGACGCTAGGGATTGTTGCGACTGACGATGAAGGTCACGTTATTGGTTATGTTGGTTTCACACCTGTTGACATCAATGGTCAGGATCATAATTGGGTTGGATTAGCACCATTGGTAGTGTCTGAACCGTATCGTCGTCAGGGCATTGGTGAAAAGTTAGTGTATGAAGGATTGGATAGCCTGAATGAGTTTGGTTATGGTGCAGTAGTCGTGCTTGGTAAACCTGAATATTATCATCGTTTTGGTTTCAGGCTTGCTAAAGAGTACCAATTACATTGCCAATGGCCTGATAGTGAGGAGTTCTTTCAGGTTTACACACTGGCTGATGTCTCGCTGGATGATTGTCATGGTTTAGTCACATATCCCAGTCATTTTGACTATGTGTAACTATGAAATGTAATTACAAGATGTAAATACAAAAAGTAGTAAATACACGTTGAAGTCATGCTGGAAATACGCTGGCAACAATGTCTATTCTCATGAAGTCTCTGACAAATAGGTTGCTATACAGAGAGGTTGGGTTGTAACCAGCCTCTCTTTTTGTTGCTTGTTTAGTTGCTTTATTCGGTATTCCAGCTTTAATGCTGTGCTCTTGTCCCGTACTAAACGGTGATAGACCAGAGTTAATGAGCCTTTTCCCCTCAAAGCCTTCGCTCCTTTTCCTGTACTGTGTTGTATCAGACGACGGGAAATATCTGTAGTAATTCCGGTATATAAAGAACCATTCTCGGTTTTTATCAAGTAAAGATACCAATCAGATTTTTTAATATTCATAATTTATATTAAATAGTTACAAATGTATAAATACCGCATGAGATTAAATCATAATGAGACCATAGACTGCATTGTGGTTTTTGTAACAATGTAACATGATGAATGATATTAAATGACATGTTTATTAACAGTCAGTGACAATATTTTTATTCAAAATAACTGAAAAATTATAGCAAGAATTGCTAATTATCATTTTTTGAAGAAGCGTATAACTTGATCCAAATCACAGAGAGATACCCTTTATATTGAAAAGTAGACAAAGGATCTAAAAATGAGAAATGCAAAATTTATTGCTGCTGTTTTAACACTATGTACTGTTTCGTTTGGTTCTTTTGCCGCTATTGAAGTAAGAAATGCTACAGGGGAGAAAATTGGTGTTGTTTCTGTGACGGGAGCAGAAACACTGGATAACCTGACAGAAGAATTGTCCAAAAAAGCTGACAAAGCTGGAGCAGCTTATTTCCGCATTATTTCTGCTACTGGTCACGATAAACTGCATGGTGTTGCAGAAATCTATAAATAACGTATAGTTAGATCAGGTTAAATATCATACTGCTGTATAAATATCAGAACACATCGCTGGATCAATATCCACATGTGTTCTGATTGAGATAAGTAAATATAACAATATGGAATTAGATGGAATTGAATAAAGATATCTTAACAATCTGCCAGTATCTTGCCGAGCAACATGTCTTCACAATTTGTACTTCTTCAAATCAGGATCTATGGTGCGCAAATTGTTTCTATGCTTTTGATATCGATAAAATGACACTCTGGTTTATGACTGAACCTGATACCCGCCACGGTAAAATGATGCAGGAAAACGCCGTAGTTGCAGGTACTATTGCCGGGCAAACCCATAATATTTCCCAGATCAGAGGCATTCAGTTTCGTGGGGAAGTTGCCCTATTGACAGGTAAGGATGAAACAGTTGCCAGAGCAAGCTACTGCCACCGCTTTCCTGTTGCGATAACAGCAAAATCGCCTATTTGGCAATTGAACCTGAATGAAATAAAAATGGTGGATAACACACTTGGCTTTGGTAAGAAATTACATTGGCGGCGTTAATATCAGAGCTGCAAATTTTATACCCTAAAATTATCGGAATTCATTATCGTAAATAGTGAATAACCTGATTACTACTGCCTCGCCAGATTAGCGCTGGATCGTGCAAAGTCTGTTCGAATTTTCCGTCAACTAACACATTAATATAACTGACAATTTCTTGTTGGAGACCGCTTAACTCGTGGAGGACATAACCTGTCCATAGCCAAATATCTTTATCCGGGCACTCTCTCTTTATCCGTTTGATCAATTTGAGAATATCAGGCGTATTGGAGGGATGAAGAGGGTCGCCGCCAGATAATGATATCCCTTGCCGTTTAATGCGGAGATCTTTCAAATCAGTAATGATCTGATCTTCAACAGCTTGCGTGAAGGGGCGACCTGAGTCAGTCCGCCATGTACTTTGGTTATAACAACCACGACATTGATGGGAACAGCCAGCCACAAACAGGGTACAGCGGGTTCCGGGGCCATTAACCACATCAACCGGATAATATTGATGGTAATTCATGATATTAGCCAATTGACCCATTGTTGAGATGCTTGATGCGACGTTTTACCTCTTCCTGTTTACCTGCATTAAATGGACGGGCATCAGGGCTGCCAAGATATCCACAAACCCGTCGGATCACAGAAACATGCGCTGAATCATGATTACCACAACGGGGACAAGTGAACCCTTTGCTGGTACAGGAAAATTCTCCGGTAAAACCGCATTGATAACATTCATCAATTGGAGTATTGGTTCCGTAGTAAGGGACACGGGAATAACTGTAGTCCCATACATCTTCCAATGCCTTTAAATTATGTTGCAGATTGGGATATTCGCCGTAGCAGATAAAACCACCATTCGTTAATGGGGGATAAGGTGCTTCAAAATCCAGCTTATCGTAAGGATTGGCTTTTTTCTCTACATCCAGATGAAAACTGTTGGTGTAATAACCCTTATCCGTGACTCCCTGGATCACGCCAAATTCAGCGGCATCGAGGCGACAGAAACGGTCACATAAACTTTCACTTGGCGTACTGTATAAACTGAATCCATAGCCGGTTTCCTGTTTCCAGGTATCAACTGCTTTGCGTAAGCGTTTAACGATAGAGATTGCTTTTTGACGACGTTGTTCATCGTCAAATAGATGAATGTGATCACCGTATAGCGCATTAATCGTTTCATGGATACCAATATACCCTAACGAAATAGAAGCCCGCCCATGTTTGAAGATTTCGCCAATATTGTCATCCTCTTTCAACCTTACTCCGCAAGCGCCTTCCATATAGAGGATAGGGGCAACCCGTGCTTTGGTGTTTTCAAGGCGTTCAATTCGGGTCATTAATGCTTTTTTGGCAACCAACAGGCGTTGTTCCAGTAGCTGCCAAAAACGCATTTCATTGCCTTTGGCTTCAATCGCGATACGGGGAAGATTCAGGCTTATTACCCCCAGATTATTGCGCCCTGCATGAATTTGTTGACCATTCTCTTCGTAAACACTGAGAAAGCTACGGCAGCCCATTGGAGCTTTAAATGATCCGGTGACTTTAACCACTTGATCATAATTAAGAATATCGGGATACATGCGCTTGCTGGCACATTCCAGAGCCAATAATTTGATGTCATAGTTAGGATCTCCAAGCTTATGATTTAGCCCGTCACGAATGGCAAAAACCAGTTTTGGGAATACGGCAGTTTTGTGATTCTTGCCTAAGCCAGCAATACGGTTACGTAAAATAGCCGTTTGAATCAAACGGGATTCTTTTGATGTTCCCAGTCCAAAACCGAATGTCACAAACGGTGTTTGTCCGTTGGCGGTGTGCAGCGTGTTCACTTCATATTCCAAAGACTGGAAAGCATCGTAACACTCTTTTTCGGTGCGGGCTTTAGCATAGGCGGTGTGATCCGTAATATGCCACTCTTTTGCGATGGTCAAATGTTTGTTATAGCTGGCTTCAACAAACGGAGCGAGCACTTCATCAATACGGTCGATGGTTGTACCGCCATAAATGTGGCTGGCGACCTGTGCAATAATTTGGGCTGTAATGGCAGTTGCTGTGGAGATTGATTTTGGCGGTTCAATCTCGGCATTACCCATCTTAAAACCTTTGGTCAGCATGCCCTGTAAGTCAACTAACATACAGTTAAACATCGGGAAGAATGGAGCATAATCCAGATCATGGTAGTGAATTTCTCCCTTTTCATGTGCCAGAACAACATCACTCGGCAGCATATGTTGTTTGGCATACTGTCTGGCGACGATCCCTGCCAGTAAGTCACGCTGAGTGGGGATCACTTTAGCATCTTTATTGGCATTTTCATTGAGTAAAGGTAGATCGCTTTGTTCGATCAGGCCGCGAATTTCCTGATCTAGTCGATCATGCCATTCATGGAGAGCTTTTTTCTCAACATTAACTGGATGGTTATTGCGCTGCATCACAACCGTTTTCACAATAGAGTTCCTCAATATGCTACCCACAAAATGTTACCCACAAACTAAAATTGCATGATGGTCAGTTTTTAATTTGATGTGGATAATCTTGTGCATAAACACCATATATAGTTATATTTTTATATTTAAGCACAATATGTGGGTTCTTCTAATCAATATACCATGCAATAAGTTGATCTAAGACAAAGAACAGGGAAATTATTCTGGGACGAAGTGGGGAGGCAAAAAGAGAGAATATCAACCCTGATATTGAGCTATCAGGGTTGATGAAGCTATGAATTAGCTACGAACAGCGATAGCTTCGATTTCGATTTTTACATCTTTTGGCAAACGAGCAACTTCAACACATGAGCGAGCAGGGAAAGGCGCGTTATGTTCAGTAAAGAATGCTTCATAGGCTGCATTCACTGTAGCAAAGTCATTCAGATCTTTAACAAACACTGTAGTTTTTACGATATTCGCTACTTTCAGGCCAGATTGTTCAATAATAGCCTTGACGTTTTCCAGTGATTGTCGGGTTTGTGCCGTAATATCTTCAGAAACGTCACCCGTTTTCGGATCAACAGGGATCTGACCGGAAGTGATAACCATGCTGCCCAGATCAACACCCTGAACATAAGGGCCGATTGCGGCTGGTGCATTGTCGGTGTGAATAGAATGTGACATTAGAAACTCCTGTTTAACGTCAGAATGGAAAATTTTTGCGAGGTCAACATCATAGTGCCCCTCTGGTCAGCATCAACTGCGGGACTTTAATCGTTGCTGATGACAGCCTGACGATCAAACTCTTTTTCGCAGTATTTGCAACAGACGACGACGTCGTTAGCGGCTTCCATAACGCGGAAACAGCTTTCTACGGGTTCATTATGACTAATACAGTTACCGTTCGGGCATACAAGGATACCATCAATCTTCTCTGGCAGGTTGATTGGCATCTTCTTCACGACAACGTAATTTTCAATATTATTCACAGTTGCATGTGGCGCATACATAGCAAGTTGATTTGCCTGCTGTTCTGTCAGGAACGTATTTTCAATTTTGATCAGATCTTTCTTACCCAATTGATTGGAAGGTAAATTCAGACCAATAGTAATGCGTTGGTCGGTTTCTGTGAGTTTGAATAGTGACAATAACTTAAAACCGACATGGGCCGGAATGTGGTCGATAACTGTGCCACATTTAATGGCTTCTACTTGTAGTTGATGATCTTGTAGTGAATGGTCTTGGGTCATGTTGTGCTGTGAATACCGTTTAGGGTATTTCTCCTCCAGATATTAGGGAATCAGGGACATGCTCCTATTTTGTCATATAAGGTTTGGCATTTCATCTTGCGTAATGAACATATCATAGTCGCTTGTGAAATCATTTCTTCTTATGGTATTTCAACCAAATCATTTTGGTTCAATATCTGATGATAAATTTTTGTAATATCATTGAGAAATATATACTGTATCTCCATCAGTGTAATTCCAAATAATGATTTAATTTTCCCGACAGGAAGAAAAATTTTTTGCAAGTATAAAAGGTTATGTTGAATATTGTGCAGTAAGAAAAAGTGTGGCTGAAAAATTAGTGGAAGCCTCACAATTGTTACCATCTCATTTAGTTATTTTATTATCCTGATCGTTATATCGGGCTGGACAGTGGCAAAGCAGTTCTGGGGAAGTCCTTATTCAGATGCGATAGATAATGATCCCAATCTGGATAACTCCCGGACCTTAGCCGCAGCTTATTGGAAACCGAAAAATATCGCCCTGAAAGACATTGCATTATCGCTGGCGTGGTCAATTGTTTATTTTGTCGTGGGGAAAATATTATAGCTGGAGGCGTGCTGTGTTGATAACATTTTCCCATTTAGATTTCGCTACATATATCATTGAGTTTTTTGTGGGAACTTAACTTTAGAGAGCATACTTTTCACAATAATACCGTGTGTGAGAGATACCGGTATCATATACATTTTCCCAAAAAAATTATGGGTAATGACAGATGCTGTTACTGTTGCTGTACAACCACTGACATGATTCTTATCAGAGAAAATATTCAGGGATATCAAAACTGTTAAGTGTACATCTTTCGACAAGAGACACATTTCATTATCACTAATACGTACAATCTTAAAAAAATCAATATGGCTCCCGTTATGCAGTGTTTCTTTTTATCTTTTTTATCTAAGAGCAAACAACCAGTTTCATCACGATAATACATATTACACCACGATATTATTTTATTTGATATAAATCAGGGATAGCCTATCCGCCGAAAATTTTTTCTAAGAGGCTTCACCGTCTACTTCAATTCCACTTTCAAAACAGGATTTGCCATATTATTGGCTTAATTTATTGAGTAATTTTACTATAGTTAAATAATTTTTACTAAATCAAAACCACTTTCACCGTGAGAAGAAATAGGAAGACAATTCGGTTTTCTCGTTGTATAAGAACGGAATAAATATCACAATAAATCAGTTCGTCGTTTCTGATTCATCTGCCAATCCGTGGCCAATTTTTTGACCACCATGTTAAAAAATCGAGATTGTTATGAAATTCAAAACAAAAATAGAACCTTATCGTGCTGCTGCGGGAGGTTGGGATTCATTGGAGGCAACAACACGCTTTGTTTTTGATAGTAAACAAGCATTAAAAAACATGGTTAACCTGATGCGCATGAACAAACCCAAAGGCTTTGATTGTCCGGGGTGTGCATGGGGAGATGATAACAAAAGCCTTTTCAGCTTCTGTGAAAACGGGGCCAAAGCAGTTACCTGGGAAGCGACCCGTCGCCATGTAGACAACCAATTTTTCGCCAAATACAGCGTTAGTAAACTCTACCAACAAAGTGATTATTTTCTGGAATATCAGGGACGGGTTGTTGAACCGATGCGTTATAACCGTAAAACGGATCACTATGAACCAATTAGTTGGGAGCAGGCCTTTTCTCTTATCGCTAAACACATTAAGGCAATGGATAACCCCAATCAGTTGGAACTGTATACCTCTGGTCGGGCCAGTAATGAAGCTTCGTGGTTGTATCAGTTATTTGGCCGGGTATTGGGGACCAATAATTTCCCGGATTGTTCGAACATGTGCCATGAAGCAAGCGGTTATGGGTTGCTGGAAAGTTTGGGTGTTGGTAAAGGAACCATTCGCCTGAATGATTTTGATCACGCTGATGCCATCTTTGTATTTGGTCAAAACCCCGGTACAAACCATCCACGAATGTTGCATAGCTTACGTCATGCCGCTGAGCACGGCACCAGAATTGTCACCTTCAATACATTGCGCGAACGCGGCTTAGAACGTTTTGCTGATCCACAAAAACCACTCGAAGTGATCACGCCAATAGCGGGTAATATTAGCCATCGTTACTATCAGCCTAAACTGGGTGGAGATATGGCGGCTGTGCGGGGTATGGTCAAAGCACTTTTAGAAACCCATACCGCACTGACGGATGTCGGAAAAGCAGGTATTTTTGATCAAGATTTTATTGCGGCCTACACCGAAGGTGTGGATGCTTATTTGCAGGAAGTTGCTGCTACTGAGTGGTCGTTTATTGAAGAACAATCAGGCTTAACGCAGGTACAATTACGCGAGGCTGCTGATATTTATCAGAACGCCGAACGGGTTATTTGTACCTGGGCGATGGGGATTACACAGCATAAACATTCTCTGGATACCGTTCGTGAAATTACAAACCTGCAATTGCTGTTTGGTCAATTAGGTAAACCCGGTGCGGGCGTATGTCCGGTTCGTGGTCACAGCAACGTACAGGGAAACCGGACAATGGGGATAAATGAACAACCTTCCCAATATTTCCTTGATAGCCTGGCAAACCATTTTGGTTTTGAACCGCCTCGTGCCCACGGGCATAATGTCGTCGAAGCGCTGGAAGCTATGTTGCGTGATCAAGTGAAAGTGCTGATCGCTTTAGGAGGGAACCTCGCCGCTGCTGCGCCTGATAGTCCACGTACAGAAGAAGCGCTTCGGCATTGCGACTTAACTGTTCATATCAGTACAAAATTAAATCGGAGTCATCTTGTTACCGGTAAAAAAGATGCTCTGATCCTGCCTGCATTGGGGCGTACTGAGCAGGATATCCAGTTCAGTGGTGCACAGTTTGTGACGGTAGAAGACTCTTTCAGCATGGTGCATGCTTCCGAGGGAGTGAATAAACCCCTATTTGATACCCAACGTTCTGAAACGGCTATTATTGCAGGTATTGCCGATGCGGTTTTGGGCAATACCCCAACAATTAACTGGCTGGAATTAGCCGGAGATTACAACAAAATCCGTGATCATATTGCGGCAACTATTCCGGGATTTGCTGACTTTAATAAAAAATGTGAACAGCCGGGCGGTTTCTATCTTGGCAATGCCGCGGCAGAACTGCGTTTTCTGACACCGAGTAAAAAAGCCCAGTTTAGCCACGCACCATTACCAAAAACACTGTTTCCACAAATCGACGGAGCTGAAATCCCCTTTGCTTTGCAGACATTACGTTCGCATGATCAATACAACACGACCATTTATGGTTTGGATGATCGTTATCGTGGTGTTTATGGCCAGCGGGAAGTGTTGTTTATGAACCCAGAAGATATTGCTCAATTGGGATATCAGGCAGGGGATCTGGTTGATATCGAGACAATATGGCATGACGGTATTGAGCGTAAAGTGCATGGCTTTAAACTCGTTCCTTATATTATTCCTCGCGGGAACCTTGCGGCTTATTACCCGGAAGCTAACCCGTTAGTGCCGATGGATAGTATTGGTAATGGTACGGGTACACCAACATCTAAATCTGTTCCGGTGAAATTATCCTTGACTGAACTGAATGAATCAGAACCTCAGCGCCTTGTATAGCTTGTTTGTCATTTTATTTATGCAGATCTGCTTAATGAACTGTTATCTCAATAATAGTTCTTTGAGCAGATATCAATTCAGGCCCGGTTTTTGAAATCATATCTGCATTTTCCATTTCATATAGCCGCTTTCCTAATAACCCTAATAGCAGCTTTTCATTTAACTCTATTTTCATTATTAATATCTTATATTTTATTTATTGAATTATTTTTAACATATATTAAACATTGTAAGGTAACAATTAACAAAAATATTTTTATCACAGGAATTAAATTGCATAAAAAGCAAATTGCATTATTAGCAATGTACTCATTATAGATTTTTCGGCACGATGATTATTGATATAGATATCGATTTAAGTATCGATTGAAAATATCAATGTAAGCATGATATGGCCACGAAAATTTCCAGAATGATATTCACTGTCATTTTGTGGCGGTAGCTTTCTCCAAATATATAGTCTTACATCCTATTTCAAAGAAATTAACCCTAATCATTTTTTTAAAAGAGGCTATTATGTCTATAAGCACATCTCAAATTGCAGTTGAATATCCAATTCCCTCTTATCGTTTCATTGTTTCTGTTGGCGATGAGAAAATCCCATTTAACAGTGTCTCAGGGCTGGATATTAATTATGAAACCATTGAATACCGTGATGGCGTGGGGAATTGGTTCAAAATGCCGGGGCAGCGTCAACCTATTCATATTACTCTGCGTAAGGGCGTTTTTCCGGGCAAAACGGAATTATTTGACTGGATTAATTCTATCCAACTTAATCAGGTAGAGAAAAAAGATATTACTATTAGCTTAACCAATGATGCAGGCACTGAGTTATTAATGACCTGGAATGTTGCTAATGCTTTTCCTACCTCGCTGACTTCTCCTTCCTTTGATGCCACCAGCAATGACATCGCTGTTCAAGAAATTACCCTGACAGCCGATCGCGTAACTATGCAGGCTGTTTGAAGCATTGATAGAGTTAATCATTTCGTATAAGGGTATTTCTTATGACAACCAATACCAGTTATCCTGGCGTTTATATTGAAGAATTAAATAGTCTGGCGCTGTCTGTATCTCATAGTGCCACCGCTGTTCCTGTTTTTGCAGTGAATGAAAAAAATAATATTATTGCCGAAAACACCGCATTCCGAATTAGTTCTTGGATGGAATATCTTAATAAGGTATCAAGCAATTTTAATGCAGCAGATAAATTGTCAGTTTCTCTGCGGGCGTATTTCACCAATGGCGGAGGTTATTGTTACCTCGTTAAGACCAGTAGCTTAGAAAAGGTGATTCCAACCTTAGATGATGTCACCTTACTGGTTGCAGCGGGTGAAGATATTAAAACAGCAGCGGCAACTTTATGTCAGCCGGGAAAAGGATTATTCACCATTTTTGATGGTCCTGAAGAAGCGTTGACTATCGCGAATGCGGAGACAGTTAAGAACAAATATGACGCCACAGCGTTTGCCGCAGTGTACTACCCGTGGCTGAAAGCTGATTGGGCCAAGACTGACATTCCACCAAGTGCGGCTATAGCCGGAGTTTATGCTTCCGTCGATCTCTCTCGTGGAGTCTGGAAAGCGCCTGCCAATATCGCATTGAAAGGGGGTCTGGAGCCTGCATTTCTGATCACGGATGAAGTTCAGGGTGCATATAACTCCGGTCGTGCCATCAATATGATTCGACATTTCAGCAATACCGGCGCTACCGTCTGGGGAGCAAGAACACTGCAAGATGATGATAACTGGCGCTATGTCCCTGTACGCCGCCTGTTTAATACCGTTGAGCGAGATGTTAAGCGTGCCATGAGCTTCGCCATGTTTGAACCTAACAACCAGCCGACTTGGGAACGTGTCAGAGCGGCAATCAGCAACTATCTTCATGGCTTATGGCAACAAGGGGGATTGGCTGGCAGTAAGGAAGAAGAAGCTTACTTCGTGCAGATTGGCAAGGGGATCACGATGACACCAGAACAGATTCAGCAAGGACAAATGATTGTAAAAATCGGCCTGGCGGCTGTTCGGCCTGCGGAATTTATCATCCTCCAGTTTACGCAAGATGTAGAACAGCATTAATCATACTGATTGATAAGGAATTATTATGCCAGCTAATTTAAAAGGGCCCGGTGTTTATATTGAAGAGGATGCATCCCTTGCATTGTCTGTTAGCAACAGCCCAACTGCCGTGCCTGTTTTTATCGGCAAATTTACCCCAAAAACGGCGGCGCCAACCCAAGCCTGTATTCGTATCAACAATTGGCTTGAATTTACTTCCTCTTTTTCTTTGACGCCAGTGACAGAAATTATCATCCGCTCTAGTCTTGAAGCCTCTTCTTCTTCTGATGGCGTAAAAAAAGGCGCAACAGAAAAAGAACAGGATAAGAAAGAAAAAATCGAAAATAAAGAGACTGAAACCCAGGAGACTCCCAACGTTCAGACTCTCTCGGCAGAGGAAGAAGAACCCCAAAAATGGATTCACAATATTGAGGACGTCAATCTATCTCAAGCCGTAGAAGCCTTGAGGCTCTATTTTCAAAATGGGGGTGGGGCTTGTTATATCTACCCACTAAACAATGTCAGTGACGATTTGGCTCTGGCCTCCATTCCTAATGTGATAGAACAAAAAGGGGATATCACGCTGTTGGTTTGTCTAGAAGCAGATTGGAATTATAAAAATAAAGTCTATGGTGCAGTCAGCCCACTGTTAGATGATGATAAAGTAGGCTATTTTCTGATTGCAGATAGCCACAATGGTGAACCGACACCTGGTGTAGGCAATGGTGCTAAGGTTGCCACTTATTATCCTCTGTTGGAAACAAACCTGAAATTATCTGCTTTGCCTGACGATAAGGACGTTATTATCAGTGGGTATCAGGATGAATCAGGCAAAGATAAACTGAAAAATCTGGATGAACTCAGGAAAAAAGATAAGACGCTGGCGCAGAACATTAATGACAAATTGCAGCAGAAACAGCAATGTGAACTCATTTTTCCTCCAAGTTCCGCCATTGCAGGAATTTATTGCAAAACAG
The DNA here is from genome assembly GCF_014467235.1 of Xenorhabdus indica. Classification (GTDB taxonomy): domain Bacteria; phylum Pseudomonadota; class Gammaproteobacteria; order Enterobacterales; family Enterobacteriaceae; genus Xenorhabdus; species Xenorhabdus indica. The sequence continues at coordinate 136,565 of NZ_NKHP01000005.1, read as the reverse complement.
ATAACCAGCGTGGTGTCTGGAAAGCGCCAGCCAACGTTGCACTTACCGGCATCAAAAGATTGACGGATATAGTCGATGACGAACGACAAGGCAGCATGAATAACAAAGGCATTAATGTCATTCGTTCATTTACTGATCGAGGCATAATGGTTTGGGGAGCCCGTACTTGTACCGACACTAACGATACCCATTGGCGCTATATTCCTGTCCGCCGTCTGTTCAATTCTGTTGAACGCGATATCCGTCAGGCACTGCGAGCTGTATTATTTGAAACCAATAACCAACCGACCTGGATGCGTGCCAAAGCTGCCGTTGATCAATACCTTTATACCCTCTGGCAAAAAAATGCCTTGATGGGGGATAAACCGGAAGAGGCTTATTTTGTCCATATTGGTCAGGGTATCACCATGTCTGATACCGATATTAAAAACGGCAAAATGATCATGAAAGTTGGTCTGGCCGCCGTGCGACCGGCTGAATTTATCGTTCTGCAATTTACGCAGGATGTTGCTCAGTAATCTCCGAGATTAAAACCAGGCACTGAATTAGCAGTGCCTATCTCACCCAATGAAAGGAGATGATGATGGAAAGAATTCAACCGGGCGTAACTTTAACAGAAAGTATCATTGCTACAGGTCAGCAAGAAATACCTGGCGCAGTGCCGGTATTTATCGGCTATACAGCCCACAATTCACAACAAGCAAAAACCGCAGTTCGTATCGACAATCTGGTGGAATATAGTCGGCTCTTTGGTGATAATCATCTGATGGCATGGGCGGTCAGACACTATTTCGATAATGGCGGGAAACAGGCTTTTGTTTTGCCGCTGCAAGGCAATATGCCCTCAGCAAACATGACCCAGGCAGAAGCCGAAGCACTGATAACAGCATTAGGGTCTGATGCGGTGTCAGAAGCTATCGGTGGGGAATCACAGATTACCCTGATTTTGGCACCGGATATTGCCCGACTGAATGACAGTGACATTGATGATCAACACACTTTGATCAAGTTGTGGTCTGAAAGCTGGATGGCACTACTGAAATTGAGCCAGATCCGCGCCAATCTCTTTGTGCTGCTGGATGCGCCGGATGAGGTTGAACAGGCCCGGCAATGTCTGGAAGGTCTCTCATCAGAGCTTCGCCAATGGGGAGCCGCTTATTGGCCTCGTCTGGAAACCACTTATCAGGATATATCCAGCCTGCAAAATATCGTGCTCTCTCCCACCGCCGCGATTGCGGCAGTTATCCAGCACACAGATAGTGCAATTGGCGTGTGGAAAGCACCAGCCAATATAGCCCTCTCTCAGGTTATTCGGCCGGGTAAGTCTTATCTGCAAGGGAGTGTGCTGTTTAACGCCAATGGCGCTTCACTCAATGTGATCCGCACTTTCCCCGGCAAAGGCATACGTGTGTGGGGGTGCCGCACACTGGAAAACAGAGATAGCTCGCCGTGGCGTTACCTGCAAACACGACGTCTGGTTTCTTATGTCACTGTTCATTTGGCGCAATTGGCCCGTATGTACCTCTTTGAGCCTAATAACGAGCTGACGTGGATGAAATGTAAGGGGCAAAGTTACAACTGGTTACGGCAACTGTGGTTACAGGGCGGCTTGTATGGCTCGCGGGAAGATGAGGCATTTACTGTGTTGTTAGGCGTAAATGAAACGATGACTGAAGAGGATATCTGTGCCGGGAAAATGATCATGAAAGTTGCTTTGGCCGTCTTGTCTCCTGCTGAATTTATCGAAATCAGTTTGGTATTTGATACCCAAACGGGAGCGCTTTTGTCTTAAGAAGGAAAGAGCACAATGAACGATTATTACACCCCTGTGGTATCCCACCGCTTTATGGCGAGTTTTATTTTTAATGGTATTCCTGATCCGCTGGATATCCGTTTTCAACGTATTTCTGGTCTGAGTCGTGAACTTCAAGTCACTCAACACAGTCAAGGCGGCGAGAACGCCCGCAATAACTATCTGGCCGAGAAGATCCAACACGGCACATTAACGCTGGAGCGTGGTGTGATGACGGTTTCTCCTTTGACCTGGATGTTTGATCGGGTATTGCGCGGTGAAAAAATCGCCTATGCAGATGTGGTGATTATGCTGTTAAACGAAAATTCACTGCCTTTGTCCAGTTGGACGTTAAGTAACGCTTTACCGGTACGCTGGCAAACCAGTGACTTTGATGCGAACAGTAACGCCATCTTGGTGAATACCCTTGAACTGCGCTATCAGGATATGTGCTGGTTGGGAGTCAAAGTATGACAGTAGAAATCAGAGAATTAATTATTCAGGCAAAAGTGGTTTCATCCGCACCAACACTACCAACACAAACGAATGAATCCGCTCAACAAGGCCATTCTTTGATTCAGGAAAGTCTGGATGAAGCCATTTGGGTTGAAAAAATTAAACGCGAAGTGTTAGCGGCATTACGCGATGAGGAAGGGTGGCGTCCATGAGTTTAATAGAACGTGGTTTAGCGAAGCTGACCATTAACGCTTATAAAGACCGGGAAGGAAAAATACGGGCAGGCACCCTTCAGGCCCTATATAACCCCGATTCCTTGCAACTGGATTATCAAACGGATTATCAACAATCCCAGGCGATTAATAGCGAAAAACAGAGCAGCATTTACGTACAGGCCAAGCCCGCAGGGTTATCCCTTGAACTGATCTTTGACGCCACGATGCCGGGCAACAAAACTCCTGTTGAAGCTCAGCTAATGCAGCTTAAGCAATTGTGCAGCGTGGATGCCACCAGTAATGAAACGCGATTCCTGCAAATTAAATGGGGAAAAATGCGTTGGGAAAACCGCGGCTATTTTGCCGGCAGAGCGAAAGGCTTATCGGTCAATTACACCTTGTTTGATCGTGATGCTACCCCTTTGCGGGCGCGGGTCATCCTGACATTGGTGGCGGATGAAAGTCTGGTCTTACAGGAGACAGAACAAAACCTGAAATCACCGGCGAAAATCGCCTTACGGGTACAGGATGGTGTTTCGCTGTCTCTGATGGCGGCCAGCACAGCCTCAACGCTGTCTGGCGGTGTCGATTACCTGACGCTGGCCTGGCAAAACGGTCTGGATAATCTTAACGGATTTGTACCGGGGGAAATATTGCAGGCCACCAGAGGAGACGCCTGATGAGCCATCAACTGAAAATCATTGCAGATGGCAAGGTGCTGTCACTGTTGGCTGCCGTTGATGCAGATACCTACTACCGCGTTAACAGCATCCCTTGTGCAACGCTGAAACTCAGCTTACCAGACAGACCGCTTTCCGCTTTCAGTCAGGCAGATGTACAAGCAGAACTGGCGCATTGTCAGGTGGGGAAAACTCTGCGGCTGGAAATGATTGAGAGTGGCAGGAAATCGGTACTGTTCAATGGCCTGATTACCCGTAACACGTTGAAGATAAAAAATAAACAATTATTGCTTACTTTGGTCGTCAGACATCGGTTGCAACTGATGGTTGATACTCAGCACTCACAACTGTTTAAGGCCAGTAACGAAAAAACCATTCTGAACACCTTATTGAATCAGGCAGGTATCAAAGCGCATTTTGGACGGATTGCTGCATTAGATCAAAAACATGAGCAAATGGTGCAATTTCGTTGTTCAGACTGGCGTTTTCTGTTGTGTCGTCTATCGGCAACCGGTGTGTGGTTGTTGCCAACGACAGAAGGCGTTCAGCTTGCCGAGCCTGACTCCCTGAAATCTAACCCAATCCATACCCTGAAAAGCCGCGGGGATGAGAAAAAAGATATCATCGTCAAAGATGCCAGTTGGCAGTTTGATAACCATCTTAATCCCGCTTCGCTGGAAGTCAGTGGTTGGGATATCAGCAAACAACAGGAATTATCGGGTGGTCGCCACGGCAGTGTTGCCGTGGGTAAAGCCGCCCTCTCCCCTGACAGGCTGGCCTCTTTAAATAAAGCAAGTTGGGACATTCGCTACAGCAGCCCGTTAACGACTCAGGAAAGTGGCTATTTGGCACAGGGGCTATTGTTGAATCAGCGTATCTCTGGTGTTACAGGTGAATTCTTGCTCAAAGGTCATGGACGTTATCAGTTAGGGGACAACATTCAATTAACCGGATTCGGTGCACAATTGGATGGAACGGCAAGCATTACTGCGGTTCGCCATCGTTTTAACCGACGAATTGATTGGGAAACGACGTTGAGCATTGGCTTACAACAGGAACACCTGCCGATGTTGCCCGATGCCACTGAACTCCATATTGCGACAGTCGCAAAGTATCAGCAAGACAAAGCCGCCCTGAACCGCATTCCGATTATTCTGCCGGTATTGAATCGTCCGAATGACTTCTTATGGGCCCGATTGGGGAAACCTTACGCCAGCCACGAAAGCGGTTTTTGTTTCTACCCGGAACCAGGGGATGAAGTGATTGTCGGCTTTTTTGAAAATGATCCACGTTATCCGGTCATTCTGGGGGCAATGCACAACCCGAAAAATAAAGCACCTTTAGAGCCTACCCAAGATAATCAAGAAAAAATGCTGGTGGTGAAAAAAGGAGAAATTCAACAACACATCATGATTAATAGCAAAAAGAAAATAATCCAAATGAATGCGGGAGAAAATCAAATAGCCCTCCAGCAGGATAAAGATATTTCTCTGTCAACGAAAAAAGAATTAACACTGAAAGCACAAACCATGAATGCCCAAATGGATAAATCGCTCAATCTGTCTGGCAAAAACAGTGTTGAGATCAAGGGTGGCAAAATTAATCTTACCCAGTGAAAGGTGAACAATGGAAAACCAAATACTGACACAACTCTATGGTCGAGGTTGGGCTTTTCCTCCCGCTTTTTCCCTTGAAAAGGGGGTGGAAATGGCGGAAGGAGCAGCAGATGTGCGCCAAAGTTTGCACATTCTGTTCAAAACTGATCCGGGGGAACGTCTGATGCGTGAAAATTATGGCTGCGGATTAAATGATTTTGCATTTGAAAATATCCGTAACGAACTGTTTGCTGAAATTGAGTCCCATATTCATGACAGCGTATTACGTTATGAATCACGGGCAGATATTACCGATATTCAGGTTCGTCAGTCACCAAAGAATCAGAGTACCTTACAAATTCAAGTCATGTATCGCCTGCGGGGCAGCGATATCAATCAGCAAATCCAAGCAACATTGCCGCTGAGTGAAGGCCGGGGAATGGAGGTGGTATGAGTGAAGCTATTGTAACAGATGGTGACATACTACAGTTTGAACCCAACTTTGGGAATCGACAGGTGGATATTCCCGGCCCAATTAAAATCAAAGGTACAGGCCATGCGAAAATAAATGGCAGGAAAGTTTGCGTTCTGGGAGATGAGAGTTCAGTGCGTGTTACGGCAAAATATACCACACCAATATATACAATACCGGGAACAGGAACCATTACCATCAGTGCATTGGATGCCAGCCAACAAGCCCCTAACTGTACCAGTAATGGCCCCCTAATTCTCAAAGGGAAAAAGTTTACAGCCAAGTTTGAGCCTAGTGAATCGGCCAAAACTAATAATAGTAATATTCAGCCGCCAACGGATATTTTAACGCCTTCATCTAGTACAGGCAGTTTTAATACCCAACAAAACTTTGCCACCGTCAATTAAGACATTGGCTGAATTAAAAAGAAATTAAACAGAGTGAATAAACCTTTATTCACAGAGGAATCGCTGTGCCATACAGGTGATATTATGGAATTAACTGAGTTAAATAAAAAATTGTCAGACTTGGTGCCAATGAGCGATTTTAAATTAGATAATCGAACCAGTCTGCAATTACTCGAATATATTGAAAAGTACACGAAAAAAATTCCCTTCAATCAGGGCAATAACCATTGGAATGACTTTTTCTTTATGGCAAATAATACGCCGGAGAAACTTGCCGAATTATATCAGGGAAAAATCGAAGCCAATGGGGAGTTATTACCTCATCAAGCGTTTCTGTTAGCGGTATTACGATTACTGGAAACGCCAATATCCTTATTGAATACCTTACCGGCGGCGCATCGCAATCTTTATTACCGGGAACTTTTAGGGTTATCTCCTCGTCCGGCCCAACCGGATCAAGTTGCCTTATCTGTAGAACTGAATACCACAGTCACAGAACAATCGCTCACAAAAGGCACTTTATTTGAAGCAGGACAGGATGAACAAGGCAATGCCCTGCAATATGCGCTGGATGCCAGTTTGCTGGCAAACCGTGGCTATATCAGTGACCTGTACTGGTTACGCAATAAAGATAAACAGCATTGGGTGACTGCGACACCCTGGGATTCACAAGCACAGTTATCATTGCCATCTGATGGAATTCGGTTATTCAGTGAAACGGATACGGATAAATCTGTGTTGGGTGGCGTATTAGTGACTTCTGCACAACTGGTGATGGAAGAAGGAACGAGAAAGATAGCGGTTACTTTTGATAAAGATATTAATAGCCAAAATCTGGTGGCTCAAATCAGTAGTGGAAACCAGTGGCTAATCTTGACTGCTGAGGGAAAGGGAAAAGAGGTTACACTAACGCTTTCAGATAAAGAGCCAGCAATCAGTGCGCCAGAGGATCTGGATGATTTTGTTTTCAGTGAGCCAGTGCTCAGGCTACAGGGAAAAAATAGCCAACCACTGCCTACAGTAACCGCACTAAAGGTGCAAGAAGCAACTATAGATAAAGCGTCATTCAAGACATTTCACTTAACTCCCTTTGGTTATAGCCCTGAAATTGAACCATTGGAAGAGAACCCCACGTTATACCTTGGTATCACTGACGTCAAACTGGGACAAACCTTATCGCTGTATTGGAAATTAAAATCGCCACAGCAACCCGAAAACATTTCCTGGTATTACCTGAATAGTAAGAATCAATGGGTTGCATTAGATGCGTGGGTTAAAGATGAAACCAAGTCCCTGTATCAAGATGGCATCTGGCAAGTTGTATTGCCTGTGGATGCTTCTGCTAAAGAAATTACCCAGATGCCAACCGGACGCTACTGGTTAAAGGCCGTCATGGTTATCCCCACACACAAAGGTTCATGGGGAAAGACGCCCTGGTTATGCGGCCTGATCTATAACGCCATGACAGCGACATTGACGAATGCCGATAGCATCAGCAACAGCCATTTCTTAACACCATTACCGGCAGGTACTATTCAGCGTCCCGTTGAACCCATCATGGTGGTGGCGTCGATTAACCAGCCCTGGGCATCATGGAACGGACGTGTGCCAGAATCCAACAGTGCCTTTTTTGCACGGGGAGCCCAACACCTGTCCCACCGTAACCGGGCCTTAACCTGGGGCAATATGGCGACACTGTTAAAAGAGCATTATGTCAGTATCTTTGATGTTAAGTATCCCGGTCATGATGAACTCACGCGAGTCCCCGCACTGAAAAAACAGCAACTGACGATTATTCCGGCCAATCGATATAACGACAGTGATGACCCTTTGCGTCCGGTGCTAAATCCGGCACGTCTGCAAGAAATGGCCGAATGGTTACAGCAAAAAGGCTCTCCCTGGGCTGAGATTGAGATCAGTAATCCTCAATACATTGATGTAAAAATCAATTATCAGGTTATTTTTAAACCAGACGTTAATGAAGATTTTGGCTATCGCCAGCTACGACAGCAACTCAGTAAGATATATATGCCCTGGAGTGTCGATGAGCAACGTCCTGTTATGTTGAATAACAGCATTAATTATTACCAGTTATTGGCAACCATTCAGCAACAGCCACTGGTTGAGCGGGTCACTTGTCTGACGCTGTGTCGGTCAAAGGCGGCTAAAGACAGTGATATCACCGCATCCGTAGAAGCCAAAGACAATGAAGTGCTGATTTTAGTCTGGGAAGCCGAAGACAAGCGGCAATGCCGAGGAAATTAACTATGAGTGATAAAGATGTACTGTTTCACAAAGTGAAAGACGCTATTCACTTTGATCCCTTGCTGGAACAGGCTCATCAGGTGGTTGAGCAACAGGCCGGAAAACTGTGGAGTGACACAGAAGAACACGATCCCGGCATCACTTTTTTGGAAGGACTCAGCTACGGTGTGTCAGATTTGTCTTACCGTCATACTCTTCCTTTAACAGACTTATTGACCCCGCTCCTCAATGAGCAGAAACAGCAAGACGGGATTTTTCCCGCTGAATTTGGCCCGCACAATACACTGACTTGCGGACCCATCACCACTGATGATTACCGCAAGGCATTGCTGGATCTGCATAGCCGTGACTGGACAAAATCAGAACAGGAAGGGGATTTTCTGTTCCGTAACGTGCAATTAGTCCGTGAACCGACAACGCAACGTTATACCTATTGGTATGATGCCAGCAAAAGGGAATATAGCTTTGTCGAGCGTAAAGAGGCGAAAAAATTTACGTTGCGGGGGAATTACTGTCTTTATCTGGAACCGACTCGCTATAGTCAGGAGAATTTGGCGACTGCCACCCAACAATTAACCGATTTTTTGACCAAGAACCGCAATATTGGTGAATGGGTTAGTCAGATTATCTGGACAAATCCGGTTGATTTTCCGCTATTACTGGATATTGAACTGGATGATGATGTAAAGGTACAAGATATCCCAGTTATTTTTGCTGCCGTCTACAGCACAGCAGAACAGTATCTGATGCCTGGGGCGCAGCGTTTCAGTACCGAAACATTACAAGATGCGGGAATGAGTAATGGTGAAATCTTTGAAGGGCCACGATTAGAACACGGCTGGATACCTGAATTGCCGGCAGCCCGTGATTATACCAAGCGGCTCACGCTCAATCTTAGCCGGCTGGTGAATAAACTGCTTAAGATTAAGGGGATTCAGAATGTAATTCGCCTTCGGCTGGATGACAGTTTCAATAAAACCCTGATTGAACCGATTAAAGGGGATAGCTGGTCATGGTCAATAAAAGAAGGCTACTACCCTCGTTTGTGGGGTAAAGATCCGATTCATCAATTGGCGCAACATGATGGCCCACTGAGGGTGATTGCCAAAGGCGGGATCAGCGTTACGGTGAATGAACAACAAATTCGGAACCGTTTACCCAAGTCCCCCTTGATTCAGAATAAACCCGTGGTATTACCTTATGGGCGGCATCGCGATGTGGGGCGCTATTATCCCGTCAGCGATATGTTGCCTGCCTGCTATGAGTTACAACAACCCTTATCCGAAAGTGAGCACGCCCAACGCCTGTTGTCACTTCATCAATTTATGCTGCCATTTGAACAATTGCTGGCTTGCGGCTGTCAGCAAATTGCCATGCTGCCAAAATTATTAGCTTTTAAGCGTGAAGGATACGAAGTTTGGGGCGATCAATGGCCGTTTAAGCCAGGCTCTGTCAATGATGATGCCCACCAAAATTACGCTCACGAATTAAAGGAAGTACTAAAAGAGCTTGCACACAATAACGATCACGAATTGGATATTGTCAATTATCTGCTCGGATACTTTGGCACTCAGCGGGCACCACGTACCTTTACCACCAACATCAATGAATTTCGCGCCGTGCAACAAGGTTATCTGGCTCAACAACCGACATTAACTTATCACCGAGCCAATATTCGGATTGATCAAGTTTCGTCACTACAAAAGCGCATTGCTGCCCGTATGGGGTTAGGGGGTGAATTATTTAAACCAAAGCCTGACCTGAGCAAACTGCCTTTTTATCTGATAGAACATCGGGCATTGCTGCCAGTCAAACCCAACAGCCAGTTTGATGAAGAGCAGCAGCCAGATTCGGTGAGAGAAGAAAGGGACAATCAAACTGATCAATATTACTTGGTGATTAAACAAGCCGGTATTGATGGAAAACTGATACAGGGTCAGGTGATTGATTTAATTCTCTATGAAGGCGCACAGAACGAAAACCGATTTACCGTGCGTGGTCAAATGATCACTAAAATCGCAGGGGATCAGTTTTGGCTGGACGTGAGCAACAGTACTCAACTGGAATACAATCTGGAACGAGTCATGACCGCCGCCAAAGGGAAAAAACTCGTCTGGCAAAATAGCCCGGTATGGATGGAAGATATGAACTACCGGCTGGCCTATGATCGTGATCAATCCTCATTGCCTGAAAACCAGCGGCGCCTGACCCGCACAGCACAAACCCCTTTCCCGGCCCTGATTGCTGTAGGTAATGAAATTACCCTGAGCAAACAGTTGGGGGGAGTGGGTTTGGAGCAAGAATCTTCTGACGAATCAGAAAAATTGTATGCAAAAGTTATCAGCTTTGATCGTATCAAGGGAACTTTGGTTATTGAGCGTCAGAAACATTCTACATTGGCATTCCCTGCCGCAGAAGAAGCCTGGCGGTACAGTTGGCATTTTTCGGGTAAAGAATATGAAAGTACGGATCGTTTCTCATTTGTGATTAGTGTTGTGGTAAATAGTGATTTAATTAAATCACGTGAGCTCAAAGTTGATCCATATCAATTGGAAGAGTGGGTTAAGGAAACCATTCTCACCGAATTCCCTGCTCATATTTCCATGATTATTCACTGGATGGATCGGGAGCCATTTTTAAACTTCGGCAATACGTATCAACGTTGGCAAAATAATGGCGCACCATTAGGGGATGCCGCTTATTCGATTCTGGAAAGTTTGACACTGGGTAAATTACCTTCCCCTTTCAAAGGAATAGGATCAATGCGCATTGCCACACCACATCAGAGAGAGGAAGTTGTTGGTAAGAGTGGTGAACAATGGAATACCAATAGAATAAAACAAAACGAATTATTCTATATTCCGAAAGAGAAAGAACAAAAAAACAATTAGCGATTAATCAAAATTTTAAATTAAAAATATTTTATGGAGTTAACCATGAAAGAAATTCGTTATTCTGCAAAAATACAAGAACAACAAACATTGTCTGACGCAAAAGGTGTTGGACCTGATATTGATAAATTAAAAGATAAGTTTAAAGAAGGCAGTATTCCCTTACAAACCGATTTCAATCAATTAATTGATATTGCTGATATTGGGCGTAAAGCGACTGGACAGGCTCCCAATCAAAAGGGCCCGGCAAAAGGAATGCGTTTGGGCGAAGATGGGCTTTTACAGTTAAAATTAAGTGAGAATGATGAAAGTTATGTCGATGGACGTCATAGCCCTTTAATATTGCATGAAGATGTATTGGTTGTAGGTGTAGGCAATGGTTTAATGACTTATCAAGGGGCACATGAAATAGGTGTTGTTCCAGGAGATGGTCTTAAGATAGATGGTGATAAGGTTGCAGTGAAACTGGCTGATAATAAAGGTTTGGTTGTTGATAGCAATGGTATTGCCATAAAACCTGGTAATGGGATGAAGTTTAGTTCAGATGGTGCATTATCAGTGGGTTCGGCTGATTCGACTATTAAAGTTGATGGTTCAGGAATAAAAGTTTCTACTGGTTGGGGAGTTAAAGTTGGTGGTGAAGGTTTGGATGTAAACATCCGTACGGATGGAGGTATTGGTAATGGTTCGTCAGGAATTTATGTTAAACCTGGTAACGGTATTAAGATAGATGCTGATCGCGTTGCTATCGATCCTAACACGGTATTGCCAAAAGGCATGATTATGATGTTTTCTGGAAAAGATATTCCAGTAGGGTGGGCATTGTGTGATGGTTCTAAGGGAACACCTGATCTTATCAATAGATTTATTATGGGAGGTACAATACAAAATATACATGGTAAATCTTCGAATACATTTTCCGGCGATAAGAACAGTAAAAGATTTACGTTCACATCGGAAAGCCAAAGCGTTCGTATATCAGGAAGAACAGATGGGCATAGATTAACCGCTGAGCAAAATGGTAGTCATTACCATGTGCAAGGAGAAACTTACATACATTCTGAATTTTGTCATGATGGAAGCCTTAAAAAAGGTGAAACCGTTTATGTCTCTGGTGGAAATACTGGTACTTCATCTATTACTTATGCTCCATATACATATAATTCTGGGAAAGGCGATCCACATTCTCATGGTATCGACTTGACCAGCGGTGAACATAGTCATAATAACAGTGTCACTGTACCATATTATATTCTGGCTTTTATTATGAAGCTCTAATGATTTTTTAATTTATATTAGTAGCAATGGGTTTTAGTAAATACTCATTGCTAATTTATATAGCTTATTATATTTGTGGAGTGGAGTTAAGTTAGCTGATGTCTTTATTAGAAAAAGAAAAGAATAGCATTATCCACAAAACTATCATCTCCATTGAGTCAGCAGATTATTATGGTGAAAAGGTAATGGATAAATGCTCGTCATTATTTAATGATAATCTATCCTTCATTATAAAAGAAAATATCAAAGCATTAGAATTAAACAGAAATAAGAAATTATCTTTAGAAAAGATATCCGTGGATTTAGGTAATATTGATATTAATGCATTTGAAACAGAAATCCCCATAAGGTTAAATTCTGAGTTAAGAAAAATTCTGCAAAAATATTATCATTCTTATGAGTATACTCCGTGGAAGGAGAAAGGGGCTTACCCGTTATCAATGTATAAACTCGTGGATAAATATATAGATAGATCAGTAAATGATATTTCCTACCCAATGTCTACTGACATTCTATTGATAGAAAAAGTAGACCATTACTTACGTAAGGGAAACTGGTTATCTGATAACGACAATCATCACGTCACAAATATTGTGAATATTGATAATAAATTATGGCAACAAGTTAACCACCAGCCACAACAATGGCTACCTATGTTAGCCAAACACTGCTTACAGCCTGCGGGGCTAAGTCGCTTAATGCAACTGTGCCAGCCAGACATTCTTGCTATGCTTTGTCAGTTATTCACTGAAACAGCAACCTCTGAATTTATTCATTCGCAAGCGCAGGTAATTACAGATAAAAAAGTGACACCAGAAAAATTAAGTTTAGCGGCGGAGTATTATCTGCAACATCAGATGAAATATCCCCATGCCACACAACAAGCAATTACATTACAAACTAAAATCAAGCAAACACCCACGGTAAATATTACCCAGAATGAGAGCCATCTATTAAAACAAACTCACAATAAAGCCGATATACAGGCAGATGCAATCTCCCCACTTGCACTCCAGCACAGGCAAACACACCATCAGCCAGCAGCCACACAACAGCATTATGGTCTGATAAAGGCGACAGTAAAACAAAGTCATCTAACCTTACAAAATAGAGAGCGACACAGGGAATCACTAAAATCGGTTTTATCAGCGCAAATACCTTCCACGCAACCGAGTAATAGAATTCAAACGTCATCGGCACAATCCGTTTTACCTATCAGCAACGCCGGTTGCATAATTTTGTGGCCGTTATTGCCCGCATTTTTCCGTGCCTTTGGTTTACTGGAAAAGAATCAATTTATCAGCCTTGAAGCACAAAGAGAGGCCGTTTGTTTACTTGACTGGCTGATTTGGGCGGAAGAAGAAATACCCGCATGGCGGTTGACGCTCAATAAGGTGCTTTGTGGAGTACCCATTCATGATAACGCGCTATGGCATACCCCAAAACCAGAACAACAAATTGCCATCAACCAATGGCTGGAAAAAACCATCGTGCAACTTCCGGCCTGGAAAAAAATGGGTGCAAATGATGTGCGGCACTTATTTCTGCAACGTTGTGGGGAATTAAGTGAATTAAACGGTATGACGAATATTCATATTAAACCCGAAGTGTATGATGCACTGATAAGCCAATGGCCGTGGCCAATGAATATAGCGAGCTTTAGTTGGTTGCAGCACCCTGTCACCATAACGTGGTTATCACCATCAAATACCGTCAATTAGTCTGAGCAACAATTTATGAATACAGCGCCTGTTTTCCCTGATTTATTTCAACAACATAATGACCCTCATTTAGCATTCTTATATAGCCAACTGGAACGTATCGATCTCATTCTTCAATACCATTTCCATTGCATATCAGGCCAGAAAGGTGACCTCCTTGATGAATTTCTGTTAAGCGAAGAAGATGTGATAAACAGGCTGGATAACCCACTGGGTAAACCTCATTGGCTCAACGATGATTGCCTGACAATACCGCACACCATCACTCCTGTCGCTTCCCGATTAACTGACCTGATGACACATTTTGAACTGACTGATTTTGAAAGGGATGTTTTGTTGTTAGGTTTACTGCCCCATTTTGATAACCGCTATTATCACCTGTTTGCGCTGGTTCAGGGAGAATCACAATCCCGGCTGCCCACTTTTGCGTTGGCTTTGGAACTGTTTTGCCAATCAATACTGGAAAAACAGGCACAGCAGGCCAGTTTTTTACACCAGGCTCCCCTGATTGGCTGCCAACTGTTATCTATTGATAGCCGTCAAAAAACATTGTCCTGGCTCCAGACACCCTTTATCACAGACAGCGGCGTCTATCATTTTTTACTTGGGCATCACTATATTGCACCTGCTCTGGAACATTATGTTGCGTGGATAACGCCCACAGAAATCGGCAATTATCCAGCAGGCTTAAAACAAGCATTGGCTAATGTACTGTTATCTGATCATGATGATAGCCGGCCCGTTATTTTACTGCGGGGCATGGCTGATAGTGCCAGATCCCATGCCGTTGCTAATATGATGGCATCGGAACAACGACAAACGCTGCTTGTGGATATCGCCAGATTGACGGATAACGATGACAACACCCTGTTTTGCCATATAAAAGCCATTTTGCGGGAAATTCGTATGCGTGGTGCCTGCTTATTGCTACGAAACTTTTGCTTATTTGCAGAACAGAATAAACACTTGCTGGAACCTCTGTCAGCCTTATTAAGCCAGCCTAAATTAAGAGTGATCTGCCTGGTCGAACCGTATTCGCCGCTAGTGTGGTTGAAAAAGATATCGACATTGCTGATTGAAATGCCCGTTTTCACTTCGGTGGAAAAAGCGAGATTATTGACGGCTCGTTTACCCAATCACTGTGCCAATGATATTGACGCAATAACCTTAAGCCAACGTTACGCATTTAATCCCGTAACCCTGCCATTCATTTTACAAGAAGCGAAACTTTACCAACAACAGCGAGATCCTTCGGGTATCTTGCAGCAATGTGATATTCGCAAGGCACTCAATTTACGCGCTCAACAGAATTTCGGCCAATTAGCGCAGCGCATTATCCCTAAACGTTCATTAAAAGACTTGTTAGTCTCCGACGACATTGCTCAACAGATACAAGAAATACTGACGGCAATTAAGCATCGGGAAAAAGTTCTGGCGGGGGGTTTTAAAGATAAGGTGGGTTATGGCACCGGTATCAGTGCCCTGTTTTATGGTGATTCCGGTACAGGAAAAACGATGGCGGCAGAAGTGATTGCCAATGACATTGGTGTTGACTTAATCAAAGTGGATTTATCGACCGTCGTAAATAAATACATCGGTGAAACAGAGAAAAATCTATCTCGTATTTTCGATTTAGCAGAAAATGATACCGGTATTTTATTTTTTGATGAGGCAGATGCTTTGTTTGGCAAGCGCAGCGAAACTAAAGATGCACAAGACCGACATGCCAATATTGAAGTCTCTTATTTACTGCAACGTATGGAACATTTTCCGGGCTTAGTGATTTTATCGACGAATAACCGCAATCATTTAGATAATGCGTTTAATCGACGTTTTACTTTTATTACCCGCTTTACTTACCCGGATGAAACTATCCGTAAGAAAATGTGGCAGACAATTTGGCCTGAAAATATAAAAGTCGCCCAAGATGTGGATTTCGATAACTTAGCGCAAAAAATAAGTGTAACAGGGGCGAATATTCGCAATATCGCTTTATTGTCTTCACTTTTTGCCGCAGAGAATAACCATAACGAAGTCAATAATAAAAATATTGAAATCGCATTATCACGCGAATTAGCCAAAGTGGGGCGATTGAATTTCCAAAAATCATAGAAATAAAAATAGCTAAAAATAAAATACATTGATGGATGAATAGTTATCACAATAATAAATTGAGGAAAAATTTTTATGTTAAAAACGCAAACCATTATCGATGTCAATAAGGCAATGAAGGCAATTCTGAAAAAATATCTGGATAAAGAAGTTGCGATCCGTTTTGATCTGCCTGAACTGGATACCGTACAGTCTGATGCGATGGTGAGTGTTTTTCTTTATGATATCCATGAAGATCTACAACTTCGCTCAGCAGAATCCAGGGTGTTTAATGCTGCTTCGGGGAAATTATTACCGGGTTGGGTCAATATTAAATGTAATTACCTGATTACCTATTGGGAATCGACCCAACCTGCAACGGATCCCAACCATTCTGAGAGCCAACCTGATAATCAGGCAACACAAGTTATGTCACAAGTTTTAAAGGCATTAATTAATAACCGCCAATTGACGGGCATTCCCGGCGCTTACACTCAGGTTGTACCGCCGAAAGAAAGTTTAAACAGTTTAGGCAATTTTTGGCAGTCACTGGGGAATCGCCCGCGGCTTTCCCTGAATTATTCAGTGACAATACCGATTAGCCTCACCGATGGGCAAGATAATGTGACTCCAGTGAAGGATATTTCTTCTACAGTGGAACAAGTGATAAAAACTCAAATATGACCCAACAGAATGATCTGAAAGATATTAATGAAGTTTCGAAATTTATTTTTATTTTGATGAATCTTTAAATAACCGTTTATTTAAATCGGAGTATTATTATGTATAGTTTAAAACAGAAAGAAGAAAAGAAAAATCAATCCCCCCGTCCTGACCAAGATACTGTCAATGGTGAACATGTCATAACATCAAAAATAGCGGAGCTGAGGAAAAACTTTCAGCAGACTGACGCGCAAGCTGTGCGTCCACGTATTGCCTCACGTCCTTTGAGAGCAGTCCCCTTTCAACAGGCAACAAAAACACCTGTAGCCTCTGCGGTGAACATCCCCGCCAGCACGACGACCAAAACATCTGTCAGTAATACACAAACGCCAAAAGCGATACCAACATCAACCCCGGTGCCCGCAAACGGTGTAAAAAAACCATTTACACTATATCGCGCTGATAACCGGAGTTTTGCAGAGTTACAAAAAAGTAGTCCAGAGGGATTTAAGGCTTGGGTACATCTTGATAGTGAAAAAGCGAGAAAATTTGCCAGCGTATTCTTGGGTAGTGACAATGTAGAAAGTTTGCCTAAACATATTATCGATGAAATTAATAAATGGAAGAAAGCGGGAACACCTAAGTTGAGTGATCTTTCCACCTTTATAAAATATACCAAAGATCGCTCGACGGTTTGGGTTTCTACCGCAGTCAATACTGAGGCTGGTGGACAAAGTTCAGGGGCGCCACTTTATGAAATATCAATGGAACTCTATGAGTTTGGGGTAGATAAAGGAAAATTGATTCCATTGCCAAATGGAAGAACGGGCAATATGAAACCCTCCATTCTTCTTGATACGCAAAATTTGGAAGATGCAACAGTCATTGCTCTGAATCATGGGCCAGTAAATGATGCTGAAATGTCATTTTTAACGACTATTCCAATGAGTAGTTTAAAACCTTATAAAAAATAATTAGTTAATCAATTAATAATTCACCTGATTTTAACATAATAATATCGTCTATAAGTCACACTTTGTGATAAAGATATTTAAATAAAACTTATGAATAATAAGGTTGATCTATTATGTATAATAAACATTCTATTGATCTTAAATAAGAAATTTTTAATTAAGATTTATATTGATAAATACAATAAATTGTATAGCAAATTATTGACAAATATTAATGTATATATATGATTATTACATAATTAATGATTTTTATTTTGATGAGTTACTACATCAGATTATTTAATTAAAATAACAATGTAACAATTCACTAATATTTTATAATGCCAGGAATAAACCCTATTGCATTTAAAAAGGAGTTCAGGTGTTTCTTTCAAAAGAATTAGCAAACTTTATTGTTGTAGCCAAAAATAAATCAATAAATAAGGCAACAAAGGAGCTTTTTATCACCCAGTCGCCAATTAGCCGAAGCTTAAAAAAACTGGAGTTCTCATTAGGTGTAAAACTTTTTGTCAGAAAAGGCCAGGGATTAGTGTTAACGGAAGAAGGAGAGTGCCTATACAATAAAGTGTTATCAATTTATGAACAACTTAAAAATATCGAAAATGATTATAAGGAACATAAATCTTTTTATTATCCTGTTTATAGGAACCAACATAATGATTTAATGTAATCATTAGATATATAAGCAATCTCTTCTAATTAACTTTAGATAAAATGGTGAAAAAATAAAATAGAAATGAATAATTAATTCATAGTGGTTTTTATTTATTTTAAATATCAACAAACTTTAATTAAGAATCGGAGGGAACAATGACATACAGTTATGACAACAAAATGATTTATAAAAAGAAATCAGAATTAAATAGAACTTTGGAAGCTTTGCATCTGGATATACCCGATACAGCGGGAGTCTCTGCTGCCTATCAGCGCGACCTGTCTTCTGTCATGATAAAATTCCAGAATAAAACAGATTCAATTCTTGAAGAATCCAAACAACCTTCGCCGCCCAAGCAAAAACCATCAGAGAAAAAGAAATATACCAAAAAGGCATTACAAAACTTTGCTGCCCATGCCGGCTATTTACATAACAACACTTATCAAGATAGTTTTGTTAATTTTAAAGACAATAATCATAACTTAGCCCCCGGAAAATTGTTTCAGGGAGTGGAACTCATTCCCCAAAAAGCGATTGAAATAAACAGACCGATAGGACCACGGAGAAATAAACTTGCCTATGATATCGAAGATATATTTAGAAATAATATGGCAAATGAATATCGGGTAACAAAGACTTCTGACTTTATTACAGGATTGAAGGATATGTATAAAAAAAATGGGCAAACGCTACACCCGATGACTCAACGTCTGGTTGAAGAACATATCGCACATAACGGGGGCATCTTGCCAACAATGGCAGGTATTGCCGGCCTGCATGCTGAAGTACAAGCGTTGAACCAGATATTTATTGCCGCAGATCAGAATGAACCTCTCAATCCAGCCCGTTATGACAAGGCCATGCTTCAATCATCAATTTTCACCAAACGGTTAACCACTGCAAATGCTGGACAAGACTTCCCGGCCTGTCATAACTGTTCGGGGATTATCCAATCACCGGCTAATGTGATTACGGGAGTGGTTAGCAGTGCGGGCAGCAATTTTTCTAATCAGGTCGCAAAACGCCATCGTTCCCAGTCATTAAGTCATTAAATGATTTCTTTTGTGAATCTGGAAAATGTTTATTACCGAAAAGTGACCATTTTTCATCAAATTTTTTTTCTTCTACCGCCTTTCCTGAAAGTATGGTTTTGTGATTTCGCCATACTGTTTTCATCATAAGCCAGCAACTGAGTTGATGAAATCACCAGAGAATAAACTACTCATCATAAAATATAAAAATTAGTTAGTATCTACACTTGCATAATGAATTAAAGAGAGGAAGTTATTATGCCATTTCATGAATCTATTATTTTAAATCCGGGGAAAAAATATCAATCAGTTAATCAGAAGAATATCTCTGGTAAAGGTAAAAATAATGTTTCGCGTTCGATTATATGGTGGACGGAAAATAAATGGAAGAATTGTGAAATTATACAGCCTGGTGAAGGAAAGTTACCTCCTATAACCCCTCCAGGTTTAAGTTTCACCTCTGAAAAAATGGATAATGGCAGGAAAATACATTATTTTATTTTAGTGAATGGACTTTATTGGCGTTTTAAGCCAATTAATGAAAATCTGACCAGTGGTTATATTTCAAATTCCAGAGGTGACAAACTACGTATTTCATATTTAAGCAGTAAATCAAAAAGGGGAGAGAAGTCTTGGAAGTTAAAAAATAGAATCGATATTAATAATTATATTGTAGAGTCGATGTTCAAATATACTCAATACCCAGATAATATAGGAGAGTTATTGAAGAAAGAATTACAGAATATTTTTGCTGTAAGAACGAAATTAAAATTTATTGATCTTATGAATAGACTTGATCATGCACTTACAATAAAATTTTTCCAGGCACATGAAGGTAATGATCTGGAAAAAGCGCTTTATATATTACTGGCAAAGCAAGAAATATACAATAAGCGTAAACATAAACGTACAGATGAGCAAAAAATTTTAGATATTGTTCAACAACCGCTTAGTGAATCTCTTTTAGATACTTATCTTGTGGCATTTTCTTCTGGAGAAATACAACAAGATCTGTATAAAAGCCTTCTCCAAACTGAGATCTCAGGAGATGACAATGATATAAGAGCGGAAAGAACCAGGTTAAATAGAAGTTTTGAAAATGCTAAAGAAGTTTTATCGAAAACTAAAAAGACAAAAGAGAAATATTGTGAAAAAATTAAACATCTTAATTTTTTACTTGATGAGTATGATTTTTCTGTTATAGGGAAGAGTAAATCTGAGATTGAAAATATCCGTAATAATTTGGCTAATGATATTGAAAAGCTGAATATTAAACTTGATGGATTAAGAGAAAAAGAAAGAGTAGCGAACAATGATTTAAAAACTATTGAGGAAAAACAGAAGGAATTTGAAAAAATATTAGATATATATAAAGCAGGCATTGATAAAACAAAAAAGATATTATCTTCCGTTGGCGTAAAAGATGAAAGAAATCATAAAAAATTTCATGACCAGAGTAAATCAGAATTTGAATATCAAAAAGCTTTCCTGACTCTGGTACAGGAAGAAATAAAAATAAAAGACAGAGTACGTGAAAGTTATAGTGATGAAGAACGCCGTAACTTGCAGATATTAAACATTGCTAAATACCATCTTTCTACATTGCGATATTTAAAAGGTGAATATGGCTATGAATCAAACTGGTATCATAAATCTGTTTCTCATAATCAAGAATTAAATGATTTTATACTCATTGATTATTTTGAAGGATGGCGCCATAAAAATAATCTTATTTCAAAAATTGACATAGAAACTCCGTTGGCAGTGGAAGGTAGTAATATTCAAATTCCAATTATGGGGTTGTTAAAAGGAAATATATCAGAAAGTATTAAACAAAAGATTATTTTTCCTGATGGAATTACAGATGAAATGAAACAGGATTTATTAGTTGATGATCTAAATAATAAAATAAATAAGTTTAATCATGCTGTTATTGAAAAAATTAAAAGGCTGTTTACCGCAGAGGAAACGGTTAAAAAGATTTTAGCACCTTATGAGTATATTCAATCTAGAGTTAACGCATTATCTGGCGGTCGGGTTAATTTAGAACAACAAGTTGAGCTTAAAATTGAACCCGTTATACCTGATAAGTGTAAGCTAAAAATAAATAGACACTTTGTATCATGCCAGAATATTTCTGATACTATAATTAAAAAATTCTCGGTTTATGAATTAATTCTTAAAATAGATCAAAAAGAATTTAATAAGACAGAGTATAGAAATAAAGATATAAAATATCTAATGAATAGTGATGTTGAATATGTTGTAAAGGGATTGGATGATATTTCAGTGGATTATGAAAGATATATTAGCGGATTTAGAAATAATGAAGATGTAAAATATTACATCAATGAGGGTATTAATAAACTGCCAGGTTCATCTGGAACAACATTAGAAGAATTTCTTGATAAATATACCAAACACATGGATGAAATAAGTTATTCAAGTAGTGAAATTATTTCTGATTATTTTCTTGTTGCCTTGAGGGAGATTTTTGATGCTAGTTCCATGGTACTTCCTCTGAGTCCGATGGCGGGCTATGTAACTTCTATAACGGCTAATACGGTCATTCCTCTTATACAGTCTGCAATAGCAAATACCAGTGAGGAGAGTCAGGCATTACAAAAAGAAGCTTTGATTAATTTTGCTGTTTCAACAGTCATGGATTCTGTTTTCAATAACAAGGAGATTTGTCGGAAGATAGTTCAAGGCGGAAAAATAATCAGAGAGAACAGAGGGTATATCACTAATAAGTTTAAATTTAAGAGTATTAATTTAAACTATAGGGGGCACCCTCAAATAATCAAAACGAATATAAAAAATATTCCTGGTTCAGGGACTAAACCGTGGTTATTAGAAAATCTCATAAGAAGAGATAGATGGTTTTTAGATAGAAAGTACAGGTTAAAATATAATGAAAAGAAAAAAATAAATATTGTTCAATCCTATTTTCTGGATGATAAACTCACAAAAAGCACGTCTGGTCTTAAGAGGGAATGGCGGCAAATAGATGTATCATTGGATAACATATCACCTGAAAATGGCATATATAAAATAAGGCCAGATAATGCACAAACAATGCAGGAGTTTAATTATTATATTAAACAGAACGACGATGTTTATCGGGTAAAATGGGATAATTGGGATAACACATGGCGAGTGATTGATCCTAAACATCCCGGTCAGTTTAGTTATGCAACGCCAGTCAGATTGAATAGTAATAATTTATGGGAAACACATGCAGATGTGGGGTTAAAAGGGGGGAGTCTCAGATATCCATCTAAAAAAATAAATCATTTTTCCCATCTCACTGAGGAACAGGCACGAAAAATACGTTCACTTGTTTGGACAGCAAAAGATAAAGCAATTAATACATTAAGAAAAGCGAGTCATCGTGTTAAAAGTACTAAGCCCGATGATGTACAAAAGGTGAATAAGGCTTTTGAGATTTTTATTGGCTCCTCTTCTGATGCTTTTAAAGCCAGGTACTTGGCTAATATCAAAAAGCAAAGTGAAGTTCTGGATAAGTTTAAAGCTTCCGCAGATATGGTCTATCAGGGAGGCTATAAAATGGAAAATCCTTTTGTCCTTTTTGAGACCCAATATGTTAATCATGTTGCGAGTAGCAGCCATACACAGACACCTATTACTGCGTTTATCGATGGTATCGTAGATGCTAATAATCGGCTGAAATATCCAAAAGAAAAGTTTGAAGATTTTGTTTCTACGGCATTGATTCATGAAAGCTACCATATCATTAATAAGGATTCTCCTGATTTTAATTACCCAAGAATGCAAGGGGATTCTCTGGATATTTCCACTTTGGTTTCTCTAACTGATCCATTACTTAGGAATTCCCAAATTAGTGATATGGATATGATGCATAAAGTATTTGCACATGGTTGGGGGGCGGATGTTTTTAACAAATTACTAAATGCACCTGAGCTGAATAAAACCGCCATAAAACAGTTGGCTAAAGACAGGCTGGCGATTTCCAATGAGCGGGTATGGAAAAATCCTGATAATTCTTCTTATATGACAGTATTAATCAGTTTAATTGATACTAGTCCTGCCCTTTATCATGCATTTGTTAAGAAATACGATACCTGGAAACGTGAACCCAATAAGCCATTATTATGGGACTTTAACGGCGGAAATGCTGGTAAAGCGATGGAACTTGAAAATACCGATATTGGGAAGTTAAGACATGGTGATATTAGCCCTTTAGAAGGAAGGGGACTCGCAACCGGAAGCCGCACTGATAATATCAATCTTAAGTTTGACTATATCAGGAATGATAAAATCATTTCTATGCCAGCCAGTAAACTTTTCAGCATGGACGACATGATGAATGACAATGGCCAGTTACGTGGTGTAATGAATACTTGGAAAGGCAGTGCCATAACGTCGAAAGCTACCGATGGTACGAGGCCTGGAATATGGGGAGATAAATTTACACTGAGTGATAACGTTAACTTTATCAATGTGGTTAATGGTCACTCTGGTACAGTGGCCATTAAAATGCCACTAAGTGAGATAAAAGAAGGTAAGCCGTTGATTATTACTACGGGTAGATTATGTGGATGTACAGTGGCTTATGCCGTTGAGGGTGGCTACTTCTATGTTTATCATGCAGGGCAGCGTGTCGGGGATAAAGGCTGGTTAACGAGTCGTGATGGCGTATCAAATTTATATGAAAATCATCTTAAATTAACTAATAAACCGTTACCTGACAATATGGGAAGAGAAGATATGTCTAATGACGATCTTGTTGATATATTTTCTCAATATGAAAAAAGTGTTATTACCTATTTTGGTAAGAGTATTTCAGCAGGTAAGACAACACGAATTATGAAACAAAATCCTCATGTCAGTATATTTGATTATAATCAGGCATTAGCTGATGCTGACAACCCAAGGATTGGCCTTTCCTATGCTTTATTAACTAAGGATGGCGGTAAAATAAAAATTAAGGTCTACAGTGAGGACTTATTAATCAATATAGGTGGAGGTGCGAGTAAAAATGTGAAGTTTAAGAAACTATCCGGTGAAGAATTTATTCTGAAAGAATAGTTTTTTGATAAACTTATTTGCTTTTTTGTTCATTTACATGATTTATTTTTTTGTTATCCGCTTATCCAATTCCAGCAAGATAGGTTCAAATTGCTCATTAAAGTTACGGGGGGTTAATAATTATTGTTATATGAGTTTTATATTATAAATATTAATTTTTTTAATTTACTAATATATTATTTCATAATTTAAATTATACTTGGTGAAGTATAAATTTAAAATAAATAGAGTAACTAACACATAAACTTGTAATTGAACATAAGAGACATTGAGAATGCTTTTAGAAATTATAGATGGCTATCGCCAGTCAGCAGGGTTATATGCTTTTGTTTCAAGTCAAGTACCACAATACCTAACTAATAAAGAAGGGAAGACATTAAAGCAACTTTCTGAGTTATGTAATGTATCAATTGATAGGCTCCAGATTCTGTTAGATTATATGTTGTCACTGAATGTATTATTTAAGGATAATGAGCAATATTATCTCACTGAAATGTGTTTATCACTCAGTGATCCTAATAGTTATGAAACATTGAAGATAAAATTTGAATTAAATCCTGTTATATGGGAAATATGGCCAAAATATATTTCTTGCCTCAACTCACAACATGATGAATCTGTTTTTCAATCAATTCATAAAGAAAGCTTTTATAATTATATAAATAAGAATGAAAATAAGGAATTAAAGTCATTGTTTTATAATTTTATGGCAGTCATCACAGATGAAATTTTTGATAATATAATAAAGTATATTCCGATGGAGAATGTCTCATCGATTATTGATGTAGGTGGTGGTGAAGGAAACCTAACCAGAAAAATAAAAGAATATTATCCTCATCTTAAATGTACTGTTATGGATCGCTATGATTTTATTGAAAAGGAATTAGAGGATATTACGTTTATTAATGGTGATTTTTTCTCAGCTATACCCGCAGGATATGATATTTATTTCCTGAAACAGGTTTTACGTAATTGGCCAAACGATAAATCCACCGATATTCTAAAGAATATCCATCAAGCTATGCGTGATGATTCAATACTCTACGTTATTGACACAATTAAAGAAGAAAATAATGCGAAGGATATTTCCTTTCATTTATTTATGGATCTTATTTTCAGGGGTAATATATGTTATCAATCTGAATATGAAGAACTTGCAAATAATGCAGGGTTTTATATCAATAATATATATAAAATCACTTCTTCTAAGCATATTATTGAAATGAAAAAGAAAACATGAATCACATTTAAAATGTTATGATAAGTGGGATAAGACCCCAGAGTATTCATGCAACCACTGTGAATTGTTGTTTTAAACATGAAATAGTCTGGCTTTAATGAATTAGCAGGGGGGCAATAATCATCTAATTAATCTGGTATAAATTATTATGATGTATACCAGATTTTTTGGATGTATCTCGTTGCTTAAGGGGAATTAATTCAGTCTTGCAAGCTCGCCCTGATTATGTACGACTTCGGGAACATGATCGCGAAATGAATGTAACTGGGATCTGTCTCTATGGCGAACATGGTGGAAATGACGGTCCGGTATGTGGTGGTGGTAACGGCAGTGTAGCGGCATTTATACGCCATCACGCTGTCACCTTACCTGAAGATGGTTTGATCTGCTCCTCTCAAGGGCAAGTACCCGGTCGTGATGGAAAACTTCAACTGACTGTCACTGACGAGAAAATTCTGGTCGGTGGTAATGCCGTCACATGCATCAGTGGCGCTATCCGTTTTTGACGGACAGTAATTTTTGATGAACAGCCGTTTTTCGTAAAAAACCTGAACAACTCGCAGCCGGAAATCTGCGTGCGATTTTTTCCATTTTATAATTCAGGAATGATATGAGTAAGTTCGTTGTTTTAGTCTCACTGTTGTTTTTACCTTTAATAGTTAATGAATAGTTAATGCTGCGGATGTAAATTCGGAAATCATGAATAATATCTCTTCTGAAAAAGATATTATTATAGTCAGGAATAGTCATTTAGTTACATCAACAACAGAGAATGGAGTAAAGCATTTTTCAAAAATAATATTATGACCAAAACATCACTCCCTTGGTCATAATATTAACGATTGCTTATTTTTGTGAATAAGCTATTGCATTATTATGCGATAATGACATTCTCATTCAATACCAGTGACAGCAGTGCCTGACGGGCGTAAATACCATTACCTGCCTGTTGGAAATAGTAGGCGTAACTCGTTTTATCCACATCAACAGTAATTTCATCAATACGTGGCAATGGATGCAATACTTTCAGGTTATCTTTGACATTGACCAAATCCGCTGCATGCAGTACAAACTGGGCTTTGATATTGGCGTATTCAGAAGGATCAAGACGCTCTTTCTGTACACGGGTCATATATAGAATATCCAGCTCTGGCAACACATCTTCAAAGTTATTGTGAATGCTGTAACTCACCTGTTTTTCAGCCAGCATATGCAGAATGTAATTCGGCATGGAAAGGGCATCCGGTGCGATAAAGCAGAAATGGTTACCTTCAAATTTTGCCAGTGCCTGTGTCAATGAATGTACGGTACGCCCGTATTTCAAATCACCCACCATAGCGATTTTCAGGTTATCCAGCTTGTTCTGGGTTTCCTGAATGGTAAATAGGTCGAGCAAAGTTTGGGTTGGGTGCTGATTCGCACCATCACCCGCGTTAATGACCGGTATATGACCGGAAAATTCAGAAGCAAGACGTGCGGCCCCTTCCTGTGGGTGACGCATCACAATCGCATCAACATACTGGCTGATAATAGAAATAGTATCAGCCAGTGTTTCTCCTTTTTTGCCTAATGACGTATTGCTACTGTCCGCGAAGCCGACCACAGATGCTCCAAGCCGTTGAATCGCTGTTTCAAAAGAGAGACGGGTGCGCGTAGAGGCCTCAAAAAAGCAGCTAGCGATAACCTTATGTTTCAGTAAGTCAGTCTGTGGATTGGCTTTCAGTGCTGCTGCTGTCTGCAATACCAATTCAAGATCTGTGCGGCTCAAATCATTAATTGAAATGATATGCTTGCGATATAACGGGTTAGCCATGTTTACATTCCTCTTTTATGACTTTTAGCCTTTGACTGGGCAGACAAAAAAAAGCCCCTCAATTGAGGGGCTTTTTAAATGATCGGTTTAGCAATGGGAAAAACAATACGTCCAGGCTGCCAGTTGGCAGTGTTTTGTTGGATTGATATTTTGCAACGTTATCTGTGGCGCAGTATTTCATGTTTTCTCCCAGCAAATCGTCGCGCATTATACTCACGATTGTATTCACCGCAAGGTTTGTGGAAGAAATTTTTATTTCAATCAGTGGATCATGAACAAAGCCAGGGAGGATATTATACTCTTTGTCTTTTAAGTTGCTTCTTTGTTGGCTGCACTCACTCATCCCTATCACATAGTCATCTGTGTTCCAGTTTGTCATTCCCTTGTCGCGATGCAACTTGAAATCCATTGGGTATATTCGCTTTTGTCACCCAAACTGATTGCCATTTTTTATTATTTTGGCTAAATAATGTTCTATTGTTGACCGTGATAATCTTGATGAATAATATATTGTTACTTTATTAAGTATATAAATATATTGATTTTTTTATCAAATAAGAGGGTGGTATATGCCATTTTCTCCTCCTTTTAGAAATGCGTTTTTTGAGGGTGATCTGATATACGGTTTAACTGATGAAAGAGAGCGTTATATCAGTCGTGTTGATAAATTTAAAATTGTTAAACATAATCTTACCAAGTCTACTTCTGGACAAGAATTCTCTAAACCGGCAATGATTAATTATTATTTAATTCCGGTTGAAGAGAGAGAAATGGTGTCTTTTTTAGATAATTTTAAGCGTTCAATGGGAAATAGGCAAAGAACCCCCACTCAATGTCTTATTAATAGGGCAAATGAATATAAACGCTATCTTAATGTTGTTGCATTTGAGGAATATGGAGAATATAAAGAAAGTTTCTATTCTCATCTTAGAAAAAATAATAAATATTATACTGTACTTGATGAAAATATAAATAAGGATAATGTAACTATAGGAAGGAAAAGTAAAGGAGGGTTATCATGGGTAACAATGAGCAATTGTCAACTTACTGGGGATATGCATATACACTTCATCCTTGATGAAATAAATATAAGAAAAGTCGTAGATAAAACAAGAGATTCCATAACTGCAAAAGAACTGAGGTGGGTTTACAGGCACAGAAATAATAGAAACGTTGCTAGCAAAATACAATTTTGGTTGAATCAGGAACCTATTTATCCGCCTTGGGTTTCAGATGAAACATTATGGGAAAATTATTATCGGCGCAGTATATTTAACCACGATCTATCCGGGGAGTTTTCTAAGTTATTTAATATGATGTAATTAGCAGTTATACCCAGTGGATTCACGGGCCACGGGGAACACCATCCTGATTCGGTTTTTGGGCACAAGTGCAGTGTTTATCATGCTCTTCTACAAACTGACGTATTCCTTTTGGGCCATATAATGCTAAAGGGGCTGTAGGGCCTCCCATTGATCGGCTGCACCATAAGCCCGGCAAACCAAAGATATGATCACCGTGTAAATGGGTGATAAAAACCTTCTCTAGTTTGGGGATCATCCACAATGCATTGTGGATCGCTTGTAATTCCAAAATAAGGCTGGTGATATTGCGATCTTTAATGGGAATACCTGTTCTGGTGCCCAGTACTCTCAATTCTATGTCATTTTCTCCTATACGCTTTATCCTGCGACTGGTTCCTGTTGGCCCTGTTGATAAAAACGGTGCGGAAGAGTACAGGACGGCCATGCTCAATCTGGTCTGCGTTTGTCTAATGTTATAGCCAAAACGCCAATAGCAACTCTGCGTTTCATCCCTATTCCTATCATTAGATTATCTTAATTTACAAATAACGATACAAAAAGATAAGAAAATCAAATGGAAAAAACTATTGTCGAAAATAGGTAAAAATAAAAACGATTATTTTTCAAAATAATAAAAAATGTTTTTATGTTTTTCTAAAGTTAGCACAGGATTGGTAATAACAAGGTTGGCAATAACGATAAGTGTTAACGCACTGATGAAGTCGCATGGAGTTCTAAGCAATTAAAGGAGAGCAAAAATGAAAACAATTGAAATGAAAACAATTGAAATGAAAACAACTGAAATGAAAACCAACAGTTATAACTCATTGACGCAAGAGACTGGTGCCATTATCCCGGCGGCAGTTGGGGGAGATATCGGCTGTGTAATGATGGCAGCCTGTACTTCGCTGGTGGCATCAGATTTACCGGGTAATTTGTTGAATATTCGTCATGCTATCGAAGCTGCTGTATCACATGGGCGTAATATAAACCGTGGAGGACGAGATAAAGGATTATGGCATGACGCGCTGGAAATGAAAAAACGCTTTACCGTGAGTGAACAGAAAAGAGCTACTACTCATGTAGAGTATCGTAAAGATAGCGATGCGATTGATGAGATCCCGATGGCGTACAAAGATATTGATGCAGTAATGGCAGCCCAGTCTTCGCTGGTGGAAGTTGCACATGTTTTGCGTCAGGTCGTTTGTGTAAAAGGATAGTAAATAGAAATAGGTAAGAAAAAATGGAAAGGGAAATAGTCAGTCTAGTAATGAAAAAGCGTATCAAGAGGGAACTGGATAAGATAGAGAAAAAATATGACGTGCACATATTGTACGCCTGTGAATCGGGTAGCCGTGGGTGGGGTTTTGCTTCACCCGATAGTGATTACGACGTGCGGTTTATTTATGTCCATCCTATGGATTGGTATTTGAGAGTAGAAGCAGGACGGGATGTTATTAAACAGTCAATTAACGATAAGTTGGATATCAATGGTTGGGAGTTACGCAAGGCCTTAAAATTACTGAAACAGGCAAATCCAACATTAATGGAATGGTTGGATTCCCCCATCATCTACCAGGCAAATGCGGCAGCAACCAATGGATTGAAAACGCTGGTGCCACATTTCTTTTCGGACATTAAAGCGCGTTACCACTATCTCTCAATGGCGAAGAAAAATTTCCGTAGTTATCTGCAAGGTGAAGAAGTCCGGTTAAAAAAATATTTCTACGTATTGCGCCCGTTATTGGCTGCCCACTGGATTAAAATGGGCAAGGGTGTACCGCCGATAGATTTTGAAACGTTGGTGGAAGGAACAGTACATGATCCTCAATTAAAAGCAGAAATTGCCGATCTGCTGCGAATTAAACGATCTGCAAGTGAGGCAAAATATGGTTTGCGTAAGCCGAAAATTCACACATTTATTGAATCTGAACTTAATGAAACATTGGCGCGTTGTGAGCTTAGCGATAACTGTGAACTTAATCAGGAATTACTTGATAACTATTTGAAATGTTGGGTAATGAGATGATGCTAAAACAAAAAAATAAATAAAAGAATGCCGATTACTGAGGGGAAATATGGATCAAATCGATAGATAAGTGTGATTTAACTTCATGAGTAAATGTTGTCTTATCCTTTATCCTTAAGGATAAAAAATAATAGTTATGGACTCCCTGCTGGCGTTTATGGTTGCCTAATTCACGGGTATTAATCCTGATTGAGTGCCGCGTTGGGTTTGAAAACTTGTAACGGCAGAGGGAGACGCCTTTCAGCACTATTTGGAGTTAATATACTTGGAGTTAATATACTTGGAATTAATGTACCTGTAAGATAAATACGCTCTGATATATTCTCTGTTCCTTACTATACTCAAGCAGCTTTAGGATGGGGGAGGATATCAAATGTGTCAGCTTTCGGTTCGTAACGGAGTTTAGTTGACAAAAACTGTTCCTGTCGAATATATGAGTATGAAATAACATCATAATTAAGCATTCTTTCGTGCTCTTATTTTCGGAGATAAAAATGACAGTTTTGGATTCCTTACTTGCCTTTACAGTTGCGGCTACACTGTTAACGCTAACCCCTGGTTTAGATACCGCTTTGATTTTAAGAACAGCCGCAGCAGAAGGCGGGAAAAAAGCTTTTCAGGCTGCACTTGGGATCGATACCGGATGTTTGATATGGGGAGCGATGGTGGCATTTGGTTTAGGGGCGTTAATTGCTGTATCTGAACTGGCATTTAACATTCTGAAATGGGGCGGTGCATTGTATTTATGCTGGTTGGGGCTCCAGATGATCTGGCGGCCTAACTTAGATCTTGGTGGAGAAAACGCTTCTTCTGTGAAAACGTCGAATTGGTTTGTCAAAGGAATGTTGGGAAATGTGTTGAATCCAAAAGTGGGTGTATTTTACGTCTCCTTCTTACCACAGTTTATTCCCCAGGGGCATTCACCCATTATCTGGACATTTGGATTAGTGGCAATTCACGTCATACTCGGCACGCTATGGGCATTGGCCCTGATTTATGCTACCCGGCCTCTTTCCCACATCTTACGTCGTGGGAACGTTATTAAATGGATGAATCGCACGACCGGCGGATTGTTTTTATTTTTCGCGTTTAATTTGGCGTTAAGTCGGCGCTAACTTTGTGTTCAAGGTAATTTGTGTTCAGGGTAAATGGATGCAGTCAACAAAGCTGTAACTTGAAAAATGACAGCTATGTAGGGTGTATCCTTATTTTTAGTCATTATTAATTGATATATTCAATATCGTTTAAGTTATTTTTGATTAAATCTTCCCCATTAAAAAATTGAATAAGGAGATCGGCCAGGACATCTGGGCGTTCCACCATGACGAGATGATCTGATTTTTTTATGGTGGTAAATAGTGAGTTTGGAAAAATAGAGGCGCAAATTTTAACATTTTCAGGCGGTGTGATGATATCGTATTCACCGGTTGTAAATAAAACGGGCTTGTCAAAATTGACTGCTCTCTCATATTTCTTTTGGTTCAAAAGATGCATTTGGAGATGCTTATATCTTTCTCCTTGATGTTGTGTTGATTCTAATAGTGTTTTTTTCAAAAGCTTATAGGTCGTTTCTTTTCCTAATATATCAATGCCTGGTTCGAGACAGAGAAGGCTTGAAATTATCTTCTCAACAGACTCCTCATATTTTCCCTCAACGAGTAATTGTAACGCTGCATTTAGTCTGTTTCGAATGTGAAGTGGCTGAGTAAGTGCTGTGCCAACTAAGGCGGCTTTATTAATCCTGTCAGGCCATTGATAGGTAAAAGCCAGGGCAATAGCCCCACCGTATGAAATACCAATGAGGTTTATTGTCTGCAAGGAAAGAACATCTAAAATATGTCGTGTACATTCGGCAAGAAACTCAAAGCTTTTGTTGTCTGGAATATTGTCCGCAGATCCTATTCCCGGTAAATCAACCATAATTAAAGGGCTGTCATCTTTGAGAAGATATTCAAGATGAGGTAAGGAGTACATATCCTGGAAACCGCCCGCGATAATTAATTTGGGGACTACTGTCGTGGTATTTATATCACCAATAACACGAAAAGCATATTTTACTCCATGCCATTCAATTTCCCTTCTGTCTTGAGGTGGAAGGCGGTAACTGGAATCAATAAAAGCAGCGAGGGATTCGACGTTTCTGAATCTAAGTACGTCACTCCAATCTATTTTCTTTCCTAAATTTTCCTCAATAGAAATTTGTATTTCAACTAATGAGATGGAATCTGCCCCAAGACTGAAAAAATCATCTTTAATACCCATTGATTCTACGAGTAGTACTTCCTGGCATATTTTCAGTAATTCATTTTCCGTGTTATTTGGTAATGATACTGTCATATCGAACTCCTATCATCATCTAATTAATCTTATATATCGATTGTCGTTCTGTGAAACTGGTAACTTAAGATTAGATGATTTTTTGATTAGAGAGGGTCTCAGAATACAGATAATGGGTTATTTCGCTACCAGAAAGTAACATAATGAAATTATAATTAAATGGTATTATCCGATGGCCTTGATAATGCTTGAGGATTGAGGCAGCCTTGCACGGTAAATTGAATTCAAAAATCATGGGGGAGAGACTATGGAAGCGTTATCCCCATGGCTGCCTGATAATGTGGTTCAAAAACAGTGAAATGGTCATTTAAGTAGTGATGGATTGCTGATGGTTGTCACATCAAATCACAAATTCAGCTCTTGTATCAACGTTGCTACCATGACAGCTTTAATGGTATGCATACGATTTTCTGCCTGATCAAACACAATGCTGTGTTCTGATTCAAACAGTTCATTAGTGACTTCCAACCCACCATACAGATTGAACTCTTCCGCTAATTGTTTACCAAGTATCGTTTCTTCATCGTGGAAAGCTGGCAGGCAATGCAGAAATTTCACATTCGGATTCTCTGTCAATTTCACGACATCCATATTGACCTGATAAGGCTTTAATAAGTCAATCCGCTCTTGCCAGACATTTTTAGGTTCTCCCATTGAAACCCAAACATCGGTATAGAGAAAATCCACATCTTTAACGCCCATTGTAATATCTTCTGTCAGTATGATCTTACCCGCCGTTTTTTCGGCTTGTAGTTGGCATTCGGCCACCAGCTTAGGATCTGGCCAGCAGGCTTTCGGAGCGACTAAACGCAGATCCAAACCTGTCAATGCGGCTGCTTCTAACATTGTATTACCCATGTTATTACGTGCATCACCCAGATAGGCCAGTTTTAGTTCTGTGAGTGGTTTTTGGCTATGTTCCTGCATGGTCATTAGATCTGCCAGCAGTTGAGTCGGATGAAACTCATTTGTCAGCCCATTCCAGACAGGAACACCAGCATATTTCGCTAATGTTTCGACAATATGCTGTCCATAGCCACGATACTGAATACCATCATACAAACGCCCAAGTACTCTTGCGGTATCTTTGATAGACTCTTTGTGGCCGATCTGGCTGCCATTGGGGCCTAAGTAAGTGATATTTGCTCCCTGGTCATGGGCTGCAACTTCAAACGCACAGCGTGTACGGGTAGAATCTTTCTCAAAAATCAGGGCGATATTTTTTCCTGCCAGTAAGGGAAATTCTTTTCCGGATTTTTTATTCGCTTTTAATTTAACTGCCAGTGTTAAAAGTGTATCAATTTCTGAGGGATTATGATCAAGTAATCTCAGGAAGTGGCGTTGGAAAAATGGATTCATACAGCATTTTCTCCATGGGAAAAATATTGAATTAATATTCACTATATATCGATAAAAAATCTAATTACAACCCTTATAATGTGAATCGGTAATTTGAGGATTATTAGGATAATTGGGATTCAGTCATTTACGACCTGTATTTTCTGTTTAACAAAATTGGATAGCTATATCCTTTGTAGGGAAAAGATGGGAGAATGCGAAACAGGATAGCCAACTGACAGGGGGATTGGCATGGCAGACCCACATGCATTAGAAGAACAGCGCGAAGAAACTCGCTTGATCATCGAAGAATTATTGGAAGATGGTAGTGATCCTGATGCGCTTTATATCATTGAACATCATTTTTCGGCAGAGGATTTTGATCGTCTGGAAAAAGCGGCTGTTGAAGCATTTAAACTGGGTTATGAAGTGACAGATGCGGAAGAGCTGGAAACAGAAGATAGCGTAGTTTTGATGTGTTGCGATGTGATCAGTGAAAGCCGTCTGGATGCTGAACTGATTAATGTACAGGTTGAGCAACTGTTGGATCTGGCTGAAAAAATCGGCGTGAATTACGATGGTTGGGGTACATATTTTGAAGATCCGAATGCGCCGGATGATGAAGATGATAATGGTGCTCTCTTCCCAGATGAAGATGAACCCAGACTTCACTAACTTCTTTTCAAGAATTGGCTGACTAATATATGCCCCGCGTAAACCGTGGGGCTCATTTATTGAAATCCATAAGCTATAGAGCTTGTTATAGTGTCTTGATCATTCTGACTTCGCAATCACTGTGCCCGGTATTGCCTAATGGTTCGTCAAGATAGCTGAAGCCCAGTTTTTTATATAGCGCAATGGCTGCTTTCAGCTCTGCCGTAGTTTCTAAATAACAGCGTGTAAAACCTTGTTCTGTGCCGAACGCCAGAGATTGTTGTACGATTTGTTTGGCGACGCCTTTTCCCCGCAACACCGATGAAAGATACATTTTTTGTAGTTCACAGGTATCATTGTCACCGCCTGCCAGTGGAGCAATTCCCCCACCTCCAACGACTTTACCCTCCATTTCAACAACCCAGTAAGCACTACGTGGCTGATTGTAAACTTCGTAGAGGGTATCCAGAATAGGATCGGCGACAGCAAAACCTTTGTCAGCGGTTAAACCATGTTCGGCAGATACCTCACGAATAACAGCAGCAATGTCTGCATTATCCTGTTGGATGATGGGACGGATGATGTAGTTGTGTGTTGTGATTTTGGTCATTCTTTTACTCTTTGTATTTTTATTTTCTGGTTAAGGATAATCCGAGACAATAGGTGTGTTTCGGAAAATACGATAATAAAAAGCGTGGATATTGAAATCCTGCTTCAGATTATCATGATGTTGTTGAGGTATGATGATTAGCTTGATATTCATTGAAAAAATAAGTAAACAAAAAGAATTCACTAAAATGATAAAATAAGACGGCATCATAACGATGCCGTAGTGTTACGAATTGAGTGATGAATTATTTCGAAATATCAGTGCCAAAATATTTCTCAGAAATACGGGCATAGGTTCCGTCATCTTTCATGTCTTGCAGTATTTTATTGATAGCTTCTACCAATTCAGGATCACCTTTGCGCAATAAAACGGCAGATTTACTTGCATCAGTTTGCTGTGCAACAATTTTAACTGGTGCGTTAGGTCGATGTTTTTTGAAATCTAAAAATGACAGACGGTCATTTAAGGTGGCATCTGCTCGTCCGGTGACAACTAAATCAATGGATTGGTTAAAGCCATCCGTACTGACTAAATTAGCCCCATAAGATGTTGCTAACTGACCGTAGTTACTGGTCAGAGACTGAGCTGAGCGTTTTCCTTTGAGATCCGCGAATGATTTAATATTGTTGTTGTTATCCTTGATGATTAAGGCAACCTGAGATGTTGAGTAAGGAATCGAAAAGCTGTACTTGGTTTTCCGCTCTGGGGTGACGCCCACTTGGTTAATCACGGCGTCAAAACGCTTGGCATCCAGCCCCGCAATCAGGCCATCCCATTTCACTTCCATAAACTCGGGTTTGACATTTAGGCGATGCGCAATTTCTCTGGCGATATCCACGTCAAAACCCGTGAGCTTGTTGGTGGCATCATGGTAGGTAAAAGGAGGATATGTGCCTTCTGTTCCAATCTTAAAGACACCAGAAGATTTTATGGCATCAAAATCTTTACCGGCATAGCTGGTAGCAGAAATAGCAAGGGCAGCGGCACTAGCCAGTAATAATTTCAAGAATACTTTCATTGTCTTTCTCCGAAGCAATTTTTCTTCAAATCAACTTATTCAAACTAAATTTTTTCAGACTAACGGTGGCACGGTGCTCTAGATTTCCCAATCCGGTAAGGTTTCTGTCAGGGTTGAAATAAACTCGACGGTACGCTGTTGATTTGGGCGGGTAAACATGTGCCTGGCACTTCCTGATTCAATAATTTCACCGAATTCCAAAAAGACAACATCATGAGCCAGATTAGCCGCCAGACGCAGATCGTGTGTTGCCATTAACATGGTTGTTCCTTCGTCCGCAAGTTGTTTCAATACTGAGACGACTTCTTTCGATAACTCAGGATCAAGGGCTGAAGTGGGTTCATCACATAGTAATACTTTGGGAGATGGGGCCATCGCTCTGGCAATGGCAACACGCTGCTGCTGACCCCCTGATAATGTGGTTGGCCAGGCATCAGCCTTATGGGACATATCCACTTTTTCCAGTAATTCGATTGCTCGTTCTCTGGCGCGTTCACGCGGCCATTTCTGTACCCAAATCAGCCCTTCCATGATATTTTCAATTACAGTGAGATGAGGAAAAAGCTGGAAATTCTGAAATACCATACCCGTTTGCAGGCTAAAGCGCTGGATTTCTTTGTGAGGTAGTCGTTCTTTACCCGTAAATGTGATTTTTTCCTTGCCGATCATCAGTTGACCCGCTTGCGGAATTTCTAACAGATTAATGCAACGCAACAGAGTACTTTTTCCACTGCCAGAAGGCCCGATAAGCGCTGTCAGACTGCCTTCCTGAATAGTCAGGTTAATGTTTTTCAGCACTTTTTGCCCGTCGAAACTTTTTTCAATGTTAGAGAGCTGAATCATCTTTGGCTTCCTTATTATTGCTATTTTGAGAGTATTGCCGGGAGAATTTCTTTTCCAGACGAACTTGCAGTGCCGATAGCAATGAACTCAGGATCAGATAAAGGATAGCGGCTTCGGTATACAGGATCATTGGTTGGTATGTCACGGCAGCGATGCGTTGTGCAGCCAGGAACATCTCTGGCACGGTAATGACAGAAGCTAATGAGGTATCTTTTACCAGTGAAATAAAGGTATTGGACAATGGAGGAATCGAAACTCTTGCCGCTTGTGGCAACACAATCCGACGTAAAGATTGCCACCAACTCATACCGATGGAGTGGGAAGCCTCCCATTGTCCTTTGGGAACAGAATTCAGAGCTGCGCGTATCACTTCCGAGGTATAGGCACCAACATTCAGGGTAAAACCAATCACGGCAGAAGTGAATGCTTCCAATGTAATGCCGATACTAGGCAAGGCGTAAAATATCAGGAATAGCTGAACCAGTAAGGGGGTTCCACGGATCAACCAAACATAAAAACGTACGACTGCAACCAGTGGTTTAGGGCCATAAAGCCTGATCAGGGCAACAATGAATCCCAGTGTAAGCCCAAGAGCAAATGTAATCAGGGTGAGGGGAATAGTGAATGTCAGGCCTGCGTAAAGCATTGGCCAAAGGGAATCCAGCGCTAAGCTGAGCCAGGATGGAGTCATATATTGTTCCTATATTTTATACTTTTCGTCTTTCAAGTTATTTATCTCTTTGTTGGTTTGGCAAATTCGTGCCTTTGCCGTTGCGATGCAATTTGAAATCCATTAGGTATATAGCCTAACTTCAAAAAGTATTTATTTTTTATGTGATTGTTTTATTTATGATATGGCAATAAGAGATCATAGTTATATAAAATAAAGTTATAGCTTAGAACTAATGGATGAGTCAGGGATATAAGGGAAGTATGGTGTCACTTGATATGGAAAGATCAAGAGCCTGTTTCATCAGACCAGAGCAAATGGGCTAACTTGAACAATTGGATCAACAGCGTGCTTTCAGTACATAATCTCGCTGATCCACTGGCTTAACCGTACAAACCGTACAAATAGTATTCTTTTATCGACATGCTCACCATAGCGATTTGTTCGGTTATCTGTGGTTGTGAGAGTTTCAATGCCATTGAAGAATGCGGGAAACCTAAAGAGGATTGGTTCAGCCAATTTCTTCTGTCCAATGGAATTCCCAGCCATGCTCTTGTCTATGAGAATCTACTAATAAATTAAATTTCAATGTAATAATATTTTTATATATTTAAATGCACCATAATATATTGTTTATTATGAATTTAAAATATAATTTAATAAATAATAAATAATAAATAATAAATAATAAATAATAAATAATAAATAATAAATAATAAATAATAAATAATAAATAATAAATAATAAATAATAAATAATGTCATTTTTCATCAATGTAAATAATGGAGAGAGATTTTATTCACGGCTTGATTTTCATTAATTTCTGCTATAATTAAAAAATATATAAACATGTTGTTTTTCAATCTTTATATTTTCTAATGGTTAACTACTGCTGTCAGGTTGTTTTTTAAAAATAGATTTTAATGAAGAGTGTAATAATATCTTTTCGGGCTGAATAAAAACAGCCTTAATGTAGTATTACTTCTTTTCCTAAGCGAACCCTTATTTTCAAACGGTAGGGATTTGCTTTGCAAATTGTTATCTTTCTTTTGGAGAAATAAAAATTATGAAAACATATAAGTTACTTATATCTATAATGATAGTGCTGAGTTGTTCGGCTTGCTCAAATGATATGAAAATAACAAAGGCAGTACATTCTCTAAAGCCTGACCCTGCTGCTCAGACACCGCTTTTCATGGTCTCCGGAGTCAAATATATGAAAGAATGTGGAAGAGGTTATGTTGTTGGGGTATGGTCAAATGCTAATAGCTGGAATGAGTGGGCGGTTTGGTTATCAGAAACAGGACGGAGTTGGAATAATAGGGATACCAAAATTTTTTGGGCTTACGGTAAGTTAAGCACTGATAAGGATAGTGGAAAGAACGCTTATGCCACTATTCTGGCAGCCCAAGCCAGTGGACAGAAGGTGGCACTATTGGATGATGAATTTGGAGTTCGATGTAACACATGGGGTTATGGCACCTATGAAGGCGCACAATTCAATTCAGTACAAGCCTGGTTCCCATAATTGTGAATTGTTTTTCTGGTTTCTCTGAAGATTTAGAAAATTTCTAAGGGAGGCGCATTTAATGAGAATTTTAAAACTCTTTTCTTTATTATGTGTTTTATTTTTATATATATCGCAGTCCTATGCTCAGCAACAAGTTAATAAAGTTTATAGAATGGATACCCGCCCTCCAGAGAGAATCTTTCGCACAGCAGGGGGCGGATTTTCTCCCTGGGGAACGAATAATAATATTGTGGAGCATGTTCAGGAGTACGGTGATATAGAGCATGCGGCGGCTGCTTCAGCATTTGTCTCAACAACTGCCAATGAAGAAGTCGCTATTGATTGGGGCGTCAATTTTGAGAATAGACAGACCTTCTACATTTATGACATAAGGCCAACCACTAATTTTTATAGTGTGATTTTATCATTACAGAACCTTTATGCTCAGACAGGAAATACAAATTATCTGAGACTGATTAATGTTTATGAAAATCAGGAAGAATATGTGGCAATCAGAGGTATTGCTGTTACACAAATTCGTGGAGCTCAGGAGTTTCTGTATGATTGGGTTAGCAATGCTTACGTTGAAGGTGATTATATATCTAACAGGGTGTATCAGGATCTTGAAACAACAGCAAATGTCAGCCCTTATATATCGAGCACTCAATTACCAAGAGAGGTAGTCACGACTGAAACTTATTGTGCTCTCAATTTGTCGACTTTTTCACGTCGTTATGATCGTCTGGCAGCCAGTACTCATACATATCCATTTTTAAGAAAATGGAAGCAATGCCATGATGGCTTATCGATAACCGCTTTTTTAAGTGCCAGTTTTTTATAATCGTGTTTAACTTCACTCCACCTTTGAATCGGTGGAGTGAAAACTAAGCGTCAGAAGGCAGGGTGGGATAATGGTTATATGATGAAAGCCCTTCACAGTGGGATTTCCATCTATATCAGTTAGGCCCGTTTGCCCTGTCCATCAGGCCCTGTTTGATTATTTTGTTATTTCTTCACCAAAATATTTGTCCCAAATACGTTGATAAGTACCATCAGCATTGATCTCAGTAATGGCTTTATCAACCGCGGTTTTTAATGCAGTGTCATTCTTGCGCAGGAGCACGGCGGTTTGTGCTGCGTTGGTATCAGTTGCCACTATTTTTACTGGTGCTTCTGGCCGATGTTTTTTGTAGTCGAGATAGGAAAGTTTGTCATTGATGGTGGCATCAGCACGACCTGTACTGACAAGTTCCACCTCTTGATTGAAACCATTTGTACCGATAATTTCGGCGCCGTGTTTACGGGCAATTTGGGCGAAGTTATTGGTCAGGGTATGGGCAGAAGTCCGATCTTTCAAATCACTGAATGTTTTAATTGTATTGTTATCTGTTCGGGTAATTAGCACGGCTTCAGAAATGACATAAGGCAGAGAGAAAATATATTTTTTCTCGCGTTCAGGTGTAATCGCAATTTGGTTCATAACGGCATCTGAGCGCCCGGCATCAAGGCCCGCGATTAATCCATCCCATTTACCTTCAATAAATTCAGGTCTGACTTGCATGCGCTGAGCAATTTCGCGACCGATTTCCACATCAAATCCGGTTAATTTTCCAGAAGCATCATGATAACTGAACGGAGCATAAGCCCCTTCTGTTGCGATTCTGAATACCCCTGTGGATTGAATGTTATCAAGGGTCGATTTTGCATAAGCCAAATGTGTAAAGCTTAATTGGAGAATACTTGCTAATAATACTTTGCTTACAATTTTCATTGCACCTTCCTGATAATGAGATTTATTGTCAAATATAATACATAATCAGTTTTTACGTCCAAATAGTTTATATAATATGAAATTATATGATGTGTTTTAATTTTTATATGAAAATTTTATAAAAAGCTAATAATTGATGTTTGTTCTTATAAATGGTATTGATTAATTCCATTTCGCTTGAAAGATAACATTAAAAACATTGAATCATCATATTTTTTAATGTAATGTTTTTAAGTTGCGATTATTGGTACGAATTTATTGATATTAAAAGTGGGTGCTCAATGCAAAACTCATTATTCAGAAAAGGGATGCTAGATTCTTTGCCCGTCTGTATTTCTTTTTTCCTTATTTTTGCTTCTGTTGGTGCTCTTTATCAAAATAAAGGAATTTCATTAATAGAAACTATGGCAGGGTCTGTATTCACTTTTGCTGCACCTTTGCAGGTAGCTGTTGTTAATTATCTTGCTAATGGAGTTTTCTTATCAGTGATAATACTGACTCTGATCATAAACTTTCGTTTTTTTCTGATGTCTATGGTCATGTCACAGTATTTTCATGGTATATCAAAAAGCAAGATATTATTGTCAATGTTAGCATTTAGCGCCAGTACATACACCGTGACTCATGCTCATCTAATTGCAGAGAAAATTTCTGATGGGAAATCTCAATTTAATTATTATCTAGGTGTATCTATACCAAGTTTTGTGATTGCTGTTTTGGCAACGTTGCTAGGGTATGTGTCTTCAAATTATTTGAATTATGATTCTATTTCTCTTTTTTTAATGATGTTAATTCCGATACATTTTTCATCCCTTGCGGCTAAGCGGGCAGGAAAAGATTTGTCTGTTTTTGTTACGCTAATAGGAGGGATATGTGCTCCATTCATAAATGAAATAAATATTCAACTTATGGATATCGTGATGCCTATTATAGTCGGAATGTGCATTGCATTTTATGAGTTAAGAATTAAAGAGAGAGCATAATTATGATGATAATCTTATTGATGGGAGCCATGAGTTTTTTTCTTAGGGTGATACCATTTTTAATAGGTAACAAAAAAATTAAAAAAGATGGTTTTCTTATTACATCTCTAGACTATTCCGTATGCTTTATTCTTGGCAGTATTATCGTGAATATCTCTCTTGATAATATAAAAATTAGCCATTTGCTTTCTGACTTTGAAATTAAATATGTGCTGGCAATAGTTACTGTTATAACTGCATATTTTATTAGTAAACGCACGGGTTCTATATTAAAGAGCCTAATTATATCATCTATATTATTTATATTAATATCATGGTGTTTGAATGAAAAAAATATGTTTTTTTGATACAACATTAAGATATGGTGAGCAGATTATTCTAACTCAGACAATAAATCCTTTTGTATTTATCTGTGATAACATGCAGATAAAGTAATTACCATCCCAAATACTGACGTTCAAAATTAACTTATCTGCTTATCTAAAATAAATCACCCTATTAATGCCTTAGCTTTTGCTCTAACTTCTGAAAGTACGGAGGCGGGTACTTTTCCCTTTTTCGCGGCATTACGTTTACGCCAGTCAAAACTTTTTACCTGATCAGCTAGAATGACGCTGTTGCACTCACCTTCTACCATAACTTCAAACGGATAGCCTTTAATTTTAGTCGTCATAGGGCAACACAGCATTAATCCTATTCTGCCATTGTAAATTGCAGGGCTAAGTACCAAAGCCGGGCGATGTCCTGCTTGTTCATGTCCTGCTTGTGGATCAAAATCAACCCAAACAATATCACCAGCATCTGGTATATAGGTTTTTACCATTGTGATTTTTCCTTCATTATCTACACTCAATACCCAAAAAATGTCACCGATTCCTATAAACAGCATTAGATATTATTTACGGGAAAGGAGAACTGTTGAATAAATAACAGTATCAAGACAATATAGTATAATTTGGGGGGTATATTTGTTGATATTAATATACCCCATTATATTAAGATCATTCATAATGCTTCTTTACCCACGGGTTTACCAAAAGATATT
Source organism: Xenorhabdus indica (assembly GCF_014467235.1). Taxonomy (GTDB): domain Bacteria; phylum Pseudomonadota; class Gammaproteobacteria; order Enterobacterales; family Enterobacteriaceae; genus Xenorhabdus; species Xenorhabdus indica. Next base: position 93,141 of record NZ_NKHP01000005.1, on the reverse strand, counting down.
TCTTCATGAATATTCTCGTCTGTAACACCGGAAAGCAAAGCATCAAGCGTATACTCTTTAGAGTGCACAGGCTCAATGACTATACGTCCATTTTCTACCATAATATCAACGGCATCATCAATGCTCAAAGATACGGCTTTCATAATTGCAGCCGGGATCCTTACCGATGGGCTATTGCCCCACTTTTTAATTACTGCTTGTGACATTGCTATACCCTCGTAACGTTTCTACATTGTAGATACAATAAGTAGAAAGTATCCATGTGTCAACATGGTAGATATATAAAGTTGAATATGTGAACCAATGAATTTGAGGAAGAAAAGCCACTGCATTTTTTGCAGTGGCTTAATTAAATTCAAGAAATATTACAAAGCAGCAATGGTCTCTTTTTGTGCCAGTAATTTTTCTTTAGCAGCATTGTTTGTTGCCAGACGCTCACGCTCTTTGGTAACAACGGCTTCTGGTGCTCGGCTGACAAAACCTTCGTTAGCCAGTTTGACTTCGATGCTGTTGATTTCTTTATCCAGCTTCTCGATTTCTCTATCCAGACGAGCGAGTTCTGCGTTTTTATCGATCAAACCCGCCATTGGGATCAGTATTTCTGCACCGGTGATCAGTTTGGTCACAGAAACTGGTGCTTCTTCTCCTGCTGCCGATACAGTAACAGAAGAGAGACGGCCCATTGCCTGAATAAAGTTAAGGTTTTCAGCCACACGACGTTGTGCATCAGTATTTGCATCACGCAGCAAAACTTCCAGCGGCTTGCTTGGTGCGATGTTCATTTCTGCACGAATATTACGTACCGCAATGATCGCTTCCTTGATCCATTCCAGATCGTTCAGTGCCAGTTCATTAACTTTCGCCTGATCGAATTCAGGGAAAGGTTGCAGCATGATGGTATCCGCATCAATACCTTTAACCACTTTCACACGTTGCCAGATAGTTTCGGTGATGAATGGAATGATTGGATGTGCCAGACGCAGTAAACCTTCCAACACTTCGATCAGAGTATGACGCGCTGCGCGAACTTCTGCTCCAGTACCTTTGTTGATGGCAGGTTTGGACAGTTCCAGATACCAGTCACAGAATTGGTTCCATGTGAATTCGTAAAGAATATTGGCGGCGATATCGAAACGGTAAGTATCTAATGCTTCGCGATAGGCTTTTACTGTCTGGTTGAATTCAGCCAAAATCCAACGATCTGCCAGTGACAGTGACATTTCACCACCATTTTGGCCACAATCCTGCCCTTCGGTGTTCATCAGCACAAAACGGCTGGCGTTCCATAGCTTGTTACAGAAGTTGCGATAACCTTGCAGGCGTTTCATATCCCAGTTGATATCGCGGCCAGTAGAAGCCAGTGCTGCCAGAGTGAAACGCAGGGCGTCAGTGCCGTGGGCTTCAATGCCTTCCGGGAACTGTTTTTCAGTACGCTGACGGATTTTCTCTGCCATTTGTGGCTGCATCATATTGCCGGTACGTTTTTTCAGCAGGGTTTCCAGCGGGATACCGTCAATCATATCCAATGGGTCGATAACATTCCCTTTGGATTTTGACATCTTCTGGCCTTCTTCATCGCGGATCAGACCGGTCATATAGACAGTTTTGAATGGTACTTGTGGTTTGCCGTTTTCATCTTTGATGAAGTGCATGGTCATCATGATCATGCGGGCAATCCAGAAGAAGATGATGTCAAAACCACTGACCAGCACATTCGTTGGGTGAAAGGCTTTCAACGCTTCAGTTTGCTCAGGCCAGCCGAGGGTAGAGAATGTCCACAAGCCAGAGGAGAACCAGGTATCCAGTACGTCTTCGTCCTGAGTCAGTGTAATATCTGCACCCAGATTGTTTTCGCGGCGGACTTCTTCTTCATCACGTCCAACATAAACATTGCCTTGTGCGTCATACCATGCCGGAATACGGTGGCCCCACCACAATTGACGGGAAATACACCAATCCTGAATATCACGCATCCAGGAGTAGTACATGTTTTCGTACTGTTTTGGTACGAACTGGATATCGCCGTTTTCAACCGCTTCAATCGCCACTTTTGCCAGTGGTGCTGTGCGCACATACCATTGGTCAGTCAGCATTGGCTCGATAACCACGCCGCCACGGTCACCGTAAGGTACGGTCAGATCATGAGGTTTGATTTCTACCAGCAGGCCCAGTTTTTCAAATTCAGCGACAATCGCCTTACGCGCAGCAAAGCGTTCCATGCCACGGTATTCAGCAGGGATCTCGGTCGAGTAACTGTCAGAAACTTCACCATTAGTGTTGAAAACTTCTGCGGCTTCACGGATATCACCATCGAAGGTCAGGATGTTGATCATTGGCAGACTGTGGCGTTTACCGACTTCATAGTCATTGAAATCGTGAGCCGGAGTGATTTTCACACAGCCGGTGCCTTTTTCCATATCTGCATGCTCATCTCCTACGATAGGAATACGACGGTTGACCAGTGGCAGGATAATCTCTTTGCCAATCAGATCCTTATAACGCGGATCTTCCGGGTTAACAGCAACGCCGGTATCCCCTAGCATAGTTTCCGGACGGGTAGTAGCAACAATCAGGTAGTCTTTGCCTTCGGCAGTTTTGGCTCCATCTGCTAATGGATAACGCAGATGCCACATAGAACCTTTAACTTCGCGGTTTTCGACTTCCAGATCAGAAATCGCGGTGCGCAGTTTAGGGTCCCAGTTAACCAGGCGTTTGCCACGGTAAATCAAATCTTCTTGATACAGGCGAACAAAGGCTTCTTTAACGGCTTTTGACAAACCCTCATCCATAGTGAAGCGTTCACGCTCCCAATCCACAGAGTTACCCAGGCGGCGCATCTGGTTGGTGATAGTGCCGCCTGATTCCGCTTTCCACTGCCAAATTTTGTCAATAAAAGCATCGCGGCCGTAATCGTGGCGGGTTTTGTTTTCTTCTGCTGCGATTTTGCGCTCGACAACCATTTGCGTTGCGATGCCTGCGTGGTCAGTACCGACTTGCCATAGCGTGTTTTTGCCCTGCATGCGTTGGTAGCGCACCATAGTATCCATGATCGTTTGCTGGAATGCGTGCCCCATATGCAGGCTGCCGGTCACGTTTGGTGGCGGAATGACGATGCAGAAGCTTTCACGGCGGGTATCGCCATTCGGCTTGAAATAACCGCTCTTTTCCCAGTGGTTATAAAGAGGTTGCTCTATCTCTGTCGGATTGTATGTTTTATCGAGAGATGGCTCAGATTGCGTTTTAGTAGCGGGTGTCTTTTCCATTGTATCTTGATATTTAATAGGTTGGCGGGGTTGCCATGGTCAAATTAAAGCCGACGCTACGATAAGATTTATATCGTTCGCGCGCTAACTGTTTCAGATTTTCATCAATAGGGACGAAGTCTATCACTTCATGGAAAGCTGTGGCAAAGTCTACAAAATGAGGAAGTAGTGTTACCAAAATATCACGGGGAGCATTGCCTCTTTTTTGCGGCCAGCAAAGTTCCACAGGGGCACCATAGCGGGGGCCTTCTCCAGCCAGGTTATGTGGCACAAATTGACCTGGCTCTCGTTGCCATAGTGCTTCATCCAGTTTTTCGGCCTGCTGTTGGCTTTCACAAGCAATCAGAACCCGCTTCCCTGCACGCCATTGATCAGCAGCCAACTGACATGCCAGCCATTCATGCGGCTGCAATTCATCAAAAGACGATGATTCTTTCTGTAACGGTTTTTCCAATAACAGCTTTTCCGGTGACAGCTTTTCCAATAAATAGAAAGTAGCATTTTTCATAAATTCTTTTACTGACAATGTCTCATGATTACAGAAAACAAGTTACAGAAAAAATGATAGGCAAAGTGACGGAAAAGGGTATTGCTGTCGCAATACCCTCAATCCCGTTGACTTTTTTAATACCTTTTGCGTTAGCCTTTATGCAAAAAATGGCTAGTCTGGGTATTAATCATCCGCATTCAGACCTGCACGATTTAACAGGAATTGTGACAATAGTGCAACTGGACGACCCGTTGCTCCTTTTGTCTTACCTGAACGCCATGCTGTACCGGCAATATCCAGATGTGCCCAGTTGTATTTAGCTGTAAATCGGGACAGGAAAGCACCGGCAGTGATTGCGCCGCCAAGACGTCCGCACGAGTTGACCATATCCGCAAAATTGGATTCTAACTGTTCGGAATACTCGTCCCCCAGTGGCAGACGCCATGCACGATCACCCGCTTGTTCTGACGCGTTCAGTAGCTCATGTGCAAGCGGGTTATGATTGGACATTAAGCCTGTGTAGTGGTTTCCCAACGCAACCATGCAAGCGCCTGTCAGAGTAGCAACATCAATAACCAGTTCTGGCTCGAAACGTTCAACATATGTCAGCGCATCACATAATACCAGACGGCCTTCCGCATCCGTATTCGTGACTTCAACAGTCTGACCGGACATGGTGGTTAAAATGTCACTAGGGCGATAAGCATGACCACCGGGCATGTTTTCGCATCCTGCCAATACCCCAATAACGTTAATAGGTAATTGCAGTTCTGCAACAACGCGCATCGCACCATAAACAGAAGCGGCTCCTCCCATGTCGCATTTCATCTCTTCCATGCCTTCGGCTGGCTTGAGAGAAATACCGCCGGAATCGAAAGTCAGCCCTTTACCCACTAACACGATCGGTTTCGCATTGGGATCTTTGCTGCCTTTATATTCGATCACTGACATCAGAGATTCGTTCTGCGAACCTTGTCCCACTGCCAGATAGGCATTCATGCCTAACTCTTTCATCTGTTCTTCACCAATCACTTTGGTGATCAGATTGTCAGCACTGTCAGCAAGCTGGCGTGCCTGTGATGCAAGGTACGCAGCATTACAGATATTGGGTGGCATATTGACCAGATCTTTTGTCGCCTTAATACCGGATGCAATGGCAAGACCATGCTGAATAGCGCGTTCACCGCTGGTCAATTCACGGCGAGTCGGCACATTGAAAACCATCTTACGCAAAGGGCGACGCAGTTCATTTTTACTGCTCTTAAGCTGATCGAAAACATACAGAGATTCTTTTGCTGTTTCGACAGCCTGACGTACTTTCCAATAGTTATTGCGCCCTTTGACGTGTAATTCTGTCAAGAAACAGACCGCTTCCATTGACCCGGTTTCATTAAGGGTGCTGATCGTTTTCTGGATAATCTGCTTGTACTGGCGCTCGTCCAGTTCACGCTCTTTTCCGCATCCAACCAACAGAATTCGTTCAGACAGCACGTTAGGAACGTGATGCAGCAATAGGGTTTGGCCCACTTTGCCTTCAAGTTCGCCGCGGCGCAGTAAGGCACTAATATAACCGTTACTTATTTTGTCAAGTTGCTCTGCGATAGGGGACAGACGGCGCGGTTCAAATACGCCGACAATAATACACGCACTGCGTTGTTTTTCCGGGCTACCGCTTTTTACACTAAACTCCATGCGTTCTCCTGAATCTTAAAGACAAAGACAGATACAATCGCTAAAATACCACGTTCCGCGTTAAATCATCCCAAATAAAGTTCTCTGTTATGTTAAGCTAAGCATATTAATTTTAGATACTTAACTAACGATAACTGTGCTCTAATTGAGAACGAATATATGGAATGCTTTGGTATCATTTTAGCAATGGGAAAGCCAAACTGATTCATATAAATGGTAGATATACGACGAAGTTAGCGACTTTCCTGCAAAAAGACAAGTTTTCACAGGCGTAATAAGCGTGATCATCATTAGATATCTGGTACGGGAAACCCTGAAAAGCCAAATCGCAATACTTTTCATCTTATTGCTGATCTTTTTCTGTCAGAAATTAGTTGAGGTATTGGGTGCGGCAGTAGAAGGTAATATTCCCGCAAATTTAGTTTTATCCTTGTTAGGCTTAGGTGTGCCGGAAATGGCGCAGCTAATTTTACCTCTGAGTTTGTTTCTTGGGGTATTAATGACATTTAGCAAACTCTACACGGAAAGCGAAATCACCGTCATGCATGCCTGTGGTTTAGGTAAAGGTGTGTTGGTGAAATCAGCGCTCATCCTGGCTCTGCTTACCGCAATGCTGGCAGCGGCCAATGTTATCTGGTTCACGCCATGGTCATCTAAATATCAGGAACAAGTGCTGGCGGATGCAAAAGCAAACCCAAGCCTTGCGGCGATAATGGAAGGGCAGTTCAAACCGTCCAGAGATGGTAACATGGTGTTGTATATCGGTGACGTCAAAGGAAATAATTTTGAGAATGTATTCCTTGCTCAGCTTCGACCAGTACATAACCAGAGGCCTTCTGTGGTTATTGCTGATGGTGGGCATATGGAAGAGTTACCGAATGGCAATCAGGTAGCGGTACTGCATGAAGGAACTCGTTACGAAGGTACTGCATTGTTACGTGATTTCCGCATCACAGAATTTCAAAACTATCGGGCCGTCATAGGGCACCAAAGCCCGGAAATTGACAGCGGCAAAGTTGAACAAAAATCAATGGATGAGCTGTGGCATGGCAACGATCCGGATTCCCGCTCAGAGTTCCACTGGCGTTTAACCTTGATTGTTTCTGTCTTGGTCATGGCGCTGATGGTTGTTCCTCTCAGTGCAGTCAACCCGCGTCAGGGACGTGTGCTCAGTATGTTGCCAGCCATGTTGCTCTATCTGATTTTCTTCCTGCTGCAAAGTTCTCTCCATTCCAATGGCGGTAAGGGCAAACTTAACCCTCTGTTTTGGATGTGGCTGGTGAACGGTGTGTATTTTGCGTTGGCACTGGTGCTCAACGTATGGGATACCGTCCCAATGCGTAAGCTGCGTTCACGCTTTAAGACTCAAGGAGCGGCGTGATGTTTGGTGTATTAGATAGATATATCGGGCGGACGATCCTACAAACCATTCTGATGACACTGTTCACTCTGGTGTCACTGTCAGGCATCATCAAATTTGTTGATCAGCTTCGTAAAGTCGGTCAGGGGGAATATACTGCTCTTTCTGCCGGTATTTATACGCTGCTGAGCGTTCCCAAAGATATCCAGATTTTCTTCCCGATGGCAGCATTGTTAGGTGCACTTTTGGGCTTGGGCGCGTTGGCAACCCGCAGTGAGCTGGTCGTCATGCAGGCTGCTGGTTTTACCCGTTTACAAGTGGCTGGCTCGGTAATGAAAACCGCGATCCCCCTGGTTCTGCTGACGATGGTTATCGGTGAATGGGTGGCTCCACAAGGTGAACAAATTGCCCGTAACTTCCGTTCTCAAAAGATGTATGATGGTTCTTTAGTCTCCACTGCTAAAGGGATTTGGACAAAGGATGGTCAGGATTTTGTCTATATTCAGAATGTGGGTAAAGATAATTCCCTGAATGGTATAAGTATTTATCATGTTGATGATAAAAGAAAACTGTTATCCGTGAGGTATGCAGCGTCTGCTGTGTATGATCAGGACAACAAGCAGTGGAAGTTGTCTCAGGTTGAAGAGTCTGATTTAAGTCAGTTCGGTCGGATCACTGGTTCGCAGCGTATCTCTGCTGACTGGAAAAGTTGGCTGACACCAGAAAAACTGGGGGTTGTTGCTCTTGAACCTGCTGCACTCTCCATTCGTGGTCTGCATCAATATATTACTTACCTGAAACAGGGTCAGCAGGATGCCGGGCGCTACGAACTCAATATGTGGAAAAAGATCTTTGCCCCGTTATCCGTTGCGGTCATGATGCTGATGGCACTCTCCTTTATCTTTGGCCCATTGCGTAGTGTTCCTATGGGATTAAGGGTTGTAGTGGGGATAAGTACTGGCTTTATCTTTTATGTCCTGAATGAGATATTCGGCCCACTCAGCTTGGTTTATAGTATGCCACCCGTATTGGGAGCACTGTTGCCAAGTTTGTTATTCTTTGTAGTGAGTATTTATTTACTTTTGTACCGAAAATAACCGTGTCAAACTGACATATCATTAAGTTGATTTATCGCTCTCGTTTTCAAAAGTGAGAGTGATTTTTCATCATTAAATATCGTGATTTCTATTTTATTCCATAAGCGTTTTTATGATATTGTTCCCGGCATAATGGCTCGGAGTAATGATTTGCTGGCGAAAGCAATGATACCAAATCTTCATGCCATTCAACGGATAAGGGGTGGTTTACCGATTCTTTTGCAGCTACATTCTCCAGATTGCTACTAATGGAAAAATTAAGGCAATAAGTTCTAAGAAAGAAATATTAGCATCTGATTATGAACCCATTAACGCATGGAGAATGATTTTTAGACCTTCAGCGATAGAAGAATATGTAAAAAAGAACAATGATAATGTCCAAAAATAGGATAGTGATAATGCAACCAAGCTGAGCTTACGCCAGTAAAGCTCAGCTTGGTATTTTTTATTGATTACTTTTTACCAATGAGGGAAGTGCTGAATTTGAATTGTGATTCTGTGCCAGCGCAGTGATCAGCTCATTCACACCCTTAGTAACACGATGGAACTTACTGTGTTCTTTGCGGGTCATTACCAAAAATACTCCGATATTCTGTTCAGGGATCATCGCCATATAAGTATTGAACCCGCCACCACCGCCAGTTTTCTGATAGATACCCGGAATATCTTTCTTGCTATTCATATAAACCCAACCGAGTCCGATACCATCGGCCTGGCCTGCCACATCCATTCCTTTGATTGACGTCAAATCGGCGCGTTTAAAGTAGATACCCTGTTCACGGCTGGCTGTCTGCTTCCTCAACTGATTGTGAGAAGATAAAAACTGTTGCATCCAACGCTGCATATCGGCGGGGGTAGAATAAATTCCTCCACTGCCTGCTGCGGCAATAGTACTGATACAGGGACTGGATTTGACCCCTTCCATCAACCGGGCACATTGAGTTTGGGTAGGAGTCAGAGTGGTATCTTTCATCTTATAAGGATGGGTAATTTCTTCTCGCAGAAGGCGAGGGTAAGGTTCTCCTGTCGCCTTGGAAAGCGCATCTGCCAATAAATCGTAGGCCAGATTGGAATAAGAAGCCGTTGTGCCAGGAACAGCATTTATCTCAGCGGATTTCAGCCAAGTCCAACGATTGGATTGTGTTGGCCAGATAAACACCGGACGCCCCCACTTTCCGCCAGGTTGTTCCCGTGGTAGCCCACTGGTATGGCTTGCCAGATGATATAACCGAATTGGTTGATTTGCGCTAAAGTTTGGTACATGCACGCCATAATAAGAATATTTTTGCAATGGGTCGGTGATCCTAATCCGTTTTTTCTCTGCCAGCTTGATCATCACCTCACTGGTCATCAATTTGGTGAGAGAAGCGATACGAATTAAAGAATTCTGACTTGGCTTAATGCCACTCCCTGGATAAGTTTCTCCAAAACTGCGATGCATGACCTGATTATTATCAATAACCACCATTGCCATACCTAACGGGTTACCTTCATCAAAGATTGACTGGGCATACTGTTCAACCAGTGCTGAAGCTAGTTTTCGGCTGGAGGCATTGCCGTCAAACACTTCCCATTTTGTTGTGGACTGTGAACTTGGGCGCTGAGTTTTGCTCTGGTGTGAATGACCAGAGGTAGCACAAGCTGAAAGCGCCAATGAAAGAGCGGAAACTATACAAAATTTATAGAGCCGTTTGTTCATTTTTGGATTAACCAGTCAGGGAGCGTAATCAAGTGAGTGGGACAAAACCGTTATTTGTTCTTTTTAAATATCGCAATAACAGCACCGATAATGAAACCCAACAGAATACCAGCGAAGATCCAATTGATAAGAGTCATAATTATTTACCTCACGACAGTGTTTTGCTTTGAATTATATAAGGTGTTTAAGGGTTGTCTATTGGTGATAAGGCGTTATAACGGGTTGATTGATGTTAAATAGAATGAATGAAGGTTGAGATTTGTGCTTTTTTGTGGCGGAACAGATAGATTTGCCTTTTTTTTCAGCACTTGAACAAAATTGGAAGGATAAGTGTTGCGAATGGTCTTCTGACAAGTATAATGACCCTCGTTTTCCGAACCCTTCAGTGCCGAAGTGGCGAAATCGGTAGACGCAGTTGATTCAAAATCAACCGCCTTCGGGTGTGCCGGTTCGAGTCCGGCCTTCGGCACCATTCGTTAGTTTCCTAACGTCTACCCAAGTCTACAAACTCCCTGAAAATCCCAATAAGTCAAAAAATTACGTTATTTTGACGTCTACTCCAGTCTGTTGCAATCAACATGTAGCAAGGGGCATAATCTGGGGCACCTACACTTCGATTTTAAATGTGCCCCAAAAATGAAACTAAACGCCCGACAAATCGAGACTGCGAAACCTAAAGATAAATCCTATAAATTAGCGGATGGCGCTGGCTTATATCTCGAAATCACGCCGCGCGGTTCTAAATACTGGCGCATGAAGTATCACCGTCCCACCGACAAAAAAGAAGATCGGTTGGCCTTTGGTGTTTATCCTGCCGTTTCATTAGCTGATGCTCGCGCTAAACGGGATGAAGCTAAAAAATTGCTCGCTCAAGGGATTGATCCCAAAGCAGAGAAAAAAGACGCACAAGCCGAATCAAAGGGTGCATATACCTTTGAACGGATCGCCCGTGAATGGCACGCCAGCAATAAACGGTGGAGTGAAGACCATAGAGACCGAATTATGCGAGGTTTCGAGCAATACATTTTCCCCTACATTGGTACTCTCGATATTCGCGCTTTGCGAACCAGCCAACTGTTAGCACCGATCCAAGCCGTTGATACTGATGGCAAACACGATATAGCCCTGCCAATGATATGGCTGGCACTCTCACCATAGTAAAACCCAAACATCACCCTGCATTGCCTCATGAACGCCTACCTGAATTTTTAACTCGTCTTTCCTGTTACCGTGGGCGCTTACTGACCAAAATTGCAGTAGAACTGACTTTATTAACATTTGTTCGTTCCAGTGAAATAAGATTCGCCCGTTGGGAAGAAATCGATCTTGAAAGGGCTGTCTGACATATACCCGCGACACGAAAACCCATTGATGGTGTTAAGCATTCTCAACGTGGTATGAAAATGAAAACAGAACACATTGTACCGTTGAGTCGTCAGGCTATTTCGCTTATCGAAACTTTGCACAACCTGAGCGGAGAAAGTGGGGTAATGTTTCCCGGCGATCACGATCCAAAGAAAGTAATGAGTGAAAACACCGTCAATAATGCGTTACGTACAATGGGCTATGACACCAAAACAGAAGTTTGCGGACACGGATTCCGCACAATGGCACGTGGTGCAATGGGAGAGTCTGGCCTGTGGAGTGATGACGCAATCGAGCGCCAGCTAAGCCATATAGAAAGAAATAATGTCCGGGCGGCGTATATTCACACATCCAAACATTTGGATGAACGGCGGCTGATGGTGCAATGGTGGGCGGATTATCTGGATGCTAACAAGGAGCAATTTGTAACTCCTTATGATTTTGCCAAACCGTTTCGTGATAGAAAAAATCAGTAGCTTGATCAACGAAAATTTTTTACTTATGGGATAACCAATTACATATTGCATAAAAGAATGACATAAAAAAACAACGCCCCAGTGTGCTGATACACATCTGAGGCGTCTAACCAATGACCGTTATTAGGAGTAACGATGATGGCTGATATACAGCATACCCAAACTCACCCTAAATTTACACATTCAGATAAAACAGGCGGACAAAAACCGCTCGACCTAATCCAATCCGTGAAAAAATCTGCTATGTATCATTGGGAAAATCTTCTACCTGCCTGTGGTGTTGATATTCCCGCAAAAGGCAAACATGGCGCCTGTCCTATTTGCGGCGGTACTGACCATTTTCACTTTATTGATGATCACCATAATGGCAATTGGCATTGCCGCCAGTGTGACGCCCCAAACTATGGCGATGGACTGGATTTAGTGGCAAAAACCAACAGGATCTCGATTACGGAAGCTGCTAAAGTTGTGGCTAACGTGCTGGCGTTGCCTTTGCCAGAATATAAACCAGCCAAAGAAACCATTCAAACAACACAGCCAATTGCCGAAAGAGTAGCGGCACTAATGACGCTAACTGTCGCCGGAGAATCTCCCTATTTAACCGCAAAAGGATTGCATTGTTCTAACCAGCGATTACTGAAAGATGGTTCGTTATTATTGCCATTGATCACACTGGATAAAAAAGTTACAGGTGCGCAGATCATCAAACTGGATGGAACAAAGAAATTACTGTCTGGTAGCCAAAAGAAAAGTGCTTTTATTGCATTATCAAAGTTGGGAGAACATCCAGACACAGTGATCATTACCGAAGGTTACGCCACGGCATTGACCGTTAGCCAATTACATCAAGGCACCGTTCTGGCTGCAATAGATGCAGGTAATTTGTTCTCTGTCGCTCAATCAGTCCGAGAACACTGGCCTGATTCGAAAATCATTATTGCCGCAGATAATGATTGGCATCTTCCCGATGAGTTGGATAAGAACGGTAAACCGAAAAAGAATGTTGGCAAAATTGCAGCAGAAAAAACCGCCAAAATAATAAATGGATGGGTAACGTTACCACCAACTGAGTACAAAGCCGATTGGGACGATTATCGCCAGCAACATGGTGTGGATATGGCAAAGCAGGCTTTTTCTCAAGGGATTTATCAGCCTAAATCGTCAAAGAAAAAAGTGACCATACAGTTTAATGATGCCGAACCTTCAAAACTGACATTATGTCAGATGGGATCCAGCCAACGCGGAGAAGTATTACTGACGCGCTATGATGGAGATTTAGCATTGGATGGCGCTTCGGAAACCGTACATCACTATGACGGCATTGTCTGGCGTCCAGTCAGTGACCGCGATTTAAAACGGGAAATGGTCGCTGCTTTTATGGAAGAGAAACTACCGTACTCACCACATGGTATCAGCTCTGCCGTGGATGCCCTGAAATTACAGCTTCCCATGATGCAACCGCCAGAACGCCACTTAATTGGGTTCAATAATGGTGTGTTTGACCTGAAAACGTGCCAGTTCCGACTTCATCATAAAAGTGATTGGCTATTGCTTGCTAATGATATTCCGTTCAAGTCCCCTGTTTCGGGGGAAACCCTCCAAGACCATGCGCCACAATTCTGGCGCTGGCTTAATCGAGCAACAGCCAATTGCGAAAACAAATTTGATCGGGTACTTGCTGCGTTATTTATGGTGCTGGCGAATCGTTATGACTGGCAACTTTTTCTGGAAGTCACCGGAGCCGGAGGCAGTGGCAAAAGTATCTTTGCCGAAATTTGTTCCATGCTGGCAGGTAAAGGTAATACCGTTTCCGCAAGTATGGCAGCACTGGAAAACTCACGGGAACGGGCGTTGATTGTCGGTTATTCGCTGATTATCCTGCCAGACCAAACTCGCTATGTGGGCGATGGTTCCGGCATCAAGGCAATCACGGGTGGTGATGAAGTTGCTATCGATCCGAAGCACAAACAGCCCTATTCAACTCGTATTCCAGCGGTGGTATTGGCAGTAAACAATAATGCCATGAGTTTCAGTGATCGCAGTGGTGGAGTATCGCGCCGCCGTGTGATTTTCAACTTTTCCGAAGTTGTGCCAGAAAACGAGCATGATCCACTCCTACGGGATAAAATCGCGGCAGAATTGCCTGTTATTATCCGGCATTTGTTGCATCGGTTCGATGATCCACAAGCTGCAAGGCACTTATTGGCAGAGCAACAGAAATCAGCAGAAGCGCTGGATATTAAGCGTGGCACAGATTCACTGGTCGATTTCTGCGGTTATCTTATAGCTTCCCATGAAACTGACGGTTTGTTAATCGGCAATGCAGAAATTATGCCGTTCAATCCCCGTAAATATCTTTATCACGCCTACCTTGCTTAATGAAAGGTAATAACCTGAATAAACCTGTTTCTGTAACTCGTTTTGGTATGGATATGCCGGGCGCACTGGTGGAGTACGGTCAGCATTACCTGCGCAAGAAAAGCAAACAAGGTATTCGTAGCAATCTGAGCCTAGATATTGATGCTGCTATCGAATGGATGCCGAAACTGACAAAGGATAGCCTGCCAGAAGAATAATTTCTTCTGATTATAATCGTTTTCCAAAGAAATATAAAAAAGTGTTCACCACTATTCACCCTATAATTTAAACCAGATATATCAAAATATTACAGGGTGAATAGTTATTTTAAAACTGTTCACAACTATTCATCACTGTTCACCTTATTTTCCGGTTCAAGGTGAACGGTTGGGTGAAGAGTGGTGATGAGTTTGATTTCAAGTCATCACCACTTAATAATATGAATTTAAATAAAAATATTTAAAGGTGAACAGGGTGAACAGTTTTATTACTAATTCTTTAATAGGGGGGTAGATAAAAATTTTTTCTCTGGCAGGTGTTTTTTCGGATCTCTGAGTTCCGGGCTAATACATTAACCCGGTAACTCAGAGAAGACAAGCGTAGCGCGTCAGTGTGGTTTGAATCTATCGTCTTAAACAAAATGTAACACAGGTAACCATATCTATTTGTTTAATATACGATATTAATCACGATTTTCATGCTTTATTGTCACCTATACTAGAATATATAAATAATTCTGGTATATCCTGTCCTGCGGTGTATCAAAAACATGCAATTACTATTGGTAAGATAAAGAATTTTTTAGCTAGGTTGGTTTTAGAACTGGCAAAAATGATAGGGAGGGTTAAATGTGGATTAAGTCATTACTCAATATACTGATAATAACAATTTTATTTATTTTTAGTAATGTAGGATTTATTTCTATTGATTTAACTATAAAAGAAGTAATAACTCTGTGGACAAACAAGGAGTACACCCCATCTGAATTGTCTTTTTTCATTCAGATCACAGGTTATGTAATGCTGGCTAACAATTTTCTGTTTGTCTTATGTGCCACAATATTCTTTTTCCGAAATAAATTAAAGTACAGTTTGAGAATGATTTTTTCTGTCTTCTTAATTGCCCTAATAAATAATATATCTACGTTTATTTACGTCTTAAATTTACCGAATTTTTTTAAATTTATTAAAAATTATGATATGCATTTGGTATTATTTTCATTTCCTGTCTCAATGGTTATTATTTATATTCTTGCAAGGATAAAAAACAAATGAATAATAGGGATATAATCAGACAATCAAGAATTTTAGACAAATTCGACTCTCATACATTAAATATGTATGACACGACTTGTCGGTGGCTACCTAAGGGTGTTTTTTTATGGGTAGAAACAAAGGGTACAGGCCATACATTTATTTCTGTTCATGCCGAAAGTGGAATAAGTGTATTTACCTATGGTCGTTATGCCGATACTGGGCCATTAGGAATAACTGGTGATGGTGTTTTGATTTGGTTGCAAAATAATGAAGCAATAGAATATATGTCAACTGAGCTTTATAGAATGGAAGCTCAAGTTTATAATATTAGAGATGCTGATATTTTTGCAATAACTAGGTATTTTAAAGGGCTATGGTACACAGGTAAAAATATAGGTGGAACTTCCGCACCCGAATCCACTCAGAGATTTGGGAAAATAATTGATACTTATGATGTAACTGGAGTGAATTGTACAACTCACTCCGTTAAAGCACTTAATTTCGCGGGCAGCGCAGTTTTTAAAAGAAAAAATATATTTTCTATCAATTATACTGAGGATTTTACGATCCCGTATTCATTGCGAATATATATGAATGATATTGATACACTTAAGAAAAGCATGATTATCACTGATGTTACATGGAGTTTTAAGCAGCAGATGAGGAATACTAAAGGATTAATTCCTTTAAATGGAGCAGGTAAAGTGCAAGGAGCACTTGGTGTTGGTGCTAAATCTTCGGGTACGCTAGGCACTCAAAGCAGTGGTTATGGTGGTGCTACTTTCGGTGGTTCGTCCGGTTGGAATTACACCCCGAAAGAAGAATAACCCCAAATAATATGATTCAATTATTAATTATATGAAAAGCGCCTGAATAGGTGCTTTTGTTATTATACAATACTTTTATTTAATTAATTTTTTACGGGTATTTATTTAATAGTGTATGCCAAGCATCATATATTCTAGTTTGCATCCTATCTGTCATATTGGTAATTATAACATGATAAAACCATATATTTAAACCTGCTATTCGTATTACGTATTTGTAAGGAAAATAACAGGTAAAACTATATACCTTTTCATAATAGTGAGAGTATCAGCATGCGGCGTTCCTTACCCCGCGTGTCACGCGGGGTAAGGAGTACTCCTATCATTTTGAAAAGCTATTTAGGGTAAATATCAAAAAAATAAACAATTTTTCTTATGAGTTAACTTTTATATCTTGGTAGCAAGTTGATCATAGCCAAGTAATGTTGCTGGATTAAATGATTCGTGCTCCCATCTAGGTAACCTTTGTATATTTGTTTTATATTCGAGTATTAATTTTTCTAAATCTGAAGGTTTATCTATTAAAAGAATACACTTCATCTTATCGAAGTATGTTTTCGAGGATGCTCTAGCAAATACTTCTAAAGCACCGTAAAAACGATTAATATATATACCAGTATTTGGAAACCAACGGTTGTATAAATCACCTTCTTGAATTTCTGATCTCATGAATAGGATAAAATCAGCTTGTATTAGATAATTGAATTCAATACCTGATTGCTTGCTTCTTTGTTTTAGAAGATCTGCATGTAAGGATAAACGTCTTAGTTCTAATCTATTGTTTCTGTGCTCTAGAGACTCTATATGTTCGCGAAATACCTGATATCCAACCATTGTATTTCGTCCAAAATCTACTTTTCTACCTACATAATATTGCTGTATTAGCAACTGGTTTAACGCTGTAAATCTTTCATGCTTTATGAAAATAGCAACTGCATATAAAAATAGTTCATGAATGATAAACTTAAAATTATCAAAATCCCATGTGTTCCAGCTATTAACATTTTCTGGCCGACTCATATATGGAATCAAAGATTCAAAGAAATGGTGAAGTTTCAGTATATTTTCTTCTGTGGGTGCATATTGAGCTATTACAATAAATAATGAAATTACTTCGTTTCTATAAGGAATAAACTTTTCAATGTTATCGATAACTTGATCGTCAAACTTACTATCTTTTTCTTTATTGAATATTCTGAATTTTTCAAGGTTACTTACAATGGTGGTTAAATATTCATCAATTGCGCCTGATGCAAATGGCTTATTGTCTTTGATGGCAGAGATAGCTCTCTTATAATTGGCTGTTGTTCCAAGTGATATTCCATTTGATTCATCTAGAAATGATGGCCTCTTACCTATTTCAGGCCTAATGTAAAGAGGCTTATCGTAAATCCAACGCAATAGCTTTTCAAAGTTATCTACATAGTTATCTGGCTCACTCAAATCAATATATATACGTGACTTATAGTATGTTGGTAGGTATGGTTTACCTAGATCATCTTTCTCAGCAATGATTGCAACAAACTTGCCTTGATCCTGATTTTCATATACTTCACGCGAAATTATTTGTGTTTCAGTACCAACACCACCAGACCTGCCATCAGCTCTAGATGCATAAACTTCATCACAGATGATAGCCACTTTGGTTATGTCTTGATCTGTAACCATTCTTTCCATGAAGGCAAAGGAATCCTGACCCTCTTTTAAATCCCATTTATCAAGAATTACATGAACACCAGACTCGGTTAGCTCATTAGCTAGTGCGATTACCCATTGTTCATGAGTTGGAGTAGACCAGCTATAAGAAATAAATAATTTTGGACTGTCCATCAATACGTGATTCCTTAATTAATCTTAACTGTAGTCATTAAAGTACATACCTTATCATAAAGCTTGTAACCTACTGATGCTAGGTATTGTTCTTTCATCTGTAAGTTGCTTTGCAATTTGATATTCCTCATGTTTTAACTAGCAAATGAGAAGTGCTGAACGCAATATTTAACATGAGAATAAATAGAATAAAAAGCTATGAAAAACCTATAAATGAGTTAGAGAAAATGGTTAGAGTTGAGAACACTGTGAAATCAGAATTAATAGGTAGATTAACAAATAGGAAGTTGACCCTGCCTACCAATAGCCGTTAATATCTTGCCTACATCAGTGATCCATCGCCTGCAAGGATCAACATTGAACGGCGAAACAAAACTCCCGTAGCCTGAAAGGGATAGCAAATATTGCGGTACATCTGTGCACCTTTGGAAGCAGATATTGCCAAGGATGAACACTCTAACCTGTTCGGCAATGAAGGTTTCTTAAACGAAAAAATACACCCAAAAGGTGTTTTTATATTGCCAATCAAGTGTAATGAACATTAGGTCATACACTTATCTTTTATATCAACATAAACCTTATTTTTCTTTATCTTCAATGAATAACAGGATGGCTTTAGTACATCCGGTTCATACTTATCACGATCGATCACCGTCTGAAATATTCAGCGGACAATTTTTCTACATATAAGCATTTAACTCATTACTACCGTTTGATTCTTCATCTTGCGGCATTTTGCGGTACCTACTGGCATTTCAATGTTCGCACTGCTTTTGCTAACCGTTCACGGAACTCAAGGCGTCACTTTTTGCGGATTTACCGCTGAAAGTGACGCCGCAGCAAAAGGACAACACAACCCTGACAGGCTTTGGCCTAATTAACCACACAGTGAATCTGACACTGCATTTTATAGAGATAGTATCAAAAGGAGAACTTGACGATATCGAGGCTGGCTTTTAGCCGGTGGGGATGACCTGTTCATACAGGCGGCAGTACCGCGTACTCAACCGATACCCCGCAACACCTCAACTTGCGTTCACTCTGGCGCACAGATATCGATCAAGGGCAAGACTGGTATTTTCTGTTTTGCCAGTATGGTCGCGCGCCAGAGATTGCATGTTGTTAGATATAAATAGAGCTGATTGATTAAAGAATTGACCGTATTCGAAACGCTGGGTGTTATGTTGAATGAGTTTATAGTCATTAAACTTAGTCGTTCGGTTATTGAGTCCGATAATACAATCAGTTAAAGTATTCCCGCCATTGGCAAAATCCAGTGGTCAAGGTTTTGCAGCCTTGAATGTATCCCACTGGTAGGAAATTTCTACCAGTGTGTCTGCTATCGCCTTTTCAATGGTGGTTCAGGCAGGGGAGGTTTCGGCCTCACCGGTTGGATACATCCGGTCTGCAAACCCTGTCTGAATCGCCACCATCAATATTAATTAATGGAAGGGGTAGCAGGAATGAATAACAACATCAGAAATGATTGGCATCAAGCCGATATTATTGCTGCACTGCGTAAGCGCGGTACAACCTTAGCGGCTGTTTCTCGTGAATCTGGACTCAGCTCATCTACACTGGCAAATACTCTCAGTCGTCCGTGGCCGAAAGGCGAATGGATTATTGCTAACTATCTCGAAATACATCCCTCTGAAATCTGGCCCAGCCGCTATTTTGATTCGTATGGTGAATTGATTGAGCGCAAGGTTCGGGATAAATCATAAAAATAATTAGTTCCATTTGAAAATCATCGGGAAGATAGCCGTAACGGGGTATCTTCTCACTGGTAGAAACATCTGTAACTTTCATCTCAATGCTTCCAGACGAAATACATCGTAACTTTTCACAAGGTTGGAACGTTTGGTGTACTGACCTCTATAACACATCTAATTCTTATTTTTCTTTGGTACTCATGTTGTTCTGTGAGTTTTTGTGCTGAGGATTTTTCGGTGGGGTAATCGGTGGGGTAATTCTAAGTAAAAAGGCACTTTCTACATAGTAAAAAGTGCCAATTTAACAACATGTTACTAGACTAGGGTTAGTTCATGCCGTATTTTTTCAGTTTCTTACGCAGAGTACCGCGGTTGATTCCCATCATCAGCGCTGCGCGGGTTTGGTTACCACGGGTGTATTGCATCACCATGTCCAACAGTGGTTGCTCTACTTCAGCCAGTACCAGCTCATACAGGTCATTAACGTCTTGACCGTTTAGTTGAGCAAAATAGTTCTTCAGTGCTTGTTTAACTGAGTCACGCAGAGGTTTTTGAGTTACCTGATCTTGTGAATTAACAGTAGCAACGGTTAGTACATCAGAATTTACGCGTTGTTCGAACATAGTTCTGTCAGCTCTTTTCTTTATTTACGCAAAAATTTTCGAAGTATGCTTCCAACACCTCCAGCTGTTCGCTGGCATCCTCAATGGTGTTGAATGAGCGCCGAAACTGGTCATCAGGAGCATGTTCCTTGAGATACCAAGATACATGTTTACGTGCAATACGAACTCCCTTGCCTTGACCGTAAAAGTCGTGCAACTCTCGTACATGCTCGCTCATCAAACGCTGCACCTCGCCAAGAGGCATCGGTGGCAGCAATTCTCCTGTTTCCAGATAATGCTGGATTTCCCGAAAGATCCAGGGTCTTCCCTGAGCAGCACGGCCTATCATCAGGGCATCAGCCCCGGTGTATTCAAGCACTGCTCTGGCTTTTAGCGGGTCAGTAATGTCGCCATTAGCAATAATTGGAATGGCAACAGTCTGCTTAACTGTCCGAATGTTGTCGTACTCAGCTTCGCCATTAAACAGACAGGCTCGAGTCCTGCCATGAATTGTAAGAGCTTGAATACCACAACGTTCAGCCAATTGGGCAATTTCTACACAGTTCCGTTCTTCCGGTGACCAACCTGTACGGATCTTCAATGTAACAGGTACATCAACCGCATTGACTACCTCAGAAAGGATTTTTTGGACCAGTTCTGGATAACGCAGTAATGCAGAGCCTGCCAATTTACGATTTACCTTTTTGGCTGGGCACCCCATGTTGATATCGATGATCTGAGCACCATTGGCGACGTTGATTTTCGCCGCTGTTGCCATGTCATCGGGATCACTACCGGCAATTTGTACAGAACGCACTCCGGGTTCGTCGCTATGAACCATACGTAGCCGGGATTTATCTGTCTTCCAAACCTGAGGGTTGGAAGAAAGCATTTCTGAAACTGTCATACCTGCACCCATGGTATAGCATAATGATCGAAACGGGCGATCCGTTATGCCAGCCATAGGGGCAGCAATAAGACAGTTTTTCAACTGGTATTGTCCGATACGCATAGGCGAAGAAAGAGTGGCCAACTGTGACTAAGGGCGCGTATATTACGCATTTTTCACGAGATATGAAAGGCCAAACTTTGAGCGAAACGACATTTATAGCAGAATTTTTCCAGTTGATTTTTTCAAACTTGGTTTATTATCCTTAAATAACATGAAGTTATGTGTTTTTGATGAAATTTATTGTTCCCTGCATTTATCATGATAAATAGAACGTATTAACACCAATTGACCCACCAAGGATTTATTTTAGTGGATAATCTCGTTTTTCAATAGGTATTTATTGATTATTTTTTAACCCCGGTAATGCGACACCATTCTTCTTGTTCTGCAATCGGATCGATAATAAATTCATTACCATAGGCTTCAGCAACACCTTCTGCCTGACTTGCCAATACCCCGGACAAGCCTAATAAGCCACCTGATTTTGGTAGTGAGCCAATGATAGGTGCCAGTTCACGCAGCGGGCCAGCCAGTATATTGGCAATGACAATGTCACATTCTAAGTTGTCAGGTTGCTCTTTAGATAAATAGAGCGTTAGTTGTTCGGAAACACCGTTGCGTTCTGCGTTATCCCGGCTTGCCTGAATTGCTTGAGGGTCAATATCAATGCCGATAGCATGTTTAGCGCCAAGTTTCAGGGCTGCGATGGCCAAAATGCCTGAACCGCACCCAAAATCGATCACTGTTTTACCTTCCAGAGCAAGACCATCCAACCATTGCAGGCAAAGAGATGTGGTTGGGTGTGTGCCTGTTCCGAATGCCAGGCCCGGATCTAGCATGACATTAACGGCATCAGGATCCGGAACTTCCCGCCAGCTTGGGCAGATCCACAGGCGATGACCAAAACGCATTGGGTGAAAGTTGTCCATCCATTCACGTTCCCAGTCTTTATCTTCCAGTTGTTCAATTTTATGGATAAATCCTTTACCAAGTTGAGGAATCTGTTCTAGCTGGCTGATAACCGCTTTCATATCGGTTTCAGCGTCATACAGACCGATCACATCGGTATCTCCCCATAAACGGGTTTCCCCCGGCAGAGGCTCAAAAATCGGTGTATCGTGGCTGTCTTGAAAAGTAACAGACACTGCGCCACTTTCTATTAGTTCATCACCAAGTGCTTCAGCTTGCTGTCCTGTAGTGTTTAATCTTAGTTGTATCCAAGGCATAAAAATTCTCTTTAAAACGGGATAAGTGTGAAAAAATGATATCGTCGTTACTGAGATACGGCGGTTTGTTGTGGTTGTTTATTCCCAAAAATGTTTCCGATCCCGAATGCCAGTAAACTCAGCAGTAATGATGGCACTATCGGATGGAATCCGAAGAGGTGAATGTTGAAAGTCGCCAAGAGTGTATAGCTTACTGCCCCGGCCAGCATGGAGGTTATTGCTCCATGTGCATTAGCTTTTTCCCAATACAGGCCTAATACCAGTGGCCAGAGAAAAACGGCCTGTAATCCACCGAATGCCAGCAGGTTCAGCCAGATAATCATCTCAGGTGGTTGCCATGCTGCCAGTAGCAGCAATATTCCCAGAAACAAGGTAGAAAAACTGGAAATACGTGCCAGTTTTTTTTCCTGTTTGATCTGTTGTGGGAACAAATTTAGATAGAGGTCTTTGACGATTGTTGCCGAAGATTGGAGTAGTTGGGCATTAATCGTTGACATAATGGCTGCCATTGGCGCGGCCAGAAAAATTCCGGCAGCAATAGGGGGCAGGACATTGATCATCAAAGTAGGGATCACTTGATCAGGGATCGTCAGATCAGGAATGATCGCGCGCCCCAATGCGCCTGCAAGGTGCATACCAAACATCAGGATAGCCATAACGACCGTGCCGATGATAATACCGCAGTGGACGGCTTTACTGTCACGATAAGAGATACAGCGCACGGCGGTATGTGGTAGCCCGATGACGCCAAAGCAAACCAGTACCCAGAAGGAAGCCATAAATGGCGCTGTAAGGATATTATCAGCACCATGAGGTGAAACCAGATTGGGGTCAATAGTGCGCAGTGTTGAAACAGCTTCTGACAGTCCTCCGGCTTTATAGATAGTACCAGCCAGCAATAGCACTGTTCCTAACAACATAACCAGCCCCTGTAATGCATCATTGAGGACGCTGGCTCTGAATCCGCCAAATGCGGTATAGAGTGCGATAGAGACCCCAAAAATAAGTAACCCAGTACCGTAGGGAATACCGGCAGCGGTTTCCAGCAAACGGGCACCTCCGATGAACTGTACCGTCATTGCACCGACAAAAGCAACTAACAGGCTCACACTGGCAAACCAGACCAGAAGGCGGCTGTGATAGCGGGCGTACAGCATGTCGTTTAGAGTAACGGCGTTATAACGACGGGCAAGAATGGCAAATTTTTTCCCCAATACGCCGAGGGAAAGCCATATTGCCGGTAATTGGATCAGGGACAAAAGAACCCATCCGATACCGTATTTGTAAGCAGCGCCAGGGCCACCAATGAATGAACTGGCACTAATATAAGTCGCGGTAATGGTCATAGCCAGGACGAAACCACCCATTGATCGATTGCCGAGAAAATACTCATTCAGGAATGCACCTGTTTGGCGGCGGCGGTAAGCATAGAGAGATAGCAGAAAAACCAGCGCCAGATATCCCATCAGAGGCAGAATTACTTCATTTTGCATTATCATCCACCAAATTGTCCTCTAATGGGACCTCCTTGAAGACAAATTTTACCATCATCCAGCAGAGGATGATAAATAACATCGGCAGCATTAAACAGGCCAGTTCGAACCAGAGTGGCAATCCGGTGAATCCAGTTGTATTACCGGGTAAATAGGCACTCAGCAACCAACCCACAAGATAAGCTAACGTCAGAAATACTGCCCAGCGAGCTTCTTTATGGGATTGAACAAATCGTCTGTCCATCTGTTCTCCGGGGAATTTACATAAAACAGTTGATATAAAACTAGGGAAGGAATTGTACGGTAACATACAGATTTATTCAGAAGAAAATGTGCCGTCACAATATCAAAAGTGTATGAAGCTACCTGAGAATAAAAAAATCCCATCTGTTAATAGATGGGATTTTATGCAGGACCATAATGAATGTCAGAAAGACACTTTACTTATCGTGTAAGCCGAGTTTTTTCTCCAGATAGTGGATGTTGGTTCCGCCTTTCTGGAAGTTTTCGTCATTCATGATGGACAGTTGCAGATCGATATTGGTTTTGATGCCATCAATAATTAACTCTGCCAATGCGTTCTTCATACGTGCAATCGCCACTTCACGGGTTTCTCCGTAAGTGATTAGTTTGCCGATCATAGAATCATAATAAGGCGGTACGGTATATCCCGCATAGATATGGGATTCCCAACGTACTCCGAAACCACCCGGAGAGTGGAAATGGGTGATCTTGCCAGGACTTGGCAGGAAAGTTTTTGGATCTTCAGCATTGATACGGCATTCGATCGCATGACCTTCGATCACAATATCTTCCTGTTTGATGGAAAGAGGCAGACCAGAGGCTACGCGTAGCTGTTCTTTAATCAGGTCAACACCGGTAATCATCTCTGTAACCGGGTGCTCAACTTGAATACGGGTATTCATCTCAATAAAGTAGAATTCACCGTTTTCATACAGGAATTCAAATGTACCTGCCCCGCGATAGCCGATTTCGAGACAGGCGTTAGCACAGCGCTCACCAATGCTGCGACGCAGTTCTGCCGAAATACCCGGTGCTGGTGCTTCTTCCACGACTTTCTGGTGTCGGCGCTGCATGGAGCAGTCACGCTCAGCGAGGTAGAGAGCATTACCTTGACCATCGGCCAGTACCTGAATTTCAACATGACGTGGGTTCTCAAGGAATTTTTCCATGTAAACCATGTCGTTGTTGAAAGCGGCTTTGGCTTCTGCACGAGTCATGGCAATAGATTGTTCCAGATCTTTATCACTACGAACAACACGCATACCACGACCGCCACCGCCACCGGATGCTTTAATGATGACCGGATAGCCGATACGCTGTGCAATCGATTTGTTCTTCTCTGTATCATTTCCTAATGGGCCGTCAGAGCCAGGAACGCATGGAACACCTGCTTTTTTCATGGCACTGATAGCAGAAACTTTATCCCCCATCAGGCGGATCGTTTCTGCTTTCGGGCCGATAAAAGTAAAGCCGGAACGCTCGACTTGCTCAGCAAAGTCTGCATTTTCAGACAGGAACCCATAACCCGGATGGATGGCTTGTGCACAGGTGATTTCAGCCGCAGAAATGATAGCCGGAATATTCAGGTAACTTTTTGCCGATGCAGCCGGGCCGATACAGACAGTTTCATCTGCCAGCAGGACGTGCTTCAGGTCACGGTCTGCCGCAGAGTGTACAGCAACAGTTTTGATACCAAGTTCTTTACAGGCTCTCAGAATACGCAGTGCTATTTCACCGCGGTTAGCTATGACAATTTTCTCAAGCATGGAGCGCCTCGTTATTCGATGACGACCAGTGGCTCGTCAAATTCAACAGGTTGACCGTCTTGTACCAGAATCGCCTTAACTACGCCAGTTTTGTCGGCTTCGATCTGGTTCATCATTTTCATGGCTTCAACGATGCACAGGGTATCCCCTTGATTAACATGTTGACCGACTTCAATGAAAGGTTTCGCATCTGGGCTTGGTGAACGGTAGAACGTACCAACCATTGGTGAACGAACTATATGGCCGCTGATCTCTGCTGGTTTTTCTGCTGCGACAGGAACAGCCGGCGCTGTTGTGGTAGCTTGTACAGGCGGTTGAACAGGGGCAGAAAGGTATTGTTGAGTGACTGGTATGGCCTGAGTTGCCGTAGTGCGACTGATGCGAACTGACTCTTCACCTTCAGAAATTTCCAGTTCAGAAATGCCAGATTCTTCAACCAGCTCGATCAATTTTTTTATCTTACGAATATCCATGAGTGTGATTCCGTACTCTATTTATGTAATTAGTTGAATGTAGACAATCGGTTGACCGCTGCCTGTAATGCGAAACGATAACCATCGGCACCCAAACCGCAGATCACGCCAACTGCAATATCTGAAAGATATGAGTGGTGGCGGAACGGCTCGCGGGCGTGCACATTGGAGAGATGAATCTCAATAAATGGGATATCTACCGCCAGAAGTGCGTCGCGTAGCGCCACGCTGGTATGTGTAAATGCCGCAGGGTTAATCAGAATAAAATCAGTATTGCCCCGCGCTGTATGGATCCTCTCAATCAATTCGAATTCTGCATTGGATTGCAGATGGGATAATTCAACTCCCGATTGCTGAGCTTCTTTTGACAGTTTGCTGACGATGTCATCAAGCGTTAACTTACCGTAGGTCTCAGGCTCTCGTGTTCCCAACATGTTCAGGTTGGGGCCATTCAAGAGTAAAATGCGAAACTTGTCTGCCATTGTGCGGGTATCTCCGGCAATCTGTCAACAATCGTTCAAGATAACTCGATGTCAACGGTTTGTCATCTCTTTCTGCTATCAATATTTGTGGATTTGACGATAAAGCCCGACATTATAAACATATCGTGACATTTAGCAGCTAAATACTGGTCTTATCAGCACAGTTTTATCTGCTTTAGTTTTATAATCTTGGAGTTATAGGTTCGTTTCACCGTATCCTCACCAGTGTTCTGCCTGTTATCTGATTATTGACCAGCTTATTGGAATATTCGATTGCCTGGTCTAATGAAATTTCATTGGCTGTTTGTTGGTAAAAGGAATCAGGCAACAGTTCTTGTAATCGTTTCCAAATCTCAGGTCGTTTGGCGGCGGGTACTGTGGCTGATTCAACGCCTTGTAAACGAACATTACGCAGAATAAATGGCATAACAGTGGTAGGAATATTAATGTCACTTGCCATACCACAGGCTGCTACCGTGCCGTTGTGAGAAACCTGTGCCAGTAATTTGGCCAGAATTGTACCGCCAACAGTATCAATGACACCTGACCAGCGTTGTTTTTCCAGTGGACGGGAGGGTTGATTGAAATCGGAGACAGGCAGGATTGCTTTTGCTCCCAGTGAAAATAGATACTCCTGATTTTCCAGTTTGCTGCTGATGGCGACAGTGGAATATCCCAACAGAGACAATAAGGCAATCGCAGTATTACCGACACCACCGCTGGCACCCGTAACGGCAATTTCCCCGCTTTCAGGTGTTATTTCTCCTTGTTCCAGCGCCATAACACATAGCATGGCAGTAAAACCGGCTGTACCGATAATCATGGCTTGTCTGGTAGTTAACCCTTGTGGCAATGGTGTCAGCCATTCCCCTGAAACTCTGGCCTGTTGTGCCAAGCCGCCCCAATGATTTTCCCCTACCCCCCAGCCAGTCAATAAAACCTGCTGGCCTACATGAAAACGGGGATCTTCTGAATGACGGACAATCCCGGAAAAGTCGATCCCCGGTATCATCGGAAATTGGCGGACAATCTTCCCCTTGCCAGTGATAGCAAGGGCATCTTTATAATTGAGAGTTGACCAGTGAATATCGACGGTAACGTCACCGGGTGGAAGTTGAGCGGTATCAATGTCCTGAATAGAAGCTGATAGTGTACCGTGCTGTTCAAGCAATAAAGCTTTCATAATTCCTCTCCATTGATGGGTTTTATGTCCGACACCATCACGATTCTTATGATTTCATCTCTTATGACATCATCAATATAGATAAAATTGAAAATGCGGAAATGGATAGGCTGCAATATTGTGATGGAAAGTCGCAAAATGGTGATTAATTATTTTGTTTAAGATGACATTGTAAAAGATAAAAATGTTCTGGGTAACCATCAGAATGTTAATAATACCTTTCGTTTTTATACCGCAATGGCTCAATAATCAGCAAATTTATCCCTTACTCATGTATTTCAGGAACAATTGCAGTGAATAATTTTTTCACAGATTTTCATGGGCTTTTGAGAGCCATTCTGACATTCAATAAATTGCCTTTATTGAAATTACTGGATAGCAATATCAGAGCAGATAAAAATTTTTGATAAAAAGTGAATTCTGGTTGAACTTGCTGAAATCATTATAGGTCAACATAGAAAAGGAAAAAGTGAGATAGCAACATCGCAGGATACACCATATATACACTATACTGTTGGTTTTTAGCGCATTGGGATATTTTGGGATTTAGTGATGGGGTTATTGGTGGAATTAACCCATTTTTATGCAGTTTTTTTCTGCTCTGTCAGAAAAAAGTAACGTAGAATATCGTGTTTCTGATGTGAATAACGTAGCCACTTTCATTGAAGTAGTAAAAAGTAGTTAGTGATGCGCCTTGTCGCTGCTTCATGTGGTTGGTAGAGTAGACGGACAACATCCGTCCCCAGCTTGCAGGATTATCCTTTCGTTATGTTAAAGAAATTTCGTGGCATGTTTTCCAATGATTTGTCCATTGACTTGGGTACTGCCAATACCCTTATTTATGTCAAAGGTCAGGGAATTGTCTTGGATCAACCCTCTGTTGTTGCTATCCGACAAGACAGAGCAGGTTCACCAAAAAGCGTTGCAGCCGTGGGGCTGGAAGCAAAGCAGATGTTGGGACGTACTCCGGGAAATATCGCAGCCATTCGTCCAATGAAGGATGGTGTGATTGCTGATTTTTATGTCACGGAAAAAATGTTGCAGCATTTTATTAAACAGGTTCATAACAACAGTTTTATGCGTCCGAGTCCACGTGTACTGGTCTGTGTGCCTGTGGGTGCTACGCAAGTTGAGCGTCGCGCCATTCGTGAATCTGCCCAAAGTGCAGGTGCACGAGAAGTCTTTCTGATTGAAGAGCCTATGGCCGCAGCAATCGGTGCAGGTTTACCTGTTTCTGAAGCGACAGGCTCCATGGTTGTTGATATTGGTGGGGGGACAACTGAAGTTGCAGTGATTTCCCTCAATGGTGTGGTTTATTCTTCTTCTGTCCGTATTGGTGGAGATCGCTTTGATGAAGCGATTATCAACTATGTTCGTCGCAACTATGGCTCATTAATTGGTGAGGCGACAGCAGAACGCATTAAACATGAAATCGGTTCTGCTTATCCGACAGATGAAGTTCGTGAGATCGAAGTACGTGGTCGTAACCTTGCGGAAGGTGTGCCTCGTAGCTTCACACTAAATTCTAATGAAATTCTGGAAGCTTTGCAGGAGCCGCTGACAGGTATTGTCAGTGCAGTCATGGTGGCATTGGAGCAATGTCCACCAGAGTTGGCTTCTGATATTTCAGAACGTGGCATGGTGCTGACAGGCGGTGGCGCACTGCTGCGCAATCTTGATCGTTTGTTGATGGAAGAAACAGGGATTCCTGTCATTGTGGCTGAAGATCCTCTCACTTGTGTTGCCAGAGGTGGCGGTAAAGCGCTGGAAATGATCGACATGCACGGTGGCGATTTGTTCAGCGAAGACTGAAAATAACTCTGCGGGCTGGGAGGTGTTTTTATCAGTACCTCCTTGCTGTTTATCCGAGAGTTTATTATTTATGACTCTTTTATTGTTTATGACACAAAACAGCTCAACAATGCGCAACTTATGAAGCCGATTTTCAGCAGAGGGCCTTCCCTACAATTACGACTCTTTTTTGCTGTTATTATTGCCATTATTCTGGTTGTGGTAGACAGCCGTTTTGGTTTTTTCAATAAAATCCGTAGTTATATGGATACGGCAGTGAGTCCTTTTTATTTTCTTGCCAATGGTCCACGCCAATTCTTAGATGGCGTTTCCGATTCTTTGGCCACCCGTAAACAACTTGAACTGGAAAATAACACCCTGCGCAACGAGTTGAGATTACAGAACAGTAATCTTTTACTGTTAGGACAATTAAAACAAGAAAATGCCCGTTTGCGTGAATTATTGGGGTCACCTTTACGCAGTGATGAACATATGATGGTATCACAGGTGATTTCTGGTGGTATGGATCCTTATCGCGATCAAGTTGTTATTGATAAGGGAGCGAAAGATGGCGTCTATGAAGGGCAACCCGTTATCAGTGATCGTGGCGTCGTTGGTCAAATTATCTCAGTAAGTCAATTAAGCAGCCGGGTGTTGTTGATTTGCGATCCAACCCATGCATTGCCGGTTCAGGTACTGCGTAATGATATTCGAGTGATTGCCGGTGGTGCGGGATGTACGGACGATCTTCACCTTGAACCGCTACCAAGTGATACAGACATCCGGGTTGGTGACGTGCTGGTGACATCCGGCCTTGGTGGCCGTTTCCCGGAAGGTTATCCTGTAGCAGTGGTTTCCTCTGTCAGAATAGATAATCAGCGAGCCCATACGGTTATTCATGCACGTCCATTGGCAGAATTGCGACGCTTGCGTTATCTATTGTTGTTATGGGGGGCGGATAATAACCCATCTGAACCATTGCCGCCTTCCGAAGTGTACCGAGCAGCAAATGAACGTTTGATGCAGATGTTACCGCAGGTACTGCCCAATCCCTCTGATGCTAAGCCTCAGTTTCCGACAGAACAATTTTCGACAGAACAAGTTCCGACAAAACAATTAGGTGAAGGTAAAAATAAAACAGAGAAAGGCGGAAGAGAGAAAGAGGGAAATCGAGCATCATTCCCCGTCACAAGACCGTCATCTCCGGCAGCATCATCAAGTAAGTTGCCAGCCGCGGAGAATCGTGGATGAGTCAGTATAAAGGGCGTGGCCGTTGGGTTGTCTGGTTATCTTTCCTGATCGCAATGGTGCTACAGAGTATGCCGTGGCCGGAGCAGTTTGATATGTTCCGGCCTACCTTACTCGTGTTGTGTCTGATCTATTGGCTCCTTGCGATCCCTCACCGTGTCAGTGTTGGAACTGGTTTTATTCTGGGTATCCTGATGGATTTATTACAGGGGAGTATTCTGGGAGCTCATGCGCTGGCTTTCAGTCTGATTAGTTTTTTGGTTGCGTTCAAATTTCAGCTCATTCGCAATATGGCACTCTGGCAACAGTCCCTGATTGTGATGGTACTTTCGACACTGATAAACTTCTGTGTTTTTCTGGCTCATGCCTTGATACCAAAGATTATTTTCCATCCTGAAGTATTCTGGAATGGTCTTGTCAATGGTATTCTCTGGCCTTGGCTATTCTTATTAATGCGGAAAATCCGTCGCCAATTTTCAGTTCGTTAAAGGCGAGCTCTACTTTTTAATGAACGGCTTTTCAATGAACTCTTGTCAATGAACTGATAGAAAGGATGACTCACTATGAAAACCCTTTATTTAGCTTCTGGCTCACCACGGCGGCGTGAGCTGGTGGAATTGTTGGACTTTAATTTTCAGATCCTGACACCACAGGTCGAAGAGAAGTGGCAAGAAGGGGAGTCTCCGCAGCACTATGTTAATCGGTTGGCCAGAGAAAAATCGCAAGCGGGGGTGAGGATTGCGCCGGAGAATTTTCCAGTTCTGGGTGCGGACACGATTGTTGTTCTGAATAATCGCATTCTGGAAAAACCCCGTAATGAGCAGCACGCTGCTGAAATGCTGCAAGAACTGTCAGGGCAGTGCCATCAAGTCATGACTGCTGTTGCTTTATCGAACAATCAGCATACCTTAAGTGAGTTAGTCATTACAGATGTGATGTTTCGCCATTTATCCCGGCGCAAAATACGGGAATATATTGCAACTGGGGAACCAATGGATAAGGCCGGTGCTTATGGCATTCAGGGTAAAGGCGGTTGCTTTGTCAGAAAGATTAATGGCAGTTACCATGCTGTTGTCGGCTTACCATTGGTGGAAACGTATGAATTAATCAAACGATTTTTAGCGTTAGCTGATGGGAAGGATCATTCATGACAGCAGAGTTATTGGTCAATGTAACACCATCTGAAACGCGGGTTGCTTATATAGATGGCGGTATTTTGCAAGAAGTTCATATTGAACGGGAAGCTAAACGGGGAATAGTTGGCAATATTTACAAAGGACGTATCAGCCGTGTTCTGCCCGGTATGCAGGCGGCTTTTGTCGATATCGGGTTAGAAAAAGCGGCTTTCTTACACGCATCCGACATTATGCCTCATACGGAATGTATAGCCGGTGAGGAACGGAAAAACTTCAATGTCAGGGATATTGCTGAGTTGGTTTGTCAGGGGCAGGATCTGCTTGTTCAGGTAGTGAAAGATCCTCTTGGCACGAAAGGCGCCCGTTTGACAACGGACATTACCCTGCCATCACGTTATCTGGTATTTATGCCGGGAGCCTCTCATGTTGGTGTTTCTCAGCGAATTGAAAGCGAAGAAGAACGTGAACGCCTGAAATCCATCGTGATGGATTATTGCGATGAGTATGGTGGATTTATTATCCGCACTGCCGCAGAAGGCGTGAGAAAAGAAGAAATTGAGCAGGATGCGGCTTTTTTAAAACGTCTGTGGCGTAAGGTTATTGAGCGTAAGAAACGCAATATTACTAAAACGAAAGTATATGGTGAGCTTGCTTTGGCACAGCGTATTTTGCGTGATTTTGCCGGAGCCTCTCTTGATCGTATTCGGGTTGACTCCCGTCAGACCTATCTGCAATTGCAAGAATTCATTGATGAATATATTCCTGAAATGAATGCCAAGCTGGACCATTATCAAGGCACTCAGCCGATATTCGATTTGTGCGGTGTAGAAAATGAAATTCAGCGCGCATTGGAACGCAAAGTAGAATTAAAATCGGGTGGCTATCTGATTATTGATCAAACCGAAGCCATGACAACTATCGATATTAATACCGGCGCTTTTGTTGGGCATCGCAACTTAGAAGAGACTATCTTTAATACTAATATTGAGGCGACTCAAGCGATTGCGCGCCAGTTAAGGCTGCGTAATTTAGGCGGGATCATTATCATTGATTTTATCGATATGAGTAATGGGGAACATCGCCGTAGAGTATTGGCTTCTTTAGAGCAGGCATTAAGCAAAGATCGGGTGAAAACGACCATTAATGGTTTTTCCCAGCTTGGGCTGGTGGAAATGACACGAAAACGCACACGAGAGAGTCTTGAACATATCTTGTGTGATAACTGTCCGATTTGTCAGGGACGTGGCACCGTGAAATCTGTTGAAACAGTATGCTATGAAATTTTACGGGAAATTGTCCGTGTTCACCGCGCCATTAATGCAGATCGTTTTCTGGTTTACGCATCCCATGCTGTGAGTGACGCCCTTAAAGGGGAACACTCTCATGCTTTAGCCGAGGTAGAAATTTTTGTAAGCAAACCCGTGAAAGTGCAGGCAGAACAACTCTACAGCCAGGAACAATTTGACGTTGTTATGATGTAATTACTACACGGGATTGCAGTGATACTTCATATTTTTCAGGTTGCCTCTCTGTTTGGCTACAATCATTTTGAAATGTGGCGTGAAATCTATTGGGTAGAAATATGCTGACAACCAAGGAGAAATGAGTGAGGCGACTGCTCGGAATATTATTAGCGACAGCCGCAATAGTCATTATCATTGTGGCTTTGCTTGTCAGCGGGTTACGTTTTTTCCTGCCACATATTAATGATTATCGTCAGCAATTGGCGCATAAGATTTCTGAATTGACGGATATTTCTATCGAAATTGGCTATATCAACGGAAATTGGCAGTCATTCGGCCCCCAGTTGGAAGTTCGTGATCTTCGTGCTGTAACGGGGGAAACGGATGTTAAAGCCAAAAAAGTGACGCTTTCTCTGGATATCTGGCGTTCACTGCTACAACGGCACTGGCATTTTCGTGATCTCTCCTTTTACCAGCTTCAGGTTGATTATGATAAACCATTATTGGATGGGGAAGGTGAAAGCCTGTTTCCCAAGCCAGATAGTTTATCCTCCCTTTTCCTTGAACGGTTTAATCATTTTGATTTGCACGACAGCAGCCTGACCTTTCCGACTCCATCGGGAGAGAAGATCCGGCTGATATTGCCGCAACTGACATGGCTGAATAAAGATAATCGTCATCGTGCGCAAGGCAATATTAATCTGTCTTCGATTAACGGACAGGAAGGTGTTGTGCAGGTTAAATTTGACCTGAAAGATATTAATCGTGTTTTAGATAGCGGCACGATTTATTTGCAGGCTGATGATATCGATATGCGGTTGTGGCTCAGCCGCTGGTTAAAAGACAATACCGGTTTGGAAGATGCCCGATTCAGTCTGGCCAGTTGGATTACCCTGAAAAATGGGAGGATTGATAACGGATATCTGCAACTTAAGCAGGGGCATGCCAATTGGCATGTGGGTGATGAAAAACATCAGCTTGCCGTCCATGATTTACTCCTGCAAATGCGTCGTCAGGGAGAAGGCTGGCTGTTTGATATCCCCAATCTGGCAAGCCTGAAAACGAATGGTCTGCAATGGCCCGCAGGCCGTATTGCGATACTGTATGCTATGCAGACGCGGCAATATCAGAACAAAGATCATTGGCGGGTTCGCGCTGAAAATATTCAGCTTGAACGCCTGAACGGGATGTTGCCGATGATTTCTTTTGCGACCCCCGATATTGTTAAAGACTGGCAATATCGGCAACTCAAAGGATTAGTCAGTAGTCTTGCCCTTGATATCACCCCTGAATTACCTGATAGCGCGGAGATTGCCATCAAATGGCAGGATGTCAGTTGGTCTCGTTGGAAAAAATTACCTTCAGTCAATCATTTCAGTGGTGCATTAGAAGGAAATAAACAGTGGGGAAACTTTAGGTTTGAGCTGAAAAACAGCCTCATTGATTACCGGTCTATGTTCCAGGCACCATTTGATATTGCCAGCAGTGAAGGAAAAATCACGTGGAAAAATGATCGGGATGGTTTGAAGATATGGAGCCAGGGGCTGGATTTACAGGCCAGGTCATTATGGATAAACGGGGATTTTCATTACACGGAATCCCAAAATCAGCAACCAATGCTAGGGATACTGGCTGGAATTCGTTTGGATGATGCGGGTGATGCATGGCGTTATTTTCCCAAGCCATTGATGGGCGAATCGTTGACAGAATATTTAACAGCGTCGTTGATCAAAGGAAAGGTAGATAATGCTACTTTGATCTTTCAGGGAAATCCTCATGATTTCCCATTCAAGCAGAATAATGGTCAGTTTCAGGTATGGGTTCCTCTGCGCCATGCGACATTCCAGTATCAGCCTGATTGGCCAGCCCTGTTTGACCTGGATCTTGATTTGAATTTCCAGAATAACGGCTTACAGATGCAAGCAAAGACAGCGAGATTGGGAAAAGTTAATGCCTCCCGGATCTCGGCTGTTATCCCCGATTACGGTAAAGAGAAGTTATTGATTGACGCTGAAATATCTGGAGATGGAAAGGATATCCACAATTATTTTCATCATAGTCCATTGACAGAAACGGTTGGTAGTACGCTAGATAATTTGCAACTTAACGGTCAGGTTGATGGAAAATTTCATCTGGATGTTCTTCTGGAAAATGGTACAACTCATGCAAGTGGAGAGGTTGTACTGAAAAATACCGATTTGTTTATCAAGCCATTAGATAGCAAGATGGAGCACCTTAGTGGTAAATTCCGCTTTGATAATGGCACGTTGCAAAGTGACACGCTTTCTGCTCATTGGCTTGGAAACCCCCTCTCTTTGCGATTTACCACTCAGGATTTACCGGGATATTATCGGGTCAATGTGGATTTGGATGCTCGCTGGCCTGCAGCAACATTACCGAAACTTCCGGTTAAAATTCGTCGTCAGCTATCAGGGCAATTGAACTGGCAGGGAAAAGTGAACATTATGATCCCTCCACAGGTCAAGCCTTCACAAAGCAAGCCGTTACAACATGGGGCAGAATATCAGGTTGTAATCAATGCTGATTTGTCACATATCAACAGTACACTGGTTGGACTGGAAACAGAATCTTTACGGGCATGGAATAATATTAATCTTCAGGCTACAGGGGACACAAACCAACTTCAGGTTATCGGTTCATTGGGGAAAAGATATGCGTTCAATAGCCAATGGTTATTGGGGAAAAATTATGTCCGTTTACAGCGAGGCACTTTAAATACGGATGATAATGGTCTACCTGATTTACCGGAAAAGCCAATGCTGGCATTAAAATTACCTGCGATTGAGGGTGAAAAATGGCTGGCACTGATTGAAGCGTTAAAAGCTGAATCAGTAGCAGATAATAGCCTGATATGGCCTGAGTTATTTGAAATATCAACGCCTTATTTGGATATCGGAGGACAACGTTGGCATAATCTTATACTCAGTGCGGCTAACCAACCAGATAGTCTGCATGTCAATGCAATTGGAGAAGAAATCAATGGTGATCTGCTGATTAACGTCGGTGGAGTATGGCAGGCAACACTCAACTATCTCTATTATAACCCTATGTTTTCGGATAACTCTTCCAGCGATAATGGTCCGTTAATTTCAAACGTAGCGGAAACGCCAAAATATGCTCTGAATCATTGGCCTACACTTAACGTTAAATGTGATGGATGTTGGCTTGCCGGATTAAATGTTGGGAAAATCTCAGGGACGATAACACCAGAAGGTGACGCCTTGAGTCTGACTAATGGACGGGTAGAAAACAGTGCTGGTAAATTG
Source organism: Xenorhabdus indica (assembly GCF_014467235.1). Taxonomy (GTDB): domain Bacteria; phylum Pseudomonadota; class Gammaproteobacteria; order Enterobacterales; family Enterobacteriaceae; genus Xenorhabdus; species Xenorhabdus indica. Next base: position 56,590 of record NZ_NKHP01000005.1, on the reverse strand, counting down.
ACATTATCTGGGCGTTGGAGTGAAAGTAATATGGGTAATTATACTTGGGCTAAGGGCCAGGTATCCGGGAAAAGTTTTGATGATATGGCAGCCTATCTCGGATTTATTGTTCCAATTACTGGCGCTTCATTTAAGTTTGATTTTGACCTGAACTGGAAGGATACACCGTGGAACCCTGATGTTAAAACGCTCAATGGCGTTTTAACAGGAAAAATGGGGAAAGGAGCAATAGCAAAACTAGGTGGTGGCAGAGCAGGACAACTATTAAGGTTAGTTAGTTTTGATGCATTGTTACGTAAATTACAGTTGGATTTCAGTGATACATTCAGTAATGATTTTAACTTTGATTCTATAAGTGGCGATGCCGCGATAAAAAATGGTGTCATGTATACCGATAACTTCCGCATTGATGGGCTGGAAGCGGACATTCATGGAAAAGGCCAGATAAACTTTATCCGTCATCAGCTTAATATGGAGTTGGTGATCACCCCGGAAATATCAGCAACAGTTGGTGTGGCGACAGCATTTGCGGTTAATCCTATGGTAGGCGCTGCTGTTTTTGCGGCGACGAAAGCATTAGGCCCATTGTGGAGTAAGATATCGGTCATTCGCTATCGGCTAACGGGTAATCTGGAACAGCCTAAAATTGATGAAGTTTTACGTCAGCTTAAGGAGAATAAAGGGTCATGAAAAACGTCAATGTTGCACTCTTACAATTATGCAGTGGTACGAACATTAAACATAATTTAGCGCAAATTGAACAGCAGATTAAGCAGTTGCCCAAAACAGTAAAACTGGTTCTGACTCCGGAAAATGCATTACTGTTTGCTGATGCAGATACTTACCGCGAACACGCAGAAGAGCAGGGAAAAGGCCCATTACAGCAAGCTGTAAGTGAAATTGCGCAACGTTATGGTATCTGGTTATTGATTGGTTCAATGCCGATGGTCAGCCGGGAAGATCTGAGCCGCATAACCAGCAGTAGCTTATTGTTTGATGATCAGGGTGAGATTCGTGCTCGTTATGACAAAATCCACATGTTTGATGTCAATATCAAGGATGAACATGGTTCCTATAATGAATCCTCCATCTACCAACGAGGGGAACATATCACTGTTGTTGATACACCAGTTGGTCGTTTGGGTATGACTATTTGCTATGATCTGCGCTTCCCAGGGCTGTTTCAGGCATTACGGGAGCAGGGGGCTGAGCTGATTTCTGTACCCGCTGCCTTTACCAGACTGACGGGTAAGGCACACTGGGAACCACTTTTAAGAGCTCGCGCAATTGAGAACCAATGTATCATTTTGGCACCTGCACAAGTCGGGGTACACGGTACTCGCAGAACATGGGGACATTCAATGGCGGTAAGTGGTTGGGGAGAAGTCATCAAGAAGAATCCTCTGACTGTCAGTGCGCTACAGCTCAATATCCGACGGGACAGTTTGATCCACATGCGTGAGCAGATCAAAGTGGTGAAACATAACCGCTTCCGTCCACAACTGACTTCTTTGATAAAAAAGAATACAAATTAAGATAAAGAGTAATCACTATGAGTTTAACTTATGTCAGTGAACATTTACTGACTGCCAATGAACTGAGTCATAAAGATTTATTTTCTGTTTTGGGGCAATTAGCAGAACGTCGTCTGGATTATGCTGACCTCTATTTTCAATCCAGCTACCACGAAACATGGGTTCTGGAAGATCGCATCATCAAAGATGGCTCTTATAATATAGATCAAGGAGTGGGAGTTCGGGCGATTAGTGGTGAAAAAACGGGTTTTGCCTATGCTGATCAAATCACATTGAATGCTTTGCAGCAGAGTGCAAAAGCAGCACGCAGTATTGTAAGGGAAACGGGTAATGGCACCGCACATACATTGGGTGCTGTGACACATAATGCTTTGTATCCGGCTGTAGATCCGCTGCAAGGCATGAGCAGGGAAGAAAAAATTGCTCTGTTACATCATGTTGATCAAATCGCACGTGCAGAAGATCACAGAGTGCAGGAAGTGAATGCCAGCCTGAGCGGTGTTTATGAGCAGGTATTGGTTGCAGCGACGGATGGGACGTTGGCTGCTGATATTCGCCCACTGGTACGTCTTTCTGTCAGCGTATTAGTTGAAGAAGATGGCAAACGTGAACGTGGTTCCAGTGGTGGTGGTGCTCGTTATGGTTATGAATACTTCCTGCAAGCCGAAGATGGACAGACGTTGGCAGAACAATTTGCCCGTGAAGCGGTTCGCATGGCGTTGGTGAACCTTTCTGCTATTGCTGCTCCGGCGGGAACAATGCCGGTTGTATTGGGAGCCGGTTGGCCGGGCGTTTTATTGCATGAAGCGGTGGGTCATGGTTTAGAAGGTGACTTCAACCGCCGTGGTACATCTGTCTTCTCTGGTCAGATTGGGAAAAAAGTAGCATCTGAACTGTGTACTGTGGTTGATGATGGTACGATTGAAGGCCGCCGTGGCTCATTGTCTATTGATGATGAAGGTGTTCCGGGGCAATACAATGTCCTGATTGAGAATGGTATCTTGAAGGGCTACATGCAGGACAAACTGAATGCACGTTTGATGGGAGTTGCACCGACAGGTAACGGGCGACGTGAATCTTATGCTCACCTACCGATGCCGCGCATGACTAATACGTATATGCTGGCAGGAAGCTCTACACCAGAAGAGATTATTGCCAGTGTTAATTATGGGTTGTATGCACCGAATTTTGGTGGTGGTCAAGTGGATATCACTTCTGGTAAGTTTGTTTTCTCAACATCAGAAGCGTACTTGGTTGAAAATGGCAAAATCACCAAGCCAGTAAAAGGTGCAACGTTAATTGGCTCAGGCATTGAGGCCATGCAGCAGATTTCGATGGTTGGCAATGACTTAGCCCTTGATAAGGGGGTTGGTGTATGTGGTAAAGAAGGCCAAAGTGTCCCTGTGGGAGTTGGACAGCCTACATTAAAACTGGATAACCTGACTGTAGGCGGAACAGCTTAACATTTTTTGAATATACCTGTTTTTTTGAGTATCTCTGTCGTCTTTCAAGTTGCAGCTTTGTTGGATGTGCTCGCTCACCCCAGTCACATAATTCTATGCTTCTGGGGATTTGCGTCCTTGCTGCCGCGATGCACCTTGAAATCTATTGGGTTGTAGCCTGGTCAAATAAGCGTGGAGAATGTTATGAAAAGAAAGGTGCTGGCAGGTGTATTACTGATTTTGGTTGTTATATCCATTATTTTTATCAAAGATATTGGATTACCTGGCTCTGATAAAACTCAGCAAGCTGTTGCGATAGCGGGAAACGTTCCGCCTCAACAGATTGATATTCTGACTGAGCATCATCGGGTTGCGGATTATGTACATCAGCATAGTAGGCTGCCTGACTATTACATCACAAAAAAACAGGCTCGTCGCCTCGGTTGGGACACTCGTAAGGGCAACTTATGCGAAGTATTACCGGGAAAAGCAATTGGTGGAGATCGGTTTTCCAATCGTGAAAATAAGTTGCCAAATCAAAAGGATCGCCAGTGGTTTGAAGCGGATGTAAATTATAAATGTGGGCACCGGGGTAGTAACAGGTTACTCTATTCTAATGATGGTCTTATCTACTTGACACTTGATCACTACAAGACTTTCACAAAGCTGGAAGAATGATATGAAAAAAGTGGAATTCGATTTTGACTATATCCCTGATTTAGAAGCCTTCTATAGTCAGTTCAAGGAGTGCTTCGATCTTGATGATCATTTTGGTGCGAACTTAGATGCTCTATGGGATGCAGTAACGGGTGAAATTGGGCTGCCAGTTGATATTAATTTTATCTGCCTGGATGTGCAGAAACGACCGCGTTTTGCTGCACTGGTACTCTTGTTTCAAGAGGCTGAAGAAGAGCTGGAAGGCGAATTACGTTTTAATGTGAAAAATTAAGTTCTTCTCTGTCTTATGACAACACCTCCGTGTTCGCCGAAACGCGGAGGTGTCTTTAAATTTCCGTATAAAATTTTAGCTTCAAACTGACTTAAAATTAGGTTGCCTAGATTATTGATTATTGATTATTGATTAATGACATGGCTATCATCGCCGGAAAAATATTTCTCAACATTCTTCAATGCACTGTCGAAATAAATGTCATAACAGCTTTTAGTGACATAACCGATATGTGGGCTGCACAGGACGTTATCTCGTTTTAATAAAGAGTGATTGATATCCCAAATGGGTTCAATATCAAAAACATCCAGTGCTGCAAAACCCGGAGTACCCAGATCGAGGGCTTTCTCAAGTGCACCTGCCTCTATCAACCCGGATCTTGCTGTATTGACTAATACAGCACTATTTTTCATATGAGTAAGGTCAGCCAATGTGACATTGCCCGTGGTCTCTTTAACCAGTCGTTGATGCAGAGTGATGACATCTGATGTTTTAAAAAAATCTTCGCGGGAATGAGGGACACTCAAACCGTCCTGACGAGCTTTTTCTTGTGAATGTTCCGATCCCCATATCTGAACTTTCATATCAAATGCACGCGCATATTTTGCAACTAACTGACCTATTTTCCCATAGCCCAGGATCCCAAGCGTTTTGCCGACAACAGTATCTCCCAGCTCAGTTTGCCAATAGCCTTTTTTCATTGCTTCCACTGAAGCAATGAATCCACGGATAGAACTTTGGATTAACAGCCAGGTTAATTCTGCGGCTGCAATGGGTGAACCAGTCCCTTCTACGACAGCAATACCTCGTTGTTTACACAATTCCAGATCGATATTGGTAGCCACTTTTCCAGTCTGGCTGATAAGTTTTAAATGAGGTGTTTTGGATAAAAACTTTTCATCAATCAACGTTCTTTCACGGATCAGAATAAGGGCATCAGCTTTTGATAATAGTTCGTCAGCTTTTGAATCGCGATCAATTGCACCGAGACTGATAACCTCAAAATTACTATTCTGATATAAAGCCTGAATTTGTCTTGTAGCAGATTGATAATCATCGGGAATAACAACTAATGGCATTTAAAATATCCTTTTTACGAATTTGAAAGAGCTTGGTAAAGGTTTTATATTATAGATTATTTATGTATGTATAAATTTTACTTTATCAAAGGGAGTCTTTTCTTAAATTGCAGTTCCAGAATTATTGGAAGGAGCCTAAGCAGGCTATGAATTGTATCATTTGGATTCGGGTGTTTACTGTGGGTATTTTTATGACTCTGGTGGAAAGCCATATGAAAAATATAAGGGTAAGGATACGTCATTTCAGGGATGTTATATCAATTATCCAGATATTGATATGAAGTATCTGGATAATACGTATAAAGATATAGACCCAAATTGGTTAACTCTTTATTATGGTGAACATTTTTCAAAAGAGCGTATTGAAGTTAAGAAACCATTTGATAAAAATAATTTTTTTGACATGAGATATCCATTCCTTTAAAGAAATATTTCCATGTTTTACGCGATTTTTGTATTTAAGTAACCGCCATTTCTTAAAGAAATGGCGGTTAGAACATCATACTGTTCCAGATAACTCTTTCAGATATTGGAAGATCTGACGGTAGGATTTCGGTGGCTTGTTCGCTGCTTTCTCTTTTTTAGCATTGCGTATCAGCGTCCGCAGTTGCTGGCGATCTGTGTGCGGATATAGTGCTACGACTTCTTCAAGGGCGCTGTCGCTCTCAAGTAACTTATCCCGTAACTCTTCCAGCTTATGTAGTATCACAACCTGCTGGTTATGACGGTTTTTCAATTTATCCAGTGCAGTGGTAATTGGCTCAGGATCACGAGTCCGCAATAATTTGCCAATCAATTGTAATTGACGACGGCGACCCTCACGCTTGATTTTCTGTGCTAATTCAATCGCGGCCAGCAGATCTTCATCCAACGGGATGCGTTCCAGCTCGCTCTTGCTCAATTCAACCAGCTCTGCCCCTAGTTTTTTCAGTATCTCAGCATCCCGCTTGATTTCACTTTTACTGACCCAGATTATCTCTTCTTCTTCCTCTTCAGCAGGATAATTGTCGAGCCAATCTTCAGGCTGCTTTGCCATAATCGTTTTCCTTCTAAAAAGGCCGGATAAGGTACACTTTGGAACATGACCTATCGTCCGGTGGGTGTTAACATCCTAATATCGTGTATTGTAACTGGGAAAATTGTCTGATTACCACTCGGCATTAATATTGAAAGCCGAAACACGCATTTTTCCTGATAAATATTCTCTTTAATTCATGTGGTTAATTAATGATAGTGACCAATCAACAAATTGCGGAGCAGCGCAAACAACTGGAAGATGCGGTTTCTTACGCTCTGGAATTAGCGAAAGCAGGCAGTGATGCTGCGGAAGTCGCAGTCAATAAAACGACGGGGATTAGTGTCAGCACCCGTTTCAGTGAAGTCGAAAATGTTGAGTTTAATAGTGATGGTGCATTAGGGATCACCGTTTATCATCAGCAGCGCAAAGGTAGTGCTTCTTCTACCGATTTAAGCCCGGAAGCCATTGCACGTACTGTACAGGCTGCCATTGATATCGCCCGTTATACTTCACCTGATCCCTGTGCTGGTCCCGCAGACAAAGAATTATTGGCGTTTGAGGCCCCGGAGCTGGAGTTGTTCCATCCTGCGGATTTAGATGCTGATAAGGCAATTGAGTTGGCTGCCCGTGCCGAACAGGCTGCATTACAGGCAGATCAGCGTATTACCAATACCGAAGGTGGTAGTTTTAATGGCCATTATGGCATTCGGGTCTTTGGTAATAGCCACGGTATGTTACAGAGCTATTGTTCAAGCCGCTATTCCATGTCGAGCTGCGTGATTGCAGAGCAGGATGGCAATATGGAACGTGATTATGCTTATACTGTGAGCCGTCGTTTTGATGAGTTGCAATCGCCAGAATGGGTTGGGCAAGAAAGTGCACATCGTACATTGTCTCGTTTAGGTGCGCGTAAACTGCCGACGATGAAAGCACCTGTGATTTTCTCTGCCGAAGTCGCTACTGGCCTGTTTGGTCATTTAGTCGGCGCGATCAGCGGCAGCAGCATCTATCGTAAGTCATCTTTCTTGCTGGATAGTTTGGGTAAGCAGATCCTGCCTTCATGGTTGACCATTGAAGAACAACCCCATTTGCTGAGAGGGTTGGCTTCTACGCCTTTTGATAGTGAAGGTGTGCGTACACTTCCGCGTGAAATTATTAAAGATGGTGTTTTGCAGTCATGGCTGTTGACATCATATTCTGCCCGTAAACTGGGTCTGGCGAGTACAGGCCATGCAGGTGGAATTCATAACTGGCGTATCGCGGGGAAAGGGCTGGATTTTGCAGGTCTGCTCCGGGAAATGGGAAACGGTCTGGTGGTGACGGAACTGATGGGACAGGGTGTTAGTGCTGTGACTGGGGATTATTCTCGCGGTGCGGCCGGTTTTTGGGTCGAAAATGGCGAAATACAATATCCGGTCAGTGAAATCACTATCGCAGGCAATCTGAAAGATATGTGGGCAAATATGGTAACAATAGGTAATGATATTGAAACACGAAGTAACATTCAGTGTGGATCAATACTATTGCCGGAAATGAGTATCGCCGGTCAATAGGGATACTCAATCAACAACAGCCAGTTTGGTTCTACTGAGCTGGCTGTGAATTAACGGTGATATTCACCTGCCGCCTCAGGCTGATAAAGTATTTCTAATACTTTTATTCGGGTTTTTTCTCCATTTGGCAATTCCCAGGTTATTTCATCATTTACCCGTAATCCTAGAAGTGCTGCACCTAAAGGCGCCATCACGGACAGTTGTTTTGTACTGTCTTGCAGAGAAGACGGGTAAACGAGAGTGCGGATCCGTTCTTCATTATTACTGAAATCAACAAATTTAATTTCACTGTTCATTGTGACAACATCTGCGGGTATTTCTACTGGTGGCACAATTTCAGCTCTATCCAGCTCTTCATTTAGTGCATCTGCGATACTACTATTAGCAAACGCAGGTTGTTCCAACAGAGAATCTAAACGTTCTGCATCTAATTCATTGATAATAATTTTAGGTTTTGTCATACCACGCTCCAAATTAGGCTCAATACAAAATAACACCCCGCAACGCAAGGAGGGGGGTGTTATTTTCAAATGTGATTAAAGTGATATTAGGCTGTTCTGACGTGAAAATAAAGAGATCATGATCACGAACTGTTTTGTGTTGTTAATGAAATAAGATTTAGCCAGATACTATATTGGATTACATTTTTTATTGGTTTTAGATACTGTGTTTGTTACTGCTCTTGAAAGAGAGATGAAGAGATTTGGGAAAAATGCATGAATAAGTAGGGAAATCTGTAATGGTTTATACGAAATTTTATTTATGAGTAATTGCTCTCTATTTCCATGACATGAGATGGTTAGCCGATTTTTCCCTGATACTTTCCGATGTGGCTCTTCGAATACAAATGAATCAGGATATACACGAATGAGTTTCATTTTGCTACTCAGTAAAAAAAGAGATAACTAGTTTAGCAGAATATGTGAGCGTGGCTTTCTATCTTATGTTTATCCTATTCTTCGTCAAAACCAGAATTAAATAGTTCGACAATAGCCGCCAGAGCCTGTTGTTCATCCGGTCCGGTTGCTTCAACTTCAATGTAACTACCCTGTTCGGAATCCAGCATCAGCATAGCGATAACACTATGAGCCTCCGCCTGAATATTATTATTGTTGCGCAGAATGACCTGAGATTGAAACTGCTGCACAAGGTCATGCAATTTCATAGCAGGCCGGGCATGCATACCGAGTCGGTTTTTGATCTCAAGTCTCTGTTTGACTGTCATGGCCTGCTTTATTTTGTTTGGTTGCGTTACATTCGGTTACTTACGTTTTTCCAGTGTGCGGTGACGTGATTGCACATTTTTACCACGGGAACGGAAGTAATCAGCTAACTGTTCTGCCACATAAACTGAACGGTGTTTACCGCCGGTACAACCTATGGCAACTGTCAGATAGCTGCGGTTATTGGTTTCCAGCATCGGCAGCCAGAGTTCAAGATAACTGCGGGTTTGGTAAATGAAGTTATGCACTTCTGTATGACGATCCAAAAATGCGGCAACAGGGCGATCCAACCCTGTCATTGGGCGCAGTTTTGGATCCCAGTGTGGGTTTGGCAGGAAGCGCACATCGAAAACGTAATCTGCATCAATCGGAATACCGTGTTTGAAGCCGAAAGATTCAAACACCATTGTCAGTTCACGTTCACGTTTACCCAATAAACGCGTTCTGAGCATTTCAGCCAGTTCATGAACTGACATCTCAGACGTATCAATGATCAGATCCGCCCGCGAACGCAGTGGTTCCAGTAGGTCGCTCTCTTTGTCGATAGCGCTTTCCAGTGACAGATTTTTGCTTGAGAGTGGATGCAGGCGCCGGGTGTCACTGTAACGACGGATCAATGTGTTACGATCTGCATCAAGAAACAGAAGCTGAGGTGAAAAGCTGTCGGGTAATTTTGTCAGTGCTTCTTCGAAAATTTCGGGTGACTCCGGCATATTTCGCACGTCGATACTGACTGCTGCTGAAATATCACGCTCAGCTAATGTATTAGCCAGCTCCGGAAGTAACACGACCGGCAGGTTATCCACACAATAGAACCCCATATCTTCCAGTGCACGCAGGGCTACGGATTTACCAGAACCAGAACGACCGCTGACTATCATCAGCACCATGAGATGACTCCCCTTAATATCTCAGCGGTTCGTTAGAACCGCTGCTGTTTTTTATTGCTTTTCAACAATCAATTGTAACCGCAATTGTCATCGTTATTTATTCAGTAATGATTTTGTATAGTTCTTCATCACTTTGTGCTGAACGCAAACGACGACAGAGATTTTTATCTGACAGTCGCTTTGCAATCAATGAGAGTGAATGCAAATGGATCTGACACTGGTTAGATGGAACCAATAAAGCAAATAGCAAGTCAACAGGTTGATTATCAATAGCATCAAAGGTAATCGGTTGTTCCAGATGCAAAAATACACCAACGGCATTATTTGAGCATTCTGTTTCCAGCTTGCCGTGAGGAATGGCAATCCCGCTGCCAATACCTGTTGTACCCACTTTTTCGCGGGAAAGAATGGCTTCAAATACGGCATTTTCTGGCAAATTAAGCTGTTTTGATGCCAATTCGCTGATAATCTCTAAGGCGCGCTTTTTACTCGAACAAGGTACGTTGTTACGCGTACATTCGGATGAAAGCACTGAACTTAGTGGTAAATCTGTTTCGTTGTTCATTTCTTTATTCACTTAGGGTCTGTAATACCAGATGCCTGAGTTTAGACATCTGGTATCAGAACACTATTTATGCTTATGCCATTGAGCCTTCTGGTTGTTTCTTTCGTTAGCTGCATTCATTTATTGCCTACTTTGATGCAACCGGAAGTCTATTGGATATAGATAGAACAGTGCTAATCTTATGACAGTCCCGTTGTCTGAAAACTGTTAATGTTGTCTCAATTTACTTTTATGTTTGGTCAATTGACGAGCCAGTTTGTCCGCCAGCGCATCAATTGCTGCATACATATCTTCATGCTCTGAACTCGCATGCAACTCTCCTCCATTGACATGTACCGTGGCTTCAGCAATTTTCTGCACCTTTTCCACTCGGAGGATGACCTGAATAAGGTTAATCTTATCGAAATATTGATCCAATTTGCCGCATTTTGTGTTTACAACATTGCGTAGTGCATCAGTGATTTCAAGATTGTGGCCTGTAACATTGAGTTGCATAGTGTTTTCCTTCTCTGTGTTGTTCAAACCAATTTTTTACGTTGGTTTGAAGGCGGGATGGATAACGACTCTCTATATTTTGCGACAGTTCGACGTGCTACTTGAATGCCTTGTTCGGCAAGTAAGTTTGTCAATTTACTGTCACTCAGTGGTTTGGCCGGGTTTTCTGCCGCGACCAATTTTTTCACCAGTGCCCGTATCGCCGTAGAAGAGGCTTCGCCTCCGCTATCAGTATTAACGTGACTGGAGAAAAAATATTTCAATTCAAAAATCCCGCGTGGACTATGCAGATACTTTTGGGTTGTCACACGGGAAATGGTGGATTCATGCATGTCAATCTGATAGGCGATATCAGCCAGTACCAGTGGTTTCATGTATTCCGCACCATATTCAAAGAAATCTTGCTGTCGCTCCACAATGCAGTGACTGACTTTCAATAACGTTTCATTGCGACTTTCGAGACTTTTTATCAGCCATTTAGCTTCTTGCAGGTTATTACGGATAAACAGGCTGTCACTCTCATTATGAGATTGTTGCCCTAGTGCAGCATAATGCTGATTAATGCGCAGACGAGGGATGTTATCGGTATTCAGCCTGACCTGCCAGCGTTCATTCTCTTTCTGGACTAATACATCGGGAATAACGTATTCGGATTCTCCGGTATTCACCATTAATCCGGGCCTCGGCTCCAGTGACTGAATAATATCAATTGCTGCTTTTAATGCACTTTCTTTTAATTTGCTCTGTCGCAACAAATTTCGAAAGTCCCGGTTGCCCAATAGTTCAAGGTACTTGCTGGTAACCAGTTTTGCTTCGTTCAGGTAAGGTGTTTCTGCTGGTAGCATTGCAAGTTGGATCAGCAGACATTCACGTAAATTACGTGCCGCAACACCAATGGGATCAAAGTGTTGTACTCGCTTGAGTACGGCTTCGACTTCTTCTAATGTCAGTTCATCATCACCAATGCTGACAAGGATCTCCTCGACAGGGACTGTCAGGTAGCCTGTTTCGTCAATGGCATCAATGATCGATGTGGCGATGGCTGAATCTGTTTCAGTAAACGGAGTCAATGCAGCTTGCCACATTAAATAATCTTGTAATGACTGGGTTGTTTCACCTTGATAAACGGGAAAGTCATCTGCGTTGTAGTCACTTTTTGCTCCCAGGGATGGACCCGCAGTGTAAATTTCATCCCAACTGGTATCAAGAGGAAGCTCTTCAGGCATATCCCGTTGCTCAAGGGCTTCAAGTGTATCCATGACTTTCGTTTCGCTATCAGGATATGTTTCTGCATCAGGGGCTGTTTGTGCATCGGAATAGCCTTGGATATCAATTTCTTGATGTAGTTCTTCTTGCTCAAGCATAGGATTGGCTTCCAAAGCCAGTTGGAGCTCCTGTTGAAGTTCAAGCGTAGAAAGTTGCAACAAACGGATAGCTTGCTGAAGTTGCGGCGTCATCGTCAATTGCTGACTGAGTTTGAGTTGCAAACTTTGCTTCATAACGATCTCACTTCCTCCTGAACTGAATCCTTAATGCTCCTAAACTGAATGCCCCTGAATTTTGCCTGATAATGAGCCTTAAAGTCGGAAGCCTTCACCCAGATAAACGCGCTTAACTTGCTCATTGCTGAGGATATCTTCTGGTGTACCGTGGGCAATCAAATGCCCCTGACTGACAATGTAAGCGCGTTCACACACATCCAGTGTTTCACGGACGTTATGGTCAGTAATCAGAACACCCAGACCACAGTCCCGTAGGTGTTGAATGATCTTTTTAATATCAAGAACAGAAATAGGGTCAACTCCTGCAAAAGGTTCATCCAACAGAATAAATTTAGGATTTGCTGCCAGTGCTCGGGCGATTTCCACACGACGGCGTTCACCACCGGACAACGATTGACCAAGGCTGTTACGCAAATGAGAAATATGAAACTCTTCCATCAATTCTTCGGCGCGCGCTTTGCGCTGTTCCTGATTGATATCCTTACGGATCTCAAGAACCGCCATTAAATTATCGTACACACTCAGCCGACGGAAGATAGAGGCTTCCTGTGGTAAGTAACCGATACCCCGGCGGGCACGTTCATGCAGAGGTAGCAGGCTGATATCTTCATGGTCTATAGTGATAGTACCTGCATCACGTGGCACAATACCGACAACCATATAGAAAGTTGTGGTTTTACCTGCACCGTTTGGCCCAAGCAGGCCCACAATTTCACCTGATTTCACTTTCAGGCTGACATCCTCAACGACCTTACGTCCCTTATAAGCTTTTGCCAGATTGTCCGCGTTTAATATTGCCATACGTCGTTATTTACTCTTTTTATTAACATCAGTGTTGTTAACACCAGGGCCTTTTTCCTGCAACTGGGAAGGTAACAGGACGGTGGTGACATGCTTACCTTTATCGCTAAAGGCTTCCATTTGCTGTGTTGGCACTAAATAGGTGATTTTATCGCCTTTGATGTTACTGTCGAGCTGTTCAAGATAAGCATTGCCTGTCAGTGTGACTAGCTCGCTACCCATTTCATAGCGCATCTTTGCAGCATGGCCTTTGATGGGTTTACCATCATCCTGTAATTGGTAAAATGTTGCAGGATTGCCATAGGCTTCGATAACGGTTTTTTTCGAATCACCATCAGGGCGGGTAACAACAACCTTATCAGCCCGAATATCGATAGAACCTTGCTTTACGATAACATTATCCGTAAATGTGGCAACGTTCCCCGTTACGTCCAAAGATTGTCTGGCTGAATCAATGGTAATGGGTTTTTGCGTGTCATCTTTCAATGCCAGCGCAGGCAGGCTAACTGCAACCAGTGTACTGGTAATCAGGGTATTACGGATTAGGTTCTTCATGTGGAATCTCATAGCGAGTGCTTACCTTTTCAATCAATTCAGCAGTTTTGTCTCGTAGATTGCCGCGCATTCTCATGCCAACAGATTGCAGTCCGACTCCCTCTAAAGTGACTTTATCGTCAGAAGCAACATCCTGAGTCACGAGATTGACCGTTGCATTATCTGTTGTGATCTTTTGCAATTGTGATGCGTCATTCAAGCTGTCCACCTGGACATCTCCATATAAGTAGAGCATATCATCATGGGTAAGTTTTGCTTTATTGGCGTGTACTGTCCATGTTGGTTTCGGGGATTTGGATGCGCTGTTAGCATCAAAAGTCGTCAATATTGGCTTGGTAAACCAAGTCAGTTTTGTTTCCGTATAATTTTTAACATCATCTGCCACTAGTTTATAAACCAATTTACCCCCTGGATCATAAACAAATGTGATGGCTTCCTCTGTTTGGTAAGTAGGATAACTGCCATCTAAAATTGGTGATGAAGTGTCTTGATTTGAATTGGATAAATTCCAGCCAATCAATGCAAGCACAATCAAAGTCAGTATTGCGATCAGCCAGGATTGAGTTCTGCTCATTCTTTTTTCAGTTCATATTTTATATTGATAACCCTTTGGCATCTTCAAGCTTATTCTGAGCGAAAAGCACCAAATCACAAAGTTCTCTGACTGCCCCACGACCACCAGCAATCTGAGTCACATAATCGGCCTTCGGCAGTAAGAGTGGGTGAGCATCGGCCACCGCGGCCGATAATCCGACCTGAGCCATGACAGGCCAATCAATCAGGTCATCGCCGATATAGGCAACCTGTTCAGGTTGTAGCGCTAGTTTATCCAACAGTTCCTGATACGCCAAAATCTTATCGTTCTGACCTTGGTAAAGATAGGTAATACCAAGAGTTTTTGCGCGATTTTCCAGCAACTTGGCTTGGCGACCAGTTATAATTGCAACTTCGATACCGGAGGTAATTAAACAACGGATACCGTAACCATCACGAACATTAAAGGCTTTCAGCTCTTCGCCCTCATTGCCCATGTATATCAGGCCATCCGACATGACTCCATCAACATCGCAGATCAATAGACGGATCTTTTTGGCTTTCGCGATAATTTCTTTATTTACTGGGCCATAACAGGTATCCAGATATTCGTTTTGCTTCATTCAGAAATTCTCTACTACATTATTGTCACTAGCATTGTGTTATAACCAGTATTAAATTGTGACAGGCCCTTGGTTGCAGACCTGTTTATTACTATCTTACCAGATTTATATGACGGGTTTTTATACAACTCCTGCTTGTAATAGGTCATGCATATGTAATACACCAAGCAAGGTGTTGCCTTCTGTAACCAGCAGGGAGGTAATATGGCGTGATTGCATCAGATTCAGGGCATCAACAGCTAACGCATTCGGTTTGATGCGGATACCCCCTGTGGTCATAACGTCAGAAATTTTGGCGTTGTTTAAATCGATACCCATATCGAAAACGCGGCGTAGATCCCCGTCAGTAAAGATACCATCGATCTGCATATCATCACCACAGATGACAGTCATGCCTAGTTTTTTTCGTGTGATTTCTATTAATGCTTCACGCAGGGTGGCAGTGTGAGGTACTCGGGGAATGTCATCATCAGTGGTCATTAGGTCACTGGCCAGTAGCAAAAGTTTGCGTCCAAGTGCACCACCGGGATGGGAAAGGGCGAAATCTTCTGCGGTAAAACCACGGGCTTCCAGTAGTGCAAGGGCCAGGGCATCGCCCATGACCAGCGTTGCGGTTGTACTGGTTGTGGGTGCCAATCCTAATGGGCAGGCTTCTTGTGGTGTTTTGATGCACAGATGGACATCAGAGGCTTTGCCCATACTACTGTTACAGTTATTTGTCATACAGATGAGCGGGACTTTTTGCCGTTTAAGTATCGGAATTAAGGCGAGGATCTCATTGGACTCACCGGAATTGGAAATTGCTATGACAATGTCTTTTGGGGTCACCATGCCGAGATCACCGTGACTGGCTTCTCCGGGGTGGACAAAGAACGACGGAGTTCCGGTGCTGGCAAATGTTGCCGCCATTTTCCTTCCTATATGGCCGGATTTACCCATCCCCATGACAATGACTTTGCCCTCGCAGTCAAACATTAATTCACAGGCTTTGTTGAAATCATCATTGATGTACTGTTCCAATCTCGTCAATCCGTCGAGTTCGATATGTAATACTCTCTTACCCGCTTGCTGAAAATCGATCTTAGGCATTTCTACTCCCACTCCTTCCCATTCAATCGGTAATTATTCAGTACATTAATTACCGGATATTAATCACCAGACATCACAAAAAGTATGACAAAATAAGCGATAAAACAGCCAAGTAATAGCGCGCCGTTCAATCGGTTCAACCGATGTTTTCTCCTCACACAGAATAGCGTGAATAGTACACTTGCTGCCATCATGATCCAAAAATCCCGGGAAAAGGCATAGGGTGAAATAACACTGGGTGAAAATATGCTGGAAATACCTAATACAAAGGTCATGTTGAAAACATTAGAACCAATGATATTTCCTATTGCCATATCATTTTCACCTTTAATGGCCGCAGCAATAGAAGTAGCAAGTTCAGGCAGGCTTGTTCCCACAGCCAAAATTGTCAGTCCAATAACCAGATCACTGATACCATAAATATGTGCAATTACGGTGGCGTTATCAATTACCATGCGGGTAGATATCGGTAAGATAATTAATCCTAAAACAACCCAAAGCAGCGCGATTCCTTTGTTGCCTTCAATGGGCAGTTCTGAGTCCCGTTCCCGTGTGTAGTTGTCGCTATCATTACATTGGGAGTTTGCTGTCATTTTTATCATTATTGATATGAAAAATAGAGCGGTAAACAACAGAACAATGCCATCCAAACGACTCAGGTAGTTATTGGACAATAAGTAGCCTGCGAACCCTATAATCAACAACATCAAAGGTAATTCTCGCCGCAAAATTTCTGATTGTACTGTTATTGGACGAATAAGTGCGACAGCGCCGGTAATTAACAGTAAATTTGTAATATTAGAACCGATTGCATTACCCACAGCCATGTTTGGTAACCCATTCAGGCTTGCGGTGACAGATACCATCAATTCTGGCAAAGAGGTGCCGATTCCCATGACCACCAGGCCGATAATAAAAGGGGGTATTTTTAATGCGCGGGCAAATACCGCAGCACCATATACTAATCTATCAGAACCGTACACCAGTAAAATCAACCCAGTAATGAGCAGTACAATAGTCAGAAACATGATGTGTTCCTTAGATAAGATTTAATTGAGCACAATGCCAGTGTTGGTTGATTTATAAACAAAAATATTTATTTAGTCAGAGTTATATATTCTGAAGGTCGAACGATAAAAAGTAAAATTTGCTATCACTTTACTAACGCAAATTTGGCAATTTTTTTGTAGTATGCATCACTGATTATTTGGAAACAGTAAGCAATTAGTTTATTAACAATTAAGGGCTATCAATAATGAGTCAACAAACAGAAAATCTTATTGAGATCAGCGGAATGTATTTCACCCGTGGTCAACGCCCAATTTTTGCTGATATTAATTTGACCGTCCCCAAAGGGAAAATAACCGCCATCATGGGCCCTTCTGGTATTGGAAAAACGACTCTGCTGCGTTTGATTGGTGGGCAAATCCGTCCTGAGCGTGGTGAGATTTGGTTTGATGGCGATAATATCCCTGCATTATCCCGTCCTCGCCTTTATGCCGTCCGTAAGAAAATGAGCATGTTATTTCAGTCAGGTGCGTTATTTACGGATCTGAATGTTTTTGACAATGTTGCTTTTCCATTACGTGAGCATACCGATCTGCCCGAAGAGTTAATTTATACTACGGTAATGATGAAACTGGAAGCAGTAGGATTGCGTGGTGCTGCTCAATTGATGCCTTCGGAGTTGTCTGGGGGTATGGCAAGGCGGGCAGCTTTGGCGAGAGCGATTGCACTAGATCCTGATTTAATCATGTTTGATGAGCCATTTGTTGGTCAGGATCCGATTACAATGGGTGTTCTGGTAAAGTTGATCGATGAACTTAATCACGCTCTTGGTGTCACCTGTGTTGTGGTTTCTCATGATGTTCCTGAAGTATTAAGTATTGCTGATTATGCTTACATTGTGGCTGAAAAAAAGGTCATTGCAGAAGGTACACCGAAGCAATTGAAAATGAATCAGGATCAACAGGTACGACAGTTCCTTGATGGCATTGCTGATGGTCCAGTGCCTTTCCGTTTCCCTGCGGGGGATTATAAAACCGAGTTATTAGCTAATAAAATTAGTTAGTAACAAAATAGTTATTAGGATAATGGAATGTTGATGTTAACACGGGCATTGGCAACATTAGGCAGGCGAGCGATTGAAGTTGCCGCTTCATTCGGCCGTGCGGGGTTCATGCTGTTCAGCGCAATTATTGGTAAACCGGAACCTGCCAGACAATGGTTATCATTGCGTCAGCAGCTTTATAGCGTAGGGGTACAGTCACTGCTGATTATTGTTGTTTCAGGTTTATTTATTGGCATGGT
This sequence comes from Xenorhabdus indica, assembly GCF_014467235.1. Classification (GTDB taxonomy): domain Bacteria; phylum Pseudomonadota; class Gammaproteobacteria; order Enterobacterales; family Enterobacteriaceae; genus Xenorhabdus; species Xenorhabdus indica. The sequence continues at coordinate 38,427 of NZ_NKHP01000005.1, read as the reverse complement.
TTTGGCATTGCAGGGTTATTTGGTGCTGAGAACTTTCAGTGCTGAAGGTAGTCTTGGCATGATGGTAGCTTTATCGCTGTTGCGAGAATTAGGCCCGGTAGTGACGGCACTCTTGTTTGCGGGTCGCGCAGGTTCTGCATTGACCGCAGAAATTGGCTTGATGAAAGCGACAGAACAAATTTCCAGTTTGGAAATGATGGCAGTTGACCCATTACGTCGGGTCGTCGCCCCACGCTTCTGGGCTGGTTTTATCAGTATGCCTTTGTTATCGATGATCTTTGTTGCAGTTGGCATTCTGGGCGGTGTGATGGTCGGTGTAGATTGGAAAGGCATTGATAGTGGTTTTTTCTGGTCTTCCATGCAGTCAGCGGTGGAATGGCAGAAAGATATACTTAATTGTTTTCTTAAGAGCGTAGTTTTTGCCATCACGGTTACATGGATCGCGCTGTTCAATGGTTATGACGCTATCCCAACATCGGAAGGGATCAGCAGGGCAACGACGCGCACAGTGGTTCATGCGTCGTTAGCAGTATTGGGCTTGGATTTTGTGTTGACAGCACTGATGTTTGGGAACTAATTCGATGCAAAGTAAGAAAAATGAAATTTGGGTTGGAAGTTTTGTCGTAATTGCACTGGCAGCAATCATTTTTTTATGTCTGAAAGTCGCTGATATTCGGTCTTTTGGTAGCCAGACCACTTATCGTGTCACTGCTGCATTTGACAATATTGGTGGATTGAAAGAACGTTCTCCTGTCAAAATCGGGGGCGTTGTTATTGGCCGGGTAGGGAAAATCTGGCTGGATAAGAAAACCTATACTCCACAGGTCGAGCTGGATATTTTCACGCAGTACGACAACATTCCCAGTTCCAGTTCTCTTTCTATTCGGACCTCTGGTCTGTTGGGTGAACAATATGTCGCGTTGAATGTCGGGTTTGATGATCCTGATTTGGGCGTCACCATGCTAAAAGATGGAGATAGAATTGAGGACACCAAACCTGCGATGGTTCTTGAAGACTTAATTGGTCAGTTCCTGTACAAGAGTGGTGGCGGAGATCACCAGTCTTCTGCTGCGCCCGCACAGGCACATTAACCCATAATCCACTGCTTAGGAGAAATGCTAATGATGTTTAAGCGATTACTTATGGTTGCCTTACTGGTGGTTGCACCATTCGCTAGTGCTGTTGATCAAACCAACCCTTATGCATTAATGAAAGATGCAGCAGAAAAAACGTTCTCTCGCTTGAAGAATGAACAGCCGCAGATTCAGGCAAATCCTGAAATACTGCGTCAGATTGTGCATCAGGAATTAATGCCTTATGTGCAAGCAAAATATGCAGGGGCATTGGTATTAGGGCCTTACTACAAGCAAGCAACACCAGAGCAGCGTGATGCTTATTTCAAGGCGTTTGAGTCTTATCTGGAGCAAGCTTATGGTCAGGCTCTGGCAATGTATCATGGACAAAATTACCAGATTGCTCCTGAACAACCACTGGGTGATAAGACCATCGTAGCGATCCGTGTCACCATCACAGATCCTAATGGTCAACCACCTGTTCGTCTCGACTTTCAGTGGCGAAAAAACAGTAAAACCGGAAACTGGCAGGCTTACGATATGATAGCAGAAGGCGTGAGCATGATTACGACAAAACAGAATGAGTGGTCGGAAATTCTGCGCCAGAAAGGTATTGATGGTTTAACTGAGCAACTGAAAATCAGTGCACAAGTTCCAATCACTTTGGAAAAGAAAAAGTGATATGAAAAGCCGAAAAAAGGATAAAGTGCCTGATAGAATAATGCAGTTAAGTTGGGAACAAGAAGGAAACACGCTGTTTCTGAAAGGTACGTTGGATCGCGATAGCCTGCTATCCTTTTGGCAGGAAAGAGGCAGCGTATTGGCGCAAATAGACAATATTGATGTTTCCCAACTTGGACATGTGGATTCCACGGGGCTGGCCTTATTTGTTCGCATAAAAGGCGACAGGCAGCAACAAGGCAAAGGGTTGACATTTTCTGGTATAGGGGAGCGCCTGAAAACGCTTATTGCGCTTTATGGTCTGCAAAGTATGTTTGCAGGCCATTTATAATCTGAGAATAACTCACCAGAAAGATGGTGGGTATAATATCGCCCTTATGAGTCCTTGTCTTATAAGGGCGTTTTTCATGGTTTAAGAGTCGCCTGGATTCCATTACGATAGGCGTCTACTATTATTTTAACAGCGAGTGTGAGCAAACTATGGATACTAATGAAATTAAAAAAGTACTGATGGAAAAGTTGGTGCTTGATGAAGTTATCGTTAGTGGTGATGGTAGCCATTTTCAGGTAATTGCAGTGGGTGAAATTTTTGGTGAACTAAGCCGTGTCAAACAACAGCAAACTGTTTATGCACCCCTGATGGAATACATCGCTGATAACCGCATTCACGCTTTGTCAATTAAAACCTACACACCAGCACAATGGCAACGTGACCGCAAGCTCCAGGGCTTTTGAGGTTGTTTGCATCGCCGCGAACAGCACACTTTGAATTAAATAAGAGAATCATGACAGATGGATAAATTTCGAGTGAAAGGGCCTACCTGCTTGTCAGGAGAGGTGACTATTTCCGGGGCAAAAAATGCCGCATTACCAATTCTGTTCGCAGCGTTGCTGGCGGAAGAGCCAGTTGAATTACAGAATGTTCCTGAATTAAAAGACATTGATACCACAATCAAACTGCTGAACCGTTTGGGAACGAAAGTAGAACGTAATGGTTCGGTATTTGTTGATGCCAGAGGAGTCAATAAATATTGTGCACCTTATGAGCTGGTTAAGACCATGCGTGCTTCTATTTGGGCATTGGGGCCACTGGTAGCCCGTTTTGGGCAGGGACAGGTTTCTTTACCCGGTGGTTGCGCTATCGGGGCCCGTCCTGTCGATCTTCATATTTCCGGACTAGAACAACTTGGTGCAAAGATTGTACTGGAAGAAGGGTATGTTAAAGCGTCTGTAGATGGCCGTTTAAAAGGTGCCAGCATCGTTATGGATAAAGTAAGCGTTGGTGCAACGGTAACTATCATGACAGCAGCAACACTGGCGGAAGGTAAAACCATCATTGAAAATGCAGCACGTGAACCTGAAATTGAAGATACGGCCAATTTCCTGAATACATTGGGTGCAAAAATTATGGGTGCAGGCACTGATCGCATTGTGATTGAAGGTGTCGAGCGTTTAGGTGGTGGTGTCTATCGTGTATTACCTGATCGCATTGAAACAGGAACTTTTCTTGTTGCAGCGGCGGCTTCCCGCGGAAAGGTTATCTGTCGCAAGGCTAAGCCAGATACATTGGATGCTGTTCTGGCTAAATTACGTGAAGCCGGAGCTGATATTCAGGTAGGTGATGACTGGATTAGTTTGGATATGCATGGTAAGCGACCAAAAGCAGTCACATTTCGCACTGCACCACATCCGGGCTTCCCGACTGATATGCAGGCACAATTTAGTTTACTGAATATCGTTGCTGAAGGTGCGGGCATGATCACCGAAACTATTTTCGAAAATCGTTTTATGCATATCCCTGAATTGATTCGTATGGGCGCACATGCAGAAATTGAAAGTAACACTGTACTTTGCCACGGCGTAGAAAAATTATCTGGTGCTCAGGTGATGGCAACGGATTTGCGCGCTTCTGCCAGTTTGGTATTAGCTGGCTGTATTGCAGAAGGAACAACCATCGTTGATCGTATTTACCATATTGATCGGGGCTACGAGCATATTGAAGATAAGCTGCGTGGTTTGGGTGCCAATATCGAACGTATTAAGTAGGATAAATATATTCTCCCCCCAATATGTGGGGGAGAGAATATGCGAGAGAAAATTAGGGAAAGAATTGCACTGAAAACCTGAGCGTTTCCCATCTAATGATGGATCTCAGTGTTCATCAAATTCCTCAATCGTAACGTTGAAAGTGAGGGTTTGACCATCGCGCAAAACGGTAACAGGAACGATGCTACCGGGGCGGATTTCAGCAACTTGATCCATGACTTCGGGAGGTGAAATTGCAGGCTGATGGTTGAAGCTGATGATGATATCCCCCACTTGAATGCCTGCTTTTTTGGCGGGGCTGCCCGGTAAAAGCTGGAAAACCCGAACTCCCTGAATTTGATGGATATTGGTCCCTGAAGAACGAATATTGGGCAGTTCTTTTGTTGAAATACCAATATATCCTCTGATAACTCGTCCATCACGGATTAATTTCTGCATGATTTTTGTTGCAAGCCCTGTGGGAATAGCAAATCCTAATCCTTCTGGTGTAGAACCAAATTCAGACTTATCAAATGACAGCGTATTAATGCCTACCAGTTCTCCTAAGGTATTAACCAGCGCGCCGCCTGAACTACCCTGATTAATTGACGCGTCTGTTTGCAGAAAATTTTGTCGCCGTGTCGGGCTGAGTCCGACACGTCCGGTTGCACTGATAATACCCTGAGTAATTGTCTGCCCTAAGTTGTAAGGGTTGCCGATTGCCAGCACGATATCGCCCACATGGGGAGTATGTTTGAGATTGATCGGGATCACCGGGAGATTTTCAGCGTTTATCTTGAGAACAGCCAGATCGGTCGGGCCATCAGAGCCGACCAACAGTGCTTCATAAAAATGCCCATCTTGCAACGCCACAATAATAGATCCCACTTTATTGATGACGTGTTTGTTAGTGAGTATATAACCCTGCTCACTCATGATGACACCAGAACCCAGAGGGATAAGCTCCCGTGGTTCATGAGAAAAGCTACCTATACTGGTGCTGTAGATGTTAACGACAGCAGGTGCTGCCCGGCGAACGCCCTGACTGTAACTGGAAGGTTCTTCTGTGTCGTTGCTGTATAGGAAATTATTTAACTTATTGGGACGCAGTGATGGTATGGCAACCAGTAAAATCGCTGCAATAAGTAATCCTACCAATATGGAGCGCAGTAATTTGATCAGCATGGCATTATTCAATAATCAATAAGTTAAAAAAGCATAGCACAGAAGCGAGCAGACACAGCTTATGCTGTGTCTGCCTTTTCTATACCTTTTATCTTTCGGGTTGTTTGTTGTCACACTGTTTTGTTGTCACACTACAATCTGAAATTCATAGAGGTATAATCGATTAATTATGCAGCAATAGGTAAATGTTATCGCTACCACGCAGAATATTCAGGGCAATAACGGATGGTTTTTCTTCCAGTATTTTTTGCAGTTCATTGATATTTTTAACTCGAACATTATTAGCACCGATAATCAAATCATTCTTCTGCAAACCTACCATTGCCGCTGATGAATTTTTGGCAACTGCATCGACTTTTACACCAGGAGTGTTATTCACGATGCCAGTGCTGAGAGTTGCACCTTGCAGAGCAATACTCAGTTTTTCCGCTTTAGTTGTCTGATTTTCACTGTTTTCCAGTATGACAGTGACTTCCATTGGCTTCCCTTTACGCAGTAAACCAACTGTGACCTCTTTACCTGGAAGAGTAGTGCCAATCTTCGCTCTTAACTCAGCAAAGCTATTAATTTTTTTGCCATCAATGGAAACCAATACATCTCCTGGCTTGATACCTGCTTTAGCCGCGGCAGACTTAGGCGTGACTTCACTGACAAATGCACCTTGTTGCGCATCAATATTCAGTGCCTTGGCGATATCTGCTGACATTTCGGTGCCTCTGATACCGAGCAGGCCACGTTTTACTTCACCATGAGCAATCAGCTGATCGGCTAAGTTCTTGGCCATATTACTTGGGATTGCAAAGCCAATACCAACATTGCCACCGCTTGGTGCGACAATAGCAGTATTAATACCAATCAGCTCCCCTTTCAGGTTAATCAGAGCACCACCAGAGTTACCCCGGTTAATGGAGGCATCGGTCTGAATAAAGTTTTCCAGACCTTCCAGATTCAGGCCACTACGGCCAAGGGCGGAAATGATCCCTGAGGTAACGGTTTGCCCTAGCCCAAATGGGTTGCCGATGGCAACAGCATAGTCACCGACACGTAGCTGATCTGAGTTAGCAAATTTGATGGCAGTCAGATTTTTGGCATCTTTTAACTGTAAAAGAGCAATGTCAGTTTGTGGGTCACGTCCGAGGAGTTTGGCAGAATATTCACGCCCGTCATTTAGCTGAACTTTAATTTTATCCGCATTGTTGATGACGTGATTGTTAGTAAGTACGTACCCTTTATCAACATTAATAATGACACCAGAACCTAATCCCTGGAATGGCCGGCTTCTTTTTTCCATTGGCGGAAAACCTGGCCCAAAGAAGAACTGGAAGTCTTCTGGTAGCTGGAGCTGTTGGGTTTGCACCTCAGTACCAGCAACATGTATGGTAACGACAGAAGGAAGAACTTTTTCCAGCATTGGAGCCAGGCTCGGCAATTCTTGAGAGGCCATGGCAGCAGGTAAAGCTGCGTTACTTACCATTGGAACCGAAGCCAAAGATAATCCAATACTGATCGCGAGTGCGCTGAGCAATGTGTTTTTACTTTTCATTGAATACGTTCTCTTACATACCTAAGCCAGAAAAGGAAAATCGTATTTAAAATTCCTATCTCATAAGAAAATTCTACTTTCTAAGAAATTACTCTAACTGAGACAGGTCTCAATCATAATTGTTTCGTTGCAGTTATGACTACCAAGTATTTAGCAAAGTTCACTAATAATGTAGTTTTGTTGAATGTCTTTACAGGGATTTACCTGAATAAAAAATAAAAAACAAACGTATATAACAGGATAAAGTAGCTTGCCGTGGTACTGGTTGTTACCACGGCAAGGCGATTTATTGTTTTTGATCTTGAATTGGACGAAACAGGCCTGATGCACCTTCAGAATAGTCTCGCGGAGGCATATCGGTGACGATTTGATTAGAATCGGTCTTGGATTCGTTAAGACGGTAATTAAAGGGATTATCTTGTACAGGCATGTTTGGCATCAACTCATTGGAGCTCTTAGCCATATGCTGATACAACTGGCGATAATCACGAGCCATATTATCCAGCAATTCGGCGCTGCGGGCAAAATGGCTAACCAGCTCTTTACGATATTCTTCAAGTTCTGCCCGATTTTTCTCCAGTTCTGCTTGTACCGCATTTTGCTGACGCAATTTTGTGCTGCCAAAACGGACAGCCAGTGCTCCGATGATAAAACCAATAATTAATCCGATCAGTGCGTATTCCCAAGTCATGGCAACTCCTTTATTAACATCACAGCTATCACTATAACCGTTAATTCAGTCAGAGTGGAATATTGATTATTATTTAATTAATTTATATATCACCTGAGATGTTAATTTTATACGAATTTGTCATGATAGGTTGTGAGTTATACCCAAGGTATGTAGACCGGGAATAAAAAATTTTTAAGGATTACCACGTTAATGTCACCGATTACACCTTCGTCTCTTTACCAAATTGCGTTGTCTGATGGTCAATATCAACCTGATGAAGTGCAACACAATACAGTTGTCCGTCTGGATATGATTTATCATGATCTCGTGCAGTTTTCTGCCAGTAGTACCTTATATTCAGATGGCGGGAAAGCAAACGGATTGAAAGGCCTATTGAGTAAATTGTTGAAGCGTTCATCAACAGAACAGATTCGTCCGGTTCAGGGGCTTTATATGTGGGGAGGCGTGGGACGAGGAAAAACATGGTTGATGGATATGTTTTTCCAGAGCTTGCCTACTGAACGGAAATTACGTCTTCATTTCCACCGTTTTATGCTGCGGGTACATGAAGAATTAACTGAATTACAGGGGCACGAAAACCCTCTGGAAATTGTGGCGGATGGTTTCAAAGCACAAACGGATGTACTCTGTTTTGATGAATTTTTTGTTTCTGACATTACGGATGCCATGATCCTCGGCACATTGTTAGAAGCTTTGTTCAGACGAGGAATTACACTGGTGGCAACATCAAATATCCCACCAGATGAACTGTATCGGAACGGGTTACAACGCGCGCGTTTCCTGCCAGCGATTGAACAAATCAAGAAATATTGTGACGTGATGAATGTTGATGCCGGAATTGATTATCGATTGCGGACACTCACTCAGGCACATCTTTATTTGACGCCACTGTCGGAAAGTACCCACCAAGAAATGCATCAGGTTTTCCTGCGTCTGGCCGGGCGGGAAGGTGAGCCAACGCCGGTACTAGAGATTAACCATCGTAAGATGCCTGCGATTAACAGTGTTGATGGTGTGTTGGCAATCAATTTCAAGACGTTGTGTGAGGAACCCCGCAGCCAATTGGACTATATTGCTTTGTCTAAGCTCTATCACTCTGTTTTGCTGCATGACGTACCGGTGATGACGGTATTGAATGAGAGTGCTGCACGGCGTTTTATTGCATTAGTCGATGAATTCTATGAACGTCACGTGAAATTGATCATCAATGCAGAAGCACCAATGGAAGAGATTTATCAGGGAGAATTACTCCGTTTTGAGTACCAGCGTTGCTTGTCGCGCTTACAGGAAATGCAGAGTGAGGAATATTTGCAGCGCCCGCATCTGCCTTGATATTCGGTGAAATTATAGAGAGATTTCGCCAGGCTTACCGTTATCTAGTGAGATAATTATTGAATTTGGGGTCGATTTTTTATAGCGACTTCTCTATAATCTTGCGACCCCACGTTACAGCAGGATTTTTTATTTCCCGAAAAACTTGCATTAGTGCCGGCATAGGCTATTCGAAGGGGTAGGTTTGCTGGACATGAGTCGTGTGAACCTCAAAAAAGTTTCTGAACCTCGAGCGTTCACCAACGTGTAACTTATAATTGGGTAAGCTTTAATGAAAACTTTTACAGCTAAACCAGAAACCGTAAAACGCGACTGGTATGTTGTTGACGCAGATGGCAAAACTCTGGGCCGTCTTGCAACTGAAATAGCTCGTCGCCTGCGCGGCAAGCACAAAGCGGAATACACTCCGCACGTTGATACTGGTGATTACATCATTATTGTTAACGCAGAGAAAGTTGCTGTAACTGGCAACAAACGTGCTGACAAAATCTATTATCACCACACTGGCCACATCGGTGGTATCAAGCAAGCGACCTTTGAAGAGATGATTGCCCGCCGTCCTGAGCGTGTCATTGAAATCGCGGTTAAAGGCATGCTGCCAAAAGGGCCACTGGGTCGTGCAATGTACCGTAAACTGAAAGTTTACGCGGGCAGTGAGCACAACCACGCGGCACAGCAACCACAAGTTCTGGACATTTAATCGGGATTATAGGCAATGGCTGAAAATCAATACTACGGCACTGGTCGCCGCAAAAGCTCTTCCGCTCGTGTCTTCATTAAGCCAGGTAGCGGTAACATCGTCATCAACCAACGCAGCCTCGAAGTTTACTTCGGTCGTGAAACTGCGCGCATGGTTGTTCGTCAGCCACTTGAGCTGGTTGACATGCTGGACAAACTGGATCTGTACATCACTGTTAAAGGTGGTGGTATCTCTGGTCAGGCAGGCGCAATCCGTCACGGTATCACCCGTGCACTGATGGCTTATGACGAGACTCTGCGTTCTGATCTTCGCAAAGCTGGCTTCGTTACCCGCGATGCTCGTGAAGTTGAACGTAAAAAAGTGGGTCTGCGCAAAGCACGTCGTCGTCCACAGTTCTCCAAGCGTTAATTTTTTGCCACAATGGTGGCATTGGATTAATGTTGAAACCCGCCATTTTTATGGCGGGTTTTTTATCTTTGGGTTTTCCTACCTTTGTGAATACTCTTTTTTTTCCAGAAAAAAAAGCATATTACAGAGATAAATTCCTGAACTCCGATATATCATCATTAATTCTTAATCTACTTCCCCACAAAATGTTCAAAATCTGGTAGACTAGTGACAATTTTTTGCCTTATCCATGCGTTTGCCTGATTTGTCTATAATCCTCGGATAATAAGCGCGAAGCCGGATGAGAATATGAGCGAGAATAGCCATTGTTCATTGAAGGGCTGTTCGTTCCTTTTTTTAGATAAACTTGGAGGTTTTCATGGCTGTCGCTGCCAACAAACGTTCGGTAATGACTCTGTTTTCCGGCCCGACCGACATTTTTAGCCATCAAGTGCGAATTGTACTGGCGGAAAAAGGGGTCAGCGTTGAAATAGAACACGTTGAAGCAGGCAATCTGCCGCAGGATCTTATTGACCTGAACCCATATCAGACGGTTCCTACCCTCGTTGATCGTGAGCTGACTCTTTATGATTCTCGCATCATAATGGAATATTTGGATGAGCGTTTCCCGCATCCACCGCTCATGCCTGTATACCCTGTTGCACGTGGCTCCAGCCGTTTGATGATGCACAGAATTGAAAAAGACTGGTATTCCCTGATGTACAAAATTCAGGAAGGGAATATGCAGGAAGCCAATGCTGCACGGAAACAGCTTGCTGAAGAGTTGCTAGCAATAGCACCTATTTTCAGAGAGATGCCTTTCTTCATGAGCGATGAATTCAGTTTGGTAGACTGCTATCTCTCCCCTCTGTTGTGGCGTTTACCTGTACTGGGTGTTGAGTTATCTGGCCCGGGCGCCAAAGATCTTCAAGTCTATATGCAACGTGTATTTGAACGTGATGCGTTTCTGGCTTCATTGACAGAAGCGGAGCGTGAAATACGTTTACAGTCACGGAGTTAATGTATGGGTATGACTCAAATATCTCCCCGCCGCCCTTATTTACTGCGGGCACACTATGAGTGGCTGCTGGATAATGACTTGACTCCGCATATCGTTGTGGATGTTACTCAATATGGAGTAAGCGTTCCGCTGGAATATGCGCAGAACGGGCAGATCATCCTGAATATTTCCCCACGGGCGGTTGGTAATCTGGAATTAGCCAATGACGAAGTTCGCTTCAATGCTCGTTTTGGTGGGGTTGCGCGTCAGGTTTCTGTTCCTATGTCTGCTGTGATCGCAGTTTATGCTCGTGAAAATGGGGCCGGAATGATGTTTGAGCCAGAGGTAGCCTATGAAGCAGGGTCTGGGCAGGAAGATTCCGATTCTCCGGTGGCTGATAATCTGGTGCTGATTCGTGATATGAAAACACAGCGTGATAATAATTCTCCGGATGATGAACCACCTCAACCACCAAAAGGCCGCCCGACATTACGTGTGGTAAAATAGGCACATAAACCATGTAGTGCTAATAAGCCGATAAAATAAAGGAGATTTTCATCTCCTTTATTTTTAGTGGTATTTATTAGCTATTAATATTGTATTATAAATATTCAGTGTAAGACTGGTTCAACTCCCACTGACATATCTCTATATTTTCTCTATCCTTTCTGCTTGCTGATTTTTTGGCTGCGTTTAAACTTTTAGCTACATTTCGAACAAATTGCTCTTTATTTTCCAAACCTATTAATGTTGGTGGGATATTACAGATATCACTTGATAAGGAAGGTTTGCGTTTGTTTGCCAGTGTTAGAACTTCAACAGGATTATTAATCAGGGCAAAAGATAAGGAATTAAAAATCTGTTTGGAAAAGTCTTGATGTATGTTGGGAGTTAATTCAAAAGCGATTTTTACCCATTCAGGATTTCCGGTCGTAATATAATGAGCGATTTCATTCCTTTTACCTTGCTCACCTATTTCAGCAACGATGGAATTCACTCCCCTCTCTTTTACTTGCTGTCTGATTTCTGTAGGAGCGGATAAACCAGCGACCGAAGGGGAGCTAATTAAGAGTATGAAAGAGAGCAGAGGTATTTTAGTTAGTAAACGCATTTAGTTCTCGGGGCTACTATTATGTAATTAATTTTAAATTGTTTATTATTTAATTAGTTTACTTGAAAGAGCAGACTTCAAATCTGTAATTTACGTATAAATCATCATCTTATTTCATTAATCCCTCATATCTTCTTTATATCCTGGAACCATATGCTGAAATCTTTCTTTAAAAAGAAATCAAACCTATTTTTAAGATTAACCAAGATATTAAATTCAAATATTTACTTTTGGGATATAAGAATAGTCGCATAACATAAAAAAATACAATGATCATGGTAGTAAAAGGGAAATCATCACTATCTCCATAGGAGGTGGTGGTTTTAGAGCACAATTTTCTGTACACACAAAAAATGTACCAGATGAATCAAAAAAGATCAATAAATTGATCGGTATTAACGATCAATTATTTATATATTGATAGAGTTCATCAATCAAATGAAAATGATCACTAAATCCAACAAGAGGTGGTTTTAGGATGACAACAAAAAAGCAGTGAGAGTCTATTTTGTGAGATTTTCTCCGATCAAAAGACCGGAGAAAAATTTAGGATAAAATGAAATTAAACCCCAAGGTAATCAAGAATGCCGGAGGCGGCTCCCCTGCCTTCAGCAATGGCAGTGACGACTAAATCAGAACCTCTGACAGCATCTCCACCAGCAAAAATTTTAGGGTTGCTGGTTTGGAAAGGAAAATCACTGGATTCGGGAGCGATAATACGCCCTTGTTGATCAAGGTTGACCTGATATTCATCCAGCCATTGCATCGTATGTGGTTTGAAACCAAACGCCATAATCACAGCATCAGCTTCAATGATAAACTCTGAATCTGGAATGATTTCAGCCTGGCGTCGGCCTTTTTCATCCATTGCACCTAATTGTGTTTTAGCTACTTTGACACCTCGAACATGGCCTTTATCATTGACTTCAATGCTGACTGGTTGGAGGTTGAATTGGAATTCAGCACTTTCTTCCCGGGCATTTTTCACTTCACGGCGAGAACCCGGCATATTGTCTTCATCCCGCCGATAGGCACAGATCACATCGGTTGCACCCTGACGAACAGAAGTACGTACGCAGTCCATTGCTGTGTCACCACCACCCAGAACCAAAACCCGCTTATCTTTCATATCAATATAGGGTTGTTCCGGTAATTCTTCATAGCCCATTAAATGACGGGTATTGGCAATTAGAAAAGGCAGAGCATCATATACCCCGCCGGCATTTTCATTTTCCAGGCCACCATGTATGGACTGATAAGTTCCAACGCCCAAAAAGACGGCATCAAATTGCTTTGTGAGTTCAGCAAGTGTGACATCTTTCCCTATCTCTGTATTCAGACAGAATTTGATACCCATTTCGGTAAAAATTTCTCTGCGCCGGCTCATGACTTCTTTTTCCAGTTTAAACGCAGGAATACCAAATGTGAGCAATCCGCCGATTTCAGGATGTCGATCGTAAACGACAACCTGTACACCATTGCGTGTCAGAACATCAGCACATGCCAATCCAGCAGGACCTGCTCCAACGACAGCGACTCGTTTGTCTGTCGTGTTCACGTGTGACATATCGGGTTTCCAACCCATCGCAATAGCAGTATCGTTAATATAACGTTCAATATTACCGATAGTGACGGCACCAAAGTCGTCATTCAGTGTACAGGCACCTTCACAAAGACGATCCTGTGGACAAACCCGCCCGCAAACTTCCGGCAGGCTATTTGTTTGATGGGATAGCTCTGCTGCTTCAATAATGCGGCCTTCATTGGCTAATTTTAGCCAGTTCGGGATGTAGTTGTGTACCGGACACTTCCACTCACAATACGGATTTCCACATGCGAGGCAGCGATCTGCTTGCGCCTGTGCCTGAATTTCAGAAAAAGGCTCATAAATTTCCACAAATTCTATTTTTCTAATTTTCAACGCTTTTTTTGGGGGATCGACACGCTGTAGATCGATAAATTGATAAACATTTTGACTCATTCTTAACTCCTACTGCGCCTGAATCCGCAATTCTGCGGAGGATCGGCTGCGGTGCCCCAGCAGTGCACTGACATCACTGGACTTAGGTTTAACCAGAGCGAATTTATTGACCCATTGTGACCAGTTTTCCAGAATACTTTCACCGTGCTGTGAGCCGGTCAGGCGAACATGTTCGGTGATTAATCCGCGTAGGTGTTCTTTATGAATGGAGAGGGTATCAATTGAGAGGACTTCGACTAATTCAGAGTTAACCCGTTTGCGGAAATCATCCGATTCATCGAGAACATACGCGAATCCTCCTGTCATGCCTGCACCAAAGTTGACTCCTGTGTTACCCAGAACACAGACTATTCCACCAGTCATATATTCACAGCCATTATCTCCGATACCCTCAACCACGGTGATGGCACCTGAATTTCTTACTGCAAACCGTTCACCTGCACATCCGGCGGCAAATAATTTTCCGCCAGTTGCACCATAAAGGCAGGTATTGCCAATAATCGTTGCTTCGTGACTTTTGAATGCAGAGCCTACCGGAGGCAAAATAACAATCTGTCCACCTGCCATGCCCTTGCCGACGTAATCATTGGCATCACCGGTTAATGTCAATTCAACTCCGCCTGCGTTCCAGACCCCAAAACTTTGTCCGGCTGTTCCTGTAAAATGTAATTTTATTGGGTTACCCGCCAGCCCCTGATCACCATGTATTGCAGCAATTGCGCCAGACAGTGATGCCCCGACAGAGCGGTCAGTATTCTGGATATCAAAATAGAATTTTTTACTCTGCGCCTTTTTTACAAAAGACAGGGCCTGATTGATAATAGCTTTATTGAGCACGCCCTGATCAAAGGAAGGGTTATCTTCAGTGCAATACTGGGCTTTGCCTTCATGGGGCTGTGCTGTTTCCAGTAAAGGTTCAAGATTGAGTTTGCTTTGTTTGGAAGAGATACCTTCCAGTATTTCAAGCAAATCTGTGCGGCCAATCAAATCTGTTAATTTGCGCATTCCCAGTTGAGCCAGAATTTCACGCGTTTCCTGTGCGATAAAGCGGAAATAATGAATTACTCGTTCAGGCAGCCCGTGATAATGAGACTGACGCAATTTCTCATCTTGTGTTGCTACTCCGGTTGCACAGTTATTGAGATGACAAATTCTCAGGTACTTACAGCCGAGCGCAACCATTGGTCCCGTACCAAAACCAAAACTTTCTGCACCTAAAATAGCGGCTTTGATAATGTCCACACCTGTTTTTAACCCGCCGTCAACCTGAAGACGAATTTTATGGCGTAGGCCATTAGCGACCAGCGCTTGCTGAGTTTCTACTAAGCCCAGTTCCCACGGACAACCGGCATATTTCACAGAAGACAGAGGGCTTGCCCCTGTTCCTCCGTCATAGCCTGCGATGGTAATTAAATCGGCATAGGCTTTTGCTACTCCGGTAGCGATGGTTCCTACACCCGGCTCTGAAACCAATTTCACAGAAATCAGGGCATTGGGATTGACCTGTTTCAGATCAAAAATTAATTGGGCCAAATCTTCGATAGAATAAATATCGTGATGCGGTGGTGGCGAAATCAATGTCACACCGGGAATCGAATAACGTAGTCTGGCGATGTAAGGTGTTACCTTATCTCCCGGTAATTGTCCGCCTTCACCGGGTTTTGCTCCCTGGGCAACTTTAATTTGAATGACATCGGCACTGCTTAAATAAGCGGGAGTGACACCAAAACGCCCAGAGGCAACTTGCTTAATCCGGGAAACTTTTTTCGTACCATAGCGAGCAGGATCTTCTCCACCTTCGCCGGAATTGGAGAAACCACCCAGTGTATTCATTGCTTCAGCCAGTGCTTCATGTGCTTCAGGGCTTAGCGCACCAATTGACATCGCTGCGGTATCAAAACGTTTGAACAGTGCTTCGGCGGGTTCGACTTCTTCAATGGGAATCGGATCTCCTTTTGGCGCGATTGCCAGCAGATCGCGTAATGTTGTGATAGGGCGGCCGTTGACCAATTGTGAGTACTTCTGGTAATCACTGTACTTGCCGCTATGAACGGCTGCTTGTAATGTACTCACGACATCAGGGTTATAAGCGTGATATTCCCCATTGTGGACATATTTCAGTAATCCACCTTGATCGATCGTATGACGGTGCAGCCACGCCCGTCTGGAAAGGTTACGCAAATCTTGTTCAAAATCGTTGAAATCAGCCCCTTCAATCCGGCTGACAACCCCATTGAAGCAGAGATCTGTTATTTCAGAATGTAAGCCGACGGCCTCAAACAACTTAGAACAGCGATAGGACGAAATCGTGGAGATGCCCATTTTGGACATAATCTTATATAACCCTTTATTGATACCATTGCGATAATTCAGCATCACACGGGCATATGGGGTATTGATTGTGCCATCATCGACCATTTTGCCCAATGATTCATACGCCAAATAAGGGTAAACAGCGGTAGCACCAAAGCCAAGCAATACCGCAAAATGGTGTGGATCGCGGGCACTGGCAGTTTCGACTATCAGGTTGGCATCACAACGCAAACTTTTTTCCACTAAACAGTGCTGGATGGCACCAACTGCCATTGGGGCAGGGATCGGTAATCTTTCTGGAGAAATATTACGGTCGGATAAGACCAGCAATACTGCACCATTACGGACACGTTTTTCTGCTTGTTCGCACAGGGTTGAAACTGCGGTCTTGAGATTAGTTTCTTGTGGGTTAAACGTTAAGTCCAATGTTTCTGCGCGATAATAAGAGCTTTGCTGTGTTGTCAGTTGCACAAAATCAGGATAGAGCAGTACCGGGGATGCGAAACTCAGGCGGTGGGCCTGTCCTTCAGCTTCACAAAAGACATTCATCTCCCGGCCTATGCGGGTGGACAGCGACATAACATGTGCTTCACGCAGCGGATCGATGGGAGGATTGGTCACTTGAGCAAATTGCTGGCGGAAATAGTCATAGATTATGCGTGGGCGGCTGGAAAGTACGGCAAATGGTGTATCATCCCCCATTGAACCTGTTGCTTCCTGGCCATTCTCGCCGAGTACGCGGATGATTTGATCCAGTTCTTCATTACTGTAGGCAAACTGTTTGTGATAGGTTGCCAACATGCGATCATCCAAATCCCGGGTGCCAACTTGTTCTTCTGGTAATTTCTCGAAAGGAATCAGGTGCCTGACATTCTTTTCCAGCCACTCTTTATAAGGATGGCGGCTTTTCAAATCGTTATCGGTTTCGGCAGAATGAAGAATTCGGCCTTTCCGGGTATCGATTACCATTAATTCACCTGGACCGATACGTCCTTTTTCTACGACTTCATCGGGTTGGTACTCCCAGATCCCGACTTCTGAAGCACAGGTGATCAGTTTATCCTTCGTAATGACATAACGTGCCGGCCGTAAACCGTTGCGGTCGAGATTACAGGCTGCATAGCGCCCATCAGAAATAACGATACCCGCCGGACCATCCCACGGCTCCATATGCATGGAATTAAAATCGAAGAAAGCCCGCAGATCGTCATCCATATCCGGGTTATTCTGCCATGCAGGAGGAACCAGTAAGCGCATTGCGCGGATCAAATCCATACCGCCGTTGAGAAATAGTTCCAGCATATTATCCAGTGAACTGGAGTCTGACCCCGTTTCGTTGACAAAAGGAGCCGCAGTGTGTAAGTCAGGGATCAAAGGCGTGCGGAATTTATAGGCTCTCGCTTTGGCCCATTCGCGATTTCCGGTGATTGTGTTGATTTCACCATTATGAGCCAGATAACGAAACGGCTGTGCTAATGGCCAGCGAGGGACGGTATTCGTTGAAAACCGCTGATGGAACAGGCAGATCGCTGACTCCATGCGTAAATCTGCCAAATCCGAGTAGAAGCGAGGCAGATCAGCCGCCATACATAGCCCTTTGTAAATCGTGACCAGATTGGAGAGGCTGCAAATATAAAAATCGTCATCGGTAATACGTTTCTCTATACGGCGACGGGCAATGAATAGACGACGTTCTAAATCCTGTGATCGCCATCCGGCAGGGGCATTAACAAAAATTTGTTCAATGCGGGGAAGGCTTGACAGTGCGATGTTGCCTAAGATATCGCGATTTATAGGGACTTCTCGCCATCCGGCAATGGACAGCGTTTCATTTTCTAATTCTTGTTCGATAATATCGCGGCATGATTGGGCTATCTGGCTATCCTGGCTCAAAAACAACATACCGACAGCGTAGTTTTTTGCCAGTCGCCATGATTGTTCATTGGCAATCATCTGGAAAAACCGGTCAGGTTTTTGCATTAATAAGCCGCAGCCGTCACCTGTTTTTCCATCTGCCAGAATTGCTCCCCGATGTTGCATCCTGGCAAGTGCATGTATTGCTGTGCGCACAACCTTGTGGCTTGGTTCTCCTTCAATATGTGCGATTAATCCGAAGCCACAGTTATCTTTTTCCTGTAATTTGTCATACAACATGGTAAAGCTCCCAAGTTCTGTCCGACTCTTACATCACTCACGAGATGATATAGATTATTATTGCTACAGGCGTCTGAATTGCGCCCTCAGTCAAATACCATTTGTTAGGTTTTATCGGTAATAACTATTTGTCAGTCATAACCGTTAATAAAAACAGCAGAGCGAAATGATATTGTGTTTTTGTATAAGGTCACTGCATAAATATGAGTTGGAGAAATAACCAACCGGTAATTTTCAGTGAATTCCCAACTTAGCGAGAAAAATAAAACAGGTCAAATAATGCCAGATCATGTTTTATGTCATTGAAAAATACATATCATTTTGAATTAAAATAAAAATATGGTTATTGCCTTATTATGTGACTCAGATCATGACTTAGAGATGATGTGAGTTATATCACTAATTTATCCATAGTATGTATTTTAAATATGCTTATAAAATGACTTTTTTTAGAATATTAATCTTTATTTATGAATTTTATTGGCATGTTATTGTGTATTTTGTGTTCGTTAAGAGTAAATGATTGATTGATTTTTATTCTTTTATAAGTAACTAAAATCGGGTTTGATTTAATATTCTGTTTTTTTGATTTTTTATTCTTTTAAGGGGATTAAGAGCAATATCCCTTAACGAAGTTGGGCTTTATTTAAGTTATGATTCAATCTGGTGATTTTACTTGGAGTTGTTATGAAGCTGATCAGGGGGCTTGCCCAATATTACGTTGATTTAATGATGAAACTGGGATTAGTACGCTTTTCGTTACTACTGGCATCTGTTCTGGTGATTTTGGCAATGGCGATGCAAATGGCAGTGACATTTGTCTTGCATGGGGAAGTACAACGTATCGATTTAATCCGTTCCATCTTTTTTGGTTTATTAATTACGCCGTGGGCGGTTTATTTTCTCTCTATTGTCGTGGAGCAACTTGAAGAGTCCCGTCAACGCTTATCCAGTTTGGTGGCAAAACTGGAGGAAATGCGTCAACGTGATGCAATATTGAATCAGCAGCTAAAAGACAATATTACTCAATTAAATCAAGAAATCAGCGAAAGGGAAAAAGCAGAACAAGCGCATTTGGTATTGCTGGACAAATTGAAATTAGAAATGGAGTACCGTGAAAAAACACAGATTGAACTTGAACAGCAATCGGTTCTGTTGCGTTCATTCCTTGATGCTTCACCTGATCTAGTTTATTACCGCAATGAAGATAATGAGTTTTCTGGCTGTAATCGAGCGATGGAACTGCTGACAGGCAAAAGCGAAAAACAACTGATTGGTCTGACACCGATAGACGTTTACGACAAGGAAATTGCCAGCAAGGTGATGGAAACGGATGAAAAAGTTTTTCGTCATAACGTCTCGCTGACTTATGAACAATGGTTGGTTTATCCCGATGGACGCAAGGCCTGTTTTGAGCTGAGAAAAGTTCCTTTTTATGATCGTATCGGTAGACGTCATGGTCTGATGGGATTTGGACGCGATATAACGGAGCGTAAACGTTATCAGGACGCGTTAGAGAACGCCAGCAGGGATAAGACTACCTTTATTTCTACGATTAGCCATGAGCTTCGTACGCCTTTAAATGGCATTGTCGGCTTAAGCCGTATCCTGATGGATACGAATCTGACATCTGAACAATGCAACTATCTGAAAACAATTCACGTCAGTGCGATAACTTTGGGTAATATCTTTAATGATATTATTGAGTTAGATAAAATTGAGCGCCGTAAGATCCAACTTGACACTCAGCCGATTGATTTTACTGGTTTTATGGCTGATTTGGAGAATTTATCTGGATTGTTGGCACAACCGAAAGGAATTCG
Source organism: Xenorhabdus indica (assembly GCF_014467235.1). GTDB lineage: Bacteria > Pseudomonadota > Gammaproteobacteria > Enterobacterales > Enterobacteriaceae > Xenorhabdus > Xenorhabdus indica. The sequence goes on along the minus strand of NZ_NKHP01000005.1, from coordinate 18,425 downwards.
GTTTGTTTTAGAACCAGAATTGCCATTACCCACTAAGGTATTGGCTGATGGTACTCGCTTGCGCCAAATTCTGTGGAATTTAATTGGCAATGCTGTGAAATTTACTCAGAAAGGTGAAATCAGAGTGCGTATCTGGTGTGAAAAAGAAGATCGCCTGCTGTTTGAAGTCACTGATTCCGGTATTGGTATTCCCTCTGATGAGCTAGAAAAAATCTTCGCCATGTATTATCAGGTGAGAGACAGTGCTGGCGGCCGTCCGGCCACGGGGACAGGGATCGGTCTTGCTGTATCCAAACGGCTTGCACAAGCTATGGACGGTGATATTACGGTTAAGAGTACAGTAGGTGAGGGATCTTGTTTTACCTTGTCTGTGATTGCCCCTGCGATTGATGAAAATGCTGTAGGAGAGGAAGAAGAAGATTCACTGCCGTTACCCGCGCTGAATATCCTGTTGGTTGAGGATATTGAGCTGAATGTCATTGTTGCCCGTTCTGTCCTGGAGAAACTCGGTAATAGTGTAGATGTCGCCATGAATGGCCGTGATGCTCTGGAAATGTTTGATCCCGATGAGTATGACTTGGTGCTGCTTGATATCCAATTACCGGATATGACTGGATGGGATATTGCTCGTGAATTGCATAAACGTTACCAGAATCACACTCTCCCTCCTCTGATCGCTCTGACTGCCAATGTTTTGAAAGATAAAAAAGAATATCTTGAGGCAGGCATGGATGAAGTTCTCAATAAACCTCTTTCTGTTAAAGAACTGACTGCCGTAATGGACAAATTCTGGGGTAAACCGGCTGAATCTGAACCGTTGTTACCGGAGACAATGACCTTGAAAAAGGGTGAAGAATTCATTGATGAACTACTTGATTTAGAAATGCTCAATCAGTATATCGACTTGGTCGGTCCGAAGATGATAGCTGATAATTTGACCATCTTTGAAAATATGATGCCGAACTACCTTGCCTTACTGGAATCGAATATGACAGCAAAGGATCAAAAAGGAATTACGGAAGAGGCTCATAAAATCAAGGGTGCTGTCGGTTCTGTCGGATTACGTCATTTACAACAATTAGCACAGCAGATCCAGTCACCAGATTTACCAGCGTGGTGGGATAACGTGCAGGAGTGGGTAGATGAGCTGAGTCAGGAATGGAAACATGATACAGAAACATTGAGAAACTGGCTGGCGGACGCTACAAAAAAATAACCCCAACCGAAGTTGGGGTGCGCGAATACTGCGCCAACACCAGGGAAACTTGTTTGCCCGCTTATCTAAGATTTATTTTAGGCGCGAGCAATTAAAGAATTCTTCCACACAGAATACAAGTACCAACATAGCAAAGATAAGATTTTTTGTTACAAGATTCATTAAAATCTGTGATGAAGATTGGTGTTTAACCCTCTAAGGGGTTAAGCATTAATCTACTACAAATGGAGAGAAATATGAAATCTGTTGCAGTTATATTAAGTGGATGTGGGGTCTATGACGGTAGTGAAATCCACGAATCCGTTTTAACTATGCTCTCTTTGAGCCGTTTGGGCGCTGAAGTGACTTTTTTTTCGCCTGATGAATCACAACATCATGTAATTAATCATCTTAATGGAGAAGAAAAACAAGAAATCCGTCACATAATGGAAGAATCAGCCCGTATAACAAGAGGTAATATTCAGCCATTATCTGAAGTTGATGTTAATACTTTGGATGCATTGATTGTTCCCGGCGGTTTTGGTGTGGCTAAAAATTTATGTAATTTCGCATTTAAAGGATCTGACTGTGAAATAAATAAAGAATTTTTAAGAATTGTGCAAAATATGCACCAAAAAGGTAAGCCAATGGGTTTTATGTGTATTGCCCCCGTTATGGTTCCCAAAATATTAGATAAACCGATAAAAGTCACTATAGGTAATGATCCCGAAACGGTAGCACAGATAGAAAAAATGGGAGGGATTCATATAGCGTGTCCGGTTGATGACATTGTTGTTGATTTTGAAAATAAAATTGTCACAACGCCAGCTTATATGCTTGCTCAATCTTTATCTGAGGCTGAAATTGGGATAGACAAATTGGTCAGAAAAATATTGGAAATGATTGAGTAATAGGATGAGAAATCCTTTTTCAATATTATGGCACTGGTTGAAAAAAATTGTGGGCATGATCACTCTTTTGTGGTTTGTTGCTGTAATCACATTTTCATTTCTGCCGGTGCCGTTTTCTATGGTGATGCTGGAAAAACAAATCAGTGCGTTAGTGTCAATTAATTTATCTTATGTTTCTCGCTCAACTTGGGTAGATCAAGATCAAATTTCACCTTATATGGCATTAGCCGTGATTGCTGCCGAGGATCAACGGTTTCCGGAACACTGGGGATTTGATTTTCCAGCGATAGTAATGGCTGTGGAACATAACAAAAAGTATCGGAAGCGAATCCGTGGTGCTTCCACCATAACTCAGCAAACAGCTAAAAACCTCTTTCTGTGGGAAGGGCGTAGTTGGGTGAGAAAAGGGCTGGAGACGGGAATGACGGTTGTTCTGGAGCTACTGTGGACGAAGAAACGTATTTTAACAGTCTATCTCAATATTGCTGAATTTGGTGATGGTATTTTTGGTGTGGAAGAAGCTGCTCAACACTATTTCAGCAAACCAGCCAGTCGATTGACAGCCTCCGAAGCCGCTCTTTTGGCGGCAGTGTTACCTAATCCTCTCCGCTATAGGGTTGATATGCCTTCTACTTATGTCTTGCAACGTCAGCGATGGATTTTACGGCAAATGCAGTTATTAGGGGGACAGAATTACCTAAGATCAAATAAATTGAGCAAATAATTTGAAATGCAGTGCTCAGGAAGCAGTAGAAAAACCCAAACAAAGCAGCTCTTTTTGTGCCGCTTTGTTTGGAATAGTTTGTTTGACAGAGCTTGTTGGAAAAAATTAACTGTGATGTTTTACTGTTGATACCGTGAGTTGTATCGTGCTAATCGCTATTTTTAATATCGAAATCTAATCAAGATAAATGAACGCGGTGGTTACACGTTTAACCCCGTCAGTTTCACTGGCAATCTTCGCAGCATCAGCCCCTTCCTGCCTGGTAACAATGCCGAATAAAAAGACCTCGCCATTTTCAGTCACAATTTTAATATTTGATGACTTCACCGCATCACTGGCCAGAATTTTCGAACGTACTTTCGTTGTCAACCAGGTATCTAAAGATGCAGTACTGAGTGTAACAGGATTGCCTTGTCTGATTTCGTTATAAACTACACTAACCCCTTCAACTTTTGATGCTATCTGCTTGGCCCGATCCGCTAGCTGCATATCTGGACTCTGGCCGGTTAATAGCACCTTACCCTCATAAACGGTCGTAACGATACGAGTCCGGGACTTAATTTGTGGGTCTTTGCTGATGTCATTACTGATACGAGCTTCTAAAGTGGTATCGTCAACTTGTTGCCCGACTGTACGGGGATCGGTGCCTGCTTTGGTTGCAATAGCAGCAGAGCCAACGATGGCAGCACCAATACATCCTTGTAATAACATTGCACTACAAAATACCAATAATAGAGAAAATAACCGCATTATTTGGCTCCTTAGTCATCCTGATGAGGGAATAACGTATTATCGATTAAGTCACACAGACAGTTAATTGTCAGCATGTGCACTTCCTGAATTCTGACACTGTGATGGGAAGGGATGCGGATTTCTACATCTTGTGGCCCCAACAACCCTGCCAGTTCACCGCCATCAAAACCCGTCAATGCAACAATAGTCATATCACGGGTAACAGCGGCTTCTACTGCTTTGATAATCGCCCGGCTGTTTCCATGTGTAGAGATAGCCAGCAGAACATCTCCGGTCTGCCCCAGTGCTCTGACTTGTTTAGCGTAGATTTCTTCTGGCTGTTTACTGCCAGCAATAGCAGTAATTACCACATTATCAGCATTCAGCGACAACGCTGGCAGACTTGGTCGCTCTGTCTCAAATCGGTTTATCATACTGGCTGCAAAACGTTGTGCTGTTGCGGCTGAGCCGCCATTACCACAGCACAGGATCTTGTTGCCATTCAGCAGTGACTGAACCATCATCATTGCGGCGCGGGATATCGCGTCGGGTAATGCTTCTGCTGCTGCGATTTGTGTTTGAATACTTTCGGTAAAGCAGACTTTAATTCTATCCAGCACGTTATGACCTATATATTTCTATTTTATTGATCGAGTAAATTCAGAACCTATCAGATAGGTTTTCATTTAAATTAAAAGCATCTTTCAGCCATTCAAATTTTTGACCGGTAATTGCACAGACATCAAAGCGGCAAGCCGCAGTCTCAAAACATTCATCACGCTGGTAAAGCCAGAACGAGGCGGTGCGCAATATCTTTCTGCGCTTGCTTCGGGTAATTGTAGCAACGGCATCGCCGTATTGTGCATTTTGGCGGAAACGAACTTCGACAAAGACCCATGTTTGTTTATCACGCATGATCAGATCAATTTCCCCGCCACGAATTTTCACATTCTCTGCGACAAAGACAAGACCTTGTTGCTGCAAAAACTGTTTAACTTGCTGTTCATAATGGCATCCCTGCGCATAGCGATTATTTTGGTTTTTTTTCATCCTGAAATTACCCGTTAAAAGGAAAAAATAATTTATTGTACCGGCTGTATAGCAATATTTTTGTTTATATTCTGAACAGAAGTATTGTCAATGGCAGAAATACTGTCTGAGGTACTGTTAATCGTGCTGTCAGTCGTGTCAGCGGGGTTATTTTCCGTCAGACGGCTTTCAACCTTAATACGTCCATTATTAAATTGCATCCACGGTAGCTGACGGGATATTGTACAACCCTCGGTGATGGAAAGCTCTCCGGATGCCCCATTCATATTGAACCCGATACCTTGTTGTAACTGAGTAAAATGATTGGCTAATGACCAGGCATCAATTCCCATCGCGTAAAGGCGCATAAGAGAATAATCATTACCAAATTTACTTGCAGCCTGTTTCATCAGGGGAATATTCGTTCCTGTTAATAATGGAACATCGCTGAATTGCATACCATCCATTTCCAGGCGAAAATCTGGCCCGGCATCTGCTTTATTGCTACGTGAATTGGCATAAAGCGCGGGTTTTTCACGAGAACTGATTGCCATATCAATCATTGGCTTGATCAGCGCTAATTCATCCGTTGTCGCAACGATGTAAACCGCATCAATTTGCTCACGTGAAGTGCTGGTAACAGCAACGGATAAGTTCTTATTAGCTTGTGGTTCGTCAATATCAGGAGTGGAAGTATTGACGGAAGAAGGACTGACAGCAATTGGTGTGCCGGATAAACGAATCCCAACACCACGGTTCATGGATTGTCTCATCTCTGTTGTTGTTCCGAAGGATTGTTGTAAGGCGTCGGAACCGCCTAATTTCTGCCATTCGGCTGCAAAGGCTTTTGCCACTCGATCACCCAATACCGTACGCGGTACTAACACTAGTGGATTATGTTTCTGTTGATGCCAGATATGCAGGGCGGCACTTTTAGCCTCATCTTCCGGTGACAGGGAGAAATAACAGATATTAGAATGAGCTTGCAATATGTCTGGTTTATTAAGCGCCAGAATATCTAATGATGTATTGAGCTGTGCCAATTGCTCAACCTGAGGTTTCAGCAATGGCCCGACTACCAGAGTAACCCCATCCTGTTCAGCTTGTGCCAACAGATTAGCCAGAGGCTGGCTGCTGGTATCATAGATTTTCACAGGATGATCATTGACAGGAACCGGGCTGATCGTAAATTGTGCTGCTGTACTGGTATTAACGGAACTAATATTGGCAGAATCAGTTGCATTCACAGGTAGTTCGGGTTGTGGTAAGCCTTTTTGTGCATCAAGGAAGCCTTGGCGGATCGCCTCACCAAACGCTTTTGCCTGACCACTCAGAGGCAGAAACAGCCCTATGCTGGCCTGACGATCTGTGGGGATAAACAGCATTTGTTGCAGGGCAGCAGGTAAACTCCGAGCAGCGGGGTTATCCGGATAGCGAATTTGCCAGTCACGAATAGCAGAACGTAGTTTATCCTGATCCTGCTTATTGGTTTGATAAGCATTGAGCAGATCTAACCATCCTTGAAGCGTATATTCATTGGCATTAATTACCAGTTCGCTCAGTTGTTGTGAAGTCAGATGCGTCAATACCTGCCATGTATCATCAATGTTTTTCTGATGTGCAGCTTCATTTACTGCATGTGGTTCCAGTGCAATATAAGCACGGATGACATCCAGAGAAGGCTGGTTATCAGCAGCATCAATAATCGCTTGATAGTGGTTAATCTCTGCGCTGATCTTGTCTTTTGGCTCAGAAGGTGGTTGCCCTTGCGGTTTAGGCATGGTACACCCTGCAATAATCATAGTCGTCAGCAGTGCTGAGCAGACTAAACCAGTTTTGAAACGCACAAAAATTGAGGGAAGCATACTGTATCCAGTGATGTTTTTTTCAAAGATGCTCAATTTTAAATCGGTCATTCGGATGAAACAATGAATCAACCCAATCGAGCAGTGGTTACGACATCTACGCTGTATGTTGTACCAACCCCTATTGGAAATCTGGGGGATATCACTCAGCGTGCACTTGAAGTTCTTAAACATGTCGATCTGATTGCAGCCGAAGATACGCGACACACTGGCTTATTGCTTCAGCATTTTGCCATTAATGCGCGCATGTTCGCACTTCATGATCATAATGAACAGCAGAAAGCAGATCAATTAATTGCGAAATTGCAGCAAGGTCTGAGTATTGCTCTTGTCTCTGATGCCGGAACACCGTTGATCAATGATCCGGGGTATCACGTTGTCCGTCGTTGCCGTGAAGCTGGTATTAATGTTGTCCCATTGCCAGGGCCTTGTGCAGCAATTACGGCATTATCTGCCGCAGGGCTGCCTTCCGATCGTTTTTGTTACGAAGGTTTTTTGCCGGCAAAAAGTAAAGGGCGCCGGGATGTATTACGCGATTTGGCGCAGGAGCCGCGGACATTGATCTTCTATGAGTCCACACATCGCTTGTTGGACAGTTTAGAAGATATTGTCACAGTGTGGGGCGCAAATCGTTATGTGGTATTAGCACGGGAGCTGACAAAAACATGGGAATCTATTCAGGGAATGCCTGCTGGAGAGTTACTGGCATGGATCAGAGAAGATGAAACCCGCCGGCGGGGAGAAATGGTGCTGATTGTTGAAGGATATCGCAAACCAGCAGATGATAGTCTCTCCCCAGAAGCCTTGCGAACACTGGCATTACTACAAAAAGAGCTTCCGCTAAAAAAAGCTGCGGCACTGGCGGCAGACATTCATGGCGTAAAGAAAAATGCTTTATACCGTTATGCTCTTGAGCAAACCGAAGAAAGTACATGAAAGTAGCGGGAACATGAAAACCCCTATACATCAGGTGATAAACCCCTTATAATTCGCGCCGGAGTTGGCTAGACAGTCGCTGCTTTACTGTTTCTTTCGGGAGTCTCTTTCGGAAGTAAAGGAGTAAAGGGGAGGAAAGTCCGGGCTCCACAGGGCAGGGTGCCAGATAACGTCTGGGAGGTGAAAGCCTACGACCAGTGCAACAGAGAGCAAACCGCCGATGGCTCAGCTTTGTAAGAAGCTGAGATCAGGTAAGGGTGAAAGGGTGCGGTAAGAGCGCACCGCGCGGCTGGTAACAGTTCGTGGCACGGTAAACTCCACCCGGAGCAAGACCAAATAGAGGTTCACATGGTACGGCCCGTATCGAACCCGGGTAGGTTGCTTGAGCCAGCGCGTAAGTTCTGGCCTAGATGAATGATTGTCCACGACAGAACCCGGCTTATCGGCCGACTCCACAGATTCAGCCCTATAGAGCCTCTGCTTTATAGGGCTTATTCATTTTAGACTGATACTCAGGCAGAGATATTAGCTCCCCAAATCGATTAGCAAGCCCTGAAATGAAGAGATTGCCCGCAGGCGCAGTTGTGGCTCGTCTTGAATAAATATCCCATCCCCACATTTGATACTCACATTAAACTGGTCGCTGGTATGGCTCTGAGCATGGATCTCAACGTTACCATTGATAGATTGCAGATAAGCCTGTCCCCCTTGCAGAGGTATTGTCTGGGTGCCATTAGCTTGCAGCATAAGAAAGCTTATCCAGGTTGATTGGCGCAGGGACATACTGTTTTTTTCGGCTGTGGGCGAGGCCAACAGAGTCAAGGGTTGATCAGATAACATTCTACGCTGCACGGATTGTGGTGCCTGATGTGGATTGGCATTAAGCCAGAGTTGCAGGCGGTTCAGCGGTACTTTATTACTGATATTGTGCTCACTGTAGCGCAGATCCTGACGGGTAGAGAATAGCAGGCACTCTCCTTGACGGGCCTGAGTATAGTTTCCGGCACTGTCACGGTATTCGGCTGCTCCTTGCAGGATAATATTCAGGATATCGACATGGGGATAAGCCTTTGGCTTGAATTCTGCTTTTGGGGCAAGGCTCTCCTGATTAAGTACCCGAAGTGCGCCATAGTTCAAAAAATTTGGGTCAAAATAGTGGCCGAATGAAAAAGTATAACGGGCTTTTAACCAACCATAATCGGCTTTCCCGCATTGATTTGCTGTTCTGGTTATTATCATGACAACTATCTCTTTACCATACGTCTGCTTGCCATATATTTATTTGTTATAGACCTATTGCACTTGATCTTAATTCTCTGGACGTTGAAATGTTAGCCAGTTAATCTGTTCTCTATATTCAAATTTACTGATTGAGAGCTATATAGGTAAAGAGCATGGGGAAAGAACGAGCGCTTACACTGGAATCTTTACGGGTGATGGATGCGATAGATCGGAGAGGAAGTTTTGCCGCAGCAGCGGATGAATTGGGGCGGGTGCCTTCTGCATTAAGTTATACCATGCAGAAACTGGAAGAAGAGCTGGATGTGGTGTTGTTTGACCGCTCTGGGCATCGTACAAAGTTTACTAATGTCGGCAGAATGTTGCTTGATCGGGGCAGGCTATTACTTGAAGCGGCGGACAAACTTACGGCAGATGCACAAGCTCTTGCCCGTGGTTGGGAAACTCAACTGACCATTGTCTGTGAAGCGCTGTTTCCCGTTGAGTCATTATTTCCTCTTGTGGATAGGCTGGCAAATAAAGCGCATACTCAGCTTTCATTAATGACCGAAGTGTTGGCTGGCGCCTGGGAACGACTGGAAACGGGCCATGCAGATATTGTGATTGCACCAGATATTCATTTCAGGGCATCTGCGGAAACCAATTCACGAGCACTTTATTCCATAAAAAACGTCTATGTTGCCAGTGTGGAGCATCCTATTCATCTTGAACCAGAACCGTTATCTGATGCCACACGGGTTAAGTACCGTGGGATAGCCGTGGCTGATACAGCAAGGGAACGCCCGGTACTGACAATTCAACTTTTGGATAAACAACCACGCCTAACGGTTAGTTCACTGGAAGATAAACGACGGGCATTGTTGGCGGGGTTGGGAGTTGCAACAATGCCATATCCGATGGTGGAAAATGATATTGCAGAAGGGCGTCTGCGGGTTATTGGTTCGGAATATATCCATGAAACTAACATTATTATGGCATGGCGGCGTGACAGGATGGGGGAAGCTAAGACCTGGTGTCTGCGAGAAATCCCCAAATTATTTATGAAATAATGAATCAAAAAGCCTCTTACAGGTAAACAGGCAAGGGGCTTTTTTTGTAATAGCAGGCAATTACCAGTTCTTATTCAGTACACCGTCAATACTGAATTTGCCTGGCCCTATCATTGCCAGCATGAGATAACCCGCACCGATAGCGAAATTCTTCAGGAACATAGTCTGGTTCATGCCATCTGAAAAATCAGAGTGGAACAGAATTGCAGTCAGGATACAGAAAATAAAAGTAAACACTGCTGTAGTGCGGGTCAGCAGCCCTAACAACACGGCAATTCCGCCACCGAGTTCAAGTAAGATAGTGAGTGGCAGTAGAATTCCAGGAACTTTCATGGCTTCCATGAATTCTTGCGTTCCAGCGTAAGCACTGCCTAATTTTCCATAGCCTGCAATAATAAACAGGATTGACATTAAAATACGCGCTACTAATAAGCCACTATCTTCAAATTTTTTCATGAACATCTCCAGGTATGTGTTCTAAAAGCACAATTAGCTAATATTTTCTTGATGGAGAGTATTCTAAGGAGAGGTATTACGGGTTGATAGTAAGGAATATTAACAATTTAGTACAATTTTTTTGAAAAAATAACCCAATTTACATAAAGGGATTTGAAGAAGGACAAAAGCAATAAAAATGATTAACGCCCGTTCAATATATTGCGTAGGATATTGGTGTGTGTCCAAATGCTAATCAGGCGACGTGACCAGTGATAAAGTTTTCGGGGATGACGAATGCCATAGAGCAGTAATATACCACTACCAATAGCAAAATAAGGTTTGAAAGAGAGTAGTGTCTGCCAACCATGATCGTAAGAGCGGGTGATGGTAAGCCAATGCTGGCCATAAGCTGAGAGAGATTGTCTTTGCTGCTGAATTTCTTGTAATAATGCTTGTTTTTTCCGTTCTCGTTGCTGACGCCGTGATTTATTCATGGTCATTCTCCAACATCTTGCGATCTATCCTGAGTTGCTCACGAGTTGCATTGAGAAAAGTCAGCCGACGGGATTTCCTGATAGCCCAAATTGTGCCAAACACGGCGAGAAGTAGCAGAGTTCCTGCTGCAATGGCTATGACTGTAGTCTGGTAGGCCGGATCGACAGCCAGAAAGACCAACATTAACAGACATATTATACCAAGGGCCGCAAATAGCAGCGTGAACCCTACCAGCAACAATAATTGTACCAGTGTGGCTGCACTCTCTTCCAACTCAACGGCTGCAAGCTGAATACGAGTCTCAACCATACCGACAACCAGAGTTACCACTCGCCGTAAGGTATTAAATATTCCTTTTCCCGGACCTTGTGAATGGGATGATTGGGTCATTTCAGCGTCTTGCCAGTAATACGCCCAATATGATACCCACGGCGGCACCGATACCTACGCTAGTCCAGGGGTTGTCACGGACATAACTGTTTGCACAGCTTGCTATTTCTTTTGTCTGATCTGTCAGTTTATCACTGGCATCACTAAAAGCTGTGCGGGCATCCTTGACCATTTTTTCTGCTTTGCTGCGTAATTTTTCCAACTCAGCTTTGGACTTATCCTCGGAACTGTTTAGAACTTCTTCCAACGTATCCGCAAGGGATTGCAATTCAGCACGTAATTCTTCAGAGTTTTTCATCTGTGGCATGGAACTCTCCTCATATATACGGTGGATGAATTTCTAACATAGACGTTTTTATGCGGAGTTTAAAGTCTGAATGGTGAAAAATTGTCATCTAATATGGCAGATTAATCCTAAATGATTACCAAGAATAGCGGGAGAAAGCCCCTGTAACAAGTTACCTGCCGTAATGCTACAGGGCGATGTGGAAGTTAGAGTTATTAAATTTGGAATTATTGAATAGAGTTATTTGTGCGTTTCTTACGCCAGATGAACGTCAGGCTGCCAATTAAGCCAATGAGTAACAGAACTACGGGTAATAACACCAGAAAATTCATAAGGTATTGTTCGTACTGGCGGAACAAGGGGCTTTTACCAAGAGCATAACCCAGAGTCGTCAGGATAATTACCCACAAGAAACCACTTAACCAGTTGAACATCTGAAAACGTGCATTATTCAATCCTGCAAGACCTGCTAATGTAGGCAGCAATGTTCTGACAAACGCAAGAAAGCGACCAATTAGCAAGGCTGATAGCCCATGACGGTGGAACAGATTATGGGCGCGTTGATGATAATGCGAAGGAAGATGTGATAGCCAGCCCCGGACTAATTTGGTGTTACCAAGCCACCTTCCTTGAAGATAACCTACCCAACAACCGAGGCTTGCACCGGTAGTAAGGATGATTAACGTGGTGGGAAACGACATTGCATCTTGGGCTATCAGGACGCCAACCAATATGAGTAAGCTGTCACCTGGCAAAAATGCTGCGGGTAACACGCCATTTTCCAGAAACAGGATTGTGAAGAGCAGAAGGTAGATTGCCCATACCAATGACGGGTTAGCGAGTGTTTCATAATCTTGGTGCCAAAGTGCATAAATGAGGTCTGTTACAATTTCCATCAAATGTTCCTAAAACGCGGGTTAAGGATTACATCTTACTTTTATGGTGTGTTTATGGTGCATTTCTATTATATAGCAAGAAAATACAAAGCATTATATTAAGATTGTCAATAAAGTGCCTTTAAATGCCTTTCAGAAGGCATTAATAAGTGATAGTGACACTCTAACAAAATCATTAGTAGTGAAACAGAAAATTTTGGTGAGCAATTGAACATTAATAAGGGGGGGAAATAAAATCACTCAGGTATATCAATTGATTAATTGTTTTATGAGATTTTCACAAAACCGCACTATTTACTTATTTACTCTTTCATCTGCCTGAATTCCTGATTTTTCCAGATACAAAATTCATCGTTTATCGGCCGATTGCGAAATTAATCCATCAATAATATTGGCGTTAATGTCGATCACAAGTATTGTACCCAAAACTAATCATTCATTTAACCATTTGAATTAAAATAAAAACTTTAGTTTTTTGTTTTTCTTTGCATTTCGCCAATATCTGATTAAACAGCGAATCTGTCGTTTTGATCACACAAATGTGACGATTTTGTTATCAATTGTTGAGCTGATTGTAGATTTTTATTAATTATTCTTTTTCGCTCTCTGTACTTTTCTATACTGGAAAAGCAAACATAAAAACAACAGGCTTATTAAGCCTAAATATCAAATGGATAGATTATGGAAAAACAACAAAAAGGCTTTGTGCAGTATATTGTACGAGGAAGCCTCGTCACTCAAATTATTATTGGATTAGTTGCAGGGGTATTACTGGCCTGGGCAATGCCCTCTGCCGCGCAATCAGTCAGTCTATTGGGAACCCTTTTTGTTGGTGCTTTGAAAGCTGTCGCACCAGTCCTGGTGTGGGTTCTGGTAATGTCTTCTATTGCAAACCATAAAAAAGGTCAGAAAACCAATATCCGACCAATTCTGATTCTCTATATTGCCGGAACTTTTTTCTCAGCACTGGTCGCTGTTATCGGCAGCATACTGTTTCCATCAACATTAATTCTGGCGACTAATGATGCCCAGATGTCACCACCGGAAAATATTGTTGAAGTGCTCAGAGGAGTGTTGCTCAACGTCGTTGCTAACCCGATTGATGCGATATTGAAAGGTAATTATGTTGGTATTCTGGCATGGTCGATTGGTCTGGGTATCGCTTTACGCCATGCAAAGGAATCAACTAAATCAATGGTGCAGGATCTGGCCGAAGCCGTGACCCTAGTTGTTCGTGTTGTTATTCGTCTGGCTCCCCTTGGTATTTTCGGCTTGGTTGCCTCCACTATCGCCACAACAGGATTCGAAACGTTGTTTGGCTATGCACAACTGTTGGTTGTACTATTGGGTTGTATGATTGTTGTTGCACTGGTTGTTAACCCATTGATTGTTTATTGGAAAATACGCCGTAATCCTTATCCTTTAGTTTTTGCCTGCTTACGTGAAAGTGGCGTAACTGCATTCTTTACCCGTAGCTCGGCAGCTAATATTCCGGTTAACATGGCAATGTGCCGTCGTATGAATCTGGATGAGGATACTTATTCTATTTCAATTCCTTTGGGAGCAACGATTAATATGGGGGGAGCTGCTGTCACTATTACCGTATTGACGCTGGCAGCGGTAAATACCCTGGGCATAGCTATTGATATCCCAATGGCAATACTGTTAAGTGTAGTCTCAGCAATTGCAGCATGTGGCGCATCAGGTGTGGCGGGTGGATCACTCTTGTTGATCCCGTTGGCATGTAGCATGTTCGGTATCTCCAATGAGATTGCTATGCAGGTTGTAGCAGTAGGTTTGATTATTGGTGTATTGCAGGATTCGGCTGAAACGGGACTGAATTCCTCAACAGACGTACTTTTTACGGCTGCGGTGTGTCAGGCAGAAGAAGCAAGACAAACATCGGAACAGTTAGCAGAGCGTTAATTTGTATCAGTCGCAGAAATAAGACGGTGATAATGAACCGTTCGGTTGTTATCACCGTTCCCCTATTATTAGCCTTTTATTTTTTTACTAAATCTTAATTGCCAGTCGAGTTCCTTGATCAATTGCCCTGCGGGCATCCAATTCGGCGGCGACATCGGCTCCGCCAATCAAATATACGTTTTTACCCATTGCTTGCAGAGGTTGGTAAAGCTCTTTCAATGGTTCCTGACCGGCACAGATAATTACGTTATCCACCTCAAGGCATTGTTGCTCACCATCGCGCAGGATATGCAGCCCTTGATCATCAATTTTCAGGTATTGCACACTGTTTAACATAGTGACCCCCCGCATCAGTAAGCTGGCCCGATGAACCCAACCGGTAGTTTTACCTAAGCCTTCCCCGACTTTGGCATCCTTGCGCTGCAATAGATAGATTTTTCGTGGTGAGGGTTCCATGTGCGCACCTTCTGGCTGTAATCCACCACGATGGGAAAGCGTCTGGTCGATACCCCATTCTTGACTGAATGCGTGGCTGCTCAGGCTACTACTCTGTCCACTCTGGCTCAGATATTCCGCTGTATCAAAGCCAATACCGCCAGCACCAATAATGGCAACACATGGGCCAACATCACGTTTATGTTTTAATACATCCAGATAAGTCAGCACTTTTTCATGTTCAATACCATCAATATTCGGTGTCCGTGGCGTGATACCGGTGGCAACGACCACTTCTTCAAACGAAGCAAGCTGGTCTGATGTTGCGGTATGATTCAGTTTTACTTCAACACCATTCAATGCCAATTGGCGCTCAAAGTAGCGCAGTGTTTCATGGAATTCTTCTTTGCCGGGAATTTGTTTGGCAATATTAAATTGCCCGCCAATTCTGTTTTCTCGTTCAAATAACGTGACATGGTGTCCGCGACTGGCGGCAGTAACAGCGAAGGATAAGCCAGCCGGTCCGGCACCAATCACTGCGATAGTTTTGGGTTGTTTCACCGGTTCGGCGATAAATTCTGTTTCATGGCAGGCTCGTGGGTTCACCAGACATGAAGTCAGTTTCCCGACAAATATTCTGTCCAGACACGCCTGATTACAGCCAATACAAGTGTTGATTTCATCTGCACGGTTCTGTTCAGCTTTTAAAATAAACTCAGCATCTGCCAGGAAAGGGCGAGCCATAGAAACCATATCTGCGCAGCCTTCACTAAGGATTTGTTCTGCAACATGGGGATCATTAATACGATTCGTTGTGATCAAGGGAATACTGACTTTCCCCATCAGCTTTTGGGTGACCCAACTAAATCCGGCTCTGGGCACCATTGTGGCGATTGTTGGAATACGGGCTTCATGCCAGCCGATACCGGTATTGATGATGGAAGCACCAGCGTGTTCAATCGCCAGTGCTAATTGTTCGACTTCCTGCCAACTGGAGCCATCTTCCACTAAATCCAGCATAGAAAGGCGATAGATAATAATGAAGCGTTTTCCGACAATAGCGCGTACTGCTTTGACAATATCCACGGCAAAGCGCATACGGTTTTCAAAACTTCCTCCCCATTTGTCCTGACGATGATTAGTACGGACAACCAGAAACTGATTGATGAGGTAGCCTTCTGAACCCATGATCTCAACGCCATCATAACCGGCTTGTTGTGCGAGCTGAGCGCAGTGAGCAAAATCCCTGATAGTTTGTTGGATATCCGCGTCGGACATTTCTTTAGGCATAAAGGGGTTGATCGGAGCCTGAATGGCTGAAGGAGCAACGAGGTTTTTCTGATAGCTATAACGCCCGGTATGCAAGATTTGCAGGGCAATCTTACCGCCAGCCTGATGTACTGAATCTGTAATGATCCTATGATGGGGCAAAGTATCTTCACTATTTAGAATGCTTGCTCCTGCTGCAACAACGCCTTGCGGATTGGGGGAGATACCACCTGTGACTATCAACGCTACACCACCAGCAGCCCGCTCTGCGTAGAATTGGGCCAATCGCTCGGCTCCATTAGGATGTTCTTCAAGCCCTGTGTGCATTGAGCCCATCAAGACACGGTTTTTTAAGGTAGTAAAGCCTAAATCCAGCGGGGTAAACAGATGAGGGTAATTGCTCATTACATTCTCCATCGAATAATTTGACGACTCACACACAGTATTATTGTTTTCAATATGACTTAGCTGTTAGCTAAGTGGTCGGATGAGATTGCTATCAAATTTAGAGGGTTCCAGCCCGATTGGAATCACTTTGTTAATTGATTGTGACAGATATCATGAAATCATCTATACCCAACAGATTTCAAGATATCGTCAACAAAGTAGTAATTTGAAAAACGAAGGTTATAGCAACAAAAAATATTTCGTTGTAACTTAATGGTTATTTAAGATAAGGACAGTAACACGATGCAAAACATAACCGAATGGATCACTCTGACTGGAAAGAATGTCACTTTAATACCTTTGACGCAGGAACGACATGATGAATTCGCGCGTGCCATTGAAGATGGACAATTACATCAATTGTGGTATACCAGTGTGCCAGCGCCGGATGGGGTAAAAGCAGAAATTGAGCGTCGTTTAGCTCTTCATGCGCAGGGAAAGATGTTGCCTTTTACCGTTATTGATAATCAAAGGAATGTAGCAATTGGAATGACGACTTATATGAATATCGATGCCAATCTTCCCAGACTGGAGATTGGCTCGACATGGTATGCAAAATCAGTTCAACGTACGCCTGTTAATACAGAGGCAAAATTCTTGTTACTGGAATATGCGTTTGAAAAAATGGATTGTGTTGCTGTGGAATTCAGAACTCACTTCCTGAATCACCAGAGTCGCAGGGCAATTGAGCGTTTAGGCGCAAAATTGGATGGTATTCTACGTTGCCATTCACGAACAAGGGATGGTTCAATGCGGGATACTTGCGTATATAGCATTCTTCGTAGCGAGTGGCCTGCCATAAAAAGCCATCTTATCTGGCTAATGGCGAAGCCCCGCTAAGCATCACATCAGGAACGACTTCCTAATGATGGCTAATTGGTGAGAGAAGCTTTGATATGGCTATCTAAATCATCCAGTAGTTGATAACGGCGACGGTATTCTGCGCGTTTCTTACTGGGGATTTCATCCAATGATTTTCTTTCGATATTGGATGGCAGATGGAAATCATTATTCTCTTTCCTGATGCCATTCAGAGACTCCCAAAAAGCATTATAATCCGCTACCATCAGGTGCTTTTTCTTATGCCAGTAGCGGATACTACGATAAATATGTGTTTCATTACTGACAGCTAAGATTTGTTCACAATTCGTATGTTCAGCAAAACGACAAATAGATTCAATCAATAAACGCTTAGGAAACAGGCCATAACACTCTTTAGTTGCATTACGGATAACATCCAGAGAATTATCCCTTTTGGCTGGGCCTTGTAAGACACCAATAAACAATGTTTGTTTGCCATTAATAGTTAATAAGGTGAATGCACATTTTGCCAAAGTGACATTTTTTTCTGTAGTCATATATAGCGCAAGTTCACCTTCTTTATTCAGGTTGTCTAAAGAATCTATATATACATTAAATGATTCATTTTTCCCCTGGATAGTGGCCAGTAAATAAGAATTAGTATTAAATATCTTATTAATAACAGTGGGTGTTATCTGTTGAAATAAAATTCTATAATGCTCACTAAGTGCACCGACAATCTGATTACGCTTGAAGTTAATACTCAGATATGGGCGATGTAATTTACAAGGTAAGCTAGGCTGTTTCTTTAAAATATCCAGATAAATTGGAGTATTAGCAATTCTGTCCAGTAGCTTAAGTGTAGAGATAGGCGTAAAAAGGCTGCGTAAAGCGAACTTTGCACGATAACTGGATGAGTCCCAATATACTCCGGGAGAAACACGCTGTCCGACAAGATCGGTAAACAGTTTCACGCCTGAATATGTTGTAGTTTTAGATTGTTGTAGATATTTCATTGATTGTAAAATCCAAAATAATAGACAGCGCATTATTTTACCATTTTTCTATTGGATATATCAAAACGTATTAAAAACAGATTAATTTAACTTTACTATGTTGATTTTCAGTTAAATTTTCATTTTTCTATTTTATCAGTATTACTTTGTTTTATTTTTTGTTCAATGAACATTGAATAAGTTAATTCGTTAGCCATAACTTTATGTTTTTATTTTTGTCATTATTTGCTAATGATATGTAGTGTTATAAATAAGCTTTCAAAATAGTAGATCACTTGGAGGGAACTCAGTCCAATTTTTGCGATCTGATTAATCGCCAAATCAAAAAAATCCCAAAATGGACTGA
>NZ_NKHP01000049.1 GCF_014467235.1 Xenorhabdus indica | reverse complement strand
CTATAGCATGGAATCATGTAACAGCGGGAACATCTGCTTATAGCATATGGGATGAGAGAATTTATTAAACATTAAAGCTAAGCATATATGCTTAGCTTTTTTTCTTTTCACTTATATACGAAAGGATCAAAAACAAAACAACAATTACAAAGCTACCTATTAAAGATACAACCCACCATTCATCTTGAAAAAAATAAATTGACACAACACCCCATATAAAAATTGCCACAACGGGAATATTTGACCACAATAACTCTTTAAAAAATACACAAAAAAGATCTTTGAACCATCCCATACTGAATGTTTTATTTTTCATTATAAATTAATTCCCCATCATTTCCGAAAGTACACGAGCAACTTCTTCATCGTTTACCTGCTTGTTTTTAAACCCCTCTATTAGATAAATACCTTTTTCTAATTCAGGTTCAACTATAAAATATAACATTTCCAACTTTTTAAAATACAAAGCCCAATAGAGTTGGGGACATGTTATTTTTAGATTATTTGCTGATATTGATGCTTTTTCTACATTCCCATATCCCTGAGCGATATTCAACATCCCATTAATAAACCTCTTAGCGACATTTTTCACTATGGTATTTTTAATTACATTAAAATATATAGCTTCTGCTATTATAGCCGATACACTTAACTTGATTGATTTACCTATTGCAATTTTTGAAGAATACCTCAATATTAATTTATATATTCTTTCTTTTTCTCTTTCTTCGTTTCCTTTAAATATTTCATCAACATATGTTTCTATTATTCTTGCAATAAAATCTCTTTTCTCCTTATTTTTAAGATCCATGAGATTTAACTTCATTCTGTGATCTTCTTCTTTTATCCGTGCATATACATCTTCATAACCCTCAAAGAAATATGAAAGTTGCCAGAGTTTACGTCTCATACCTAAGCCTATAGTATCTACGACCTCTTCACCTAATTCTATAGTGTCATTTACCGCTCTTTCAAGCTTGAGGCCAGCTACACGATAAGCTTCTTCTACTCGCAAATTCCAATCATTTTGCCGATCTACCTCTCTCCAGAGGTCATCTTCGATACTAGAACCCATTACAAACTCCAAAATCAATGTTTGATTGAATGTTCATCAAATTTAAGTGTTAATACCCTACCATCAGATATTCGCATATTAACCATATCTGTTTTTGTAGATGATAATAACTGAAAACAAAACATCATCATTACAGCGAGTTTATCCTCAGATCTCACTGAACTATTAACCATGATATTATTTATTTTTTTCATCAAATCATCTTTTTCATCCATACAATATCTCCATTTTTAATTTAAAAATGAATATATCACATTCATATAAAACGTGACTACACCAATCAAATACTTAAAAAATGACAACAACTAGCATCAATTCATGTGAAAAAATACAAACTCCAAACATTTTATTTTAGTCAAAAAAAAATAACATTAGTTTTTTTTATCACCAGTACTAATGCAGAACTGGCGATATTTTTTAAGAATCGGATCGGTAGTAGAATTTGGACTAGCGTGAGCATTCGCGCTAGTCCAACACTACTAATACAAAAAATATTTATCATCAATAGGTCACATGCAGTTGATTTTATTATTGAATATTTTTAATTATCCCGTTAACCTGATAACGCTATTGGCAAAATCCGATAGTTAGGGGGTCGCAGCCCTAGAGTGTTTTCACTGGTATGAAATACATATACCAGTGTGTCTGTTTTCGCCTTTTCTATGGTGGTTCAGGCAGGGGAGGCTTTAGCCTCGCTGGAAGAACACTCCCGGTACTGCGAACCCTGTTTGAACTGCCACCACTAAAAGGAGAAAACAAAAATGAATCTTTTCCGATGGTGTTCCTCTGTACCTGCCGTCGTCTTACCTCACAATACCGAGGTTAAGCATGACTAAACTCTTCGTTTATCAAACTGAGACAGACGCTTACGCACTGGCGCGAGATTCCTGTGATCTAATTAAGTGCGCCGAATATCTCTGCAACCAATCTGATATAGAGACTAATGTCAGGCATATCCATAGCTGTATTAATGTCATCGTCGAAAAATTGCGGAAATTAAGCCAAGAACTGGATATCGGCGCGGTAAAAGAAATCCTAGAACCAAATAAATCAGATTCCGATTTATCTAAATAAGTAATCTAAAAATGTTATCGGCCTAAACTGATAACCAAGGGGTCGCAGCCTTGTAGAGTGTTCCACTGGCAGGATTTTCTGCCAGTGCGCCTGTCTATGTTTTTGCTGTAACAATTCAGACAGCATTAAGCACTCCTGTACTGCTCCTCTGACTTTTTTCATTTAAAAAAGGAAAATAGAAAATGAGCATACCAAAAAAAGACTGGCATCCGGCTGATGTCATTGCTGCATTACGTAAACAGGGAACGTCCTTATCAGCAATCTCTCGTCAGGCCGGATTAAGTTCATCCACATTAGCGAATACGCTGGTTCGGCCTTGGCCAAAAGGGGAATGGATCATTGCTAACCGCCTTGAACTTCATCCCTCCGAAATTTGGCCCAGTCGTTATTTCGATAACATGGGCAGCCTGATAGAACGCAAACCTCGAAATAATCCATGATAGCGAACTATTAATTCCCTCTTTGGATAGAGGGTCACTTTCTGCACTTATCAAACTCCTTATCCAGCTAAAGAGATATCGCAATTTACTGGTATCACTTGGATTTTACCAAGTGATACCCAAAAGAGTAATTTTGGGTTCACCCCAACAAAATTTTGAGCGATTCCGGCTCGCAACCATAAGATAAGCTGTTTTTAGTGTCTTAACTTAATCAATTAAATTTTATGGCGTATAATCGGCACAAGTCAGTCTTTTGGCACAACTCACAGAAAAACGCGGCGAGATTCCCACACACGGAAATTTGGAGTATGACCATGAGCAACACAACTCACTATGAAAACGCCAACTTCCTGCGTGAACTGGCAGAAAATCTGCCCCAGATCATGCCCGGCACCGACGCAATCCGAAACGCGGAACTTCTGCAACGGTTAGCTAACGAGGAATTGGTACAAGCCGAGTACGAAGAACGGGTAAGAGCCAAAGTTGCGATCGCCCGCGCCGACAGTCGCCCAGGCATGACCACTGGACAGCTTCGCCAGCAGTTGCAAAGCCGTTATCAGGAGTTACGAGATGTCGTATCACGTTGAATGGAAACAAGGCGCTATCGAGGACGTTATGGCACTTTTTGACTATATCGCCGAAAATTCATCACTCTGGGATGCCAGAAATGTGACGGATCGCCTCCTGAATTCCACTGAAAAACTGGCAGAGTTTCCCCGCCTGTACGAAATGGATCAACGCTACGGCGAGGATGTACGCCGTATAAGTCTGGCAGGACAGCATGTCCTTTACGAAGTAGACGATCAAGCGAAGCAGGTTAACGTGCTGGCAGTCGTTGGACAACGGCAGAATCCCCACTCAATACGCGAGCAGAGGGCAAACGAATAACGCCCAGAAATGGCTGGTTCAAGACTTTTTTGCGTTTCTCACGAGAGCCGCCTTTGCATTACGCTGGGCTATCTGCCCTTTCGCTCTCTCCTGCTGTTCATCTGAAACCATCCCATAGGCTTTTCCATCAAGTCCGTAACGCTCACCGCCTTGTGCTAGCGCATCCTGATACTTATAGCGGCAGGTGTACTTCACGAGAGCTTTTCTCAGTATTTCTTTGTTAAAAGGCAATCCACGGGCTTCTGCATCTGAAATAAGGTCTTCCAGCACACCCACTTTAAGAGGACGCGGCGCCCGGTAACAAAACAAAGCTGACCAGAAACCTTCTAACAATGCCTTTGCTTCCCGCTCAAATTGTTTTTTCTCTTCTTCAGTTTCTGTTGCCATAGTGCTATCTCATTAAAAACATCGTTAAAAGGGGCATTCTACATACTGTTTCACTCGCGTAACAGAACCGTTAACACTTTCCCTTTTAATTCAACAGACTATAAAACAACCAACTCACACAAAACTCACGCCATTCAGCTTTTGAGGCCCTGCTTTTTCATCAGGCACACAACGTTATCTACAGTAAGCGTGGACAACACGTCGTCATTCCGTCCAACAGGTAGATGAGTCACGTATTAAGGCTATCGACTGCCGCCAAATTTGTGCGTTCCGTGAGTCGTAAACCCTATTTTACCCTCCTGTCAGCATTCACCATAAAACCGCGCTATGCCCAATAATTAAAAAAGCTGGGCATAGCGCGGTTTTATGGCTTTTCCATAATTATACGCAATATTTTAAACGCAACTATCATTAGCCCAGTTTTTACGCTATTGTGAAAGCTTATGATAAGTCTGGTGCCCTTTGACGCACTCCTGCTACACCGGATACAGGTCAACGATCCGAGATTTCTGTCACCCAACAGCCCATTTGGCGATTTCTGACGCGTACAGCCCAAACGCCACTGAGCCAGTGTCACGGCCGCGATTTACCCACGCTGACGGGTAACAAGGCGAGATTAGTCCGAGCCTGAACCACACCGGTTCAAACAGGGGCAAATAGACATTCAATTGTCGCTGAACCTTCTCAGGTCAGTCGTTCTTACACCCCTAACCCGTGGAGAAACACATGCCCCAGTTTGATGCAGGCCATGAGCTGGCCGTGCTGCGCGAACAGACCCGGATTATCCGCAAGCGGCGTTACCGGAAATCCCGCCTCGATCGTTACGCTGGCGAACTGTTGCAGCTGCACCGAGAAGGGGCCAGCGCCGCTGAGTTGCAACGCTGGCTCAGGGAAAAACGTATCCGGGTAGTGATCTCCACCGTCACCCGCTGGCTGGCGCGCAATGGCTAAATTCGCCAGTCCGGCCAGGCAGGCCGCCTCCGTCATAAAGGCCATGCAGGGAAGTGCGTTACGCTCCGTTGGCACCGTGCGCAATTACGAGCAGGCTTTAACCCGCGTGGCTGAATGGGTGAAGTCCTCCCGCGCCTGTTCCGATCTGAGAAAAATGACACCGACGACAGCCATTGACTATCTGGAAACCCGCAGCGAAGCCGTCGGACAGAAAACACTGGACATGGAACGACAGGCCATTCAGGCCATGATGTACCACGTCACCGGCGCATTACCCCACGGCCAGCCCCTTCCGGTTATCCGCTCTGAAAGTCCCCAGGTGTTGACCGGACGCGCTTACACCCCAGCACAAGTGGCGCTGATCGCCAGTGCACAGATGGCTAAAAATGCGCTGGCCACTAAGCTGGCGTATGCGGCCGGACTCAGGGCCCACGAACTGCACACACTGGCCCCCGTCCGGGAGTGCCCGGCTAACGAGCGGCCGGCAACAGAAACCAAATGGAACGGCCGCAACGGCCATCTGTACACCGTGCAGGGGAAAGGGGGGCTGGTGCGCGAAGTGCTGATCCCTCATCACCTGGCAGAACGGCTGGAAACCCTGCGCCGCCCTGAACCGCGGACGGTAACAGATCGGGGAATAAATTACCTTTCCCGCTATGAGATTGGTGCCGGCAAAGCCTGGACAAACAGTTTCAGCGCCGCGGCTAACCGCGTACTGGGATGGTCTTCCGGTGCTCATGGCCTGCGCCACTCCTACGCTCAGGAGCGCATGAGAGAACTGCAACGGCAGGGACTTGTCCGGGAGGACGCATTGACCACCGTCAGTCAGGAAATGGGACATTTCCGGCCGGATATTACGGAGACTTACCTGCGATGAAATGGCGTGTAACGGCAGGGCTGGCATTCCTGCTCATTCTTTCCGTTGTCAGCTTTGGCGTCTATGCCAGCATGAATGATCTTATCGTCGGAATACTGGCCGAAAATGACCGGATCAGGGTGATTGCACAGGGATTTGCCGTCGTCATTCATTTCTGGCCTGTTGCGCTGGCCGGAGCGGTTCTGGGCGGCGTTCTCACACTCATGGTTTCCGCGCCGGCATTCAGCACAGCGCAGGATGCAGATCACGAGAACCAGCGCAGGTATTACCGGCAACAAGCCGAAGCCGCAGAACGTCGTGCTGAAAGCGCCGAGAAGGTCGCTCACCAACGGTTGCAGACACAACTCCAGGCCGCAGAAATCCGGGAAAAAGAAGCCTCCTACGCTTTAGACCGTGCCAAGCAGCTTGAACAAGATGTAGTGGCCAAAGTCAGAAATATCATTGCAGAAACCAAACGACAACGAGCCGCTGCGGCGCATGAAGTCGAACAGAGCCGTATCAAAGCCCAGGATGCAGAACGGCGACGCCGGAATGCAACGGCTACAGCAGAAAGACTGCGCCGGAAACAGGATCAGGAATTCATCAAAAACTGACTTTATCCAAAAATGTTTTGTTAGATTTCCGGCATATTGGCGGTGCTACAAAGGGATCGTCTAAGAAAACGGAGTTTAAAGCACGTTAAGCTGTTTTATCCCTATTTTCGCCAATGTGAGTCTTGTTTTCTGAGTTGAAACGAAGCGTAAACAATGCGTATGATTGCGATTTCCTATTGCCATTTAGTTCAAGCTTGTAATATGTTTTTGCAATACACAACGCTCCGCTGTTCCGCCTGACCGAAAACCATTGCATAAATGGGGTCGGTTTGGAATTCGGAAAATATCCTACATCAAGCCTGCTTTTTAGCCAAAGTAGAATTGATAACAACTTGAATTAGTTACCGTACTGTTTATTCGTAGCTAAAGCGGACGTTTAAGTATTGATCATAATGGACATGACAGATGAGTAATGATCTAAGGGATAAATAGGATTTAAAAAAAGCTCAGCACTAAACTTAAATCCGAATGAGACGAGTCGTTTGTAGGTATTGTAGACCTGTCAAAATGGAATGCGAGCCGTTACACGTATTTAACATAACACCCGTTGCCCGAACCGCCTGTACGCCCCTCAGGGCGATTTTCACCTTAACCCCGTAAAAGTCCCTCTCTTCTCCCCAAAAAACGCGCAAAAACGCGCACAGCCGTTTTTCAGCCTATGAATAATTATGCACGGCATCTCCCACAAATCCGTTTCGTGACTAAATTGTGACAAAGATCTTATTTTTATAAATTTTCTCACGAAAAAAAAAATCTGCCGCGACGAAAAAATCCGTCCGGCTTCACGGTGACCGTGCATCAAATTAACAGCGGATGATATGACGCTTCCTCGCCTTGACAGACTTCGCTAGTCAAGACTGCGGCGAGCGTTGCGGATCACACAAAGTGAAAAATTGATCAAGTCCCAGATGTAACAAAGCCGAGAACAGTGGTTAAACTGGCTCGGCTCTGGTACTCTAAATCTTGTGTGCATCTCTGCCAAGATTCGACGTAGCAATCCTATCTTAGCAGAGGGAAGCTAGCGAGTCACTACTTCCTTAAAACCATTCAACGACTATAACCCATTGCACACCCCTTGATTGATTCGGACTTCGCCCGGTCTCCAAAAGGATAAACAGGCAAATTGTGGTAATCACGTCCCGTCAAACGACATGACGGCTCTGCCTCCGAATCACGCTGCGGTCTCACAAAGTACAGTGCGTACCTGATAAAGAACTCAATCAACGGGACAGGGAATCTAGGATAAACGTCGAGAGAATCCCAAACAGAAAAGACAAAAGCGATGATGATGTCGCTTCGCTCCTCTCAAGGTTATACCACATTGGGGCATTAGGTTTTTTTACACAAAATTTTTATTTTTGTTCGTTTTACGACCAGCATCAAAAAGGATCTCAGACTGACCTTTTTTGTTTTAATGCAATCATTACAAGTTTTTTTATGTGTTACGTTACAGCTCTCTGGCTTGGTGTTCAAACCAGTATTATTTGAATAAAAAACTAGGACGGTAATCTTTATGTCATACATGATATATCTAACATTAAATGGTAAGAAGCAGGGCTTAATATCAGCAGGGTGTTCAACGCTTGATTCGATAGGAAACAGATACCAAAAGGGACACGAAGATCAAATACAAGTGCTCAGTCTAAATCACACAATAACGCGTAACCAGAACGTAAGTCATCACCCTATTCAATTTATCAAGCCCATTGATAAATCATCTCCATTGTTAGCTATGGCTATAGATTCTAACGAATCATTAAATGGTGCATTTATTTTTTATAGAACAGGACAGGCAGGTCAATCAGAACTTTTTTATGAAGTAAAAATCACAGAAGCAACAATTATTGATATTTCTTGTACTTATCCAAATTCAATTAATAGTAATGAGTTGATGCCATATGAGAAGGTGTTTCTTCAATATAAATCTATAGCATGGAATCATGTAACAGCGGGAACATCTGCTTATAGCATATGGGATGAGAGAATTTATTAAACATTAAAGCTAAGCATATATGCTTAGCTTT
>NZ_NKHP01000048.1 GCF_014467235.1 Xenorhabdus indica | reverse complement strand
AGTCAGTCCCCGTGCCCGGCTGTCAGGGTTGCTGCCCGGTTCTCTGTCAAAGACACGTGGTGAGCGGGCATCAAGCACGACAGTGGGTAAGGGACTGTCCACTTTTTCCACTAGCGCAGTCTGGATCAGTAAGGCGACGGGAGCCGCATCCTCAAGCATATAGGCCAGCCGTTCGGTTGGATAGGCCGGGTCGAGTGGCAGATAGGCCGCGCCGGCTTTGAGGATACCCAACAGGCCGACGACCATATCCAGACTGCGTTCAACACAGATAGCAACGCGATCATCAGGCTGGACGCCCAGTGCAATCAGATGATGGGCCAACTGGTTAGCGCGGCGGTTCAGTTCATCGTAGCGGAGGGATTGCCCTTCAAATACCACGGCGATGGCATCAGGGGTCAGGTCAGCCTGTTGCTCGAACAATTCATGGATCAGGGCTTCTTGTCGGAAGTCGGCCTGTGGGGCGTTGAAATCGACCAGTACCTGCTGGCGTTCGGCGGCAGGTAGGATCGGCAGACTCAATACAAATCGCTGGGGTTCATTAGCTAGAGCTTCAACCAGACCACTGACGGCTGTGATCAGGTAATTCGCCAGACGCGTAGGGTCGATTCCCGAGACACTTTGGGTTACCAGACTGAAGTCTTCTCCTAAGTCATCTACCGAAAGGGTCAATGGATAGTTTGTGCGTTCTTCTGCTGCCAGCATGCGCATGCCACTCCAGACTTGATCATCTGCCGCGCCTGAGTGGCTATGACGATAATTAAGTAGAGTGCTGAACAATGGCATCGGAGGTGTCACGCCACTACAACGCTGTGCCAGTGCCAGTGGTGCCTGCTCATGTTCAAGCAGTGTCGTCAAGTCATGATAGGTGGCTTGTACCACTTCCAGTACGCTGCGATCAGCAAGAGATACCCGGACTGGCAGGGTATTGATAAACATCCCCATCACCTGATCAGCACCGGAATAGCCTTGCAGACGACCGAGCAGTACAGAACCGAAGACGACATCATCACGACCGCTGGTCTGCGCCAGCACTTGCGCCCAAGCGACATGGAACAGCACACCTGGGCTCATGCCCAAGCGGCGTGCCTGACTGCGGATCGCCTGTGCCAGCGTGATATTCAGCTTCAAATAGGCTTCAGTCACACCTTCACCATCCCCCTGTACGTCAAGCTGACCAAAAGGCGCTGTTGGTGCATCAATATCGGCGAGACGGGTACGGAAATAGTCTTCATGTACTGACTCCGGCACGCTCAAAGTTTGGGCGATAAAATCGCGGTACGGCAATGCTACAGGCAGAGCTTTTGCTTGTCCCTGCAACAACAAGGTGATTTCGGAAACGATAAGTTCCAGTGTCATATGATCACTGACCAAATGATGGAAACTCAGTGCCAGTAACCATTCATAGCTAATTGGATCATGGGCGATATCAGCGGCGAACAGCGGTGCCCGATTCAGGTTGAGACGACGCTGCCGTGGATCTGTATAAGTATGTAACTGGGCCGGAACATTGTCCTCTGAAATAGGAACAAAGGTGTTTACTGGCAACGGTGCATGACGCCAAACGACCTGAACAGGCTGTGTTAGTCCCTGCCAACAGACGGCGGTACGCAAGATATCGTGGCGATCAATCACTTTTTGTAAAGCATTAAGGAAAGCATCAAGACGCTCGCGGGTATCGAAGGCTACCATACTACGTAATAAGTAGGTGTCCCCTTGCTCCTGCAATTGGTGATGGAACAGAATCCCTTCCTGCAATGGGGCAAGCGGATAGATATCTTGTACATTAGCAGCCCCGCCGGGAACGTTGTTGACAATAATATCGATTTCTGCCTGAGAAAGTGTCACCAGCGGTAGCAGCTCTGGGGTGATGGCGGTGCAATCTTCGCTAATGAGATTAGGTGGTACGTTAAAGGCAGATTTACCCTGATGCATTTGTATCATCTGAGCCATCTCAGCGAGCACAGGTGTGGAGAATACACTGCGAACATCAAGCAACCAGCCAGCGCTACGCAATCTTTCAATCAAGCTGACGGCCATTAATGAATGACCACCGAGTTCAAAAAAGTGATCATGACGGCTGACGCGTTCCAAGCCCAACAGATCGTGCCAGATCTGTGCCAATATGGTTTCCATCGTACCCACTGGCGCTTCATAGACACGCGTTGCCATAGCTAGTTGATCAGGAACGGGGAATGCTTGTCGGTCAAGTTTTCCGTTAGGCGTAAGTGGAAAGGTTTCTAACGTGACAAAAGCGCTAGGAAGCATATATTCGGCCAGATGTTGTGCAAGCTGCTGACGCAAGTCAGTCGGTACAAGTTCAAAATTGGGCTGAGGCCGGAGATAAGCGACCAGACGTTTGTCACCAGGGATATCCTCGCGGAGGATAACAACAGCTTCCCGTACACCCAAACATTGTGTAAGACGCGCCTCGATCTCACCCAGTTCAATACGGAAACCGCGCAGTTTGACCTGAAAATCGTTACGGCCTAGATATTCGATGTTGCCATCGGGCAGCCAGCGGCCGAGATCACCGGTTTTATACATTCGAGAGCCAGAGACTGATGAAAACGGATCAGGAATAAAGCGGTCTTTCGTGAATTCCGGACGATTCAGATAACCACGGGCTACACCCGCACCGCCGATATAAATTTCCCCCGCTACGCCAATCGGTACAGGTTGTCCTTGCGTGTCCAGAATATAGATCCGAGCATTGGCGATAGGATGGCCAATGGGAACATTAAACTGACTATGAGAAATAACCTGATAAACAGACGCCCATACTGTCGTTTCTGTCGGGCCATATTCGTTATAGAGCGCAATAGGTAACTCTAATTGTTCAATTCGAGCATGAAGTTCAGGTAAGCAGCGTTCACCAGCGACAATGAGAGTCTGGAGAGAGGCCATATCATCTTTAGTCGCAAGTTGCAACAGGTTCAGCGCCAAGGAAGGCACACATAATAAGCAACTGATGTCATTTCGGCGTAGAGCCTGCAAAATAGTTGCAGGATCAACGGCATTCATTTGTTCTGGCAGGCACAAACATCCTCCGCGAGTAAGCGTACTGAAGATGCTGGCAAGGGAACTGTCAAATGCGATTGAAGACAAAAGCAAAAGCCGTTCAAGATGTTGATACGTCAAGTGTCGGGCATAGGTAGAGGCAACAATATTTCTGTGTTCGACCATCACTCCTTTAGGCTGGCCGGTGGAGCCAGATGTGTAGATGATATACGCCAAATGGTGTGGCGTTACCCCCAGTGTTTGAGCATCGGGATTATTCTCTGCGTAGATACTGAAAACGGAAGTATCGAGAAGCACAGTAGGCAGGCTACTGTTCAGAGTCTGACTCAGCGCTGACTGGGTGAGAAGGGCTACAGGTTCAGCATCTTCAAGCATATAGGCCAGTCGTTCGGCCGGATAGGCTGGATCAAGTGGCACATAAGCACCACCCGCTTTAAGAATAGCCAGCAGCCCCACGATCATCTCCAGACTACGTTCAACACAGATAGCCACCCGATCGTCGGGCTGAACTCCCAGTGTCAGCAAGTAATGAGCCAGACGATTGGCGCGATGATTCAGTTCACAGTAACTCAGCGATAGCCCTTCAAACACCACAGCAGTGGCATCAGGGGTAAGCTCAGCCTGCTGTTCAAATAGTTCATGGATCAAAATATTCCGTGGGAAATCAGTCTCGGTGTCAGTGAAATCCACCAGTAACTGCTGACGTTCTTGTGCAGGCAGGATAGGCAGGCTCAGAACAGAGCGCTGGGGATCTGTTGCCAGAGAATTCACCAGTCCATCAATAGCTGTCATCAGATAGGCGGATACTCGGGTGGGATCAATTCCTGCGATGGCCTGAACTGTCAGATTGAAACCTTCACCCAGATCATCCACGGAGAGACTCAGTGGATAGTTGGTACGATCTTCGGTAGTCAGCACGCGGATACCGTTCCAGATTGTATCAGTTGTACTTGTTTGACTATGACGGTAATTGAGCAGTGCACTAAACAGCGGCATTGGTGGTGCCACATTACTACAGCGCTGCGCCAGCGTCAGAGGTGCTTGCTCATGTTCCAGCAGTGTTATTAGATCATGGTAGGTATCCTGCACCACTTCCAGCACACTACGATTGGCAAGAGATATTCTTAACGGCAGTGTATTGATAAACATCCCCATGACCCGATCGGCACCGACAGAACCTTGTAGACGGCCCAGTAACACGGAACCGAAAACCACATCGTCACGACCGCTGGTTTGTGCCAGTACCTGAGCCCAGGCGACATGGAACAGTACCCCAGGACTGATACCCAGACGGCGGGCCTGGCTACGGATCGCCTGTGCTAACGTGAGACTCAGAGGTAAGCTGGCTTCGGCAATATCCTCTCCATCATCCTGTATATTGAGCAACCCGAAGGGAGCCGTTGGCGCATCAACATCAGCAAGCTGAGCGCGGAAATAATCCTCATGCACCGAGGCTGGGACGCTTAGAGTTTGGGCGATGAAGTTACGGTACGGCAGTGAATTGGGGAGCTCTTCAGTGCGGCCCTGTAATAACAACTGAATTTCATCAACGATAAGCGCCAACGTCATGTGATCGCCAATCAGATGGTGAAAACTCAGCGCTAACAACCACTCGTGGCTGGCCGGATCATAAGCAATGTCTGCGGCAAACAGTGGTGCCAAACTAAGATCAAGCCGGCGTTGACGTGGATTAGTGTAGGCCTGCAATTGTGCCAATACATTGTCCTCTGAGGCTGGCACAAAGGGAGTTACTGATAGTGTCGTTTGCTTCCAGACTACCTGAACAGGTTGGGACAGTCCTTGCCAGTAAGCGGCAGTGCGCAAGATATCATGGCGATCAATAACTTGTTGCAGAGCGTTAAGGAAAGCGTCGAGACGTTCACGCGTATCGAAAGCCATCAAACTGCATAACAGGTATGTATCACCTTGTTCCTGCATCCGATGGTGGAACAGAATGCCTTCCTGTAACGGTGCAAGTGGATAGATATCCTGCACATTGGCGGCACCGCCAACCACGGTCTCAACAACAAGATCTATTTCCGACTGAGACAAGGTTACCAGTGGCAGCATATCGGGGGTAATAGCAGTACAGCTTTCAGGAATCCGGTTAGGTGGCACAATAAAGGTTGATTCATCCTGAGTAGCCCGAATAGTTTTAGCCATATCGGAGAGTACCGGTGCTGAAAAGACACTGCGCACATCAAGCAACCAACCCGCACTG
This sequence comes from Xenorhabdus indica, assembly GCF_014467235.1. Classification (GTDB taxonomy): domain Bacteria; phylum Pseudomonadota; class Gammaproteobacteria; order Enterobacterales; family Enterobacteriaceae; genus Xenorhabdus; species Xenorhabdus indica. The sequence goes on along the minus strand of NZ_NKHP01000048.1, from coordinate 3,090 downwards.
CGTAACTGTTCAATCAGACTGACAGCCATCAATGAATGACCACCAAGTTCGAAGAAGTGGTCATAACGACCAATACGCTCCAGCCCCAGCAGATCTTGCCAGATCTGCACCAGCGTGGTTTCCAGCTCACCAACGGGGGCTTCATAGCCACGTGTGACTACCGCTGACTGATCAGGAACCGGTAATGCCTGACGGTCAAGTTTGCCGTTAGGGGTCAGCGGGAACGTTTCCAACATCACAAAAGCACTGGGCAGCATATAATCTGCCAGATGTTGTGCCAATTCCTGACGCAAGTCAGCCGGCACCAGTTTAATATCAGGCTGAGTCCGAAGGTAGGCTACCAGACGTTTGTCGCCGGGGGTATCCTCGCGGGCGATAACAACGGCCTCATCTATTTCTGGGCACTGAACCAGACGCGCTTCAATTTCCCCCAGTTCGATACGGAAACCGCGCAGCTTAACCTGAAAATCGTTGCGATCGAGGTATTCGATATTACCGTCCGGTAACCAGCGACCGAGATCACCGGTTTTATAAAGGCGGGCATTTGGTACTGTTGAGAAGGGGTCAGGAATAAAGCGCTCCGCTGTGAGTTCAGGGCGGTTGAGATAACCACGAGCCACGCCAACACCGCCGATATGGATCTCCCCAGCCACACCGAGAGGGACTGGCTGACCTTGCGTGTCCAGAATATAAATTTGAGTATTAGCAATAGGTTGGCCGATAGGCGGCACTTTCTCATCTTGAGCATTGCACAGATAAAGCGTTGCACAGACCGTACTCTCCGTTGGACCATAGGCATTGAACATCCGTCGTCCTGTTGCCAACCGCTTGATCAGCGCTGGTGAACAAACCTCACCGCCTACAACCAAAGTTCGTAGTGTTGTCGGCACTGAATCCAATGCAGCCAATGCTGTCGGCGTCAACAGCATGTGGGTAATGGCATTTTCCTTCAGGGTATGGAACAGTTCAGCACCCGGTAAGAGGTGAGTACGCGGGGCGAGATAGAGACAAGCACCTGTCAGGAGTGCCATACAGCATTCCTGCATACAAACATCGAAGCTGAAAGAAGCAAGCTGCAATAGACGGCTATTGGCAGTAATGTCGAGAGTTCTTGTCTGAGCATCAATCAGATTACATAAGCTACGGTGCTCAACCATCACGCCTTTGGGTTGTCCCGTGGAACCAGAAGTATAAATCACATAGGCTAAATGGCGTGAGGTTAGCCCCAGTGTCTGAACATTAAGGTTTTCTTCTGATTCTTTATCAAAGGCAGTTGATTCCTGGGAAACAGATAGTCCTTGAGCATCAAGCACCACAGTAGGCAGATTGCTGTCAAGTATTTCAACGAGTGCGGATTGGGTGAGCAGAGCAACCGGTGCCACATCATCAAGCATATAGGCCAGTCGTTCGGTCGGATATGCCGGATCGAGTGGAACATAAGCACCACCCGCTTTAAGAATAGCCAACAACCCTACGACCATCTCCAGACTACGTTCAACACAAATGGCGACCCGATCATCAGGTTGGATCCCCAAAGCAAGCAAATAATGTGCCAGACGATTGGCACGACAGTTCAGTTCATTGTAGGTAAGCGACAGCCCTTCAAACACCACAGCCGTAGCATCAGGAGTACGATTAACCTGTTGCTCAAACAGTTCATGGATAAGTACCTCCTGCGGGAAGTCTGTTTGTGTCGCATTGAAATCTACCAATAACTGTTGACGTTCTGTGGCAGGCAATATTGGCAGGCTCAATATCGGCCGCTGGGGTTCAGTTGCCAACGCATCCACCAGTCCGCTAATAGCAGTGATCAAATAGTTGACCAATCGTAAAGGATCAACACCCGCAACGGTCTGGGCGAGCAAACTAAAGTCTTCCCCTAAATCATCTACCGATAGGGTTAACGGATAGTTGGTACGTATTTTTTCGTTCAATATGCGCATACCATCCCAGACCTTATCAACCGTACCTGGCTGGCTATGGCGGTAGTTGAGCAGGGCGCTGAATAGCGGCAGCGGCGGATTTACGCCACTACAGCGTTGCGCCAGTGTCAGGGGGGCCTGTTCATGCTCCAGTAGTGCCATCAGATCGTTATAAGTAGCTTGCACGGCTTCCAGTACACTACAGTCAGCAAGCGTGATCCGCACTGGCAGCGTATTGATAAACATGCCCATCACCTGATCGGCTCCGGCCGAGCCTTGCAGACGACCGAGTAGCACAGTACCAAAGACCACATCATCGCAGCCGCTGGTTTGGGCCAACATCTGAGCCCAGGCAACATGGAACAGTACACCGGGGTTGATACCCAGACGGCGAGCCTGAGTACGTATCGCCTGTGTCAGAGTGGTATCCAGCAGTAAACGGGCTTCGGTAACATCTTCACCATCCCCCTGTATATTAAGCAGACCAAAGGGTGCAGTTGGGACATCAAAATCAGCGAGTCGCGTGCGGAAATAACTCTCGTGTACTGAGGCTGGCACGCTCAGGACTTGAGCAATAAAGTTACGATAAGGCAGAGGGATCGGCAGGGTTTCTGCCTGCTCCTGTAATAACTGGATAATTTCGGCAATGATAAGCCCTAATGTCATATGGTCACAAACCAGATGATGTAAACTCAGGGCCAGCAGCCATTCATTGTTGGCTGAATCATGAGCAATCTCGGCAGCACATAATGGCGCCTGAGTCAGATCGATCTGACGTTGACGCGGATCGGTGTGGGCCTGCAATTGAGCCGACACATTGTCTGCAAACGTATTGTCTGCGGAGGCTGGCACAAAAGTTGTTACAGACAGTGGTGCCTGACGCCAGACCACCTGTACAGGCTGAGTCAATCCCTGCCAGCAAACAGCGGTACGCAGGATATCATGACGGTCTATTACCTGTTGTAATGCCTTAAGGAAAACATCAAGGCGTTCGCGAGTATTAAAGGCGATTAAATGGTGTAATAGATAAGCATCGCCTTGTTGCTGTAACCTGTGGTGGAACAGAATCCCTTCCTGTAGCGGTGCCAGCGGATAAATATCCTGCACGTTGGCAGCGCCGCCCGCCACCGTGTTGACAACCGTGTCGATTTCCGCCTGAGACAGGGTT
>NZ_NKHP01000047.1 GCF_014467235.1 Xenorhabdus indica | reverse complement strand
GGGTCATAAGAAGTCGCCCTTTTACGATAATATTCGTAATCTTCTTTACATTCAGCGGCGAATTGCATTGGTGTAGTCATATCCATACCCTCAGAATTAGATTGTTTATTTGGAATGAGCTGTAATTAGTTAACTATAGAAATAAACTTCAATTCGACAGATTGGATATGAAGTTAATTTGTTTTCGATAACGCATTTCTCGGCATCTTCCATTGATTCGAAGAAATCACAAAATTTTATATTTTCTTCCATTTTTCCTTCATATTCTTCCCATTTACCAGCTACTACATGAAATTCTTTTTTCATATTCATACCTTAAGAATTAAATTGTTTATTTGGAATGAGCTGGAGTGACAGCAATCTTTACAATCGCGAACAGGCGATTCGTAATCACGTTCATCGCCTTCTGGGTAATTCAACTGGCGAATAATTTCGTGGCGTTCCCTTTCTAATTCCATGATCGGGTCAGAAGCATTATTTATTTCCCGATCATAATCTTGTGTATAAGGATTTATTTTAGCTTGGTTGATTGCATGACCTAATCGCTGATTCGTTTTTTCGCGTTCTTTGTTTAGGTATTCCACTTGTCTTGTAAGACTGATTACATCACGGCGTGCACTTAATTTATTTTCCATCCACTGATAAATTTCCTCAATGGTATTTCCATTTGCGATTATTACTGGCTCATTCTTTTGCATTTTTATTTTCCTATGTTTTTTAAATGAATCGATTGATCACACCCTCGCTGTCACCTCACCCGACGCCAGTCTACGGCGGGATTTGGTTTTGGTTGAATAAAGTGCTGCATTGGGTAAGCAGCAATTATTAAAGCTTGGTTCTTGAGACTTATCGCCTTTAAACTGAGCGACCAAACTACTTATTACATTAGCGCCATCGTTTTGTGGCTTACGCTTGAGTGTTAATATCTTGCGCGGTTCTGTTTCTATGCCAAACGCTTTATCGATAATATTCTCCAGCGTTTTTATTTCGCATTGGCGAATATGCTCTTTTAAACGATGACAGGTTATCAGATCGCCACGTCTCAGATGACGGCGCATTTTGGAGCTTAAGCGACCACCTTTAGGCAAGATAGTGATACTTTCCATTTGATTACCCCTAATCAGTAATTTTTGGGGCGCAGTTAATGAACTGAGAGACAGCTTGAAATTTGTAGTCCTCTAAATGAGGAGTGCAAACTTTCCAGTGACTCGCTGCGTCTATCCTTAGACTCTGCTAACCACGCCCCAAAAATCACTTTGGGTAGGGACTCTCCACACGGGCGGAGCATTCATTGTAGGTACTGCTTTAACTTGGTATCGAATCATCCAGTTCTTCATATGCCACTGGCGGCTACTTCGTGGGCGTCCTGCCTGTTCGATGGGATAAAAATTACAAGAAAATTTGTATTTTGTAAACAAGAAAATTTGCATTCTTTTCTTGTGTTTAATATAAGAAATTGATTTTAAATGGAATAAACTTTTATCTGAATGGGATATTGTGATTTAGGTCGCGAATTGACCAGAGGAAGAATAGGCAGGCACAAAAAAAAGCCCTCGCGGGGGAGGGTTATTTTGTAAAAATATCAATGAGTTTTATGGTTTCTTCATGTACATGTTTAGCAAAAACATTATGACAGGCATTGCTATTGATACTAGTAATGTACTCAAAAACCAAACTTTAATCCCACTGATTTTTGTATCTACCTGCTCAGAGCTTGCTTTTTTCTCTATGGATGAAGACATGTCGCTCATTCTTTGCAATATCAAAGCGACATCGGTGTTATTGGCTTTATTTTCTACAGATGAGGATAGGTTATCCATTTTCTGTAGTATCAAGGCAACATCACTTGTGTTCGCTTTCGTTTCTACAGTTGAAGAGATGTTGTCTATCTTTTGCAGTATTAAAGCAACGTCAGTTTTTATTACACCAACATCACTGGTGACTGATTTCAGATCAGACTTCATATCATTCATAGTAGTTTTGATATGTTCAACATCTGATTCCAGTTTTGCTACTCGTGATTCCATATTTCCACCTCCTCCACCTCCGTCATTACCACTTTTTAATGATGAATGATTTTCCGGATCATGTCTATTGGTTGCTGAAGCATTAGACATCAAATTTACCCCGCTAGAAAAAGAATAAATATTAGAGCGTTCGGGATTCATTTATTCTCTCCTTTGAGGATAACTCTAAAGCGAGCTTCCATTTCATGAAACACTTTACTTGGTTCATCGTCACTGGCTATAGAAACTTGAATAGTATGAACGCCGATATTTGTTATTCTGACTTGAAGGTCAGCGCGAAGAAATCCTGGTACATCATCAGGCTCTGCCGCTCCATCATCGGCAATTATAGTTGTTTTTGCTGGTAATTTATCAGGTGAGCCTTTTAATATTGTTTTTCCATATTTATCAATGATATTCAATGAAATTAAGTATTTTTTCGATTGATTAAGACAAACAAAGGCGGCAGCAACCATTACCTTTGTATCAATGGGTATTTCATCGCATTGATAGTGTAGGACAGGTCCTTCATTACCATTCGCATCTTGAGCTGCTGGAAAAATAAAGGCTATTTTTTCTTTACGTTCCATTTTAGTTCCTGCATTAAATTTTATGACGCAGTTAACATTTCATATAGTTATTGTTTACTATCTGTATATATTTTGTTAACCTGCTTTAATCCCACGCTTTGCCATCATTTCGGCAAATATTGCATCAAAATGCGCTGATTTTGCTTTCAATTCACGCAAAAAACGATCTGCTTCTTCTGAGGGTAAGTTCTCAAATAAATCCAGTAATTCCTCCTGTTTCTTGGTTAATTTTCTATAGTTTGGAGGAATTTTCACATTGGTTGGCTGAATTGAATTTTTAGGTGACTGAAACATTTCTTCCGCATCAGGCTCACCAGTTCCATATTGCAGCCATTCTAAAGAGCACTTCAAAGCCTTAGACAATTCAAGCAAAAACCGTGGCCTCTTTGTCATGCCACTTTCTAATTGCTGAATTGACTGCTGCTTAACGCCAGCAAGAGCCGCTAATTCTACCTGAGTTAGGTTTAGCTCAATCCTGCGATTTCTGACGCGCTCTGAAATTGACATATCTACTCCTGTGTCTGATCCCTAATTTTCACAAGAAAAGTTGCATTTGACAAACAAGCAACTTTGATCTTAAATACAAGAAATTTTGTATAGGAGGTGCAATGGAAACATTATCGGAACGTGTGAAAATCAGACGTTCAGAAATGAACATGACTCAATCTGAACTTGCTGCAATTGTAGGCATTCGGCAGCAAGCGATTCAAAGCATTGAAGCAGGATTAACCCGGCGCCCAAGATTTATTCTGGAATTGTCTAGGGCGCTGAAATGTGATCCTGAATGGCTGCAATACGGCTCTAAATAATCATTTCTGCTTTCTTACAATGAATGCCCCGCCCGTGTGGGGAGTCCCTATCAACCCTTTGGTAGGCTAAACCATCACTAACCCTCTTAAAGAGGGGCTGTTTCTATCCCATCTATGATGATCGTCATTAATCATCATCTATCTCAGGATAGTTGATATTTTTGTTTATTTATTAAACGAAGTTTCACTTTAGGAATTTACGTACTTGAATAATTACAAGCCTTGGTGAAAGTCACAATCAAGGAATAAGAAAAATGAGCATGATTTTAATGGCTAAAGCCATGCAGATGAAAGTCGGTAACCCATCAAGAAAATTGGTATTACTTAAGCTGGCTGATAATGCCAATGATAAAGGTGAATGTTTTCCCTCTTACCAGCACATAGCTGATCAGTGTGAAATAAGCCGCAGAAGTGTCATTAAACTAATTAATGATTTATGCCAGCAAGGTCTGGTTAAAAAAGTTTTCAGGAAGGGTGAAAAAGGGAATTCGTCTAATATTTATATTTTAGATTTAGATGGTGCAAAAAATTCACCCCCTAGTGAAAATTCTGCACTAGGGGTAGTGAAGGAGTTTCACCACCCTAGTGAAACTGTTGCACCACCCCCTAGTGAAAATTCTGCACCCAGAACCAGTCACTCTTTTGATCCAGTCAATGAACCTATTAAAACAATAGCGAAAGTCGCTAAAGCTCCTCGTGGGGAAGGTCAATATTCGTTCAAGGGGGAAGTAATAAAACTCAGGCAAAAAGACTATGACAACTGGAAAAAGATTTTTCCTCACATCGATCTGGATATTCAATTGCAACGGCTGGATATCGAATTTCAGGCTGGCAAGCCGAAAAACTGGTTTATTACTGCCAGTCAGAAATTGAATTACCAGAACAACCAGCAATTCAGCCGGAAGCAGATCACCAACCCCAACGCAGAGTCAGCCAGCAACTGGAACACTGCTGAGGCATGGGAGGACTTTCTATGAATCGCAATCTGGTTAACGCCATCGCTAATCGTGATGGTGCGGCATTGTCTCGACTGTCAGAGGATCGTCAGCCGAACAACCAGCCAGTGGTGAACGAGAATGCCGAGCGATTGGTTAATGCGTTATTTAGACAACTGAAACAGATTTTTCCTGCTGCGACGCAAACTAATCTACGAAACGAATCGGACGAAGTATTAGCCAAACAGCAATGGATCGCTGCATTCGCTGAAAACGGTATTCGCACCAAAGAGCAGTTATCGGCGGGAATGAGATATGCTCGCGCCAATGAATCCCCGTTCTGGCCTTCGCCCGGACTGTTCGTGAAATGGTGCAAACAGGGAGAGGCTATCGCAGTTGGTCTACCCACCGAAGATGAACTGTACGACATGTTCCGTGATTACTGTAGGCGTCGTGGTTGGGATGATTTCAAATGGCAATCTAACGCCTGTTACTGGATGGTGACAAAGATTTATTCTGAGATGATATATCAGAACTTAACCAATTCAGATGTAAAAAAACTCTGTAGCCGTGAATTAAAGGCGATGGCGAAGCGGATTCTGGCAGGCGAAAAAATACCTGAACCCGTTGTTCAGATAGAGAAAAAATATACCCCTGTTGATCATTGCAGGGCATTGGAAAGGATCAGAGGGCTCAAGAAAATGCTGGCAAGAGACATACAGGATGATATTGATTCATACCGTAGAAGAGAATGGCGTAGAGGCTGAATAACACGATAGGAAATGTTGAGATGACAACAATTTTTCACAAAGAAAATGATTGGTTCCAAACGCCCAATGTAGAGCAACAGCATCGTTTGATGACTAGTAAAAACAGAGCATTTTGTTTTATTGATCAACACCGTCTAAATCGCAAAATCAGTCGGTGTTACCCCAGAGGACGAACGTATTTAAAGCTCGAACGTTTGGAGTATAGAGCCAGTCGCCGATGCAAACAGATTGATTACCCGCCTGAGAAGTTACGGGCATTCGCTTAACCTCACCAGAAGAACTTTAGATGACAGAGCAAGAAAAATTAGCTGAATTGGAACGTATAGCTTATGAGAAACATCAAGAAGCGCTAACAGCTTGGCATGAATATGCGTGCTCCTGTGACTTAGGAGACGAAAGAATAGCCGCATTCGAGAGATACGAAAATATCAGACTGGCACTGAGGAACAGATAATGAAAATCAAAACAAGTGAGCTGACAGGTCAGGCGTTGGATTGGGCCATGGCCTTGTCTTTAGGAGCAGAGATTTGTAGTAAGGGTCGTTTTCTGGAATTACCAAGTGGGCATTTTGTAGATAAAAAGAGTAGATATTATTCATTTAGGCCATCTTCTGATTGGTCTATATGCGCCCAGTTAATTGATAAATATATAGATAGCTTAACCCGTATGTGTATTGATTCTACTTGGATAGCATCTTGTAAGGCGGTAACAGTGAATGATTTTTCCATTTGGAAAGTACAGGAAGGCCAAACACCACAAATCGCCATCTGTCGCGCTGTAGTCTCTTCTAAATTAGGCGACGAAGTTGAAATCCCTGATGAACTACTGGAGGCAGAATGAAATACCAAATCACAGCCTCCATCATTCGAGCCGGTAATTATTTGAGTGATTTGATTTGTCGGGGTGGAAGTATGAGTGAAGAAATTAAAAATTGCAGCAAGTGTAATGGATTCAGATTCAGAATAGACCACAATCACAAGCCCAAATGTAAGTGCCAAATTACATGTTTGTCGTGCCTGTTTTCTGTTGAGTCACAATTAAGCATGAAGAGTGCAATTAACTTGTGGAATAAAAGAGAGGGCTGATGGAATGTGATTTTCTCTTCCATGAATCGACGAAAGAATTAGCCTGGCAACAACTCAAAGAAGTTCTCGCAACAAACCAACCTCACCGCATCATCATCAAGCCTTGGAAAAACACCCGAAGCCAATCTCAGAACGCGACCGCTCATATGTGGTTCGGCGAGATTAGCCGTTTTCTGAAATCCAACGGCGCGAATTACTCACCAGAAGATGTTAAGGACATGCTCAAGCATACCTTCTTGGGCTATGAGGTCGTTGATCGGGTTGATGCGAGAACTCAGGAAGTTGAGCACGTCAGGACACTCCGCCAGACATCCAAACTGGACACTGGCGAGATGTTTAGATTCATGGAACAGGTTGAGCAATGGGCTGTGGATATTGGTTGTTTCGTAACAATACCAGATGACAGCGAGTATATGAAACTTAAGCGGAGGCAGGAGCAGTGAGTAAACCAGCATTCATTTTGCTTATTGGATTTTTACTATTGGTATCAAATTCAATGTTTGCATTTTTCTACAGTATCGTGAATTGGCAATGGCCAACATGGGGTGATGCAATTTTCTTGTTGAAACTTACATTCTCGCAGCTCTGCGCATTTACTGTTATGTATCTGGCAGTTAATGCCTTGTTTGATTGGGCGAAGGTGGGAAAATGAGATACCTACTATTCATCGGGTTTTGGGTGGCTGCAATGCTAATTATCGGACTGGCTTTAGGGGGATAAGGTGGCAAGATTAAGGGAAAGGAAATGTAAAGAATGTGGCGAGCAGTATCAACCAGAACGGCAATTACAAAATACCTGCTCAATCCAGTGTGCAATAACCAGAGGAAAAAAGTTAGAGCAGAGAAAGCGAGAGGAACTGGAACGACGACGAAAGAAAGATAATGAAATTAAGCAAAAGTTAGCCCGCGATAAACTCAAAGCCTGCAAGTTAGCAGTAAAACCCCGCAGTTACTGGATACAACAAGCCCAACGCGCCGTAAATGCCTATATCAGAGAGCGAGACCGCGATTTGCCGTGCGTCTCGTGTGGCACGTTTGTATCTTCTCAATGGGATGCAGGACACTACCGGACCACATTAGCAGCCCCTCAATTGAGGTTTGATGAACGTAATATTCATCGCCAATGCATTGTCTGTAACCAGCATAAATCCGGGAATATCGTTCCGTATAGAGTGGAGTTAATCAGGCGTATTGGTCTGGCAGAGGTAGAAGCCGTCGAATCCAACCATGATCGTCACCGCTGGACGATTGAGGAATGTAAGGTCATTAAGGAGGAGTACAGACAGAGGCTCAAGGAATTGCGAGCGCGGGAGGTAGCATAATGCGTGATATTCAGATGGTATTGGAGCGCTGGGGTGGATGGGCAGCAAACGGAAATAGCAGCATTAATTATTCACCTATCGCGGCAGGCTTCAAAGGCTTATTGCCTTACACATCAAAATCAAGACCTTCTTGCTGTGATAATGACGGCATTGCTGTAGATGGTGCTGTAGGTCAATTAATAAAATCAGGCCGGACAGATGAATTTGAGTTAATTGAGTTGCATTACATTCACGATATTTCGAAATCAGACATAGCCAGAAAGAAAAAATGTTCTGAAGGAAAGATACGGCAAAATCTGATGGTCGCAGAAACTTTTGTGGAAGCCTGTTTAATTATGGCTGGCGTTACTCTGGAAATGGACGCTTGGACACATAAAGCGACACCAACAGGAAAAGTAGCATAAAGGCTTTTCGTAACGAAATTTACACGCTATTGTGATAAGAGTGATAGCAATGTCACACAGCTTATTAATTTCAGGCCTCGCTCCGGCGGGGTTTTTTCATATCTACCCGTTGTCAACTCAGAGTTTACAACTCAAGCAGTATCGGTCAATACCCTATATCTTTTTAAATCAATGCATTACATTCAACTTTGACCATTTCGATCAGCACCTCTGATTGGTATAGAGATCACCTCATGAAAGATACCGATTAGCTCAAATCGCGATACCGGAAATCCGGTAACGGAACAAATTCATACATTCAAGGCTGCGCATGGCGTGGCTTTTTTTGTTTTGAGTGGGTAGTCGTAATCTATTTTGTTAGTAACAAATTGAATATAAAACAGTGATAAAGCTCTTGTATGGCACTCTTTACATTTGCAAATCTGGTTTTTATTTAATATGCTGGCAACACAGATTTGATAGTTTTGGGAATGAAGAGGCGGCTCCCAAAAGTTTAACCGCCAAGTTGGTCACTTCGACTTAGGTCTGGGACTCCAACCATGTCGGCTGAGAGGTCGGCGCCTACTTTTTTCTTTTTCTTACGGGAAGTGGTACGGATAATTGTACGTTTCTTGTTTCTATGTCTCTTGACCCAAGCGTTTTATCATAAAAAAACCAGATATTAAATTTTCTCTCTTTTGGCCATGTATCGTGGCAGAGCGTTTTCCATCCAAGGTGTCCCGCGATTTTTTCCACTAACTGTATCTTTGTGTCTGACGATATTTTTTTTTGATATGAACTCATTATTGCTCCAAGGAAAAAATCAGATATCTGGATATTCTCTGAGACTTTTGAATCCTTTGTCACTACAGAGCTAATAATATTTTTTCTACCAAATTGTTTTAATAGGGTGTTATTTGCGATTACATGAAAAGCCTCATCTGCTTTTTTATACCTGGACGCTATTGGATCGACTTCTATACGGAAAAAACAATCACGCTCAGGATGTGCTGCAATGACATTACCTATTTTCGTGGAAATTAATTTCGTGAAGTGTTTTCTCATTGCCAAGTCGTAATCGCCATCATGAAATGCCTTATTGACCATAGATTTTTCTATAACAATGCAATGAAAAGCCAACCAAGGATTCTGGAAGAAAACATCAACTAGCTCTTTGTAAAAATCGGCGTATTTCTTGGAGTTAGCTTTTTTCCATTTGATTTCTTCATAGTACCTATATTTGTCTCTTAGTTCTCTAATGATGCGGGAGAAATCACCTCTGCGTTGATACTTCATCCATAGGCTACCAAAGCCATAAAAGCGCTGTCCATCTATACCTGATTCATCACAAGCCACATGCCAGATTAGTTTTCCGGGGTCTCTCATGAAAGATCCTTCTGTATAAAAGATTCATAGTGATTAATTTGCTTATTAAATCACATGCATAACTAATTGATAAGGATCGTTTTAGTCAAAAATCACAAAGAATGGTGCTTTGTTCTTGGATAGTTAGCTCGATCATAAAATTAACAATACATTCGCCGCCGCAACGTCTCAACACGCCAATCTTGTTGCGGTTGGAATTCTATTCATTACATGGTCGCTACGGCGGCCTTTTTGTTTTCTGGACGCACCAAGAGAGGGAGGCGAACGGTGAAATACATGGGGAGTAAATCCCGTATTGCGAAACATATCGCCCCCTTCATTCTGGAGTATTTAACAACAGATACGGTTTATGTTGAGCCATT
>NZ_NKHP01000046.1 GCF_014467235.1 Xenorhabdus indica | reverse complement strand
ACACATTGCCCTTCAGGGTTGCATTTGGGCCAGACATATAAAGACTGGCGTTGCCAAGTTCCACATCGCCATCAATAGTGCCTGAATTAGAAATACCATAAGTAATGGTGCCTTTATTATTAATAGAAAACTTATCTCCGCGTATCACGCCTCCAGATGCATTCGTGATGGTATCAACAACGCCTTTATCGTCGATAGAAATTCCATTTCGCTTTCCATATAACAAGGAAGCATTGGTAATCTGTTTTATCCTGGACGGCCTCATGCTGGAATCATCCAGTAGCGCCTCGCCTTGCCCGGCGACCTGAATTGCGTCCTGCTCAGCCGTGATCCCATTACTTCCGGACTGATTATAGAGATTTTCGAGGTATCCTCCATTTTGAATCAGAACACTGTGATTGGGTCCAGTCACTGTTCCATAATTATGGAAGGTGCCGGCATGACTGCCAGATTCGATAATAAACGTTGCGAGAGCAGAGTTGGCAATCTTCCCCTGAGACAGTATTCCATAATTATCAAGAGCATTAAGTGTTGAAGTTGTAACAGATATTCCATCAATCGATCCTTCTTCCCGATTTAGGATGGTATCTACATGTCCATATTGACCATTATTTGCGTCAATCGCCTGCTGGATTGTTATTGAATTGAATGAGTTAGGATCATTGTTGCCTGTGATTGAGCTATAATTATCCAGCATATTCATTTGACCAGAAACCCATACGGCTCCGTTGACGTCACTTATGGTTCCGTGATTAAGCAGCTTTCCAACAGAACCACTGTGAGTTACTGTGACTCCCCCCGTTCCCTGCAAAACCCCTCTATTCTCAATGTAATCGACTAAAATTATTGGTGCCAGATTATCGTTAACGCCGACATTAACCGCACTGTGTTTCAGGCTGTAGCGATCCGATAAGTCTATTCCTTTAGGAACATCGATCGACGCATTCTGCTTAATAGTAAGATTTTCGCCATTTGAGAGATTACATGGTTCTGTTTCATTTCCGGAAATGATGATCTTCGTATTCGAAGAGTCGCATGATGAGGCCGCTATTGCATCAACACTTATTCCAGGAAAAAATAAAGCTACCCTAAGGGCTATTGGGAATACAGTGTGCCTGTAGATCTTCATAAAAGGAATCCCTAAATAACTTGCCTTGCGTTTCGTTTAAGTAAGGGAGCTAAACTGCCTGATGCATGACAAAATGTTTGTCAACGAAAGCAAAATCGTGAAGACGATCGTGCTATAGTTACTTTAGGAGAACTTTACTGTTACGTCGATGATTTCTGACAAAAATTGACACCTTCCTAATATTGGGTTTGTCCTTCTTGCCGTGCTGTCAAAGGTGTTCACCGTAATGACTATTCTCGCGTGGGTCATCAGCGTTACCTTTGCCAATCTTGTCGTTATACCTGATCACTGGAATTGACTTAAATTGAATGCCATCCTGGACACATCAGCAAATTTTCCTGACACAGAAGTAAGACGAAAAGTGGCCGCTCACGTTTTGGACCCAAGAACAAAGAAAATACTGAGAAGTTATGGCCTTGCTGGTGCCTTTCAAAATTGTGCTCTATATGACTGATGGTTGGCATATGAAAAGGAAGCAGCGGGAGAACTTCATATCGTCAGTCAATGTTACACGCAACGGATGGAAAGACACCATTGGAACCTGCGCTAACATCTGGTCAGGCTCACACGTAAGACACAGTTTTTACCTGGGAATATCGTGTTGAACTTGGAAAGTGAACAAAACACAGAGTCATGAAAATGGCTGATTATCAAACAGCATCCCATTATACCTTCAATTTTACCGACGGAATACCTAAGCCTTTGTTGGATCGAATTTGAGAAACGAGTGCTCAGTTTGGCGGGATCTTCCAAGAAAATTCTTATCGCTTCAAGTGTCTATCTCTTTGGACCAACAGACTTTTTCGAGTAATCCATTTTCGTGTCCATTTATCACGTTCTTCTCATCTTTGATCTGATAGATATCCGCCAGCTTATGGATTGTTCTTAACCAGTTATTCGTCTTCACTGATAAAAACGTTAGTTAAATATAAATATTAGTTATTATGATTGAATAGGATATTTCACTTATAGAATTAACAATTAAAATCACTCATAGTAACGACATAAACAAAAAAATTTAACGGCATAATAAAAAACCTTATTTAATATAAAAAACATTAAACCACAATAAAATTATGTGTTTATATTTAACATTAGTAAAAATGTGTTAACTATCACATTTCAATGTAATTAAAAATTCCCGTTTCATTTGAGATAACAAATTAAAAAAGAAGAAAAGACAGATGCTAAAAATAGCAAGATGATAATTTAACGATTTGTTTTTTATGGGAAAAATTTAGAATAAAATATGGTTACCACGCTAAGGTTTTTAAAATTCCGTCAATGGGTTATTTTTCAGGTAAAAATTCAAGAGTAAAATCACATTTTTAACGATAAATAATATATCATTAAGTTTTCGATCGCTTTCTCACTACCAGCATAATGTATAAAAATACGCTTTACTGTCATTAATCAATGGAATAAAAACAACTATGTTTAAAAACAATAAAGGGCATGATATGAGAAAAATGGATAATCTGGAGTTTAGAATATTACAACTTCTCAGGAAAAATCCTTTTCTCGCCCAAAAAGAAATCGCTGATATTATTGGCATTAGTCGTTCAAGCGTCGCAGGATATATCCTTAACCTACAAAAAAAAGGGCATATAAAAGGAAAAGGATACATTTTTTCCAGTGGAAATTATGCCGTAACGGTGGGGGCTTCCAACATGGATATTACCAGCTTCGCTTCGACTGAATTATTAAAGAAAGATTCCAACCCAGGGAAAACAAAATATACGCTAGGTGGTGTTGCTCGAAATGTTGCACATAACATTGCCGCGTTAAAGAATGACAGCTATTTAATTTCTGTGATAGCGCCAAGTCCGATTTGTAATAGTAGTGCTGCCCCTATTGTACGCAGGCTTATTCTTTTTTTGTTGACTGAAAATATATATCCAATGGAAAGGAGTAAGACGATACCTACCATACTGCGAAAAATATCCATTTATTTTTCTTTTCCTCGTTTGGCTAATTTAGAATGTGATTTTTTATGGAGAAGTGTTGTCAACTTCTACTCCGTTCTCTGTATGCGAATAGTCTGTTTGATGGCAATCTTTATTCCTTTTTCTGGCATAGAAAAGATAAGGAGAGAGTTGTATCGATTTTTATAAATATACTTTCCTTTAGATGAAAAAATAATTTTTTATTACATGATAACGTGATGTAACTCACTGTCTAATATTGTAATACCCTAATGAAATTATGATTGTCATGTTATTTATCCGGTTTGTCATAAAACACCGTCGTTCAGGAGCTGTCACAAAAAATCTGCATTATTCATTAGGATCTGAATTTCATTCTGTTGTGGGCGTGAAAGCGCCTACAGGGCTTGTGCTTTGATTTTACTACCCATTTCACCATAAATAATGACTTCCGTACCAGAAGGAATCGCTCCGGTTACTTGTCTCAGATTGATTTTTTTCAGTGATAAAATACGATATTGAATCCAATCATTATCACATGAGTAATTGCCCGGCATTCAGAGATAATCATCGTCATATTGATAATTTGCTGATGTGTGCCAAGCTGGCAGGATAAGTGAATTCAAATTGCCAGGTATGACAACAAGGATGGCAGAGATAACGCTGGTGACCCGAGCGAGAAAGCCCATGACGGGGAACAGTGGCATTAGCCAATAAGAATGTTTGGATCGCTTGGGCGTTAATCAATCAACAATCGGTTTATATTTCTTTGTGAGGGAAAATATTGGTAGTTGAAGTCCATAAGTTGATATGCTGACAGGTCGTATCGGATATCTGTGAACCTGGTAAATATCTTACAGCCTATTCAGAATCTTTTTCAGGCGTGACTATTTTTCCTGTATCCTATCGGGATGAGAAAAGCCTACATTAGTGACATCAGTCGAGAAGTCTTTCAGGAAATTGCCCCCTTGTTGCTCAGCAGCCGAAAACGCACATGCCCTCGTCGATGTGTATGAAGTGTTTTGCGCACTACTGTATATCCTCAAGAGCGATTGCCAGTGGGACAGGCTCCCTGTGATTTTCCCCGCAAAAGCACCGTGTATTACTATTTCAAACTTTGGAAAGATAAACCGTCAGAAACGGAACCCAGCCTGTTGGAACAGGCATTTAAAAAATGCGGTTGGCGAGACCCGTATCAACCGTGGTCGGAACTCCAGCACCACTTTTGTGATCATTGATGCGCAAAGCGTTAAGAACACAGATACAGCACGTGAAAAAGGCTATGATGCCGGTAAAAAGGTTTCCGGCATCAAACGACATATCCGGTAGATACTCAGGGTTTACCCATGCAATAACCGTTACAACGGCCAATGTTACGGACAGAAAAGGAGCCTTGATGACTTTTACCCTGCTACCCTGCACAAAAAATCACTGTCCTGCGTGAAAAATGTATTAGCCGATGGCGGTTATACGGGGGGAACGTTTGCGGATGATGTGCATCCTATCCTGGGTGCGTCCGGTGAGATCGCCAAACGCAGTGAACTTCATACTTTCAAGGTGATCCCAAAGCGGTGGGTCGTTGAGCGTTCATTTGGTTGGAAAAATGCCGACGGCTATGGAAGAACTGCGAGGGGAATTTGAATATTCGCCCTCAGTTCGTCAATCTGGCATTCCTTGTCTTACTGCTGTGTAGAAAACATACTGAATAACCTCTAAGATTGTGGAATTTCACAGCTAATCTTACCGGTGTAAATGTATTCGCAGCTAACTAAATCGCAAGTAGTCTCATGACAACCTAAGATTCCGGGCAGGATACTATTTTTATGATATCAGGAAGTCTAATCCGTTGTGTTTTCTCCCCTTGAGGTAGGATTAAGACAGAAATGAAAAGGTGAGGTTCATTTTTTGCATTTTGCAAAAAAGAATTGTTTGCTGATGTTTCGTCATTTTTCCTGCACGCTTGCCGTCTGTGTTCAGAGACGGGAAGGTGGGAATGAGAAAGCGCTATACCTTATTATTCTGGCTGGGATGCATGACCGCGTCAGCGAGTCATGCCAAAACGGTGATTTACACTGACAGCCAACACATCCCCGTTAACCTTTCCCCGGACACACAAATTGTCTGGCTGGATGCGGCTGAGCAACAGCGGCAGAAAATCTTTTCTCACCTTTCTGCCGACCCTCAACAAGCGGCGAGACAGGCACAAGCTATGCTGCAATCTCCCCAATGGCATCAGCAGGAACAGCCACTGATTCAGTCTTATCGTGCCGTTGTTGACGCATGGCAATCAGGTGTGCGCAAGTACCCTGCCGTGGTCTTTGATGACCGGGACGTCGTGTATGGCACGGCGAATGTGGCAAAAGCCCGCGCACTCAGGGAGCAATATCAACCATGAGTCTTCAACGTGTGACTTTTCCTGCACTCATCACCCTGATAGCGGCATTTACTCCGGTGACACAGGCCTCAATCAACACCGCCCAGATTGTCATCAGTAGTCTTTCACCGTCCTGTATTCAATGGCGGGTCAGTGGCATCTGTTACTGGCTGCTCTGTGGTTTGCATGACTGTACGGTGAAAACCTCGGTTAAGGTAACCCATTATCTCCCCGAAGCGGTGGTGTCTACCTATCAAGCCCCCAGTGGCAATCCATGGATAGAAATGTCGCAGGTCAGTCGGCTCTCTGGTGGAGTAGAAAATACCGTGACCGGGGCGTTATCTCACCTGAATGCCGGTGGGGGTAACCACAATGTCCAGATTGCCGGGCAACGGCGTACCAGCCTGCGTTTCAACTATGCCGATGCTATCGGGCATCCGGCGACCGGCCTGATTGGCGGGCAAATTCCCGGTTATTCCTGCCGAAGTGCGGCCATCCCGTTGATGCCTTATTTTCTCAGCACATTGGATACTGTCGCGTGGCGCACCGGGTTGCCGGAATCGTTTTATCCGGAAGCCCTGATACCCGGTCAGCGGGAGCTGGGCCGTCAGATGGCCGGCACTATGTGGGGCCATATTTATCCGCGCTCAGGCTTTGTCAATCAGACCGATGATGACAAGGCATCTGCCGTGGTCGCACAGCGGGTCGCGGATATCATCACCCGTGTCGGGCAACCCCATGTTTATCAGACATTAAAAGGTCAACGCGCTGACGGTTATTGGCCACCCGAACCGGTGACAGAAAATACCGGCACTCAAAATCATCAATGGCAACGGTTATCACCGCAGCTAAGCTCAAACTGTGCGGTGTTTTCTGACGGCGAACATGCGGCTGCGATCAATGGCAATCAGGCGTATGCCCTGTGGCAACCCTACAGTTGTTGCCAGCGGCGGGGACAGCGTTTTCTCAGCAGTACGGATATCTGAATACAGGAATAAATGATGAGAAAAATAAACAGGTTATGGCTGATAGCCGGTGGGCTTGTCATCGCGTCTGCACAGGCTAACGCCACGGGGCTGTCCCTGACATTACCGCAGGTGAACCGGAGTGCGCTGGGCTATGGGGCAGAGGCCAGCGGAGCGGTGTCTGATACGCTGTTCTATACTCTGGGCGGCGGTTCGGTGATATCTGAACCCGCCAGTCGCAGTGGCTCTGCCACCCTTGGCGGGCTGGAGCTGGGCTGGCGTTCGGATTTAATGTGCGGCAATTTTGACCTGAAAGCCACTGTCAGCAATCAGTTAAATGGCATTACCGCTGGGTTTAAAAATCTGATGGGTGATGTGATTCAGGGCGCCACCGGTGCGGTGGCCAGCCTGCCGGCGATGATTATCCAGCGGGCCAATCCGGGGCTGTATGACATGCTGATTAATGGCGTGTTGCAGGCCAATGTGGCATTCGACAAAGCCCAGTTCAATTGCCGGGCAATGGCCAATAAAATGATGGATTTTGCGCAGAATACCAAATGGACGCAGTCGGCGGCTTTGCAGGAATACAAAACGTTGGTCAATGGCGGCGATGGTGATGCGGTGCGTGTGAATAACGCCGGCAGCAAAGCGACCGGTGCCAGTGGGCATCCGTGGATTGGGGGGCAGAGGCAGGGCGGCAAGGGCCAGAATGCGATTCGCCCGACCCGGGATTTAGCCAGTGCCGGCTTTAATATGATGAATCAGTTGCCGGTACTGAGTCAGTCGTCGGTCAGTAGCCTGAAGTGTGAAGGCAGTACCTGCCGTAAATTCAGCAATGCCCGTGAAGCTGCGGAGGCGGTGGTCAGTGTACTGGGCGACCGGGCCATCCGGACCTGTACTCAGGCGGCAGACTGCACCAGCGGCGGAGAAAAACACCAGCCGGGCACCACCGTCGCGGGCACGGGCTTTGCCCCGATGCTGGAAGCACACACCAAAACCAATACAGAACAGCTGGTGAAGCTGGTCAGCGGCACGGAAAAACCGACGATGGCCAATCTGACGAAACTGAAAACCGGCAGTCTGACGGTAACCAAAGGTGTCATTCAGGCGTTGCAGCGCGACCCGGACAGGGCTGCCCTGACGGGACGTTTGGCGGGTGAGCTGGCGATGGCGGAAACCGTGGAAACGGCGTTACTGATGCGGCGGATGCTGATTACCGGCATGTCCGAACCCAATGCGGCGGCACAGTCAGAAGCGCTGGCCGAAGGGGAACGGCGGATTGCCGCGCTGGACCGGGAAATCAATGCCCTGGAGAATGAAATGCAGCTGAAACAGGCCCTGTCCCGTAATGCCATTCTGACCATTATTGAGCGGGACACCCGGCGCATCAACATGCATCCGCAAAAACAGGTGCCGGACAGCACGGATGCGCGTTTTTATCAGCTGGAAATGCCCAATCGTGAGCGCAGGTAAGGCGGATGATGGCAGAGAAGCATTCAGTATTCAGAAAAGGTGTTGCGTTATCACTGGTCATCGCGTTGGTGATGATTATCACTGTAGCGACAGGCTGGGTCGGACTGCATCAGGCAGAAAAACTCACGGAGTTCCGCCACTGGGTGACTCAAACCGGGGGAGTCTGGTTAGTCTGGCGGTCAGGCCTGTATGCCATACTGGGCTGGGGAGGCCAGAAAATTTGGCAAAGGGAAAAACACCTGCCGGAATACCGCGCCGTGCTGATACGGATGATGGCAGTCAGCCTGCTGTTTATTCTGCTGGGTGAATATGCCCTGTCAGGCCATGTTGAGGAAACACGATGACGACTAACAGCTATCTGGAATACTTTCTGACATTGCTCGGCTGGGTCGTCAATAACGGATTATGGCACATTCTGATTGCCACCGGGCTGTTTACGCTGCCGTTAGTGATAAAAGTGATCACTATTTGGCTGAAAGTGCGGGAATATGGCGAAGAAGACGGCAATGGCGGGTTACAGTCACTTGCCCGGACTGAAAATACCCTGTACTGCGCCTTTTTCGTCATGGTGGTGTGTTGTGTGCCGCTGGTGAATGTCAGCCTGACAACGCTTCAGTATGACCCCTCCCGCGCCAAAAGCTGTGGTACCTGGACACCGAAAGCCCCGGAAAGCAGCGGCTATGCGCCGGTGATGTCCAGCCTGAACAATCAGACGGCGGCTGTACCGCTCTGGTGGGCGGTGGTGCACCGGTTGTCAAAAGGATTAACACAGGCAGCGGTGGCCGCCATTCCCTGTCGCCCCGATCTGCGGCAACTGCGCTTTGAAGTGCAGCATACCCGTATCCGTCACCCGGCTCTGGCGGCGGAGTTGCAGGATTTTACCCACGATTGCTATGCCCTGGCACTGTATCAGTGGAAACAACGCGATCGGGAACACACCACTGATCCGGTTATCCTGAATGATATCGGCTGGCTGGGCAGCCGCACGTTTTTAGCCGGCGATTACCAGACGCTGCAATCCCGCACACCCCGGGTGGACTTTCCGTGGCAGGAAAGCCGGGACAACGGGCGGCCTTATACCGGGCCAAACGGTTACCCGACCTGTAAAGCCTGGTGGTCAGCCGCTAAAATTGGCCTGAAAGACCGGGTACTGGCGCAGGCCGATCCGGGGTTATGGTTGCGTCTGTCAGCGACACTGAAAATATTGGGGAAAAATACGCAGACTTATCAGGAAGCGGTGATCCGCCGTCTGGTCAGCCCGGTCAATCTGACGGTTTCACAGGAAGGCTATGTGTATGCGGGTTATGGCGGCAATGCGGATTTTACGGTCTGGGACGGTTCTAATCGGGTCGGTACGGCGGCGGGGACGATATTAGGGGGATTAATCAGTACGCCGATGTTCGATGCGGTACGTCAGGCACTGCCGATGATGCAGGCGGTGATCCTGATGGCGCTGTATATCCTGATACCCTTGATCCTGCTGTTTGCGGCCTATGAATTTAAGACCATCTTCACGCTGACATTTGTGATTTTCGCATTGAATTTTTTGACCTTCTGGTGGGAACTGGCGCGCTGGCTGGACAGCCATTTACTGGAAGCCCTGTACGGCTCAGACACCCACAGCCTGTTTAATCTGGCGGGGTTTCAGAATACCTCGGACGATTTAATTATGGGGCTGGTGATGGGCACACTGTTTATTGTGCTGCCGATGGTCTGGCTGGGCGCATTAGCCTGGGCCGGTGTCCGCATGGGTGATGTGGCCGGTATGATGAGCCAGGGCGTGGGGCAGGTCAGGCAATCTGCGGGGATGTTCGGACAGACGGTGATGCAGAAGATGTTGTCGAAAGGGAAGTAGTTATTACACTAGCGAAAAACTCAACAATCACCGACTTTAGTTGGTGGTTGTTGAGTTTCATGGAGTAAATATCATTTTTTAACTGGTGAATTCAACTCTAGCATTGATTTTAATATTTACTGAGTTTGCAATAAATAAGCTTTCATAATAACGATACACTCATTTTTCTCACTCCCGGCTGTTGCCCTGATGAAAAGGCGGTCATAAATTCTTCAACGCACACTAAGAGT
>NZ_NKHP01000045.1 GCF_014467235.1 Xenorhabdus indica | reverse complement strand
CTATTCCAAATCTGAAGAAATACACGATAAAGTGATAGGAACGTTTATTGAGCGTGAATACTACTTCCTCTAAGCGATCTAACTATTGGAAGCATGACCCGTAATCCCACTTTGTAACGCTTTATCATATAAGACAAATGCTATATTCTTTCTCAGTCTCCAGACATCATTACGCTTCGTGCCTATATTCTATGAAATTTCAGGATATCGCCAACAAAGCTGTAACCTGAAAACAACGGGTATATAACATTTGATATTTCAGTTTCGATAGAAATAGATCAGATGACAATATTCTCAGTTTTAATGACCAATATATCAGAGTATTAATTTACACCAATTGCTAAACTTCAGAAAAAGTCTTTTGGGAGTTCATAATGAGTAAATTACCCGTCATTGTTGGTTTAGGTGGTATCAATACGGCTGGAAGAAGTTCTGGTTCCCACGGATATAAACGCATCGTATCAAATAGTCTTAATGACAAAATAATGAAAGATACATGGAGCGACTTATGTCATCGAATGGGTATTATTAATGGAACAGAATTTGTCACCGATACCCAAATTGAACAAGCAAAAAATGGCACACTAATTAGAAAAATAACTCTTTTTGATACTCAGAAAGTGCCAGTTAATAAAATAATAACCGATCCTGACAAAGACACAGTTCAACTATTACAATCGACTTATATTCCACTTTCTATGTCCAGCGCAGGACAATTACCGGAAAGATTTGAAATAGGAAATTTATATAATGCCCATCACCATCCTCGCGGTTTACGTCTCGCCGTATATGGTGCCTCAGACTTACTCAATTCAATCGGGATTTCATGGTCAGAGATATCTGCATTAGTAGAACCTGATCAAATTGCTGTTTATGCCAGCAGTGCATTAGGCCAGATAGATCAGTTTTCACTATCAGGATTGATCGGCAATCCACTGAATGGCTTGCGTATTAGCGCCAAAATGTTGCCACTCTCCTTACCAGATATGCCAGCAGATTTTATTAATAGTTATGTTATTAATAATATAGGAAGCACATCTGCCAATATCGGTGCCTGTGCAAGCTTTCTGTACAATCTTAAACAAGGTGTCAATGACATAAGGCAAGGTAAGGCAAAAGTCTGTTTAGTCGGATGTGCTGAAGCACCTATTACTCCTGAAATCATCGAAGGATTCCGTGCTATGGGCGCTCTTGCAGAAGACCATCTATTATGTAAATTGGACGGAACTAACACTGTCGACCATCGCCGTGCCTGCCGTCCATTTTCAACTAATGTCGGGCTCACTCTTTCCGAATCATCACAGTTTGTGCTGCTTATGAGTGACGAGCTCGCACTGCAATGTGGTGCCAATATTCTTGGATCGGTGCCTGATGTTTTCGTGAATGCCGATGCGAACAAAAAATCCATTTCTTCCCCCGGAATCGGTAACTATATCACGATGATGAAAGCTGCTTCCCTTACAGACAACCTTCTGGATGGGAAATTACAACATTCTTACGTTCAGGCACACGGTACAGGGACGCCACAAAATAGGGTTACAGAAAGCCACATTATTAATGAAACCGCGAAAGTCTTTGGCCTCAGCCACTGGGATGTTACCGCCATTAAGGCATATGTCGGGCACTCTTTTTCTACCTCTGCCGGTGATCAATTGGCCAACACGCTAGGCGTTTGGCAATATGGATGGATACCCGGCATTAAGACAATTGATCACATTGCTGAAGATGTACATTCTTCCAACCTGAACATCTTAATGCAGGATAAGTTTGCTGGTGAACAAGGTAAAGATATGCGTGCCACAATCATCAACTCAAAAGGATTTGGTGGCAATAATGCGAGCGCTGTTATTTTATCTCCACAGCAAACAATGCGAATGCTGACAAAAAAACATGGTAACTCCACCATTAGCAACTATCACAAGTGTAATCAGACAGTTAAAGACAAAAGTGAAAAACAGGATCAAGCCATTTGCCGTGGCGAGGAATCTATTATTTATGATTTCGGAAGCTCTGTGATACAACCTTCAGATATCGAACTTTCACGTCATGAAGTGAAATTAGCGGGATTCAAACATACTATAAAACTGCCGAATGCAGATGAATTCAGCGAATTTCTGTGAATTTCCAATATAATAACATCCTGATAATCCGAAAATTATTTGGGGTAATCTGACCGTCATTAAAAAACTAATGACGGTCGGATACAATTAACAAGCCTTACAGATTACGCACTAAAGCTGTCTGCTTATCGTTTCAATCTCCCGTCGCCATTTCTCCTGCAAGGCGGGCTTTTGATGTTTTGGCCTTCTGCGCAAATCCTCCTGCAACAGCGTCTCCAACTCTACCAGACGTTGTAGTAAAACCTCTTCATCCCATACCATTGCCGATTCTTGTTTATTGCAATCAGTAGAATGTTGCCAATTTGATTTTTCCAAATTATCACCCTGTTCGAGCAAAGAATAGATTTCTTCAACATTGTGATATTCAGTTAGCTTACCTTTGTTAATCAGCCAAAAACGGTTACAACTTTGTTCAATAAGACTTCGATCGTGGCTGACAATCAAGGCTCCGCCTTTATATTCCTTCAGGGTATCAAAGAGCTCTTCTTTCCCCTCCAAATCAAGGTGGTTAGTGGGTTCATCGAGAAACAGCAAATGATAACGCGCTAATGTTAGCCCTATGAACAATAAACGTGCCCGTTCACCGCCACTCAATGATGCTACTTTCTGCTGGTGCCTTTGATATTCAAAACCTGCGCTGATAAGCGCCCGTTTACGCTGATCATCACTGGTTGGTGCAAAACGAATTAACGCATCACTCAGTGATGCGTTATCCTGAATTTGCTCCAGCGATTGATCGTAGTAACCGAGCTGACATTGAGGATGATAATCCACATTCTGTAATGTCTTTTCCAGATATTCTTTATACAATACTTTCAACAAAGTAGACTTACCGCAACCATTGTTACCCAGAATAGCGATTCTATCGCCACTCTTAATCTGTTTCGACAGCACATTGAACAGAACCACATTACTCCCCAAAGGCATAACAGCCATATGTTCAATGTCCAGCAATCGGTTAGCGGGTAATGCATCCCCCTGAAGAGTCAGCTTCCATGGGGTGCCTTGAGTGAGTTTAGTTTGCTGCTCAGCCAGGCGCTGTTTACGTGCCAGCATCGTCTTCGCTTTACGAGAAAGATCGGGATTGTCATAAACCTTACCCCATGTGGCTAACCGTTCGGCACTCTGCTCTAGCCTGTCTATCTCTTTTTGCTCACTAACATGACGTTGAAGATCCGCCTGATCACGTTCGAGCAAAGCTTGCCTTGCCTGAGAACAAGCCATACTGAAGTGATATAAGGTTTTGTCCCGCATAATCCAGGTAGTATTAGTCACCCTATCCAGTAAAGTCTGATCATGCGATACCAATACAAACGATCCTTTCCACTGAGACAAAAAAGATTCCAGCCATAGCAGAGAAGTCAGATCCAGATGGTTACTCGGTTCATCCAATAACAGTAAATCAGGTTGCTGGATCACCGCACGACCAAGTAACAGGCGCATATGTTGCCCACCACTAAGATTTCCTATAGGCGTTTGCCAATCCTGTTCGGGAAATCCCAATTCAGACAACAGAAGCTCGGCTCGCCAAATTTCGTCAACTTTAACTTTCTCACTAATAGCCTCTATTAACGTGGCATCATGCAGAGATAAAGGTAAATGCTGTTCGACATACGCCAAAACACACTGATTCGCAATTGTGATCTTACCGTTGTAATCTTCCAAATTACCGCTCAGTAATTTCATCAGGGTGCTTTTACCACAGCCGTTATGACCGATAAGCCCAATTTTATCGCCTTTGTTCAGAGTAAACGTTATATCCTCAAACAAAGGAGCCGAAGAGAAAGCAATAGAAAGTGATTGTGCTGATAAATAAGTGCTCATAGATAACTCAAGAATTTAGGGTGCAAAACACCGTTGTCAGATGCTGACAATAATTCTTCGAGCTTGAGTGAAGAGAACTCTGATTTGTGAAGTTACTATTTTATGTTAGTAACTAAATATTTTTTCGCTCAAGCTAAGATTATTGCAGCGTATGCCACAAACCCTTGAGCGAGCTTCTAATACCAAAGAAGCGAGCGTATAAACGCTGCATAGACATATAGGTCCTCCTTTTTTTAGTCTGGGAAAGTAACGATACTTCCTGGTTATTCGGTGGGCTAAGCATATAAAAAGTCTGCCAGAAAAAGCAAATAAATCAGATAAATTATTTGAAAAATGCGTTCTGGTTCTCATCTATTTTTCGCCGGAAACTCATTCCAATTTATCAAAATTATTCGATATCAAAAGCGCACGAATAAAAAATAACATTAGGGAACCTCTAAAAACTTCCTGTGAAAAAATAAGGTCAATTTTGTCACCAACCGTAATAAAATTGACCTTATTAATCGTGGTGGTTTCTTCCTTTTTCGAGGATTAAAAGGTATGAATGCCCGATTTTCCAAAATAAACCAAACGTTGCAAATCATAGCAGGTCGCCATTAACGTCATCCTGAAATTGGCACGTAATTGGCCTATCGTCCGGATAAATTTTTCGTCCATCTGGGTGAGTGAACCCAAAATATGCTCTACCCGTGCCCGGATGCGCGCGATTTTCTTGTTACGTCCTTTCTGGCAGTGTGATAACGGGTTATTTCGTGACGCTTTTCTCTGAATATGTACACGATAGCCTTGTTCCTTCAACGCCTGCTCACGCTGATGGCTGGCATACCCCTTGTCAGCATAAATATCCCGACTCGTATTGGCTCTGTCCAAAACGGCTTCAAAATATTGGCTATCATGGACAGAGGCGGTTCCTGTGGCGGTCTGACGAATGACTTTGTACTTGACATCGACATTAATCGTGAGTTTGTAGCCAAAATAACTTTTTCCGTGTTTTTTCGTCCAGCTGGCATCCGTATCTTTCTGGCATCGTTTGTTTGTCGTCCAGTTATCCGGGGTTTTACCCTGACGGATTTGTTCATTCTCGTCTTTCTTATTGTGTTGTTTAGGGACCGGTATCAACGTGGCATCGATGATTTGACCGCCCCGGGGAATGAATCCCTGAGCGGAAAGTTGATGTTTAGCTTCTTCAAACAACGCATTGGCCCCTGCCTGTCCGAGCCGTTTTTCGAAACACCAAATTGTGTTGCGGTCCGGAATATTAATGACATCGGTTAAACGACAAAACCGTTGCCAGCTCATCCGGTCAAGTAATTGATATTCCATCTTCTCATCAGAAAGAGTATGGAAATGTTTCAGGATAATGATGCGAACCATCACTTCCGTAGGGAACGGCGGGCGTCCCCCTTTAGGCGAAACAACGCGGGGCACCGCACGGTCAACCGACTCAGCGAGTGCCGAAAAATCAACATACTTATCAAGTAAAAGGAGTGGGTCGCCTAATTTATCTATTTTCTGCCGATGATACTCGGCCGCCAATTTGTCTTTTTTCAAAGCAGAACGAGGAGGGAGCATGATGGCGTTACCTTACAGAGATGTGTTGTTTGTATTTTACTCTGTTAGGCGGCTATGAAAAGTTTTTAGAGGTTCCCTTAAGTTGTTAAACTATTTTATCCAGCTTATCATGTTAACAGAAAAAGAAAATAAAAGACTTAATAAATGTCTTTTCCATTGTGTTGATGTATCCACAGATATAAGTAAATGTAGCTCGGAAGGTTTGGCATTAAGAGAGATTTTAAATGAAAAAATAAAAGGTAATAAGGTAATAGATATAGATTTTCATGATTTTTCAAAGTTACCTTGTTCATATCCAGTAATTGAAAATACTTTCAACACAGAAGAAACTATAGGCGTTCTGAGAGTTTTTGTGTTGATCATGGATACAATGCGCAGAGTCTTTATGAAAAAGAAGGTATTCATATTTTTCTGTGTTTGCTTCGGTATT
Source organism: Xenorhabdus indica (assembly GCF_014467235.1). GTDB lineage: Bacteria > Pseudomonadota > Gammaproteobacteria > Enterobacterales > Enterobacteriaceae > Xenorhabdus > Xenorhabdus indica. The sequence continues at coordinate 4,071 of NZ_NKHP01000045.1, read as the reverse complement.
CGTTACTTTACTTGTATTAAATGCGATGAAGTTAATCGTTTTATTGATAATTTAGCTGCTTGCAAATATGGTTCACTTTAAGTGCAGGCAGCTATATTTAAAATCGAAAAAAACAATAGACTAAGTTAATCCAGTGAGTGACTTCATTCTCGGTCATACCGCTCAATGCCACCATCAGGATAATGATAACCATCTAGATCATAATAACCATGTTTCCAGGGAGCCAAATCAGCCGTATCAGACAGTATGTTTACTATAACAAAGGAAATAATTATTACTGATATAGTAATAAATATACTGAAGCTTAGAATTGTTATAATCAATAAGCATAATGCAATTACTGGAATATGGCCAAGCCATGCGGGGATATTCATAGATTTTGCTTTCTTAACAGTAGTTGCATCCCACGCTCTTAGTCTCTTGAAAAGCCACTTACAGAAATGTGCTGCATTTATTCCCCATTGTTCTCCACGTGACGCTGTTTTTGTTTTTTTCCTCATAATTACTCCCCGTTCCTAATGTTCTTTTTCTACCTCAATATGTTAGGTTGATTTTTGTTTGTTGTCCATGAGATGTATTGGATCAATGAAAAGCTAGACAAATCAGATTATTGTTCTATGTGCCGAAAAAAGTATAGACTCTACTTTTAATGTTCTATTTTTTATTACACACAGGTGACTGCTTTTATTTTTGCTATTTCATTGTTTTTATGGTTTTCAAAGAAGATATTTTATTTTAAATTGCATTTATATGTAACTTTAAATGTATTTTAATTGTGTTTTTAATGTGATATTTTTTCCAGAAATAATGTTGAGAGGATTTAAATATAAATAATTTTTTTTATGTTATGTATGTTGACATTTGTTTGAATGTAATCTGGTTTGCAAATCTCAGTAAAAATAGCCTTTCAGAAATTGATGTTACTTTTTCTATAAAATAAGCTCTAAGCGTAAATAAGTCATTCCTATTATTTTCAAAACATAGTCAAAATTTGCTGTTGACCACATATCACACAAGATGTGGTTTTCGGTTAAAAATAAAATTTATACTTTAAAAGGATAATATAATGGCTAATATCAATACATTTCCTACAGATGGTGCAAAGATTATCAAAGGGCAACCCTTCAGTGTACTTGTTTCGATAACTGGTGAAAATGATATTAAGGACACGGTAAAGATCAGTGCTGATCTCCCATCAGGTATAACACTACTAAATAAATTTCCAGCCAAAGTTAATAATCAAGTATTTTCCCAGCAATTTATATTCCAAGCCGACGGAAGCGATAGCCATAAAAGAATCAGTTTTACTTCAGATTCACCGAAAATAGTAAAAAAAGATGTGACCTATATCCCTATGGATAATCCAGATATGAAACCAGAGAGTTGTTTACTAAGATGTGATACGGGTTACCTGTATGATTCAACACCCGCTCAGCCTTCAAGTAATCCCTCAGCAAGTAACCCATTTATTTCAGCGTCAATTAATCCGACGCTAGAAACGGGGGAAGCAGTTTTAACCTATGATATTCCGCTTCGTACAGCAGCTCCCCTGAGAATATTCATGGAAGAAACCATGACTGAAATTTTACCTTATAAGATTGACGAAAATAACCGCTCTTACTATCTGCTTCAAAAGACATCAAGCGCGGCTGTGAATCTAAAAATATATGCCACTCCGGGCCTCTCTCAGTTCGTTGATATTGATACGATATTCAATGATGAGAAATTCAATCAAAAACAAGTCATATTTATGACATCTGTTCCAACTGATGTATCCGACAATCTTGAACCACCAGAGATTGAAGAAACATTTTTGTCTTCTACTTTAACAAGGCCAGATGAAGAAGAGGATTTTACTTTCCTGGTTCCGTACTACGAAGGGGCCAAAATCGGTGATTTTATAATCGGTTTTGTGACGGACGATAAAAAAGACATCTTAAAGAAAGAACTCTTCGTTGGACGGCTAACAGTTTTAGAAAACGGGTATTACAAATTTAAAGTCGATTACAGCGAGTTGTATCCAGGGGACAACCATATTTGCTATGTTGCGCTTAATCAAGTAGGGACACCGGAAAGATCCAGGCTTGACTACATAAATTATGATAACGGCGGTATTAACGGTCCAAATCCCAATGACGGGCACCGGACTTTGGTTGCTCCAAAGGTGTATGATCAATATGGTCGCTATATTGGAATATATAACCCAATTAATATCAATAGCATCGGCACAACAGGGCTTGAAGTTCGACTACTATCCGATCCTGGTAATCTAGATCATACAATTGCCGCAGGTGACAAGATCACGCTTAAGGTCTATATCTCGCATTATGTCGATATCCATCCAGAAAAAGCCCGTCCTTTACCGATTGTGATGAAATTCGTTGTGAAATCGACAGAAATAGTCAATGGCTATTATAAGACTATCATCCCGGCCGACAAACTGATGGGGTATGACTCAGCAGATGGTTATGATGTAGCAGTACTAACGATAGACTACAGTCGTCTTGCCCAGAATCAGAAATCGAAACTTTACACCAGAAGCTTCGGTACAGTGGCTCCTGGAGAAGGAGACTCGGTAGAGTAGCTCCTTAATCGGAATAGATGACTGCTATTTGGCAGTCATCTTTATTAAGCTAATTGTTTATGAAAGGTGACAGCATGTCTATAAATAACACCATATTGGACGCTCTCCTTGTTCCTCCTGCTTTACCACAAAGCAGCAATGGTATTATTGATGAATCAGAATTAAGTCAAGACGAGTTGGTCGTCATAATAAAGAGGCATGAAAAAGTTCGTATTGGATATCAAATTATTGTTCATTTGACACCATATCTATCATCAATACCGTTTTTTATCACAGATGAAAATATCGAGAATCCAACGTATCAAATAACCATTCCTTTTTCTGCTATTCCTCTCGGAAGCTATGATATTTTCTATACCATCACCGACTTGGTAGGGAATATAGCTAAATCTGAAAGTACTCACGTCACGATTAAAAAATCAGATTATCCGCAACCATTTCTTGAAGCAACGCTAATAATAACCGGATATCAGTCAATCGGTGACGAATATGAAATACTGACCATTCAGATTTACGATAAACAGACATCTGAACAAATCAAAAACACAGCCGTCTCTTATGAAGTAGAGCAAGCCATATACATAAGTGACGTGTCAGAAATTGGTTTAAACCCCGATACGATACATTCAATGTCAACAGATGAATACGGGCAGTTCAAAATAAATCTGAAAGGCGAGGTGGGAGGAAATTGTCTTATAAGGGTTACTGCCAATAATCGTGTCGGAAGCATAAAATATACTATGGGACAACGGTAAGGAGATATTAACAATGGCAACAAAGACACTTTATTTTCCGGGTATCAAAAATGGTTGGTATGTTTCATATTTCTTTCAGGTACTAGCTGGATATGGTTATACAGTGACTCTACAAGATGACGCCGGAAATACTTACGTCTCTTGGGAAAAAGCGGACGATGGAAGTGATGATCCAAATAGAGATGCCAATTCATTTTGGTACGAAGGGTCAGACGGAAAGCTTATATGTACCATTGATTGCCCAGAAAGCAGCCGTCTTGATAATACCTGGGCTGAAAGTATAATAACGCCAAATTCGGGGAACCCAACTCTGGGAAGAACCTATTGTGCCGCCTTTGAGGATAACGGCATTAAGAATAATCGCACTGACTACAGAATCGAATACAATAACTTATTTATCTGTCTGGTCGGGTGGTCTCACTACCACGACGATCACAACGAATAAATATCCATTTTGTAATCAGAAAAAACCTCCAGGAGTTCTCACCGTGGGATATGAAGGGTAGCATTCCCACGGTTTTCTGTTAATTCCTGTGGCTTTTACTTAATCACCACGTCATCCTTAGTCCAATTTTTGCACTCAGTTCATAGCTGTCTGCAAAATTATTCAGACTGGTGTTGACTGAAGTCTGACCATAGACGAAAGAATGGCTATCATTCCAACTGTAGGAACCCCCGATGCCTGTTTCACCCCAAGTGCGATCATTCCCACCGTGGAAGGTTACATTAGCC
>NZ_NKHP01000044.1 GCF_014467235.1 Xenorhabdus indica | reverse complement strand
AATGGCTCAACATAAACCGTATCTGTCGTTAAATGCTCCAGAATGAAGGGGGCGATATGTTTCGCAATACGGGATTTACTCCCCATGTATTTCACCGTTTCACCTCCCTCTCTTGGTGCAGCCAGAAAACAAAAAGGCCACGCCATGCGCAGCCTTAACTGTATGAATTTGTTCCGTTGCCGGATTTCCGGTATCGCGATTTGAGCTAATCGGTATCTTTCATGAGGTGATCTCTATACCAATCAGAGGTGCTGATCGAAATGGTCAAAGTTGCATGTAATGCATTGATTTAAAAAGATATAGGGTATTGACCGATACTGCTTGAGTTGTAAACGCTAAGTTGACAACTGCTCGTTGATCTCTTGCTCGGTCTGCTTAAACCGCGCTTCTTCCAGTTCCACGCCCAACACTCGGCGGTTGATTTTCAACGCCGCTTTCAGTGTTGCACCGGAACCCATAAAGAAGTCTGCTACCAGATCCCCTTCCCGGCTACTGGACTGGATAATATGCGCCATCAGGTCAGCGGGTTTTTCGCACGGATGCTTGCCCGGATAATACTGAACGGGGGCAAAATGCCAGACATCGGTATAAGGCACTGCTGCCGTGACTGTGAACGAACGGCGCATTAAACCGTATTCCTGCCGCAGTTCGTCATGCTGACGCGATAATATCTGGTGTGATTCCACCAAATTAGAATAAGGCGTGTCCAGTTCGCCACGCTGGTGCTTTTCTTTCGCTATACGATCAAATAATACCTGCAGTTTTTGATAATCCACTTCACTGGGTAACTGCCATTGGCTGTCGCTGAACCAGTGACTGGCCATCTGCTTTCCTGTGGCAGCGTGAATTTCTTTTGCCGTGACGCCTAACGCTTTTCGGGCATCACGAAAATAATCTATCAGCGGCTTAAACACCGACTGTTTCAGTTCCCGGCATTGTTTGAAATAGCCATCGCCTTTCGGGTGATAAGGCCCTTGGTAATGTTCGGCAAAAATGATGCGCTCAGTGGCCGGAAAATACATCCGCAGGCTTTCTTTGTTCTGCCTGCGCCACGGGCCAGAGGGTTTCGCCCAAATAATATGGTTCAACACATTGAAGCGTTCACGAACGAGCAGCTCGGTATCAGAGGCCAGACGAGAACCACAGAACATATACAGGCTGCCGTTGGGTTTCAGTACCCGCCAGAATTCAGCCAGCAGCTCATCCAGCCATACAAAGTAAGCCGTCACATCGTTCCACTGATTATCCCAATTACAGTCTTTTACTCTAAAGTACGGCGGGTCAGTGGCGATAAGGTCGATGCAGTTATCCGGCAGGGTTTTGATAAATTTCAGAGAGTCGTCGTTAATTAATGTGATACTGCTTAAATTCACGGGCTATTCCATATATCGACGCTGACTGGCTCTCTGGAAAGCTACAAGGTAAAAGGCTGGCGTTACTGAATCACCAGCCCTGCATTTCACCGCTTAAGACATTGCCTCATCAAGGACAACGTTTGAAAAAGGTGTCGTTATCCCGGCTTTCCATCAGGCCCGCCAGACAAAATTGAGTTAAAAGTAATTGGCAACGCGGTGCAGATAGCCCTGTTAGGGTAGAAATATCGGAAACAGACGCCCAGTCATATAGAGGTACGGTTTCCAAAACACAGGCGGCGGCTGTTGTCATATCTTCATGTTTTAGCATGATAATTTAAACCTTTTGGTCAGTTATTCGGCGTGAACACACATGTAACTCTGACCCATGACAACAGCAAGTCTTATCTGAATTTCAGGCAATAAAAAACCCCGCCGGAGCGAGGTCTGAAAATTCTATTCTGTTTCAACGAGAGGCAATAACCCATCGTTGGGGTAACGATAGGCTATTTTCGCCAATATGTCAATATTATTTTTCTATAAATTAATATTTATATGGTAATAGTTTCTATTTTTGTTAGCCTTGACAGAACATATTCAGCATTTGCTTCTTCTTTGAAGCATTCTTGAATCAACCCCTCATAGAATGGCTTGAAATTCCTTCTCCATGTAGTCTCAGGCAGTTCCATTACTGATTCGCAGATAGCCCGTCTAACATCTTCTGCTGGTAATCTGGAATACCCACGCCCTGAACATTTAGGACATTTTTTATAAACCGGAATACCGATCAGTTCTGTTTGTTTTTTATCTAAAACTTCCCCCCGTCCATTGCAGCGGCAAGAATGACTAACTTCACCTTTCCCTTTGCATGTCGAGCAAACTACTTTTACCACTTCTCTGACTTTACGGAATTTAGCGTATGAGGACGGAATAATTTCTACCCCCATGCTTAAATTAGCCTTAACAAGCCTTCTTTCCATCCACGGCGTGTATGTTTTTGTAGTAAACACTTCCGCTTCAATAAACCCATCAACACAATCAGGGCACCCCTTTTTACTGGCCGCACTTCTCGCATAATCCTGAAAGGCATAATTTGCGAGTATTTGCAGGACTTTTTGCTTAATATCCTCCTCTAGTCTTGAGATTGCAGGATATTTATACGCCTGCGTCAAGGCATACTGATAGAGACTCGCCACCGCTTCATCGGGTTTATTGATCCCCTGTTTAGCCAAAAACAGTTCAATACCCAGCCTTGCCTGAGCGGATGCCAATCCTAATGAGGCCATAACATCGGTAATTGAAAAGGAATCGGTAGCGGTTGCGGCTGGCGAGTCACTAAACATAATGCTCTTTGGTGAAAAGTATTTCGGTAGTGATTCTAATTTCATTTTATCCTCAAATTTGCCTTTGCTTTTCTTACAAAAGTTGCAATGCAAGAACGACTGACATCAAACTTTTCTGCCACTTCTTTTTGGGTTAATCCTTCCGCCAATAGCCCCAGAATTAATGGAGTATCAGCAGGGTGTAGCTTGTAAATTTTGCTGTGAGCGATGTTATAGAATTCAGGACGCTCATCATCGCGTGTTGTCCACGCCGGACGCTTACCTCGTTTTTTCCCACACTTTCCAACTGTCAATCGCCCTTGTGGTCTCTGGTTGATTGCATAGTGTTCTTTATCTTCCAACCGACGCTTCCTTGCGTAAGTCTGTGCCTCTTTGAAGTCGGTGAAGATCATGCTGCCTCCCGCAACAACTCCTTAAGTCGCCTTTTGTAGTTATCACGGATCTGCTCGTAATCTTCCCGTTTCCATTTTGGTAATGCATGGTGAGACATCAGACGGTCAAAACGTGCTTGCCCGATTTTCTCAATCAGCCTGGGTGTGTAATTATCGATATTCCCCGACAGATGCTTATTGCAGGCAGAGCACTGTTTGTGACAGTTATCTTCATCGAACCGGAGTTCTGGATAGGCACCGCGTGTTCGATAGTGCCCTGCGTGCCATTGCCCTTCATGAAAACGCCCACAGCTAATGCACGGATCGCATTTGTCCCGTTCACGAATGAAAGCGTTGAAAGCTGTCTGGGCTTGGCTGGCGAAATATGAGAGAGGTTTTACTGCTAACTTGCGGACTTTGAGTTTATCGCGGGCTAACTTTTGCTTAATTTCATTATCTTTCTTTCGTCGTCGTTCCAGTTCCTCTCGCTTTCTCTGCTCTAACTTTTTTCCTCTGGTTATTGCACACTGGATTGAGCAGGTATTTTGTAATTGCCGTTCTGGTTGATACTGCTCGCCACATTCTTTACATTTCCTTTCCCTTAATCTTGCCACCTTATCCCCCTAAAGCCAGTCCGATAATTAGCATTGCAGCCACCCAAAACCCGATGAATAGTAGGTATCTCATTTTCCCACCTTCGCCCAATCAAACAAGGCATTAACTGCCAGATACATAACAGTAAATGCGCAGAGCTGCGAGAATGTAAGTTTCAACAAGAAAATTGCATCACCCCATGTTGGCCATTGCCAATTCACGATACTGTAGAAAAATGCAAACATTGAATTTGATACCAATAGTAAAAATCCAATAAGCAAAATGAATGCTGGTTTACTCACTGCTCCTGCCTCCGCTTAAGTTTCATATACTCGCTGTCATCTGGTATTGTTACGAAACAACCAATATCCACAGCCCATTGCTCAACCTGCTCCATGAATCGAAACATCTCGCCAGTGTCCAGTCTGGATGTCTGGCGGAGTGTCCTGACGTGCTCAACTTCCTGCGTATTGACATCAATCCGCTCCACAACCTCATAGCCCAAGAATGTATGCTTAAGCATGTCCTTGACTTCATCCGGTGAAAACTTTGCCCCGTTGGATTTCAGAAAACGGCTAATCTCGCCGAACCACATATGCGTGGTCGCGTTCTGAGATTGGCTTCGGGTGTTTTTCCACGGTTTGATGATGATGCGGTGAGGTTGGTTTGTTGCCAGAACTTCTTTGAGTTGTTGCCATGCGGCTTGTTTGGTTGATTCATGGAAGAGAAAATCACATTCCATAAAAGTCCTTAATTTTCATTATTCCAGTTATTTAATACTTGATCTCTAACGTCGCTTTCACATCTTAACCACTGCACGGGAGTAGTTCTTTTATTGCACGATTTACATAAGGCAAAACTTTTAAACTTTTTTTCTCTTTTAAAATATTTTGACTCTATAAATACAAGTTCATTCGTTCCACAATTACTGCATAATTTCGGATTAGCCATTCCATCTAACCTCCTATAATCCCTCGAAAATAGCATCCTCTTTTTGCCATTTCAGTAGGTCACCCTCAGTACATCGCTGGTAACACGGTGGCTCAACTTTCGATTTGTAACCTGCCCACCAATACCAACCGCTGCGGTGCTCTGCTGTGCCGCATTTTTTACAGATGTGAACCCGACATATTGTTGACCATTGGTAATTATGGCCTGCTGAATTGTTCAGTCGTTCAATTGCATTTCTGGCCATCGCTATTTTCCCTCTGATTCCATACCTTGACCGCATCGCTCTTCAGCATCTTGCCAACAACCTGAGCAGGACAATCTTCACAATAAATCAGGGTGTGCCTTTTCCCGTCTGTGTAGAACCAACTCCAGTCTATGTTTTTACTACCACAAAATGGACACGGCTTGAGTTCGTCTGTCATTTGGTATTTCATTCTGCCTCCAGTAGTTCATCAGGGATTTCAACTTCGTCGCCTAATTTACCTAAGACTATCAATCTACATACTGCTTCAAGGTGATTACTTCCAAATTCAGCAACTACTAATTTTTTATTCATCAAATGCGAAGATGCCTCAATTATTGCGTCTGATACCAATACGAATTGAACTTTATATTCTTCAATCAACTGCCCACACTGTGTCCAATTGGTTGAGGGTTTAAATGAATAATATTTGCTTTTTTTATCTACAAAATGCCCACTTGGTAATTCCAGAAAACGACCCTTACTACAAATCTCTGCTCCTAAAGACAAGGCCATGGCCCAATCCAACGCCTGACCTGTCAGCTCACTTGTTTTGATTTTCATTAAAATGCCTTACCGCCAGATTTGGCGCGATTTTCTCGTTTATGGTCTGCCCGATGCCGGTTGTATGCCAGTTTCTCAGCAATCGCGCCCTCAATGTCATATCCAAATGCCTCTGCGTAATCCAAAATCCGAATGACAGCATCAGCCAGTTCCACCTCAGCCATAGGGCGATGAGGCAAATGATCATCCATCAGATTTTTGCGTTCACCCTCCATTGCCTCACTGATTTCAGAGTGGATTAAACAGAGCAATGTTCCGCGTTCACGGGGATTATCCCACCAACCGGCGGCGATATTTTGTTGGTGAATCTGTTGTTGTAGCTGTTTAAATGTTGATGTCATCTCAAAAGTCCTTACGGTGGGGTTTATTGTATTTATCTTCGTTACGATTGGCTCTGAGTTCACCCTCAACCCGATCGACAGGAAAGAGGCATAACCCCTTTTGCTCAATGTAGGTCATGCCCGCCTTACCATGGCGATTGAGGCGCAATATCAACTCGGTCAACGTCTGGTCTGACTTCTCGTGATAAACTGAATCCCGATACACACCTATCCAGTAATCACAATCTTGTTCTATCTGTCCGGTGTCACGGCTATCACTTGGCATGGGTCGCTTGTCGGCTCGTCTTTCCAGTTCTCGGTTAAGCTGCGTTAGCAGTACTACAACGGTATTCAGTTCTTTCGCCAGTATCTTGAGACCCTTTGTGATATTGCCGTAGGCAATATCATTCCGATCTGCTTTTTCAGTTTTCATCAGGGTTAGATAGTCAACGCCGATAAAGCCAATCTTGCCAACCTGACGCTTGATTTTACGGCACTGAGCTTGAATGTGAGCAAATGACATCTCCGGCGTGTCATCAATCCAAACGTTGCGTGTATTTTTCAGTTCGCCAATGGTCTGACTCAGTAATGCCCATTCGTAATCGTCTTCAATGTCCCCGTAGAACGCATCAGAATTTAACCCAGATTTTTGACTTACCATGCGCTCGAATAACTGCTTATTTGTCATTTCCATGCTGAACATCAATACCGGAAGACCATCACCGGCAACGTTCTTGGCTATCTCGGTTAATAGCGTGGTTTTCCCCATTTTCGGACGAGCGCCAATCACCACGAGAGAGCCCGGCACGATATATTTTGGCGCCAGCATCTCATCAAAATCGCGTAACCCAGTTTTAAGCCCTCTGTGCAATTCAGGGTTGTTGAAGCGCTCTTCCAGTTCGGTAAACCACTGATCGGCAATTTCACTCAGCGGTTTTAGTCCAGTCTTGTGTCCGGTTGTTCCGTTGTCTACAGCCTCACTCAGTAACCGTTGCGCTATGTCCATTTTTTCAGTGAATGTGAGTGTGCTTGGTGTCATCAGTAAGCGTTGAATCTCATTGGTTCTCTCAATGGCGTAACGTTCAGCAGCAGTTTCTTTGAGTTTCTTGGCGTAGGCTACGATGTTAGCTGTACTGGGTGTGTTTTTGGCTACCTCAGCCAAATAAGCCAGTCCGCCGGAACTGTCAGACTTCCCGGTATTTTTCAGGCGATCATCGACCGTGAGGATGTCAATCGGTTGGCGCTGATCATTCATTGTGCGCATCTCGGTGTAAATCAGACCGTGATGGCGCCCATAAAAATCATCCGGGGTGAGCATTGAGAATACGTACTGCGCGTTATCGCTCTGGGGGTCTAGCAGTAATGCGCCAATGACGCTTTGTTCCGCCTCGAAGCTGTGGGGGACTTGGTTAATTTCGCTTGCGGTCATTGGCTCTGTCCTCTTTGACGGATACGTAACATTGGTCTGTGATCAAATAATCCAGGTTCTTAGCTCGCCAATAACCCCCCTTGCCATTCGGTCTATCTTCCATCATCCAGCGGCAGTGCTCGGATATGTAAACCAGATAGCCTTTCCAGTTTTCCAGCGTGAAGGGTCTCTGGTGTAGGGATTGGTACTCCCTGTTAGCTCGCCGCCAAAATGTCCGCATCTTGGATTTTCTGCCATCGCGCAGAACAGTGACCCTTGCCATTTCTGGCAGGATTTCGTGATAAGCGTCGATCATGGCTTGGTAGGGAACAGGTTTTGATTTCATGGATTGAGATTGATCGAGTGATTGTGGCGGGTTGTTTTCGTCAGAAAACTCACCAACTACATCGTTAGATGTAGTTATATTATATATATTGTTGTTTATGGACATGTCTTGGACAACCGTTGGACACTCCGCTTCCTCAACCGTTGTGGCATCAGGTTTTGTGTTGGACAACTGTTGGACAACCGTTGGACAATTTTCACCTTGAAATTCGTCATATTTTAGTACGGTAATGATGCTGAATTTGTTGCTTTTTGACTCAGTTGAAATCATGCCCTTGGATTTAAAACTGCGCAGCAATGCCTTCACTTTGTTGTCTTCAATTCCTGTTTGAGCACACAGCTTTGGTCTGCTTGTCATAAGCTGACCACGACTCAGCATCACTTCACCGATGTCAGATTCGACAACGCCTGGCTTTCTGTTTGCTTTCAGGATCAAATGTAGCCACAAATGAACAGCTTGAGAATCCTTTTTGTAAAAGTCACAGTCCATTATTTGTCTGTACATCAAGGCAAACCCCTTGCCCGATTTCCTCGGTGCTTCTGTTACCTTTTTTAGCGCGACTACATTACTCATGACGCCCCACTCCGTTCAGTTCTTCCCGATGTTCTTTGCGTAACTTCGCATCCTCTAAAGCGCCACGAAGTTTTTTCACTCCCTCCTTAGAAACGGAACGAGCCTCCCGTTCGCGCAGGTTATTTTTATGCACGGCGCTGTGATTAAATTGATATTTCATGTATAATTATCCCTGTTGGTTGTTGTTTAAAGCGGGCTTGCATACCTCTGTTAATCGATACACCAACACTCTAAACTTGTATTCAAGAAGCCTCAGTTGTTCTCGCAACTGGGGTTTTTCTTTTTGTCTCACTTGTAACTCCCATACGTAAAATTCCTAAAGTGAAATTTCGTTTAATAAATAAACAAAAATATCAACTATCCTGAGATAGATGATGATTAATAAACACGAGCTGGCATTATGATGATCAGCCTTTACAGGGTGTAATTCCCTGACTGCCTGAGTTTTACTCGGCGCTATTTCAGTTTGCTAGGGTCACACCAGCAGCCTGTCGTGAGGGCAGATTGTTAAAGAGCAGTAAATCAGGCGACAGACTCGCCAAATAGTTCAGATAAATCAGGTCGTAATTGATGCGCTGGAATTACTCCATTTGTTGCACGCTCAATGCGAATGGCATTTGTGGCAGATGGTTTTCTATGTCCATGTAACCAAGCCCAAACTGAAGGTTGTTTAACGTTACATATGTCAGCCAGTGCTTGCTGGCTACCAACCATGCCAATAGCCTTTTCGATCAATTTATTTGTCATAAATAACCTCAGCTTTTGGAATACGCAAAATAATAGCTAAAGATATTTTAAAAGTAAACCTTTGGTTATTTGACGATGTATAGCCTAAGCTATAAATTGTGCAATTATGAACAAAATGACATTTGCAGAACGGCTAAAACTAGCCATGAAAGAACGTGGGTTTACTCAGGCTTCACTCGCTGAGGCTGTTGGCATGTCCCAACCTAGCATTTGGAAGCTGACATCGGGTAAGGCTAGTAGATCTCGCCATATAGTTGAAATCGCGAAAACCCTAATGGTTGACCCGGAGTGGTTAGCAACCGGCAGTGGTTCAATGATGGCTAACGCAGAAGAACAAATAAATAATGATGAATACACGTCACAAAATAATAAAGTAATAAAACAATTTAATAGCAAAAGAACCTCGCGCTCTTATAAAGTTGATTTATTGGATATTCAAGCGAGCGCGGGGCCTGGTGTAATGGTTAATTCTGAGTTTATTGAAACTATATGCTCTATTGAGTATACCGACGACGAAGCTAGAAGGATATTTGGTGGAATACCCGCTGAATCGATAAGAATGCTAACCGTCAATGGAGACTCAATGTCTGGAACATTTGAACCAAAAGATCAAATTTTTGTAGATATAACAAAGAATTACTTTGATGGCGACGGCATATATATTTTTATATTAGAGAGCGAGCTTTTTATTAAAAGACTGCAACGCCAGTATAAAAAACTGGCAATAATATCTGATAATCAAAAATATGAAACTTGGTATCTTAGTGAAGAGGAGGCTCAAGAATTATTTATACAAGGAAAGGTAATGGTAAGCCAATCAATAAATTACAGATATCACGGCTAGAACTCCGCAGAATTAACCGAGTAGCCCCGAAAGGGGCTTTTTTATACCAAAAAATCCGACAAATATCACATATCTAGATTCCAATAAAAAAATATTACCTTACCTATCAATCAATTAATACATTCCTCTATTTTTTTATAACCTAAGCTATTTACATTAAAAATAACTTTAGCTATATTGCTCCCATCAAAGGCACAAAGCCAACGATAAAGCACCACCCGCTCTTTAACAACATAGACCCACCACGACAGGCAACTGATAAGCCCTAGCAAATCGAAATAGCGCCGGGAATGATTCTTAGGCAATCGGGAAGCGCAGGAGCGAATTACCCCGTAAAGGCGTACTCATCAGAATGCAATGTCGTTATCAACCAAAAGGAAAACTAATCATGCTTTAGCAAAGCGGATAGACCGCAAGCGTAATGCTTTGATGATGCGGTAGTGACGCATCCCTGAGTAGCCAAATGGTTAGCCTGTGTAGCGACGGGTCAA
>NZ_NKHP01000043.1 GCF_014467235.1 Xenorhabdus indica | reverse complement strand
AACCTTCACTCAACGTATTGAGCGGGAGAATTTGACGTTGCGCAACCGACTTAAGCGACTCAATCGTAAAACGTTGGGTTATTCTAAGTCACCGAAAATGCATGATAAAGTCATCGGGACTTTCATTGAACGTGAATACTATGTTTAACACAAATCAACGGATTGAATACGTGACCAAAATATGCCTACAGGGCGAGGGGGCCATCCCATTAAACGGGGGGCACTTGTGCTGCAATGGCCTCAGTGAAATAATCATCGTTTCATTACCTAATCTTATAGTGAAAAACTGCTAAAGAAGTATCACCTGTAGTCTAACCCCCCTCGAAGTGCACTTTAACGACATAGGTTTTCATGTGAGAGGTCTGATAGGTACGTTTAGTTGCTCATCCTATCGCTAACTGAAAATAAAGTGCTCCAAGGTAATGAGATGGTTCCCCTCACCCTAACGGCAGTATATTAGCAGAGTGATTATCTTTGATAAGAGGCTACCATCATGAACACTATCGCACTGATTGGCATCGATCTCGGCAAGCATTCTTTTCATGTCCATTGTCAGGAGCAATCGGGAAAAGCCCTGCTACGTAAAAAATTCACCCGAACTAAATTGATGGAATTCTTAGCCGATTGCTCTCCGGCAACGGTTGTGATGGAAGCCTGTGCTGGCGCGCATTTCATGGCAAGACGGATTGCTGATTTGGGGCATGAGGCTAAGCTGATTTCACCGCAGTTTGTCCGTCCTTTTGTCAAAAGTAACAAGAATGATTTTATTGACGCGGAAGCCATCTGTGAAGCGGCCTCACGACCTTCAATGCGTTTTGTTCAGCCCAGAACGGAAGCCCAACAAGCCATGCGAGCGTTGCATCGTGTCCGGGAATCACTGGTCCGGGATAAAGTCAAAACCACCAACCAGATGCAGGCTTTCCTGCTTGAATTTGGTATCAGCATGCCCAAGGGGATTGCCGTGATAAAACGGCTCTCTGCTGTGCTGGCTGAACATGAACTTCCCCCTTATTTGGTGCAGGTATTACTGCGGTTACAGGCACATTATCACTATCTGGTTGAGCAAATCACCGAGATTGAAACTGCCCTGTCACAGGAGGTTGCTCAGGATGATATCGGACAACGGCTGATGACGATCCCCGGCATTGGCCCCATCACGGCGAGTGTGCTTTCCTCACAACTGGGCGATGGAAAACAATATTCTCGCAGCCGGGATTTTGCGGCCTCGACGGGTTTGGTTCCCCGCCAGTACAGCACCGGGGGAAGGACGACCTTATTGGGTATCAGTAAACGGGGTAATAAGACGCTCCGGCAACTGTTGGTACTCTGCGCCCGGTCATTCATGCAACAGATTGAGCACCGGCAGGGAAAACTGGCTGACTGGGTTAAGCAGCAGCTTGAACGAAAGCACTCTAATATCGTGGCCTGTGCATTGGCTAATAAACTCGCCCGGATAGCGTGGGCCATTACGACACAACACACGGTATTTGTCGCCTAAAGCTGGCGTCATTGTGAACCTATTTAACTGTTACCCCACTGGTTTTGCGAAGACTGATTATTGATGACATGAACGGCCTACCGGCCTGATGAGAAACCTAACATAAAAAATGGCTCTTTCAAGCCGACACGGTTTTAAGGTTCATCAGGCGCGGAACTCATCGAGGCGCAGGCTCCTTGCCTACAGTGACGCCGGATAGAGTTAAGCAAGCCAAAAATTCATCAAAAATGAGTGTTGCAAAAAAGAGGGGAACCATAGATTTTATGCTCTCTAAAGAATAAAGTAACACTTCCTAACCTGCATATTTGAAATTCTACAATATTTAACAAACCGGTTGATATAGTACGCCATATATTGAAAAGAAAGACGATCATGAAATATGAATTTTCTGATTATTCTTATGGGAAATTTCAATAGATAGATCAAGGTTTAGATACATTTCCAATAAAAATTTTCACATCGTATTTATATTACACAATCTATCTGATATTTTAATAAATTTCACAAATATGAAACAAATGAGTTTGTTATTAATAATATTAAGTAAGTGTGTAATATTTTTTAATATAACTATTTATGTCTATTTAAATACATTAGATAATAACAGATGTTTATTTTATCAATAGATATGATATATGATGTATATAAAGAGGCAGAATTAATATTGAATTTTCAATTGATTTTATTAACAGTAGATTCATAGCAGGTTAACACCTCCCCAGTTAACTGGTATAAATATATCTATTGCTAAGCTCACACTGAAATTACTGTATTTTTTCGTTTCATATCTATCATTATCAAGAGAGCAAAAGTAATTTGAATATCATTTCTAGCATTTTTACTATGTATTTCCATTGTAATATCTTGGAGTTGAAATCTATTCACATATATAAATACATTAAATTATTGTGAATTTTTTGTGATTAATGTTGCGAGATATTATCTAACCTAAATTTCACGTTTAAATAACAGACTTAATCAGCTAGATCGGTGACAAATATCTAGCGGGTTATTTTTATATTATTTTTGATCTGAATTAAGCATAAGCATAATTCAGCATTTTTTCTATTATCAAATATTCAACTCTAAATGAAGAACCCCGTCGCAAGCAGCGGGGTATCGAAAACCATTAAGTTTACGCCGTGAGTGGCAGGGAATTAGATCCTAAAAGATTAAAAATTAGAACGATTATTTAACTAATAGATCAAAATTTGAAACTTTGGAACTATAAAATGAATATGACACGTAACCATACATCCTCATTAGAGAATCATTTGATTTCCTCTCGCGAATTGTCGCTTAGTTCTACTCAACAAGTTGTTTGGCTTGATCAAATTCTTCATCCTGATACCCCTAATTACAATATCAGTACACTAGTCTGTATCGAGGGAGAGCTGGATGAAGTATTGTTCATTCAGGCTCTTGAATCTGTTGTTTCCCGTCATGATGCATTGCGTTTACGGCTCGTAGATACCCATGGATTACCCCGCCAAAAACTTGTCGATACTCTCCCTGTATCTCTATCCATACACGACTTTTCGCAATATCCTGACGCAGAAACTCAGGTCACACAGCAAACTTATGCTACTTTCATACGTCCGTTCCATTTATATGGAGAGCTGTGGCGTTCTGAACTGCTGCGAGTTAGTGAGACACGGTGGTACTGGCAATTTTGTTGCCATCATTTAATCTCAGATGGTTTGGGTTTGAGACTGGTTATCAAAGATCTTGCAGATAATTACAATCGTCTGGTCAAGGGGGAAGCACTGGCAGAAGCTGCGCCTTCCTATCTCGATTTCATTGTTGAAGATCGCGCCTATCTTGACTCTAAATTGTATACACGTGACCTGCAATTTTGGTTGGAGCGCTATAAAAAACTGCCCCCAGCCTTAATTCCACCCTCAAATCTAAGTACATCTGTCACTCACGAACAAGCAAAACCCATTCTTTGGCAATTAGATAAAACCCTTTTTCAACAAATTGAAAATACAGTGGCCGCTCATGGGCTATCCGTCCTCCATTTTATGTATGCCGTTCTCGCTTGCTATTTTGCACGCAGCACAGACGTGGAGGAGATTGTTATTGGTACGCCTGTACACAATCGCAGAAATGCAAAACAAAAAGGTACGATGGGAATGTTCTCGTCAGTCATTCCCATCGGAGTAACTGTTCATTCTGAGGATTCTTTCCTTGATGTCATGCGCAAAGCCGCAATGGAGTTGCGCCGTTGCTATAAGCATCAGCGGCTGCCAATTGCAGAGATAAACCAGCACACACAAATCAAACAGAAAACAGGGCGTACTCAACTTTTTGATATCATACTGTCGCTTGAATTGTTCAAAGCCGATATGAATATGCAAGGCACCGTCACAACACTCAAACAATCACATCGTGGTGCCATGTTCCCTCTCTCGATAGCCATCTACCAATACACGTTTACTCACCTTGAGAATATAAGCCACCCTGCCACCATCGAATTCAATTACGATACTAATTACTTGAATCACGAGGAAGTCGTTGCTCTTCAATCTCGTTTGGCTCTATTGGTGGAAACTGCCATCACATCTCTGGATATGCCTATTGGAAACGCTCCCCTATTACCAACGGCGGAGCGCCAGAAACTATTGGTAGATTTTAATGCAACCGGTGTTGATTTCCCACAAGACACTCTGATACAGCAACTATTCGAACAACAGGCTGAACGTACTCCAGATGCCACTGCGATGGTGTTTGAAACACACTCCCTTAGTTACGATGAGCTTAACCGTCGCGCCAATCAGCTGGCTCACCACTTGCTTACCATAGGTGTCCAACCTGATGATCGCGTCGCCATCTGCGTTGAACGTAGTCTTGAAATGATAGTGGGATTGTTGGCTATCCTAAAAGCCGGCGGTGCCTATGTGCCGTTAGATCCAGCTTATCCGACTGAACGACTGACGTACATGCTTGATGATGCGGCACCGATAGCGTTGCTTACTCAGTCTTCACTCATTGAAAGGCTGAATAGTCACTTACCTACTGTGATACTTGATGCTCAAGCCCCATCTGTTTTTGATGAAGACTCGGAAGAAAATCCCAATGCTCAAGCTTTAGGGATAACATCACACCATCTGGCGTATGTAATTTATACCTCTGGCTCTACGGGACAGCCCAAAGGCGTGATGGTGACACACAGGAATGTCATCAATCTTTATACCGGATTGAATGCAGCGCTCGACCTCCAACAACCGTGTCGTATAGCCATGAACGCCAGTATTGTGTTCGATGCCTCGGTGCAAAGCTGGTTTCAATTGCTTTCAGGTCATACATTGATCATCGTTCCTGAAGAGATCCGTGCCGATGGTCAGCAACTCTGGCGCTATTTTGCACACCACCTTGTGGACATGTTTGACTGTACGCCAGTTCAATTGCAATGGCTGTTAGATGCCGGACTGGGAACACGTGCTGGCTATCAACCCAAGTTGGCGTTGATTGGTGGTGATACTATCCCCCCTTTAATGTGGTCCAGACTGCAAGAAATAGAAACGACCCGTTTTATCAACGTCTACGGACCAACAGAATGTACGGTAGACGCCACTCTCTGTCCGGTTGATGTATCATTGTCACAACCCAGCATCGGTCGGCCAATTGCGAACACCCAGATCTATATTCTGGATAAACAAGGCCGGTTGCTGCCTTTTGGTGCTGTTGGTGAGATTTATATTGGTGGCGTCGGTGTTTCCCGCGGTTATCTTAACCGCCCAGTGTTGACAACGGAACGTTTTATTCCCGACCCCTTTTCAACAGTGCCAGATGCCCGACTTTATAAGACAGGTGACCTCGGTCGCTGGCTGCCGGATGGCAATATCGAATATCTCGGCCGCAATGATTTCCAGATCAAGCTGCGCGGTTTCCGCGTCGAACTGGGTGAAATCGAAGCGCGCCTGGTTCAGTGTCCAGAAATAGATGAAGCCGTTGTTATCGCCCGCGAGGATATCCCTGGCGA
This sequence comes from Xenorhabdus indica, assembly GCF_014467235.1. GTDB lineage: Bacteria > Pseudomonadota > Gammaproteobacteria > Enterobacterales > Enterobacteriaceae > Xenorhabdus > Xenorhabdus indica. The sequence continues at coordinate 5,305 of NZ_NKHP01000043.1, read as the reverse complement.
CAAACGCTTGGTAGCCTATCTTCGGACTCAGCCTGATAGTGAACTGATACCCGCCAAACTACGCCAGCAACTTGCACAACATCTGGCTGATTATATGCTGCCCAGTGCTTTTGTCGTGCTAGAGAACTTCCCTCTTACCCCTAACGGCAAACTCGATCGTAAGGCATTGCCGATCCCTGATCAGTCAGCGGTAATAACGCGTAATTATGAAGCGCCTTCAGGGGAACTTGAAATCATACTGGCTGAGATCTGGCAAGATTTGCTAGGACTGGTACGTGTCGGTCGCCACGATCATTTCTTTGAGCTTGGTGGTCATTCTCTGATAGCGGTCAGCCTGATTGAACAATTGCGTAGCGCTGGTTGGTTGCTTGATGTTCGCCACGTTTTCTCTTCACCTGTGCTTGCCGATATGGCTCAAGCTATCCAAACGAACCAGAATGATTCTGCCTTTATTGTACCACCTAATTGTATCCTTGAAGGTTGCACGACTCTCACCCCAGAGATGCTACCACTAGTGACACTGTCTCAGGCGGAAATCGACATTATTGCCAAGACCGTAATCGGTGGCGCTGCCAATGTACAGGATATTTATCCACTTGCACCGCTACAGGAAGGCATACTGTTTCATCATCAGCTACAAGAACAAGGTGATACCTACCTGTTAAATAGTCTGATTGCCTTTGATAATCGTGAATATCTCAATGCCTTCCTTGAGGCTCTGCAAAAGGTCATTGACCGCCACGATATTCTGCGTACCGCTATCTGCTGGCAAGATGTGTCGCGACCTGTACAGGTAGTCTGGCGACAGGCTCCGCTGTCAGTAGCGACTTTCGAGCCAACCTCTGTTGATAATGTACAAGCTCAGTTGCAAGCACACACAGATCCACGCCAGCGTCGGCTCGATCTGAGTCAGGCACCTTTGCTTACCGCCGACATCGCTCATGATCCAGTCAAACAAGAGTGGCTGCTAGCGCTGAATTATCATCATTTGGTCTGTGACCATATGACACTGGAGCTTATCGTCGATGAAATCCGCCTGCTGTTGCAAGGGCGCACTGACGAACTTCCCAATCCGTTGCCATACCGTAATTTCATTGCTCAAACCCTGAATGTACCCGCCTCGGTACATGAAGACTACTTTCGTGCCCGACTCGCCGACGTCGATACACCAACAGCACCATTTGGTCTGTTTAACGTACAGAGCGATTGTGAAGATATTGTTGAAACCCGTTTGTTACTGGATAGAGCTTTGGCTGGGGCACTCCGTGCTCAGGCTCGTCATTTAGGAATCAGTGCTGGAGTACTGTTTCATGTTGCCTGGGCACAAGTGTTGGCAAAAACCAGTGGCCGTGATGATGTGGTTTTCGGTTCCGTACTACTGGGCCGTCTGCAAGGCTCTGCAGGTGCCGATCGGGTAATGGGAATGTTTATCAATACCCTGCCAATCCGGATATCCCTTGCTAATCGCAGCGTATTGGAAGTGGTGCAGGCGACCTACCGTGACCTGACATCACTGCTGGAACATGAACAAGCTCCGTTGGCATTAGCCCAACGCTGTAGCGGTGTCGCCCCATCATTGCCATTGTTCAATTCCTTGCTTAACTACCGCCACAGTAAATCAGACTCCATTGGTGTTGCCTGGGACGGTATCCGTGTGCTGACCACAGTAGAACGCAACAACTATCCGCTCACCCTGTCGATAGATGATATAGGTGAGGATTTTGGTCTGGTGGTTCAAAGCATTGCGGAGATCGATCCCGCCAGAATAACGGGCTACTTGACTACGGTTATTGTTAATCTGCTCAACATGTTAACAACCGATCCTCATCAACCTATTTGTCATTTATCGATCTTACCCGACCACGAGCGTCAGCAACTGCTGATGGATTTCAGTGCTACCAAAACTGAATTTCCACAAAATGTTCTCGTGCACCAATTGTTTGAACAACAGGTTGAACGCACGCCTGACGCTATTGCGATGGTGTTCGAAGGATATACTTTCAGTTACGAAGAACTTAATCGCCGTGCTAATTGTCTGGCTCATCACTTGCTGACACTGGGGGTAAAACCCGATGACCGAGTCGCCATCTGTGTTAAACGCAGCCCGGAAATGATAGTGGGATTGCTGGCTATCCTTAAAGCTGGCGGTGCCTATATACCTCTGGACCCGTCCTATCCGGTCGAACGGCTGACTTATATGCTTAATGATGCCGCACCCGTCGTATTACTTACTCAAACCATCCTGAAGGAGAAATTGGGGAGCAACCTGCCTACTGTGGTGCTTGATGCCCAAAAAACATCCGTTTTTGACAAAAAATCAGCAGAAAATCCCGATGCTCAGGCACTAGGACTGACTTCACACAATTTAGCGTATGTGATTTATACCTCAGGTTCCACCGGACAGCCTAAAGGCGTTATGGTTGAGCATGGTGGATTCAGAAATTACCTACAGTGGGCGCTTGGGCATTATGCTAGTGCAGGTCAACTAAACAGTATCGTGTCATCACCAGTGGCCTTTGATGCAACGGTCACCAGTATTTATCTGCCCCTACTTTGTGGTGGCAAAATACAACTGCTCCGTGACGGACAGGAATTGACTGAGCTGATACCCGCTCTGTTGTCTATGGACACTGCTGCTCTGGTCAAGATCACTCCTACTCATTTTGCGACAGTGGGTCAGGAACTATTAGCGACAAAACAAACTTGTCCTGCACATTATTTCATTGTAGGTGGAGAGCCGCTCCCTGGTTCAACCGTAGCACGTTGGCGTGAACTTTCCCCTGAATCTCGCATTGTTAACGAGTATGGCCCAACTGAAACGGTGGTTGGCTGTATTACGTTTGATACCAATAAACTGAGTAATATCACTGGTAATGTTCCTATTGGCTGTCCTATCGCTAACACCCAAATCTATATTTTAGATACACAACGTGAACCCGTTCCTCTTGGTGTTATCGGTGAGATCTATATTGGCGGTGCCGGTGTGGCCCGTGGCTACCTGAACCAACCAGAATTGACAGCGGAACGCTTTGTTCCCAACCCGTTCTCAGATATACCTCATGCCCGAATGTATAAGACCGGCGATCTCGGTCGTTGGCGGCCTGATGGCAATATTGAGTATTTGGGTCGCAACGATTTTCAGGTCAAGGTCCGTGGCTTCCGTATTGAGCTTGGCGAAATCGAGACACAACTTGTTCAGTGTCCGGGGGTAGATGAAGCCGTTGTCGTTGCGCGTGAAGACATGCCGGGTGATACCCGTTTGGTTGCTTATCTCCGGCCACAATCCGGTGTTGAACCCGTACTGGCTGAATTACACCAGCAGCTTACCCGGCATTTGGCTGAGTACATGATCCCCAGTGCCTTTGTGATGTTGGAAACCTTCCCGCTTACGCCTAATGGTAAACTCGACCGTAAGGCATTGCCCACTCCTGACCAATCAGCCGTAGCAACCCATGCTTATGAAGCGCCCATTGGCAAATTGGAAATAACACTGGCGCAGATCTGGCAGGAATTACTGGGGCTGGAACGCGTCGGACGTTATGACCATTTCTTTAAACTTGGTGGCCATTCATTACTCGCTGTCCAATGCACAACACGTGTACGCCAAGTATTAGCTTTGGATCTGCCGCTTGCTCAGTTCTTTGCTCAGCCCGTTCTTATTGACCTTGCCCGGACGCTCACTGATACATCAGTAAGTACTCAGACAATGATTCCTGCTGTTGATCGCAGCCTGCCGTTGCCACTTTCTTTTACCCAACAACGATTATGGTTCCTCGACCAACTCGATCCTGCGGCCAGCCGGGCTTACCACATCTCTGCAGTATTACAACTTTCCGGTAAGCTTAACTATCAAGCGATGACCTCGGCACTCGATAGCCTTGTCGACCGCCAGGAGAGTCTGCGTACCCGCTTTATTTTGGTTGATGGTCAGCCCTGTCAGGAAATTGCGCCCTCAGACATTGGTTTCACTCTCTCCTATCTGGATATGCGTCACCTGAGCGAAATAGACCGTACAAATCGCGTTGCCGAACTCGCCGAATGTGAAGCTCGCATGCCTTTCGATCTTACTCAAGGCCCGCTGGTCCGTGGTCAGTTGCTGCAACTGGCTGATGAGGAACATGTGCTGCTGTTTACCCAGCACCATATTATCTCTGATGGCTGGTCCATTGGCATCATGGTTCGGGAACTTGCCGCATTTTATCAAGCGGCCCTCAATGATCACGATGTTGCTTTACCACCACTGCCCATCCAGTACGCTGACTATGCCGTCTGGCAACGCAATGAGTTACAACAGGATGTGCTCTCAGAGCAGCAGGATTTCTGGTATACCCAGCTCCAGGGGGCACCTGCTTTACTTGAACTTCCCACTGATCGTCCACGTCTGCCACTACAGAGCTATGCCGGCAAGCAGATACCGATCCATTTGAACACTGAAGTGCTCGCTTCCCTCAGAATATTTAGTCAAGGTCAGGATACTACCTTGTTTATGAGCCTGCTCGCAGCTTGGGCTATCGTCCTTGCCCGTCTCAGTGGTCAGGACGATATCGTTATTGGTACTCCCGTTGCCAACCGCCAGAACAGAGAATCCGAGGAATTAATTGGCTTTTTTGTCAACACGCTAGCCTTACGTATCGAATCTGGTCAGTGCAATACCGTAGAGGAACTACTTGCTCAAGTTCGTAAACGGACCATTGCGGCCTATGCTCATCAGGCACTGCCTTTCGAACAGGTAGTCGAAGCACTACAGCCAGATCGTAGCCTGAGTTACAACCCTATATTTCAGGTTATGTTGGTTTTGAACAACACCCCGGCTCAAGCGCTGAAGCTGCCCGGTCTGGAGCTCACTCTCCTGGAACAACCGCGTCTCAGTACTCAATTTGACCTGACATTATCACTTACCGAAACCGATGTCGGTTTAGTTGGCGGACTGGAATATGCAACCGACCTGTTTGATCAGGAAACGGTGATTCGCATAGCGGGCTACTTTGAGAATGTACTAACGGCGATGGTAACGGATGCCACACAAGCTATTTCATCTCTGCCTATGCTATCTGTAGCAGAACGTCAACAACTGTTGGTGGATTTCAATGCGACACAGGCGGACTTCCCGCAAGAAGCGTTGATCCACGAGCTGTTTGAGCAACAAGTGGAACGCACGCCTGAGGCCACTGCGGTGGAATTTGAAGGACAATCCCTCAGCTACCGTGAACTCAACCGCCGTGCCAACCAACTGGCCCATCATCTGCTGGCGCTGGGTGTCCAGCCTGATGACAGGGTAGCTATCTGTACCGAACGCAGTCTGGAA